>NZ_JBIVPU010000001.1:355938-1138042 GCF_044754805.1 Kitasatospora sp. NPDC092948 | reverse complement strand
GTCACGCTCCCCGCGACCAAACTCGCCTACAAGCAGATGGCCAACCGCCTCGACAAGACCGGCGACGGCCGCGCCCCCTTCATCAAGCAGCGCCTCGGCACGATCACCGACGACATCGGCGGGCAGATCGACGTCAACTACTCGGCCGCGGCCTGCGACTGGGCGAGCCTGCCCACCCCGCAGTCGAACACCACCCGCTGCTTCCCGCAGATGTACCAGGCCTCCGACGAGACCCCGGTCACCACCGAGTGGTTCAACAAGTACGTCGTCGAGTCGGTCATCGGCACCGACCGCACCGGCGGCGCGCCGGACATGGTGACCCGCTACAGCTACCTCGGCGACGCCGCCTGGCACTTCGACGACGAGGACGGCCTGACCAAGGAGAAGCTCAAGACCTGGTCCCAGTGGCGCGGCTACGCGCAGGTGCGGGTGCAGACCGGCGGCAACGCCGCCATGTCCACCCAGGCCGACCACTGGTTCCTGCGCGGCATGGACGGCGACCGCAACAACCCGTCCGACAAGAACGGCAAGCGCACCGTCACCGTCAACGACGGCCAGGGCACCGTCCTGACCGACGACAACGCCTGGGCCGGCGTCGAATTCCGCGTCGAGCAGTACGACAAGCCTGGCGGCGTGGTTCTCGGAAAGACCGTCACCACCCCGTGGAAGAAGCAGACCGCCGAGCGCGTCCGCGACTGGGGCACCACCACCGCCAACCTCATCGGCACCGCCACCAGCCGCACCTTCACCTCGCTCGACAAGGGCGCGGGGAACAGCTGGCGCGAGATCCGCACCAACACCACCTACGACGGCTACGGCCGCCCGGTCACGGTGGAGAACCTCGGCAACGTCGCGGATGCCACCGACGACAAGTGCACCCGCACCACGTACGCCGACAACACCGGCGCCTGGATCCTCACCGGCGTGATCCGCAAGGAGATCGTCGCCGCGAACTGCTCGGCGAACGTCGACCGCACCACCAAGGCCGACGGCACCTCCGCCGTCCTGTCCGACGCCCGCTACCACTTCGACGGCCAGGCCTACGGCGCCGCACCCGTCAAGGGCGACATCACCCTCACCCACGCGTTGAAGTCGGTCACCGGCACCAGCGCCACCTACCTCGACACCTCGGCCACCTACGACGTGTACGGCCGGGACCTGGTCACCACGCTGCTGGCCTCGTCCACCGTGTTCGACACCACGGGCGCGGGCAACCCCGTCACGACCGCCCTGCCCAACCCCCAGCCCACCAGCACCGAGTACACCCCGGCCACCGGCCGCCCGACCAAGTCCACGATCACCACGCCGCCCGCCACGGTCGGCAACGCGGCCACCGCCCAGACCACGACCACCGACTACGACCTGCTGCGCGGCCGGCCGGCTGACACCATCGACGCCAACAACCGCCGCACCGACGTCACCTACGACGCACTCGGCCGCACCCTGAAGGTCTGGCAGCCCGACCGCTCCAAGGCCAACGGCCTGACCCCCGACAAGGAGTACACCTACACCGTCGTCGACGGCCAGATCACCGTCGTCACGACCAAGACACTCAACGAAGACAGCTCCCAGCAGACCGCCTACGCCCTCTACGACGGCTTCTCCCGCGTCCGCCAGACCCAGGCACCGGGTCCCGACGGCGGCCGGATCCTGACCGACACCTTCTACGACGAGCGCGGCCAGGCCGCCAAGTCCTACGCCTCCTACTACGCCGCCGGCGCCCCCTCGGGCACCCTGCGCAGCGTCGACGACACCACCGGTGTCGAGACCCAGACCAAGCAGGAGTTCGACGGCCTCGGACGGGTCGTCAAGTCCACCGTGCTGGCGGGCAACGGCGTCGGCACCCCGCTGACCACCACGCTCACCGAGTACAACGGCGACCGGATCACCGTCACCCCGCCCACCGGCGGCACCCCCACCACCACCGTCACCGACGCGGCCGGACACACCACCGAGCTGCGCCAGTACAAGTCCGCGACGCCCACCGGCGCCTACGACAGCACCGCCTACGGGTACGACCCGGCCGGCAACCTCACCAAGCTGACCGACCCGGCCGGCACCGTCTGGACCTGGACCTACGACCAGCGCGGCCGACTGGTCAAGGCCGTCGATCCCGACAGCGGGACCACCGTCAAGACGTACAGCGACCGCAACGAGTTGACCAGCAGCACCGACGGGCGCGGCAAGACCATCGCCTCGGTGTACGACAACATGTCGCGGCTGGTGGAGACCCGTGACGGTTCGGCGACCGGTCCGCTGCTGACCTCCCAGGCCTGGGACCCGGCCAACAACAAGGGCCAGCTGTCCAGCAGTTCGCGCTACAGCACGGTGAACGGCACGACGTACGAGTACAAGACCGCGTACACGTTCTTCGACACCCTCGCCCGCCCGACCCGCACCACCACCACCATTCCGTCCGTCCCCGGCCAGGAGGCCCTTGCCGGCACCTACGTCGCGGGCACCATCTACCGACTCGACGGCCAGATCGGGTCCTTCGCCTACCCGGCCGCCGGCAACCTCGGCGGCGAGAGCGTCACCTACACCTACGACGGCCTGCACCGGCTCACCGCCGTCGGCGGCACGAGCACCTACCAGACCGGGCAGACCTACAGCCTCACCGGCAAGCCGCTGCAGACCACGCTCTCCAACGGCACTGCCAACAAGCAGGTCTACGTCACCAACTCCTACGAGTGGGGCACCCAGCGCCTGGCCTCCAGCCGCACCGACCAGTACGGCATCGCCACCCCGGCCCGGGCCGCCGCCTACACCTACGACCAGACCGGCAACGTCACCTCCGTCACCGAAACCTCCGCGGCCGGCACCGACCGCCAGTGCTTCGGCTACGACTACCTGGCCCGCCTGACCGAGGCCTACACGCCCAACACCGGCAGCTGCACGGCGCCGAACGGCACCCAGCTCGGCGGCCCCGCCCCCTACTGGACCAGCTGGACCTACAACACCAACGGCACCCGGGCCACCGAGACCCGCCACGACACCGGCGGCAACACCGGACAGGACGCCACCACCACCTACACCTACCCCGCCGCCACCGAGGCCCGGCCGCACAGCCTCGTCTCCACCAGCACCACCACCGGCGGCGTCGGCACCCCGGTCGTCGAGACCTACGGCTACGACAGCGCGGGCAACACCACCGGCCGCAGCCTCAAGCCCGCCGCGAACCAGACCAGCGACCAGACGCTGACCTGGAACAACGAGGGCAAGCTCGCCCAGGACGTCGCCGTCGCCAAGAGCGCGGGCTCCACCACGGGCACCACCACCACCGACTACCTCTACGACGCCGGCGGCAACCGCCTGATCGGCCACACCCTCGACACCGCGGCCCCGGCCGCCGAGAGCTGGACGCTCTACCTCGGCGCCACCGAGCTCAAGCTGGTCAAGGGCGCGGCCAAGGCCACCGCCACCCGCTACTACTCCCTCAGCGGATCCACTGCGGTCCGCACCGACGACAACAAGGTCACCTTCCAGACCACCGACCACCACAGCACCGCCATGGTCGGCATCGACGCCACCACCGGCGCGCTGAACCAGCGCCGCTCGCTCCCGTTCGGCGCCACCCGCGGCACCGCCCCCACCACCTGGGCCGGCACCCGCGGCTTCGTCGGCGGTACCACCGAACCCACCGGCCTCACCCACCTCGGAGCCCGCGACTACGACCCCACCACCGGACGCTTCATCAGCGTCGACCCCCTGCTGACCGCCACCGACCCCCAGTCCCTGGCCGGCTACACCTACGGCGACAACAACCCCCTCACCCTCAGCGACCCCACCGGGCGCTCCATCGGCGATCTGTTCAAGAAGGCCGAACAGCTCGCCTTTGATCTCGAAGAGATCGTCGAAGCGCTGGCGGCCGCCGCCACCAACACGCACCCGATGGATCGAACGACCGCGCACAACAATGCACAGAAGGTGGCGGCCGGAGAGATTCTTCAGCAGGCGAAGAAAATGGGTGCCAAAAATTTCAAGGTGGAGGAGAACGTTCCGATCCACGACGCCCACAAGGAGTGCATGCCCGACCTGCAGAACCCGTGCGGGAGGAACGGCGAGGCCGACATTGTCGGATATGACCCCGAAAGTGATGTCTACTGGGTCTGGGAGGTCAAGTCTGTAGGAGTTGCCGACAAGGCCGTCCCCGAGGCCCAGTGGTATGTCGACAAACTCCGCCAGGATGGTAAGAAGGCTGTTCTCGGCTGGGCGATCGGCGGTCCGTACAGCGTTCCGGACGGGAATGTGGTGGCCGGCCCGGCCGAAGGGGCGATAATCTACGGGAAGCCCAACGACAAGCGGATTCCCAAGAACAACCCCTCCGGCGGGTCCGCGCAGCAGTCGCAGACGACTCGCGTTCCCACCGCGCTCCCCGGCCCGGCCCCGGGCAAGTATCCTAAGACCGCGCATCAGCCCGGCCTCGGCACAACGCCGATGGCGACCGATGGTGTCGACATGTCGTACTTGCTGATTCCCGGCGGCGTTCTGGTGATTGCCGGAATCGTGGTCACAGCCCCGGAGGACATCGCGGTGGGGACGGTTGCCGGCGGCACCGCCGTGGTCACCCAATTCGCGAAGGAAATGTTCGACCTGGCCGCCTAGCCAAAAGAATGGAAAGTTCCAATGATTAGCCTTTCAAGGTGGATCAAAAAGCATGTGGGCAAGGTTGCCGAAGAGTCAGGGATGGTCGGCGACGGGCCGGCCTTCAGGTTGACTTCGAGCAGGGGCGACTGCGCTCTTGTCGAATTCGTTGACATGCGGCTCGATCGCGAGTCGGAGGTTTTCTCCGTTCGCGCCTCGATCGTGCCGTCGTCCGCCTGGGGTTGGTCGCAGCGCAGGAACTGGGAGCGGGCCCGCCAACAGAACCCGACCTCCTCGTCCGCGCTGATCCGCTGGGCGGTCAAGCCCCCTGCGGCGTATGCCAGGGATTTTGGTCCGCTCGATCCCAGTTGGACGTACGGCGGGCCGGTGGATCCGGACGCGTCGGGCGTGGCGCTGGCCTCGATTCTCGGGGAAGAGACCATTCCGACCATGAAGCGACTGCTGGACCGCGAGGAGTTGCTGGCCGAGTTCCTGGACCCGTCCTTCGACTTCCACCGGGACCGCCCGATCGGCTGGGCCAGGACTCTCCTGCGAGTCGATGACGCCTCGCCGGAGGAGCTTGAAGAGCTCCTCGGTCAGGTGGAGACCGACTACCCGGTCGCAGACGAATTCGCGGCCTGGGCCCGGATGCGGGCAAGCCGCAGCTGAAGGTGACGGCATAACGGTGGAGCGCTCGGCCTGACTACGGCCGGGCGCTCCACTCTTTGTCGACCCTCTGTCGACGTGCATGCTCGCGCCGTGCTGCCCGCCCCACGGCCTCACGACATCACGGCACCACGGCACCACGGCACCACGGCACCACGGCACCACGGCACCACGGCACCACGGCACCAATGTCCGGCGCCGTTGGGGCCGGCGAAGCGTCAGCCCTGGCGGAGTTCCGGGAAGTCGCTGTCCAGGTACTCGTTGGGGTTGCGGTCCCCGACGCGCTCCGCCTCGTGGGTGCGCAGTTCCACGCGGCGGATCTTGCCGGAGATGGTCTTCGGCAGGTCGGCGAACTCGAGGCGGCGGATCCGCTTGTAGGCGCTGAGCTTCTCCCGGGTGAACTTGAGGATGTCGCGGGCGAGTTCGGCACTGGGAGTGCGGCCGTCGACCAGCACCACGTACGCCTTGGGGACGGCCAGGCGCAGCGGGTCGGGAGAGGGGACGACGGCGGCTTCGGCGACGGCGGGGTGTTCGATCAGGACGCTCTCCAGCTCGAACGGGGAGATCCGGTAGTCGCTGGCCTTGAACACGTCGTCGGCGCGGCCGACGTAGGTGATCCAGCCGTCGGCGTCCTGTGCGGCGACGTCGCCGGTGCGGTAGTAGCCGTCGCGCATGGCGTCGGCGGTGCGCTCGGGGTCGCCGCGGTAGCCGCGCATCAGGCCGAGCGGGCGGTGGGCCAGGTCGAGGCTCAACTCACCCTCGTCGCCGGGCTTTCCGTCCACGTCGAGGAGGGCGACGCGGTAGCCGGGGAGCGGCCGTCCCATCGAGCCGGGCTTGACGGGCTGGCCGGGGCTGTTGCCGATCTGGCAGGTGGTCTCGGTCTGGCCGAAGCCGTCCCGGATGGTCAAACCCCAGGCGGCGCGGACCTGTTCGATCACCTCGGGGTTCAACGGTTCGCCGGCGCCGACGAGTTCGCGCAGTTCGGTGCGGTGCGAGCCCAGGTCGGCCTGGATCAGCATCCGCCAGACGGTCGGCGGGGCGCACATGGTGGTGACCCGACAGCGGGCGATCACGTCCAGCAGCTGCTCGGCGTCGAACCGGCCGTAGTTGAAGACCAGGACGGTGGCCTCGGCGTTCCACGGCGCGAACAGATTGCTCCAGGCGTGCTTGGCCCAGCCCGGCGAGGAGATGTTGAGGTGCACGTCGCCGGGGCGCAGCCCGATCCAGTACATGGTGGACAGGTGGCCGACCGGGTACGAGGCGTGGGTGTGCTCGACCAGCTTCGGCTTGGAGGTGGTCCCGGAGGTGAAGTACAGCAGCAGCGGGTCGTCGGCGAGCGTGACACCCTCCGGGGTGAACTCCTCGGCGGCGGCGTCGACCTGGCCGTAGTCGTGCCAGCCCTCCGGGACTTCACCGCTGTCGCCGGTCGCGCCGACGGCGATGCGCAGCGGGGCGCCGGGGAGGCCGGCGAAGCGGTCGGCGACCTCGGCGGCGGCGATCACGGCACGCACCTCGCCGCGTTCCAGGCGGTCGGCGAGGTCCTCCGCGGACAGCAGCAGGGTCGCGGGGATCAGCACCACGCCGAGCTTGATTGCGCCGAGCATCACCTCCCACAGTTCGCTGACGTTGCCGAGCATCACCAGGACGCGGTCGCCGCGCCCGAGGCCGAGTTCGCGCAGGTGGTTGGCGACCTGGTCGGAGCGGCGGGCGAGCTGGTCGAAGGTGTGGACGCGCTCGCTGCCGTCGGCCTCGACCACCCACAGCGCGGGGCGGTCGTTGCCGCGCGCCATCGGGTCGAAGTGGTCCAGGGCCCAGTTGAACTCGCCCAACTCCGGCCATTGGAAGGTGCGGTACGCGGTGTCGTAGTCGGTGGCGTGCTGCCACAGCACCTCGCGGGCGGCGCGGAAGTTGGCCACCGACGCGGCGCGGTCCAGCTGCGTCACCGGCCCGAAGTCCGTCCCGGGATCCGCGCCGGAGTCCGTGCCGGGTTCCGTGCTGGAGGCTGGGCCGTCGCCCGGCCGGGACGACAGTTGCTCATTGTTATCGACGTTCTCGGCTGAGCCCATGGCCTGACCCCTCTGCGTTCAGTTACCGTCGCACCCAATATTTCCGCTGGCCGCAGGCCTGCGGTCCCCCCACCTGGAGAGGAGAGTTCGCTCGAATGGCGGATGGCTCCACTGGTCGTACCGTACGGGTCCTGGTGGTCGACGACCATCCAGTGGTGTGCGACGGCGTGTCCGCGCTGATTCGGCGGGCCGAGGACGTGTCCGTGGTCGGCTCGGCCCGGACGGCGCGCGAGGGCGTGGCACTGGCGGCGACGCTGCGTCCGGACGTGGTGCTGCTGGATCTGCGGCTGCCGGACCTGCCGGGCTCCCGGACGGTACCGCTGCTGCGAGCGGCTGCGCCGGATGCCCGGGTGGTGCTGTTCACCGCGTTCGAGGATCGGAATGCGCTTTCCGCCGCTCTCGCGGCCGGTGCGCACGGCTGTCTGCTGAAGGACGTCACGGACACCGATCTGGTCGCCCAGCTACGGCTCGCCGCGGCGGGACAGCGGGTGCTCGACCCTCGGTTGAACGGGTCGGCGCCGGCCCAGTTGCAGGCCCGGCTGTTCCGGCTTTCGCTCAGCCGCCGCGAGTACGAGGTGATCCGATCGGCCGCGACGGGCCGCACCAACCCGGAGATCGCGGAGGAGCTCGGACTGACCCGGAACACCGTCAAGACCTATCTCCAGACGGCAATGCAGAAGCTCGGCGCCCGCAACCGGGTGGAGGCGATCCGCCGGGCGCAGCAGGAGCAGTTGCTCTGACGCCGGCGGGCCCGTGGCGTCGCCGGCCGTCAGGACGGTCAGGTTGGTCCGGCCGGTCAGTGCGGCAGCAGGGTCGACGAGTCCGGACGCCCGGGGAGCGGGAGTTCACCGCGCAACGTGGTGCCGTCCTCGTCGCTGTGCAGGTGGAGGCTGCCGCCGAGGCGTTCGTACCGGGCGCGCAGACCGGGCAGGCCGGCGCCGGTGGCCGAAGCACCCGCCGGGTGGTCGGTGCGACGGTCGGCGGGGCGGTCGGCGGAGCGGTCGGCAACGCGTCCTGTGGTACGGCTGGCGGTACGGTCGGCACGGGGTGCGGAAAGCGGTTTCCCGCTCGGTCCGGAAAGCGGTTTCCCGTGGCTTGCGGAGGACGGTTCCCGGCGGGATGCGGCAAGCGCTTTCCCGAACGGCCCGGAAAGCGGTTTCCCGAACGGGACGGAAAGCGGTTTCCCGTTGGGTTCGGGGCCCGGTCCGTCGTCGATGACAGCCACGTCGAGGCGGTGCCGGTCGTGGGTGAGGGTGACGGCGACCGAGTCGGCCCGGGCGTGTTTCTCGACGTTCAGCAGACCCTCTGCGACGGTGCGGCGCAGCAGGTCGGCACGTTCGGGGTCCAGGCAGGGAACGGGGCCGATGGGGACGAAGGTGGCGGGCGTGCCAGTGCGTTGTTCGAAGCTGCGGAGTGTCGCGGCGAGGTCGGCGGCGAGTCGGTCGCCGCTGCGGTCGCCGTCGCTGCGACCGGTGTCCGCGGGGCCGGGTCGGTCGCGGTGCAGGCGGGCGACGGCGGCGCGCAACGTGGCGGCGGCGTCGCCGAGTTCGCGTTCGAGGCGGCGCAGGCGGTCGGCGAGTTCGGGGTGGTGGGCGGTGTCGGCGCGCAGGTCGCGGACGGAGCTGCCGATCCCGAACAGCATGGCGCCGACGCCGTCGTGCAGTTCGGCGGCGATCCGGCGGCGTTCACCGGTGACAGCGGTGTCGGCGAGGGTGGCGGCTCCGTCGGCGACATCGACGGCGAGGGTGGCGAGGTGGGCGAGTCGGGTCAGGCCGTCGATGGCGCTGTCGCCGATCTGTCCGCTGCTGCGGATGGCTCCGTAGAGAACGCCCCGGGCGGGGCCGGTGCCGATCGGGAGGCCGACCATGCCGGTGACGGCTTCGCTGCCGACCTGCTGGTCGAAGTCGTGGGTGATCCGGCTGGAGCGGTAGTAGTCGGGGACCACGACCGCGCTGCCAACGGCCACCACCCGGCCGCCGAGGCCGAGCCCGAGCGGGATCCGCAGGTCGTGCAGGGTGCTGTGGAGCGTCCCCGACCAGGCCCGCAGCACCAGGTCCCGGCCTTCCACCAGCCCGCCGAGGCCGAGTTCGAACCCGTACTCGGCGCGGGCCCGCTCCGCGACGGCGCGCAGCGTGCGCCGGGTGTCGAGCACCCCGATCCGGTCGGCCCGGGCGCGTTCGATCCGGTCCAGCTCGGCGAGCGCGGCCAGTACGTCGGCCTCCCGTTCGCTCCCGCCACCGCCGTTCATGCGCGGCAGCGTACCGGGTCCTCACACCCGCCGGATCCGCCGAGCACCCTCCCCGTGCACCCATCGTGCACCCACCGCGCACCGGGCCCGACTGCCCCGACCCGGCAACCCCACCCCGCCCCGGCCACCGAACCGTCCGCCGCCACGCCCCGGTTCCACTCCACCCCGGCCCAGTCCAGCCCAGCCCAGTCCAGCCACCGAATCGACCACCGCCGCACGCCCGCCCCCACCACCGGGCACCCGACCCGATCCGGCCCGCACACCCGGCCACCCGCCCTCACGACGACCGCGCCACCGCCCCCTCCCCCGCACAGTGCCGTCCACCCCCACACCACTCGAACATATGACCTAATCCGCCGCCGGATGGCGCTGCTCGGCGTGGCGGTTTGAGGCGTCTGCGTCGCGGAGCGATGCTGAAGGCATGGCCTGGGGGTTGCTGCTCCGAAGGGGAATGTGCGGACATGGCGACACGGGTACCGGGCCGTGCGGCCACTGTGACGGTGGACGGCGCCGGCTCGATCACGGGATGGTCGGCGGCGGCCGAGCGCATGTCGGGGTTCTCGCCGGACCGGGTGCTGGGCCGTTCCGCGTTCGCCCTGCTGGCCGGTGACCCGCCGATCGCCGTGCTGCGCGCGGTGGTTCGGGGCGAGCCGTTCACCGGCATGGTTCGGCTGAACCGCGCGGAGCGCGATCCGGTGGCGGTGGAGTTGGCGATGGTCCCGGTGCGGACGGAGGGCGCCGAGCCGACCTGGGTGGTGTCCGCGCAGCCGTTGCAGCCGCTGGGAGCCGACCCGCCGCCGGTGATCACCGAGGTGCCCGACCGGACGACCCATCCGGAGGATCTGGCCCGGCGCCGGCTGGCCATGCTCGGCGCGGCCGGCCTGCGGATCGGTTCGACCCTCGAAGTCCAGCGCACCGCCCAGGAGTTGGCGGATGTCGGAACGGAGGACTTCGCGGACTTCGTCGGTGTCGACCTGCTGGAACCGGTGTTCGGCGGCGCTCCGCCGTCCAATGCGGGCCTGGTGTTCAACCGGGTGGCGCAGCAGTCGGTGCTGCCGGGTTGTCCGGAGGCGGCGGTGGAGGTGGGGTCGCGTGACGTGATCCTGCCCGAGTCGCCGATGGCGCAGGTGCTGGCTTCGGGTCGACCGGTGCGGACGGATGTCCGGGATCCGAAGCTGCGCAGTTGGATCGAACGGGAGCCGCGGCGGCGCGAGTCGGCGGCGGAGTTCGGGATCCATTCGTTGCTGCTGGTGCCGTTGACGGCCCGCGGGGTGACGCTGGGCGTGGCGATCTTCCTGCGGCACCGTTCGCCGGAGCCGTTCGACGACGACGATCTGGTGCTGGCCACGGAGTTGGCGGCGCGGGCGGCGCTGTCCGTGGACAACGCCCGCCAGTTCACCCAGCAGCGGGACACCGCGCTGGCGTTGCAGCGTTCGCTGCTGCCGGCCCGGACGCCCCGGCAGGCGGCGGTGGAGGTGGCGTTCCGCTATCTGCCGGTGAATGGCCGGGACGGGGTGGGCGGCGACTGGTTCGACGTGATCGCGCTGTCCGGCGCCCGGGTGGCGCTGGTGGTGGGCGACGTGGTGGGGCACGGGGTGCCTGCGGCGGCGGCGATGGGCCGGCTGCGGATAGCGGTGCGGACGCTGGCGGACATCGACATTCCGCCGGACGAACTCCTCACCCACCTGGACGACTTGGTGCTGCGGGTGGATCTGGACGAGCTGCCGGACGGCGGCGCGGCCTGGGCGGGCGGCAGCGTGGGGGCGACTTGCCTGTACGCGGTGTACGACCCGGTGGGGCGGACGTGCACGATGGCCCGGGCCGGCCACCCGGGCCCGGTGCTGGTCGGCCCGGACGGCGCGGTGACGTTCCCGGCACTGCCTGCGGGCCCGCCGCTCGGCCTGGGTGGACTGCCTTTCGAGGCCACCGAGTTGGCGATCCCGGAGGGCAGCGTGCTGGCGCTGTACACGGACGGCCTGCTGCGGGCCTCGGAGTTGCGCGGCGATCCGGCGCTGGGCCTGGACGGGCTGGCTTCGGCGCTGGCCGAGCCCGCGGATTCGCTGGAGGAGCTGTGCGACCGGGTGCTGTCCGTGACGCTGGGCTCGGACGCGCCCAGCGATGATGTGGCGCTGCTACTGGCCCGTACCCGGGCGCTGCACGAACAGGACGTGGCCGGCTGGGAGTTGCGGCGCGACCCGGCGGAGGTGGCACGGGCCCGCAAGCTGACGGCGGCGACGCTCGCCGGGTGGGGGCTCGAAGAGGCCGGTTTCGTCACCGAGTTGGTGGTCAGCGAGCTGGTCACCAACGCGGTCCGCTACGGGCTGCCGCCGATCGGCCTGCGGTTGATCCGCGACCGAGGGACGCTGATCTGCGAGGTGTCGGACGGCAGCAGCACGGCCCCGCACCTGCGTCGGGCGCGCACCTTCGACGAGGGCGGCCGGGGCCTGCTGCTGGTGGCGCAGCTGTGCCGGAACTGGGGAACCCGGCACACCCCGCGCGGCAAGACCATCTGGGCCGAGCAGCAACTCTGAGGCGGAGCCGCCCGGTTGGTCGGCCTCTTCAGTTCTTCAGGGCTTCCCGTACCGCGTCGCGGAGGCGTCCGTCGTGTCGGCCGAGCAGGGTGGCCGCGGTGGCGGCGTCCACGTCGGCGAGCAGCAGCAGGATGGCGTCCTTGACCTTGCCGTCGGTGGCGTCGAGGGCAGCGGCGACGTCGGCGGGTTCGGCGTCGGTGGCGAGGGCGACGATGCGGCGGCTGCGGTCGCGGAGTTTCTCGTTGGTGGCGCGGAGGTCGACCATCAGGTTTCCGTAGGTCTTGCCGAGCCGGATCATGGTGATCGTCGAGATCATGTTGAGGACCAGCTTCTGGGCGGTGCCGGCCTTCAACCGGGTGGAGCCGGTGAGCAGTTCGGGGCCGGTGACGATCTCGATGCCGTGGTCGGCGGCGGCGGCCAGTGCGGAGTTGCGGTTGCCGGACAGGCCCACGGTGAGTGCGCCGAGGGCGCGGGCGTGTTCGACGGCGGCGACGGCGTAGGGGGTTCGGCCGGACGCGGAGATGCCGACCACGGTGTCGGCGGGGGTGAGGTGCAGGGCGTCGAGGTCGGCGACGGCGGCGCTGCGGTTGTCCTCGGCGTTCTCGACGGCGGCGGTGAACGCGGCGGGGCCGCCGGCGATCAGGGCGACGATCTCGCCGGGCGCGGTGTTGAAGGTGGGCGGGCATTCGGCGGCGTCGAGGACGCCGAGTCGGCCCGCGGTTCCGGCGCCGGCGTGGATCAACCGGCCGCCGCGGCCCATCCGTTCGGCGATCGCGTCGACGGCAGCGGCGATCGCGGGGAGTTCGGCGGCGACGGCGCCGGGGACGGTGCGGTCCTCGGCGTTCATCAGCCGGGCGATCTCCAGGGTCGGCAGCAGGTCGATGTCCGCGTGCTCGGGCCGCCGCGTCTCGGTGGCCAGCCCGGCGAGCGCGGCCAGGTCCGCGGCCGACCCGCCGAGGCCCGCCGCAAGCCTGCCCTGCCCCGCGGTCGTCCCCACGACGCCCGGCCCCACGACCGCGGCCGACTCCGCGTCGCCGGTGCCTGCGTCTGCGCCGGTGCCGGTGCCTGCGCCGGCGGAGATGGGCAGGTCGCTGGGGTGCGGGGTACCGTTCACAGCGCCCGAGCCTACTGGGCGGCCGCCGCCGAACAGTCGTCCGCCGTCCCTCAACTGCCGTTTCCTGCCGAAGGTTTTCCGGGTCCACGCGGTGGCGCGTCCCGCTGCGTCTGGCACACTCCCCGCATGGACATTCGGGGGAATGGGGCCGCCGGCTTCGGCGTGCCCGCCGCGCTTTCGCGGTTCGCGTGGGGGCCGGTGCTCGCCGTCGTGGCGGGCGTCGTGATGCTCCAGTCGGCGCTGCTCGGACGGTACGGATTTCACCGTGACGAGCTCTACTTCCTGGCCGCCGGACACCACTTGGCGTGGGGCTATGACGATCAGCCGCCACTGACACCGCTGTTGGCGCGACTGTCCACCTCGCTGTTCGGCGAGAGTCCGGCGGGGCTGCGGGTGGTCGCGGTGCTGATGTGCGCCGCGACGATCGTCCTGATCGCTCTCGCCGCACGGGAGTTGGGGGCGCGCCGGGGCGGCCAGGTGCTGGCGGCGGCGGGTGCGGCGGTGTCGGCGATGGTGCTGGCGCTGGGCCACATGCTGTCCACCGCCGGCTTCGACCTGTTCGCCTGGTCGGGCATCGGCGTGCTGGTGCTGCGGCTGCTGCGCACCGGTGACCGTCGCTGGTGGGTGGCGATCGGCGCGGCGGTGGGCGTCGCGCTGCTGAACAAGGACCTGGTGCTGCTGTGGGCGGCCGCGCTGCTGCCGGCCATCTGGTTCACGGGCGACCGCCGGGTGTTGCAGGGCCGTTGGCTTCCGGTGGGCGCACTGCTGGCGGTGCTGGTGGCCGTGCCGAACCTGTACTGGCAGGCCCGGCACGGCTGGCCGCAGTTGACGGTGGCGTCGGGCATCAGCGGCAAGGACGGCCTGGCCAACCGGCTGACCTTCGTACCGATGCAACTGCTGTACCTGTCACCGGTCCTGGTGCCGGTATGGCTGGGCGGGCTGCGCCGGTTGTGGCGGGAGCCCGAGCTGCGCTGGGCGCGGCCGCTGGTGTTCGGCTACCTGGGGCTGTGTGCGCTGGTGCTGGTGCTCGGCGGCAAGCCGTACTACGCGCTGCCGCCGCTGCTGCTGGTGCTCGCGGCCGGGTGCCAGTCGACGGTGGACAGAATGTGGCCGGTGCGGCGCAGCCGGGCGCGTCTGGTGGGGGTGTTGCTGTTGGCGGCGGCACTGAACACGGTGATCACGCTGCCGGTGCTGCCCGCGCGTCAACTCCCGGTGGTGGCCTGGGTGTACAAGGAGTCGGCGGAGCAGGTGGGCTGGCCGGAGCTGGTTCGCGCGGCGGGCGAGGGGTGGGCGTCGGTCCCGGCCGAACAGCGGGACCGCGCCGTGGTGTTCGCCGTCGACTACGGCGAGGCGGGGGCGCTGGCCCGCTACGGCGGCGCGTACGGTCTGCCTGCGCCGTACTCGGGTCACATGTCGTTCGCGGACTGGGGTCCGCCGCCGGACTCCGCCACCGGCCCGGTGCTGCTGATCCGTCCTGCGCCGTATCCGGAGGTCGAGCGGGCCTTCACCGGCTGCCACGAGGTCGCCCGGGTCGACAACGGGCACGGTCTGGCCAACGAGGAGCAGCACGCGCCGGTGTTGCTGTGCGCCGGCCCGGTCGAACCGTGGTCGCAACTCTGGCCCCGGCTGCGGCACTTCTACTGAGTACCCGGCAGAGGCCCCGGAAACGACGGTCCGGCATTCGTCGGCGCCCGGCATCGACGATCCGATTCCGCTCGACCGCCCGTCCGCCCGCCCATCTGCCCGTCCGCCCGTCCGCCCGTCCGCCCGACGGTGCCGTTCTGCGGGCCCTCGACTCCGGCGAACGCGGGCCGTTGCGGGTCGGCGCCCTGCTGTTCTTCCGGCAGGGCTAGAGCGGCGGCGGCTTCCGCAGGACCGAGTCGGTGACGCCGCCCGGGCATTCGCGTCGGCGTCCCCAGCCGGCCAGGTCGGCACCCGCGCGGTAGGCCGACTCGAGGAATTCGAGCGCGGTCCCCCACGGGTCGTCGGCGGTCCGGACGTCCTGGTACTTCAGGAGGGCGAGGTGGCTGCCCCCGCCCGCGGTCCAGGAGGCAGCGGCCGGGTGCAGGGGACGGCCGGCGAGGTCGGCGGGTTCGGGGGCGGTGTAGCTGTAGAACGCGGGCTCGGGAACCTTGTCGTCGCCGAACCAGAAGCCGGCGCTGATGACTTCGCGGGAGTAGGCCTCGCGGGTGACGGGGTCGGCGGCCGGCTGGTCGATCTCCCGGTCGGAGAAGCGGGTGACGGCGATGTCGAAGGTGTGCCAGAAGTGGTGCACAGGACTGGTCTTGCCGGAGTAGCCGGCGGAGTACTGCTCCAGCAACAGGCCGACCTGGCTGAGGATGTGCCAGTAGGTGGTGACGGCGGCCGGGTCGTAGCTGCGGTGCTCGTTGTCGTCGGCGAACGGGCGGTGCGAGTCGGGCAGGTCGAACGGGTGGGGGTGCTCGGGCACGATGTCGATGTCGAGGTGGATGAGGGCCCGCAGGGTGTCGCGGTAGAAGTCGCCGACGGAGCGGCCGGTCAGCGGGAAGGAGTCCTCGGCGCCGTCGAGGGTGCGGATGTACAGCCGGTGGTCGGTGAAGTCGAAGTCGATGGTGAAGGCGTCGCCGCCGCGGGTGGGGCCGGTCGGGCGGGTGGTGATGCCGCGTCCGGTGAGGTGGAAGGGCACGTTCCACCAGTGGTTGCGGCGGGGGCTGCCGGCCAGCCGGATCTTGCCGATGACCTGGGCGAATCGGTGCAGGGTCTCCTTGGTGTCCCGCCAGGACTCCAGGGGCAGGGGCGGGAAGAGTTCCATGGTGCGCTCCGGCTGAGGGTAGGTCTCGACGGGTGGTGCGTCCCATCCTCGCGGGGGGTGCCGCGCCGTCCGGGTGCGACGCGCCCGGGTGGCGGGGAGACTGCTCCACCCGGGTGCCGCCGAGCGCCGTCAGTCCCGTCCGCTTCCGCTCCCGCCACTCCCGCCACTCCCGCTGCTGCTGTCGCTGTCGCTGTGGCAGCTGAGCACGTAGCGGTGCGGTGCCATCGCGGTGTCGTGCCCGGGCAGCGCGGCCATCACTGCGGCATGCGCCTGCTCGGGGGTGATCGTCCTCCCGCCGGTGTCGACTTCGGCCGTCAACTCTCCTCCCTCCCACCGAACTTCGACGTCCCGTGCGCCGAGCGCGGCGCGCAGCAGGTCGGCGACGGCGTCCAGGTCGATCCAGTTGGTGCCGATCTGCTGCCAGTTCGCCTTGTCGCGGCGGCCGACGGGGAGGCCGGTGAGGGCGGCGAGCTCGCCGTCCGGGCCGAGGCGGACGGTGCGCCGGCCGGCGAGGTCGAGCAGGCGGAGCAGGGCGTGCGCGAAGAGTTCGGTCTCCTCGCGGTCGAGGACGTCGGGGTGGGTGTGCAGGGTGAATTCGAGGCAGCCGGCGGTGCGCCAGATGTTGAGCATCAGCCGGGTGGGGGTGGGTTCGGCGGGGTACCAGGCGAGGTCGGGGTCGGTGGGCGGGTCGGGCCTGGTGGCGGCGACGGCGTCGGGGACGGTGGCGCTGAGGTCGTTGACGACGACGTGGCGGGCGAATCGGGCGCCGCGGCGGTGCGCGACGTCCTCGATGAGTTGCCAGATGCGTTCGGCGTCGAAGGTGGCGTGCCAGTAGCCGGACAGCGCCTGGGCCTGGGTGCGGCCGATCAGGGTGTCGAGGTCGGGACAGTCGGTGTCGACGGCGAGCAGGGCGTCCTGGGCGAGGGTGCCGATGTGGTCGGCGAGGCCGGGGCGGTGGCGGTTGGCGGAGAGTGCGGCCATCACCACGGTGGTGCGGGCGGCCCGGTGCGCGGCCAGCGCGGCGTAACAGGCCAGCAGGACAGCCGAGTTGGAGGCTCCGGTGCGCTGGGCGGCCCGGGCAAGAGCGGCGGCGCCGGCGGTGGAGCGGACGCCGAGGGTGGGCAGCTGGGTGTCGTTGGGGCCGATCCGGTCGTCGGCGAACACGGCGGAGGGCTGGTCGGCGAGGATGTGTTCCCAGTGCCGGAGCGCGGCGCGGGTGCGGCGCTGCCCGGAGCTGGACTGCTCCTGTTCGGCGACCTCGATCGGGGTCGGAGCGGTGGGCGCGGAGAGGGTGCCGCCGGCGGCCAGGGTCAGCCACTCCTGAAACAGCAATCCGGTGGCCACGCCGTCGAGTTGGGCGTGACAGATGACCACGGCGAGCAGCACGGGAATTCCGTGGCGGGTGATCAGGCCGAACCTGAGCGGAAAGTCCGCGGCCAGCTCGAAGGCCTGGCGGCGGCCGTCCCAGCAGTAGCGTTCGGCGCACTCGGCCGGGTCCTCGCCGTCCTCGAGTTCGATCATCCGGACGGTGAACTCTCCGGCGCTGCGGACGCGTTGGCGCTCGGGTTGGCGGTCGGCGGGGCCGGGGAAGACGGTGCGCAGGGCGGCGTGGCGTTCGGCGAGGGTGCGCAGAGCGGCGAGCGAGCGCGGAAGGTCGGCGGTGGCGGGGATGGTCCAGGTGGCCTGCTTGTTCATGTGCGAGGGTTCGTCGTGGCGCAGGCAGCGGATCATGTTGTCCTGGCCGAGGGTGAGCGGGCCCTCGGCCTCGGGGGTGTCGACTGCGAATTGCACCACGACGTCTTGCTGTTGGGACACGTGCGTCAATCTCCGTTCAGGGCGGTTCTGATGTCCTCGGGCCAGTCGGTGGGGCGGGGGCCGTGGGCGTGCAGCAGGGCCAGAGCGATCCGGTCGAGACCGAAGGCGGTGCAGGCGGTGTGGCCGGGCGCGCCGTCGGCGGTGAAGGCGAAGGCCTCGCCGAAGTGGTCCTTGTGGATGTTGGCGGAGGCGATCGCCTGCACCAGCCCTTCGGCCACCGGGACGCGCAGTTCGAACTTCAACTCCTGGGCGCGCTGGGCGGCTTGGTAGAGGCGTCGGCCGCCGCCGAAGAACGGGTCGTCGGCCAGGTCGATCGACGGCTTGAGGCCGAGCGTCTCCAGCCAGTCGGCGACCCGCTGCAGCCAGTGCTCACGCCAGTCCAGGCAGTGCGCGGGCGTGCCGGCGGTGACGAGTTCGGCCATCCGGAAGGTGCGCAGCCGGCCGGGTTCGGCGGTGGCTTCCTGCCGGAAGCACTGCGCTTCGACGCTGAACCGGGCGGGGCGGTCGAGGTCCTGGCCGGTGAGGGTGGCGTACACGGGGTAGCAGGCGGCGGGCAGCAGGACCAGGTCGGACACCGTCTGCTGGGCGTGCCAGGGTCCGGACTCCGCGACCATCGGGGCGAGTTGACGCCAGTCGGCGGCGCTGCCGGTGTAGCTGTGCACGGTGCCGAGCAGGTGCGGGAAGGAGGCCACGTAGCCGGCCCGTTCGATGGTGGCGCGGGAGATCACGGGCGGCACGACCAGCCGCTCGAACGGCTCGTCGACGGCCAGTCGGGCGATCGCCCCGCGCAGCGCTTCGTGCAGCTTCTCGTAGGCGGCGGGCTGGAGTTGGACGCCGGGCGCGGCGGTCGGCAGCGGGGTGGCGTCGTCGGGGTGGCGGGTCATGGTCTGCTTTCGCGGTCGGGCCGACAGATGGCGGAAGTGCGGTTGGCGTCGAACTCGTCGTTCCAGTCCGCCGGGTGGGTCAGCAGCGTCGGCCGGAGCGGCCGGACGCCGGTACGGGCGACGGCGGCCCGGAAGCCGGGCGGCGCGGGCAGGTCGTGGACGGTGCAGGGACCGAGCGGCCCGTCGACCCGGAACGACCCGCCATGGCCGCCGGGGGCGCCGACCGGTCCGACGTGGGTGCGCAGCCCGTCGGCGAGACGGCCGCCGTACGCCTTGGTGTACGCCTCCTTGCGGGTCCACCTGCTGGTGAACTCGGCTGCGCCGCCACCGGTTTCGGAGGGCGGGTAGTAGCGCCGGGCGAGTCGGGCTGCGGCGTGGTCGGTGGGGACGGGTTCCAGGTCCACGCCGATTTCGCCGTCCCCGCCGGCGCGGTGCTGGACGGCAAACAGCGCCCACGGTCCGGAGGTACTCAGGTTGACGCTCAGCTCACCTGCCAGGCCGACGGGTTCGGGTCGACCGTGCGGGCCGCGCCGCCAGCGGATGCGCTCCGGCGGGGCGCCCGCAGCAGCGGCAGTCAGCCGGCGGGCGGCGGCGTGTGCAGCCAGATAGCGGTTGCGGCGCGCGCCGCCGGGAATGCGGGCGGCCCGGTCGATCTCCTCCGGATCGATGAACTCCATTAGCAGGGCCGCCTGTTGGGCGTTGATGTCGGTGTCGATCAGCCAGATCTCGCTCATCCGACCGGCTCCTCCGGCTCCTCGAACGCCTCTGACTCCTCGATCTCCTCCGGCTCCTCATCAGGCTCCGTGGGCTCCTCGAATACCTCGCAGTCCTCGAGCTCCCCAGACTCCGTGGGCACCTCGAACGCCTCTGGAGCCTCTGACGTCTCGGGTGCCCAGCAGGCCAGGTCGAGCCTGCCGGTCTCGGGTTCCCGGTCGGCGAGCGCGAGCGCCCGCCCGGCGAGCCGCAGGTCGGCGAGCGCGTCGCCGAGCGCGGCCCAGCCCCCGGTGTACGGGCTGCCCGGCCGGGCGCGCCGGACCTCGACACCCGGGGGCGCAGGGACGGCGGCCAGTCCTGGGCCGAGCAGCAGCAGCGTCCGCACCGGCAGGCCTGCTGCCAACCGCGCCAATTCCTCCCCCACTTGGTCGCCCTTCACCCCGCTGCTGCTCGCCAGCAGCTGGAGCGGGCGGCCTCCCCCGTCGGCCTCCCAGAGCAGCGCAGCGGCCGAGTGCCGCTCGGGCAGCCGGGCCGGGCGGTGCGGCCGGTGGTGCAGGTCGGCCTGTTCGGCGACGATCAGCAGGGCCCGCCGCGCGCCGCCGGTGCGGGCGTAGGCGTCGGTGATGCCGAGCGCGCTGAACGTGCCGCCGACTCCTTCGTCGCAGACGGCGAAGGCCAGCGGATCGCCGGGGCACACGCCGGCGAGCTGGGTCGCCACCGACTGCCCGGGGCGGACGTCGGGCGTGGCGTACACCAGCACCAGCAGGTCGACCGGCCGGGTCGCGTCCACCAGCCCGCGCACGGCGAGTTCTCCGAGCACGGCGTAGGACTGGCCGCGGGCCCCGGCCAGCGCGTCCTCGTCGAGGGCCACACCGTAGGGGCGGGCCAGGTCGGCGGTGAAGGTGCGCAGGTCGGGGTCGGCGGCGAGCGGGGAGTCGCCGGTCAGGTCGACGGTGCGGGCGGTGGTCAGGCGCAGCGGGGAGGCGGTGCGCGGCAGGGTGGTGGCGGGCAGCGGTCCGCGGACGCGCACGCTCAGTCCTCGGCGATGACGTGTCCGGCGACGAAGCCGGCCAGGGTGCCGACCGATCGGAGGTCGTCCTGGTCGATGCCCTCGACGTCGATCTGCACGTCGAGGTGGTCCTCCAGCTCCAGGATGAGTTCCAGGGTGGCGGCCGAAGTGAGGCCGACTTCGTCGAACAGGCAGGCGTTCTCGGTGACTTCGGGCAGCTCGCGCTTGAGGACGCGGGGTAGCAGCAGCAGGATGCCGTCGAGTGCGCGGCCGCGCAGTTCGGGGTCGACGTCGCCGCTGCCCGGTTCCTCCCCAAGGGCGGACGGATCGATGGCGGACGGATCGGCGACGGACAAATCAACGACGGACGGATCGACGGCGGACGAATCGGTGGCGGGGTCGGTCATGGCGATTCCCTGTCGGCGGGGCCCGGGTGGTGCGGGCCGGGTGCGGCGGCGCTCACGCGGCGGCGGGTGGCGCGGCTCCTTCGCCTGGACGCGCCGGTCCGGGGGCGGCGGGCGCCCCCCGGGTCGGCGTGTGCCTCAGTGCTGGAGCACCATGGCGGCGAAGGTCGCGCCGAGTCCGGACGCGGCGACCAGGTAGCGGTCGCCGTGGCGGAGCAGGCCGCGGCCGGTGGCGGTGTGATGGTTGAGCAGGATGTCGGCGGCGAAGCTGTGCCCCACCGCCGGGACGTTGTCCAGCACCACCCGGTCGGGCGGGTACCCGATCTGGCGGCAGATCCGTTGCCAGGAGATCCGGTTGACGCTGTGCGGGAGCAGCAGCCGAATCGACTCCCAGCTCTCGCCGGCTTCGTTCAGCGCGGCTTCCATCACCGCGACCATCAACTCCGGGTAGCTGCGCTGGTAGCGCGCCAGCAGCTCCGGGTCGTCGGCGAGTCGCCCGTCGAACTCGCCGTGCTGGTCGACCGCGTAGGACAGCACGCGGTCGCGTTCGCCTTCGGCCCGTACCAGAGCGGCCGCCGCCCCTTCGCCGAAGAGGGCGGTGTCCGGAACGATGCGGGCGTCCCGGGTGAAGGTCTTCTCGCCCGCCAGGATCAACGCCAGCGCCTCGGGGTCGGGGTCTGCCGCCAGCAGCCGACCGGCCACGTCGAGCGCCAACAGCGAGCCGGCGCAGGCGTGGTGGGTGATGGTGAAGGCACGGGCGTGCGTCAGCCCCAGACGGCCGAGCGCGTCGTGCAGCGGGTTGTGCGGATAGGGTGCCGCGATCGGCAGGCTGCGCGCGTGCAGCACGTACTTCACGCGGTGTTCGTTGCCGGACAGCGGGGCCAGGGCCTTCGCTGCGGCGGTGAGCAGATCGGTCAGGTCTCCGTCGTGGTCCACCCTGACCTGGTCGAGGCCGTGGAAACGGCGGAAGAGCCTGATCTGACGATCGGTCAGGCCTAGGCGTTCTCCGACCAGTTCGATCGGTTCGGCGACGGTCGGAAGGTGGACGGCGACTGCTTCCAGCGCGGTCACGCGGGCTAGTATTCCCACGCCTCACCGGCCCGCACAAGGGATCTCCGGCGTTTCCTTCCCGACTCCCCCTTGTGGTCTGTACCAGTTCTCCCTCGTTGGCACACGATGTGCACAGATCGCTCCGCGCGACCCGCCGATCCCGGGCGCCTGCCGCGCCGTTGGACCTCCTCGACTCCCCGCCCGAAAGGACTCCCCCATGCCCGCATCCACTCCCCCCGGGGCCTCGCTGCGCCTGCTGATCGTGGTGCCGCCGCTCGCCGGGCATCTGCTGCCGGCCCGGACGCTGGCCCTGGCCTGGGCCGCGCGCGGACACCAAGTCGCCTGGGTGGGGCCGGAGTCGGCGTTGCGTCCGGTGCTCGGGCCGGACGCCCTGGTGCACCCCACCGGCGCCCGGTTGTTCCGGGAGCAGGCGGTGGGCGGGGCGGCAGCGGTACGGTCGCTCTGGGACGGCTTCGTGGTGCCGCACACCAGGTTCACGCTGGGCGCGGTACGCCGGGCGGTCGAGCAGTGGCGGCCGGACGTGGTGCTGGTCGACCAGCACAGCCCGGCGGGCGCGCTGGCCGCCCACGGCGCGGGTGTGCGGTGGGCGACGTTCGCGCCGTCCTCGCTGGAGATCGGCGATCCGCTGGGCGGCGACGGCGAGTTGACGTCCTGGCGGGACGGGGTGCTGCACGGCTTGTGGGAGCGGGCCGGTCTGCCGGCCGACGAGTTCACCGACCCGCGCTTCTCCCCCGGCCTGGTGATCGCCCCGACCTGCCGGGAGCTGGCCGGGCTCGACCGGGTGCCCGCCGAGTACGCCCTGGTCGGACCCCTGCTCGCGGACCGCACCGAACTCGCCTTCCCCTGGGAGAGGTTGGATCCGGACCGTCGCCGGGTGCTGGTCAGTCTGGGCACCCTGTCCGCCGAGGTGGCGGACGACTTCCTGCGCCGGGCGGCCGGCGCGCTCGCCGAACTCCCGGACGTCCAGGCCGTGGTGGCGGGCCCGGCGGTGGCCGGGCTGCCGGCGGACGCGGTGGCCGGTGAACGCGTTCCGGTGCTGGAACTGCTTGAGCGCGGGGCGGTGGACGCCGTACTGTGCCACGGCGGGATGAACACCGTGGCCGAATCCCTCGTCCACGGGCGGCCGTTGGTGGTCGCCCCGATCCGCCACGACCAGCCGGTCACGGCCGGACGGCTGGCCGCCCTCGGTGCGGCCGTCCATGTCGACTTCGCCACCGCCGGCCCCGAGCAGCTGCACGCGGCGCTGCGCTCCGTTCTCGACGACCCCTCGTTCCGCACCGCCGCCGAGCTGCTCGGACGCCAACTCCTGGCGGGTGGCGGCGCGGTGGCAGCGGTTGAACGGCTGGAGCGGTTCGCCCGCGCACCGCACTGAGCACCAGGTCCACCACCTGGTCCAGACCATTGTGGCCGGGCGGGGTGGGGCCCTAGGGTCTGCTCCGACATCCCCCGGCCTGCCCGCACCGCCACCCGCGCCACCACCTGCGCGCTGCCGCCCCCACCACCTGCGCCACACCCGTCCCACCGCGTGCGCATCCGCATCCGCATCCGCGCTCGCACTCGCACTCGCATCCATCGCATCCGCATTCACCGACCAGCACAGGAGTCCGGGTTGATCGTGACCAAGGGGCTGCGCAAGTCCTTCCGGCCCCGCCGCGGCGCCGCCACCGTCGACGCGGTGCGCGGCATCGACCTCGACGTCGCGGAGGGCGAGATCTACGGCCTCCTCGGCCCGAACGGCGCCGGCAAGACCACCACGCTGCGCATGCTCGCCACCCTGTTGCCGCCCGACGGCGGCGAGGCCACCGTGGCCGGCGCCGACCTGCGCGCCGAACCCGGCGAGGTCCGCCGCCGGATCGGCTACGTCGCCCAGGGCGGCGGCACCACCGACCACGCCACCGCCCGCGAGGAACTCGTCCTGCAGGCCCGGATGTACGGCATCGGCAAGGCCGAGGCCCTGCAACGCGCCGAGCAGGGCCTGACGGCCTTCGACCTCGCCGAGTTCGGCGACCGCCCCTGCAAGACGTACTCCGGCGGCCAGCGCCGCCGCCTCGACCTCGCTCTCGGCGTCGTCCACCGCCCCAGGGTGCTGTTCCTGGACGAGCCCACCGTCGGCCTCGACCCGCGCAGCCGCGCCCAGGTCTGGACGGAGGTCCGCCGGCTGCGCGAGCAGGGCATGACGGTGCTGATCACCACCCACTACCTGGACGAGGCCGACGCCCTGTGCGACCGGATCGGCATCGTCGACCACGGCGGCATCGTCACCGAGGGCACCCCCGAACAGCTCAAGCAGGAGATCTCCGGCGACGCCGTCACCATCGGCCTGCCCCGCGCCGAGGACACCGCCCGCGCCGCCCACATCCTCGCCGAACTCCCCTGCGTGCGACGCCTGGAGGCGCTGCCCGAGGAGGACGGGCTGCGGCTGCACGTGGACTCCGCGGCCACCGCGATCCCACAGCTGCTGCGCGCGCTGGCCGCCACCGGCCTGGAGCCGGACCACGTCCAACTGCAGCGCCCCAGCCTGGACGACGTGTTCCTCGCCCTCACCGGCCGCCCGCTGGTGCACACCTGACGGTTCGTCAGTTCACTTTCGCCTCCCCGACGCCGACGCCCCCGAGGAACCCGTGAAGCTCGCCCGCGACACCTGGCTGGTCTACCAGCGCCAACTGCTCCTGATGGCCCGCTCACCCGCGTGGCTGGCCGTCGGACTGCTCCAACCCCTGTGCTACCTGCTGCTGTTCGCCCCGCTGCTGACCTCCGCTCTGGCCGCGTCCGGCGCGCACAGCACCGCCGACGCCTACCGAATCTACGTGCCCGGCCTGCTGTCCGCCCTGGCCGTGATGGGCGGCCTGTTCACCGGCTTCACCCTGCTCGGCGAACTCCACGCCGGCATCATCGAACGGTCCAGGGTCACGCCCGTCAGCCGGGTCGCGCTGCTGCTCGGCCGCGCCCTGCGGGAGACCACCGCGCTGCTCGTCCAGTCCCTGCTGATCGCCGTCCTGGCCATCCCGTTCGGACTGACCGTCGGCCTCACCGACCTGCTGCTCGCCATGGCCCTGCTCGCACTGATGGCCCTGATGGCGTCCTCGGTCTCCTACGGGCTCGCGCTGCTGGTGCCCACCGACGCCGCGCTCGGCCCCGTCGTCAACACCATCGCGCAGCCACTGGCGCTGCTCTCCGGCACCCTGCTGCCGATCGCCCTCGCCCCGGCCTGGCTGCGCACCGCCGCGTCCTGGAACCCCTGCTACTGGGGCGTCGAGGGCATGCGCGCCCTGTTCGCCGGCCACCTGGACGCCCCCGAGGTCTGGCGCGGCCTGCTGCTGACCGCCCTGATGACGGCCCTCGCGGTCGCCTGGGCCGCCCGCCTGTTCGCCCGCCGCATCCGCTGACACCTCCGGCGCTGCCTTGCGCCGGGCAAGGAACCACCGGGCGCAAGGCAGCGGCGAGCAGGGCGGCACCGAGCAAGGCAGCGCCGAAGGGGGGCCCGGCATCGTTCGCCGGGCCCCCTTCGGCGCTGCCCTGTCAGCTCCTCCGAGCCGTCAACTCTCCTGGGCCGTGCGCTCCGCGACGAACCGGGCGAGCCTCCGCACGCCCGCCACCACCTGGTCCGGCGTCAGGTACGAGCAGGACAGCCGCAGCTGGTACTCGCCGCCGCCACCGGGGTGGAAGCCGTCCATCGGGGTCCACAGCACTCCGTACTCGCGGGCACAGGTGTCCAGGGCCTTGGCGTCGGCCCGGAACGGGACGGTGACGACCGCGAAGAAGCCGCCCTCCGGGCTGTTCCAGGAAACTCCGGGAAGCGACCGGAAAGCGTTTTCCAGTTCGGTCAGCAGCACATCCATGTTGTGCGCGTAGAACTGCCGGGCGGGTTCGTTGGCCTCCCGCAGACGCAGCCCGCCGGCCAGCAGCATGCCGCCGATCACGGCCTGGCTGAGTGCCGAGGTGTTGACGGTGGTCATGCTCTTCAGCTTGGCGAGCTCGTCGGCGAGCAGGCCGATCCGCCCGTCCGGTGCGGCCACCTGCTGGTCGGCGAGCACATAGCCCACCCGGGCGCCGGGGAAGCAGGTCTTGGCGAACGACCCGAGGTAGACGACGTTGCGCCGGTCGCCGTCCAGCGCCTTCAGGGTCGGTCGGACCGGCCCGTGGCGGCCGAAGAAGCCGTACGGATTGTCCTCGATCAGCAGGACGCCCGTGCTCTCGGCGACCTCCAGCAGCCGCCGGCGGGCGGCCTCGTCCAGGCTGGCGCCGCTCGGGTTGGCGAAGTCCGGAACGACGTAGCAGGCCCGGGGGCGCTTCCCTGCAGCGCGCAGCTCGTGCACCGCCGCGGCCAGTGCCTCCGGGTCGAGGCCGCCGTCGGGGCCGGCCTCGGGCACCGGGCGGACCGTCAGATCGAGCAGGCGGGCAGCGCCGGTGACCCCGACGTAGCAGGGCGAGGAGACCAACAGGACGTCGTCCGGGTCCGCGCACAGGGCCCGCAGAACCAGCAGCATGCCCTCCTGCGCGCCGACGGTGACCACCAGCGCCTCGGGGTCGGCGGCCATGCGCTCGTCGGCCTCCAGCGCCCGGGCGATCAGCGGCGCGATCAGGCCCTTGGTCCGCCCGTACTGGAACACCTCCTGACGGACCTGGCTCTCCGTCATCCCGCGCTCCTCGCGCAGGTGCCGCAGGTATCGGTCGAGGTACCCGGCGATGTCCGCAGGGTCGAAGAACTCCTCGTGCGGGCGTCCCGGGGCGAACGAGATCGCCTCGGGGTAGCGTCCGGTGACCTCGTTGAGGAAGGTCATGGCGTCCAGCAGCGGGTCCGACAGCGAGCCGTGCAGCTCGCTCAGTCGCAGCACCCCGCTCACCGGTCGGCCACCGCACGGTCCACTGGCGCGGCCCTGCGCACGGCCGCCGCAGCGTTCCCGGGCGCGGCCCGGTGCACGGCCGCCGCAGGGTTCCCGGGCGCGGCACGGTCCGCGGCCGCCGCAGGGTTCCCGGGCGCGGGCGTGGGGGCCTCGTACGCCGCCCTCAGCTGTTCTGCGGCAAAGAGTTGGGCTTCCCGGCCGTCGTCCAGGACGCCGGGCATGGCGAAGAACCCGTGCGGCATGCCGGGGTAGCGGCGCAGGGTGACGGGAACGCCGGCGGCACGCAGGGCGGCGGCGTACTGCTCGCCCTCCTCCCGCAGTGGGTCGTACTCGGCGGTGATCACGGTGGCCGGCGGCAGGCCCCGGTGGTCGGTGGCCCGCAGCGGGCTGGCGAGCGGGTGCGCGGCGTCGGCCGGGTCGGCGAGGTAGTGCGACCAGTACCAGGCCACCGAGTGCCGGTTGAACAGCGCCGGGTCCTCGCGGCCGTCCGCGCCACCGTCAACGAGCATTGACGAATCGACTGCTGGGGAGACCCGGTAGTCGGTGTTGGGGTAGACCAGCAACTGGTGGACGATGCCGGGTCCGCCGCGCTCGCGGGCCAGCAGCGTGAGGGCCGCGGCCAGGTTGCCGCCGGCGCTGTCGCCGCCGACGGCGATCCGGGCCGGGTCGAGGCCGAGACGTGGAGCGTTGCGGGCGATCCAGTCGAGGGCGGCCCAGCAGTCGTGAACGGCAGCGGGGAAGCGGTGTTCGGGAGCGTGCCGGTAGCCGACGGCCAGGACGTCGGCGCGGGTGGCGTTGGCGAGCGCGCGGCAGATCGGGTCGCCGGTCTCCAGTGAGCCGAGTGCCCAGCCGCCGCCGTACAGGTACAGCAGCGCGGGGCCGAGGCCGTCGACCTTGGCCGTGCCCGTGGCCGTATCTGTGGCCACGACCGCGGCAGTGGCCGTCTCCATGGCCGTGGCCGGTGCCTGCGGGCGGTAGTGCCGCAGGGTGAGCGGGCCGCCGGGGCCGTCGATGGTGAACTCCTGGACGGCGGCGACGGGTTCGCCGGCGCCCGCGGCGGCGCGCAGGTCGGCCAGGTCGGCGGCGCGGGCCCGGTCCAGGGTGAGGGTGTACAGCGGCGGGGTGTCGGCGGCGGCGCGGCGGGCGCGCCAGGCTTCGGCCTGCGGGTGCAGTGGCATCAGTGCGGTCCTCCGGGGGCGACGGCCTCCAGGTAGATCGACTCGTCCTTGCGGAAGGCGGTGTCGAGGTCGGCCACGTCTGGGCGTGCACCGCGCTGGAACTCCTGTCGCCGGATGGCGAATTCGTGATAGCCGGCGCGGTCGAGGACGTGTCGGAGCTCGGCTTCGTCGTAGATCCACCGGTGTCCGAAATGGTAGAAGATCTGGTTCAGCATGAAGGCGCGGCGCTCCGGCATCGGCGGGCCGACCCGCATGGTGCGCAGGCGGCGGCGGTGGCGGCGGAAGAACTGCTCGCCCCCGTCGAGGTATCCCTCGATGTAGCGGGCCAGGTCGGGGGTGGTGAGGCGGAGCACACCGCCGGGGCGCAGGATGCGGCGGACTTCGGCAAGCCAGTGCACGGCGGTGCCGAGCGGGACGTGCTCGATCAGGTGCTCGGCGTACACCCAGTCGACGCTGCGGTCGGCGAACGGGAGCGGCCGGTCGATGTCGAGCTGGGTGAACAGGTTGGCGCCGTCGATCCGGTAGACCGGTCCGGGGTGGGTGGCTTCGTGGTCGGTGTGCAGGCCGACCAGGTCGGTGCCGAGGCCGTGCGGGTGCCGGGTACGGAACGCCGCGAACTCGATGCCCGTGACGCCGAGCTCCTGGAAGTCCTGGTACGTGTACGGCACTTCGGGACGGACGGAGTCGATCGAGGCGCACCGGGCGAGGTTCTCGGTGAACGCGTCGGTGCGGGCCTCAAGCCCGGCGGGGTCCTCCCAGTCCCAGTCCGCGAACAGGTCTCCGACACCTCCGGGTCCGACGGCTCCGGGTCCGACGGCTCCGGGTCCGACGGCTCCGGGTCCGACGGCTTCGGGTCCGACGGCTTCGGGTCCGACGGCTTCGGGCACCGCGGAATCGGCTGCGGCGAGTTCGGCTCCGCCGGGCTCAGGTCTGGCGGGCTCAGGTCTGGCGGGCTCGGCTCCGTCGGGCTCGGGGCTGGCGAGCGAGGGTTCTGCGGTGGTCGCCACGGGGGTCCTTTCCTGCTTGCGTGAGCGGTGCGCGGGGGCCACACGAATCGCCCATTGTCGGTGTCTCGTCATGAGCCCCTATATATAAGGAGAGAGATGCGCCCTCAGGAGGGCCGCGCGGCCGGGAACGGCCAGGGCGCGAGCGCCGTGCGGTCGAGGTCGGTGAGCGCGGGTCGACCGGCCAGCACCATGGTGTCGAGCAGCTCCTCGCGCAGCAGGTCGAGCACGGCCTGCGCGCCGTCCGCGCCGCCGTGCGCGAGCCCCCACAGCACGGGACGGCCGACCAGCGCGGCGCGGGCGCCGAGCGCAAGGGCCGTCGCCAGGTCGGAGCCGTGTCGCAGGCCGCCGTCCACCAGGACGGGGAACTCGGCGGGGACGGCGTCCACGATCTCCGACAGAGCGGCCAATGCGGGCGGTGTACCGTCGAGTTGACGTCCGCCGTGGTTGGAGACGATCAGCGCGTCCACGCCGTGCTCGACGGCCAGCCTGGCGTCCTCGGCGGTGAGGACGCCCTTGAGCACCAGCGGCAGGCGGGTGCGCTCCCGCAGCCAGGCCAGGTCGGCCCAGGTGATGGTGGGATCGAACTGCTGCCGGGAGTGTTCCTCGATGCCGGAGCGGCCGACGGCGGACCGACCGGCGCTGCTGGTCAGCCGAGGGTCCAGGTTGGCGGCGGTCAGGCCGGCGGGCAGCGCGAACGCGTTGCGCAGGTCGCGCAGCCGCCGACCGACCTTGGGCGCGTCCACGGTGAGCACCAGCGCCCGGTAGTCGGCCTGTTCGGCGCGCCGCACCAGCGCGGTGAGCGCGTCGCGGTCGCGCAGCCAGTACAGCTGGAGCCAGCGCGGCGCGCCGGGTGCGGCGGCGGCGATCTGCTCCAGCGTGCGGCTGGCGAAGATGCTGACGATCAGCAGCGCGCCGGCCTCGGCGGCGGCCCGGGCGGTGGCGCATTCCCCGTCGGGGTGGGCGAGTTGGTGGTAGGCCATCGGTGCGACCCCGAACGGGGCCGCCAGCCGCGCGCCGAGCAGCTCGGTGCCGCAGTCGGGCGCCGAGACGTCGGCCAGGACGCGCGGGCGCAGCACGTGGTGACGCCAGGCGTCGAGGTTGGCCCGCAGAGTCCACTCCGCTCCGGCGCCGCCTTCGAAGAAGTCCCAGGTCGCGGGCGGCAGCAAGCCCCTGGCCAGCGCGCCGTGCTCCGCCAGAGTGAGCGGAACCATCGTCTCCGAACCTCCTGATGATCCGTCAACGGGTGCGAAAACGAGGGACAGCGTAGGGGCCCGGCCGCCACTGGTATAGACCTTGACCCTCGATGCGCTCCCGTGCAAAGGTCGGCACCGACGGGGGATCCACACTGAAGCATCACAACTTCCAATCCATGCTTCCTATTCGAGCGCGTGGAGTTGCGTTGACCCTGATCCCAACCCCGGTACGCGGCCGCACGGTTGCCGCGGACTGGGTGGACGAGCAGTTACTCGCCGGACCGGACGGCGAACCGTGCCTGCGCTTCGGCGCTCCGGTGAGCAGGGGCACGCTGCGCGCCCTGGTGGCCGAGCGACAGCGGCAGTTGGCCGCGGCCGGCCTCGGTGAACACGGCACGGTCGCGCTGCGGATGCCGCCGTCGGCGGAGTTCGTCGCGGTGCTGCTGGCCGCATGGCGGGCCGGCGCCCGGGCGGTCCTGCTCGACCACCGCCTCACCGCCGTCGAGGTGGACCGCGCGGTGGACCGGCTGCGCCCCCGGGTGCTGGTGGAACTTGCCGACGGCCGACCGAAGTTCACCGCCTTGCCGGAGAAATCGACCGGCCCCGAGGCGACCGGCGCCGCGTCGACCGGGCCCAGGGCAACCGCCCCCGGGGCGATCGCCGGACCCGCCGGGGCCGACCACCACGCGCTGATCCAGCTCAGTTCGGGCTCGACCGGACCGTCCAAGGTGATCGGCCGGACGGCGGGCGACCTGCTACGCGAACTCGACTGCTACGCACGGCTTCCGGAGTTCCCGACCCGTGGCGAGCGCACCGTGCTGCTGTCGTCGACGGTGCACGTGCTCGGCCTGGTCGGCGGACTCCTGCACGCCCTGCACGCCGGGGTGGAACTGGTGGTGCCGCGGCGGATGACCCCCGCCGGCATCCTCACCGCGATCGCCGACGGCACCGCCCCGACCACCGTGATCGGGGTGCCGTTCCACGCGGAGTTGCTGGCCGCCGTGGCTGCTCCGCCCCAACTCCCGCAGTTGCGGCGGATGGTGGTGGCCGGCGAACTGGTCCGCGTCGGGCTTCCCGCCGCGTTCCGCGAGCGCTACGGTGTGCCGCTGGGCACCATGTACGGGATGACCGAGACCGGGGTCATCGCCACCGACCTGACGGGCCGCCACCATCCGGCCCTGCAACCCGTACAAGGTCTCGAACTTTCCCTGGACGCCGACGAGTTGCACATCGTGCGGCCACACTCCCCGTACCTTGGCCTGACCGACCCGACCCGTTGGTCGGACGGCCTGCTGCACACCAGGGACGCCGCGCTGCTCGACGCCGACACCGGACGGGTGACGGTGCTGGGCCGACGCGACTCACAGATTTCCATCGGCGGCCTCAAGGTCGACCTGAACGAGGTCGAGCAGACCCTGACCGGGCTGCCCGGCGTGGTCGAGGCCGTGGTGGTGTTCGCCGACGGCGCGATCGAGGCGTACGCCGCGACCGCCGACGGGACCTCTCCCGCACCGTCCGAACGGACCGATGCCGCCGAGCAGTTGCGCGAACTGCTCGGCAGGGAGTTGGCGGGCTACAAGCTGCCCCGCCGCCTGCACCTGATGCCGCAGCTCCCCCGGACCGCCACCGGGAAGCTGCTGCGGGACGTCACCGCCCTGCGCCGACAGGTCGACGCCGCCCGCTGATCCGCACCCCTCTCCCCTTCCCCTGTTCCCTCGCAGTGCGCCCGGCCGGGTGGACGGCTCCAGACACCGTCCGCCCGTCCGCCGGTACGCCCTGCCCTCAACCCCCTTGCAGTAACACCCGATTGCAGCAGAACTCCCGAAACCCCGCTGCACCGAACCGCGACACCCCGACAGACCGACAGACCGACACCCCGACGCGCTGGAGAGAGCAAGTCCATGCAGGAACAGATCCGCTCGTTCGTCCTCACCACGCTGGCGGCGATGAACTACGACGTCTCGCAGGTCACTTCGGAGACCGACCTCGGCCCGGCCGGCCTCGACCTGGAGTCGCTCGCCCTGGCCGACCTGGCCGTGCAGGTCGAGGAGAAGTTCGGCATCCGCTTCGAGCTGGACGACATGGAGTCCACCGCACTGATGACCATCGACGAGTTCAGCGCCGAGGTCGCCGCCCGCATCACCAAGTCCTCAGTGGGCAGCGCCTGATGGGTGCCGACCCCGAGGTGCGCTTCGGCCGGGCCGAGGCGATCGCCATGCTCGCCCGCTACGGCGACCGGTCCCCCGAGCAGGTCGACGAACACCTGGGCTCGCTCGAACTGACCTGGCTGATCGCCGAGGCCGAACAGACCTACGGAGTCCAACTCGACCTGGACGACCAACGGTTGGACGCGATCCGCACGGTGAACGACGCGGTCGCCGCACTCGGTGCCCAGCTCGCCGAGCAGCTCGGCACCGAGCTCAGCACCGAACTCAGTACCGGACTCAACACTGGACGCGGAGCCGGCCTCAGCGCCGGACACGGAGCTGGACGCGACTCTGGTCTCGACACTGGTCTCGACACCGCGTTCGAGACCAGACCCGACACCCGGCCCGTCGCCGCGCCATGACAGCGACCGCACTCCGGACCGGCCCACCGCGGCGCACCGTCCTGGTCGGCGGCATCGGCGTCCGCTCCGCGTTCGGCCCAGGTCTCGCGGCGCTGCGGGACGGGGTGCTGGCCGGACAGCCCGCGTTCGTCCCGGTGGACCGGTTCAGCACCACGGGGCACCGTGCCGACCGGGCCGCCATCGCATCCGAATCACCACCCCTGGCCGACCAGTTGGTGGACGTTCTCACCGAGGCGGGCGCGCTCTCCGGGCCTCCCGGCGACGCGCCCGAGGACCTGCTGCTCGCCCTGCACGGCGATCGGCGGGCCGGGCCGGTCGCCGCCGCGGTCGCCGAGCGCACCGGGCTGCGGCCCCGGGTGTACACCGGCGCGTGCGTGGCCGCGGCCACGGCCGTCGCCGACGCGGCCGCGCTGATCGCCTCCGGCCGGCGCGAACGCGTGCTGGTCGCCGCCGGCTACCTGGTCGAGCCGGACACCTTCGCGGTGTTCGACGCCGGACGGGCGCTGGCCGGGGACGGCGCCGTCCGGCCGTTCAGCCTGGGCCGGCAGGGCATGCTGCTCGGCGACGCGGTGGTGGCCGTGGTCCTCGAGTCCGTACCGTCGCTGCGCCGCCGCGGCGGCCGCAACCCGCTGGCCCGGATAGCCGGTTGGGCCCGCACTGGGGACGCCTACCACGTCTGCCGACCGCACCCGGACGGCACCGGACTGGCCCGGGCGGTGCACGACGCCCTCGCACGGGCGGGCACCGGGCCCGACGCCATCGGCTACGTCAACGCCAACGGCGCGGGCTCGAAGCTCGGCGACCTCGCCGAAGCCGCTGCTCTGCGCACCGTGTTCCCGTCCGGCACCCCGCCGGTCAGCTCCACCAAGTCCGTGCACGGCCACGCCCTGGAGGCCTCCGCACTGCTCGAACTCGCAGCCACCGTCGGCGTGTTGCAGGAAGGAAAACTGCCGATCAACGCCGGCTGGCAGCTCCCGGACCCGGGCTGCCCGCTCGACCTGGTCCTCGACCGCCCCCGCCCGGCCGCCCCCGGCCTGGCCCTCACCCTGAATGCCGCGTTCGGCGGCGCGAACACCGCACTCCTGGTGGCCGCCGCATGACCGCCATCACCACCGCCGCTGACGACACCGCGCTGCCCAGACCCCGACAGCCTGCCGACCAGCCGAACGCACCGGCCGTTCCACCGCACACACCCGCCGACCAGCAGCCGAACGCACCGGCCGACCAGCCGCACCCACCCACCGGCCCGGCGCAGCCCACCGACCCACCGCACGACGTCGCGCCGCACACGCCGCCCGCCCCGCCTCTCGGGCCCAGGGAACTGACCGCCCCGCTGCGGGTGCTCGCGTCCGCCGCCTGGCCCGAGCGTCCGGACGATCGGCTCCCGCCCATCGCCGGGTTCGTGGAGTCCAGCTTCAACCCGCTGGTGGCCGAGACCGCCGACCGGTGTCTGCGCCGCCACTACGGGCCACCGCCCGCGCTCGGCGCGCCGCGCACCGCCCTGCTACTGGCCAGCCCGACCGGCGACACCGGCACGGCGGACGCCCTCGCCAGGGCCACCGCCGAGGGCCGGCGCGTCCCGCCGCTGCTGTTCTTCCAGTCCAACCCGAACGCCGTGCTAGGCCACCTCGCCGCCCGCTGGCAGCTCGACGGCCCGGTGGTGGCGCTCGGCCCCGGCTTCGACACCGTGCCCGAACTCCACGACCGGGCCCGCCTGTTGATCGAGGACGGCGACGCCGACCAGGTGCTGCTGATCACCGCCGCCCAGGGCCCGCCCGACCACGCCACCGCCGTCCTCCTCACTCCCTGACACCTCCCCCGCCACCGCCGTCCTCCTCACCCCCTGACACCTCCCCCGCCACCGCCGTCCTCCTCACCCCCTGACACCTCCCCCGCCACCGCCGCCCTGCTCTCCCCTGACGCCTCCCTCACCTCCCCCGAACCCGACCTCCGCCGAACCCACCACCACCAGCCCGGCCCCCGCCGAACCCGACCTCCGCCGTTCACGCCCGCCGACGTCCCGCACCACGAGAAGAACGGGATCCATGAGCCTCCGTACCCTGCGCGCCGTGCTGTCCGAGGACAGCTCCGTCGGCGCCGGAAACGTCCTGACCACCCGCGTCGAGCAGGGACTCGGCCTCGACTCGCCGACTCTGACCTTCGACACCCCGGTCGACGGTCATCCCGCCGACGCCGCCCTGACGCTCCGTCAACTCGACTTGACGGTCCGGCGAAGGGCGGCGGCACTGCACGCGCTCGGGGTGCGGCGGCGCGATCCGGTGGCGGTGCAGGCGTCCGCGGCGGCGGACCAGGTGCTGGCGTTCCTCGCGCTGAATCGGCTCGGCGCCATCCCGGCACTGCTCAACCCGGCGCTGGACGCGGACACGTCGGCCCGCTACCTGCGCCGGCTGAACGCGGCCGGGCTGCTCGCCGACACCGGCCACGCCAAAGCACTGGCGGGACTCGACCTCGGCACCACGCTGCTCGCCGACACCGCCGAACTCGCCGACGGCGACCCGCAGTCCGCACCCGACCCGTACCGGCACTGGCCCACCGACCCGGTCGCCATCACCCACTCCTCCGGCACCACCGGCCTGCCGAAGGCCGTGCTGCACTCGCACCAGAGTCTGTACGCGGCGATCCGCCACCGGCTGCTGCTGCCCCGCCCGCAGGGCATCGACCGGGTACTGAGCGCGCTGCCCGCCGCGCACGCCGCCACCCTGATCGCGGTCAACCTGGCGCTCAGCTTCGACGCCCAACTCCACCTGCTGTCAGGCCAGTCGGGGCCGGTGGTGCTGGACGCCATCGAGCGCTGGCAGCCGCTCGGCGTGTACGGGTTCGCCACCACCTGGGCCGACCTGGCCCGGCACGACCTGTCCGCCCGCGACCTGTCCTCGGTCGGCCTGTGGTGGAACACGGGCGACTGCGCGCACGAGACCCACATCCGCCGCCTGGTCGCCCAGGGTTCGCGCGAGACCGCCACCCGCCAGGGCCGGGTCCGCACGGCCGGCTCGGTGTTCATCGACGGCCTCGGCTCCTCCGAGATGGGCCACTCGCACTTCTTCATCACCCACACCGCGGACTCCGACCGCTACGGCCGCTGCGTGGGCCGCCCGCACGCCTTCGTCGACTGCGCGGTCCTCGACCCGGACGGCAACGAGCTCGGCCCGGGCGAGGTCGGCGAACTCGGCACCCGCTCCCCCACCCTCGCGGTCGGCTACTGGAACGACTCCGTCACCACCCACCGCACCCGGCTGCGCGACTACTTCCTCACCGGCGACCTGATGTACCGCGACGAGGACGGCTACTACTACCACGTGGACCGCGCCGTCGACACCGTCGACCTCGGCGACGGCCGACGCCTGCACACCGCCGCCGCCGAGGAACGCGTCCTGGTCGCCTGCCCGGACGTTCTCGACTGCACGGTGGTGGCACTGCACGACGGCGAGCGGGTCGTCACCGACGTGCTGCTGCAACTCGCCCCGCCGACCGGCGAGCACAGCCAGGCCGGCGACGGCAACCAGGCCAGCGACGGCAACGGCAACGGCAACGGCAACGAGACCAACGAGACCAACGAGACCAACGAGGACGACCGGGCCGACGACCTCACCGCCCGGGTACTGGCCGCGCTGGAGCCGCACGTCGCCGACACAGTACGCGCGGTGCTCGCCGTGCCGGACGAGCAGATCCCGCTCGGCCCGACCGGCAAGGTCCGCAAGGGCCTGCTGCGGCAACAGCACCTCACCGCGGCGGGTACCCGGTGACCGCACCCGGCGCCCAGATCACCGGCATCGGCTGGGTGACGCCACTCGGCCGCGGCGTCCCTGAGGTGTTCCACGCCCTCGCCGACGGCCGCTCCGGGCTGACCGCCCCGCCCCCGGACCACCCGGCGGCAGGCTGGCTGCGGGCCGCCGGCATCGCCCCGCCCGTGCCCGCCACCGAGGTACTGCCGCCGACCGAGACCCGCTGCGCCGACCGCTTCCTGCTGCTGGCCCTGGCCGCCGCGAACGACGCCCTCGCCGACGCGAAACTGACGATTCGTCAGGACATGGACCCGGAGCGGGCGGCGGTGGTGCTGGCCACCGGCGGCGGCGGACTGGAGAGCTACGAGCAACGGGCTGCGGGCCGGCGCGAGCGCGGCCGGGCCGCCGTCAGCCCGTATCTGCTGCCGGGCATGCTGTCCAACATGGCGGCCGCCCGGATCGCCATCACGCACGGCATCCGCGGCTACAGCTCGGCCGTGATCACCGCCTGCGCGGCCGGCGCCCAGGCCGTCGCCGAGGGCCTGCGGCTGATCCGCGGCGGCGAGGCGGACGTGGTGGTGTGCGGCGGAGCCGAGGCCCCGCTGCACCCGACCATCGCCGCCGCCTTCGACAACTCACGTGCGCTGGCAGCCGGTTGGGACGACCCGACGCAGGCCTCCCGGCCGTTCGACGCCCGCCGCAACGGGTTCGTGCTGGGCGAGGGCAGCGCCGTCCTGGTACTGGAGCGGGCGGAACACGCGGCGGCCCGCGGCGCTACGGCGTACGCGGAGCTGTCCGGCTGGGGCGCGGCCACCGACGCCCACCACCCGACCATGCCGCGCCCCGACGGGGCCGGCGCGGCCAGTGCGATGCGCGCGGCGCTGCGCTCGGCCGGGCTGGACCCGTCGGCGGTGGACTACGTCAACGCCCATGGCACGGGCACCAAGTTGGGCGATCGGGCGGAGGTCTCGGCGCTGCGCGAGGTGTTCGGCGCGGCGGGAGCGCTGGTCAGCTCCACCAAGGGTGCGACTGGCCATCTGCTGGGCGCGGCCGGGGCGGTGGAGGCAGCGGTGTCGGCGCTGGCCGTCGCCGAGGGCCTGCTGCCGCCCACCCTGAACCTCGAACAGCCTGACAGCGACTGCGAGTTGCGGCATGTGCACGGCTCCGCGGCGCGGCGTCCGGTGCGCCACACGCTGTCCAACTCGTTCGCGTTCGGCGGGCACAACCTGAGCCTGGTGTTCGGCCCGCCGAGCATCGCGGCCAAGCACCTCGGCGTCGCCGCCAACCACCTCGGCGCCGCAACCGATCATCTCGACGCCACGGCCGAGCACCTCGGCATCACCGCCGATCACCTCGGCGTCGGCAAGCAGCTCGGCATCCCAGCCGAGCACCTCGGAAGGGACTCATGACCGTGGCGGGCATCGCCTATCTCGAACTGTACGCGGAGGACGCCCACAAGTACGCCGCGCAACTGCGCGACGACTGGGGCTTCACGCTGAGCCGACCGGCCCGCACCTCGCCGGGGACGGTGCAGGTGCTGGCCCATCAGGGCGCGATCCGACTGCTGGTGACGTCGGCGGTGGACGCCGAGCACCAGGTGACGGAGTGGGTGCGGCGGCACGGCGACGGGGTGGCGGTGGTCGCGCTGCGGCACACCGACGGAGTGGCGGCGGCCGCGGCGGCGGAGCGGGCGCTGAACGCGGGCGGCGGCTGCCTGGACGGGGCGGGCACGGTCTCCGCGTTCGGCGATCTGGCGGTGCGCTTCGCCGATGCGCAGGACACCCTTCCGGAGAGCGAACTCCCGGGCAGTGGCGGCCTGTTGGCGCTCGACCACGTGGCGATCGTAGTGCCGGGCGGACAGTTGGACGCCTCGGTGGAGTGGGCGGTGCGCGGTCTGGGCTTCCGGGAGATCTTCCGCGACTACATCGAGGTCGGCGCGCAGGCGATGGACTCGCGGGTGGTGCAGAGCCCGTGCGGTGCCGTCACGTTCACCCTGCTTGAGCCGGACACCTCGCGGGCGGCCGGCCAGATCGACGGCTTCCTGGACGCGCACGGCGGCGCGGGCGTCCAGCACGTGGCCTTCAGCACGGCCTCGATCACGGCGTCGGTACGGGAGTTGAGCGCCCGTGGGGTGGCGTTCCTCAGCACGCCGGGCGCGTACTACCGGGCGCTGGAGTCGCGGCTCGGCCCGACGGGCATCCCGGTGGACGACCTGCGCGAGACCAACGTGCTGGTGGACCGCGACCACGGCGGCGAGCTGTTCCAGATCTTCGCCCGTTCCACCCATCCGCGCCGGACGTTCTTCCTGGAACTGGTGGAGCGGCGCGGCGCCGGCTCGTTCGGCACCGCCAACATCAAGGCCCTGTACGAGGCGGTCGAGCGCGAGCGCGCCGCCGCGGACCACTGACCGAAGGAGATCCCTCAAGTGGCCACCACCACCGAGCCGTTCGCGCTGTCGGAGGAGGAGTCGGCGCTGCTGCCGACCGCCGAGGAGGTGCTGGAGTACGCGGAGCGCGGCTGGTACCTGTCGCGGCGGCTGTTCAGCGATCAGGAGCTGGATGCGCTGCAGGCCGCCACCGAGCGCTACTACGCCGGCGAGCGTGATCGCGAACTTCCCGCGCGTCCGCCGCACTTGGCTTCCTGGACGCCGGCCGACGGGCCGGTGCAGCGGCACAACGACTATGTGCACTACGAGCACGAGGAGATCGGCCGCATTCTGCGCAAGCCGCTGCTGGGCGCGGTCGCGGCGCGGCTGGCGCAGGCCGAGGAGATCCGGGTGTTCCAGGCGACGCTGATCTTCAAGCCGCCGGTGCCGGGCGAGCCGAGCAACGTGGTGCCGTGGCACTTCGACAAGCACTACTGGCAGACGTCCACCTCGCAGCGGATGCTGACGGCGTTCGTGCCGTTCCACGACTGCACGGAGGAGATGGGCACCATCACCATGGTGGACGGCAGCCACCGTTGGGAGGAGCGGCCGGGCGGCGACGACTCGACCCGGCACTTCGCCGCCCGCGACCGCGGCGAGCTGGAGCAACTCCTGCGCGAGAATGCCGAGTTCAATGGATCGGAGGTGCACACGGTGCCGGTGGAGATCCCGCGCGGGCACGTCTCGTTCCACCACTGCCGCACGTATCACGGCTCCGGCCCGAACCGGTCCGCGCAGCCGCGCCGGGCCGTCTCGCTGCACCTGCAGGACGGTTCGAACCGCTACCGCTCGTTCCTGAGGCCGGACGGCTCGCCGGTGGTGTACAACCACGACGCGGTGGTGCGGCGCACGGCGGACGGTCAACCCGACTACGCGGACCCGGAGTTCTGCCCGGTGCTGTGGCGGTCGGGCCGGTGAGCGTGCCGCAGTTGGCGGACCGGGCCGGGCGGTACCGGATGATGCGACTGATCCGCTCGTTCGAGGAGCTCGCGCTGGAGTGGGTGCGCGAGGGGCTGATCGTCGGCGGCACGCATCCGTACATCGGCCAGGAGGCGGTGGCGGTCGGTGTGTGCGCGGCCCTGGCGGCGGACGACCGGCTGACGTCCACCCACCGGGGGCACGGTCACGTGCTCGCCAAGGGCGCCGATCCGGGCCGGCTGCTGGCCGAACTGCTGGGCCGGGTGGACGGGTTGAACCGGGGCCGGGGCGGGTCGATGCACGCCGCGGACTTCTCGCTGGGCATCCTGGGCGCGAACGGCATCGTCGGCGCGGGCGCGCCGATCGCGGTCGGCGCGGCCTGGGCGGCGCAGCGGCAGGGCCAACGCCGGGTGGTGGCCTCGTTCTTCGGCGACGGCGCGCTCAACCAGGGGGTGCTGTTGGAGGCGTTGAACCTGGCGTCGATCTGGCGGGCCCCGGTGCTGTTCGTGTGCGAGAACAACGGCTATGCGACGACGCTGCCGGCCGGTGCGGCCGTGGGCGGTTCGGCGTGCGGCCGGGCGGAGGCGTTCGGTATTCCGGCGGAGACGGTGGACGGTATGGATGTGGAGGCGGTCCGGGCGGCGGCCGCGCGGATGGCGGACCGGGCGCGGGCGGGCGGCGGCCCGGGGTTCCTGGAGTGCCTGACGTACCGCTTCGAGGCGCACCACACCATGGAGCGCCGGTTCCGGCTGGCGTACCGCACCCCGCAGGAGGTGGCGGCGTGGCGCGAGCGCGATCCGCTGGTCCAGGCCGCGGCGGCGCTGCCGCCCGGCGCGTGCGCCGAGATCGACGCGGAGGTCGCCCAACTCCTTTCGCTGGCAGCCGGGTTCGCGCTAGCCTCGGCGCACCCTGATCCGGCGACGGCCGGCGACCACCTGTACGCGAGCGGGCTGCGGCCCCGGTCGGGAGCGGCGCTGTGACCCTGCTGTCGTACGCGAAGGCGATGAACCGGGCGCTGGCGGACGCATTGGCGGCCGACCCGGCGGTGTGCGTCTTCGGCGAGGACGTGGGCGCGGGCCTGGCCGGGCTGACGCTGGGCCTGCAACAGCGGTTCGGCGCCGACCGGGTGGTGGACACTCCGCTGTCGGAGCAGGCGTTCACCTCGGCGGGGATCGGCGCGGCGCTGTCCGGGATGCGGCCGGTCATCGAATTGCAGATCCCGTCGCTGCTGTTCCTGGTGTTCGAGCAACTCGCCAATCAGGCACACAAGTTCTCGCTGATGACGGGCGGTCGGGCGCGGGTGCCGCTGACCGTGGTGGTGCCGGGTTCGGGCTCCCGCAGCGGCTGGGCGGGCCAGCACTCGGACCATCCGTACGGCCTGTTCGCGCACGTCGGCATCAAAACGCTGGCACCGGCGACGCCCACCGACGCGTACGGGCTGCTGAGTTCGGCGATCGCGGACGACGATCCGGTGGTGCTGTTCGCCCCGGCGGGCGCGCTGGGCGTCCGCGAGGACGTGACGGCGCCGCTGGCGCCGGTGCCGCTGGGCGTGGCCCGGACGCATCGGCCGGGCACCGATGTGACGGTGGTCGCCGTGGGCCACCTGGTGCAGCAAGCACTCTCCGTGGCCGAGGAGTTGGCGGGCGAGGTGTCGGTGGAGGTGCTCGATCCGCGCACCCTGTATCCGCTGGACCGGGCGGCGCTGCTGGCTTCACTGGAACGCACCGGCCGGTTGGTGGTGGTGGACGACTCCAACCGCTTCGCCGGTTTCGCCGCCGAGGTGCTGGCTATCGCCGGCGAGGAGGCCCAGCTGCTCGCCCCGCCCCGCCGGGTCACCCGCCCGGACGGCGCGGTGCTGCCGTTCGCCCTCGCCCTGGACCAGGCCCTCCAGCCGAGCGCCGAGCAGCTGCGGGACGCGATCCGCGCCGTCCTGAAGTAACGGCCGCCCGCGGCGCACCACCGCACCGTCCCCACCACCGCACCATCCCCACGACCGTACGACCGCACCGCCGTACGACCGCACCGCCGTACGACCGTCCGACCGCACCGCCGTACGACCGCACCGCCCCCGCGGTGTCTCCGCATTTCGGGCGCACCCTCGCCGCACAAGGAGAGCAACCATGAGTGACCGCTACCACTGGGACCGCAGCCACCCCGGCCTGACGGCGCTGCGCGAGTCGATCGAGGAGGTCCGCCGCGAGGTGGTCAGCCACCCGATGTACCTCTCGCTGGACAGCCTGGAGAAGGTGCGGACCTTCCAGCAGACCCACGTGTTCGCCGTCTGGGACTTCATGTCCCTGCTCAAGTGCCTTCAGCAGCAGCTCACTTGTGTGACTCTGCCGTGGCTTCCGGACGGCCCGACTGCGAGCCGGCGGCTGATCAACGAGATCGTGCTGGTCGAGGAGAGCGACGAGCTCGGCGAGGGCTACATCAGCCACTTCGAGCTGTACCTGGACGGCATGACGCGATCGGGCGCGGACACCGCCCCGGTCGAGGCGTTCCTGGCGGAGATCCGTTCCGGCCGGTCGGTGGCGGAGGCCGCAAAGCTCGCCGGGATTCCGGAGGCGGCGGCCGAGTTCGCCGCCGTCACGTTCGGGATCATCGAGGACGCGCCGGTGCACTGCCAGGCTGCGGCGTTCGCGTTCGGCCGGGAGGACCTGATTCCGGAGATGTTCGAGCAGGTGGTCCGGATCGACGACGCCGAGGGGCGGCTCGGTGTCTTCAAGGACTATCTGGCCCGGCACATCGAGGTGGACGGCGAGCAGCACACTCCGATGGCCATGCAGATGCTGATCGACCTGTGCGGCGACGACACCGAACGCTGGGAGGAGTGCGCGACGACGGTCCGCACGGCGCTGCGCGCCCGGGTCGCACTGTGGGACGCCATCACGGCCGCACTCTGACCGACGGGCGGCCCGGCTCCGCCCGTGACTCCGGGGCCGGGCCTGGCTCCGACCCTGACCCTGACCCTGACTCCGACTCCGGCCCTGGCTCCGACTCCGACTCCGGCCCCGGCGCGGACATCGCCGCACCGGAGCCGGAAACCGCTTTCCCGCTGGGCCGGTTCCCGTCGGATCAGTTCTGGCCGAGCCACATGTCGGGACCGAACACCTCGTAGTGGATGTCGGCGGCCGGCACGCCGGCTTCCAGCAGCTGGGTGCGCACGGCACGCATGAACGGCAGCGGGCCGCACAGGTAGGCGACGGCGTCGGCGGGCACGGCCAGGCCGGTCAGGTCGACCCGGCCGGTGCGGTCCGCGGGCCATTCGCCCTCGGGACGCTCGTACCAGACGTGCGCCTCGGCGTTCGGCAGCTTCTCCACCAGGCGGGCGAGGTCCGCACGGAAGGCGTGGCTGGACTCCTGCTGGTCGCCGTGCACGGCGACCACCTTGCGGGTGGCGCCGGTCTCGGCGAGGTGGTGCAGCATGCCGATGATCGGAGTGCAGCCGATGCCGGCCGAGGCCAGCACCACCGGGCGGCCCTCGTCGGCCAGCTGCACATCGCCGAACGGGGCGCTGACCAGCAGGGTGTCACCCTGGTCGACGTGCTGGTGCAGGTGGGTGGAGACCTCGCCGACCGGGTCGCCGGCCACCCGCTTGACGGTGATCTGGAGGCCGCCGTCGGGCTGCCCGGACAGGCTGTACTGACGGATCTGCCGCGCGCCGTCGGCGAGTTCGACCTGCACCGAGACGTACTGGCCGGGCTTGTGCGCGGGGACGGGGCCGCCGTCGGCCGGGTGCAGCAGGAAGGTCGCGACGTCGGCGGTCTCGGCGGTGCGGGCGACCACGGTGTACGGGCGGCGCTCGCCGTGGGTGCCGCTCTCCTCGTACAGGCGGACCTCAAGGGCGATCAGCGCGTTGGCCATCAGCCAGTACACCTCTTCCCAGGCCTCGGCGACCTCGGGGGTGACGGCCTCGCCGAGCACCTCGACGATGGCGGCGAACAGGTGGTCGTGGACGACCTGGTACTGCGGGCCGGTGACGCCCAGCGAGGCGTGCTTGTGGGCGATGCGGGCGAGCATGGCGTCCGGTCGCTGGTCGGGGTTGTTCACCAGGGCGGTCGCGAAGGCGGCTATCGAGCCGGCCAGCGCCGACTTCTGGCTTCCGTCGGCCTGGTTGCCCCGGTTGAACAGGTCGCGCAGCAGCTCGGGGTGCGCGGCGAAGAGCCGGTGGTAGAACGAGCCGGTGATCTCCTCGATGGCCGCGCCAACCACGGGCAGGGTGGCACGCACGGTCTGCGCGGACTTCTCGGACAGCATCCGAAGCTCCAAACTCGCATCTGAGATGCGCATTTTAGGGTGTGGGAAAACCTGCGGAGTACTAAGAGTGGTGACTGCTGATCTACTGACCAACCGCGTACGGAACATGACGAACCGCGTACGGAAAACGCTTTCCAAGCATCCCGGACCTTACGCCCGGGCCCATCCCCGGCCTTCAGTCCGAACTCGCGCCCGGCCTCACGCTCGAACCCGAGCCCGTACCCGAGCCCGAGCCCGAACCCGAACCCGCCAGCCCTATCCGCGCCGCCCGGGCAGCCCGAGCAGCACCGGCCCCGTCGGCGGACCGACCAGGTCGGCCACCGTCAGCGGGTCGAGCGTCGCGAAGAATGCTTCCTGCGCCTGGCGCAAGGCCCCGCGCAGTCGGCAGGCGTGACGCAGCGGACAGGGCGGCTCGTCCTCGCAGCCGACCACGTCCCCGGCGCCCTCCAGTTCCCTGACCATCCGGCCGAGCGATCCGGTGCGACCGGCGGCGGTCAGGGCAAGCCCTCCGCCGCGCCCGCGCCGGGCCTCGACCACGCCCAGGTGCTGGAGACGGCTGACCACCTTCGCCGCATGGTTGTAGGGGACGTCGACCGCCTCGGCCACCTCGCGGGTGGTCGGGGTCTGGTCCTCGTCCAGCACCGCCAGGCGCATCGCGATGCGCAGTGCGATGTCGGTGCTCTTGGTCAGCCTCACGGCGCTGACTCTAGCCAATTCGGCATCTTGGATACCAATTAGCCAGGTGTCTGGTGCGTCACGTTCACCCACTCCGCTGCACGGCGGGCCTGACGGCCGAATCGTCTCGATCCGCCCGGCCGTCGGCGGTGATCCCGGTCACCACCGTGCGCCGCGCCCACCGGCGGCCCGGCTCCGCCCGTAGGCTCGGCACTTCCCGCTCGACGATCTCCCACTCGACGACCTCCCCGTCGACGATGTCCCGCTCGCCCGCATCCCGCTCGACGATCTCCCCTGTGTTCCCACTCCCCCACGACGGAGGCCCCGGTGACTGCACGTCAGCTTCTCGATCTGCTGGTCGATCCCGGCAGCTTCACCTCCTGGGACGAGCCGATCGCCGCCGAGCCGGCCGACCCCGACTACCGGGACGCCCTGGCCAGGGCCCGCGCCCGCACCGGGCTGGACGAGGCGGTGCTGACCGGCCGCGCCCTGCTGGACGGTCGGCCGCTGGCGCTGATCGCCTGCGAGTTCGGCTTTCTCGGCGGCTCGATCGGCGTCGCCACCGCCGAGCGGATCACCCGGGCCGTGGAGCGCGCCACCGCCGAGCGCCTCCCCCTCCTTGCCCTCCCCGTCTCCGGCGGCACCCGCATGCAGGAGGGCTCCGCCGCGTTCCTGTGCATGGTCCGCGTCACTGCCGCCGTACACGCCCACCGCGCCGCAGGCCTGCCGTACCTGTCCTATCTGCGCAACCCCACCATGGGCGGGGTGTTCGCTTCCTGGGGCACCCTCGGCCACCTGGTCCTCGCCGAACCGGGCGCCCGGCTCGGCTTCCTCGGCCCGCGCGTCTACGAGGAGTTGCGCGGCGAGCCACTGCCGCCCACCGTCCAGCGCGCCGAGACGCTCGCCGCCAACGGCCGACTGGACGCCATCGTGCCGCCGGAAGGACTGCGCGCGTTCCTCTCCCGTGCGCTCACCGTCCTCACCGCCCGTCCGCCCGAGGCGAGTTCACTGCCGCCGACTGTCTCCCGGGTCGACATCGCCGCCCCCGACGCCGGGGACGCCTGGGACTCGGTGCTCCGCAGCCGCCGTCCAGACCGCCTTTCCGCGCTCGAACTCCTCCACCAAACCGCCGAGTTGTTCCTCCCACTGGACGGCGACAGCGCACTCGTCCGGGCTCTCGCGCTGATCGGCGGACGCCCGGTGATGGTGGTCGCCCAGCAGCGCCCCGACCCCGGCCGTCCCGAACTCTCCTTCACTGCGGCGGATTTGCGAGCGGTGCGCCAACAGGCCGAACTGGCCGAGGAGTTGGGAATGCCGCTGCTCACCGTGGTCGACACGGTCGGCGCGGAACTCTCCGTCGCGGCCGAACTCGACGGTGTGGCACTGGAGATCGCGCACTGCCTGACCACCCTGGTCGGCCTGCGCACTCCCGTGCTGGCGGTGCTGCTCGGCCAGGGCAGCGGTGGCGGCGCGCTCGCCCTGCTGCCCGCCGATCGGGTCATCGCCGCCCAGCACGCCTGGCTCGCTCCGCTGCCGCCCGAGGGCGCGTCCGCGATCGTCCACCGAGACGGCGAGCACGCTCCCCAACTCGCCCGCGCCCAGGGCATCACCGCGACCGCACTCGCCGCGACCGGCCTGGTCGACGAGGTCGTCCCCGAGACCGACGACCCCGCCGACCTGCGCGCCCGCCTCGCCACCGCCGTCACCCGCGCCCTCGCCGAACTCGCCCAACTCCCCACACCCGAGCGCCTCGACGCCCGCCGCGACCGCAACCGCCGCCTCGGCGGACCGCCGTTCGCCGGCTGACCGCGACGGCCGACCACACGACGGCCGACCACGACGGCCGACCGCAACCGCGACGACCGATCGGCCCGCCGGGGCAGTGGCTTCGGCGGGCCGTCGCGGGTCGGGCGGGGGCGTCCTACCCGAGGATCACGCTGTAGTTGGTGGTCGAGGGCTCCGTGTGGCCGGCGCCGCCGCCCGCAGCAGCGAGCGTGGTCGTCACGTCGACGGGCGCTCCACTGGCGAAGCCGACATTGCCGATGCTGTTGACCGTGCTGCTCCAGTTCTGGTCGGTGCCGTTGCAGGTGTTGATGGTGAACACGGCGCTTCCGGCGGCGGCCTGGTTGCTGGAGTTGACCTGTCCGGCGGAGACGAACTGGGTGGCCGGAGTGGGCACGCTACTGGCGCAGTTGTACGTGCCGGACAGCGTGATGGCTCCGGAGCTCGGATAGGTCACCGTCGGGTTGAGGTGTACGAACGAGCTGTCGACAAGGGTGACGTCGCTGGTGGAGGCCGCGTTCTTGCCGTCGTCCAGGACCGCGAACGTGGTGATCTCCTGGCTGCCGCTCATGCCGATCTGCGTGGCCGTCACGGTCTGCGTCTTGTTGATGTCACCCGGACCGCAGGGCACCGCGACCTCGCCGCTCACATCGTTGTTGTTCTGGTCGAACTGAACCCGCAGCGCCGCGAGACCGCTGGGCGCCGAGGAGTCTGTGCAGGTGTACGTGACGACGGCGGAGACACTGCCCAGGCCCACGCTGACGCTGCCGGAGTTGATGCTGGCGGTCAACCCGCCGGGGGTGGGTGTGAACGGCTCCACCTGCCCGGCAGCGGGGGCCTCGGCCTGCGCGGTCGGCGCGCCGTTCACCTGGTACGCCCAGAGTCCGGCGGCCACCAGCGTGCCGGCGCCCAGACCGGCCAGGATCTTCTTCGTGCCCGGCCGGATCGGCCCGCAGGCAGCGTCGTCGGAAGCGGTGGAGACGTCCCCGCGCGGGGAACCCGCGGCGCGGCGCAGACGGCCTTGCATCATGCGATCACCTTTGAAGAGGGAGTGGCTGCGAGACGGAAGAGTGGTGCCGCTCGTCGCAGAACGCGCCGCGCCCGATCGGGGTGCGCAACGGGCCGGTTGGGCGTCGGCGCCACCAGCTTGGGGAGTGTGCAGCCAGCCGCGAGTCTGCCACCGCCCGGCCGGCTCCGTCCCGCCCGGAACATCCCTCCGACCAGCATCCTTTTCGACCCGCAGCACTCTGACTGTTCGTCAATTCCCTTCGCCGTCAACTCTTCCGCAACCTCCGGAAGCCACCGGGGCAACGGTTCGCCGCCGGTGGTCCGATGGCTCCGGCACTGCACCGTTCGAGTGCCGTCACCCGAGTTCCGAATCGTCGGGGAGTCCGGGTCGTCGGTCACCACCTCGCCCGCCTCTGCACGCTCGCCGATTCGAGGGATTGGCCGTGGCGTTCCGCAGCGGACGGGCCGCGGCGGGGAATCCCCCGTCCGGAGAGGCGCCCACCCCCAGCCGGGTGCCTTCGGAAGGGAGAACAGCCATGCGTCGTCGTCTCACGGGAGTCGGCCTGTTGGCCGCCGCCGGCGTCCTCGCCCTCGCCGTGCCTGCCCAGGCGGCCACCGGTGTGCTGGTGGTGAACGGGGTGGCGCACGAGAACCCGCCGCGCGGCTGCTACAGCACCACGTCCCCGGTGACCATCGAGAACTTCACCGACTCGCAGGTGCTCGTCCACGCCGCCGCCAACTGCCAGGGGCCGGTGACGGCCGAGGTGGCTCCCGGGCGGTCCGCGCACACCTTCGGGGCGAGCTACTTCGTCTTCTGAGCCGCCCGTCCCCTTCGCGCCCGGGTGCGGGAAGCCGGCCGCTCCGGCCTCCCGCACCGACTCATCCGACCGGCGGGGTCAGCTCCATGGCCCGCACGGCCGCCGCGAGTGCCGCCGCGTCGCCGACGTCCAGGGCCGTGTCCGTCAGCTTGATGACGTGTTCGTCGCCGTGCGTCAGGGCCCGCTCGAAGACCTCCTCGGCGGTGAGGTCGCCGACCGGCACGCACGGGACCGCCTCGGCCGGCGCATACATCGAGGTCACCGCCGCGGCGGCCGTCCAGGCGGCCCGCAGGCTCGCCGGCCACAGGGCGGGCGGGAGCACGGGCAGGATGCGCAGGACGGCGTTGGGTGCGGTGGCCGCGTGGACGAGCATCGTCTCCTCGCCGTGGCCGTGGGTGGCGTAGCGGTGGGTCGCCGCACGCACCAGCTCGACGAGGCGGCGGTGCGCCTCGGCCGGCGCCGGCTCGTCGGCCGCCCACACCGGCAGGTCCGTGACCTGTTCGAGCCGGGCGGGGAAGCCGCCGTCCTGGACGGCGATCCGCGGCACCAGGTCGAGCGCGGCGGCAGCGCGGTCGGCGGCAGCGCGGTCGACAGCGGCACGGCCGGCGCCGGGCAGCGGCGTGAGCGCCGCGACTCTATGCTGGCGGGCGGCCCAGTAGCCCAGCCCGTGGGCGAGTTCGGCCAGCCGGGGTTCGGTGCTCGCGCCGGAGCGGAGGGTACGCACCGCGTGGCCGACCCGGATCACCGGGTGGGTGGAGCCTCCGCACAGTCCGGGCAGCAGCCGGGTCCACCACTCGCCGAGCACCGTCTGCCAGGGGCGCTCCGAGAGTTCGTGCCCGAAGAACGCGATCCAGTCGGCCGCACGGCTCGGATCTCCCAGCGCCGCACGCCAGTTGGCCGACGTGACCCGTTCGACGCCGGACGGGAACTCCTCCAGCTTGCGGGCGTACCGGTCCAGCCAGCGGTGCACGGCGTGCGCCCGGCCGCGGGCGGCGAGGGCCTCCACGGCCATCGGCGCGTGGTTGGTCAGTCGCCCGAGCCTCTCCGGCCCCGACCGGTGCAGGCGATCGAGCGCCTCGTCCAGCGTCCCAGTGACATCCATGGCCGCGACGGTAGGCGGAGCGGCCCGGTCGGCGTCACCGGCGGAGGACGTAGGCCCACTCCGCTGATCGTCCTGGATCTTCCGGCCCTGCCGTCCGGTCCGACCCGCCGGTCCCGCCGTCCGGTCCGACCCGCCGGTCCCGCCAGCCGGTTCTCCCCGCCGATAGCGCCCGTCCCGCCCGTCCTGCCGGTAACGCCCGTCCCGCGCGTCCCGCCGGTAACGCCCGTCCCGCCCGTCCCGCTTGCCAGCTCTCCTCGTCGGTCCCGCCGGCCGGTGGTGCCGTACCGACCCGCCACCCGGGGGAGTGAATCGGTCCGGCAATGTCAGGATATGACGCACATTTACTTTCACCGTCGGGCAGGCTCGATCCCGTGGGGGGCCAAGAAACCGCTTCGAGCGATCGGGAAGAACTCATGGCTCAGACGACCATCCGGCAGCGTCTGGCGGCATGTGGAGCCGCCGTGGCGCTCGCCGTCACGGCGGCGTCCTTCGCCGCGCCCACCACGGCTGCCGCCGCGAACGCGAACCTGACCTACGGCAGCATCATCCTGCTGCAGAACCAGTACCAGGGCGATGGCGGCTACTTGGACACCAACGGCCGGTCCGGCCAGCCCGGCGCCGTCTACAACGTGTCCACCAATCAGGCCCCCAACAGCCGCGGCCACAAGACCTCGGAGTGGAAGGTCGTCTCCGCCACCGGCAAGGCCAACGGCACCAATGTCGTCAGCGGCGACGTCGTCTTCCTCGTCAACCAGTACGGCAACGGCACCTACCTCGACACCAACGGCGTCGAGAACCGGCAGGGCGCCAAGTACGGGGTGTCCACGACCGACCTGCCGGACCGCGGCCCGGGCACCAGCAAGTGGCACATCTTCGACAAGACGTCCGACCCCAGGGACGGCCTGGTCCGCCTGCACGACGTCGTGCACCTGCTGAACGACTACGCCTCCGCCGACGGCGGCTTCCTCGACACCAATGGGGCTTCCGCCCAGTCGGGCGCCAAGTTCGCCGTCTCGACCAGTTACTACACCGACCGCGGGCCGGGCACCGGCTCGTGGAAGGTGCTGCCGGGCTGACCGGTCCACCGACCAGGCCGGGCCTCGGGATCGCCGAGCGCCCGGCCTTCGACATGCCCTCCGCCTCCGCACCGACCCGTCCGTGCCGGCCACGACCGCGTCGGCCCCGACCGTGTCGATCCCGTTCGCATCAGGCCGGACCGCGTCGACGCCATCCGCCCCGGGCCCGACCGCGCGGTGCAGCCGCCCCGTCAGCCCGGGTTGCGCAGCCAGGCGGCGAGGACGGTGAAGTCCGTTTCGGTCAGGCCGACTTCGGGGTCGATTCGGCGCAGGAGCGCGGGGCCGGGGTGGTGGTCGGCGACCCATCGACGGTCGCGTTCGGTGATCTCGTCGTCGACCCAGGCGAACGGGGTTCCGGCGGCATGCGCAACGAGGGCGGGGGTCTTCCAGTGGACGCCGGGCGGCGGGTCGGGCGCAGCGAGGGGCGGGTCGGGCAGGACGGGGAGCGGGCGGAGGCCGAGCAGCGGGGCGAGACACGCGTTGGCGTCGTCGAACCAGGTGGTGGCCCAGATCAATCGGCAGGGCAGTGCGGCGAGTTGGGGACCGAGGGAAGGATCGAGCCGGGCCAGCAGCGGATTCGATTCACCGGTGACTTCACGGATGCGGCGTGCCGTCAGGTGGGTGCGGTGGCGGGCCGGGTCGCCGCCGAACGGGAGCAGCGGGCCGTCGACGTCGAGGTAGAGCAGGGGCAACGGGTGCGGGTGCGGCTGCGGGTGCGGGTGCGGGTGCGGCGGAGGCTTCATCGGGTCGATGATGCCCCGGGCGGAGGCCCCGCCGCACCCGTCATGCCGTCATGCCGTCATGCCGTCATGCCGTCAGCAGTGTCTCGGCCAACCAGTCGGCGGTGTCCGGGAGCCAGTCCGTCCGGGCGTTGCCGAGCAGGTGGTTGCCGTGCGGTACGTGCAGCACCTCGGCGTGCGGGAACTGCGCGGCGACCACCTCGGCGTTGGTGACGCCGGGGATCCGGTCCTCTCCGCCTTCGACCAGCAGCAGCGGGACGTGCAGTCGGGGCGCGAGCGCGGCCAGGTCGAGGCGGTCGGCGAAGTCGCGGGCGGCGTCCGGACCACCGCACCGCAGGCCGAGGGTGGCGTGGAGGAACGGGACGAACTCGTCGTGATCCAGCCGGGCTGGACCGCTGACCAGCACCGCCGCCCGTACGCGCGGATCGTGGGCGGCGATCGACGCGGCCAGGTACCCGCCCAGGCTGAGGCCGACCACGGCGATCCGCCCGAGGTCGAGCCCCCACTCGCCGTCGCCGGCGGGGGCGACCTCGGCGAGCGCATCCAGGGCCCGGGCGGCCGCCTGCCGGTGGGACTCCGCGTTCAGCACCGTCGTGGCTCCGAGCACGCCCTGACCGGGACCGTCGATCGCGAGGACGGCGAGGCCACGGGCGAGCAGCGCGTCCACGACGACATGGAACTCCTCCTTGCTGGAATCCATGCCCGACAACACCACAGCAACGGGAAAGCGCTTACCCTCCGCGTCCGCGCTCCCGCTCCGGCTCCCGTCCCCATCCGCGCCCACGCCTACACCGGCACCCGCACCCGCACCCGCACCCGCACCCGCACCGATGAGTGCACCCGCCCCCGCCGGGGTCCGCAGCCATCCCACGAAGCCGTCGCCGGACAGGCGGCGGGCCTGCGGTTCGAGCAGGGCCAGCGACTGTGCCATCGACCGGTCCGCCTCTCCGGCGAGTTCGGCCGCGCGCTCCCGGTCGGGGTCGGGGATCAGGCCCGCGAGGTGGAACCACCTGGCGGCGAGGCGGTGGCGTTCGCCGGCCGTCCGGGAGCGGCCGCGGCGGGCGGCCTGCCCGGCGGCGGCGCGGTGCCGGAGTGCGGCCTCGCGGCAGGCGTCGGGCCACGCCAGCAGGGACTCCAATGGCGCGGTGACCCGGTCGTATTCGTAGAGGTCGACACCCGCGCCGTGGGCCCTCGGGCGGGTCTCGGCGGCGAAGCCGGCGGCCATGCCGGGGGCGGAGAGGAAAGAGAGGTCGGTCATCGGTGTACGGTCCTCCGGAACGCAGGTGTCAGCCGAACTGATAGATCGACAAATCAACATCACAGGACGGGCGGGCATGGCGGAAAGGCGCGCATGCGCAGGACGGCGGCGGCGGGTGCACTGCACCGCTCGCCCACATGCTCAGCACCACGATCATCATCAACACATTGATGACTGTCAACGCCAATACAGTGAACAGCCCTTGTAGCATCGGCGCATGGGAATGCCTGCCAGTGACCGCCTCGGCATCGATCTGCACCTCGCCGACCAGGAGCGGTTGGCCGCCAAGCGCATCGCGGTCGAGCCCGCCGGGCTGACGGTGCCGCAGTACGCGGCCCTGTTCGTGCTGGCCGAGAACTCGGGCATCAGCGGTGCCGCACTCGCCCGGGCCTGCCAGGTCACACCGCAGGCGATGGCCGTGCTGCTCCGTCACCTGACCGAGCGCGGCCTGGTGGAACGCGCCCCGCACCGCTGGCATCGCAACATCCTGGAGACCCGCCTCACCGACCGCGGCCGCGCCACGCTGGAACTCGCCGACGACCGCGCCAGCGCCGTCGAACAGGCCCTGCACGACGAGTTCACCGCCACCGAGCGCGACCAGCTGCGCCAGCTCCTGGCCCGCGCCACCGACGCCCTGCGCCGCGCCGGCGACGCCCTCCGCTGACCCACCGACCCACAACCGCCCGACGGCGTCCGGGCCGTGGTGACTTCGCTGTGCGCGGCTCGTTGAACGAATCGTGCCAGCACCAGGGCAGACCCCTGCACCATCACCGTCCACCGCCCAATCGTCCGCACCGCCCACCGCACCGACGAACGCACGTCCCTCCGCACCGCCCACCGTGCCAACGACCGGACCCGCCACCGCACCGCCCACCGCGTCGACGACCGGACCGGCCACCGCACCAACGGCCGGACCGACGAACGCGCCTCCCATCGCGCCGGCGGGTGGAGCAACGTACCGACCGACCTACGAACCGGCGTACGGCCCCTTCACCGCACCGGCGGACGCCCCGCTCGCGGAGCGCGCCACGCTCGGCATGCTGACTCGCGCCTTCCCGCCCGACCTGGTCGACCAGGTGCTGCTCGACTGCGGCCGGGTCGAGCAGCGCAGCCGCCTGCTGCCGGCCCGCGTGGTGGTCTACTTCGTGCTGGCGATGGGCCTGTTCGCCGAGCGCGGTTACCCGGACGTGGCCCGGCTGCTGGCCGCCGACCTGGCGCGGGAGCCCTGGTGGCCGCACGGCGGGCAGCTGCCCACCGCCGCCGCGATCGGCCGGGCCAGGCTGCGGCTCGGGCCGGAGCCGCTGCGCCACCTGTTCGAACGGACGTGTCCGCCGCCGGCCGCCCGCACCACCGCCGACGCCTGGTTCCTCGGGCGGCGGCTGGTGGCCCTGGACGGCGCCATTCTCGACGTGCCGGACACCCCGCCGAACGCCGCGCACTTCGGCCGCTCGCTCGGCGGCGCCGGCCGCACCGCGCCCCGAACTCCCGCCCGCGCCAAGCACGCTGCGCTCCAGGAGCCCGTCAGCTACCCGCAGGCCCGGGTCAGCGCCCTGGTCGAGTGCGGCACCAACGCCACGCTCGCCGCCGACGTCGGCCCGCTCTCGACCCACGAGCGGGCCCTCGCCGGGGCGATCTATCCGACGCTGACCCGCGACATGCTGGTCCTCGCGGACCGCGGCACGACCGACCCCGCGACCTGGCACGCCGCCCGGGCGGGCGGCGCGGACCTGCTCTGGCAGGTGCCCGGCAATGTCCGACTCCCGTTCACCGCACGGCTGGCGGACGGCTCCCACCTCGCCGGCCCGAGCGGTCCGACCATCCCGACCACTCCGGCGCCGACGGCACTGACGGCACTGACGGCACTGGCGGCACTGATGGCCACCCCGACCACCCCGACCACCCCGGCCGTCCCGATCGTTCCGGCCGCCCCGGGACGCGAACACCCCTGCCCCGCACAGATCCGCGTCATCGACTACACGCTCGACACCGACCGCCCGGGCGCCCGGCCCCGCCGTCTGCTCACCAGTCTCCTCGACCCGGCCGCCGCCCCGGCCGCCGACCTCGCCGCCCGCTACGCCCAGCAGTCCCGCAGCGGGACGGCGCTCGATCGCCTGACGCCTCCTCAACCGGCCCGCACCCTGCGCTCCCGCCACCCGGACGGCATCGAACAGGAGATCTTCGCCCTGCTGCTCCTCCACCGCGCCTTCCCCGGTCCGACCGGCGCCGCGCCCGTCTCCCCCGCGTCACCCGCCGTCCAGCTGGTGTCCGAACCACACTGACGGCTCCGGCTCCGAGGGCCTCCGCGCACACCGGTGTGGCCAATGTCGCACGGTGGATCTCCGCAGCTCGTGGGGGGTGCGGCGGCCTGCTGGGGGTAGGCTGCGGGCTGCCTGTCCCCCGAGCTGTGAGGAGTCTGTGCGTGTCTGCGATCACCGTGGTGGGGGTCGGTGCGGACGGCTGGCCGGGCCTGTCGCAGGCCGCCCGGGAGGCGTTGACGTCGGCCGAGGCGGTGCTGGGCGGGACGCGCCAGTTGGCGTTGCTGCCGGCCGAGGTGACGGCGGACCTGGTGTCGTGGCCGTCGCCGTTGCGGCCGTCGGTGCCCGGCCTGCTGGCCCGCTTCGCGGGGCGGCGGCTGGTGGTGCTGGCGAGCGGCGATCCGATGTTCCACGGCATCGGCCGGACCCTGATCGAGTGCGGCGTGCCGGCCGAGTCGCTGCGGGTGCTGCCGCATCCGTCGTCGGTGTCGCTGGCGTGCGCCCGGCTGGGCTGGCCGGTGGAGGAGACCGAGGTGGTGACGCTGGTCGGCCGCGCCCCGGAGTCGCTGCACGCGGCGCTCTACCCGGGCCGCCGGGTGCTGGTGCTGAGCGCGACGGCCGCGACGCCGGCGCTGGTGGCGAAGCTGCTGACGGACTGCGGCTTCGGCCCGAGCCGGGTCCGGGTGCTGGAGCAACTCGGCGGCCCCGCCGAGGCGGTGCGCGAGGGCGTCGCCGAGGGCTGGTCGCTGCCGCCGGGCGATCCGCTGAACATCCTGGCGATCGACTGCGTCCCGACCGACCCGAACGCGCCGCGCCAGCAGCTGACTTCCGGCCTGCGTGACGAACTCTTCGAATCCGACGGGCAGTTGACGAAGCGTCATGTTCGTGCGGCGACACTCGCGGCACTCGGTCCGGCCCCGGGCGAGCTGCTCTGGGACATCGGCGGCGGCTCGGGCTCGATCGGCATCGAATGGCTGCGCGCGCACCGCAGTTGCCGGGCCGTCAGCGTGGAGCGCGACCCGGTGCGGGTGGAGCGGATCGTCCGCAACGCGGCGGCGCTGGGCGTGCCGCGGCTGCGGGTGGTGCACGGCGCGGCGCCCGCGGCGCTGGCCGAACTGGACGTCCCGGACGCGGTGTTCGTCGGCGGCGGGCTGACCGTGCCCGGCGTGCTGGAGGCGTGCTGGTCGGCGCTGCGCCCGGGCGGGCGCCTGGTGGCGAACACGGTGACGTTGGAGTCGGAGGCCCTGCTCACGCAGTGGTACCGGCGCTACGGCGGGGAGTTGGTGAAGCTGAGCGTCGCGCACGCGGTGCCGGTGGGCGGGTTCACGGGGTGGCGGCAGGCGATGCCGGTCACGCAGTGGAGCGTCGTGAAGGGCGGCGCCGGGGTGTCCGGTGCGGCCGAGGAAGTCGGAGGAGCAGCGAAGTGACGGTCTTTTTCATCGGTGCCGGTCCGGGTGCGGCCGATCTGATCACGGTGCGCGGCCAGCGCACCCTGGCGGCTTGCGGGGTGTGCCTGTACGCGGGCAGCCTGGTGCCGCAGGAGTTGCTGGCCGACTGCCCGCCGGGGGCGCGTCTGGTGGACACCGCGAACCTCGACCTCGATCAGATCATGGCGGAGATCGTCCGGGCGCACGGCGAGGGCCGGGACGTGGCGCGGCTGCACTCGGGCGACCCGTCGGTGTTCTCGGCGATGGCGGAGCAGATGCGCCGCCTGGATGCGGCGGACATCCCGTACGAGGTGGTGCCGGGCGTTCCGGCGTTCGCGGCGGCCGCGGCGGCCCTGAAGCGGGAGTTGACGGTCCCGACGGTCGGCCAGACCGTCATCCTCACCCGGGTCGCTCGGCAGGCCACCCCGATGCCCCCGGGCGAGGAGCTGGCCGTCCTCGGCAGGAGCGGCGCCCTGCTGGTGCTGCACCTGGCCGCCCGCTACGTGGACAGCGTGGTCGAGGAACTCCTCCCCCACTACGGACCTGACTGCCCGGCCGCGGTGGTGGCGATGGCCAGCCGCCCGGACGAGCTGATCCTCCGCGGCACCCTCGGCGACATCGCCGTCCAGGTGAAGGCCGCGGGCGTCGTCCGGACCGCCGTCATCATCGTCGGCCGTACCCTGGCCGCGACCGAGTTCCGCGACAGTCACCTGTACTCCACCACCCGCAGCCGGTAGGCCGCGGGGGCGCGGGAACAGCGGCGGCTGGGCCGGTCAGTCGAGCGAGGCCATGAACGCCTTTGCGCGGCGGGTGATTTCGGCCCAGTCGCCGGCGGCGACGGCCTGCGGGGGGACGACGTCGGTGCCGGCGCAGACGGCGAGGGCGCCGTGGTCGAGGAAGGCTTTGGCGTTGGTGGCGTTGACGCCGCCGGAGGCGACCAGGGGGATGCCGGGGTAGGGGCCGTGCAGGTCCTTGAAGTAGCCGGGGCCGAAGGCCTTCGCGGGGAAGATCTTGACGGCGGCGGCGCCGAGGTCGAGTGCGTCGGCGACCTCGCTGGGGGTCAGCGCGCCCATGACGACGGGGATTTCGGCGTCGTGGGCGGTGGCGGCGACGGCGGGGCGCAGGCCGGGGGTGACCAGGAACTGGGCTCCGGCGTCGATGCCTTCGCGGGCCTGCTCGGCGGTGAGGACGGTGCCGACGCCGATCCGGCAGCCGGCCTTCGCGGCGGCGGCGACGTGGCGGGTCACGTCCGGTGTGGTGAAGGTGAGTTCGGTCCAGGCGATGCCGCCTTCGGCGAGTGCTTCGCACAGGGCGACGGCGTCGGGGATCTCGGGTGCCCGGACCACGGCTATCACGGGCCGGGCGGCCAACGCGGCACGCAGGTCGGTACGCGGGTCGGCACGCGGGTCGGCACGCAAATCGGTACGCAGGTCGGTCACTTCGGTCTCCATACTCCCCAACTCCTGTTTCCTGAAGAACATCTGCCGGTGGGCGGCCGGTCTGCCGTCAGTTCGCTGCCCGGACCAGTCCGTCGGCGCCGCGCCGCAGGGCGCGTCCCGCGAGGTCGCCGGTCGGTTTGCCGTCGGTGAGGGCGGCGACGCCGCCGACCAGGACGTGGGCGATGCCGTCGGCGGGGCGGCGGGGGTGGTCGTAGGTGGCGGTGTCGCGGACGGTCTGCGGGTCGAAGAGGACCAGGTCGGCGTGGTGGCCGGGGCGGATCAGTCCGCGCCGGTCGAGGCGCAGCCGGCGGGCGGGTCGGCCGGTCATTCGGGCGATCGCCTGTTCCAGGGTGAGCACGCCCAAGTCCCGGCCGTAGTGGGCGAGGTAGCGCGGGAAGGTGCCCCAGGCGCGGGGGTGGGGGCGGGCGCCGACGAGCAGGCCGTCGCTGCCGACGGCGTGTGCGGGGTGGCGCATGATGGCGCGGACGTTCTCCTCGTGGCCGACGTGCTGGAGGATGGTGGTGCCCAACTGGTCGGCGAGCAGCAGTGAGAAGAACACTTCGGTGCCGGTGTGGCCCTGTTCGGCGGCGAGTTCGGAGACCGTGCGGCCGACGACGGCGGAGAGCGCGGTGTTGCGGACGCCGGAGATCTGGATGGTGTCCCAGTCGGTGACCACGCCGTGGCAGCCGTCGCTGCCGTGTTCTTCGACGTCGTCGCGGATCCGGGCCCGTGCGGCGGGGTCGGCGAGCCGGGTCAGGGTGGCTTCGGGGCCGCCTTCGGTGGACCAACTGGGCAGCAGGGCGGCCAGCGTGGTGGAGCCGGGCAGGTAGGGGTAGCTGTCGAGGGTGACGTCGATGCCGTCGGCGAGGGCGCTGTCGACCAGGGCGAGGAATTCGCCGGCCCGGCCTTCGTTGACGCCGAAGTTCATGGTGGCGTGGGTGAGGTGCAGCGGGCAGCCGGACCGTCGGGATATCTCCACCATTTCCGCGTAGCCTTCCAACGCGCCTGCGCCGTAGGAGCGTTGGTGCGGGGCGTGGTAGCCGCCGCGGGCGGCGACGATCCGGCAGAGTTCGACGAGTTCGGCGGTGTCGGCGTACATGCCGGGGGTGTAGGTGAGGCCGGTGGACATGCCGACCGCGCCGTCGGCGAGCGCCTGGTCCAACAGGGCGCGCATCCGGTCGAGTTCGGGTTCGGTGGGCGGGCGGTTGTCCCAGCCCATGGCGAGCATCCGGACGGTGCCGTGCGGGGCGAGGTAGCAGGCGTTGACGCCGATGGCCCCGTCGAGGCGGTCGAGGTACTGGCCGACGGTGCGCCAGTTCCAGTCGAAGCCGTCGGGATCGCCGTTCCAGCCGGCGAGTTGGCGGCGCAGCGCGGTGAGGGTGGTGTCGTCGGCGGGGGCGTAGGACAGGCCGTCCTGGCCGAGGACGTCGAGGGTGACGCCCTGGGTGATGCGGGAGGGGTGGTCGGGTTCGACGAGCAGGGCCAGGTCGGAGTGGGCGTGCAGGTCGATGAAGCCGGGGGCGAGGACGAGGCCGTCGGCGTCGATGGTGCGGCGGGCGGTGAGGCCGTGGCCGATCTCGTCGATGTGTCCGTCGGTGAGGGTGACGTCGGCGCGGTAGCGGTCGGCGCCGGTGCCGTCGATGACGGTGGCGGCGCGCAGCAGCAGGTCGGGCATCAGAAGTACGTCCTCACCAGGTCGACCACGCGCGGGTTCCGGGCGTCGGCGTGGTCGACGACGGGGATGAGGCTCCATTTGTCGAAGGCGGTGCAGGGGTGGGAGAGGCCGAGTCGGACGACGGCGCCGATCGGGGCGTTCTCGCCGGCGCCGCGCAGGAAGGTGTGCTGGTCGTTCAGGGCGGTGACTTCGGCGTCCTTCAGTTCGCCTGTGCCTCGGACGAGTTGCGGTTCGGGCAGGCCTTCGTCGAACGGCAGGTCGCGCTTTCCGGCGTCCAGCAGGGCGAGTTGGGGTTCGGGGTGGGAGACGACGCGGGCCCAGCCGTGCATGGCGGAGCGCAGGGGGGTGGCTCCGGTGGTGCGGGCGAGGGGGGAGATGCCGCGGTAGAAGCCGTCGTCGTGGGCGAGGTAGGCGCCGGCCCGGACGATGACGGTGGTGCCGGGGAACTCCTGGGCGAGGGGGGTGAGTTCTTCGGCGACGGTGTCGAAGTAGGCGCTGCCGCCGGCGGTGACGACGGGGGTGGGGGTGGGGTAGTCGGGGGCGAGGCGGCGGTGCAGTTCGGCGAGGTCGCGCAGGTAGCCGCGGACGGCGGCGAGGGCGTGGTGGGAGGCGTCGTGGGCGAGGGCGCCTTCGTAGCCGCCGACGCCGGCCAGGCGCAGGGTGGGGACGGCGTGCACGGCGGCGGCGACGTCGAGGGCGGCGGGGATGCCGCGGGCGCCGGTGCGGCCGCCGGGGCCGCCGAGTTCGACCAGGACTTCGACGGGCCTGGTGGCGCCGGCGGCGCGCAGGGCGGCGTCCATCTGGTGGACGCTGTCGACGGAGTCGACCCAGGAGGTGAAGGCGAATTCGGGGTCGCGGTCGAGTTCGGCGGCGAGCCAGGCGAGGCCGGCGGGGTCGAGCAGGGTGTTGGCGAGCAGCAGGCGCTGGACGCCGAAGGCACGGGCGACGCGCAGTTGGGGCAGGTTGGCGAGGGTGATGGCGTGGGCGCCGGCGGCGAGTTGGGCCTGCCAGAGGGCGGGGGCCATGGTGGTCTTGCCGTGCGGGGCGAGCAGGACGCCGGTTTCGCGGCACCAGGCGGCCATGGTGTGCAGGTTGTGGTCGAGGGCGGCGGCGTCGAGGGTGAGCAGCGGGGTGCCGAGGCTGTCGAGGGTGGGTCCGGTGGCGAGCCAGTCGCGGACGGTGCGGCCCGAGGCGTCGGCGGGGGCGGCTTTGAAGCGCCAGTCGAGGGTTTCGTCGGCGAGGGCGGCGACGGCGGCGGGGTCGATGCCGGGCCCTCGGGCGGGGTCCGCGAAGGAGGCGGGCTCTGCGGCCGGTCGGTGTCCGGTGTGCTGGTGTGCTGCCGTGTTGCTCATGGCTGTGCCTCCGTTCCGGTCCCGGCCCGCCCGACGAGCTGGGATGTTGCAACATGCGCAACCTCTATTGCGCATGTTGGTGTTACGGTTCTAGCATTCACGCCGGACGGCGGTCAACGGACCGCGACGCGGCCCGTCCACCCTCCCACCTGGTACGCAGCGCCGGAGCTCACCGCCGAGAGACGGCCGCGCGGGCCGTTGCGGGGGGAGTTGGGGGGTACGGGCCCGAGGGTGAGGGAGCGGGATTGATGGCGGATCAGGACGGCGGGGCGGCGACCGCCCGGGCGGTGTGCCTGGGCGAGTCGATGGCGGTGCTGCTGCCCGACCGGCCGGGGCCGTTCGAGGCCGTCGGCGCGTTCCGGCCCTCGGTCGGCGGTGCCGAGTCCAATGTCGCCGCGGCGCTCGCGGGGCTCGGCGTGCCGACGGCGTGGATCAGCCGGGTCGGTGCGGACGGCTTCGGTCGCCGCCTCACCGGCGACCTGGCCGCGGCGGGTGTGGACGTCTCGGCCGTCGCCGTGGACCCGCACCGCCCCACCGGCGTCTATCTGAAGGAGACCGGCGGCTCCGACCTGCCGCACGACCTCGGCGCGGGCCGCTCCCGGCTGCACTACTACCGCACCGGCTCGGCCGCCTCCGCGCTCTCCCCCGCCCTGTTGGACGACCCGGTGGCGGCCGCGCTGCTGGACCGCGCCCCGCTGCTGCACCTGACGGGCATCACGCCCGCCCTGTCCGACGACTGCCTGGAGCTGGTCCGCGCCCTGCTGGCCCGCCCCCGCCCGGGCCGGCTGGTCTCCTTCGACCTCAACTGGCGCCCCGCACTGTGGCGGCGGCGCGACCCGTCGGTGCTGCCGGCCCTGCTGAACGCCGCCGACGTGCTGCTGCTCGGCGCGGACGAGGCCGAGGACGCGTTCGGCACCGGCGACCCGGCCGCACTCAGAAAGCGCTTTCCCGCTCCCTCGGTGCTGGTCGTCAAGGACTCCGGACACCTCGTCACCGCGCTCGACCGCAACGGCGGTGCGGTCACCGAGCCGGCGCTCGCCGTCGAGGTGGTCGAGCCCACCGGCGCGGGCGACGCCTTCGCGGCCGGCTACCTGGCCGGCGCCCTGCGCGGGCTCGACCAGCGCGCCCGGCTGCGCCTCGGCCACCTGGCGGCGGCCAGCGCCCTGACCGCGCCGACCGACCACGGCCCCCTCCCGGACGCCCGTACGGTGGCCGCGCTGCTCGCCGCCGACGAGCAGGACTGGGCCGCGACCCGGATCTCGGCGTCCGGCATCGTCTCCCCCGCGCTCACCGCCACGAACCCGCCGGGCGTGGCCACCGCCACGAACCCGCCGGTCGTCGCGGACGGAGGTACCCGTAGCCTCCCCGAAGCCCTCGAAACCCTCGGAACATCGGGACATCCATGAGCCAGACCGTCACCCGCGCCCTGCGCCTGCTCGCCGAACTCGGCGAGGGCGAACGCTCCCTGGACCAGCTGGCCGACCTGATCGGCGTGCACAAGACCACCGTGCTGCGGCTGTTGCAGAGCCTGGAGGAGGAGCGGTTCGTCTACCGTGACGCCCAGTACCGCTACCACCTGGGCGCGGGCCTGTTCGCGCTGTCCAGCCTCGCGCTGGAGCAGCGCGGCATCCGGCGCACCGCTGCCCCGCACCTGGCGGAGCTGAACGCGACGACCGGTCAGACCGTGCACCTGGCCGCGTACGAGGGCGGCGAGGTGGTCTACATCGACAAGTACGACTCGCGGCACCCGGTGCGGATGTACTCGCGGATCGGGCTGCGCGCCGCGCTGCACAACACGGCGGTGGCGAAGGTCCTGCTGGCCGACCTGTCGCCGACCGAGCGCCGCCGGGTGGTGGACACCGTCGAGTTCACCGTCCACACGCCCAACACCATCACCAGCCGGCCCGCGCTGCTCGCCGAGTTGGAGCAGGTCGCCGCGCAGGGCTGGGCGCAGGACCACGCCGAGCACGAGGCGTTCATCAACTGCGTGGCCGCGCCGATCCGGGACGCCTCCGGCCGGGTGGTCGCCGCCGCGTCCATCTCCGTCCCGGACGTCGTCCTCCCCTACGAGCAGGTCCTCGACCTGCTTCCCCAGCTGCTCGCCTGCACCCGGGCGATCTCCGCCGACGCGGGCCTCCCGTCCCGCGGACCTTCCTTCTGACCTTCTGACGTATCGTCAATTCACCTTTGGAGCACCGCATATGAGCGACAAGACCGAGATCCGCACCGACGGCGCGCCCGCCCCGGCGTGGATGTTCTCGCAGGGCGTCCGCAAGGGCCCGATCCTGCAGGTCTCCGGCCAGGGCCCGCAGGACCCGGCCACCGGCGAGTACCTGTACCACGGCGACGTGAAGGCGCAGACCCGCCGCACCCTGGAGAACGTCAAGGCCATCGTCGAGGCCGGCGGCGCGACCATCGAGGACGTCGTGATGTTCCGCGTCTACCTCACCAAGCGCGCCGACTTCCCGCTGATGAACGAGGTCTACGCCGAGTTCATCGACGAGAACGTCAAGCCGGGCGGCGTGAAGCCGTGCCGCACCACCATCTTCGTCGAACTCCCGCAGGAGCCCATGCTGGTGGAGATCGACGCGCAGGCCGTCGTCACCGGCTGACCTTCTGCCGCCGGACCTTCCGAGGGGCCCCCGACCTGCCGGTCGGGGGCCCCTCGGCGTGACGGCGGGCCTGCGACCGCATGTTCCGGGGACGCCCGACGGGCCGTCATGCCGCGTTCATCCGCAGTCCGCCGCCCACCGCCTGAATGGGGTGAGTTGTCCAGCCAACTCAACCATCAGCCGTGGGCGTGCCCTGCGGCGGACAGGACCATCTCGTGGCGACCGGCTCCTCCCTCGTGCTCACCTCGACGGCCGGCCCCGTCGAGGGTGACCGGCTCACCTTCCACTGGGTCACCGACGTTCCCGACGCCAAGAACTGGGTCGGCATCTACGACGGCGACCGCAGGCCGGGCAACGGCGGGTCGCTGCTGTGGAAGTACACGGCCGCCGCGTCCGGCGACGTCCAGCTGGACACCTCGGCGCTGACCGGCGGCCCGTACACCGCCTACCTGTTGGCGAAGGACGGCTACGGCGTCCTGGCGCAGAGCGCGCCGTTCGAGTTCCGGCCGCGGCCGCTGCCGCCCCGGCCGCACTGCGCGGTGGACGCGCTGACGGCGACCGTGGTCGCGCCGAAGGGCGAGGCGCGGATCGAGCTGGCCGGCCTGTGGATGCACGGCACGGGCGCGCCGGCCTTCCGCAAGGTCGGCGGTGACGCCTGGCTGTCCGTCGGCGCGGGCGGCACGGTGACCGGCACCGCGCCGAACGGGACGCTGCCGCGCCCGGCGGTGCTGACGGTGGCGGTGAAGGACCCGTCCGGCGTCACCGACACGCTGACCGTGCAGGTGCCGGTCGACTCGCGCAAGCCCCGGTTGAAGGTCGCGACGCTGAACCTGTGGAAGGCCGGCGCGAACACCGAGGACGCGTTGGAGAAGCAGCTGCGGGTGGTCCTCGCGCAGGGCCTGGACGTGGTCGCCCTCCAGGAGACCGGCCCCGCGGGTGCGCGGGCGCTGGCCGACGCGCTCGGCTGGCACGCCTACCAGAGCGACGTCGGCGTGGGCATCCTCAGCCGCCACCCGCTGACCGAACTCACGCCCACCACCGCCGAGTTGCCCGCCGCAGGCGCCACCGTTCAACTGCCTGGCGGCCGCACCGTCCGGTTCTGGGCAGCGCAGCTGGACGAGAACGGCTACGGGCCGTACGCCGTCCAGGACGGCCGCAGCGCCGCCGAGGTGCTGGCGGGCGAAAGCGCCTCGGTGCGCGGCCGGCAGGCCCGGGCGCTGGCCGCGCTGCTGGCCGCCGAGGCGGGCGCGGGCCGGGCGGTGGTGCTGGCGGCCGGGCTGTCCTCGCCCTCGCACCTGGACTGGACGCCGGCGACGGCCGCGGCGCACGGCGGGATCTCGGCGCTGGCCTGGCCGGTCACGGTGGCGTTGCAGAACGCCGGACTGTTCGACGCGTACCGGCTGGCCCACCCCGACCCGGCCGCGTCGCCCGGCACGACCTGGTCGGTGACGCGGAAGCGGCGCGGCGACCGCCCCGAGCCGCAGGACCGCATCGACCAGATCCACTTCGCCGGGAAGCTCACCCTCGTCGAGGCGCACACCCTGGCCACCGGCTGGCCGCGCCCGGAGCCGGACGCGTCCGCCAACGGATGGCCGTCGGACACCGCTGCCGCCGTCGCCACTTTCACTCTCTGACGTTTCATCACTTTCCTTTCCTCCCAAGCCTTTTCGACATCTCCCGAGAGACCGGCCGATGACTCCCCAGCTGAACCGACGCACGTTCCTCTCCGCCACCGCCGCCGCGGGCGCGGCCACCGTCGCCGGCCTCGCGGCCGGTCCCGAGTCCGCCGCCGCGGGCCGTCCCGCCGGGACCACGGGCACCGTCGCGGATGTCCGGCACGTGGTGATCCTGATGCAGGAGAACCGTTCCTTCGACCACTACTTCGGCACCCTGAACGGCGTGCGCGGCTTCGACGACAAGCAGGCGCTGCAATTCCCGGACGGCGGGAACGTGTTCCGTCAGCCCGACGCGGGCCGCAGCGACGGCGGCGTGATGCTGCCGTACCGGATGGACACCACCAAGTACAACGCGCAGAACGCGGGCGGCCTGCCGCACGACTGGGCGACCGGGCACCAGGCGATCAACAACGGCGCGATGAACAAGTGGATCGCCGCCAAGGGCGAACGCGCCATGGGCCACTTCACCCGCGAGGACATTCCCTACCAGTTCGCGCTCGCCGACGAGTTCACGCTCTGCGACGCCTACTTCTGCTCGCTGGCGGGGCCCACCGACCCGAACCGCCTGTACCTGTGGACGGGCACCAGCGGCCCGGGCCGCGACGGCACCACCGGCCCGTGGATCGACAACACGCCCGTCACCGACAACCCGGTGGCGGACTGGACCACCTACGCGGAGCGGCTGGAGACCGCCGGCGTGAGCTGGCGGGTGTACCACAACCCGAGCAAGGACGACCGGACCGGCGACTACGACGACAACGCGCTGTCCTACTTCCGCCAGTTCCACAACTTCCCGCGCACCGACCCGCGTTACATCAACGCGATGACGAAGTTCGACCCGGCCGCGTTCGACGCCGACTGCCGGGCCGGCACCCTCCCCACCGTCTCCTGGCTGGTCGCCCCGTACCTGTTCTCCGAGCACCCGGACGCCGGGCCCGCGTACGGCGCGCACTGGGTGGACCAGGCCCTCCAGTCGCTGATGGCCAATCCGCAGGTGTGGCAGCACACCGTGTTCCTGGTGATGTACGACGAGAACGACGGCTACTTCGACCACATGGTGCCGCCCACCCCCGAGCCCGGCACCCCGGAGGAGTTCACCCAGGGCCGCGCCATCGGCCTCGGGAACCGGGTGCCGCTGTGGGTGATCTCCCCGTGGTCGCGCGGCGGCTGGGTCAACTCCCAGGTCTTCGACCACACTTCGGTGCTCCAGTTCCTCGAGGTGGTCACCGGCGTACGGGAGCCCAACATCTCGGCGTGGCGACGCGCCGTCTGCGGCGACCTCACCAGCTGCTTCGACTTCACCCGCCCCGACCTGACCATCCCTCGACTTCCCGACACCGCCGCCCTGATGGCCGTCGCCGACGCCCACGCCGGCCTGCCGCCGGTCAAACTCCCCGCCGTCGGCGCCCAGTCGATGCCCGCGCAGGAGCACGGCGAGCGGCCGCACCGCAAACTGCCGTACGGCCCGGGCGCGGAGGTCGCCGTCGACCGGGCCACCGGCCTGGTCCGCTGCACCATGACCAACACCGGCACCGCGGCGTTCCCGTACACCGTCTACCCGAACATCGCCCTGCCGTTCACCGGCACGCCGTTCACCGTGGCCCCCGCCGCGAGCAAGGTGTACACCTGGGACGCCACCGCCACCGACGGCCGCTACGACTTCACCGTGCACGGCCCCGACGGATTCGTCCGCCGCTTCGCCGGCACCGTCACCCGCGCCGACCAGGACGACGTGCCCGTCCCCCTGGTCGAGGCCGCCGTCGGCCGCACCAAGCTGGTGCTGCACCTGCACAACGACGGCGGCACGGACGTCTCCTTCACCGTCTCCCCGAACGACTTCGCCGGGCAGCCGCAGACCGTATGGGTCGCCGCGAACAAGCAGACCTCCGTCGACTGGCCGCTCGACAGCGGGCGTTACGACGTGACGGTGACCGCCGCCACCGGCACCCGGTTCGTCCGCCGCTACGCCGGCACCATGCACTGACCCACCGACCGAACCACCCCTCCCCGCACGGGCCCTCCCCGAACCGCCCTTCCCGAACGAGCCCTTCCCGAACGGGCCCTTCCCGAACGGCCGGCGGCCCCGGTTAGGCTGGTGCGTCCGAACCGCGCCGGCCCCCGGGAGTCCGCCATGCACGTCCTGATCCTCGGCGGCACCAGCGAGGCCCGCCGGCTGGCGGACGTGCTGGCCGCCGACCCGGCCCTGCGGGTGACCAGTTCGCTGGCCGGGCGGGTGGCCCAGCCGCGGCTGCCCGCCGGGGAGGTGCGGATCGGCGGCTTCGGCGGCCCCGCCGGGCTCGCTGCCTGGCTGCGCGGCCACCGGGTCGACGCACTGATCGACGCCACGCACCCGTTCGCCGAGACCATGAGCCGCAACGCGGCCCTGGCCGCCGCCGAGACCGGGACGCCCCTGCTGGCGCTGCGCCGCCCCAGTTGGCTGCCGCAGGACGGCGACCGCTGGCACTCGGTGCCGAACCTGGCCGCCGCGGCGGACGCGCTGCCCGCACTCGGCGCCCGGGTGTTCCTGACCACCGGACGCCAGGGCATCGCCGCCTTCGCCCACCTCGACACCCTCTGGTTCCTGGCCCGTTCGGTGGAACCGCCGGCTCCCCCGATGCCGGCGTCGGTCGAAGTCCTGCTGGAGCGCGGGCCGTTCACCCTGGACGGCGAACGCGACCTGCTGCGGACGCACCGCATCGACGTGCTGGTCACCAAGGACAGTGGCAGCGCCGCCACCGCCCCCAAGCTGACCGCCGCCCGCGAACTCGGCCTGCCCGTGGTGGTCGTGCAGCGCCCGGCCGCCCCGCAGGGCGTGCCGACCGCCCCGGACGTCGCCGGGGCAGTCGACTGGCTGAGGCAGACGAGGAATTGACGAATCGTCAGCTCTCCGGATAGCGGCGCGGCGTCCACACCACGTCGGTGCCGTTGGCGCCGTCGCCGCCGCGCCGGACCCACTGGGTCTGGGTGGAGCCGATCAGCAGCAGGGTGCGCATGTCGACGTCGGCGGGGTCGAGTTCGGCCAGCGCGACGGTCCGGACCCGCTCGGTCGGGCCGCCGACATCCCGGGCCAGCACCACCGGGGTCGCCGGGTCGCGGTACTCGAGCAGCAGGTCACGCGCCGAACCCACCTGCGTGGTACGTGACTTGGAGCCGGGGTTGTACAGCGCGAGGACCAGGTCGGCTTCGGCGGCGGCGCGCAGCCGGCGGGCGATCACCTCCCACGGCTTGAGCCGGTCGGAGAGCGAGATCACCGCGTAGTCGTGACCGAGCGGTGCGCCGGCCCGGGACGCGGCGGCGTGCGCGGCGGTCATCCCGGGCAGCACCCGCACGGGGACGTCCCGGTACGGGTCCTCGCAGGCGGCTTCCAGCACGGCGGTGGCCATCGCGAACACGCCCGGGTCGCCCGACGAGACGACCGCGACGCGGCGACCGCGACGCGCCAACTCCAGGGCGAATTCGGCGCGTACGCCCTCCACCTTGTTGTCGGAGCCGTGCCGCACCTGCCCGGCGCGGACCGGCACCCGGTCCAGGTACGTGGTGTAGCCGACCAGGTCGGTCGCGCCCGCGAGCGCCCCGCGTGCCTCCGGAGTCAACCACAGCGGCCCGGCCGGCCCGGTCCCGACCACCACCACCTCGCCCACCGGCCTTTCGCCGCCCGGAAGTTCACCGTCCGGGATCTCGCCGTCCGGGAGTTCACCGTCCGGGAGTTCGGGAGCCGCCAGCGCTTCGAACGGCCGGCCGTCGGAGTCCAGCGCGGCAACCCGGCTGGGCAGCACGGCAACCGAGAAGTACGGCACGCTGTCGGCGTCGATCTCGGCGAGCAGGCCGGTGCGTTCGCCGTCCATGGTGGCGCGCTCGACGTAGCGGGCCTCCGCCAGACGGCCGACCCGTTCCAGCGCACGGCGCACCGCGGGGAAGGTGCGGCCGAGCTTCATCACGACGGCGGAATCGGTGGCGGCGAGGCGCGCCGCCAACTCCTCCTCGGGCAGGGTGCCCGGAATGACCGTCAGCACTTCCTCGGCCTCCACCAGCGGGGTGCCCAGGCGGGCGGCGGCGGCGCTGATCGAGGTGACGCCGGGCACCACCTCGGTGGGGTAGCGGTGCGCGAGGCGCTTGTGCATGTGCTGGTACGAGCCGTAGAACAGCGGGTCGCCCTCGGCCAGGACGACGACGGTACGCCCGGCGTCGAGGTGAGCGGCGAGCCGCTCGGACGCCTCCTGGTAGAAGTCGTCCAGCGCGCCCCGGTAGCCGCCGGGGTGCTCGGTCGTCTCCACGGTGACGGGGTACATCAGCCGCTCTTCCAGCTGATGGCCCGTCAGATAGCGTTCCGCGATGGCCCGGGCGTGCGAACGGCCGTGCCGGGCGCAGTGGTAGGCGATGACGTCGGCCTGTCCGATGAGTTCGGCGGCGCGCACGGTGATCAGCGACGGGTCACCCGGTCCGACGCCGACGCCGTACAGCCGTCCGGTCTCCGGACTTTCCCGGCCTTCTCGGCCGGGCTCCTGACGATTCGTCATTCCTGTTCACTCGCAATCGCGTTGATCGCGGCAGCGGCTATCGCGCTGCCGCCCCGGCGGCCCCGGACCACCAGGTGTTCCAGTGCGGCCGGGTGTTCGGCCAGGGCCTGCTTGGACTCGGCGGCGCCGATGAAGCCGACGGGGACGCCGATCACGGCGGCGGGTCGGGGTGCGCCGGCCTCGATCAGCTCCAGCAGGCGGAACAGCGAGGTGGGGGCGTTGCCGACGGCGACCACGGCGCCCTCCAGGCGGGGCAGCCAGAGTTCCATGGCGGCGGCGCTGCGGGTGGTGCCCATGGTGCGGGCGAGTTCGGGCACCGACGGGTCGGTGAGGGTGCAGATCACCTCGTTGTCGGCGGGCAGCCGCTTTCGGGTGACGCCGCTGGCGACCATGTTGACGTCGCAGAGGATCGGCGCACCGGCGCGCAGCGCGCGGCGGGCGTCGGCGACCACGTTCGGCGACCAGAGCAGGTCCTCGACCAGGTCGGTCATGCCGCAGGCGTGGATCATCCGCACCGCGACCTGGGCCACGTCGGCGGGCAGCGCGGCGAGGTCGGCCTCGGCGCGGATGGTGGCGAAGGACTGGCGGTAGATGGCCGCGCCGTCCTTCTCGTAGTCGATCATGCGGTCCTCCGCCATTCGGCATTGCGCGCCTCGGCGACTGCCTCGGCGAGGTTGTTCGTTGTCACGTCGTTCGTCGTCGCGTCGTTCGTCGTCGCGTCGTTCGCTGTCACGTCGCTCGTCGTCGCAGCGTTCGCTGTCGCGGCATTCGCTGTCGCGGCGCTGGCGGCCGTGGCGCTCGGAGTCGTGTCACTCGTTGTCACGTCGCTCGCGGTCGCGGCGCTCGCGGTCGGGCCGTCCGAGCCGGTCTCCCGAACCGTGCCGATCTCTCGGACCCGGCCGTCCACGGCGATGCGGTGTCCGGTGGCGGTGGCCAGCACGTCGACCCAGCGTCCGGCGGGGTGTCCGCAGCGGCGTTCGCAGCCGGACCAGTGCACGGGCAGGCCTTCGGCGGGGACGGTGGCGATGGTGCGGGTGGCCTGCGCGCGGACGTCGGCAAGCGCTTTCCCGCAGCCGGGCAGGCCGGTGCAGGCGCTGACCCCCTCCCAGGGGCCGCCGGACTCGACCCGGAAGCCGGCCTCGGCGAGCCGCGGCAGCGCGTCGGCCGCAAATCCAGCCCCGGCCGAGGGCACGACGACGCCGCGCCACGGCGTCAGCCGTACGCTCTCGCCGCCGTCCGGCCCGAGCACCTCGGCCAGCAGCCGCCACTGCGAACTGCTCGCCCGCCCGAACCTCAGCCCGACCGAGACAGCGCTCCCCCCGAGGCCGACACTCCCCCCGGAAACGGCGCTCCCCCCAGAAACGGCGCTCCCGGCCGGAACAGCGCTCGCGACCATGCCCAGCGCGGGCCGTTCGCCGGCGAATCGCGGCAGCGGAACGTCACCGTCGGGCAGTTCGGCCTGGACTTCGCGCAGGTGCCAGGCGCGTCCGTCGGCCAGGTCGAGGAAGTGCCGGGCGGCGTACAGCGCGGCGGACACGGGGTGGTCGACGGTGGTGGCGCGGTGGGCGCGGCCGAGGCGCAGCAGGGCGCGGCCGTCGCCGACTGCGATCAAGGTCACATCGGCGTCGAGGGCGGCGGTGTCGCCGCGGCCGTCGTCGAGGGCGAACAGGAATTTGCCGGAGAGTCGGGCGGCCCATGGCGCGGCGCACAGGGAGGCGTCCAACTCTCGTACCCAGTGCGGCAGGTCGACGTCGGGGCAGCCGTTTCCGTCGAGGCCGGCCAGCGGTGAGGCGACGATGTTGCGGACGCGTTCGTGGGTGTCGGAGGGCAGCAGGCCGACGGTGCGCAGCCGTTCGGCGAGGTCGTCGGCGCAGTGCTCGGGCAGGCCGCGCAGCTGGAGGTTGCCGCGGGAGGTGATCTCGATGTCGCCGTCGCCGAGCGTGTCGGCCGCGTCGGCCACCGCAAGCATCTGACGGTACGTCAAGTAGCCGCCCGGTAGCCGGAGTCGGGCGAGGTGGCCGTCCTCGGCGGGGTGCAGGCGGAGCGCGCCGGGGCAGGCGTCGGCGCGGCCTCGGTCGGGCCCGACGATGGGTGCCGCGAAGGCGTCGGGTGTGGGTGGCATGGCGGCGAGCATACCCATGGCCGCGGGTCGTGCCGATGTCCCGGCCGTCGCCGCCCGGGGGTGTGGGCCGGACGAACGCCCAGCTCAGGGCGGGGTTCGGGCGACGGCGGCGGGCGTTTCGGGTGCGCGGCGCACGTCACACTCCCCCGACGCGCCATCAACCCGTACGATGCTGGCGGGCACCTCTCGGGGTGTCCGCTGCCAGCGACGGCACAGCGGAGGAAGTCCGGTGAGAATCCGGTGCGGTCCCGCCACTGTGACCGCGGCTCAGTGAGCCGTGGGAGCCAGGAACTCCGGCCGTCCTCCACTGCCCGGGGCGAGGACCCCGAGGAAGGCCTGTGCCATGCGCTGCCGCATGCCCGCATCCTGGCGGGTGCCCGTGGGCTCTGTCCCCGTCGGGCCTCTCCGCGTCCTCGACCGCATCTGTGTTCCCACGACCGGGTTGTCCGCGCTGTTCGAGACGCCCGGGAGGGCTTTCGCATGATCCTGCTGCTGTCCACGTCCGACACGGACCTGTTGAGTGCCCGGGCGTCGAGCGGTCCGGTGCGGTTCCGGTGGGGCAATCCGGCCCGGCTGGACCCTGCCGATCTGCCGGAACTGCTGGACGGTGTCGAGCTGGTCGTGGTGCGCCTGTTGGGCGGGCGCCGGGCGTGGCAGGAGGGGCTGGACGCGCTGCTCGCGGGGCCGCGTCCGGTGGTGGTGCTGACGGGTGAGCAGGCGCCGGACGCGCAGCTGATGGAGTTGTCGACGGTGCCGGCGGGCATCGCGGCGGAGGCGCACGCGTACCTGGCGCACGGCGGTCCGGCGAACCTGGCGGAGCTGGGCGCGTTCCTGTCGGACACGGTGCTGCTGACCGGTCACGGTTTCGCGCCGCCGGCGTCGGCCCCGTCCTGGGGTCCGCTGGAGCGCACCGCCCGCACCTCGGCGGAGCGCGCCTCCTCGCCGGAGCATCCCGCGTCCGCCTCGGCGGAGCCCGCCACGCCCGCGTCGCACGAAGGCCCTCGGGTCGCGGTGCTGTACTACCGGGCGCACCACATGAGCGGCAACACGGCGTTCGTGGAGACGCTCTGCCGAGCGATCGAGGAGCAGGGTGCGCAGGCCCGCGCGTATTTCTGCGCGTCGCTGCGCGGTGCGGAGCCGGAGTTGCTGGCGGAGCTGGGCGCGGCCGATGTGATCGTGACGACGGTGCTGGCGGCGGGCGGCACCCGGCCGGCCGATGCGCAGGCCGGTGGTGACGAAGAGGCGTGGGACGCCGGGGCGTTGGCGGCGTTGGACCGGCCGATCATGCAGGCGCTGTGCCTGACCTGGTCGCGGGCGCAGTGGGAGGGCAGCGACGACGGGCTGTCGCCGCTGGACACCGCGACGCAGATCGCCGTCCCGGAGTTCGACGGCCGGTTGATCACCGTTCCGTTCTCCTTCAAGGAGGTCGACCAGGACGGGCTTACGGTGTACGCGGCGGACCCGGAGCGTGCGTCGCGGGTGGCGGGCATCGCGGTGCGGCACGCCCGGCTGCGGCACACGCCGGCGTCCGAGCGTCGTCTCGCCCTGGTTCTGTCGGCTTATCCGACCAAGCATGCCCGGGTCGGCAACGCGGTCGGTCTGGACACTCCGGCGTCGGCGATCCGGCTGCTGGAGCGGCTGCGCGCGGAGGGCATGGACCTGGGTGACAGCCTGCCGGGTCTGCACACCGCGACCGACCACCAGCACGAGGGCGATGCGCTGATCCACGCGCTGATCGAGGCCGGCGGCTACGACCAGGCGTGGCTGACGGAGGATCAGCTGGCCCGCAACCCGGTGCGCATCCCGGCCGCCGACTACCGCCGCTGGTACGCGACGCTGCCGGCGGCGCTGCGCGAGCAGGTCGAGGAGCACTGGGGTCCGGCGCCGGGCGAGCTGTACGTGGACCGTTCGCAGAACCCGGACGGCGACCTCGTGCTGGCGGGTCTGCGCTCGGGCAATCTGCTGGTCCTCATTCAGCCGCCGCGCGGGTTCGGCGAGAACCCGGTGGCGATCTACCACGACCCGGACCTGCCGCCGAGCCACCACTACCTGGCGGCGTACCGGTGGATCGCGGCGGCCGAGGCGGACGGCGGGTTCGGTGCGCACGCGGTGGTGCACCTGGGCAAGCACGGCAACCTGGAGTGGCTGCCGGGCAAGACGGCTGCCCTGTCGGCGGAGTGCGGCCCGGACGCGGTGCTGGGCGATCTGCCGCTGGTGTACCCGTTCCTGGTGAACGATCCGGGCGAGGGCACCCAGGCCAAGCGCCGGGCACACGCCACGCTGGTCGACCACCTGGTGCCGCCGATGGCGCGCGCGGATTCGTACGGCGACATCGCCCGGCTGGAGCAGCTGCTGGACGAACACTCGAACATCGCGGCGATGGACCCGGCGAAGCTGCCGGCGATCCGGGCGCAGATCTGGACGCTGATCCAGGCCGCCAAGCTGGACCACGACCTGGGGCTGGACGAGCGGCCGGAGGACGACGGCTTCGACGACTTCCTGCTGCACGTCGACGGCTGGCTGTGCGAGATCAAGGACGCGCAGATCCGTGACGGCCTGCATGTGCTCGGTCAGGCCCCGGTCGGCGTGGACCGGGTCAACATCGTGCTGGCGATCCTGCGGGCGCGGCAGATCTGGGGCGGCGTCAGCGCCCTGCCGGGTCTGCGGGAGGCCCTCGGCCTGGACGAGGCGGCGCTGACGCTGGGGGCGACGGACGCGGCCGAGGCACAGGCGCGGGCGCTGGTGGAGGCGATGGAGGCCGAGGGCTGGGACCCGGCGGCGGTCGCGAAGGTCGCTGCGGGTCTGCCTGCGGCCGTGGCCGAGGTACTGTCCTTCGCGGCTGCCCAGGTGGTGCCGCGACTGGCGTCCACCACGGACGAGTTGGACGCGGTGCTGCACGCCCTGCAGGGCGGGTTCGTGCCGGCCGGGCCGTCGGGTTCGCCGCTGCGCGGGCTGGTCAACGTGCTGCCGACCGGCCGGAACTTCTACTCGGTGGACCCGAAGGCGGTGCCGTCCCGGCTCGCCTGGGAGACCGGGCAAGCGCTTTCCGCTTCCCTGATCGAGCGGTATCGGGCCGACAACGACGGGCAGTTCCCGCCGTCGGTGGGCCTGTCGCTGTGGGGCACCTCGGCGATGCGCACCGCGGGCGACGACATCGCGGAGGCGCTCGCCCTGCTGGGCGTCCGTCCGGTGTGGGACGACGCCTCGCGCCGGGTGACGGGTCTGGAGGCGATCCCGCTCGCCGAGCTGGGCCGGCCGCGGATCGATGTGACGCTGCGCATCTCCGGCTTCTTCCGGGACGCGTTCCCACACGTGGTGGCGCTGCTGGACGACGCGGTGCGGCTGGCGGCCCGGCAGGAGGAGCCCGCGGAGCAGAACTTCGTCCGGGCGCACGTCCAGGCGGACCTGGCCGAGCACGGTGACGAACGCCGGGCCACCGTCCGGGTGTTCGGCTCCCGCCCGGGGACGTACGGCGCGGGTCTGCTTCAGCTGATCGACAGCCGGGACTGGCGCACCGACGCGGACCTGGCCGAGGTGTACACGGTGTGGGGCGGCTACGCGTACGGCCGGGACCTGGACGGGCGGCCGGCCCGGGAGGAGATGGAAACCGCTTACCGCCGGATCACGGTGGCGGCGAAGAACACCGACACGCGCGAGCACGACATCGCCGACTCCGACGACTACTTCCAGTACCACGGCGGCATGGTGGCGACGGTGCGTGCGCTGACGGGCAGCAGCCCGGCGGCGTACATCGGCGACTCGACCCGCCCGGAGACGGTGCGCACCCGCACGCTCACCGAGGAGGCGGCGCGGGTGTTCCGGGCCCGGGTGGTGAACCCGCGCTGGCTGGAGGCGATGCGCCGGCACGGCTACAAGGGCGCGTTCGAGATGGCCGCGACGGTGGACTACCTGTTCGGCTACGACGCCACCACCGGCGTGGTCGCGGACTGGATGTACCAGAAGCTCACCGAGGAGTACGTCCTCGACCCGGTCAACCGCGAGTTCTTCGCCGAGGCCAACCCGTGGGCGCTGCACGGCATTTCGGAGCGTCTGCTGGAGGCCGCCGAGCGCGGCCTGTGGGCGGAGCCGGACCCGGCGCTGCTGGCGGAGCTGCGGCAGGTGTTCCTGGAGACCGAGGGAGACCTGGAGGACGAGTGACGCCCGGAGGCGAGTGACGACTGAGGGCGAGTGACGCCGGAGCCCGGGTGAACGCCGGAGCCCGGGTGAACGCCGGAGCCCGGGTGAACGCCGGACGACACTTGACGTGCGAGTGATCGTGAAGGGGTGTCTTCCGGCCCGCCCGGGCGGACAATTTCCGCATGAACCTGCGAACCGCCCTGACCCGCCCGGCGCGCTACGGCGCGCTGGTCGCGGGCGCGTTGCCCGTCCTGACGTTCCCCGGCGCCGGTCTGGCCGTCCTCGCCTGGGCGGCGCTGGTGCCGGGGCTGCTGCTGATGCGGGCGGCGGGCTCGGCGCGCGAGGCGGCGGTGCGCGGCTGGTGGTTCGGCGCGGGGTTCATCCTGACGGCGATGTACTGGCTGATCCCGTCGATCGGTCCGGCGCTGCCGCTGCTGGCGGTGGTGTTCGGGGTGTTGCAGGCGCCGGTGGGTCTGGCCGTGTGGTGGCTGCTGCACGGCGAGTTGACGCTCCGCCGGTCGGCGGCGGCGACGGTGGTCGTCCCGGCGGTGTGGGTGAGCGCCGAGTTCGCCCGGTCCTGGCATGCGCTGGGCGGGCCGTGGGCACTGTTGGGCGCCTCCCAGTGGGAGCATCCGGCGGTGCTCGGCCTGGCGTCGATCGGCGGGGTGTGGCTGGTGAGCTGGGCCCTGGTGGCGGTCAACACTGCATTGACGGTGCTGGTGCTGGCCCGCGACCGGTGGCTGCGGCTCGCGGCGGCGGCGACCGCGCTGGTCGCGGTGGTGTCGGGTCCGCTGGCGTTCGCCGCGCAGCGGGCACCGGCCACCCGCGGTTCGGCGTCGGTGGCGCTGGTGCAGGCGGGCCAGACCCCGGACGAGCGGGCCCGGTTGGAGGCGAACATCCGGATCACCCGCCGGCTCTCGGGCAGCCCGGTGGACCTGGTGGTATGGGGCGAGAGCTCGACCACGGCCGACCTCGACCGGGACACCGCCACCCTGGACCGGCTGGCCGCCCTGTCGCAGTCGACGGGCGCGCCGCTGCTGGTCGGCGAGGACGCCCGGAAGGCGGACGGCCGGATCTCCAAGGACGCGGTGCTGGTGGACTCCTCGGGCATCGTGGCGCGTTACCGCAAGATCCGGCTGGTGCCGTTCGGCGAGTACATTCCGCTGCGTCCGCTGCTCGGCTGGATCGCGGGGGTCAGCGCGGCGGCGGGCGAGAACCGGGCTCCGGGCCGTTCGGTGCACCTGCTGCCGGTGGTGGGCCAGAGCGGCCGCCCGCTGCCGGTCGGCGCGCTGATCTGCTTCGAGTCGGCGTTCCCCGACATGTCGCGCACCGCGTCCCGGCAGGGCGCCGAGCTGATCGTCTACCAGTCGGCGACCTCGACGTTCCAGTCCACCTGGGCGCCGGCGCAGCACGCCTCGCTGGGCGCGATCCGCGCGGCGGAGACCGGTCGCCCGGTGGTGCAGGCCGCGCTGACGGGCGAGTCGGTGGCGTACGACGCGCAGGGCCGCCGGCTGGTGCACCTGACCACGGGCGAGTCCGGCGCGGTGACGGTCCGGCTGTCGCCGGCCGACCCGGCGGCTCGGACGTGGTACGTCCGGCTGGGCGACTGGGTGCCGCTGTCGGCGCTGGCGGTGACGGCGGCGGCCGGGGCGACGGCACTGCTGCCCCGGCTCCGTCGCCGCCACCACCGCCCGGGCACGCCGTCCGAGCCGTCGCCCGGCCTGCCGTCCGCGCGGGTCTGAACCGCCCTGCCGTCCGCGCGGGGCCGAACCGTCCCGCCGTCCGCGCGGGGCCGAACCGTCCCGCCAGGCAGGTCCGAAACCGCGCTGCCACGCAGGTCCGAAGCCGCCCTGCCGCACAGGTCCGAAGCCGCCCCGCCGCCCGTGCGGGCCCGGACTCCGTTCCGTCCGTGCCGGCCCGAACTCCCCTGCTCTCCGGCCTAGTTCTCCGCGTAAGCGACGTGGATGCCGAACGCCGCACCCTGCGCGTCGCGCAGCACGGCGAGGCGCGGGCCGTCGGGGACGTCGGTGGGCGGCAGTGTGACGGTGGCGCCGAGCAGGGCGGCGCGTTCGGCGCTCAGGTCGACGTCGGCGACCGCGAAGTAGGGCATCCAGTATGGCGGGACTTCCGCGGGGAACTGGTCGGCCATGTCCATCATGCCGCCGAAGTCCCGTCCGTCCAGGCCGAATTGGGTGTACATCTCGCCGGTGGTGACGGTCCATCCGAACACCCGGCGGTAGAACGCGACGGCGCCGTTCGGGTCGCGGGTGGCGAGTTCCACCCAGCCGAGCGCGCCGGGTTCGTTGATCACGTCGCAGCCGCGCAGGGTGCCGGGCTGCCAGGCGGAGAAGATCGCGCCGCCGGGGTCGCGGGCGACGGCGAACCGCCCCCAGCCGAGGGCGTCCATCGGCCCGACGACCAGGGCGCCGCCGGCCTCGGTGACGGCGGCGGCGGTGGCGTCGACGTCGGGGCTGTGGAAGCTGATGTTCCATGCGGTGGGCTGGTCGGGCTGCATCAACCCGACGAGCCCGGCGACGAGTTGGTCGCCGAGGTAGAGCCGGGTGTAGCCCATCGCCTTCTCGTCGGGGACGACTTCGGCGCGCCAGCCGAACAGCTCGTGGTAGAAGGTCCTGGCCGCGAGCGGGTCCTTGCTGGACAGTTCGACCCAGCACGGCGCTCCGGGCCTGGAGTCGGTGATCTTCACGGGCGGTTCATCTCCAGGATCAGCTTGCCGCGGGCGTGTCCGGACTCGACCTCGGCGATCGCCTCGGCGGCACGCTCCAGCGGGTACCGGGCGGTGATCTGCGCGTCGAGCTTCCCGGCGGCGACCAGGTCGGCGAGGGCGGTGAGCACGGTCGCGGTGCCGTCGCGCTTCACGTACGCGCCGCCGAGGTCCTCGACGGTGGCGCGGTCCGCGGTGGACACCAGCCGCCCGGGCCGGCGCAGCACCCCGGCGACGTCGCGGACGGCGGTGCCGCCGACCAGGTCGAGGATCGCGTCCACGCCGTCGGGGGCGGCCTGGCGCACCCGCTCGGCGACGCCGTCCCCGTAGCGGACGGGTGTGCCGCCGAGGGCGCGGACGTGGTCGGCGCTGGCGGCCCCGGCGGTGCCGAGGACGGTGATGCCGCGGGCCCGGGCGATCTGGGTGGCGGCGCTGCCGACGCCGCCGGCGATGCCGACGATCAACAGCGTTTCGCCGGCGCGCAGTTGGAGTTGCTGGAGCGCGTCGTAGGCGGTGGCGGCGGCGACGGGCAGCGCGGCGGCCTGGTCGAAGCCGACGGCGGCGGGTTTGCGGGCGGTGGCGCGGGCCGACAGCAGCACCTGTTCGGCGAACGCCCCGGCGGGCGCGATGCCGAACACCTCGTCGCCGACCGCGAAGCCGTCGGCCTCCTCCCCCACGGCCGTCACCACGCCCGCGGCTTCGCTGCCCATCACCAGCGGCGGTTCCGTGGCCGTCCCGAACCAGCCTTCGCGCTTCTTCCAGTCCGCCGGGTTGACGCCGGCCGCCCTGACCTCGATCCGCACCCCGCCCGGGCCGGGCTCGGGCAGCGGGCGGTCCAGGAACTGCTGCTGATCCGGCCCGCCGTACGCGACGAACCCGAATGCCTTCACCATCTCGTCCCGCCTCTTCCTGCTCTCCGGTTCCGCCCCCGACGCCCCTCAGCTTGCCGGGGTACCGGCGGGTAGCCGGGGACGGGTGGGCCGAACGGAAGCACCCGGCGAGGGGCTCGGACCGTGGCGGGAGGGGGAGCCGGGCGTCAGAGCTCGCCGTCGGCCCGCGGGGCGAGGTCCGGCTCGCCGGCGAGTTCGGGCCCGGGAGCCGGGAGTCGGCCTGCCGGGCGGCGGCGGTCGATGCCGCCGGGGCCGGTCTCGGGGAGGAGCTCGGCGGCGCGTTCCGGGTCGCCCTCGGCGATCCGGCGGGCGATCTCGGCGGGCCGCACCGGCCGTCCGAAGTGCCAGCCCTGGGCGAGGTCGCAGCCCATCAGCCGCAGGCGTTCGGCGTCGGCGCGGCTCTCCACGCCCTCGGCGGTGACGGACAGGCCGAGGGTGTGGGCGAGCGAGACCAGGCCGCTGACGATCCGCCAGCCCAGGTGGGTGTCCTTGGCGGGGTCGTGCAGGTCGCCGACGAAGGAACCGGCGATCTTCAGGTTGGACACCGGCAGGTCGCGCAGGTAGGCCAGGTTCGACCAGCCGGTGCCGAAGTCGTCGACGGCCAGCGAGACGCCCATGTCGACCAGGGCGTGCAGCGCCTTGAGGGCCTCGTCCTCGGGGCCGACCACCGTCGATTCGGTGATCTCCAGCTGCAGCATGGACGGGTCGAGCCCGGTGGTGCGCAGGATCCGGTCGATGTCGCCGACCAGTCCGGCGTTGCGGGCCTGCCGGACCGCCAGGTTGACGCTAAGCTTGGGCGCGCGGTCGCCGAACCGGGCAACCCACTCGGCGGCCTGCCCGCAGGCCTGTTCCAGCACCCAGCGGCCGAGCGGCATGATCAGCCCGGTCTCCTCGGCGACGCCGACGAACTCCTGGGGGCTGAGCACGCCCAGCTGCGGGTCGCGCCAGCGCACCAGCGCCTCGACGCCGGTCATCACGCCGGTGGCGAGGTCGATCATCGGCTGGTAGTCGATGAAGAACTCGCCGCGGTCCAGCGCGGCGGGCATCCGCACCGACACCGCGTAGCGGCTGACGGCGCGCGCGTTCTCCTTCGGGTCGAACAGCGTCCACCGGCCGCGCCCGGCCTCCTTGGCACGGTACAGCGTCAGGTCGGCGGCGCGGACGGCCGCGCCGGGCGTGGTGCTGGAGATCCGGCGTTCGAGCACGCCGACGCTGGCGCCGACGGCGAGCCGGTGGTCGCCGATCACCACGGGCTTGGTGAGCGCGGCGAGCACGGTCTTGGCGGCGGCGACGGCCTCCTGTTCGCCGCGGCAGTTCTCCAGCAGCACCACGAACTCGTCGCCGCCGAGCCGGGCCACCATGTGCCCGAGCGGGCTGAGCGCGGACTTCAGCCGGCCGGCGACCACGGTCAGCAGCTGGTCGCCCATGTCGTGGCCGAGGCTGTCGTTGACGACCTTGAAGCCGTCCAGGTCGACGTAGCACAGGCCGAACCGGGCGTCGGGCTCCGGCGACTCGAACAGCCGCTCCAGCCGTTCGAAGAACGCGGCCCGGTTGGGCAGGCCGGTCAGCGGGTCGTGGGTGGCCTGGTGGCGCAGCCGTTCCTGGAGCCGGTAGCGGTCGGTGACGTCCTCCAGCATCGCCACCTGGTACAGCGGCGAGCCGTCGTCGTCGCGGATCAGCGAGACCGTCAGGTGGGTCCAGACCACTTCGCCGTCGCGCCGGTAGTACGGCTTGTCGAACTGGAAGTACTCGCGTTTGCCGCTGATCAGCTCCTCGTAGGCCTCCCACACGCCGGGGGTGTCCTCGGGGTGCATCAGGTCGTTGACCCGGACGCCCTGCATGTCCTCGGGGCCGCCGCCGAAGATCTCGCCGAGGGCCCGGTTGACGGCCAGGATGTTGCCGTCGGTGTCGCCGAGGCCGATGCCGATCGCGGCGGATTCGAACAGGGCGCGGAAGCGGGCCTCGGAGACCCGCAGCGCCCGCTCGATCTCCTGGCGGGCGGCGTCGGCGGCCAGCCGGATCGCCTCCTGCTCGCGCAGGGTGCGTTCGCGCAGCGCCGCCGCCCAGCCGGCCGCGAACGCGCCGGACAGTGCCGGGCCGCGCCCGTCGGGGACGGGTCGGCTCTGGATCAACTGGACGGCGTCCGACAGCAGTTGGGGGTCGGTGAAGTGGTTGTCGATCAGCAGGGCGCCGACCTGCCCGGCGAGCTGCGGGCGGAACGGGTGCTCCGTGGCGGCGCGGTGGAGCAGTTCGGCGGTCCGCGCGATCAACGGGTTGAGGACGCCGGGGCGCACCGCCGCGCCGTGTCCGGTGCGCAGCATGGCCGCCCAGGCGGTGCGGAACCCGTTGTCCGGGGCGGCCGCCTCGTTCATGACAGGCGTCCGACGCCGGCCATCCCGGTCATCCGCTCGGGGTGCGGGTCGACCGCGTCGGCGTCGTCGGGGCGCCACTCGGGCAGGTAGACCACGCCGGGTTCGACGAGGTCGAAGCCTTCGAAGAAGGAGGTGATCCGTTCCCGGCTGCGCATGGTGAGCGGGGTGGGGGTGGCCCGGTAGAGGTCCTGGTGGGAGCCGGCCTGGTCGGGGCGGCCTTCGAGGGAGGCGTGCGAGAGGACCAGGGCGCTGCCGCTGGGCAGGGCTTCGCGGAGCTTGGCGAGGATCTTCTCGGGCTGGTCGTCGTCGGTGACGAAGTGCATCACGGCGTTGAGGATGACGGCGACGGGCTCGCCGGGGGCGAGCAGCTCCTCGACCTCGGGGCGGGAGAGCAGGTCGTCGATGTTGCGCAGGTCGGCGTCGACGACCTGGCACAGTTCGTCGTCGGCGAGGATCAGCCGGCTGTGGGCGACGGCGACCGGGTCCATGTCGATGTAGACCACGCGGGCGTCGGGCTGGTACTCGCGGGCGACTTCGTGGACGGCTCCGAAGGTGGGGATGCCGGAGCCGATGTCGAGGAAGCGGCTGATGCCGTCGGCGGCCACGTACTGGGTGGCGCGGCGCAGGAACGCGCGGTTGGCCCGCATGATCTTCGGCAGGTCGGGCCAGAGCTCCATCGCCTTGCGAGCCATCTGCCGGTCGACCTCGAAGTTGTGCGAACCCCCGAGGTAGTAGTCGTACACCCGCGCGGCGTTCGGCTTGTCGAGGTCGGTCCCTGCGGGCACCCAGTTCGGACGCGCCATGACGGCACCCCTTCCGGCGGGCAATCGATCGAAAAATGGCAACAGGACATAAAGATCTTCCTACACTTCCGATCCGCTCGGCAAGCTCCCTCGTCCGACCGGCCGTATCGGTCGCCGCCGGCCGCGCGGCTTCGTCGGCCTCCGGGCGCAGCAAGGCGGCCGCCGTCCGCCCGCGGGGTGCGCGGGCGGACGGCGGCCGGGTTGCGGAGTGCGCCGTCAGCTGGTGGCGGTGCAGGTCAGGGTGGGCAGGGCGTTGGTGCCGGAGTAGTTGGCGCCGAAGCCGAAGCTGGTGCTGGCGCCGGCGGCGACCGTTCCGTTGTAGGCCAGGTTGGTGACGGTCACGGCCTGGCCGGACTGGGCGAGCTGGCCGTTCCACAGGTTGGTGATCTGCTGGTTGCCCCCGAAGTTCCAGGTGACCTTCCAGGTCGAGATCGCCGAGCTGCCGGCGGTGACGGTGACGTCGGCGTTGAAGCCGGCGCCCCAGTCGTTGCTGACCTTGTAGGCGGCGGTGCAGCCGGAGCCGGTGCCGCCGCCGCCGGACGCCTGGGTGGTGACCACCAGCGCCGCGGAGGCCGGGGAGACGTTGCCCGCCGCGTCGCGCGCCTTGACGGTGTACGAGTACGCGGTCGAGGCGGCGAGGCCGGTGTCGGTGTACGAGGTGGTGGCGGTGGAGCCGACCAGGGCGCCGCCGCGGTACACGTCGTAGCCGGTGACGCCGACGTTGTCGGTGGAGGCGGTCCAGGTCAGCGCGACGCTGCTGGCGGTGGCCGTCCCGGCGAGGCCGGTGGGGGTGCTCGGCGGGGTGGTGTCACTGCCGCCGGACGAGCCGAGCGCCGGGTAGGCGTTCTTCAGCAGCTCCTGGAACTGGGCGGAGAACCAGTGGCCGGCCAGCGGGGCGTTGGGCAGCGCGCCCGACATGTTGTTGTTGTTGCGCGGGTTGCCGGTGTACGTCGGGTCGCACATCCGGTCGAAGCCCTTGCCCTCGTCGTTCGAGATGGCCGAGCTCGCGCCGTCCGACTCGCCCGGGGGCTTCACCCACACGTACGCGGCGATGCCGTCCTCGGGCGCGGCCTTGGGACGTTCGCCGAGGCCCGCACCGGACTGGTTGCACCAGTTGCCGGCCTGGAAGCGGCGGTCGATCCGGCCGCCGTCGATGTAGGCGTCCACCGAGGTCTTCGGGCCCGGTCCGGCCGGCCGGTTGGCGCCGCCCCAGCCGTTGCGCGAGGTGTCGATCAGCATGCCGATGTTGGCGTTGAAGCCGGACGCGACGGCCTTGGTCTTGAACGCCTTGGCGTAGGTCGCCTCGTCGACGTAGTTGTTCCAGTCCACCCACTTCGACTGGCGCACCGAGGTGCCGTTCACCGAGTCGCCGATGGTGAAGTTCGGCTCGTGCAGCGCCGAGTAGTTGGCGGTGTTGGTGATGAAGCCCTGGACGTTGTTGACGGTCGAGCCGGACGCGGTGGCGGCCTGCTTGATGACGTCGATGGCCGGCTGGAGGTTGGAGTCCCAGCCCAGCCAGCCGTGGTGGCCGGCGTCCACGTAGTTGTAGACGTTCGGGATCGCGCCGAGCTTGGCCAGCGCGTAGCCCACGCCGTTCACGTAGTTGCCGTTCGACTTCATGGTGTCGCAGGCGGGGGTGGCGGTGGCGGTACCGCCCGCGTTGGTCACCAGGTTCGGCAGCGAGTCGATCTCGACGGTGGTGACGATCCGCAGGTTCGCGTAGGCCGGGTCGGCCAGGATCGCGGCGATCGGGTCGATGAACTCGCTCTTGTAGCGCGGCAGGTCGGTGGGGCCGAGCTCGCCGTTCGAGGCCAGGGCGGCGCAGTCGCGGCCCGGCAGGTCGTAGATCACGACCTGGAACACGAACGGCTTGCCCGCGGCCTGCTGCACCGCGGAGTTCAGGTGGTCGCGCAGGCCCATCACTCCGTTGCCGCCGGCGATGGCCGCGATGCGGTCCATCCAGACGGCGGTGGGCTGCTTGGAGACCGCCGAACCGCCGGTTTCGGCGGCGGCGTGGGCGGACCACTCGGGGTTCACGTAGACACCGGCGCCGACGAACGGGTTGTCCACGCGGGCAGTCGTCGCGGCATGGGCGGCGGGGGTCGCCGCGGCAATCGGCAGCACGGTCGCGGCGCTGAGCACCGCTGCCGCTGCCGCCGTCCGAAGACGGCGCGTCAGGTTGGCCGACACAGTGACGGGAGTCCTTTCGGGTGGGGGACGGACTCTGCGGGAACACCCCCAATGAATGGGAGCGCTCCCAAGGTTGGACCCGGGGAGGCTTGGGCTCGGCCTGGGAACAACCGATATGAAGCCATGGCCTCCAAGTGTCGTCAAGGACTTGCACAGAAACCGTGGGAGCGCTCCCGTCACGGGAGTGGAACGTCCGCGCCCGGCCGCCCAGTTCACCGCCGTACAGGCCGCCGCGACACCCTTCCAGCCATACCCCGGGAGCGGGCCGGTCACCCGGGTGAAACTTTCACGCGACGGGGGCGCCGAGCGGATGGGGGCGCGTGTTTCCGGTGGTGCGGGGGTGGCCGGCCACGGGGGTTGCGCGGCGCGGGCTGCGAAGGTCTCCGGCGTCGGCGCTGCGGGCCTATTGCGGGTCCACTGCGGGCCTATTTCGGGACGCGGAGGCCGCGTTCCGCGGGTTGCGGGTGGTGCCGGCTCCACGGGTTCCGCGGGTTCCGCGGGTTGCTGGTGGTGCGGCGTGGCAGGCTGGGGCGGCCTGGAGCCGCCGGAGCCCGAGGAGGAACGCGTGCCCACCCGACCGCAGTTCGACGACGACCAGCGCCGCGCCCGGCTGGCCCGGCGGCACCGCCTCGCCCCGCCGGCCCGGGCGGAGCGGGCCGAGCAGGTGGTGGACGACCTGGTCGCCGTGCACGCCAGCGATCCCGCCACGGTCTTCCTCGCCGTCTCGGCCCGACTCGCCGCACCCGGCATCGCCGACACCGAACGCGCGCTCTACCAGGACCGCACCGTGGTACGTCAACACGCCATGCGCAGCACGCTGTTCGCGGTCCCGGTGGCGCTCGTACCGACCCTGTACACCTCCACCACCGCCAAGGTGGTGGCCCGCGAACGCGCCCGCCTGCTCAAGGACTTCGCCGCGTCCGGCCGCGACGCCGCCTGGACCGCGCAGGTGGAGTCCGCCGTCCGGGCGGCCCTCGCCGACCCGTCCGCCGAACTGACCGGAGCCCAACTCAGCGCCGCCGTGCCGCAGTTGCGGGAGACGATCGACTACGGGGTGGGCACCTCCTACCAGGCCGAGCAGCCGGTCGGGATGCGCCTGCTGCGACTGCTCGGGATGGAGGGCGGCATCGTCCGCCGTCGCCCGGTGGGCAGTTGGACCAGCAGCCAGCACCGCTGGGCACTCGGTCCGGCGGCCCCCGAGACCCCCTCCGCCGCCGAACGAGCCTCCGCACAGCGGGAGTTGGCTCGGCGCTGGCTTTCCTGCTACGGACCGGCGACCGAGGACGACCTGACGTGGTGGACCGGCTGGGGCGTCCGCGAGGTGCGCGCGGCGCTGGCCGGCTGCGGCGCCGTGGAGGTCGAACTCACCGACGGTGCAGTCGGGTTCGTCCTCCCCGACGATGTCGAACCGGTCGCGGAGCCGGCCCCGTGGGCAGCGCTGCTTCCGGCTCTGGACCCGACCGCGATGAGCATGAAACACCGCGACTGGTACCTCTCCCCCGAGCACCGCCCGCACCTGATCGACCGCTCCGGAAACCTCGGCCCGACCGTGTGGTGGCACGGCCGCATCATCGGCGGCTGGGCCCAACGTGCGGACGGCGAGGTCGTCTTCGACCTCCTCGCGGACCCCGGCCACGAGGCCCGCGAGGCGGTCACCGCCGAAGCCGCCGCCCTCCGCACCGTCCTCGCCGACGCCCGCGTCACCCCGCGTTTCCGCACCCCGCTGGAGCGCCGCCTCAGCGCCTGAGCCCGGCCCGCCCGCAGCAGGGGGCCGACGACGGCGCTGCGCGCCTGCGGCCCTGTTCCCGGGTGCGCCACGACGCCCGGGACGACCGCACGCCCAAGGTCTCGGCTCCCGCCGGCCGGCGGCGCCGCCGGGCCCGGCCCGGCGGGCGGGGTGTCGCTCCCGCTCGGCCGGGCGGTTCGGCACCGGACAGCCAAGGAGAGTTGATCACTCAGTGTCAAGTCGAACTGGCGATCGGTTTCGGCTTCGGCACGGCCGGTTCCGGCCGCCTGCGGCCGGATTTCGCCCTGCCGCCGGATCGTCCCCGAACCGCTCTCACCCACTTGACCTGCACAACTGTGGACCGGGCAGCGTCAATGTTTGCTCCGGGGCAGACTGAGCAGGAACAACCGGGCCCTAGTCACGTACCGAGGGATGGTGAGTCCGGTGACATCTGTACGCCCACCACAGGCCGATCGACCGGCCGGTTCGACACAGAGCGTTACACCACCGATGGAGTTGACCGAGGCGTCGGCCGAACGACACCTGGGCGCCATCTGTTTCAAGATCGGTCCTCCCGCGCTGGTCGGGGTGGAGGCGGAATGGTTCGTCCATGACGGCCGATGTCCGACCACCCCGGTGGATCCCGCCCGGGTGGCGGCCGCGTTGGCGGTGCTGCCCGAGTCGGCCGACGGCCCGGTGTTCCCGGCGGGCTCGCGGCTGACGTACGAACCTGGCGGGCAGGTCGAGCTGAGCTCCCCGCCCGCCCCCGACCCGGCCGCCTGCGCGGCGGGTCTGAGCGCCGACCAGGCGGTGCTGCGGGCGGCGCTGGCCGCCGAGGGCCTGCGGTTGACGGGCACCGGCACCGATCCGCTGGATCGCGAGCGCCGAATGCAGGCCACCCACCCGCGCTACCGGGCGATGGAACGTTACTTCGGCCGCGGCGGCCCATGGGGCCGGATCATGATGACGGGCACCGCCTCGGTGCAGGTCTGCGTGGACGCGGGAACCGAACGGACCTTACTGGAGCGCTGGCAGCTGGCCCACCGACTCGGGCCGGTGCTGGTCGGCGCGTTCGCCAACTCCCCGCTGCTGGACGGCCGTCCGACGGGCTGGAAGTCGACCCGTCAGCTGGTCTGGTCGCGGATGGACCCCTCGCGCACCCTCGCCCCGCCGCTGCTGACCGATCCGCGCGAGGCGTGGACCCGGTACGTGCTCGACGCGACCGTGCTGTGCGTGCAACGCACCGACGGCCTGCCGTGGGACGCCCCGGCCGGGCTGACCTTCCGCAGCTGGCTGCGCGGCGGCGGCGAGCGCGGCGTGGCACTGGCCGACCTGGACTACCACCGCACCACGCTGTTCCCGCCGGTGCGTCCGCGCGGCCACCTGGAGCTGCGGATGATCGACGCCCAGCCCGGCGAGGGCTGGCGGGTGCCGCTGGCGCTGGTCTCCGCACTGATGGACGACCTGGTGGCCGCCGACGAGGCCCGGGCCGCGCTGGAGCGTCTCGGCCACGCCGGTTCGCGCGCGCCCCGCTCGGGCCTGTGGCGGCGCGCCGCCGCGCTCGGCATGGCCGACGCGGAGCTGCGCCGGGCCGCACTGACCTGCTTCTCCGCCGCCGAGCGGGCGCTCGCCCGCCGCGACGGCCAACTGCGGCCGGCGTTGCTGGAGTTCGCCGAACGCTACCCGGCCAGGGGCCGCTGCCCCGCCGACGACCAGTTGGCCGCGCTGCGCACCGGCGCCGCGCCCGTGCTGCAGGAGGACTCCTCGTGCTGAACGCCGACCGTACCGACCCCGCCGTGCTGCGCGAGCTGATCGCCACCGAGTTGCTGGCCGCCCGGGAGCGCACCGGACTGCTCACGGGGGCCGTGGACGATGCCGAACTGATCGCCCAGCACTCGCCGTTGATGTCCCCGCTGGTGTGGGACCTGGCGCACATCGGCAACCAGGAGGAGCTGTGGCTGCTGCGCAACGTCGGCGGCCGTGACCCGATGCACCCGGAGATCGACCCGCTGTACGACGCGTTCGAGCACCCGCGCTCCGAGCGCCCCCGCCTGCCGCTGCTGCCGCCGGACGAGGCCCGCGCCTACGCGTACGAGGTGCGCGGCCGGGTGCTGGACCTGCTGGCGGCGTCCCCGCTGGAGGGCGCGCCGCTGCTGGACGCCGGGTTCGCGTTCGGGATGATCGCGCAGCACGAGCAGCAGCACGACGAGACGATGCTGATCACCCACCAGCTGCGCCAGGGCCCGGCGGTGCTGGACGCCCCTCCCCCGCCGGCCGCCGACGGCGCCGCGCTGCGTCCCGAAGTGCTGGTCCCCGCCGGGCCGTTCACCATGGGCACCGACACCGAGCCGTGGTCGCTGGACAACGAGCGCCCGGCCCACCAGGTGCACGTGCCGGCGTTCTGGCTGGACACCGCGCCGGTCTCGAACGCCGCCTACCAGGCGTTCATCGCCGACGGCGGCTACCGGGAGCCGCGCTGGTGGACGCCGGCCGGCTGGGAGCACCGGACGGCCGCCGACCTGACGGCACCGCTGTTCTGGACCTCCGAGGGCGGGCAGTGGCTGCGCCGCCGGTTCGGGCACGTCGAGCCGGTACCGCCGAACGAGCCGGTGCTGCACGTCAGTTGGTACGAGGCGGACGCGTACGCGCGGTGGGCCGGGCGGCGGCTGCCGACCGAGGCGGAGTGGGAGAAGGCGGCCCGGCACGACCCGGCGACCGGCCGCTCCCGGCGCTTCCCGTGGGGCGACGAGCCGCCCGGCCCGGAGCACGCCAACCTGGGCCAGCGCCACCTGCGCCCGGCCCCGGTCGGCGCCTACCCGCAGGGCGAGTCGCCGTACGGGGCACGGCAGTTGATCGGTGATGTGTGGGAGTGGACGGCCAGCGACTTCACCGCCTACCCGGGGTTCCGGGCGTGGCCGTACCGGGAGTACTCGGAGGTGTTCTTCGGGCCGGAGTACAAGGTGCTGCGCGGCGGTTCGTTCGCGGTCGCGCCGGTCGCCTGCCGGGGCACCTTCCGCAACTGGGACTACCCGATCCGTCGGCAGATCTTCTCCGGGTTCCGCACCGCCCGGGACGCCGAGGGCGCGGGTGAGGCCTGATGTGTCGTCACTTCGCCTATCTGGGAAGGCCAGTGGCGATCCGCTCGGTGCTGCTGGATCCGCCGTTCGGGCCGCTGCGGCAGTCCTGGGCGCCGCGCCTGCAGCGCCACGGCACCGTCAACGTGGACGGCTACGGCGTGGGCTGGTACGCCGAGGGCGACGAGCGGCCGGCCCGCTACCGGCGGGAGGGGCCGATCTGGGCGGACGGCGACCTGGCGGACCTGGCCCGGGTGGTGCGCTCGCACGCCATCCTCGGCGCGGTCCGGTCGGCCACCCCGGGCTGCGCGCCGGGCCCGCAGGCGGCGGCGCCGTTCGCCGCCGGACGCTGGCTGTTCAGCCACAACGGGGCGCTGCCGGGCTGGCCGGGCGCGTTCGCGCCGCTGGCCGAACTGCTGCCGACCGGTGAGCTGTTGGAGCTGGAGGCACGCACCGATTCGGCGCTGCTGTGGGCGGTGGTGCTGAACCGGCTGCGCTCGGGCGTCGAGTTGGGCAAGGCGCTCGCCGAAGTGTGCCTGGCGGCGTCCGAGTTGGCCGACGCCCGGATCAACCTGCTGGCCACCGACGGCCGGCAGCTGGCCGCCACCGCCTGGGGCGACACGCTGTTCCAGCGCCGCGACGCGGACGGTTCGCTGCTGGTGGCCTCCGAGCCGTTCGACGACGGGCCGGGCTGGTCCGAAGTCCCCGATCGTTCCCTGCTGGTGGCCGATGCGGCCGGCAGCGCGCTGACCCCGCTGGCCCCGATCGGGCCGCACACCCGAGAGGACGCACCACTGTGACCGGATACCGGCTGACTCGCCTGCTGCCCGCCGACCACCTGCACCGCGCGCTGCGCGCGGACGCCCGCGCGGGCCTGACCGGCGAGCCGAAACGGCTGCCGCCGAAGTGGTTCTACGACGCCCGGGGCTCCGAGCTGTTCGAGGAGATCACCCGGCTGCCGGAGTACTACCCGACCCGGGCGGAGCGGGAGATCCTGACCGCGCGGGCCGGGGAGATCGCGGCCGCGACCGGTGCCCGCACCCTGGTCGAACTCGGCTCCGGCTCCTCGGAGAAGACCCGGCTGCTGCTGGACGCGCTGCGCGAGCAGGGCACCCTGGAGCGGTATGTGCCGGTCGACGTCAGTGAGAGCGCGCTGGAGGCGGCGGGGAAGGCGCTGATGGCCGACTACCCGGGGCTGGAGGTCTCCGCGGTGCTCTCGGACTTCACCACCGGCCTCGGCCTGCCGGAGGAGGGCGGCGGTCCGCGGCTGGTGGTGTTCCTCGGCGGCACGCTGGGCAACCTGGTGCCGGCCGAGCGGGCGGTTTTCCTGTCCGGCCTGCGGGCCCAACTGCTGCCGGGCGACGCCCTGTTGCTGGGCACCGACCTGGTGAAGGACCCGGCGGTGCTGGTCGCCGCGTACGACGACGCGGCGGGGGTGACGGCGGCGTTCAACCGGAACCTGCTGGCCGTGCTGAACCGGGAGCTGGACGCGGACTTCGACCCCGAGCTGTTCGCGCACGTCGCGCTCTGGGACCCGGAGCAGGAGTGGATCGAGATGCGGCTGCGCTCGCTGCGGGCGCAGAGCGTGAAGGTCACGGAGCTGGGTCTCGCGGTGCACTTCGAGGAGGGCGAGGAGCTGTACACGGAGGTGTCGGCGAAGTTCCGCCGGGAGCGGGTGGAGCGTGAACTGTTCGCCGCCGGGCTGCGGTTGAGCAACTGGTGGACGGACGAGGAGGGCCGGTTCGGCCTGTCGCTGTCCCGGCCGATGCTGGACGCCTCGGACTGACCGCCCGGCCCGGGCCCGCCCGTCGGCGGTAATTCGCTGGCGGGCGGGCCGCCGCGTCCGGAGAATGCCCGGGTGCAGAACACTGAACAGCGGACGGCGACCGTCCTCATCGCATGGCAGGGTGAACTTCTCGGCGCGGTGGGGCCTTTCACGGCTTCCTCGCCGTACTGGGCGCAGGTCGGGGAGGTGGTGCGGGCGGCGTCGGAGGCGGCCGGGGCACCGGTGGCGCTGCTGCGGATGCTGTCGGTGGCCGGCGGGGAGACCGGCAGCAGCGGCGATGTGGTGTACCTGGCGCAGGCGCTGGAGCGCCCGTCGCAGCCGCTCGCCGCGGCGCCGGCCGTGGCCCTGGACGAGCAGCCGCTGCGGCTGCCGTGGGCTTCCGCGGACGGCCTGGCCACGGAATGGGCGTGGGCGGACGCCGAGTTGGCGTCCCTCGGCCGTCCGCGGACCGGCCCGGTGGAGCAGGTGCGCAGCTGGAACCTGTCGGCGCTGTCCCGGTTCCCGACCGGTGCGGACGCGGCCTGGCTGAAGAGCACCCCGCCGTTCGCGGTGGCCGAGGCCGAGGTGATCGCCCGGGTGGCAAAGGTCGATCCGGAGCTGGTGCCGCAGGTGCTGGCCGCGGACGGCCGGCGAATGCTGATGGCGGACCTGCCGGGCGTGGACTGCTGGGGGCTGCCGGAGGACGGCATGCTGAGCGTGGTCGACCGGTGGGCGGCCGTCCAGGCGGCCGTCGCCGCGGACGGGCCCGACGGGTTGACGGACCGTTCGCCCGCGGCGCTGGCGGCGCTGTTCCCCGCGCTGCTGGAGCGGCTGCGGCCGGAGCTGGACGACGAGGAGTACCGGCAGGCCCTCGAACTCGCCGACCGGCTGCCCGCCCTGGTCGACGAACTCGCCGACTGCGCGCTGCCGTTGACGCTGGTGCACGGCGACTGCCACCCGGGTAACTGGCGCTGGGACGGCGAGCGCGGCGTCGTCCTGGACTTCTCCGACGCGATCTGGAGCCACCCCGCTCTGGACGGCCTGCGCCCCGACCCGTTCCTCTCCCCCGAGCGCGCCGCCACCGTCCGCGAGCGTTGGGCCGCCGCCTGGCAGGCCCTCGTCCCGGGCAGCGACCCGCTGCGCGCACTGAAGCCTGCCGCCCCGCTGATGCACCTGCACTACGCGCTGCGGTACCAGGAGTTCCTGGACGGCATCGAGCCGAGCGAGCGCCCGTACCACGCGGGCGACCCGGTCGCCTCGCTGCGCCACGCGCTGCGCAACGCGTCTGCGCAGTGAGCGACTTGGGGCCGGACGGAGCCGGCCTGGAGCCGTAGCCGGCGCCTCTGTGCCTGCCGCCTGACGGCCCGGCCCGGCCGCTGCCGGGCGCGGGCGGCAGCGGGCGGCAGCGACCGGAAACCGGCCGGAAGCGGGCGGCAGCGGGCGGCAGCGGGCGGGGTCAGTGGATCCAGGTGCGCGGGTTCGGCACATCGATCGAATTGGGGCTGAGGCTGATGGCCAGTCCGACCAGCCCGCCCGCGATCAGCAGTATGCACAGCACCCAGCCCGCGATGTCCTCGCCGGGGCCGCGATCGACGGCCACGGCCCTGTCCGGACGCTCCGGCAGATAGCGGACCTCGATCCGGTCGCCGACGGCGCGGCGGCGGCCGTTCCGCTCGTCCAGCCGGAACTCGCGGCCGTCCAGGGTGCGGAACGCGAGGATGGTGTGGTGGGTGGTGGTGGTGCTGCGGTTGTCGCCCACACCGCTGGTGCTCTCGGTCTTGTAGGTCGCCAGCACGACCGCCTCGGCGGCCAGGCCTTCGGCGAAGGTGCGCCGCACTCGGTCGACCTGGCGGGCGTTGGCGATGCCCGCGACGATGCCCAGCGCCACGAAGGCCAAGGAGGCCAGAATTCCCGCGGTGCTCGGCCCGTGATCCGTCATCCCGATTCCCCCCATCGGTCGCGGCGGTTCCGCACGAAGGAACGGTGCTCCGCCTCCCGCAGGACGTCAACCGGCCTTCCGGTAACGGTTTGTGACGCCTGATCACATCGTCTTTGCGGACGCGGGATTCGAGCCCGACCGGGGATTCTCCGAGGGTGGCGCCGGCGCGGCGCAGCACCTGACAGCGGCGGCCGGGACCGTGGTGACGGCCCCGGCCGCCGCTCGGCCGTCGTGCGGGAGCTACGCCCGCGCGTCGGTGAGCACGGCTTCCGCCACCGGAAGGTTCGGCTGCGGGTGGGTCACCAGGTGGATGCCCGCCGCCAGTGCGCCGCCGACCAGCGGGGCGAGCAGGAACAGCCACAGCTGGGAGAGTGCGTCGCCGCCCGCGAACAGCGCCGGGCCGAGGCTGCGCGCCGGGTTGACCGAGGTGCCGGTGAGTGGGATGCCGACCAGGTGGACGACTGCCAGGGCGATACCGATCGGCAGCCCGTCGAAGCCGACCGCGGCCAGTCGGTGGGTGACCGCCAGCACGACGTACACCAGCAGGAAGGTGAGGACGACCTCGGTCAGGAACGCCCCGCCGGCGTTGATGTGCACCTGGGAGCGGTCGCCCCAGCCGTTGGTGCCGAGCTTGCCGTGGGTCTCCAGCCCGGGCACCTGCTTGGCCAGCAGCAGGACGAGCGCCGCACCGGCGATGCCGCCGAGCACCTGCGCGACCCAGTACGACACGGCGGTGCGTCCGTCGATCCGGCGGGCCAGCAGGAAGCCGAGTGTCACCGCCGGGTTCACGTGGCAGCCGGATATCGGGCCGAGCGCGTACGCCAGTGCGAGCAGCACGAAGCCGAAGGCCAGCGCGATGCCGACCGTGCCGATCGCGTCCCCCGCGAGCACCGCGGCGCCCACCGCCAGCAGAACCAGCAGCAGCGTCCCGAGGAACTCGCCGATCACCGCCCGCCTGTTCGTTCCACCCATACGCCTGGTCCTCCTGACCGTCAGGGCAGGCGGACCCGGTGCCGCCCACGTCCGGCCAACCCTGGTCGACCGTTCGAGTGACCGCATGTCGGCCGGACGGCGCAGCGCCGTGTTCACGGCGCGTCCGCCTGCCGAATTGCTCCGAACGGATGAAACCGTACGGAAACGGAGAGGCTAATGCAAAACGTAGGTAAAACGGACAGACGCGGACAGGCCGGGCGCATGTGCCTGGCGGAACGTCAGACTGTCGACTCCGGACGGCCTGTGCGGCGCACCCTCACGCGCGGCCGGACGGCGTGTGCGGCAGGTTCGGCGGGCGCTCGGCCGGCAGGTCGCGGCGACGCAGGCTGCGGTGGCACAGGTCGCGGCGACGGCGGCCACGGCGCTCCACCGCCGCGTGGGGGTGCCGAGTCCGGAGAGGCTCGGACCCGGGGCGGACTGCGAGCGTCAACCCAGCCGCTGGTAGCGGAGTTCGAGCCCGTCGAGGAGGGCTTCGAGGCCGGTTTCGAAGGCGCCCTCGTCGACGGCGCGCCGGTGTTCGGCGAGGCGGTGGGCGTCGGCGAGTCGGGGGTAGTCGGCGGTGTAGAGGGTGGCGTCCTCGGGGAAGCCGGCGGCGAACGAGCCGAGGGCGGAGCCGGTGATGAAGTAGCGCATCAGGGCGCCGATCCGGGTGGCCTGGCCGCGGGGCCAGCCGGCGTCGACCAGGCAGCCGAAGACGGCGTCGGCGAGGCGCAGCGCGTGGGGGCGGCGGCCGGGGCCCTGGGCGAGGACGGGGACGAGGTGGGGGTGGGCGGTGAGGGCGGCGCGGTAGGAGCGGGCCCAGTCGCGCAGGGCGGTGCGCCAGTCGTCCGGCGCGTCGAACATGGTGAGGTCGACCTCGCCCATCACACTGTCGACCACGGCGTCCAGGAGTTCGTCCTTGGTGGCGAAGTGGTTGTAGAGGGAAGGCCCGCTGACCGAGAGTTCGGCGGCCAGGCGGCGGGTGGAGAGGGCGGGCAGTCCCTCGGTGTCGACCAGGGCGAGTGCGGCGGCGACGATCCGGTCCCGGCTGAGCAGGGGGGTGCGCGGTCGGGCGATCTTGGCCTCCTCGGGGCGCGGGCCGGCGGAACCGGCCCATTGTGTCAGGCGGCCTCTTCCGCGCGGGGCGGGGGCGGGCTACAGTCGCCGTAAAACTTGCACCGCTAGTTTATTGGGACTGTCGAGGGGTCGCCGCGTGGACCTGGAGCTGACCGAGGAGCAGGCCGCCGCACGGGAGTTGGCGGCCGGGTTCACCGACCGGGAGGTCGTGCCGTTCGCCGCCGAGTGGGACCGGGCGGAGTCGATCGACCTGGGGATCGTCAAGAAGCTCGGCGCTCTGGGCTTCCTCGGGCTGACGCTGCCGGAGGAGTACGGCGGCAGCGGCGGCGACCACCTGGCGTACTGCCTGGTCCTGGAGGAACTCGGGCGCGGCGACTCCTCGGTGCGCGGGGTGGTGTCGGTCTCGCTGGGCCTGGTCGGCAAGTCGATCAACGCGTTCGGCACGCGGGAGCAGAAGCGGCAGTGGCTGCCGCGGCTGTGTTCGGGCGAGGCGCTGGCGTGTTTCGCGCTGACCGAGCCCGGTACCGGTTCGGACGCCGCGAATCTGACGACTCGGGCGGTGCGGGACGGCGGGGACTGGCTGATCTCGGGCTCGAAGATGTTCATCACCAACGGGACCTGGGCCGAGGTGGCGCTGGTGTTCGCCCGTACGGGTGAGCCCGGACACCGGGGGGTAAGCGCTTTCCTGGTGCCCACCGACACGCCCGGGTTCACCCGCACGCTGATCCACGGAAAGCTGGGCCTGCGCGGCCAGGCCACCGCCGAGCTGCACTTCGACGCCGTCCGGGTGCCGGACTCGGCGCGGCTCGGCGACGAGGGCAAGGGCTTCACGGTGGCGATGGCGGCGCTCGCCAAGGGCCGGATGTCGGTGGCGGCGGGCTGCGTCGGCATCGCGCAGGCCTCGCTCGACGCGGCGGTGCGGTACGCCGGCGAGCGCGAGCAGTTCGGGAAGTCCATCGCCCACCACCAGTTGGTGCAGGAGCTGCTCGCCGACATCGCGGTGGACGTCGACGCGGCCCGGATGCTGACCTGGCGGGTCGCCGACCTGATCGACCGCGGGCTGCCGTTCGCCACCGAGTCCTCAGTGGCGAAGCTGTTCGCCAGCGAGGCGGCGGTACGGTCCGCGAACAATGCGCTGCAGGTGTTCGGCGGATACGGCTTCATCGACGAGTACCCGGTCGGCAAGTACCTGCGCGACGCCCGCGTGATGACGCTCTACGAAGGCACCAGTCAGATCCACAAGCTGCTCATCGGGCGTTCGCTCACCGGGGTCAACGCCTTCTGACCTCCAACGGGTAAACGCTTTCCACCCCCACGGGGTAAACGCTTTCCGGCCCTCTCCGGGGTCGACGCCCACCGGCCCCTACCGGGGTCGACGCCTCCTTCCGGAGCCGCTCGCCCACCAGGTGACGGCTCTTCGGGAACCATCGTGGAACAGGAGCTCGACGAAGTGCTTCCGGTCTTCATCGCCGCCGCCCGCCGCACCCCGATCGGGCGGCTGCGCGGCGCACTGTCCGCCGTCCGGCCCGACGACCTGTCGGCAGCGGTACTGCGCGGGCTGCTCGACCAGGTGCCGGGGCTGGACCCGGCGCGGATCGACGACGTGTACTGGGGCGCCGCCAACCAGGCCGGCGAGGACAACCGCAACCTGGCCCGGATGGCGGTGCTGCTGGCCGGGCTGCCCGATTCGGTGCCGGGCGCGACCGTCAACCGGCTGTGTGCGTCCGGGATGGAGGCCGTCACCACGGCGGCCCGGGCGATCGGCTCCGGCGAGGCGGACGTGGTGGTGGCGGGCGGCTGCGAGTCGATGAGCCGCGCCCCGTTCGTACTGCCCCGCCCGGACGAGGCGCTGCCGCACAAGTTGGAGACCTTCGACACCCGGCTCGGCTGGCGCCTGACCAACCCGCGGATGCGCGACCTGCACGGCGTGCTGTCGATGGGCGAGACCGCCGAGGAGGTCGCGGCCCGCTACCGCATCACCCGCGAGGCACAGGACGCGTTCGCCCTGCGCAGCCACCGACTGGCCGCGCAGGCCCGGGAGTCGGGCCACTTCGATGCCGAACTGCTGGCCGTGGAGCGCCCGGACGGGGTCCTGGTGGAGCACGACGAGTCGATCCGCCCCGACACCACGGCGGAGAAGCTGGCCAAGCTGAAGCCGGTGTTCCGGGCGGGCGGCACCGTCACCGCGGGCAATGCCTCGCCGATGAACGACGGCGCGGCGGCGCTGCTGCTCGTCAGTGAACGAGCCCTGGCGGAGCTGGACTTGGAGCCGCTTGGCCGGTACGTGGCGGGCGCTTCGATGGGTGTGCACCCGGACGTGATGGGCATCGGTCCGGTCCCGGCGACCCGGCGGGTGCTGGAGCGCGGCGGCTGGAAGTTGCAGGACGTGGAGACCGCCGAGTTCAACGAGGCGTTCGCGGCCCAGGCGCTGGCGTCCGTCGGCGAGTTGGGCATCGACCCGGAGCTGGTGAACCCGTCCGGCGGGGCGATCGCCCTGGGCCACCCGCTGGGCGGCTCGGGCGCCCGGATCCTCACCACGCTGCTGCACCGGATGCGCCGCACCGGCGCCCGGCGCGGACTGGCGACGATGTGCGTGGGTGTCGGCCAGGGCTCCGCGGTGCTGGTCGAGCGGGACTGAGATCGGAAGACGTCGAAAGACATGGCGATGGTGATGGCGATGCATCAGGAGGGTGTGGCTGTGGGCAGGTTCGACGGCAAGGTGGCGGTGGTGACCGGCGCCGCGCAGGGCATCGGGGCGGCGACGGCACGGCGGCTGGCCGAGGAGGGTGCGGCGGTGGCCGTCGTCGACCTGACGGCGGAGCGCGCCGAGGGCACCGTCAAGGAGATCGTCGCGGCGGGCGGCACGGCGCGGGGGTTCGGCTGCGACGTGGCCGACTACGAGGCGGTGGAAGCCGTGTTCGCCGCCGTGGTCGAGGAGTTGGGCGGGGTGCACATCCTGGTGAACAACGCCGGGATCACGCGCGACAACCTGTTCTTCAAGATGCCGAAGAGCGACTGGGACATGGTGCTGTCGGTCAACCTGACCAGCGCCTACAACTGTTCGCACGTCGCGCAGCGGTACTTCGTGAAGCAGAAGTACGGCAAGATCGTGTCGTTGAGCTCGCGTTCGGCGCTGGGCAACCGTGGCCAGGCGAACTACGCGGCGGCGAAGGCCGGCATCCAGGGTCTGACGGCGACGCTGGCGATCGAGCTGGGCCCGTTCAACGTCAATGTGAACGCGGTCGCGCCGGGCTACATCGCGACGTCGATGACGGCGGCGACGGCCGAGCGGGTCGGGGCGACGCCGGAGGAACACCAGGCGGAGGTCTCGCAGCGCACCCCGCTGCGGCGGGTGGGCCTGCCGGAGGAGGTCGCCTCGGTGGTCGCGTTCCTGGCGAGCGAGGACGCGTCGTACGTGAGCGGGCAGACGCTGTACGTCAACGGCGGTGCCCGGTAGTCGACTTGGCGCGCCTGGACGGTCGGCGAATTGGCGTTCCGGGCGGTAGGCGATTCGGCGCGCCGGACGGTAGGTGATTCGGTGCGCCGACCGGTGGACGACTTGGCGCGCCGACCGGCCCGGGCCCGCGACGGGTCCGGGCCGCGTCCGGACCGGGTCCGGACCCGTCGCGGGTCCGGGCCGCGTCCGGCCGGGTCCGGGCCGTCACAGGTCCGGGCCGGGTCCTCCTGCGGGTCACGGGTTCAGGGTGATCTCCCGGCCCTGCCAGCGTCGGCGCAGCCAGCGGTCGTGGCCGGCCACCACGATCGCGCCCGGGCCCTTGCCGCCCATGGCCTCCTCCAACTCGTCGCAGAGCAGCGGGGAGAGGTGGTTGGTCGGCTCGTCGAGCAGCAACAGCTGCGGCGGGCGGGCCACCAGCAGGGCGAGGGCGAGGCGGCGGCGCTGACCGACCGAGAGATCCCCGACGGGGCGGTCCAGGTCGGCGGCGGCCAAGAGGCCCAGCGAGGACAGCGGGACGCGCTCGGCCCGTTCGGGGCCGAGGGTCAGCGCGTAGGTGTCGTGGGCGCTGCGGTCGGGTCGGTCGAACACGGTGTCCTGGGTGAGCAGCCCCACCGTCAGATCGGGCCGCCGGTGGACGTGCCCGGCCGCTTCGAGCCGGCCTGCCAGGACGGCGAGCAGGGTGGACTTGCCCGTGCCGTTGGCGCCGGTGATCAGCAGGCGCTCGTCCGCGGCCACGTCCAGGTCGTCCAGCATGAGTCGGCCCGGCACCCGGACCTGGTGCAGCGTCACCAGTGGGTCGGGGTCACTCTCGGCCGGTCCGGTGGCGAGGACGTCCGGGGCGAAGCGAAGCGGGGCGGGCGGCTGTGGCACCTGGCGGCGCTCCAGGTCGGCGAGCCGGCCGGCCGCGTCGCGCACCCGGCGGGAGATCTGCTGCTGCACCCGACCGGCCCGGTGGCCGTAGCCCATCTTCTCGTTGTCGGTGGGCCCGCGGTCCGGCGCGAGCCGATGCGCGGTCACCCCCGCCGCGCGCCTCAGCTCCGTCAACTCGATCTGTTCGGCGGCGAATTGACGCTCCCATTGGTGTCGACGAGCCCGCTTGACGGACAGGTAGGCGCGGTAGCCGCCGCCGAATCGGACCGGACCGTCCACGGCCGGGTCGAGGTCGATCAGGTCGGTGCAGACCGCATCGAGGAACGCCCGGTCGTGGCTGGCGACCACCACCGTGCCGGGCAGCGCACGGAGTTGTTCCTCCAGGAACGCGGCGGCGCCGTCGTCGAGGTGGTTGGTCGGCTCGTCGAGCAGGACGGCCGCGGGCCGACGCACCAACAGGGCGGCGAGGGCGAGCCGGCCGCGCTGGCCGCCGGACAGCGAGCCGAGAGTGCGCTGCGGCGCGACGGCTCCCAGGCCGAGCCCGTCGAGCAGCAGGTCGGCGCGGCGGTCGGCGTCCCATGCCTCCCGGTCCTGCGCCTGCTCCAGCCGGGCCCCGTACGCGGCCAGCAGGCCGGGCAGGCGCGAGTCTCCGTCCGGGGGTTCGGTGAGCTCGGCGAGTTCGGCGAGCCCGGCGACTTCGGCACCGAGACGGTCGAGTTCGGCGAGGTCGGCACGGGCCTCGCGCAGCGCGTCGTCCAGCACGTCGGCGACGGTGGCGACATCGTCGAACGGCATTTCCTGGTGCAGGTACCCGAGGTCGTCGGGCCGGCTGACACTCCCCCCGTCGGGCTCGTCCACGCCGGCCAGCACCCGCAGCAGCGTGGACTTGCCGCAGCCGTTCTCGCCGATCAGCCCGAGACGCCGCCCGGGCGCGACGGTCAGCGACAGTCCGTCGAGGATCCGGCGGCCGCCCAGGATCCGAACCAAATCGTGGGCGATCAGGGCAGGTTGAATCATGGTGGAACTCCAATACGGTCGAGGTCGGGCAGTCGAGGTCGGGCAGTCGAGGCCCGGGCCTCGGATCGGGCAGATCAACTCGCCGGGCGAACAAGGCTGGTTGCGGCATGGACGGTTGAGCGGCGAGCACTCGCCGGGGCAAGCCGCCGCAGGCCAGGGCCACCGGCTGGGCAGCAAGCGGGCTCACCCCACCCAGCGGGGGCGGAGCGCGCCGAGACGCGGCGGCCCCCGCACGCTCGGCCCCGAGCAGCCCACCGGGCGAGCCACGGCAAGCCAGCCACCCGACGCAGGCCAAGCACGCCGACGCACGCCCCCCACACCGTCAGCACCGACCAACCCGAGGACGAGCCCCCGCAAGCCGACCACCCGACGCGGGCGAAGCACGCCGACGCACAGCGCACCCCCCAAACAGTCCGCACCGACCAACCCGAGGACGTGCCCCCGCAGGCCAGCCATCCGGCGCAGGCCAAGCACCCCGACACACAGCGCCCCCACACAGTCCGACCCGAGCAGCCCACCGGGCGAGCCTCCGCAAGCCAGCCACCCGACGCGGGCGCAGCACGCCACGCACAGCGCACCCACACAGTCCGACCCCGAGCAGCCCACCGGGCGAGCCACGGCAAGCTGGCCACCCAACGCGGGCGAAGCACGCCGACGCACAGCGCACCTCCCAAAGAGTCCGCACCGACCAACCCGAGGACGAGCCCCCGCAAGCCGACCACCCGGCGTGTCTCTCCGCCGCGCGGCCCGCCTCCGGCGACACGGATCAGGCGCCGGGATCCGAGGCAGGAAGGCCAACCCGTCGGCGGGCAGCACAGGTTGATGTACCTGCGGTCGTCGCCGGGCGACCTGCCGTGGGACCGGGACCCCGGCCCACTGGGCAGCCCGCCATCGTCCCGGGTGGCCGCCCGTCGGTGACTCCCCGCGGCCGGGTGCCCGTCCGGGCTGATCAACTCGCCATCGAACGCGGCAGGTTGAGCTGCGAGATTCGGCGGCCGGCCCCCGGGCGGGCGGTGGCGGTCAGCTGGTCGGGGCTGCCGTCTCGGTGAGGGTGCCGTCGGCCAGGAGGAGGCGGCGGGTGATGCCGATCTCGGTGAGGAAGCGCTCGTCGTGGCTGACCACCAGGAACGCGCCCCGGTAGGCGTTCAGGGCGCTCTCCAACTGGCCGACGCCGACCAGGTCGAGGTTGTTGGTGGGCTCGTCGAGCAGCAGCAGCTGCGGGGCGGGCTCGGCGCACAGGACGCAGGCGAGGGTGGCGCGCAGCCGCTCGCCGCCGGAGAGGACCCCGACCGGGAGGTGGGCGCGGGGGCCGCGGAACAGGAAGCGGGCCAGCAGGTTCATCCGCTCGGCCTCCGGGCGTTCGGGGGCGAACTCGGCGAAGTTCTCCGCCACTGTGCGGCTCTCGTCCAGCAGGTCGAGGCGCTGCGACAGGTAGGCGATCCGGCCTTCGCCGCGCCGCAGTTCGCCGCTGTCCGGGGCGAGTGCGCCGGTGATCAGCCGCATCAGGGTGGTCTTTCCGGCCCCGTTGGGGCCGGTCAGTGCGATCCGCTCGGGGCCGCGGACGACCAGGTCGAGGCCGCCGGGGGCGAACACGTCGCGGCCGCCGAGCCGTACCTCCAGGCCGGTGCCGTGGAACAGGTTGCGGCCGGCGGGCACCTGGGTGTCGGGCAGCTCCAGGCTGAGGCGTTGCTCCTCGCGGACGGCGCGGCCGGCTTCGTCGAGGCGGGCCTTGGCCTCGTCGACCCGGGCGGCGTGGACCTGGCCGGAGCGGCCTGCGGCCTCCTGCGCGCCGCGCTTCATGTTTCCGGCGAAGATCTTCGGCAGACCGGCGTTCTTCAGGTTCTTCGCGGCGTTGCTGGCCCGCCGGTCGGCACGCTCACGGGCCTGCTGGGCCTCGCGCTTCTCGCGCTTCAGGGTCTGCTCGGCGTTGCGGACGTTGCGTTCGGCGACTTCCCGCTCGGCCCGGACGGCCTCCTCGTAGGTGGTGAAGTCGCCGCCGTACAGGCGCATTTCGCCGTTGCCGAGTTCAGCGATCCGCTCCATCCGGTCGAGCAGCGCGCGGTCGTGGCTGACCAACAGCAGGCATCCGTTGAACTCGGACAGCACGTCGTACAGCCGGTGACGGGCCGCCAGGTCGAGGTTGTTGGTGGGTTCGTCGAGCAGCAGCACGTCGGGGCGGCGCAGCAGTTGGGCGGCGAGGCCGAGGGAGATCACCTGGCCGCCGCTGAGCGTGCTCAGGTGGCGGTCCAGGGCGAGGTGGCCGAGGCCGAGGCGGTCGAGTTGGGCGCGGGTGCGCTCCTCGATGTCCCAGTCGTCGCCGATGGTGGCGAAGTGTTCCTCGGCGACGTCGCCGGACTCGACGGCATCCAGGGCGCGGATCACCTCGGCGATGCCGAGCACCTCGGCGACGGTGAGGTTGGCGGTCAGCGGCAGCGTCTGCGGCAGGTAGCCGAGGGTGCCGGAGATCGTCACCGAGCCTTCGGTGGGCTTGAGTTGACCGGCGATCAGGCGGAGCAGGGTGGACTTGCCGGAGCCGTTCGGGGCGACCAGGCCGGTGCGGCCGGTGGGCACGGTGAAGGACAGGTCGTGGAAGACGGGGGTGTCGTCCGGCCAGGAGAAGGACAGGTTGGAGCAGACGACGGCAGCGTCGGACATGGTGAAGAGACCTCGAAGGTGCTGAAGGGCAGGGAAAGGCCACTGCCCAGGGAAACGGGCGAAAAAGGGGACGACGAAACGGACCACTCCGCGCGGCGCTCCTGTGCGCCGGCCCGGTGGCCGTCAGATCCGGATCTCACCCGGAGATGTCGTCGTCACCCGCCACGTTTCTGTCCCTCTGCTCACACGAATCGCGAACCCGCGTATCGCGTACCAACGGTGTCGCGGCGAGTGTAGCGCGAGACTCCGCCGAGCGTCGCACCATTATTTTCCGGGCCGCGAGCCTCGGGCCACGCGCCACGGGGCTCCGTTCCGGGGGCTCCGTTCCGCGGGTCTCGGCACCGCAAGTCTCGTGTCTCGGTCCACGGGCCACGCGCCTCGGGGTCTTGGTGCCGGCTTCCGCTGGGCCGGCCGGGGGGCGTGTCGGCGCGGCCCTCGGGTGCGGCCGGGTCCAAGCTCTACGGTGGACCTCCGGGCCGTCGAACCATCAGGGAGCGGGAGTGACCACGGACGACGACCGCCGTGCGCGTTTCGAGCGGGGCATGCAGATCCTCGGGCGGATCGACGGCGAGGCGGGCGAGCGGATGGTGGCGGCGCTGTCCGACGTCTCCCCCGAACTGGCGCACCAGATCGCCGCCTGGGGGTTCGGCGAGATCTACTCCCGCCCGGCGCTGGAGCCCCGCGACCGGCAGCTCGTCACTCTCGGCATACTGACCGCGCTCGGCGACTGCGAGCCGGAGATCGAGGTCCACGTGAACGCCGCGCTGAACGTCGGCCTGACGCCTCGCCAGATCGTCGAGGCCCTGCTGCACGCCGCCGCGTACTGCGGCTTCCCCCGGGCGATCAACGCCACCCTCGCAGCGAAGCGGGTCTTCGCCGAACGCGGACTGCTGCCCGTCGACAACGACTGAGCCCGGCCGCTGCGGTGGCCCGATCGCAGCGGCCGCGCCCGGAGCTGGACTGCCCGCATGCCCGAACAGAAAGCCGAGAGCCGGGAGTTCACCGACCTGGGACCCGGCGCGATCGGTAGTCCGGACGCCGTCGCCGGGCTGCGGCAGCGGATCGACGCGGGTCGGCTGGAGAGCTGGCTGCGCAGCTCGCGCGGGCGGCAGCTGGCGGTGGTCTCCAACGGCGAGCGGGCGACGGTGATGCTACTGGACGGGCCCGACGGCCCGGGCGGGCACACGGTCGACCCGGGCGCGAACGGCCGGAGCGGCGGTTACCTGCTCGCCAACGGCCAGGCCGACGAGTACCCGGACGAGGACACCGTCCCCCTCGACCGGGCCCTGCGCCTCGTCCGGCACCTGCTGGACGTCGGCGCCCCGCCGCCGGACGCACCCTGCTCCTACGACTGCTGATTGTCCGTCAATTCATCGCCGCTGCCGCTGCCTTCGCGTTGACGAGCTGCTGGAGGTAGCGCTCCGAAGCGCGCAGCTTGCGGCCGTCGGGGCCGGGCAGGTGGGCGCGGAGCTCTATGATCTCGGGCGCGATGCGGATCGCCTCGGCCGGGTCCTTGACGGCGCGCCAGCAGGCCTCGGCGTTGGTGGCGGCGCGCTGGGTCTCGGGGTGTTCGGTGCCTTCGGTCTGAAGCAGTGCGTTGGCCACCTGGCGGTACAACTCGGCGGCCAGCGCGGGCAGTCCGGCCACCCGGGAGACGTGCGCGCGGACCTGCCGGACCTGGAGCACCACCGGAGCGAGGGTGCCGTGCGCGGCGACCGCCTTGTTCTCGAGGGCGAGCGCGAGCGTCGCGGCGGTGTCGTGGTCACCGGCCTCGGCGGCCCGGACGATCTCGCCGATGGCCTCCATGTAGTCGGTCGGCGGCGCCTGTTCGGCCTTGGCGGACGGGACCTCGGCGGACGGGGCGGCGGCGGACGGCGCAGCGGCAGGCTGGGCGGCGGGGGCGTTCTTCTCCAGCGGCACCGTCGCCGCGGCCGGGTCGTGCCGAACGTCCGCCCCGGGCTTGTCCAGTGGCACGGTGGCCGCCAACGGGTCGTGCTGGGACGGCGGTTGAGTCTTGTCGAGTTGCACGGTCGGGCCAGTCACGCCGGTCGAGCCGGTCGAGCCGGGGTCGGGCAGCGGCAGGGTGGTGGCCAGGCTGTCGTCGGTGAGCGGAACGGTCGAGGCCAGCGGGTCGAACCAGGGTTCCGCCGCCGCGGGTTCGGAGCGTTCCACCAACCCGGACGGTTCGGGCGCTGCGGCGGACTTGGCGAAGTCCACGGCGTACGAACCGGCCGGTGCAGGCGCCGACTTGGCGAGTTCCACCAGGGGCGCGGAGGTCTCCGCCGGGAGATCCTTGCCGAGACGGACGGCGGGCTCCGACCCGGCCGGCTCCGACCCAGCCGTCCCGGACACGGAGGTCCCGGGCATGGCGGACACAGCGGCGGTCTCCGGCGCGATGGGCACGACGGGCGCAGCGGGCGCGGCAGGCGTGGCAGGCGCGGCAGGCACGGCGGTCTCCGCCGGGAGGCCCTTGCCGAGGTCGACCAGCGGCATGTCCATCGGGACCATCGGCACGCCGCGCTCCAGCGAGACGATCATCCGGCGGCGGGCGGGCGTGGCAGGGACGCCGGCCTTGCGCAGCGAGACCAGGACGCGCGGCGTCCAGCCGGGCGAGAGCCTGGGCCTGGCCGGTTCGGCGGGGCGCGCGGCGGCCGGGGACGGGGCGGCCGGGGGCGAGGAGAGGGGCGGCGGCGCGACGGGCCGGGTGTCGGCGGGGCCGATCTGCCGGGAGGTGTTGCGGAACCACGGGCGGTCGGCGGGGTGCGCGGCGATCACCACGGTGTCGGAGCGCAGCACCGAGTGGACCTGCTGGCGCACCAGTTCGGGGGTGAGCAGCTGGTCGGCGCCGGGGCGGCCGCGGTGCAGGGTCTCGATCAGCGCGCGGGTGAAGGTGCCGAGCTGGTCGGGGTCGTGGTTGACGACGGCCCACAGCGGCACGCCTTCGCTCAGCTGTTGGCCGGCGGCGGAGACGAGAGCCGGCCAGAGCACCGGGTCGGCGCTCAGGTCGCCGATCACCAGGGTGTCGAACTCGGTTCCGCGGTGCCGCAGTTCGGTGGCGATGGCAGACCAGGGGAGGCTCTCGGAGGCCTTGTTCTCGCGCAGCGACAGGTACATCTGGTCTCCGCGCCGGTCGGTGACCAGGTGGCCGCCGAGGTGGATCAGCAGCGGCCCGGGGTGGCGGGCGGCGGCGCGCAGGTGGGCGAGCACGGTCTGCGGGTCGTTGGCGCCGGGCAGGTGGACGGCGTCCACCTGGTCGGCGGAGAGCATGGTCTGCGGGGCGACGCCGGCCAGCGCGGCGGACAGCACGGAGGCGTGCGCGGTGCCGCCGCGGCCCCAGCGGCGGCCGCCGCCGTAGCCGCCCTCGATCACCAGGATGCGGCCGCGCAGCCCGCTGCCGATTCCACTGGCAGGTACGGGAGTTGACGCGGCGCCGGGGGCCGGAGCGGCTGCGATCGGCGGCGGCATGTCGGCGGTGATCACCGGAATCATGCCGGTCCAGCCGGTGGTCACCGGTGCGGGCGGCATCGCGGGCGGCGGCGGCACGGGCGTGCCGCCGGCCGGGGTGGGGGTGGGCGGCGGGGCGGTCCGGCTGCCGCCGGGGGTGAGGTCCGGGGGCGTCGGGTTGACCCGCAGGCCGACGGAGGTGGCGAACGGGTCGTTGGCGGACCGCGGTTCCGCGCCCTGTTGGGGGCCCGGAGGCTGGGTCGGCAGCTTGAAGGTCTCCTCCAGGTCGGCCGCCGCCGGCCCGTCCCCGGTCGTCGATGCCACATCAGCCACCGTCAGGTCACCGCCCCCGTCCGCCGCCTGCGCGACGTCGTACCCGTTCGCCGTGGTGCCCGGGCACCACGTTCCGATCCCGGCCACGATACGTGGTCGGCGGGCGACCGGGCCAGGCCGGGTGGCGCGGCCCGGGACGGCACGCGCTGGTGGGCACGGGTGCCGGGCCGACCCGGCCGGACGAGCCCATCGGCGGGTTCAGCAGGTGACGGTGGTGCGGCGGGTTCAGTGGGTGACGGTGATGCGGCGTGGGTTCAGTAGGTGACGGTGATGCGGCGTGGGTTCAGTAGGTGACGGTGATGCGGCGGGCCGGGCCGTCGACCCGGATCAGGCCGCCGTACGGAATCACCTGCTGCGGCTCGGTGTGGCCGAGGTCGACGTCGAACACGGCCATGGTGTCGGGCGCGTAGGCGTCCAGGGCCCGCAGTACGGCGGCGCGCTGCTCGGCGCGGTAGTGGGCGCGCTGCTCGGCGTCGTTGGGCTGCTCGAACGACCAGGCCATGGCGCGGCCGACCAGCACGGCGGGGAACTGCCGGAGCAGTCCGCGTTCGCCGAGGTTGCGCAGGCTCCGGTACACCTCGGCGGCGGACGGCATCTCCTCGGAGGTCTCCAGCACCAGCACGCAACCCGCGTACGCCTCGACGGGCAGCAGGCGGTCGGCGGCGGCCATCCAGTGCATGATCTCCAGGTTGCCGCCCCAGCTGACGCCTTCGACGACCCGGTCGGAGCGGTGCCAGTACGCGCCGGTGGCGGGTTCGCTCGCGGGCAGCCGTTCGAAGGTGGCCGGGTCCTCCCAGCGGCCGAGTTCGGTGCTGACGTCCTCGGCCTCGCGCAGCTCGAACTCGCCGCGTTCGAACAGGGCGGCGCGCAGCGAGGCTTCGGTGAGCGGGTGCAGTTCCCCGGGGCGGCCGAACTCGGTCATCACCGCGCCGCCGTGGTACGAGACCACGCCGTGCCGCCACAGGAAGTCCAGCAGGTTGGTGTTGTCGCTGAACCCGAAGAACGGCTTGGCGTGGGCCCGGATCAACTCGCCGTCCAGATAAGGGATCACGGTGATCTGGTCCTCGCCGCCGATGCTGGCCAGGATCGCCGTCACCCCCGGGTCGGTGAACGCGGCGTGCAGGTCGGCGGCCCGTTCCTGCGGACTCGCGTCGAGCTTGCGGGTGCTCGGGTACTCGACCGGCTCCAGGCCGAACTGCTCGCGCAGGCGGCGCAGCCCGAGCTCGTGCGGCAGCGGGAACAGCGCCGGGCCGGCGAAGGACGGCGAGAGCACGGCGACCCGGTCGCCGGGGCGGGGTTTGGGGGTGTACCTCGGCTGATCCGACATGCCGTGATGCTAGCGAGCCCGCCCGGCCGGTCACGACCCGTTTTCCGGGGGCCGCCGGCCGCATCCCGCCCGGCGGGGAATCCCGTTGAGCCTGCGGCCGGCGGTCCGAAAGACTGCGGGCATGGGCTTTCGGCGCTTCGTCTTCCTCGACCCCGACGGCACGAGCACCGGCGACTGGCTGTTCGCGCTGGTCGAGGCGCCGACGGGGGTCGTCCACCAGCACCAGTACGGCGGCACCGCGTGCCGATCGGGGCAGGTCGAGGGCTACCTGATGCCGCTGTCCGCCCCGGCGGCCCTGGCCGCGCTGCGTGACCTGTTCGAGCGGCACTTCCGCGGCGCCGGCACCTGGGAGCACGCCTGGCGGGACGACGAGCGGCGCAGGCTGCGCGAGATCGTCGCCGACGTCCGCTACTGGACCTCCGACGGCGTCACCGAGCAGCCGCACGCCCTCCGGCTGGACGAGAGCCGCCTCCCCTGCGCGGACGAGGCCTGGGTCCCGGTGCTCACCCCGGACGGTCCGGGGGTGCTGGTGTGGGCGAACTCGGACTGACCGGTGCGGACGTCAGTGCCTGTCCTGTGGGCCGTGCGCGTCGTGAGCGTCAGTGCGTGTCGCGGGTGTCAGTGAAGACGCGTCGTGGACGTCAGTGCGCGTCGTGGACGTCCAGCAGGGTCTTGCCGAGGGTGGCGCGCGATTCGATGGCACGGTGGGCGTCGGCGGCCTGCGCGAGCGGGAAGCGGCGGCCGATGACGGGGTGCAGGCGCTTCGCGGCGGCTTCGGCGAGGACGTGGACGGTGGCGGTGCGCACGTCGTCCGGGGTGGGGCGGAGGGTGAGGACGGTGAGCCCGCGGGCGTCGATCTCGTCCTGCGGCAGGTCGGTCCAACTGCCGCTCGCCAGGCCGTAGCTGAGCAGGTGGCCGCCGGGGCGGAGCAGGGTGGTGGCGGTGCGGCCGAGAGTGCCGCCGACGCCGTCGAGGACGAGGTCGACGGGGGCGGTGCGGGCGCTCCAGTCGGGCTGCCGGTAGTCGAGGGTCTCGGCGGCGCCGAGCTCGGCGGCGAGCGCGACCTTGGCGGGACCGCCGGCCGCGGCGACCACGTGCAGGCCTGCGTGGGTGGCGAGTTGGACCAGCAGGGTGCCGACTCCGCCGGCCGCCGCCAGGATCAGGACGCGGGTGCCGGGGGCGGGTGCGGCGGCCTCCAGCAGCAGGCGGGCGGTGCGGCCGTCGGCGAGCAGCGCGGTCGCCGCGTCCAGGGCGAGCCCGTCGGGGACGTGGTGGAGGCCGGCGGCGGGGACGACGGCGCGTTCCGCGTAACCGCCGCTGCCGCCGGTGGAGGAGATGACGCGCCGTCCGATCAGCTCGGGGTCGACGCCGGGGCCGACGGCGGTGACGGTGCCGCCGACGCCATTGCCGGGGATCATCGGCAGCGCGCCGGTGAACGGGCCGAGGCCGGTGGCCCGGAACTGGGTCTCGACGAACGTCAGGTTGACGTGCGCGACGTCGATCAGGACCTGTCCCTCCCCCGCCACCGGGTCCGGCGCCTCGCCCGGCACCAGGACCTCCGGACCGCCGAACTCCCGCAGCCACACTGCCCGCATCACGCCTCCACCCCGTCGTCCGGCCGGACGTTCCGGCCCCGCCGTCACCCATCCTGCAAGTTCAAGCGCACTTGACATCAAGGCCGACCGGCGGAAAAGGCTGTCCTCGGAGCGTGGGACCATGCCGGGCATGGACCTGAGTGTTTTCTGGGAACTGGTGGAGTCGACCGGCGAGGCCGCCTCCCCATGCGACCGCACGAAGCTGCTGGTCGAGCGGCTGGGACAACTGCCGCTGGAGGAGGTGCTGGAGTTCCAGCTGCGCCTGGACGAGGTGCGGGCCCCGCTGGACACCCGGGCCACCGTCGCCGTGGCGAAGCTGGTGGCGCCCGGCCGTCTCAGCGACGACGCCCTGTGGTACTTCCACGCCTGGCTGGTCGGCCTCGGCCAAGACGCCTACCGGCAGGCCGTGGACGATCCGGACACGCTCGCCGACCACCCCGAGTTCGGTCGCCTGGCCGCCCTGCCCGAGCGCGAGGTACCCGGCTGGGAGCAGCTCGACTACTGCGCCGCCGACGCCTGGGAGGCCCTCACCGGCAACGAGGACGGGCTGGAGGAGGCGATGCTCGCCCAGGGCCACGACAGTCCGCTGGTCGCCGACCCGGCCGGCGAGCCGTGGACGGCCGAGCAGACCGCGACGCGCCTGCCGAAGCTCACGGCGCTGTTCGCCGAAGCCGCCTGACGATCCCGCCTGACGATCCGTCACCCACCGGCCGGAACACCGGACGAGTGTCGACCGCCCCACACCGGATCACCCGCTCGGGGGAACTTTTTCTTCACCCCGAGCGGCCGGGCGCAGCACCTCGCGATCGCTTCCCGGCCCCGCCGGGGCACCCGGTAGCAGCAGCCCGTTGCGGCGGTCGCCGAAGCGGGCGCGACCGGGCCACTCCCCTCCCGGCTTTCCGGGCTCGGCTGCCGAAGCCGAAGCCGAAGCCGAAGCCGGAGCCGGAGCCGGAGCCGGACCAGCAGAGCCCGACCGGCGGAGCCGGACGAGAGATCGGCCGGGTACCTCGACCGGGGGATGCCCCAGGGCCGGCCGGGCGCCGAATCCGAGGTGCGGCCGGCCGCAAGGCCACGCACCTCGCCGAACTCCGCTCACTCCAGTGCCCGTTCGATCGCGGCGCGGGTGAACAGCCGGGCCTGCTCGGCGCGTTGGTCGCGGCGTTCGGCGGTGAGTGGCGGCGGCGTGCCGTAGCGGCGGGCGACGATGTCCGCGACCAGGTCGGGCGGGGCGCCCAGGGACGGGAGTCGGGCGATTGCCTCGCGTTTGGTGACCAGGCGGCTCTCGCGCAGCGCGACGGTGGCGCGGGCGGTGGTGATCGGCCCGAAGTCCACCCAGATGTCGTGCTGCCAGGGGCCCGGGCGGCCGGTGACGGGGTACCAGTAGGTGCGCAGGTCGGCGCGGAGGTGCGCGTGCAGCTCCCGGTCGCTCACCGGGGGCAGCAGCGCGGCCGGTGCGGCGCCGGCCAACTGCATGCCGCCGTCGAGGAGTTCGCGCCGGGTGACGGGGGTGACCGGTCGGTCCATCGGCTCACCCTGGGCGAAGGTGAAGTGGTCGGTGGCCGGGTCGGCGAGCGCGTCCTGCGGCAGGTAGGTGCAGTGCAGCTTCTCCGCGGCCGACCGCTCGGCGATCAACTCCTGGTGCAGGATCGAGAGTTCGATGCGCAGCCGACTGCCCGGCGCGGTCGGCAGGACGGCGATCAGGTCGAGGTCGCTGCGGCCGTGCCGGTAGTCGCCGAGCGCCAGCGAACCGTGCACCCAGAGTGCGACCACCGGGGCGACGGCGTGCAGGCGGTCGGCGAACTCCGTCAGCAGCGGGGCGGCGAGCCCGCGTTGGACCGGGTCGTGCTCGGCCTGCTCGGCAGCGCTGGGCAGACCGGCGAGGGGCGCCGGCGCAGCGGCGGGCGGGGTGCCGGGATCCGGGAGCGTCATGGCCCCGACTCTGCCACGGCCGGCACCGCCCCGCCCTCCCCACTCCGCCCCGTCCCCGAACCCGTCCCGGAACCCGTCTCCGTCCCCGCTCCCGAACCCGTCCCCGACCCACCCCCGAACCCGCCCCCTTCCCCGCCCCCTTCCCCGCCCCCGGCGGGCCCGTCCCCCGACCTGCCGCACCGCCGGAGCGCCGCCCGACCCCGCCGGGCCTGCGGGGCTAGCGTCGGTGCGGCAGGTGCCGAACCGGCCCGGCCCCGAACAGCGACGAAAGGCGTTCCCGATGGCGGAGAAGATCACCCCGTTCCTGTGGTTCGACCACCAGGCCGAGCAGGCGGTCGCGTTCTACCTCTCGGTGTTCCGGGACGGCCGGGTGACCGAGGTCAAGCACTACTCGGAGGCCGGTCCGGGCCCGGCGGGCAGCGTGATGCTGGTGTCGTTCGAGCTGTTCGGGCGGGAGTACCGGGCGCTGAACGGCGGGCCGGTGTTCACCTTCAACGAGGCGGTCTCGCTCCAGGTGGACTGCGACGACCAGGCCGAGGTGGACCGCTACTGGGAGCTGCTGACGGCGGACGGCGGGCAGCCCGGCCAGTGCGGGTGGCTGAAGGACCGCTACGGCCTGTCCTGGCAGATCGTGCCGCGCCGGCTGCTGGAACTGCTGAACGACCCCGACCCGGAGCGGGCCCGGCGGACGGCGACGGCGATGCTCGACATGACCAGGCTCGACCTGACCGCCCTGGAGGCCGCGGCCGACGCCACCCGGTAACTCGTAAGGGTGAAAGCGCAGCTGACGGGCCGTCCGGCAACCGGGATCGAACCTTCGCGCGAATCCGGGCGGCCGGGCGAACGCACGTCGGAGCGTCCGGTCAACGGTTGTCAGGGTCCCGGTAAAAGTATTCCTGTTCAGCGATCTGTCATGTCCAGACTCTTCTGATCGGCCGTCAGGACGTGCCTTACTGGGCGGCGCTACGCGCGTCACTTCCGTACGTGCACCCGACAGCTGGAGCCCTGCCATGAGCCTCACCCGCCGCCTGCTGCGCACCCTCGCCGCCGGTGCCACCGTCGCCGCCACCGCGCTCGCCCCGGTCACCGCCGGGCACGCCGCCACCGGCACCTACACCCTGGTGGTCCTGCCGGACCAGGGCGAGAACGCCATCTACAACCTGGTGAACTCGGCCAACAAGTCGGTCGACGTCACCATCTACGAGCTGCGCGACACCACCCTCACCACGGCGCTGGTGAACCGTCAGAAGGCCGGCGTCAACGTCCGGGTGGTGATGGACCCCAACCACAGCTCGGTCAACAGCGCCGCGTACACCGCGCTGACCGCCGGCGGGGTGAGCGTGGTCTACTCGGCCTCCACGTTCACGTACACCCACCAGAAGACCATCACGGTGGACGGCGCCACCTCGTACGTCTCCACCGGCAACTTCGACACCACCTACTACTCGACCTCCCGCGACTACGGCGTGCTGGACACCGACCCGGCCGACGTCGCCGCCATCGAGCAGGTCTTCAACGCGGACTACGCGCACACCGCGATCACCCCGTCCGACGGCACCGACCTGGTCTGGTCGCCCACCGACTCGCAGAACCGCCTGCTCGCGCTGATCAACGGCGCCCAGCACAGCCTGGACGTGCAGGAGGAGGAGTTCGGCGACACCGCGCTGGTCAACGCGGTCGTCGCGGCCGCGCAGCGCGGCGTGGCGGTGCGGGTGGTCGCCGAGGACACCGCCGCGAAGTACACCGCGCAGTTCAACCAGGTCACCGCGGCGGGCGGACAGGTCACCACGTACACCAGCAGCACCGGCTTCTACGTGCACGCGAAGGCGATCGTCGCGGACTACGGCACCTCGACCGCGAAGGTGTTCGCCGGCTCGGAGAACTTCTCCGACAACTCGCTCAACCACAACCGCGAACTCGGCCTGATCGTCTCCGACCCCGGGGTGATCTCCGGCATCGAGTCCACCTTCACCGCCGACTTCAACCGCGTCCCGAGCACCGGCGGCACCACCCCGCCGCCCACCGGCAACTGCACGCCGGCCCAGCTGCTCGGCAACCCCGGCTTCGAGACCGGCGCCCTGAGCCCCTGGACGGGCACCGCCGGCACCCTCAACAACACCAGCTCCGAGCCCGCGCACAGCGGTAGTTGGGACGTCTGGCTGGACGGCTACGGCACTGCCCACACCGAGACGCTCACCCAGACCGTCACCGTCCCGGCCGGCTGCACCGCGTCGCTCAGCTACTGGCTGCACGTCGACACCGCCGAGACCACGACCACCACGGCCTACGACACCCTCACCGTCACCGCCAACGGCACCGCCGTCGCCACCCACTCCAACCTCGACCACAACACCGGCTACACCCAGCACACCGTCGACCTCTCCGCCTACGCGGGCCAGAGCGTGACGCTGACCTTCACCGGCACCGAGGACTACCAGAAGCAGACCTCGTTCGTCCTCGACGACCTGGCGCTCAACGTCTCCTGACCCCCGCCCGGCACCGGGTCTCCCACCCACCCGCCAACGGCCGCCGCGCGCCGTCGACAAAGACCAACTCCGCCTTCTGGCCCGCGAGTTCGATACGGTCACCAGCAGCCAGGAACAGTGGGCGGACCGGTACGAACGCGTAGCCGTCGTCGGTCTCGAACTCGTCGATCAGGACGAGCCGCGAGGCCGCGACGGCTCCGTCATCGGAGAGGCGCATGGGCGACATGATGGCACGTCAGGACGGCCCGCGAACGGCCGATGCATGCGACCTACCGGAGCTCGACGGTGACACCCCACCGTTCGAGGAGCTGCACGATCTCCTCGAAGTAGGGGAGCCGGCCCGCCGGATCCTCCACGACGTCCGCCAGGGCGCGGCGTGCCACTTCGGAGTCGTGCCAGGTCAGGGTGAAGGGCGGGGCCACGCCGAAGCCACCGCCCAGGCAGTCCTTGAAGGCGTTCCACTCCCGCCCGAAGTAGCGGCCAGGTCCGAGCAGGGCCTCGGCCATCGCACAGTGCAGCCCGGGGACGTCCGTGACGAACCGGCCGTCGAGGTGGTGCACGCCACCGGACCGGTCCGGTCGGGGTTCGGGCACCCGCCGGCCACGGGCGGTGAGGTCCAGCCACACGTCCCTGCCCCACGAGTCCTACGGCGCCCACAGGTTGGGCTCCGTCGGCGGGCCCTGGTACCAGTGCGCCCAGATCGGGCGGGCCGCCGGTGACGGGCGGTCGCTGCCGCCGTCGGTGAGGGTGATGTCGACGAGCGTGCCGCCGAGCACGGACGGTCGTGCTCCGGTGATGGCCAGGCCCAGGGTACGGGAGGCCATCACGGCGCCGTGTCGATCCAGCACCAGGAGCTCTACCCAGTCGCGCTCCGTCCGACGAGGTCGGCGCAGCGCCGCGAGCAGGGGCTCCGCGGGTTCGCAGCCGATCAGCTCCAACGGGACGGGCGCCGGGGCCGCCCGCTCCTCGAACAGGCCGTCGACGGCGGAGCACCGGCCTGCGCCTACCGTGTCTCCCGTCGCCGTTCCCGCGAAGAGCTCGAAGCGCGGCGCGGCGGGCAGTCCGAGGAAGCTCTCCTCGCTCCTGACGCCGGCGCCGAGCACGATGTCCCGGCGCTCCGGGTCGGCCGGACAGGGCTGATGGGCCACCACCACCGCGTCGACGAGAGTCCACCACTGCACGGGTCTCTCGTCGTCCCAGACCTCGACGCACACCTCGCCCAGACTCCGTGCCGAGGCGTCGGGCCCGGCCAGGAGCTCGCACAGCGGACCGTCGGGGCGGCATCCGCGGAGGGTGAGGACCTCCCGTGGCAGCGGGACCGGTTCGCCGAACAGCCCTTCGACGCCCGCGCACCTCCCCCAGAACTGTTCCACGCCGTCCTCGTCCTCCTTGACCAGGAGGTACTTCACCGGGAAGTCCCGGTCCCATCCAGCGAGATCCGCGATGCGCACCCGACCCCCGACCGTACGAGCAACTGTCGCACCGACGATACGCAACCCGCCCGGCCCCGGGAGGACCCGTCCTGCCGACTCCCGGCGGTCAACAGTTCTTCTTCACACCGGCTCACCGAGTAGGGACTTCTTCTGGTGTCGACGGGCCCGCAGGATGGGCGCATGCAAAAGATCTGCGTCATCGGTGGAAGCCGGTACTTCGGAAAGCTCCTGGTGGAGCGGCTGCTCGCCGCCGGCCACCACGTCACGGTGATCAACCGCGGCTCGACCCGGCCGCCGGACGGCGTCGAGCACCTGGCCGTCGATCGGAACGACGAGGCCCCGCTGACGGCCGCGCTCGGGGCGCGGGTGTTCGACGTCGTGGTGGACCAGGTCTGTTACACCCCTGTTCAGGCCGCCGTCGCCGCCCGGGTCTTCGCCGGCCGGACCCGACGGTACGTGATGACCTCCACCATCGAGGTCTACGACCCGGCGACCGGCGCGCCACCGGTCGGGACGCCGGTGGCGGAGGAGAGCGTGGATCCGGCCGGGTGGCCGGTGGACCTCGGCCTGCCCTGGGGGGACGAGGCGTTCCGGGCGGCGCACTACGCCGAGGGGAAGCGGCAGGCGGAGGCCGTGTTCACCCGCGCCGGGTTCGACTTCGTCGCCGTCCGCAGCGCGCACGTACTGGGCGGTGGCGCACGGGAGTTCACCGGCCGGCTGGCGCACTACGTGGAGCGGGTCGCCGCCGGCCGGGCGATCGTGGTGCACGCGGACGCGCTGCCCACCGTCTTCGTCCACTACCAGGAGCTGGCGGACCTGCTGCGATGGGCCGTCGAGGCCGACTTCACCGGCCCGGTCAACGCCTGCTCGGACGGTCTGCTCGACGTCCACGACCTCATCGCGGCCGTCGCCGCGCAGCTCGGCCGGGAGCCGGTCCTCCGGACCGTCCCGGCGGGCGAGGAGGCGTCGCCGTTCTCCTTCGACCGGCCGTACGCCATGAGCAACTCCCGGGCGAAGAAGCTGGGTTACGCCTTCTCCCGGACCACCGACTGGCTGCCCGGCGCCGTCGCCGAAACGGTCACGACGCGTCAGTGATCGGTCGCCGGGTCCGGCTCGTCCGCGGCGCCGGACCGGACGAGCCCGGCGCTGACGGCGTGGCGGTCGTCGATGCCGATGTGGCGCAGGAAGGCCCACCCGTCGAGCTGCCTGCACGCCCAGGCCGGGTCGTAGGCCGCGGTGGGCAGCTGCGGGATGCGCTTGCGACCGGTTTCGTCGAGCCGGTAGGGCTCCTCGAGTGCGGTGTTCCACGCGTCGAGGGCGGGGCTGTACCGCTCCCGTGCCTCGTCGGCGCCGACGCCCAGGTAGTCCCCGATCTGCGCCCACGAGCTGCCGCGTTCGACTTCGTAGACGACGGCCGAGACCAGGGCTCGTTCGACCTGCTCGGCGAGCTGCTTGGCTTGGCTGACCCGACCGCCGAATCCGGTGTCGGCGTCGTGCCGGGTGCCGACGAGACCGGCCGCGCTGTCCGCGACGTCGGTGGCGTGGTCGGAGAGCACGAGACGGGCCAGCGCCTGCCGGGTGTAGGTGGCGCGGTGCTCGTCGTAGGGCGTCTGCTGCATGAGCGAGAGCCTCCCATGTGCGCGGGCCCGGCGCGTAGCGAGTATGGCGCAGGCCGGGCCCGCACATCGTTGCGCACCGTCTTCCGAAGGTGCGCAAACGACGTGCGGGCCCGGGCCGCCGGTCAGCCTCCGGTGAGCAGGTCGCGCAGCAGGGCGACCGTGTCCGGGTCGAGGTCGCGGCCGGTGCGGCGGCTGAGGGCGTCGAGGCGGTTGACGGCGCGGACGAGTTGGTCGCGGGCGCCCGCGGAGGCGTAGGCGTAGAAGAGGTCGCGGTGCAGGAGTTCGACGTCCGGGGCCACCGCGAGGGCGCGGAAGATCGCGGCTTCGGCGGTGCGGTGGTCGCCGTACTGGAGGCGGCGGGCGGCGAGTTCGTGGGCGGTGTCGACGATCGCCGCGAGCATGTCCTGGCGTTCGGTCTCCGCCCACGCGTAGGTGCCGGCCGGGGCCTCGGCGAACGGGGCGCCGCGGACCAGGGCGAGGGCGTGGGCGAGGGCCGCGTCCGCGGTGGTGGAGGTGGAGCGCATGCCGCGCCGGTACAGGCTGCGGAACTCGTCCCAGTCGCAGCCGACCGTCGGCGCGAGCGTGTACGTCTCGGCGGGTTCGGCGGCCAGGTAGTCGCGGCCCTCCGGGGAGGCGCCCAACCAGGCGGCCAGCGCGGCGAGTTTGACGGGCAGCGGCTCGGCGAGGCGCTCCGCGGTGGCCTTCGGGTCGAGGTGGGCCGCGCCGGGGTGGATGTCCCGGTCGAGCACCGAGTGCTCGGTGCCCGGGCGCAGCGCCAGGTAGGCGGCGAGCTCGGTCAGCCGGGGTCGGCCGGCCGGGTCGATGCTCCCGGCCACCCCGAGGACGTCCACCGGTCCGAGCAGCCGGATCCGGGGCGCGGAGCGCAGGTGGTGCGCCTCCGGGGAGCGCAGGATCGCCAACAGGTCGTCACTGTCGGTCCGGGAGGCGGTGCTTCCGGGGCGGGCGGACGGCCGGGCGGCGACGGTCACGGCGTGCGGGTCGGGCGCCTCCGCCTGGTCGTGGATCGGCGCGGGCTCGGGCACCGCGGGCGCGACGGGAGCCGGTGCGACCTCGGGGAGGGCTTCGGGGACGGCCGGGGCGGGCGGGAGTTCGAGGTACCGCGCCTTCTCCGTCACCGCCTTCTCCGTCACCGGCGGCTCCGGGTCGGCCTGCACGGGCGGCAGTTCGGACGCCACCGGCTCCGGGGCGGCCCCGACCGGCGGGAGCTCGAAGTACTGCGTGCCCTCGGCGGCCGGCTCCGGGTCGGCCTTCACCGGCGGGAGCTCGGCGGTGTCGGTGTCGTCCGTGGTGTCGACGACACCGGTGGCGTCGGTCGGGTCGGTGGTCTCCGGCGCGGAGTACCCGGCGAGGCGCGGGTCGACGCGGGTGCCGTGCGGCGGGGTGGTGGCCTTGCGGGCCTGACCGTTGGCCGCATGGCGAGGTCCACCGGGCGAGGCCGGCGCGGCGGGGGCGACGGGCGCGGCGGGCGCGGGCAGCACGGGGGTGACCGGGGTGATGGCGTACGGGTTGGTGGGGGCGGTGGGGACCAGCCCCGCGAACGGGCTGCTGCCGGTGGGGACGACCCGGGCCGCCGTGCGCGGTCCGGTGGGGTCGCTGTCGGCCGCGGGCTTGGCCAGCGAGAGCGGTGACGGTGCGTCGGTGAGGTGCTGCTGCGCGCCGCCCGGTCCGCCGAGCAGGGCGATCAGCCGGGCGTCGAGCGTGCTGTCCACCCGCTCGGACGTGCGCTCGGAGACACGGTCGGAGGCGTGGCCGAGGGAGCGCTCGGACAGCGCGGGGAGCGGCTCGGAGTCGAAGCCGAGCAGCCCGGGGTGGGTCGCGATCGCGGCGCCGACGGTGGCCAGCGCGGGGATGGCGGGGAGCGGGATCTCCTCCTCGTCCTCGGGGCCGTTGTGCGGGCCGTCGAGGGTCCAGTCGGGGGCCGGGTGCTGGGTGAAGTCGCCGGAGGCGCGGACGAGTTCGCCGAGCTGGTCGTACTGTTCGCGGCTCAGGCGCTGGAGTTCGACGCTCAGGTGCAGGCCGGGCAGGGTGGACTGGCCGGTGGCGGGGAGCGTCCAGCGGGCGACGGGGCCGGCGCCGCGTTCGGGGGCGCGGGTGAGGACGGCCAGGCAGGTGCGGGGGCGGCCGTCGAGCAGGCGGCCGAGTTCGGCGGGGACGGTGCCGGACGGCGGCTGCGCGGAGAGCACGATCTCCGGCACCCAGGCCTCGTCGGCGCTGCCCCGGCTGCGGGCCTCGCGGGGGCTGCCGGCCTCGGCGGCGACCAGGGTGGCGCGGGCCTTGGCGGTGCGCGGGCCGAGTGCGGCGAGCGCGGCCTCCAGGGTGGCGTGGTGGTGGACCCGGTCGGTGGCGGGGCCGGCGGCGGGCAGGTCGGTGGCGATGCCGACCAGGTGCAGGTGGAGGCGGTCGGCGAGCGGGCTGTGGGCGAGTTCGACGGCGAGGGTGCGCAGCACGTCGTCGGCGTCGTCGGGGTGCCCGGACAGGTGGACCAGCCGGACGGTCTCCAGGTCGGCGAGGACGGTGGAGCCGTCGGGGCTGTTGCCGAGGGTGACCAGCGCCGGGTAGGGGGCGCTGTACTTGGCGGCCTGTCCGGCGGACAGCAGCTCGTTGGAGTCGTCGGGGCACCACCACACGTTGGGGGCGTGCGCGGCCCGGAACGGGGCGATCGGCACGGCGGGTGCGGCCAGGTGCAGTTCGACGGTGCCGGCGGCGGTGATCCGGGCGGCGACCAGGGCGGGGAGCCGCTTGTCGCCGCGGACGGTGTTGCGGCCGAGGGTGCGCAGTGCGCGGTTGAGCAGTTCCAGGCCGCCGTCGTTCTGACGGGCCTTCAGTTCGGCCTCGAAGTGCCCGGCGGGGGCGGACGGCAGGGCGATCCGGTGCCGGGGGCGGCGGGCCCGCTGCTGGTCGGTGCGGCGGCGGGCGACCAGGGCGATCAGGGCGGCGGCCATCAGCACGCCGACGGTGGAGACCGCCAGCGGCACGGTGTAGTCGTCGCCGTGCTGCGCCTGCTGGTCGCGGACGGCGGGCAGGTTGGCGGGTGCGCTGTCCTGCGGCGCGGGCGTCTGGGCGGCGGGCGACTCGGCGGCCGGGGTCTGGGCGGCGGGCGTTTCGGCGGCTGGCGTCCCGGCGGGCTCCTGGGTCGGCGTCCCGGCCGGGGGCTGCGCGGGCGCCTGCGTGGGCGCCTGCTCGGGCGTCTGGGCCGGTGCGGGCGTCTGGACGGCCCCGGCCTGCTCGTCGGGCTCCGGCCGCTCGGGGGCGTGGCTGCGCGGGACGGCCGGCTGCTGCCCGGGGAGTTGGCCGGCGGGCGGCTGGGCGGCGGGCGGCTGCGCGCCGGGGACGGCGAGCACCATGCCGGGGGCGAGCACGTCCGGGTCGGTGAGCTTTTCGCCGTCGGGGGCGGTGACGCCCTTGTTCGCGTCGAACAGTTCGGGCCAGCGGTCGCCGTCGCCCAACTCCCGCTTGGCGATGGAGGACAGCGAGTCGCCGGCGTGCACGGTGACGGTGGCGTGGGCGGCCGCGGTCAGTCCGGCCGGGGTGACGGCGGCGTTCTGGACCGGTCCGGCGGCGACGGTGTTCCCGGCTCCGGCACTCGTGCCGGCGGCCGTCGCATCGGGCTTGGCGTCGCCGGGCATCAGCAGCTGCCAGCCGGGCTGGATCGGCCGGTCGGCGTCGAAGCGGGTGCCGGAGTCGTCCATCGGGCGGCCCGCGTTGAGCTTGGCGATCTCCGTCCAGCGGTCGCCGGAGCCGAGTTGGCGTTCGGCGATGGACCACAGGCTGTCGGCGGGCCGGGCGTCGCGCACCGTGTAGGTGGGCTGCTGCGGGTCGGCGTCGGGCGCGGCGGCCGGGGCTGCGGCGGGCAGCGCGGCGAGGGCCGGGGAGGCCGTCAACTGGGCGACGGCGGCAGGGCGTTCGCCGAGGTCGGGGGTGGCGGCGAAGGCCGAGCCGGCCACCGGGAGCAGGGCGAGCACGGAGCCGACCAGGCCGGCCGCGATCCGCTGGCTCCAGCCGAAGGCGGGCAGCCGGCGGGCCACCCGGCCGCGCAGCTGGGCGGGGATCTCGATCAGGACGGAGATCAGGAAGCACAGCCAGCCGAGCCAGCCGACGGCGACCAGCAGCCACAGGAACAGGCTGCCGTCGTCGGGGCTGGTGAGCGCCTCCAGCAGGCCACGGCCGAACGGGTTGCCCATCGCGGCGACGGTGGCGGTGCCGTAGCCGAGCAGGGCGGGCACGCCGAGCAGCAGCAGGGCCAGCGCCAGCAGCGAGCCGAGTGCGGCGAGCACCGAGCCGCCGGCGCCGGGTCGTCGGGCGCCCGGGCGGAGGTGCACGGGCGGGGTGCCGCCGGGGTGCGGTCGCCGCCCCTGGCGGCCCTTGCGGTGCTGGTCGTCGGCTCCGCGCGCGGCCATCAGCCGGTCGTCCCTTCCGTGATGCCGTGTACCAGGGTGGCCTTGCCGTGGCCCTGCACGGGGAGATTGGTGATGCCGACCAGGCCGAGCAGCGAGGTCGGGTAGTCCGTTTCGACGGTGACGCTGAAGGTCTGCAGGTCGCCCTGCCCGGGGAAGCCGATGGCGCCCTTGATGCCGTGGCCGCGCAGATACGCGGTGGCGGTCCGTTCGGCGGCGGCCCGGTCGAAGCGGTAGCCCTGTCCGGCCCGCAGCGCGTCGACGTCGAGCTGTTGCCCGCCGGCCCGGGCGGCTTCCTGGGCGAGTGCGTCGGCCCGTTCGACGGCGCGCAGTCGGCCGCCGCAGTCGAGGACCAGGCCGACCACGGCCACCAGGCTGACGGCGGTGACAGCGACCATGACCGAAATGCTGCCCCGGTCACGGCAGTTCACGCCTTGTTCGTTCACGGTCCCTCCCCCCAAACGCGGTTTCAGTGCCCCCGGTAGCGGTCCACCACGGAGGTGAATGTACCGGTGAGCGTCTTGTGGCCGGGCAGGCCGTCCAGTTCCATCAGGTCGCCGAACGCGACCGTGCAGGAGACCCGGACGGTGATGGTGGTCAGTGGTTCGCCTTCGGTGTTCAGGATGCCGTATTCGGGCTCCCCCACGGGCTCGGTCGCGCATTGGACGCCGCGGTCGTCGAGGGCTTGTTTCACGGCGTCCGCCGCCGCCTGCCGGGCGCCCTCGGGGGTGCGGGCCAGCGACGCGGCGCGCGCGCCGGAGCGCGCGGCGGCGTCGACGATCGCGCCGGTGCTCTGGACGCGCCCGGCGGCGACCGCCATCAGCGCGAAGGCGAGCACCACGGGCACGAGTATCGCGGCCTCGATCGCGAACGATCCCCGGTCGTCCTTCATCCGGTCGCTCACGGCTGCCCCTGCGGAACGAACTTCTCCCGGGGCGCGCTGGCGGTCTTGGTGAGCGTCAGCCGGTCGAAGAACGGCAGCACGGACGCCGGGTGGACGGTGACGGACAGTCGGTACAGGTCGGGGTCGCCGCTGTCGGCCCGGATGCTCTCCAGCCGGGCCAGGTCGCCGAGCCGGTCGGTGAAGTCCTGGGCCCGCCTCGGCCCGTCGTCCGCGTGCGCGCCGTTGACGCGTCCGGCGTCCACGCCCTCCCGGGCGGCGGTCAGCGCGGCCTGGTCGGCGTACCACCAGAGTCCGGCCTGCACCACCAGGAGGATGACGAACAGCACGGCGGGGAAGACGATGGCGAGGCTGATCGACATCGCTCCCACGTCGAGCGTGCGTCCGCGCAGCCGCCGGACCGTCAGGACGGCCCGGGCGACGGGTCGGGGCGGGCGGTGGGTCACGGGGCGGTGCCCCCGTCCGGGACGCTCTTCGGGATCTTGTCCTTCACGCTGGTGCCGAGCTGGGTGATCGCGTAGACCACGGCGCCGGCGATGGCGACCAGCACGATGACGGCGAGGGCGAGTTCGATGCTGATCGCGCCGCGGTCGCCGGAGGCCCGGGCGGCGCGCAGCTTGACCAGGCGGAATTCGAGGACGGGGCGCAGCAGGTGGACGGGGAACAGCAGCGGCAGCAGAACTGCCGTTGCCAGGGCGCGGATTCGGTTCATGGTGTGCTCTCCGGTGCGGGAACGGGGGGTGCGGGGGACGGGGGTGCCGGCGGTGGGGTCATTGGACGGTCAGCATCTGGTAGAGCGCGGGGAAGACGATCAGGACCGTCATCAGCAGGGTGAGCGCGGAGCCGGGTGCGACCATCCGTTCGCTGTCGGTGTTGGCCTTGGCGAGTTCTTCGGAGAGCAGTTCGCCGCGCAGGCTCTTGGCGCGGGCCCGCAGGGTGTCGTAGACGGCGGCGCCGTCGACGCCGGAGATCCGCATGATGTCGGCGACGTCCTGGAGCGGGGTGAGTCCCAACTCCTGGGCGAGGGTGTCGAGTCCGTCCCAGGGTGGGAGCCGGTCGGTGGCGGCGCGTTCCAGGGCGTCGCGGATCCGGCGGAACACGGTGCCGCGGCCGACGGCGGCGGCCCGGCGGAGGGCTTCGGCGGGTCCGCAGTCGGCGGCGCGTTCCAGGGCGACGAGTTCCAGGTAGGCGGCGATGCCGTGCAGGTACTCGGTGCGGGCCTCCTTGGCCTCGCCGGCCACGATGCCGTCGGGGACGAACCAGAGCAGTGCGCCGAGCAGCGGTCCGACCAGCAGCGGGACGGCGAGCGGCAGTCCGTTGCCGAACAGCGCGGCCAGCGCGGCGAAGTAGCCGGGCAGGGCGAGGCCGAGGACGGCGAACAGCACCTTGTGCGCCATGAATCGGGCGGGGCTGCGGCCGATCAGGGCGAGTTCCTGGTGCGGGATGCGCACGCCGGGCAGTTCGAGGGTGCGGGTGCCGATCCGGTCGTACCAGGGGTCGGCGGGGTCCTCCTCGGTGGCCCGGCGCGGTTCGGGGGTGCGGTGCAGCCGGTCCAGGGCCTGGCCCAGGTCCGGTGGGGCGGGCCGGAGTTCGGCCAGCAGCAGGGCGAGGCCGCCGGCTGCGGCGGCGCCGGCGAGGACGGCCCAGGGCGAGATCATCGGGCTCCCTTGACCAGCGGGTCGGTGTCGTCGGTGTCGGCGCTGTCCTCGGCGGTGCGCTGTCCGGGCATCCGGCCGGCCTTGGAGCGGCGGTCCTGTTCCAGGATGCGCGGCAGCGGGGTGTACGAGGCGAGCGAGCGCATCCAGGCGATCACCAGCACGAACGCCACCGCGACGCCGCCGAGCACGAGTTGGCCGATGCCGGTGGTGTAGGGCGCGGTGTAGGTGGAGTTGAACGAGCCGAGCACGATCACCAGCAGGATGATGCCGACCATCCAGCGGATGGTGGTGCGGTGCTTGGCGCGGTCGGCCTCGATGGTGCGGCGCTGGCGGACTTCCTCGCGCACCGACTCGGCCATGTCGGCGAGGGCGCGGGCCAGGCCGGGGCCGCTGTCGCCGGCCCGCAGCAGCAGCGCGCCGAGCACCTTGTCGGCGGTGGCGTCGGCGAGTTGGTCGGCGAAGGCGCGCAGCGCGTCCTCGGGGCGCCAGCGGGCCTGCAGGCGGGCGGCGAGGTCGGCGATCTCGGTCTCCAGGGCGGCGGGTGCGGTGCGGCGGCTGGTCACGATGGCCTGGTTGAGGCCGACGCCGAGCAGCAGCACGTCGGCGAGGCGCTGGGTCCACTCGGCGAGCGCCTCGAGGCGTTCGATCCGGCGGGTGTCGGAGCGGGTGGCGTCGAACAGCCAGGGCAGGCCGAACACGGCGGCGGGCACCAGCAGGGCGACCAGCGGGATGCCGGTGAACAGCCAGCCGGCGGGGCCGCCGAGCAGGGCCAGTGCGAGCTGGATGCGGCGCAGTCGGGCGATGCCGGGCGAGGCGGTGCCGGGCGCGCCGTACCAGAGGGTGTGCAGGCGTCCCTCCAGCGGGTTGGCCCGCTCGTCGGGGTCGGCCTGCCGTCCGGTCAGTCCGGCGACCAGGGCCACCAGTCCGCCGGCGGTGAACAGTCCGCACAGCACGTACAGCAGCATCAGCGCATCCCCCCGATCCGCAGGTTCAGCGGCGCGCCCCAGGTCCCGTACGGGGAGGCGAGCAGCCCTGCGTCGAAGCCGGCCCGGCGCAGGTCGTCCAGGCAGTGCGGCGTGGTGACGGGGACGGCCCGCACCTCGCCGAGTTCCGGGCGCGGCCCGAAGACGGTGTTCATCGCGGGCCGTCCGGACTCGCCGAGGCCGGCCACTTCCAGGACGTGCGAGACGAAGCGGTGGCGGCGTCCGCCGACGGCGGTCTCGTCGACCATGGTGACGTGCACGATGAAGTCGATGGCGTTGGCGGTGAGGCGGTACGCCAGGCTGTCGGTCATGTGGGAGCCGTACTCGAGGCAGAGTTCGGCGATCCGGTCGACCACCATGTGCGGGCCGCGGGCGTGCAGGGTGCACATCGAGCCGCCCTCGCCGTTGGTCATCACCCGCAGCATCGGGACCACTTCGCCGGAGCGGACCTCGCCGACGATGATCCGCGACAGCGTCATCCGCAGGGCGGCGGGGATGAGTTCGCCGATCGTCAGCTCGCCGGCCATCCGCCCGTCGACGCGTTCGCCGTTGCCTTCGCGGGCCTCCATCGGGACGACCTGGCGGAGGTGGCCGAGGGTGTGCAGCCAGAGTTCGAACTCGGACTCCAGGGTGCCGATCCGTTCGTCCGGCGGGATCTCGGCGGCCATCGCGCGCAGCAGGCTGGTCTTGCCGACGCCCTGGGTGCCGGTGATCATCACGTTCTTCCGGGCCCGGATCGCGGCGGCCAGGAACGCGGCCAAGGTGGTGTCCACGGTGCCGAGTTGGACCAGGTCGCGGAGGTTGGCGCTGGCCACCCGGTGGCGGCGGATCGCCACGTACGGGCGCGGGGTGACCTCGGTCATCGCCTGGAGGCGCATGCCGCCCTCCAGGCGCAGGGCGAGCATCGGGCTGGCGGTGGACAGGCTGCGTTCGCCGCCGCCGTGCTGCCGGGCGAGGTCCTGGAGCAGTTCGATCAGTTCCTCGTCGGTGTCGGCGACCGGCGGGACCTGCCGCAGCGGCTGGTGCACCCGGGAGACCCACACGTCGTCGCAGCCGTTGATCAGGATGTTCTCGATCTCCGGGTCGTCCAGGTACGGCTGGAGGCGGCCGGCCCGGAACAGCAGGTCGTAGACGGCCTCGGAGAGCGCCCGGTCCTGGTCGCGGGTCGGCGGGATGCCGTGGGCCTGCGCGTACGCGTCGGACCAGCGGGCCACCGCCTCCTCGATCAGGGCCCGGCCGCGCTGGCGTCGGGTGGCCCGGTCGGCCTCGGTGCCGGACGCCTCGTTCAGCCGGGACAGCTGCTGGTGCAGCTCGGCCGCGACCTGCCGCTTCAACTCCCGGGCGACCTGCGGGTCCACGGCCGGCACCGCGCCGGCCGCGGCGAGCGCGGGCACGCCGGACGGCACCGGCGTCACCGGCCCGGTCGGCGGGACGTGCGGCGGCACGTGCGCGGCGGGCATCGGCGCGGGGACGGCGGGCCGGGCCCACGGCAGGCCGGCGGCGTCCGCCGAACCGCCGTACACCACCTGTCCGTTGACGGGGTGTCCGGGCTGCTGGGGCGGCGGCCCCTGGTACGGGTTAGCGCGCACGGTGCGCCTCCCCCCGGCCGTCCTCGGGCCCGTCGTCCTGCCCGGGCAACGGCCCGGGGAACGGCGCGGGCGCGGGCGGCTGCGGCACCACCGGCGGCGCGATGTACGGCGCGGTGTACGAGATCTGCGGCGGGCTCTCCACCCGGATCGGCCACTCTCCGGTGAACTGCCCGCCCGGCTGCGGACGCTGCGGCGGCGGCAGCAGCGGCTGACCGGGCTGCGGCTGCATCGGCGGCGACTGCCCGGGCGGGGCCTGAACGTGCGGGGTCTGAACGTGCGGGCCCTGAACGTGCGGGCCCTGCGGCGGGTACGGGCGCTCCGGGCGGCCGCCGACCGGCCCGGGCGCGAACGGCTGCTGCGGCGGCTGCACGGTCGGCTGCGCGGGCGGCTGCCCGGTCCGCTGCGCGATCGGCTGTGTGAACGGGGCTGCGGGCTGCGGGGCCTGGGGGTACGTCATCTGCTGCTGCGTCATCTGCTGGGAGGGTACGGGCTGCTGGGGCATCGGCGGGCGGGGGCCGCCCTGCGCCGGGTACGCCTGCTGCGCCGGGGGCTGCTGGGGGCCGGGCTGCGGCTGCGCCTGCACCTGGGGCGGGAGGTGCTGCGGCGGGCGCTGGGCCTGTGCGGCGAGCTGCTGGGCCTGCGGCGGAAGCTGCGGCTGCGCCTGTGGTGCCGGCCGGCCCTGCGGGTCGTGCGGGCCCAGGCGTCGGCGGCGGCCCTCGGCGTGGTGCTGGATCCGGTCGGCGGTGGTGCGGGCGGTGCGCATCAGCTCGGAGCGGATGAACCGGCGGTCGGTGGTGTCGCCGCCGTCGGACAGCACCCGTGCGGTGCGCGGCGCGTGGGTCAGGGTGCCGAGGACGGGCAGCTGGAACTGCCGGGACACCTCGTGGTCGGGGTAGGGGCCTTCGGCGACCAGCAGCAGTCCGAGGCTGTCCGAGCCGGTGCCGTTGGTGTCGAGGTCCTCGCGCAGCGCGGCCAGTCGGGGCCGGGCGGCGGACAGCCCGCGCAGCGTGGTGCGGACGGTCGCGGCGACCACGTCGGCCCGCCGGGCGAGCACCGCCATCGGGCCCGTCGCGCCGGAGCGGCCGAGGTCGAGGATCACGTCGTAGCCCTCGGGTTCGAGCGCGCGCAGCGCCTCCACCAGGGGTTCCCAGGTGTAGGCGAGCCCGGGGGCCTGGGTGGGATCGGTGAGTCCGGGCAGCAGCAGGCGCTCGCCGGAGGCCTGCGGGGAGACGTCGAGCAGCTGTTCCCACAGGGTCTGGGCGAGCAGTCCGCGCCGGTCGGCCACGGCCAGGTTGCGCAGTCCGTACACCGCGTCGACGCGGCCCTCCAGCGCGCCGGCCAGGATCGCGCCGCCGTCCGGGTCGCACTCGGCGAGCAGCACCCGGCGGCCCGGGCGCAGCGGCCAGGACAGCAGCAGGGCGAGGGCGCTGCTGGTGGCCCCGGGCGCCCCCGGCCCGCCGAGGACGGCCACCACGGTCATCAGGAGCCCCCGGCGTTTCGGGGGGCCAGGATCACCTGGAACTTGCCGCCGGCCACCCAGGACGCCAGCCGGGGGCCGTCGCTCGGGCCGATGGCGACGTCTATGACGGTGGTGCCGTCGGTGTCGGTGCGGCCGACGGCGGAGACGGTGGCGGTCATGGTGTCGGGGGTACGGGTGGTGCCGTCGGTCTTGGCGCTGTCGGGGGTGTAGACGATCAGCACCTGGAGGCCGGGCTGGAGCCGGGTGGCGGGCAGTTGGGAGCGTTTCGCGGCGACGCCGACGATCTGCTGGCCGGGCTGGGTGGCGGGGTCGCTGGTCAGGTCGGACTTGACCAGCAGGGCGCCGCGCTTGAGGTCGGTGGTGGCGCGCAGTCCGACGGTGTGTTCGAGGTCGCGGGCGTCCAGCGGGTGCAGCGCGGGGTCGCCGGCGATGTGCGCGACCACCAGGTCGTCGTTGCTGATCACCTGGCCCATCGGCACGTCGCGGGCGAGTGCCAGGACGGCGATCCGCTGGCCGCTGCTGTTGTACAGCACCGCACCGCCCAGTCCGCCGGCGGCGATCAGCGCGGCTGCCATCGCCAGCACGGCGGGCCTGCGCCGGCGCGCCCCGAGGCGGCGCGGCGGGGTCGGCATGCTTCGGTTCTCCACCGCTTCGCGGCCTCTCACTCGTGATGGAACGTCAATGCTGATCCGGCGTGGGGCGGTCGGGCCGGTCAGTTCAGTACCTGGACCTCGTTGACGGGGATCTGCAGCGTCACATCGGGGAATTCGCTGCGCCAGGTGAAGTCCGCCATGTCGATGTCGACGTTGGTGGAGGTCTTGGCGGTGACCCGCCACACCAGGGAGACCCGCGCGGTGTAGACGTGGTCCTTCATGCCGGCCGAGCTGCTGGTGAAGATGTGGCTGCAGCTGGGGGTCTGCCCGGCGGCGAACGGGGTGCCGGGGTCGGCGCAGGTGAATTCCTGGGTGCGGTGGCCGGCGGGGCCGTCGTCGATGGTCCAGACGACCTGCTTGAGGGTGACCGTGGTGGTGACCACGTAGCCGGGGCCCTGGATGGAGTGGCTGATCGGGCCGGAGGTCGGCTGGTTGGCGTCGAACCAGAACCACACCGGGGAGCCGACGACGGCGTCGGTCTGCGGGGCGGCGTGCAGCTTGGGCTTGGCGGGCTTGATCTGGTCGAGGGCGTCGAAGGCGAGTTGACGGGGCGTCGGGGGCTTCATCGGGCCGGGGGCCTGGGCGAGGAAGACCGAGCCGGGCGCCTCGTTGCCGAGGCAGGCCCGGTCGTAGATCGCGCCGTCCTTGCTGGTCTTCCCGTCCCAGACGTCCTCGCTCTCCAGCGGCTGGGGCTTCGCCAGGCGGTAGTAGCAGCCGCTGGAGAACCAGCCCAGGTCGTCGCGCCAGCAGGGCACGGTCTGGCCGTTCCAGCTACAGGTCTCGGTGCCGGAGTCGCCGCCCCCGCCGGCCGACCCGCCGCCGGGGGTGCCGTCGCTGCCGGGTACGTGGATGCCCGTGCAGATGATGTCGTCGGCGCACGGCGCCACGTCGGCGCTCGCCGAGGGGACGAACGCGACCGTCAGTCCGATTCCGGTCAGTACACAGAGCGCAGCGCGCCAGGCGGAGTTCAGCATGTCTTGGTCACCTCACGGGTGAAGTCGGCGATCAGCCAGCGGTTTCCGTATCTCTTCAGGACGGCGGTCGCGGGGTAGCGGGTCAGCCGCTGTTGCGGATCCTTGATCTGCAGGGTGGCGGCATCCGCTTGGTGCCAGCCGCTGACGTCGAGGCAGTCCTCGATCGTCGCGGTGGGCGGATTTGCCTGCAGATCGAGCTCTTTGACGATGGGTGAGGTCTTCGGGGCGCCGGTCATCACGAGTTTGGCGTCGTGCAGTTGGGTGAGCGAGAGCAGGGCCTCGCTGAGCGCGTTGCCGGTGGCGTACTGGCCGAGCGCGGTTCCGTCCGAATTCGATCGCTCGAACGCCGCGACCCGGGCGTCCCACCAGGACTGATAGGCCGTCACCGCGCTGTTCGCCTCCAGCCCTTGGGCGCCCTGGTCGGGCACCGGGCGGTAGCTCGGGCCGCCGCTCGCCCCGCCGGTGGCGGTGGCCCGGGGCAGGCCGGAGGAGGGGGTTCCGAGGCGGTCGGCGGAGCCTTTGTCGGTGGCGCCGCACGCCGTCAGCGCCGTCAGCAGGAATGGCAGAAGCAACCCGCCGATCCCAACTCCCTTAGGGCGCACCGGAATTCCGCGCTGCCGCATAGCCCCACCTTGTCGCAGTCGAACCTGTGGCGGGTCCGGACCGCGGATCGTCTGCCGTCCCCTGTGGTGATTCCGAGCCGCTCGGAGGTCGATTCTTCGCCAACCTGCCCCGGCACGGCAACACCCGGGGACGTCCTGACCTTACGCGGAAGGCGGATCCGTTGGGGCACTTTCTCGCCACAGAACCGCCAAAAGTTCATCGGAAAGCGGCAGTCCGGCGAGCGCTCCGCGCACGGCGGCCCGATTGCGCATCAGAAGTCTCCCCCCGTCACGGGGCACCAGGAGTCTGGCCTCGCCGGTGGACGCCGGTTCGCCCCAGCCGAGTTGGCCCTCGACGGCGGGCTGGAGGTCGAGCGGGCCGACGGCCGCGGGCGCGCCGGGCACGCCGTGCTCCAGCACCCGGCCGAGCGCCCAGCTGAACGAGCCCTCGGCGCCGGGGAGCACGCCGTCCCGCCCGCGCCGCCCCGCGCTCCAGCGGCCGATCCGGCCCCACAGCGGCACCCGGGAGTGGCCGAGCAACTCGCCCGCGCCGTCCTCGCGCAGCAGCGCCGCCCAGGTGTCGCGGTCGGCGACCGCGTCGACGATCAGCAGGGTCTCCTCCTGCTCGCCGTGCACCATGGCACTGGTGATCCAGTCCCAGGCGAGGCCGCGCCGGTAGGCGTTGTCGGGGGTGGAGCCGGCGGTGACCAGCGCGACCCGGCGCCCGCGCGGGTCGGCGATCAGCTGGCCGAGCAGGCAGACCACCAGCCAGCGGGCCGGCCGGGCGGCGGCCTGGCGCAGCGCGGTGAGCAGGGTGTTGGCGTCGGCGTCGGCCGGCGGGTGGCTGACGGTGCTGCCGCGGGTGCCGGCGTCGAAGGTGCGGCCGGGCAGGGCGGCGGCGAGGGTCCGGGCGCCGTCGGCGGCGCGGGCGGAGCCGCCGTGGCCGCGTTCGGGTCCGCCGTCCGCGCCGATCACCACCAGTTCGATGCCACCGCTCACCTGTACCGCCCCCTCGCCTGCGCACACATCCGGCCACCTGTGTGTGCGGCGGCCGGAGGCCAAGGTATCGCCGAGCGGTGCCGGCGCGGGCCGAATTCGGCCCGATGAGCCCCAGCTCAGGGACCATGGGCCCTGTTCGTGGCCGGTTCGGGCGGGGCACCATCGTCCTTATGGACCGAGACGACCGGGTGGAGACCCTGAGCGAGGCCGAGTGCCTGCGCCTGCTCGGCGCCGTGCCGTTGGGGCGCGTGGTGTACACCGAACATGCGCTTCCGGCGGTGCTGCCGGTGGCGTTCCGGCTGGCCGAGGACGGCCGGCTGATCCTGGCGCTGCGCACCGGAACCCGGGTGGCCCGGGCGCTGGACGGCACGGTGGCGGCGTTCCAGGTGGACGATTTCGACCCGGCGGGCCGCTGCGGCTGGAGCGTGCTGGTGCACGGGCGCGCCGAGGTGGTGCGGGACGCGAACGAGCGGGCCGCGCTGGAGCAGGACGGCCTGCGGCCGTGGATCCCGGAGCCGGGCCCGGAGTACGTGGCGATTACCCCGGAGCTGGTCTCCGGCCGGCGCCTGGTCCCCGACCTCGCGCCCTGACCGGGAGTTTCGGACCCCACTGACATGTGACCGGCGAGTAGGCATACTCTGCGGGACGGCCCGGACGGGCCGTCCCCTGCCCCGTCGCACCTGTGGAGCGCACCGTGACGACCTTCGCCTCGCTCGCCGATCTGACCGCCGCCGTCGGCGCCGAACTGGGCACCAGCGAGTGGCACACCGTCGACCAGGAGCGGGTGAACCTGTTCGCGCAGGCGACCGGCGACCACCAGTGGATCCACATCGACCCGGAGCGCGCCAAGGACTCGCCGTTCGGCGGGACGATCGCGCACGGCTACCTGACGCTGTCGCTGCTGCCGGTGCTGGCCAAGGAGTGCTACGCGGTGGAGAACATCGCGATGGCCCTCAACTACGGCTCGGACAAGGTCCGCTTCCCGGCCCCGCTGCCGGTGGGCACGGCGGTCCGGGCGACGGCGGTGCTGGTGTCGGCCGAGGAGGTGCCCGGCGGGGTGCAGGCGGTGGTGCGGTTCACCATCTCCAGCGAGGCGAGCGCCAAGCCGCACTGCGTCGCCGAGACCATCACCCGCTTCTACCGGGCCTGACCGGCGCTTTTCCCTCCTCCCGCACGGACCGTCCCGCACCCCGGGGCGGTCCGTGCGCGTGGGGCCGAGCGGCGCGCCGGAGATCCGTTCGGCATGTTTCGGCCGATAAGGACGGTAATGTCCAGTTTCGGGGCGCGTCGTCCGCGCCGGATTCCCCGGCGGTCCGGGCCACGCCGTCCGGCCTGCCGTCGACCCGTGCGGAGCGCAGCCCTGCCGTCGACCCGCGCGGAGCGCAACCGCGTTCCGCCGCCCCGGCATGCCGCCGTTCGGGTGTTCTACCGTGGAGGTGCCTTGTCCCGTCCCGTCTCCTGGCTGTTCCGCGCCGGTGAGCTGGCCGCCGAGGCCGGGCTCCTGCTGCGCGACGTCAAGCGCTCGTACCGGACGCTCCCGCGGGAGAGCTGGCACCGGCTGCGCACCGACGCGTTCGGCGCCGACCCGCGCGGCCACCGGTGGCAGAAGGTGTCCAACTCGCCCCATTTCGTGGACGGTTCGTTCCGCAACCCGGTGACGACCCGCCCGCTGGCGTACGGCCACACCCCACTGGCGCTGATGCGCACCAGGCTGGGTGCCGACGGCGGCCGCCGCAGCCCCGCCGCCGCGGTGCCGGTGCACCGGCTGCTGCCGGCCGAGCTGTCCGCCCCGCCCGAGTCCGGGCTGCGCCTGACCTGGCTCGGCCATGCCACCGTGCTGGCCGAACTGGACGGCGTGCGGGTGCTGTTCGACCCGGTGTGGAGCGAGCGGGTCTCGCCGTTCGACTGGATCGGCCCGAAGCGGCTGCACCCGGTGCCGCTGCCGCTGGCCGAACTCGGGCCGGTGGACGTGGTGGTGATCTCGCACGACCACTACGACCACCTGGACATGGACACCGTCCGCACGCTGGCGGCGGGCGACGCGGTGTTCGCGGTGCCGCTGGGCATCGGCGCGCACCTGGAGCACTGGGGCGTCGAGCCGTACCGGATCGTCGACCTGGACTGGTGGGAGTCCGTCGAGCTGGACGGCCTGAAGCTGACGGCCACCCCGGCCCGCCACTACTGCTCGCGCGGGCCGCGGCCCACCGGCAAGTTCCTCTGGGCGTCCTGGGTGGTGGAGGGCAAGCGGCACCGACTGTTCCACAGCGGCGACACCGGCTGGTTCCCGGGCTTCGCCGACATCGGCAGGCGCTTCGGGCCGTTCGACGCCACCATGATGCAGGTCGGCGCGTACTCCGAGCACTGGCCGGAGGTCCACCTGACGCCCGAGGAGGCCGTGCAGGCGCACCGCGACCTGGGCGGCAAGGTGATGCTCCCGATGCACTGGGGCACCTTCGACCTCGCCCCGCACCCGTGGGAGGAGCCCGCCGAGCGGACGGTGGCCGCCGCGAGCGCCGCCGGCGTCACGCTGGCCGTCCCGCGCCCCGGCAAGCCCTTCGAACCGGCCGACCCGCCGCCCGCGAAGCTCTGGTGGCGCGCCGTCGCGGCCACCCCGTCCGGCGCCGACCTGCTCGCCCCGGACGCTCTCCCCGCCGTCCCGGACTCGCCGGCCGGCCTCGTCGCCGCCACCCCGCGCGCGGACGCGTCGCTGGCCTCCGCCAAGCCTGCGGCGGGCCCGGCGAGCACCGGCGGCCCCGCCCGGCGCGGCGACCCGGAGACCGCCGCGTCCGAGCCGTCCCCCGGCCAGGACGGCGGGCCGGGCCGGCCCGCCTGACGCCCGCTCAGGGCCGCAGTGCGCCCTCGACCAGGGCCACTGCGGCGCGCGGGTCCTCCACCTCGACGATCACCCGGGCGTACTGCTCGTCCGCGAGCTCGATCACCACGGCCTTCGCCGGGTTCTTCACGTCCCAGAACACCAGCTCGCCGTGGCGGCGGAACCGCCCCGCCGTGATCAGCCCCGGCCACTGGGTACCGCCGACCTTGACGCCCTTGGGCTCCGAGGCGACGCCCGGATCGGCGGTCGCGCCACGGACGTTGGCGAGCGGTATCTCGATCCGGCTCTTGATCGCCCAGAGCTTGTCCAGGCCCTCGATCTCCACGACCAGCGTTCCGTTGTCGACAGTCAGTCGAGCCATGTCGGTGAACCCTCCCTCTTCCTGCTTCTTGTGAATGTGACGGCCGGTCAGCCGGTCAGCCGGGCGGCCAGGGCCCGGACCGCGGACCCGGACGCCGCCGGCCCGAGCGCCCGGTCACGCAGCCGCAGCCCGAGCACACCGGCCCCGAGCGCCCCGATCAGCGGACTGTCGTCCGACTCCCGGAGCACCGCCGCCAGCGCCCGCTCCAACGCGTCCAGCGCCTCCGCGACCAGCTCCGCGACCTCCGGATCCGCCGGCGCCTGATGCACCGCGGCCGACAGCAGCAACCCGGCCGCCGCCCCACCGTCGAACCCGGCCGCCGCCTGCGCGAGCGCCTCCGCCGGCCCGCCGGTGACCGCCAGCGCCGCCACCGTCGGCAGCACCTCGTCGTCCAGATGCTGCCGGAGCGCCGCGAGATACAGCCCCCGCTTACTGCCGAACACCTTGTACAGACTGCCCCGGTGAACCCCGAGCCCGTGCACCAGATCGTCGACCGACGTCCCGTCGTACCCGCGCTCGGCGAACAGCACCGCCGCGTTCCGAACCGCCTCGGCCTCGTCGAAGGCCCGTGGTCTTCCCATGACCACGACCCTAGACATTCGAGAACGACCAGTCAAGAACGACCGTTCCACAACTCTGCCGCCCGCCGGGCCGGGGGAATCAGGGGGTCGGCGTACAGCTGAGGTCGCCGACGTCACCGAGGTGGAGCGAGGTACGGCTGGTGACGCCTTCGTGGTCGAGCACGACCGTCACGCTGCCCTTCGTATAGTTCGGGAACCACAGGGCGTACACCGTCCGGGCTCCGCCCAGGATCGTGCCGACCCGATGCACCTCCAGCGGCGCATTGCCGCAGAACGCCCCGACCACCTCCTGATGGTCGGTGCCGATGACGCGGACCCAGCCATCGGTGAAGAAGGTGCCGAGCGAGTGCACGCCGGCGGGTGACGAGATGGGCGGATCCACCGGGTGAAGGTTGCAGCGCTGGATCCACACCACCTCCAGGTCGGCCGTGCCGTCGCACTGCCGCTGGTCGTCGGTCTCCCACATGTAGGCAGCGCCACCGGGCCAGGCCTGGATCAGTATCAAGCCCTCCGGATCGGGGGCCGCGCGCTCCCGGGGCGTCGACGACATCACCAGCGCGCGGGTGCGGTTGATCACCCCGCCGAGCCCCACGGGGCCGGAGGACTGCACCGGAGTCACGGGCCCGACCCCGGCGAAGTGAGATACCGGACGAGCGGAGGGGGCCTCCAGAGGCACGGCGGACGGGGACACCGAGGGCGAGGCCGACACCGGGGAAACGGTCGGCCCTGCGGATGTCCTGCCACCGGACGAACAACCTGTCGCGGCCACGAGCACCAGCACGGCCACGCCGAGGACAGCACGGAACCCTTGCTGCATGTACATCCCCCCCGAGCTGCGCCCCAAGATCGGGGCGGCGTGCACGAAAAGTACAGCATCCGGGCTCTCCGGCAACCCCCTGACGTCGGCCCGGGGCTGCGGTGGAGCAGCCGCCGCCGCCCCGACCCGTCGGCACCCGCCGCCCGCTCCCCCTCAGGTGCCCTCCAGCAGTCCGGCCAGGACCTTCGCCTCCGCCACCAGTTTGCTGCGCGCGCCACTTGCCGCCACGGCCGTCACCGCCGGAATCGGACCGCTCGCCCCCGCCCGGCGGGCGCACTCGACCGCGGCCGTCAGCAGCCCCGCCGCACCGGCCGGCGGGCGTCCGTCGAGGACAGCCGGCAGGACGCCGGACAGCACGGCCCAGGCGAGACGTGGCGCTCCCGCGTCGGCGAATTCGGTACAGGTGGCGGCGAGCCGGTTCGCTTTGACGGCGCCGAGCCGGAGGAGTTCGCCTGCCTCACGGCCGAGGAGTTCCGCGTCGAGTTCGGACTGCGCGGCCAGCGACAGCAGGGCGTCGACGACGGCGGTACGGTCCTCCGGGAAGGCCGCGCCGAGGCCGTAGGCGAGGGCCTGGTGAACGGCGAACCCGGCCGGGCCGCCCGTCTCCGCGAGCAGCGGCAGCACCTGGGGGTGGCCCCGGACCGGCGCGGAACCGGCGGAGTCGGCGAGCTGGCCGATCAGCCGGGCGGCGAGCTCCTCCCGGTGGTGCGGCAGCACGGCGAGCCAGCGCGCGTCCGGCATGGAGTACTCCACCTCGGAGCGCCGCAGGAAGCGCTCCGACGGGCCGAGCAACCGCCGCACCGCCTCCGGCACCCCGCCCTCCGGACGGACACCGGGCGCGCCCGATCCGGGCACCCCGAGCAGCGCCAACGTCTCCTCGCCCAGGCCGACTTGTTCGCAGAACCGGTGGCCCTCCGACATCCACAGCCCGCCCCGACCGCTCCCGGCGGGCACCGGGACACTGGCCTGCCGGGGCAGCCCGCCGACCCGCAGCCAGGCAGCGAGCCGAGCCCCGGCCGGGCCGGCGAGGCGGTCGGCGAGACGGTCGGCGGGGCAGTCGGCGGGGCCGGGACGGAGGCTGGCGGCAGCCTCACCCGGCAGGCCCTCGGAACCGGCGAGACGGTCGGCCGGGCCAGAAAAAGGACCGGGAGGGAGACCGACCGCAGCCTCACCCGACAAGCCCTCGGAACCGGCGAGGCCGTCGGCGGCCGTACCCGACGAGCCACCCCGGCCGCCGGCACAACCACCGACAGCCGCACCCGACGAACCGCCCCGACCGACGGGAAGATCCACACCAGCCGCATCCGACGAACCGCCCCGACCGACGGGACGATCCGCGCCAGCCGTGGCCGTGGCCGTGGCCGCCGCCCCGCCCGGAGCGGTGGGACGGTCACCAGCCCCCGAAGCCGACCGGCCGTCAGGCATCGTGCGCAGCAGGGCCTGCGCGAGGTCGAGCGGCCCGGGTTCGAGGCCGAGTTCCTCGTACTGGCGCAGGCGTGCCGCCAGTTCGGCGGGGTCGAGTGCGCCGTCGCGCCGGGTGGGGGTGGCGAGCAGCAGGGGGACGGGGTCGCCGGACAGGCGCCAGGCGGTCTCCTCCAGCCGGGCGGCGATGAACGCACCGATGCCGCCGCGCAGGTCCCAGGTCCGGAACGGGCTGGCCTTGGGTGTGCTCAGGGCCCGCCAGGCCCGCTGCTTGGGCAGGGCGCCGGTGACGGCGCCGGCGAGTACCCCGAGCGGTCGCCGTTCGGCGGTGGCGGTGAGCACGGGGGCGAGTGCGGCGGTGAGCGCGGCCCGGTCCCGCCAGGCGTGCCGGACGAGTCCGTCGAGGACGCGTTCGAAGGCGACGCTGTCGCCGTCGGCGTTCATGGCGGCGGCAAGCTCCTCGGCGACCTCGGCGGGGGTGCCGAGCGGTGCGGGCATCGCCTCCGGCCGAGGCGGCTCCGGCAGGCGGTCGTGTTCGGCCGCCGTCTCGCCCGACTCCACGCCTAGGCCCAGCAGTTGGGTGGCCAGCACGGCGTGCGCCGGGTCGAGCAGCAGCGCCGCCGTCCGCAGCTCCAGCAGCAACGGACCGCGCCGGTCGCTGAGATGACGTTCGGTCAACTTCAGTGCCTGTTCCTGGAGTTGCCGGTCCGGGTTCGCGTAGCACCGCGCCGCCGCCCGCAACGCGAGCTCCGGCGCCCGCGCCGCCACCCGGTCCAGCCAGGCCAGTTGGGCCCGGACGAGTTTCTTCTCCGGCCGGGTGAGCAGCACGTCGGCGGCCTCGGCCACGGTCGCATCGTCCAGCCGTCCGGCGCGGTCGAGGGCGATCAGGCACTCCTGCGCGTAGCCGGCGAGCGTCGAGGGGCCGTCCAGCAGTGCCGTCAACGCCCGGAGGTTCGCCGCGAGTTCGTCGACGGACGGGGCCAGTTCCCGGACCGCCGCAAGGTAGCCGCGCAGTTCCCCGGCGCCACCGCCGCGCACCAGTCGGGCGAACCCGCGGGCGATCAACTCGCCCCGGTCGATGACCCGTTCGGCGGCGAGCCGGGCGAGGACGGCCGGCCAGCGCTGGGAGTCCTGCCTGGCGGCCCACGGCCCGGACAGCTGCTGGACGGTGTCGGCGTCGAAGACCAGCGGGGCGAGGACGGGCGTGAAGTTGTCCTGCACGAGCCGCGCGTACAGGTCGACGCCGGCCGGCAACTGCCCTTCCCCGTACCGGGGTCGGGGGTCGCCGCGGTCGGTCATCCAGGCAGCGACGAAACCGGGCTCGGCGGGCGGCAGGGTGTCGCTCGCCCGCAGCAGGTGCTCGGCGACCCGGTACGCGGTGGAGGGCCCCCACCACTCGCGGTCGGCGGGTCGACGGGCCAGCCGCAGTGCCACGTCCCGTTGCCAGCCGGCGTCCTGATCGTCCAACAGACCGCTCAGCGGCGGCCGTTGCCACCGTTCGATGCCGTCGAAGTCCGGGGAGCCGATCCACTCGGCCGCACCGGACGGGGCGGTGTGGCAGACCGCCCCGGCCACCAGCAGTGCCGTCCAGGCCCCGCCCCGGGAGCGCTCGCTCTCGCGCAGATCCCGCCGCAACGCCTTCAGCGCCGGAAGTTCCGCCCGCCGCTGCTGCGGCGTCAACGCGCCGACCAGTCGGGCGACTTCGACGAAGTCGGCCCGGCGGATCGCCGCCGTCAGGTCGAGGTCGGTACCGGGCTGCTTCACTGCTGCTTCTCCTCTGTCATCGTCATCCACATCGCCACCGCCCGACCCCCGGCCGCCACTGCCCGGGCGCCCCCACCGAGCGGGCCGCCGACCCCACCGCCCGGCCGGGCGACGTCGCGGCACTCCGCACGACACGTCGCCGATCCCACCCCGGCCCGCATCACATCCATCACCGTCCGCACCCCACTGCACGACCCCCTACCGCCCCACCGAAGGCCACCACCGAACGGGCCGACGCCCCCGCCCCCGACACCCCGACGCCCCCGACCCCGGCACCCCGGCACCCCGGCACCCCGGCACCCCGGCCGACCAACGCCGCAACGCCGCAACGCCGCAACGCCGCAACGCCGCAACGCCGCAACGCCGCAACGCCAACTCGACCACCGGCCCCACAACTTCACCCGCCCCGACACGGCATGACGTCACCACCGTTCCCACCCCGGCCCGCGTCATCGTTCCGTCTCCCCCGCCATCCGCACCGCCAGGACATGGCTGCACGGCCCCCGGTCGCCCCGGTGGCGGGCCCACCAGCGGCAGGTGCAGCCGGCCGGGCCGTTCGCGTCGACCCGGACGTGGTGGGCGTGGTCGCCGACCGTCACCACGCGCAGGTCGCCGGTGACCGGGCCGACGGCCCCTGCGGCGAGCAGCTCGCGGGCGGCCCGGAGGCGGGGGTTGGTGTCCTCGACCCGGCCTGCGGTGTACGGGAGTCGGCGGTGGAAGTGGGCGGCGTCGGCGAGGTCGTAGCCGATCCGTCCGGCGGTGGCGAGGTGGGCGAGGGCGGCGCGGATCCGGTCGGCGGGCAGGCCGCTGTCGGCGGCGAGGTCGGTGAGGCCCGCGGAGTCGGTCCGGGCCTCGCCGTCGAGCAGCGCGGCGAGCGTCCCGGCGTCGGTTGCGGCGAGCGGCCCGGCGAGCAGGTCGAGCAGGCCGCCCTCGCCGGAGAAGCCGCGGGCGGCGTCGGGCGAGAGGGTGAGGGTGATCCGGCCGCCGGGCAGGGCGAGTTCCCACGCGGACGAGGTAGGGCCGGTGGGGGTTCCGGGCGGGCCGTAGATCCGCAGGCCGGTCACGTGCCGCAGCAGCGGGCGCAGCGCGGCGAGCCGTTCGGGGCCGGGGAGGCAGCTGGCGCCGGGGCCGGGCCGGGAGGTGGGGCGCAGGGTGCGGCCGGCGGGCAGGACCCAGCGGACGGTGCTGCGGCCGGTTGCGGGCAGGGTGCGCAGGAAGCGGACGGCTTCGGCGGCGGGCAGTTCGGCGCGCAGGTCGAACCGGGCGGTGAGGATCTGGGTCTCGGCGAAGCCCTTGAGCCAGCGCGTCGGCAGTGGCACTTTCCGTTCGATCAGGGTGTCGGCGCCGAGGCCGACTTCGATGTCGTCGGCGCCGACGGCGAGGGTGAGCCGGTCGTCGGGGGCGCGCAGGCGCAGGGCTTCGCGCAGTGGGCCGCCGATGTCGATGTTGGTGGTGCCGTGGCCGGTGGCGGCGCCGTCGAGGCCGTCGGGGAGCAGGTCGAGGCGGGCGTGGACGCCGCCGCAGCCGGAGAAGGATTCGAAGCGCAGCCGGTCGCCGTCGGCGGTGACCACGGGGTCGAGCGAGGCGGCGGCGAGCGGGCGGTGGTAGCGGGCGGCGGCCACGTCGGCGACGGCGAGCAGCGCGGCGGCGGCCGGCCCGGGGTGGCGCAGCGCGCCGTCGAAGTACCGGGGGTGGCCGTTCGGGTCGTGCTGGGTGGCGAGTTCCAGCCGGTGCGGGCGCAGCGCCGAGGGTCTGCGGTAGCGCAGGGTGTGGACGGCCGTGGTCATGGACGGAATCTAACGATCACCACCGACAGCGGACGTGACACGTTCCACACCCGGCGGGTACTGCAACGTGTTCTAGCATGTGCCGCGTGACTCCGACCTCCCCGACTTCCCTTCCTTCTTTTACCGAGCTGCTCGGCATCGAGGAGCTGGACGAGAACCTGTTCCGGGGCCGCTGCCATGCGGGTGCGCCGCTGCGGGCGTTCGGCGGCCAGGTGGCGGCGCAGGCGCTGACGGCGGCGGGGCGCACGGTGGCGGCGGAGCGGCGGGTGCACAGCCTGCACGGGTACTTCCTGCGGCCGGGCGATCCGCGCCGCCCGATCGTCTACCAGGTGGACCGGGCCCGGGACGGGAACTCGTACGCGACCCGGCGGGTGACGGCGGTCCAGCGCGGCGAGGCGATCTTCACCATGTCGGCGTCGTTCAAGCGCCCGGAGTCCTCGGGCGACCGCCAGCGCACCATGCCGCCGGTGCCGGGGCCGGAGGAGCTGCCGGATCCGTACCTGGCGTGGCAGCGGGACGCGCCGGAGGAGTACGAGCGGTCGGCGATATTCCGGGCCCTGCAGATGCGTTTCGTCCCGGCGGACGCTCCGGGTCTGCCGCCCGAACTGCCGGGGGTGCCGCAGCAGTTCGTCTGGCTGAGGACGGATGCCCGGCTGCCGGCGGACGATCCGCTGCTGCAGGTGTGCGCGCTCACCTACCTGTCCGACCTGACGCTGGCCTCCACCACCGCGCTGCACCTGCAGCCGCACCGGGTGCACCGGGTGACGGAGTCGCGGGTGTCGCTGGCGTCGCTGGACCACGCGATGTGGTTCCACCGTCCGTTCCGGGCCGACGAGTGGCTGCTGTTCGCGCAGCGCAGCCCGTCCGCGGCGGACGGCCGGGGGCTGGCGATGGGCGAGTTCTACGACCGTGACGGGGTGTTGGTGGCGTCGGCCGTGCAGGAGACCCTGCTGCGCGAGCGGCGCGCCGAGCCCCGGTGATCGACGCCGCCGGAACCGCCGCCGGAACCGCCACCGCACCGTCAGCGTCACCGCCGCCGTCACCGCCACCGCCGCCGTCACCGCCACCGCCGCCGTCACCGCCACCGGCACCGCCGCCGAGACCGTCACTGAGCGGTGACCTGTCGCGTCATACCGCCGCGAGGGGCCGCCCCGTATCATGGTTCGGGTGACCAAGGTTGACCTGTCACCTCGTCCGGTGGAGGCGATGTCCCCCCGTCAGCTCGAACGCCGCGGCTCTCTCCTGTCCGCCGCCCTGGCTCTGGTGACCGAGATCGGCGTGGAGCGGCTCCAGATGAAGCAGGTGTCGGAGCGTTCGGGGGTGGCCCTCGGAACCGCCTACCGGTACTTCTCCTCGAAGGACCACCTGCTGGCCGCCGCGATGGCGGACTGGCATCGGCTGCTGCTCGCCGACCTGGTGGGCGAGGTGGGGGCGGGGCGCAGCGCCTCGCCGACCGAGCGGGCGGTGCGGTTCGTGCGCCGCGGGATGCGGGCGTACCAGCGGCAGCCCGAACTGGCCCGGCTGCGGGTGGCGGTGGCGACGTCCACGGACCCGTTCGCCAGTGAGGCGTTGCAGGGGCTGGCCCGGGCGGACCGGGCGGCGCTGGGCGTGGTGCTGCCGGAGGTGCCGTCGGCGTCCGGGGAGCTGGTGCGGCACATGGTGGGGCACGCCTGGCAGGGCGAGTTGACGGCCTGGGTGACCGGCCGGTCCACCCTGGACGACGCCCGCACCCGGCTGGAGGAGATGGTCCGGCTGGTGCTGAACCCGTACGAGCCGCCGTCCACCTGACCTGCCGTTCGACTGCGCGGGCTCTCGGCGTGCCGCCTACCGGCGGGCGGGCGTTTGTGGACATAGTGCCTCATATGCCCACGCCTTCCGAGCCGTCCCAGTCGTCCGAGCCTCCCGAGCCCCTGCCGGGTCGTCAGCCGTCCTCGGCGGACGGCGACGCCTTCCCGCTGGACCGGGTGGTGTTCGGCGTCGGCGCCGTCGCGGTGCTGGCGGTGGTCGCCTGGGGGGTGTTCGCGCAGGACTCGCTGAGCGACACCTCCGGCACCGCGCTGTCCTGGGTGCTGCACTCCTTCGGCTGGCTGTTCGTGGTGGCCGCGGACGTGTTCCTGGTGCTGGCGGTGGTGATCGCGCTGAGCCGGTTCGGCCGGGTGCCGCTCGGGCGGGACGGCGAGCGGCCGGAGTTCTCCACCACGGCCTGGGTGGCGATGATGTTCAGCGCCGGCATGGGCATCGGCCTGCTGTTCTACGGCGTGGGCGAGCCCCTTCAGCTGTACGCGCAGCCGCAGCCGGGCTCGGGCATCGCGCCGCAGACGCCCGCGGCGGCGCAGCGGGCGCTGGAGTTCTCGCTGTTCCACTGGACGCTGCACCCGTGGGCGATCTACGCGGTGGGCGGTCTGGCGCTCGCGTACACCACCTTCCGCAAGGGCCGGGGCAACCGGATGTCGGAGGCGTTCGTGCCGCTGCTCGGCGAGCGGCGGGCGCACGGCTGGGCGGGTCGGGTGATCGACCTGCTGGCGGTGTTCGCGACGGTGTTCGGCTCGGCGACCAGTCTGGGCCTGGGCGCGATCCAGGTGGCGGGCGGTCTCGGGTACGTGACGGACATCCGGGCCACCCAGGGCGTCGAGCTGGTGGTGATCGCGGCGCTCGGCGGCGCGTTCGTGCTGTCGGCGATGTCGGGTGTGCACCGGGGCGTGAAGTGGCTGTCCACCACCAGCGTGGTGCTGGCGGCGGCGCTGATGGCGTTCGTCTTCGTGGTCGGTCCGACGGTGTTCGTGCTGGACGCGCTGCCGTCCACGGTCGGCGGCTACCTGTCGGACCTGGCGGTGCTGGCCACCCAGACCGGGGCGTTCACCAACGAGGACTGGCTGGGCTCCTGGACGATCTTCTACTGGGCGTGGTGGCTGTCCTGGGCGCCGTTCGTCGGCACCTTCATCGCCCGGATCTCGCGCGGCCGGACGGTGCGCCAGTTCCTGGTGGGGGTGCTGCTGGTGCCGAGCGGGGCGACCGCGGTGTGGTTCGTGGTGATGGGCGCCACCGCGATCCGCCTGCAGTCCACCGGCGCGGCCGACCTGGTCGCGACCATTCCGCAGGGCGCGGACGCCGGGCTGTTCGAGATGCTCAAGGCGCTGCCGCTGGGCTCGCTGACCAGCGTGATCGCCGTGCTGCTGGTGATGCTGTACTTCATCACCTCGGCGGACTCGGCCTCGCTGGTGCTGGGTTCGCTCTCCTCGGGCGGCGCGCTGCACCCGCGCACCTGGCTGGTGGTGGTGTGGGGCGCGCTGATGGCGGCGGTCGCGGCGGCGCTGCTGCTGGCGGGCGGGCTGACGGCGCTGCAGAACGCCACCATCCTGGTGGCGTTGCCGTTCGTGCTGGTGATGCTGGCGCTGTGCCTGTCGCTGCTGCGCGAGCTCCGCTCCGACCCGGCGGCCGGGCCCGGGCGGGTGCACGCCGAGCACGGGCTGCGGGACGCGATCGGCACCGCCGTCGGCGAGGAATACCCCGGGCGGTCTCGCCCGCAGGAGTGAAACGCCCCCCGCCCCGGCTCCGGGCGGCCGGCCCGGCGGCCCGTGCGGCGTCTGGGCGAGCGGCAACTCGCCCGGCTTTACCAAGAGTTCGTAATGGTCGGGACCGCCCCGGGGCGGTGGCAGGCTGGTCGGGTCGGACTCCACGCCGAGCGGTGGCCGGGCGGCCGTCATCCGCCCGCGCCCGCCGGGTCCGCCGCTCCGACGGACCGTCGGCCCGCCGCACGGCGACCGGTCCCGGCGTCCGCAGCACCCGAGAGCCGGCCCCACCGCGTCCGACGGGCCGTCGGCACCCCATGCACCCCCTGCACCCCCGAAAGCCCGACCCCCATGCGCCCGCTCTGCACCGTCCTCGACCGCGCCCTGCGCCGCCGGCTCGCCACCGCCACCCTCGCCGCCTGCCTGTTGGGCGCGCTGCTGCCGGGCGTGGCCGGGGAGGTCCGGCACTGCCGGGCGGCGGGGGTGACGGTGCCGATGCTGATGCTGGTGGCGGCGATGTTCATCGGCGGGTTCGAGACCCGGGCCGCGGACGTCGGGCGGGCGCTGCTGCGGCCCGGGCTGCTGCTGGCCGGGCTGGGGGTGGCACTGGTGCTGCGGACGGTGGTGCTGCTCGGGGCGGAGCGGGCCGCCGCCGGGTGCTGGCCGGACGTCCGGGAGGCGCGCTGGCTGGTGGTCGGGCTGGCGCTGACGGCCGCGATGCCGGTGGCCGGGGCCGCCCAGACCTGGGGCGCCCGGGTGGGCGGGGACGCGCCGCTCGGCCTCGGCCTGGTCCTCACCACCTCGCTGCTCAGCCCGCTCACCACGCCGCTCGGCCTGCTGCTCGCCGAGGAGCCGGAGAGCGGCGGCCCGCGCCGGGTGCTGGACGCGCTCGCCCGCTCCGACGCGACCTGCCGGTTCATGGCGCTGTGGGTGGCGCTGCCGTGCCTGGCCGGGCTGCTGGCCCGCCGCGCCACCCGCCGTCCGCTGGGCGGCCGGCTGCGCGCGGCGCTGCTGCCCCGGCTGCGGCTGGCCGGCCTGCTGAACGCGCTCGCGCTGACGTACCTGAACGCGGCGGGCGTGGCCCGGGAGATCGCGCTGCGGCCCGAGCCCGGGCTGGTCGCGGTCGCCGCGGGGTGCGGCGCGCTGGTGTGCGCCGGCCCGTTCCTGGCGGGCTGGCTGGCGACCCGCCGCTCCCCCGCCGCGCCGGCCGCCCGCACCACGCTGACGCTGGCGTCCGGCCTGAACAACACCAGCGCGGCGGCCGCGCTGGCCGGCGCCCAGTTCGGCGGCCACCCGGCCGTGCTGCTGCCGATCTTCTTCTACGGCGCGGCCCAGCAGGTGCTGGCCTCGTTCCTGCCGGGGCTGCTGCGCACACCGACGGTCACCGCCGCGACCTGCGGCGATCCCGGTGTGGAGGTTCCGACGCCGAGATCCCTTCCGGATTTCACCCGCGTTTCGTGACCGCGTAACGCCGCCCTGTCAAGCTCCCTGCCATGAACGCCCGCACCATCCCGTCGTCCGCCCCGGACCGCCGCTTCCCACTGCCGAGGCGCCACCGCCGGATGCTCGCCTGCGCCGCCGTCGCGGCCTCCGTCGTCCTGGGTTCCTTCGGCGTCGGCGCCACCGTGGAGACCGTCCGCCACGGCCATGCCGTGAGCGCCGCGCAGCGCTGACCCTCGGCCGAACGAGTGGTGGGCCCCCGGGGCCCGGCCGATACTGAGGGTGACCGGCCCGAAGGGAGCTCCGCCATGGAGACCGGCACCGTGCGGTGGTTCGACATCCACCACGCCTACGGCTACATCACCCCGGACTCGGGCGGCCCCGAAGTCGCCGTCTACTACGACTCCGTCCTCGGCCCGGAGGACGACCGTTTCCTCCACCGCGGCCAGCGCGTCCAGTACGACAGCACCGTCCAGGAGTTCCGCCCGGTCGCCGAACGCGTCCGCCCGCTCACCCCGTGACCCGTCACACCGCCTGCCGGTCGCGCCCCTTCGCCGGGCGGGAGTGCCGGCCGGAGCCCGGGGCGGGCTGGAGTTCGGCGCGCGGGGCATAGCGGGCGGCGGGGGCCCGGAGCAGCCAGTTGCGGCCGGCGGGGGCGGCGAGGCCCATCCGGTGGAGCAGGTCGAGGGCGTCGCGGCGGAAGGCGGCGAGGTCGGCGAGGTAGCCGGCGTCCCAGCCGGCGCTCATGCCGTAGTCGTCGGTGATGTCGCCGAGGGTGCCGTCGATGAGGGCGTCGGGGATCAGCACGGCGGGCGGGGCGCTCTCGGTGTCGACCGGGCGGAGGTCCTCGACCAGGCGTTCGGCGAGCAGCAGGGCGGCCTGGGCGAGGGTGCCGGTGCCGGGGAGGGCGAGGTCGGTGAGTTCGTCGGCCGGGTCGAACAGGGCGATGCCTTCGGCGCGGATCTCGGCGGTCAGGCCGAGCACGTCGGCGAATCGTTCCGTCTCCGCGGGGGCGGCCTCGCGCAGGTGGTCGCGTTCGGCGGGCGCGAGGTCGTCGAGCAGGACGACGGGGGTCTCGGCGAGCAGCCGGCGGACCGTCAGTTCGGGCCCGGCGGCCGGCAGCGGGGGTGCGGTGAGCAGGTCGGCGGCGAGGTCGGCGGTCGGCTGCCACTGGTCGAGCAGCGCCTGCACCCGGTCGTCGGACGGTTCCGGCGTCGCACCGGAGGCGATCGCGGTCAGCGCGTGGACGAGCGAGGCGTACCCGGCGGGGTCGAGGCCGCCGAGGCCGCGGCCGGGCAGCGCGGCCTTGTGCAGGCGGGCGTGGGCGGGGCCGAGGGTGAGCCGGTAGCCGAGCAGGGTGTGGAAGCGTTCGGCGAGGGTGGCGGCGTGACGGCGGATCAGCGGCAGGGACGCGCCGTGCGGGCCGTCGGCGGTGACCAGCGGGTGGGCGAGCAGCAGCCGGGCGGCGATGCGCAGTTCGGTGGTGGGGCGTTCGGGTTTGCGGTGCCGGCCGCCGCCGGTGGCGCGGGGGGCGGGCAGCGCGGGGGCCTCGCGCCGGATCCGGCGGTAGCCGAGCGGCCGGAACAGCGGCGAGGTGGTGTGGTGGACGCTCGGGCCGTGCCACCAGCTGGTGCCGGGCGCGGGTTCGGCCTGCTGGGGTGCGCCGCCGAGGTGCCGGGCGCCGTGCAGGCCGAACACGGCGGAGGCCAGCAGGTCGGCCTCGGCAGGGTCGGCGGCGGCCAAACGCTCCGCCAACTGCCTGGCGGAATCGGCGAGTTCGCTTCCGGTACCGGCGATCTGCGGGTACGTCCGGTCCCGGGCCGCGAGCCGTGCGGCCCCGCCCGTGCGTCCGATCCCCGCACCACCGGTGGCCGCGAGGGCGCCGGCGGCTGCTTCCTGCCGTTCCATGTCGCCCCCAAGCCTAGACTCCGCACCGCACACTACGCGTCGGTAACTACCTCTTCCGCCGGTCGCCCGGGTCCCTTATGGTTCCGGGCATGCCTCAGCTGCCCAATGTCGTGCTCTGGTCGATACCGGCCTTTGTGCTGCTCACCGTTCTGGAGATCGTCTCCTACCGGTTCCACCCGGACGAGGACGAGCAGGGCTACGCCGCGAAGGACACCGCGGCCAGCCTGTCGATGGGCCTCGGCTCGCTGCTGTTCGACGCCGGGTGGAAGATCCCGATCGTGGCGATCTACTCGTTCCTGTACGAGTTGACGCCGCTTCGGATCCCGGTGCTCTGGTGGACGGTGCCGCTGATGCTGCTCGCCTACGACTTCTTCTACTACTGGTCGCACCGCGGCCACCACGTGATCCGGGTGCTGTGGGCCTGCCACGTGGTGCACCACTCCAGCCGGCACTACAACCTGTCGACGGCGCTGCGCCAGCCCTGGACGTCCGTCACCGGCTGGATCTTCTACGTGCCGATGATCCTGGCGGGCGTGCACCCGGCGGCGGTGGCGTTCTGCAGCTCGGTGAACCTGGTGTACCAGTTCTGGATCCACACCGAGCGGATCGGCACGCTGCCCCGCCCGGTCGAGTACCTCTTCAACACCCCGTCGCACCACCGGGTGCACCACGCCTCGCAGGGCGGCTACCTGGACCGCAACTTCGGCGGCATCCTGATCGTCTTCGACCGCTGGTTCGGCTCCTTCGCGGCCGAGGCCGAGCAGCCGGTGTACGGGCTGACCAAGAACATCACGACCTACAACCCGTTGAAGGTCGCCACCCACGAGTACGCGGCGATCGCCCGGGACGTGGCCCGCGCCACCACCTGGGGCGACCGGCTGCGCCACCTGGCGAAGGGCCCGGGCTGGCAGCCCGCGCCGCGCACCGAGTCCCCTGCCGCCTCACCGGAGAGTGCCACCGCATGAGCCCCGCCCGTGACCCGCGCACCGCGCGGGCCCTGCTGATCGCCTTCGCCGTCGTCTCGGTGGCCCACCTGCTGGCGATCGTCTTCCAAGTGCCGCTCCTGCGGACCTGCACCAAGCCGCTGCTGATGCCGCTGCTGGCCGCCTGGGTGTGGGCGTCGGCCCGGCCCGCCGCGCCGAAGCTGCTGATCCCGGCGCTGCTGTTCGGCGCGGGCGGCGACATCCTGCTCCAGGTCGGCGGCACCGCCGGGTTCCTGGCCGGCATGGGCTCGTTCGCGGTCGGCCACGCCTGCTACGTGACGATGTTCGTCAAGCTCGGCGCGCTCGCCGACCGCCGCCGCACGGCGCTGATCGCGGTCGGCTACCTGGTGGTCTGGGCGACGCTGATCACGCTGCTGCTGCCCGACCTGGACGCCGGCATGCGGATCCCGATGGCCTGCTACAGCCTGCTGCTGGCCTCCACCGCGCTGACCTCGGGCCGGATCGACTGGCGGGCGGGCGTGGGCGGCGCGCTGTTCCTGCTGTCCGACACCCTGATCGCCACCGACATCGCGCACTGGAAGCACCTGCCCATGCACAGCTTCCTGATCATGCTCACCTACATCGTCGGCCAGTACCTGCTGACCACCGGCACCCTGCGGCGCACCGACGCCGCTCCCGTGGCCGCCGCCACTGCTGCGGCGGTCTGACGCAGACTTCGAGGGCGGCCCCACCACGACGGTGGGGCCGCCCTCGGGCGTTCGGGCCGCGGGGGACGCGGGGCCCGGCAGGTACGGTGGGCGCGTACCGGACGGCCGCTCAGAGCGCCCCGCCGGTCGCCGACCCGCGACGGCGCAGCAACCAGAACCCGGCCACTCCGGCCGTCACCAGCCCGGCCCCGGCGGCCAGCCGCCCGCCGTCCATGCCGACTGAGCCGCCGACCCCGGTCTCCACCCCGCCGTGCGGGAGCCGGCTGCCTTCCCATTCGCCGCCCGTGCCGCCACCGCCCGTACTGCCGTTGCCGCCCTGGGCGGCGACGGCCACCGCGCCGACGAACTTGTCCCCGTTCGGGCACTTGCCGTCGATGCCCCAGGACGAGTCGTTGGCGGTGGGGCGCTTGGCGGCCGCGTCGGCCATCTCGCGCTCGGAGATGACGGTGGCGGTGCCGGAGTACTTGCCGTCCGGGCCGACGCTGAGCGTGGTCGAGCCGCCGGCGAACGCCAGCGAGGTCGCGGTCAGTGACTTCGTCGAGCTGCCGGCGCAGTTCACGCTGACCGAGACGGACTGGCCGGGCTGCGCCTGGGCCGGGCTGACCCAGGCGGGCTGGCTGCCCTTGGCGGACGCGGGGCCGGCCGCGCCGGCCAGGGCGAGCAGGGCGGTGGTGCCGAGCAGAGCGGCAGCGGCGGTGCGCGTTCGGCGCATGCCGTACCTCCAGGGGGTCTGGACGGGAGCAGCGGCCGCGTGTCCGCTCCGCTACTCATGGTCACCGACCACGCTAGGCAGCGCCGCCGGGCCCGGCGACACCTCGGGGGCCGTTCGGACGGAAGATGCTCCCGACCCGAACGACCCCGCCCGGCCGCTACTCGTTGCGGGCGGTCTCCGGTCCGGTGATCCGCCGCAGCAGCGGCATCGTCGCCCCGATGATCCCCAGCGCGGCGGCCAGGCCGCCGACCACCGCCAGGTAGTAGCCGGCGCCGAGTGCGTGCAGCGAGTACTGGAGCTGCGAGCGCAGGAACAGGTCCGCAGCGAGCAGGCCGACACCGATCGCGACGGCCGCCATCACCAGCAGCGGCACCACCGACTCCATCGCCACCACCCGGCGCAGCGTGCCGAGCGACACGCCGGTCAGCCGCAGCAGGCTGAACGGCCGCCGGCGTTCGCTCAGCCCGCCGGCGACGCTCACCGCGAGGCTGCACCCGGCGATCGGGAAGGTCGCCAGGATCACCACGTCGGCCAGTTGCTGGAAGCCCCGCAGTTCGGCCCCGGCCTGGGTCCACGCCTCGCCGAGCGTCATCGTCTGCCGGGTCGCCGGGTACGCGGCGTCCACCATGGTGCGGGTCTGCTCGACGGCGGCGGTCGAGCCGTCCGTCTCCACGATCACGTTCAGCACGCCCGTTCCGGAGAGCTGCTCGGGCGTGAACGGGGCGGCGGGCCACTCGCTGGCGCTCTCGTCCTGCCAGCCGTACCAACCGGTCGGGACGTAGGCGGTCTGCGCGCCGGGCGCGCAGTGGCCGTAGATCCTGATCGGGTCCAGGTCGGCGCAGACCACGACCTGCCGGGCGGTGGCCGGGCCGCCGGCGCTCTGCACCTGCACGGCCTTGTCGGCCGGGTGCCCCAGCAGCACGTTCCGGACGCCGGGTACGGCGTGCAGTCGGGCGATCAGTTCGGGTGGGGCGGGCCTGCCAGCAGACTTCGGCAGGTAGTCCTTGGTGTAGCCGCCGCTCAGCTCGTTGACCAGCACGTTACTGAACTGCGGGCCGCCGTGGGGGTGGTCGCGCTCGTCGGTCATCGTGGTGATGACACCGAGCGTCGCGGTCATCACCAGCAGCGCCAGCACCAGTCCGCTGACAGCCCGGAACCCGGCGGTCGGGTTGTCGGCCAGCCGGCGCACCGCGATCAGGGTGGCCGGGCGCTGGGTGCGGCGGGCGATCAGGGCGGCGCCCGTCATGGTCAGCCACGGGCCGGACAGCACCAGGCCGAGCGCGATCAGCACGAACGAGGACAGGTACCCCCTGACCTGCCCGGGTACCGAATCCGGATGCCAGATCAGGAACGCGGCCAACTCCACCAGCCCCGCCACCAGCGGCACCACCCGCCACGCCCGCGGCGGCTTCGGCGTCACCCGGCGGCTCACCCCGAGCGGGGAGATCTGCACCCGGCGCAGCGCGATCCGCGCGGCAAGAGCGGCGGCCAGCGGGACGCCCAGCGCGACGCCGGCGATCTGGAGGGGCGTCAGGGAGACGTCGGAGGTGAAGAACCGGGAGCCGGTCAGCGCCATGTCCGCGACCGGGCCGCGCAGCGCCAGGAACGGCAGGAACCCGAGCACCGCCCCGACCGCGGCGGCGACCGCCGCCTCCACCGCCGACACCACGGACACCTGCCGGGGCGTCGCCCCGACCAGCCGCATCGCGGCGAAACGCTGCTCGCGGCGGGCGGCGTTCAGGCGGGTCGCGGTGCCGATCAGGATCAGCACCGGGAAGACCAGCCCACCGCTCACCACCGTGAGGATCAGGTCCACGCCGTCGGACTTGATGCCCACCACGCAGTGCTCGCACTGGTCGGGCCGGGTGGTGGCGATCCGGTCCACCAGCGCGGCCTCGCTCAGCGCCGCCACCTCCTGCGGAGTCCGGCCGACCACCGCCAGCAGACTGTCGGGCGCGGGCAGCGCCGCGTCCCCCAGAATCCCGATCCGGTGCCCCGGGAACCGGTCCCCCAACTCCGCGGCCGGCATCTCGTCCACCAGCCTGGCCAACGCGGGCGACAGGTAGTACTCCCCGGGCCCGGGCATCCGCCCCACCCCGGGCGCGAGCGCCGCCCGCGGCCCGGTGAGCCCGACGTCGATCCGCCCGATCTCCTTGCCCTGCACGGTGTCCCGCCTGGTCGACCACCACATCGGATCAACCCCGCCCGCCCCACCAGACCCGGCGTTCACCGCCCCCGCAGAGCCAGCGCCGGACCCGGGACTCACCGAACTCCCCGTCCCCACACCACCGGAGGCATCCACCGCCGACCCGGCGGAGCCGGTGACGACCCCCGAACTCGCCGAACTCCCCACACCCCCACCGCCGGAGGCCGAACTCCCAGCCCCCGCAGCGGTCGTACCGCCGGAGGCGATGCCCGCTGACCCGGCAGAGCCGACGGCAGCCCCGGGGCCCTCGGAACTCCCCGCCCCCACACCACCGGAGGCACCCACCGCCGACCCGGCAGAGCCGGTGACGACCCCCGAACTCGCCGAACTCCCCACGCCCCCACCGCCGGAGGCCGAACTCCCCACCCTCGCAGCGGTCGTACCGCCGGAGGCGATGCCCGCTGACCCGGCAGAGCCGACGGCAGCCCCGGGGCTCTCGGAACTCCCCACCCCCACACCGCCGAAGGCGCTCGCCGACCCGGCGGAGCCGGTGACGGCCCCCGGGCTCGCCGAACTCCCCACGCCCCCACCGCCGGAGGCCGAACTCCCCGCCCCCGTACCGCCGGAGGCGCTCGCCGACCCGGCGGAGCCGGTGACGGTCCCCGGGCTCGCCGAACTCCCTAATCCTGCCCCGCCGGAGGCGGAACTCCCGCTCCCCGTACCGCCGGAGGCGCCCGTCGGCCCGTCGCCGGAACCGCTCGTGGGGAGGCGGTTGACGAACGGCGTGTTCAGCCATGCGTTGCGCGCGTTCTGGGCGTGGACGCCGTTGATCGCGGCGAGGGTGGTGAGGAGCAGGCCCACGCCGATGGCGACGGCGCCGGCGGTGATGGCCAGGCGGACGATCGCCTCGCGTCCGCCGCTGACGGCCAGTCGCAGTCCGAGCCGCAGCATGCCGAACTCCCTCATGAGGTCGGCCGTCCGCTCATCGAGGTGGCGCGGCCGTCGCGGACGATCGCCTCGCGGTCGGCGTAGGCGGCGATCCGGGCCTCGTGGGTGACCAGGACGACGGTGGTGCCCTGTTCGCGGGCGCAGCCGACCAGCAGGTCCATCACCTGTTCGCCGGTCAGGGAGTCGAGTGCGCCGGTGGGTTCGTCGGCGAACAGGACGCGCGGTTCGGCGACCAGTCCGCGGGCGAGGGCGACGCGCTGGGCCTGACCTCCCGACAGTTCGCCGGAGCGGCGGGCCTCCAGGCCGTCCAGTCCGAGTCTGGGGAACCAGCTGCGGGCGCGCTGGAGGGCGGGCGCACGGCGGACGCCGCCGAGCAGCAGTGGCAGGGCGACGTTCTCCTCCGCCGTCAACTCGGGTACCAGTTGGCCGAACTGGAAGACGAAGCCGAAGCTGTCGCGGCGCAGCGCGCTGCGTTCCTGTTCGCCGAGGTGGTCGATCCGGCGGCCGTCGAACCGGATCTCGCCGCTGTCGGGGGTGAGGATGCCGGCCAGGCAGTGCAGCAGGGTGGATTTGCCGGAGCCGCTGGGGCCCATGATGGCGAGGATCTCACCGGCGTCGACCTCGAGTTCGGCGCCGCGCAGGGCGGGGGTCTCGCCGAAGGCGAGGGTGACGTCGTGGGCGTGGAGCAGGGGTTCGGTCATCGCTCGGCCACCTCTGCGGCGAGGGCGTCGAGTCGGGCGGCGGTCAGGTCGATCCAGCGCAGGTCGGACTCCAGGTGGAACAGGCCGTGGTCGGCGAGGAGTGCGTCGACCAGGCTGCCGGAGCGCTTGATCTCGGTGAGTTCGCGCATCCGCTTCAGGTGGGCGGAGCGCTGGGTGTCGAGGTAGAGCTCGGCGTCGCGGCCGAGCATCAGGGCGAGCACGACCTTGCTGAACAGCACGGTCTGCAGGTGGGGTTCGGCGGCGACGGGTTCGCGCAGCCAGTCCTCGAACTCGGTGGCGCCGGCCTCGGTGATGACGTAGCGCTTGCGGTCGGGTCCGTCGCCGGCCTCGGGTTCGCCGACGACGACCTTCCCGTCCCGGGCGAGCCGGCCGAGGGTCGCGTAGACCTGGCCGAAGGGCAGCGGTTTTCCGCGGCCGAAGATGGCGTCGTAGTCCCGCTTGAGGTCGTAGCCGTGGCTGGGCTCGCGTTCGAGGAGCCCGAGCAGGGTGAGTGGAACGCTCATGATCGAGAGGGTACGCCGAGGGTGTACTCCACGTCTATACACTCAGAGAGTACCGACGCAGGGATGTCCACCCACTAGCCTTGACCTGGGAATCCATGAACAGGGGGACGACTCGGTGGAGTTCAGCACGATGCGGCCGGACGGAGCGTCGGTCGCCACGCAGCTCGGTGAACTGACGCTGCACCGGGAGCCTGCGAAGCTGTACACCGACCGGACCGAGCGCTGGCGGGTGGAGCTCGACGGCCGCCCGCTGGCCGAGCTGCCCGGGTTCGGGCACCCCGGCCACCACACCGCCAAACTGGCGCGCCGAGGCATCGTCGGCACCTTCGACGGCGCCGAACTGCACATCCGTGCCCGCGGCCGCCACCTGCTGCGCTCCGGCCGCTTCGTGGAGTTCCGCACCGACGACCGCACGCTGTGCTTCGTCCGCCGCGGGCTGGTCCGCGCCGAACTCCTGGAGGGCGGGCGGACCGTGGCGCGCTCCGACGGCTGGATGCCGGTGGAGCCCGACCCGCTCCAGGTGCTGGCCGTCGCCGTGTACACCTGGGCGGGCCTGGACTACGTCAACACCAATTCGGTGCTGAACAACCTCACACTGGGGTTCATCTCCGCTCTCCTCTCCTGACGGAGGCTCAGAGGTCCAGGTCGACCACCACCGGCGCGTGGTCCGACGTCCCCTTGCCCTTGCGGGCCTCGCGGTCCACGTAGCTGTCCGAGACCGCGTCCGCGAACGGCTTGTTGGCGTACGTCAGGTCGATCCGCATGCCGCGGTTCTTCGGGAACGCCAGCTGGCGGTAGTCCCAGTAGGTGTAGGGGTGGTCGTACTTGAGCGGGCGCGGGATCACGTCCTGCAGGCCGATCTCCTGAAGGGCCGTCAGCGCGGCGCGCTCGGGCTCGGTGACGTGGGTGAGGCCCTCGAAGGCGGCGATGTCGAAGACGTCGGCGTCGGTGGGGGCGATGTTGTAGTCGCCGAGGACGGCGAACGGGCGCTCGCCCGCCGCGTCCTCGCGGACGGCGTCGCGCAGCGCGGCCAGCCACTCCAGCTTGTAGCGGTAGTGCGCGTGGCCGACCTCGCGGCCGTTGGGCACGTACACCGACCAGACCCGGACGGGGCCGCAGGTCGCGCCGACGGCGCGCGGCTCGACCACCGGGAGCATGGCGTCCTCGGCGAGGTAGCCGGGCTGGCCGGGCAGGTCGCGGACCACGTCCTCCAGGCCGATCCGGGACAGCACGGCGACGCCGTTCCACCGGCCGGTGCCGTGCGCGGCGCTCTCGTAGCCGAGCTCGCCGATCGCCTCGGCGGGGAACGCCTCGGTGCTGCACTTGAGTTCCTGCAGGCAGAGCACGTCCGGCTTGGCGGACTCCAGCCACTCCAGCAGCTTGGGCAGCCGGGCGGTGACGGAGTTGATGTTCCAGGTGGCGATGCGGACGGTCACGGCGGCCTTCCCTCGGCGGTGCGGACGGACGGGGCGCACGGCGACAGGCCGCTCACCCCGTCCGAACATACCGCCCGGCGCCGACAACGCCCGGCCGGACAGGCCCTACTGCCAGGGCAGTCCGGGGGTCGGCAGGGCGCCGAGCTGGTTGTCGAACTGGAGCCCGGCGGTCTTCTTGTCGGGGGTTGCGGGGGTGTAGTAGTTCATCAGGACGACGGCGTCGCCGTGCGGGGCGACCTGTACGACGCACGCCTTGCCCTTGTCGTCGGGGGTGTTGAGGACGACGCCGGTGGCCCGCGTGCCGGGGTTGCTGAAGGCGGTGTCGGGGTGAGAACTCTTCAGGCCCTCGGCCAGCGCGCCCGCCATGCTCTCGGCGCCGGCGTCGGCGGAGAAGCGCAGCAGCAGGGTGTCGGCCGCACTCCCGTCCGGGGCGGTCCAGGAGTGGCGGAGCCCCACGACGAAGCCGGCCCGGGTGAGCCGGCCCTTCATGTCGGCCTTGTCGTCCGCCCCCGCCTCCGAGCCGAGCAGGACGTTCACCGTGGCGGCCAGATCGACGACCCCGTTGTCGGCCGAGTACTCGGCCCCCGCCGGTCCGGCCGCGCGGTGCTTCTTCAGCTGCTCGCCGGCCTCGGCGGCGGAGACGGCCGCGGACGGGGACGGGGACCGGGACGCGGACGGGGAGACCGCAGGCGCGGAGGCGGCGGGCGCCGGGGATGCGGCGGGCGAGGTGCTGGTGCAGGATGCCAGGGCCGTGACGAGCAGCGGGGCGGCCAGAACGTTGACGAAGCGTCGGGATGTGATCACCGAACGATCATGGCGGCCCGGGAAGTTCGCGTCCATCGGATTGCCCGGATCGGCCGGCCGACCCGACAGTCCGTCGGACCGGCCGGCCGCACAGCGGCCCTAACGCGAGGGGTGCACCACGGCGGCCGACCCCCCGCCCCGGCGGACGGGCTCGGCGGCGGCCAGCCAGCGGCCGTCGGGGAGCCGTTCGATGCCGGTGGCGGCGCCGATCTCCGGGGTGGCGCTGAACACGTGGCCCATGGCCTGGAGTTTCGCCGCCTCGGGCGAGGCGAGGAAGGCCGGCTCGGCCTGGGTGGCGGCGGTGTTGCGCTGGCTGGCCCGGGGCGCGGCGATGGCCTGTTCCAGCGTCAGGCCGCGGTCGATCCGCCCGGTGAGGACCTGCAGCACGGTGGTGATGATGGTGGCGCCGCCGGGCGAGCCGACCGCCAGGAACGGCTTGCCGCCCTTCAGCACGATGGTCGGGGAGATCGAGGAGCGCGGGCGCTTGGCGGGCCCGGGCAGGTTGGGGTCGGGGACGCCCGGGGTGAGCGGGGTGAAGTTGAAGTCGGTCAGCTCGTTGTTGAGCAGGAAGCCTCGGCCGGGCACGGTGATGCCGCTGCCGCCGGTCTGTTCGATGGTCAGGGTGTAGGCGACCACGTTGCCCCACCGGTCGGCGACCGTCAGGTGGGTGGTGCTCTGCCCCTCGTACGGTTCGGCGACCGGCTGTCCGCTGCCCGCGCAGGCCGCCGGGTGGTACGGGTCGCCGGGGGCGAGCGGGCTGGTCAGCGCGTGCTTCGGGTCGATCAGGCAGGCCCGGGACTTGGCGTAGGCCGGGTCGAGCAGTTGACGGGTCGGCACCTGGACGAAGCCCGGGTCGCCGACCCAGCGGTTGCGGTCGGCGAAGGCGATCCGGCTGGCCTCCAGGAAGCGGTGGTCGTACTGGACGGGATCGGCCGGGTTGCTCGTCCCGAGGATGTTCAGCGCCTCACCGACGGTCGTCCCGCCGGAGGAGGACGGGGCGATGCCGTACACGTCCAGGCCCCGGTAGTTCACGTGGGTCGGGTCCTGCTGCCGGACCTGATAGGCCGCCAGGTCCGCGGCGTCGACCTTCCCGGGGCGGGCGTTGCGGCCGGAGGCGGGGTCGACGGGCGGGTGCTGGAGGGTGCGGACGATGTCCGCGCCGATCGGGCCGCGGTACAGCGCGGCGGTTCCGCCCCGCCCCAGCTCCCGGTAGGTGGCGGCGAGGTCGGGGTTGCGCAGGGTGGAGCCGACGGCGGGCAGCTTGCCGCCCGGCAGGAACAGTGCGCGGGTGGCCGGGAAGTCCTTGAACCGGTCCTGGTTGAGGGCGGTCTGGTCCTGGAAGGTCTGGTCGACGGTGAAGCCGCGGTCGGCGATCCGCTCGGCCGGCTTCAGCACCTCGGCGAGGTCGCGGGTGCCCCAGCGGCGCAGCGCCTGCTCCCAGGTGGCGGCGGTGCCGGGGACGCCGACGGACAGGCCGCTGGTGACGGCGTCGTTGAAGGCCAGCGGCTGCCCGTTCTCCAGGAACAGTGAGGTGTCGGCGGTTCGGGAGGCGGTCTCCCGCCCGTCGAGGGTGGTGACCTTTCCGGTCCGGGCGTCGTAGTAGACGAAGTATCCGCCGCCGCCGATGCCGGCCGAGTACGGCTCGGTGACGCCGAGGGCGGCGGCGGTGGCGACGGCGGCGTCCACGGCATTGCCTCCGCGTCGCAGCACCTCCAGCCCGGCGGCGGTGGCGTCGGCGTCCACGCTGGTCACCGCCCCGCCCCGGCCGATCGCCTCCGGCTGTTTCGCGGCGGCGGTCTGGTCGGCCTGGGCGGGTGCGGCGGTGCAGAGCAGTCCGGTGACGAGTGCGAGTGCGGGGACGAGACGGACGAGGGGTCTCATACGGCCTCCCTGGGACGGCATCGGTCTCCCGTTCTCCCACACCCGCCGTGCACCCGACAACAACACCTTCGGCCAACTGCCGCACATGTCATCGCGCCTGTCGGATCGTCAGATCGACTCCGCCCGAGCCTCGCGCACCGCCGGCGGCCCCCGACGGCGCGTCAGCGACTCGCGGCGCGCTCCACCCGCCGCCGCTTGACGGTGCGGAACCGCCGGGCCACCTGCCGGGCCAGGTCGGCCGCGCCGACCAGGCCGGCCTCGTTGCCGAGCGCGGCGTGCACGATCTCGGCCTCGGGGCGGAAGCCGCGGCCGGTGAGGGTGCGGCGGAACGCGTCCTGGGCGGGGCCGAGCAGCAGGTCGCCGGCCTCGCTGACGCCGCCGCCGACGACGAAGCGGCCGGGGTCGAGCGCGGCGGCCAGGTTGGCGATGCCGACGCCCAGCCAGCGGCCGACCTCGTAGAGCAGTTCGACGGCGACCGGGTCGCCCTCGCGGGCGGCCTCGGTGACCAGCGGGCCGGTGATGCCGAGCGGGCTGCCGCCGGCCCGGGCGAGCAGCGGCTGCACCACCGGGGACTCCTCGGCGGCGAGTTCGCGGGCCTCGCGGACCAGGGCGTTGCCGGAGGAGTACTGCTCCCAGCAGCCGCGGTTGCCGCACGGGCAGCGGTGGCCGCCGGGCACCACCTGCATGTGGCCGAACTCGCCGGCCAGGCCGTGCTTGCCGCGGTCCACGTACCCGTCGCGGACCTGCGCGCCGCCGATGCCGGTGCCGAGGGTGATCATCACCATGTGGTCCTCGCCGCGGCCGGCGCCGAACCGCCACTCGGCCCAGGCGGCGGCGTTGGCGTCGTTCTCGACCACCACGGGGAACCGCAGCCGGGAGCTGAGCGCCTCCTGGAGGGGTTCGTTGCGCCAGTTCAGGTGCGGGGCGAACAGCACGGTGGAGCGTTCGGAGTCGACCCAGCCGGCCGCGCCGACGCCGACCGCGTGGACGTCGTGCTTGTCGGCCAGCTGCAGCACCAGGTCGACGATGACGTCCTCGACCACCTTGGGGCTCTTGCTCTTGTCGGGCGTCTCGGTGCGCAGCCGCTCCAGGATGCGGCCCTCGCCGTCGACCACTCCGGCGACCACCTTGGTGCCGCCGATGTCCACCCCGATGGTGGGCAGCCGCAGCACTCCGGCGGGCAGGGTGCGGCGGCGGCGTTCGGCGCGCGGGCCGAGGCCCAGCAGGCTGGGCAGGGCGGGGCGGGCGGGGCCGTTGGCACTGGTCACGGAATGATTGCTCCTGGTTTCGGTAAAAGCTGCGGGCTGGTGCGGGAGGGGTCCGGACGAGCTGGCAGACTAGGCCGCGAACGCACAGCGGATTCTCACGAAAACGTGATGTTCCTCTCAGGTTTCTGCGGGTGTCGCCAGCAACTGATCGTGTGTTTGACGCAGTCTGACAAGTGTGATGCGCGAACCGGGGGATTCCTGCCCCGGACGGCCGGACGACCCGATTCGAGAGACCCGATGCAGCTGACAGGCACCCCTTTTCTTATTCTGACGATCATCCTGGTGCCGATCTCGATCGCGGTCGCGCTGCTGCTGTGGGGCCGGGTCCGCGGCCCGCAGCCGGTCCAGGTGCTGTCCCGGATCGTGATGCTGCTGTTCTGCCAGATCACCGCGGTGACCACGGTGTTCGTCATGGTGAACAACGCCAACCTGATCTACGGCAACTGGGACGACCTGCTGGGCACCGGCAACCACGTCCGCGCGGTGCCGAACGTGCAGGCCGAGGCCGGGGCCGGCGGCGCGGGCAACGACTCCAAGCCGGGGCGCGCCAAGGTGATCCAGCAGTTCAAGCCGGTCGGCGACCCGAAGGTGCCGAACGACGTGCAGACCACCGACCTGAAGGGCGCGGTCTCCGGCGTCGACGGCGAGGTCCTGGTGTGGCTGCCGCCGCAGTACAACGACCCGGCGTACAAGGACAAGACCTTCCCGGTGGTCGAGCTGCTGCCGGGCTGGCCGGGCTCCTCGAAGACCTGGTTCGGCACCCTGAAGGTCTCCGACCAGCTGAAGCCGATGATGCAGAGCGGGCAGGTCGCCCCGTTCATCCTGGTCTCGCCGCGCACCAACCTGCTGGGCGACTCCGTCGACACCGGCTGCGCGGACGTCCCGGGCAAGGTCAACGCCGACAGCTGGCTGACCAGGGACGTGCCGCAGATGGTGCTGGACAACTTCCGGGTGGATGCCTCGGCCGACCGCTGGGCGGTGGCCGGCTACTCGGCGGGCGGGCACTGCGCGGCCAAGCTGGCGCTGGAGCACCCGGACCGGTTCCGGGCCGGCATCAGCCTCTCCGGCTACAACGACCCGGCCGGCGAGGCCAATTCGCTGACCGCGAAGGACCCGCACCTGCGGGAGGTCAACAACCCGCTGAACATCCTGAAGGGCGCCAAGACCCCGCCGAAGGTCGCGCTGTACGTCACCGGCAACAAGGGCGACGGCCTGGAGGGCGGCGAGGCGCTGAAGGCCGCCGCCAAGGCGCCGACCACGGTGACCACGCAGGAGACCACCGGCCCGCACAGCAGCGACGTCTGGAAGCAGCTGGTCCCGGGCGTCTTCACCTGGCTGACCACGATCATCCCCGCTCAGCACTGACGCTCCGTCACAGCCGAACGGCAGCGGGCCCGGCCGACGACATTCCGTCGGCCGGGCCCTTCCACGTGCTCCGGTCAGGACTTCGGCAGGGTGTTGACGTAGTCGGTGCCCGCGCCGTAGAAGCCGTCCACGGTCTGCTGGACCTCCGCCGGGGAGAGCACCTGGTCGGCCTTGTAGTAGAACCAGTTGACCTTCATGTCCCAGCTGCGCGGGCCGCCGACCGAGGGCATCAGATCGATGAACCAGTTGCTGAAGTGGATGTCCACGTTCTCGCGCGCGACGTACTTGCCGGTGCTGGTGAACAGCTCCTTGCCGTCCAGCGAGTAGGCGGCCTTCCCCTCCGTGGCGGTGATCACCACGGTGTGCCAGCCCTCCAGTCGCTGCTTGGTCGCCCGGGTGACCCGGTCCGGCGGGTCGGCCTTGAACCAGCTGGTGGTGTCGAGCTTCGGGCCCGGCGAGCCCCAGCCGCCGTTCGGCAGGTACTCGAAGTCGAGTTCGCTGTAGTTCGCCGAGTCGTCCGAGGACGAGATCGGGAAGAAGGTCTGCACCACGTGGTCGCCGGTGCGGCCGGACGAGGGCTTGTCGCTGAAGTAGATCCGGGCGGCGAAGGTCCCGTGGAACAGGTTGGTGCCGGTGCTCTGCACCTCGACCTGCTTGGTGCCCTGCTTGGTGCCGTCGGTGGACGACCGCAGCTGGAGCGCCCGGCCGCCCTGGGCGCTCTGGTCCTCCAGGAAGGCGGCGCCGGCGGTGGTCCAGGTGTCCTTGACGCCCGGGCCGCCGCCGCCGTCCCGGACCTGCCAGCCGTGCGCGGCGAGGGCCGGGTCGTCGGGGCCGCTGTACTTGAAGGTGTCGAACAGGGTTCCCGGCGGCCCGGTCGGGGTCGGTGACGCCTTGGCGGCCGACGCGCCCTTCGCTCCGGAGTCCCCGCTGTCGGCGGGGTCGCCGTTGCACGCGACGAGCGCACACAGCAGGGTCGGCAGCGTGATCACGCTCCACGCGCGAGGGCGGGGAAAGCGGTGGGACTGGCGCACACAAGCTCCTTGGGGCGCAGCGGCGTCACCGGGAACACAGCGGCTGCGCGGGGATCGACGACCGGTCGGAGGCGGTCATCCTAACCGGGGCCGGCCGGCGCCCTGCCGCGGGGACGGCCGGGCGGGCGGACCTGAGCGCCGGCCGACAATCCGTGCACGGGTTCAAACCCCGTACGCGCCGGTAGGGGTCTCGATCCGATTACAACCCTGACTCGGAACGCGTCGAAACTGGACATCGAGCCCAATTCGTCCCAGGTCGGTGCACTAGCGTTCGAGTTACGCTCCCGCGGTCTTCACCCTCGCGATTCCCTGCTCCGAAAGGCTCCGCTCGGTGCGCTCTGCCATGCCTTCCTCCGAGCGCGGATCGGAGCACCCGCCGCTGCCCGGCACTCTCGGCCCGGAGGCCCAGGAGCCGCTTCCCGAAGCCGTGTTCGTCGAGCCGCCGCCCGAAGCGGTGTTCGTCGACGAGTCGGGGCTGCGCGGCCGGCTGCTGCGCGGGCTCGGCTGGCCCGTTTCGCTGGTGGGCGCGGTGCTCGCCGTCGCGATGGGCGGCAGTCTGATCGGCGTTCAGGCGGACGCCCCGGCGATGGAGATCCCGGCGCGGCCCGCGCCGGCCGCGGTCCCGTCGGCCGCCCCCTCCGCGTCGCCGTCCGCGTCCCCGTCGCCGTCGCCGTCCGGGACGCCCGCGCGCTCCACCTCGCCCAAGCCGGGCACCTCCACCGGCGGCTCGAAGCCCAGCACCGGGACGCACGGGGCGTCGCCCTCGGGGAAGTCGACCAAGCACCCCTGACCGGATCGACCGAGCAGCCCCGACCAGGTCGACCGAGCACCCCTGATCCGTTCGTACCACCCTTTCCAGGAGCGCCATTTGTCCCGCCACCAGCGCCGGCGGCAGTCCCTGCTGAGGCCGCGCCGACTGGCCGCGCCGCCGTTGCGTTTCGTCATGCCGCTGTCGCTGCTGGCCTGTCTGCTGGCGCTGCTGGTGCTGCGCGGGCTGGCCACCAACGAGGTGTTCCACGACACCCGGATCGCCACCTCGGTGGACAAGGACACCGTCCCGCAGAACCTGCTGAACGGCGGCCCGGTCATCGACGCCCGCGGGGACAGGAAGGCGAACCCCGTCAGCTACCGCATCCCCGACAAGACGGTGGTGCTGAGCTTCGACGACGGCCCCTCGCCGGAGTGGACGCCGAAGATCCTGGACGTGCTGAAGGCGCACGACATCCGCGCGGACTTCTTCGTGACCGGCGCGATGACCACCCGCAACCCGGACCTGATCCGGCAGATCGTCGCGGGCGGCCACGAGATCGGGCTGCACACCTTCACCCACCCCGACCTGGTGTACCAGTCGCACGCCCGGATCAGCTGGGAGCTGGCGCAGACCCAGCTGGCACTGGCGGGCGTCGCGGGCGTGCACAGCTCGCTGTTCCGGCCGCCGTACTCCTCGGAGGCGACGGCGCTGGACGACTGGAACTATCCGGTCATCCAGTTCGTGGGCGGGCACGGCTACCTGACGGCGTTCATCGACCGCGACACCGACGACTGGAAGCGCCCGGGCGTCGACGCGATCGTCAAGGCGGCGATGCCCGCCAAGCCCGGCGAGGGCGAGCTGGTCCTGCTGCACGACGCGGGCGGCGACCGCGCCGAGACCGTCGCCGCGCTGGAGCAGATCATCGTCAAGCTCCAGGCCGAGGGCTACCGCTTCACCACCATCTCCGACGCGCTCGGCGCCACCCCCGCGATGGTGCCGGTGCACGGCTTCCAGCTGTGGGCGGGCAAGGGCTTCATCTGGGCCACCCAGTTCTCGGTGCACACCCTGCCGGTGCTGGTCGGGCTGCTGGCGCTGGTCGGCTTCCTCAACTTCGGCCGGTTCGCGCTGATGATCGTCCTCGCGCCGGTCCACGCCCGCCGCTCCAAGCGGCAGGACGCCTGGGGGCCGCCCGTCACCGAGCCGGTGACCGTGCTCGTCCCCGCGTACAACGAGCTCGAATGCATCGCCAACACCCTGAACTCGTTGGCGGCCAGCGACTATCCGATCGAAGTGATCGTCATCGACGACGGCTCCACGGACGGCACCGCGGACATCGTCGAGGAGATGGACCTGCCGTTCGTCCGGCTGATCCGCAAGGTCAACGGCGGCAAGCCCAGCGCGCTCAACGCCGGTATCGCGGCCGCCTCGTACGACATCGTGGTGATGATGGACGGCGACACCGTGTTCGAGCCGTCCACGGTGCGCGAACTGGTCCAGCCGTTCGCCGATCCGCGGATCGGCGCGGTCGCGGGCAACGCCAAGGTCGGCAACCGGGACAGCCTGATCGGCGCCTGGCAGCACATCGAGTACGTCCTCGGCCACAACCTGGACCGCCGGATGTACGACGTGCTGAACGTCATCCCGACCATTCCCGGCGCGGTCGGCGCGTTCCGCAAGGAGGCGCTGCGGCAGGTCGGCGGGATGAGCGACGACACCCTCGCCGAGGACACCGACATCACCATCGGCGTGCTCTGCGCCGGCTGGCGGGTGGTCTACGCCGAGCGCGCCCGCGCCTGGACCGAGGCGCCCGCCAGCCTCCAGCAGCTGTGGTCGCAGCGCTACCGCTGGAGCTACGGCTCCATGCAGGCGATGTGGAAGCACCGCCGCGCCGTGGTCTCGCGCGGCCCGGCCGGCCGCTTCGGCCGGATCGGCCTGCCGATGGTGGTGCTGTTCGGCGTGGTCGCCCCGCTGCTGGCGCCGCTGGTCGACCTGTTCCTGCTGTACGGGGTGCTGTTCACGGACGCCCCGATCACGCTGGCCAGTTGGGGCGGCTTCATCGCGCTCCAGGGCCTGCTGTCCTGGTACGCCTTCCGACTCGACCGCGAGAAGCCCTGGCACCTGATCAGCCTGCCGCTCCAGCAGGTGGTCTACCGGCAGCTGATGTACATCGTCCTGCTGCAGTCCACGATCACCGCGCTGACCGGTGGCCGGCTGCGCTGGCAGAAGCTCCGGCGCACCGGCGAGGTCGCCGTCCCCGTGGAGGCCTGAGCGTGAGCGACACCATCCGGCTGCGGATCCCCGAGCAGCTGCGCCGGGAACTGCCCGCCGACCCGCCGCCGGCCCCCCGCAAGGGCGGCCGGGACCGCTACCTCGACCTGCTGCGCGCCCTGGCGCTGGTCCGGGTGGTGCTGTACCACAACTTCGGCTGGTTCTTCCTGCCGCTGCTGTTCCCCTCGATGGGCGTGATGTTCGCGCTGGCGGGCTCGCTGATGACCCGTTCGCTGAGCCGCCCCGCGCTGAGCGTGATCCGCGGCCGACTGCGCCGCCTGCTGCCGCCGATGTGGCTGTTCGGCGCGATCGTGGTCACCGCGCAGGTGCTCGACGGCGACGGCCCGCACAACGGCGGCCACCCCACCTGGTGGTGGGCGAAGCTGGCGTTCTGGGTGCTGCCGCTGAGCACTCCCCCGTACGCGACGGACGGGCTGCACGGCTTCGGCGGCCACCTGGAGTCCGGCTGGGCCACCCAGCTGGTGGTGCCGCTCTGGTACCTGCGGGCCTACCTCTGGTACGTGCTGCTGTCGCCGCTGATGCTGAAGGCCCTGCGGCGCTTCCCGGTGGTGACGCTGTTCACCCCGCTGGCGGTCGTGATCGCCATGAACGGGTTCGTCACCGACCAGGACTTCATCTACCCGCGGGTCTGGGAGACCGCCAACGACTTCGCGATGTTCGGCTCCTGCTGGATCCTCGGCATGGCCCACCAGGAGGGCCTGCTGCGGAAGCTCCCGCAGTACGTGCTGCCGTCGATCGCCCCGCTGATCATGGTGGCGGGCTTCTGGTACCTGCAGACCCGGCCGGTCGACCCGACCCAGCCGACCGACATCGAGGCCTGGCCGATCGCCCAGGCGGTGTGGTCGTTCGGCTTCGTCGCGCTGCTGCTGCACGTCAGCCCGTCGTGGGAGCAGTGGCCCGCGCCGCTGGAACGCTGGAACGGCCTGGTGAGCCTGCTGAACTCGCGGGCCGTCAGCGTCTACCTGTGGCACGTGACGGCGCTGGTGCTGGCCGTCCCGCTGATCGACCGGCTGTGGGACGTCGACTTCTTCTACGCGCATCTGAAGTGGCTGCTGACCAGCCAGTGGTTCACCCTGCTGGTCGGCATCCCGCTGCTGGCCCTGCTGGTGCTGGTGTTCGGCTGGGTCGAGGACGTGGCGGCGAAGCGCAGGCCGCGGCTGTTCCCGTACCCGCGCCGCCCGCGCGGCCGGCGGCGCAGCGCCGCCTGACGGCCCGTCAGGCGAGCTGGAGGGCCAGGTAGAAGTCCACCCGGTCCTCCAGCCGGGACAGGTCGCGGCCGGTCAGCTCCTCGATCCGGCCGATCCGGTAGCGCAGGGTGTTGACGTGCACGTGCAGCTGGGCGGCGCAGCGGGTCCAGGAACCGTCGGCGCGCAGGAACGCGCCGAGGGTGTGCAGCAGGTCGGCCTGGTGTTCCTGGTCGTAGGCGGTGACGGGGTCGAGCAGCCGGGCCCGGAAGGCGCGCCGGACGTCGTCGGGGACGGCGGCCAGCAGCAGGACGTGCGAGGCGAGTTCCTCGGGGCCGGCGACCCGGATCCGGCCGGGGCGGGCGTCGGCGACCCGGCGGGCGTGCCGGGCCTCTTCGAGGGCGCCGCGCAGGCCGGCGGGCTCGGCGGCGGGTGCGGCGACGCCGACGGTGATCCGGCTGTCGGCGTCGAGTCCGGCCTCCAGCGGGGCGAGCAGGGCGCGGACGGCGTCGGCGGGGGCCGCGGGGGCAGCGGCGTCGGAGGCGGCGGCGTCGGGGGCGGGCAGCACGGCGACGGCGCCGGCCGGGCCGTCGGCGGCGACCAGGGCCGTCGCGGGCAGCGCCTCTTCGAGGACCGGGCGCAGCGCGCCGTCGGGCAGGCCGGTGGCGTCGGCGGTCAGCACCAGCCACTGCGGGTGGCCCTCGCCGGGCAGGACGCGGGCGATCTCGGCGGGGGCGGCGTCGCGCCGCAGCAGGGCGAGGAGTTCGTCGGCGATCCGGCGGCGCAGGCGGCGGCTGTCGTCGCGGCGGGTGCGTTCGGCGGCGACCAGGCGGGCCAGGTTGTCGGCGAGCTGGCGGCGTTTGGCGGGCCATTCGGCGAGGTCGCCGGCGACGGCGAGGATCCAGTCGGCGAGCGGGGCGGCGGTGGCGGTCTCGGCGGCGGGCAGCAGCGAGTAGGCGCCATCGGCGAGGCGGACCCGGTGCGGGGGTCGTTGGCCGCGCTGCTGGGCGGCGAGGTGGGTGCGGGCGAGCCGGTCGCGGTCCTCGGGGGTGAGGCGGTCGGCGGGTCCGGCGACGACCCGGCCGGTGGGGGTGAGCACCCAGCAGTCGAGGTCGAGATCGCCGCCGAGCAGGTCGAGGACGGCGTCCAGGCCGCCGGTGCCGGCGGCGGAGACCAGCAGCCGGTGCCGGTCGACGAGGGCGGCGAGGTCGGCGGCGCGTCCGGCGGAGACGTGCCGGCCGACGTATTCGGTGAGGGTGCCGAACGCGACGTCGTCGGGGACGGCGAGCAGCGGCAGCCGGTGCCGGCGGCAGGCGTCGACCAGGTCCGCGGGGACGGGTCCGACCTCGACCTCGCCGGCGCCGAGTGCGGCGGCGCCGCCGGCCACCAGGGTGCGCACGAAACGGGCGGAGTCGGCGGGGGCGGTACGCCACAGCATGCCGGTGAGGACGAGTTCGCCGCCGTGCAGGAACCGCCCCGGGTCCTGGAGGTCGGTGGTCATCACGCCGGTGACCTGCCGGTCGAGTTCGTCCTCGCCGGCGAGCAGGCGCAGTCGGGGTGCGCCGGCGGCGAGCAGGTCGCGGACGCGCATGGACGGGGCCCTTCGTGACGGTGCGGCGGGTGCTGCGGGTGCGGTGGGTGATTCGTGGGGGTGATTCCGGGGCGAGGACGGCCCAGGGTGACCCGGGTGGGCTGGAGGATCGTCCACATTGGACGAACGTACAGGACAGTGCGGCGGCGCACCGTCGGCCCTCATGCCATCGGTGACTGCCGACCATGCCGCCGGCGGCGGTTCACTGGCCTGCACGCCGCCGGGTCCTCGCCCGTCGGCACGGAGAGGAGACACCGCATGGAGTTCCTTCGGCCCGCGAGCTGGGACGAGGCGCTCGTGGCGATGGCCGAGCACCCGGGGGCGCTGCCGGTCTCCGGCGGCACCGATGTCATGGTCGAGCTGAACTTCGACCTGCGCCGGCCGCCGGCGCTCCTCGACCTGAACCGGATCGAGGAGCTGACCGAGTGGAGCACCGACGGGGCGTGGGTGCGCCTGGGCGCGGCGGTGCCGTACGCCCGGATCATCGACGAGCTGTCGGCTCCGCTGCCGGGGCTGGCGCTGGCGTCGCGGACGGTGGGTTCGCCGCAGATCCGCAACCGGGGCGGTGTCGGCGGCAACCTGGGCGCGGCCTCGCCGGCCGGTGACGCGCATCCGGCGCTGCTGGCCGCGGGCCGCGGGGTGCGGGTGGAGGCGCATTCGGTGCGCGGGGTGCGGCTGATTCCGATCGACGAGTTCTACGTCGGGGTGAAGCGGCACTGCCTGGCGCCGGACGAGCTGATCCGGGCGGTGCGGATCCCGGTCGCGGACGGCCCGCAGCAGTTCGCCAAGGTCGGCACCCGCAACGCGATGGTGATCGCGGTCTGCGCGTTCGGCCTGGCGCTGCACCCGAAGGACCGCTCGGTCGGCGCCGGCATCGGCTCGGCCGCGCCGACGCCGCGCCGCGCCGCGCAGGCCGAGGCGTACCTGCGGGAGGCGCTGGCCTGGGAGTCCGGCGACCCGCCGGCCCCGCGGGTGGTGCGGCGCTTCGGCGAGCTGGTGGCGGCCGCCGCCGACCCGATCGACGACGTCCGGGGCACCGCCGCGTACCGGCGGCACGCCCTGGCGGTGCTGGCCCGGCGCACTTTGACGTGGTGTTGGAACGACTACCGCGAGCAGTTGGGGAGGGCGGCATGAGGGTCACGTTCACGGCGAACGGGCGGCCGGTGGAGGCCGACGACGTGTGGGAGGGCGAGTCGCTGCTGTACGTGCTGCGCGAGCGGGTCGGCCTGCCCGGTTCGAAGAACGCCTGCGAGCAGGGCGAGTGCGGCTCGTGCACCGTCTACCTGGACGACGTTCCGGTCTGCGCCTGCCTGGTGGCGGCCGGTCAGGTGCAGGGCCGTCAGGTGCGCACCGTGGAGGGCCTGACCGGCCCGGACGGCGCGCTCGGCCCGGTGCAGCAGGCGTTCCTGGACGCGGGCGCGGTGCAGTGCGGTTTCTGCACGCCCGGCCTGCTGGTGCAGACCGACGCCCTGCTGGCCCGGGACCCGCGGCCGTCCGACGGCGACATCCGCGAGGCGCTGTCGGGAAACCTGTGCCGCTGCACCGGCTACGAGAAGATCATGGACGCGGTGCGGCTGGCCTCGGCCCGCATCGACCGGGCGGGGGGCGGCAGGTGACGACCCGTCCGATCCAGGCCGAGAAGAACCTGCAGAAGATCAGCCAGGCGTCCGAGCACGGCATCGGGCAGTCCCCGCTGCGCCCGGACGGCACGCTGAAGGTGAAGGGCGAGTTCGCCTACTCCTCCGACCTGTGGCACGAGGACATGCTGTGGGGCACGGCGCTGCGCTCCCCGCACCCGCGCGCCAACATCCGCTCGGTCGACGTCTCGGGGGCCCTCGCTGTCCCCGGCGTGCACGCGGTGCTCACCCACGAGGACATCCCGGGCGCCAAGTTCTACGGCCTGGAGATCGCCGACCAGCCGGCCCTGGCGATCGACAAGGTCCGCTACCAGGGCGAGCCGGTCGCGCTGGTGGCCGCCGACCACCCGGAGACGGCCCGCCGGGCGGCAAAGCGGATCGTCGTCGACTACGAGGTGCTCACCCCGATCACCACCGAACAGCAGTGCCTCGACCCGGAGCGGTACGGCTACGTCCACGAGCCGTACGAGTACAAGGCCCGCGCGCACGGCAACCTCTGCCACGAGCAGCGGCTGGTGGCGGGCCTGGGCATCACCGACGAGGTGCGGGCGCTCGCGGACGTCATCGTCTCCGGCGAGTACGAGGTCGGCATGCAGGACCAGGCGTTCCTCGGCCCCGAGTCGGGTCTGGCGGTGCCCGCCGAGGACGGCGGCGTGGACCTGTACATCGCCACCCAGTGGCTGCACGTGGACCGGCAGCAGATGGCGCCGGTGCTGGCCCTGCCGGAGGAGAAGATCCGGCTCACCCTGGCCGGGGTGGGCGGCGCGTTCGGCGGCCGCGAGGACCTGTCGATGCAGATCCACGCCTGCCTGCTGGCGCTGCACACCCGAAAGCCCGTCAAGATCGTGTACTCCCGCGACGAGTCGTTCTTCGGGCACGTGCACCGCCACCCGGCCCGGATGCGCTACGAGCACGGCGCGACCCGGGACGGCCGGCTGGTGTTCGCGGACGGCCGGATCGTGCTGGACGGCGGCGCGTACGCCTCCACCTCGGCCGCCGTGGCCGGCAACGCCGCCTCGCTCGGCCACGGCCCGTACGTCATTCCGAACGTCCGGATGCACGCCCTCGCGCTGTACTCCAACAACCCGCCGTGCGGGGCGATGCGCGGCTTCGGCGCGGTGCAGGCCGCGTTCGGCTACGAGTCGCAGATGGACCGGCTGGCCGCCGCGCTCGGCATGGACCCGGTGGAGCTGCGGCAGCTGAACGCGCTCTCCGAGGGTTCCGTGATGCCGACCGGGCAGCGGATCGACTCGCCCGCGCCGGTCGCCGAGCTGCTCCGGCGGGCCAAGGACCGGCCGCTGCCGCCGCCGCTCGACCCGTCCGAGCAGCGCTCGCTGCCGGGCGCCCTGTCCAACAGCTCGCACGGCGAGGGCGTGGTGCGCGGGGTCGGCTACTCGGTGGGCATCAAGAACGTCGGCTTCTCCGAGGGCTTCGACGACTACTCCACCGCCCGGGTCCGGCTGGAGGTGCTCGGCGGCGAGCCGGTCGCCATGGTGCACACGGCGGCGGCCGAGGTCGGCCAGGGCGGCGTCACCGTGCACGCCCAGATCGCCCGGACCGAGCTGGGCGTCGAGCACGTCACCATCCACCCCGCCAACACCGAGATCGGCTCGGCCGGTTCCACCTCCGCCTCCCGGCAGACGTACATGACGGGCGGCGCGGTCAAGCTCGCCGCCGAGGCCGTCCGCGAGGTGCTGCTCGACCGGGGCCGCCGCCGGCACGGCTGGACGCACCGCGACCTGACGCTGACGGGCGGTCGGGTCGTCTCCCTGTCCGCCGGTGTTCTGGCACCCCTCGTCGAGCTCCTCGGCGACGAGCCGGTGGAGCAGACCCGGGTGTACCGCCACCGGCCGACCGCCGCGCTGCACCCGGAGACCGGGCAGGGTTTCGGCCACGTCCAGTACTCCTTCTGTGCGAACCGCGCCGTGGTGGACGTGGATGTGGAGCTCGGTCTGGTCAAGGTGGTCGAACTGACGGCCGTTCAGGACGTCGGGCGGGCTCTCAACCCGCTCGCCGTGCTCGGCCAGATCCACGGCGGCTGCACCCAGGCCCTCGGCCTGGCGGTGATGGAGGAGATCGTGCTCACGGACGGCAAGGTGCGCAACGCCTCGTTCACCGACTACCTGATCCCGACCGTCCTCGACACCCCGCCGATCCCGGTCGAACTCCTCGAACTCCCCGACCCGCACGCCCCGTACGGGCTGCGGGGCGTCGGCGAGGCCCCGACCGTGTCCGCCACCCCGTCGATCGTGGCGGCGATCCGGCAGGCCACCGGGAAGGCGCTGACCCGCATCCCGGTCCGGCCGGAGCACCTCACCCTCTGAACTCTGGGAACCGACATGGCACAGATCCCGGCGCAGCCCGGCCCCACCTCGCGCGGCGCGCTGGACGCGTACTTCAAGATCTCGGCGCGCGGGTCCACCGTGGGCACCGAGGTGCGCGGCGGCCTCACCACCTTCATGGCGATGGCCTACATCCTGCTGCTCAACCCGATCATCCTGAGCGGCCCGGACGTCACCGGCCACCGCCTCGACCACGCCCAGGTGACCACCGCGACCGCGCTCGCCGCCGCCGTCACCACCCTGGTGATGGGCGTGGTCGGCAAGGTGCCGCTGGCGCTCGCCGCCGGCCTGTCCGTCTCGGGCGTGATCTCGGCGCTGGTGGTGCCGCACACCACCTGGCCGCAGGCGTTCGGCCTGTGCGTGATCTACGGTCTGCTGATCGTGCTGCTGGTGGTGTCCGGCCTGCGCGAGAAGATCATGAACGGGATTCCGCTGGCGCTGAAGCACGCCATCACCATCGGCATCGGCCTGTTCATCTCGATCGTCGGCTTCGTCAAGGCCGGGTTCGTGCACACCGGCGGGCCGACCCCGCTCTCCCTCGGCCCGTTCGGCGAGCTGGAGGGCTGGCCGGTCCTGCTCTTCTCGCTCACCCTGCTGTTCATCTTCGTGCTGCTGGCCCGGGGCGTGCGCGGCGCGATCCTGATCGGCCTCGCGGTGGGCACCGGCGTCGCGATGATCGTCGACCGGGCCGCCGACCTGACCGCCGAGGACTGGGGCGGCTCCGCGCCGGTCTGGCCCGGCTCGCCGGTCTCCGCGCCCGACTTCGGGCTGTTCGGCCACGTCGACCTGTTCGGTGCGTTCGGCTCGGCCGGCATGGGCGCGATCAGCGCCACCGTCGCGGTGTTCACCCTGGTCCTGGCCGGGTTCTTCGACGCGATGGCCACCATCATCGGCGTCGGCACCGAGGCCGGCCTCGCCGACTCCAGGGGCCGGATGCCCGGCCTGTCGAAGGCGCTGTTCATCGACGGCGCGGGCGGCGCGATCGGCGGCGTCGCCGGGGCCTCCGGGCAGACCGTGTTCCTGGAGTCCGCGACCGGCGTCGGCGACGGCGCCCGCACCGGCCTGGCCTCCGTCGTCATCGGCGGCGTGTTCGCCCTGATGCTGTTCTTCTCCCCGCTCGCCGCCATCGTGCCGGTGCAGGTCGCCTCGGCGGCGCTGGTGGTGATCGGCTCCCTGATGATGAGTCAGGCCCGGCTCATCGACTGGGCGGACCGCGAGGTCGCCGTCCCCGCGTTCCTCACCAGCGTCGTCATGCCGTTCACCTACAGCATCACGGCGGGCGTCGCGGCGGGCGTCGTCTCCTGGACGGTCGTCAAGGCCGGCACCGGCAAGTGGCGCGAGCCCGGCGTCCTGATGTGGATCCTCACCGTCGTCTTCGTCGTCTACTTCGCGCTCGCCCCGATCAAGTCCTGGCTGGGCGTCCACTGAGCCCCTGGCCGGGGCGACCCCTCCACCGGCCGCTCCCCCGCCCCGTTCCCCGCCCCCTCCGCCGGCCCCTCCGTCGGCCCTGGCCCGGCACCCCCTTCCCGCGCACACCGGAGCGGTACCGCAAGGAGTTCTTCGTGCAGGACATCGCCGCACAACTCCACGACTGGCACGCCGCCGGACGCCCCTTCGCCGTGGCCACCGTGGTCCGCGCCTCGGGCAGCGCCCCGCGCGGGCCTGGCGCGGCGCTCGCCGTCGACGCGTACGGCGAGGCGGTGGGCTCGATCTCCGGCGGCTGCGTGGAGGCGGCGGTCTACGAGGCGTGCCAGGAGGCCCTCTCCTCCGGCACCCCGGTCCTCCGGCACTTCGGCTACAGCGACGAGGACGCCTTCGCCGTCGGCCTGACCTGCGGCGGTTCCCTCGACGTCTTCGTCCACCCGGTCGTCCCCGGCACCTCCCCCGGCCTCGACGCCGCCGTCTCCCTCCTCGCCTCCGGCACCCCCTTCGCGGTGGCCCGGATCGTCGACGGACCGTCAGCTCTCCTCGGCCGCACGCTCGCCGTCACCCCCGACGCCTCGTACGGCGCCCTCCCCCTCGCCCGCCCGCTGGTCGCCGAGACCCGCGGCATGCTCTCCGCCGGCCGCACCGGTCTCCTCCCCCTCGGCTCCGCCACCCTGTTCGTCGAGTCCTACGTGCCGCCCCCGCGCCTGCTGATCTTCGGCGCCATGGACTTCGCCGCCGCGCTGGCCCGGATCGGCAAGTTCCTCGGCTACCACGTCACCGTCTGCGACGCCCGCCCGGTCTTCGCCACCCGCCGCCGCTTCCCCGACGCGGACGAGATCGTCGTCGACTGGCCCCACCGCTACCTCGACGCCCAGGTCGAGAGCCTCGACGCCCGCACCGTCCTGTGCGTCCTCACCCACGACGCCAAGTTCGACCTGCCCTTGTTGCAGCGCGCCCTGCGCCTCCCCGTCGCCTACGTCGGCGCCCTCGGCTCCCGCCGCACCCACCACGACCGCCTCGTCCACCTCCGCGAAGCCGGCCTCACTGACGCCGAGTTGTCGCGCCTCCACTCCCCCATCGGCCTCGACCTCGGCGCCCGCACCCCCGAGGAGACCGCCGTCTCCATCGCCGCCGAAATCGTCGCCCACACCCGCGGCGGCACCCACCTGCCGCTCACCACGACGACGGGGCCGATCCACCACGACGGTGCGCAGGAGTCCGGCCCGGCCCTATGACGCCGTCCTGTTCCAGTTCTCCAGCCACCAGCTGTCGCCGCGGTCGGCTCCTTCGAGGCCGTCGAAGCGGCGGGTGGCATGGTCGACGAAGGCCGCGGGCAGCCTGACGCCGTGTTCGGCCAGGTAGTGCGCCAGGCCCTCGGGCCAGAGGAACTCCCCGTCGGTGAACTCGGCGGACCCGTTCGGCCGGCCGCAGATCCGGCAGGGGGAGGTGCCCATGAACTCCCCCAGCAGGTAGCCCTGGCAGAGGTAGCCGACGACGAAGTCGCGCTCGTCGACGTCCCAGTCCGGGTCCACGAGTTCACGCGGGTCCGGCCCCTCGGGCCACTGCTTCCCTCCCCAGTACCCGATCATCCTCAGCTTCATGGCCGGATTCTCGCGCAGACCGCGATCAGGAATCGAACGCCCGGGTCGCGCCGTACTTCCCGGCGTCCTCCGGCACCACCGGGCTCGCCCGGCGCGGCCCGCCCGGGCGCTCCCGTTGGACCGGCAGGCCGGTCGGGAGCATCGGGGCCACCGCCGCGAACATCGCCCACACCGCCGAGCCGCGGTAGTCGGCGAACTCCTCGGTGGCGCCCAGCCACAGCGCGCCGGACGGAAGCTCGGTGACGTCCGCCAGGCCCGACCCGGCGAACGCGGCGGCGCCGCCGTGTTCGGCGGCCAACTGCCGTGGCACGACGGTGATCCAGTCGTAGCCGCGGAGGATCCGCCGGGCGTCGTCGTAGGTGTCGCCCAGATCGCGCAGGCCCAGTGCGTGCTCCAACGCGGTGCAGGTCACCGCTCCGCCGTGGCCGACCGACCCGAACACCGGGTCCGCCTCGTCGACGACGCCGCGGATGCTCTGCACCACGGCGGCGACCAGCGCGGCGGAGACCGGGGTCTCCAGCCGGAGGACCGCCCACCGTTCGTCGGCGTCGTCCCGCCAGGCCGTCAGGTCGCAGACGACCTCGACGGTGAGTCCGCCCTGTCCGATGGCCGCCGCCGTCGCGGACACCGTCCGGCCCTCCGCGGCCCGTTCGGCGAGCCAGTCGAGGTTCTCCGCGCTGTACGGGCGGTGCTGGAACATGCCGCCGAGCTCCAACGAGGCCGCCGACAGCCGGATCCGGCCGGTGAGGGCGTCGCCGTGGACCCGCCCGGCACTCCCTTCCGCGAGCTCGTCGACCCGGGCCTTCAGCGGGCCCTCGATCCGTCCCAGCGCCTCGGTGAGGAAGCGCAGGACGACCGCCTTGAACTCCTCGGGGCTCCCGACGTCCAGCAGGACCTCCCCGGAGAGGCGCGCGTCACCCCCGGCGGTCACAGCGTCGCGCCGAGCGGTCGGTCCGGGCGGGAGCCCGGGAGGACCCAGGCGACGGCGGAGGCGTTGTGGGTGAGGTAGGGGTTGAGGGCGTCGTTCTCGGCGAGGCGGTTCTGGACGCGGGTGAAGAGGGCGGGGTCGCGCATGAAGGCGCAGAACAGCAGGCCGCGGTCGTCGGGGCCGTCGTCGTAGGAGTAGCCGCGGCGGAGCATCCGGGCGCCGCCGTCGAGTCGGGGGCTGCTGAGGCGGACGTGGGCGTCGACGGGGATGACGTAGGAGCCGTCGGGGTGCTTGATGTAGATGTCGGGGTCGTCGTGCTCGGCGGTGCCGCTGAGCGGGGCCCCGGACATCAGGTGGCGGCCCATGGCGAGTTCCTGACGGTCCGTCGGCACGGCGGCGAAGGCGGCGGTGTCCATGCGTATCCGGCGGTAGACCAGGATGGTGCCGTCGGAGTGCCACAGGCCGGGGTCGGCGGGGTCGGGGTTGGCGGTGCCGTCCTTGAAGCCGAACAGGTTGCGCGGGGTCTCCCCGTCGGGGACGTTCGGGAGGAAGCCGGCCTGGCTCCACCGGGGCGCGGCGCCGAAGGGCCTTGCGGCGGTGAGCAGATGCTCGGTCAGGACGCCGGTGGTCCACGGCTGTTCGGCGGAGATCTGGAGCAGCAGGTCGCCGCCGCCGCGCGCGGGGTCGAGCCGGTCGCCGGGGAAGGCCGGGAGTTCGGCGAGTTCGGCGGGCGCGTCGAGCTTCAGGCGGGCGGCCAGCGCGGGGCCGACGGCGGCCAGCGAGGAGACCGGGGCGGCGGACAGGCGCGGGTCGGCGAGGCTGCCGTCGGACGCGGCGGCGAGCACCTTGTCGAGTGCGGCGAGCAGGCCGCGCAGTGCGTCACGGTCGGCGGTGGCGGGCAGGTCGAGCGCGAGCAGCCGGGTGGCGGGGAGTTGACGGTACGTCAGACCGGACTGTCGCGCGCCGTAGTGGGGAACCGGGGCGGGGAGCGCGGGGGCCTGGTGCCCGGAACCGCGGCCGAGGGCGGTGGCGGTGGCCGCGCCCGCCCCGGCGGCCAGCACGGCGCCCGCCGACAGCAGCATCCGGCGGCCGATGCGGGGCCCTCCGGCGGCGGCGGTGTCCTGCGGGTTCCCCGATTCGATGTGCATGGCCGCTATTGGAGACGATAGAACACGTTTCATGCAACTCCTCCATGGTTTCCACCCGTTGATGCGCCGACGGACCGGTCCGCGCCGGTTCCGGACCGGCCTCGTGGCGCTGGGCCTGCTGCTGCCGGCGCTGGCCGCCTGTTCCTCGTCCTCGTCGACGTCCGCCGACCACCACCCGCCGGGCACGGTGATCCAGGTGCCGGAGGACGTCCCGACGGTGCAGCGCGCCGTGGACCTGGCCAACCCCGGTGACCTGGTCCTGGTGCATCCCGGCGTGTACAAGGAGAGCGTGCGGATCACCAAGCCCCGGATCGTGCTGCGCGGTTCGGACCGCAACACGGTGGTCTTCGACGGCGACCTGAAGCTGATCAACGGCATCACCGCGACCGGTGCGGGCACCGTGGTGGAGAACCTCACCGTGCACGGCTTCCTCGCCAACGGCGTGCTGTTCACCGGCGTCACCGACGAGAAGCTCCAGCGCCACGGCGCGGGCGGCTCCGCGTACGACCCGCTGGACACCACCCGGTTCCCGGCCGTGCAGGGCTTCCGGGCGAGCAAGGTGACGTCGTACGGGAACGCCCTGTACGGCATCTACGCGTTCGACGCGCGCGACGGGATCATCGAGGACTCGTACGCGTCGGGGCAGGCCGACTCGGGGATCTACGTCGGCCAGTGCAGGCCGTGCAACACGCTGGTGCGGGGCAACACGGTGGAGCGCAACGCCGTCGGCATCGAGATCACCAACGCCTCGGAGAACCTCACCGTGGTGGGCAACCGGGCCGTCAACAACCGGGTCGGGGTGACCATAAACTCCAACGACCTGGAGTCGCTGGCCCCGCAGCACGCCGCGGTGATCGCCGGCAACGTGATCGCGAACAACAACTCGGCGGACTCGCCGCAGCAGGCCGACGGCGGCTTCGGCATCGGGGTCGGGATCGGCGGCGGCACCGACAACCGGGTCGAGCGCAACCTCGTCCAGGGCAACCGGGCCGCGGGCGTCGTGGTCACCGACCCGCCCGGGCACCCCGCCTCGGGCAACAGGGTGACGGGGAACCGGGCCACCGGCAACGGCGTGGACCTGGTCAGTTCGGCCGCCGACCCCGGCAACTGCTTCTCCGGCAACAGTCCGGCCGTGCAGAGCCCCGCCGACCTGGAGCAGCTGGCCGCGTGCGGGGCGAGCGGCGGCGGCAAGGTGCCGCCGGGCCGCGCGGCCGGGGTGCAGCCGCCGCCCGGGATGGCGTTCAACGCCGTGCCGGTGCCGCCCGCCCAGCCGTCGATGACCGACCCGAGCGCCCCGGCCGTCCCCGCCGTGGACCTGCCCGGCAAGGTCGACCCGGACAGCTACCCGCTGCCGACGGCCGTCTGACGGCATTTCAGCCCGCCGTCGCCCAGGGCGCTTCCGGGAGCTTGGCCCCGGCGTCCTGACCGCCGATCTCCAGGGTGGTCGGGGTGCCGAGGCCGGCCATCCGCATGGTGACCCGGCGCAGGCCGCCGTCGGCGTCGAGCCAGTAGGTGAGCGGCGAGGTGCCGGTGTCCTTGTCGGCGGCGTCGCGGGAGCGCGGGCCGGCGATCCGGTCGTAGTCGCGGCCGTCGATCCGGTCCCGGCCGAGCCAGCGCGGCCCGGCCTGGGCCAGCAGCAGCGGGTTGTCGGGCCGGTCCGCGCCCAGCTGGACGAGCAGTTGGAGCCCGGCGTCCAGCGGGTCGGTGCCGTAGCTGCGCGACGACCAGCCGGTGCGCGGCACGTGCTCGGCCTGCTCCCAGGCCGGGCCGTCCACCCCCGCGGGCGACTTGGCCAGGCCCAGCCCGCCGGTGTCCCACACCACCAGGCCCTGGTCCGCGATGCCGCCCTTGCCGGTGACGGTGTAGCTGCCCGCGGCGTGCTTGGTGCGGTAGTCCACGACGCCCTGCACCTCGACCACCATGCCGTCGCCCTCCTGCACCTTCACCGTCACCCGCAGCGGGCTGGCCTGATAGACCTTCAGCCGGGACAGCGCCAGCCGGGACGCCTCGTCGGTGGTCAGCGGACGGCTCTCCTCGCCGCCGCCCACCAGCTGCCAGGCCGTCACCCCGCCGCCCGCGAGCACGGCCGCCGCCACGGCGGTGACGATCAGGCTGCGCCGGGACAGGCGACGCTTCTTGTCGGATGCCATCGGGGTGTTTCGCTCCTCGGTGCGGGACGGGTGGTGCTCGGGGAAGGGCCCCGGGACAGTATCCCGGGGCCCTTCGGTACTGCCGACTGACCGGTCGTCAGTGCGTGCGACGCCTGCGGGCCGCGATCAGCAGGCCCGCGCCGGCGGCGAGCAGGACCGCTCCGCCCACCACGGTGTACGTGAGGACGGTGTTGTCCGTGCCGGTGAAGGCCAGGCTGCCCGACGGCTGCGACGGCGCCCGGGTGGGCGCCGGGGTCGGCGTCGGCGTCGGGGCCGGGGTGGTGGGCGGCGACGGGATCAGCTGGTTGACGGCGGTGGTGGTGATGCCGTCCGCCAGGTGCTCGTCGTCGAGGACCACCGGTCCGAGGACCGGCTGCTCGGGGGCCTGGTAGCCCTTGGGCGGGGTGACTTCCTGCCAGTAGTAGGTGCCCTTGTCGGTGACGGTGTGGCAGGTGCCGTCCTCGCCGGTGGTGCAGGGCTCGCCGACCTTGGTGTCGGCCTTGTCGCCGTCGGTCTGGAGGCCGTCGGTCTTGTTGGTGTCGCGCCACAGCTGGAACACCGCGCCGGGCAGCGGCTTGCCGTCCTGGTCGTGCTTGACCAGGCGCAGCTCGCCCTGCTGCTGCATGAACCCGAAGTCGAAGGTGTGGTCGTTCTCGCCGGCAGCGCCGGTGGTCACCGCCTTCTCGACGTAGGTGCCGCCCTTGGGGACGGTCCCGTCGGAGTCGAGCTGGCCGTCCGGTCCCACGCCGGGCTCGGTCGGGATCCAGTGGTACAGCGGGCCGCCCTCGGCGTAGTCCGCCGGGTTGTCCAGGCGGATGGTGTAGGCGGTGTGCGGCTGCAGCCCGCCCGTGACGTCGCTGTCGTCGAAGTAGTACTCGCCGCGGTCGGTGGTCTTCGTGGTGCCGACCTTCTTGCCGTCCGCGTCGTACAGGTTGACGGTCGCGCCGGGAACGGGCTTCTGCTGCGGCAGTTGGACGCCGGAGCGCTCGGGGTCGTACCAGACCCGGTTGCCGATCTGGAGCGGCGCCCGGTCGCAGAGCACCTCCAGGTCGCCCATCGCGGCGCCCTTGCCGAAGCGGGAGCGGCCGTCGGACAGTTCGTTGCCGAAGCCCGGGTCGATCCCGCCGTCGCGCAGGGTGAACATGGTGCCGGCGGTGACGATGTTGTTGGAGACGTCGTAGCCGGAGGTGGCGATGGAGCTCTCCACCTTGGACAGCGCCATGCCCGCGAACGTCGCGTACGGGTGGCCGACCGGGGCGGGGCGGTTCAGGTCGAAGAAGCCCTTGCCGCGGGTGGTGATCCCGCAGCCCAGGTCGACGTCCATCACGTACAGGTCGTCGAGGATGTTGGGCTTGCAGGCCTTGTTGAGGTCGCCGGAGGAGAGCACGTAGACGAAGTCGGCGGGGGCGCCGGCCGCGGGGGCGGCGGCGGCCTGGTCGGCGTACCGGTCGCGGAACGACAGCAGCATGCTGCCGTCGGTCTCGAAGCCGATCTCACCGAGCTCGGGCTCCGGGTTGCTGCTGCAGGCGGTGCCGTTCGGGCCGGGCTCGACGTCCTGCCACGGGTACCAGTAGTAGCCGGCGCAGGTGGTGGCGGGCGTGCCGCGGTGGTCGAGCCGCTGGTTCAGCGCCGGGCCGCCGAACATCCCGTTGGCCGGGTTGAACGGGAACACCACGGCGCGCAGGTCGCTGATCTTCTGGGTGGACTGGCCCGTGCAGACGCCGCCGACGTAGCCGAAGTCGTCCTGCATGCCGAGGCCGAACGGCCGCCAGTCGTCCGCCGACGGACAGTCGGGGGTGGGAATGGCGTAGACCGCCTTGGGCTGGTCCGCCGTCGGCAGGGTGGCGTCGTAGCGGTACAGCTTGCGGTTGTGCAGGTTGACCACCCACAGGTCGCGGCCGTCCTGGGAGAGCTTCAGCCCGCCGAGGCTCTCCTTGCCGACCGCGCCCAGGAACCCGGCGTCGTCGCCGCCGGTGTGCGCGGTGGTCCCGGCGTCCGGGACGGTGGCCCACAGCCTGGTGGTCTTCGTCGCCGGGTCGGTGACGTAGATCGCGCCGGGCCCGCCGGGGCCGTAGTCGGTGGAGCGCTTGGCCTGGGCGGAGCTGAACAGCCGCTTGTCGTCCCGGTTCCAGGCGAGGCCGAACACGTTGCCGGTGTCGCCCTCGGTGGACAGGTCGGTGACGTCCTTGTTCACGCCGCGGGACTCGTACGGGAAGCTCAGCACGGTGCGCTGGGCCGCCGGCGAGCCGGCGGCGGGCTGGCAGGCGGTGGCCAGCGGGGCGTTCTTCTGGCAGTAGTCGGCCGGGTTCCAGAAGCCGGTGGTCATCGACACGTTCTTGCCCGCCGACAGGTCGACGAACTCCACGGCGCTGCTCAGCCTGCTCGGGCCGCCGGCCACGCCCTCGCGGGAGGCGAACGCCGGGAACAGCAGGCCGCCCCGCGGGCTGTACACCTCCACCCGGTACTTGCCGCTCCCGCTGGTCCGGTTGGGCGTGAAGGTCAGAATGCCGTTGGCCGGCGTCTTGTCCTCGATCTGCTCGCCGTCGTCGCCGGTCACGATGACCCGCGCCCCGGGCACGCCCGGCTCCAGCAGCGGACTGTACGTCCCGCTCGCGTCCACCGCCCGCACCACCCGGACCGTCACCGAACCTTCAGGGGTCGCCGGCGAGGCGGACGGGGCGGAGACAGCAGTGGCGGCGGCGAAGGCCACCACCACGGCGGCGGCCCGTCCGGCGATCCGCCGGCCCGCGCGTGGCGCGGGCGCTCGGGTTTCCTGTTCTGTCTGGGTCATGCCCTGCTCTCGTCGTCAGGAAGGCACGCCGAACCCCCGCAGCAAGATCACCGATTCGGTCCCGCGCACTTCTCGTTTGGCCGAATAGTAGGCGGAATGAACACACCACGCTTACGAACCAGCCAAATTGACTGCGCATCAGGGAGCCCCGACAACCAATGCCGCGCCGGGGGCGCACGCCTGCATCGCCCCTGGGAATCGACCTCGAACCGTCCGGCCGGCGGGCCGCGACCTTCGACCCGCCGGCCGGACGGTTCCAGGTCCCCGACATCAAGGAGTGGTGGGGCGGCCCCGCCCTGCACCACGTCGGCACGGCCGCCGGAGCAGTCGCCCTCGCCGTCGGCCGGATTCCCGCCGAGCTGCGGCGCACGTCCTCCGGGAGCCCTTCGCGGGAGTCCGCGGAACCTTCGCCGGCGGCCGGTCGTCGACCATGACATGGCGTCAGTTCTGATTCTGGGCATTGATCCGCGCACCGTCCCCGGCCTGGACGGCGATGCCGTCCTTGCCGTCCTGGAGCGGGAGTTGGCCCGGTTCGCCGAGCGCGGGGTCGACGCTTCGACGGCGATGGTCGCGTCGGACGGGTCGGCGGAGGAGGCGTTCGTCGGGGTGCTGCGGAAGCAGGCGTGGGACGTGGTGGTGATAGGCGGCGGGATTCGGAAGCCCGAGCCGTTGTTGCCGCTGTTCGAGCTCGTGGTGAATCTCGTGCGGCGGCACGCGCCGACCGCGGCGCTCGCGTTCAACGGCGGCCTCGGCGAGAGCGTGGAGGCCGCCGAGCGGTGGCTGTGACGGGGCTCAGGCCAGGGCGGCGAGGAGGCGGGCGAGTTCGGTCGGCCTGCTGAACATGGGCCAGTGGCCGGAGTCCAGGTCGAGGTACTCGACGTGCTTGGCGTGGGCGAGTTCGGGGGCATGGCCGCCGGCGACCCAGTCGCGGACCTGGTCGGGGGTGTATTCGGCGCAGACCATGGCGATCGGGACGTCGTGGCGGCGCGGGTCCGTGAAGCGGACGACGGCGCGGGCGACGGGCTCGGGGACGGGGACGGCGTCGGCGGCGATCTGCTGCCGCAGGCTCTCGTCGAGGTCGGCGCTCTCGGGGCCTTCGAACGGGCCCCAGCCGGGGAACGGCATGACGCCGTCGCGGATCTCGAAGAAGTCGGCGTAGGCGGCGCCGTCCTGCTGCGGGAAGCCGCCGACCAGGGCGACGGAGGCGACCTTCTCGGGCCTGGCGTCGGCGGCCAGCCAGCCGAGGGTGCAGTGCGCCGAGTGCGCGACCACCATGACCGGGCCGTCGGCGGCGTCCACCGCGGCGAGGACGGCGGCGAGTTGCTCGTCCAGGGTGGTCGCGGGCGCGGCGGGCAGGGTCAACGGGCGGGGGCGGTGGCCGAGTTCGTCGAGGACGGGGGTCACCGCGTCCCAGGCGGTGCCGTCCAGCCAGAGGCCGCCGATGAGCAGGATGTCCACGGTGAGCTCCCGAAGTAGAGGTGGAGAAGCGGGTGTGTCACCAAGGCTAGGTGCGGTTCCGGACGATCTACTTCCTGATTGTCGCGGCCGCCGCATACATTGGCCGACGTGACGACCGGAACGAGCCCCACCGCCCGCGCGCTGCGCACCCTGGAGATCCTGCGGGCCCGGCCGGGCACCACGTCGGAGGAGCTGGCGGAGAAGCTGGGGGTGACGGACCGCGCGGCGCGGCGGTATGTGGCGATCCTCCGGGAGGCCGGGATTCCGGTGGAGTCGGAGCGCGGCCCGCACGGCGGGTACCGGCTGCGGCGCGGGACGCGGCTCGCGCCGGTGGCGTTCACCCAGGCGGAGGCGCTGGGGCTGGTGATGGCGGTGCTGGACGGCCGGCCGGCGGCCGGGGAGGACGGCGATCCGGTCGGTGCCGCGCTGGACAAGGTGGTCCGGGTGCTGCCGGAGGAGGTCGGGCGGCAGGCGGCGGCGCTGCGCGAGCATGCCGCGGCGGCGCCGGATCCGTGGGCGGTGTACGCGGATCCGGGGGTGACGAACGCCCTGGTGGAGGCGGTCGCGGCCCGCCGGCGCACGGTGATCACGTACCGGAGCGGGGCCGACGACGAGTGGCGGGCCGAGGTGGACCCGTGGGCGGTGGTGGTGCGCCGGGCCCGCTGGTACCTGCTCTGCCACTCGCACCGGTCGGACGCGGTGCGCACCTACCGGATCGACCGGGTGCTGTCGGCCGAGGAGACCGCCACGCGCTTCCGGATGCCACCCGATCTCGACCCGGTCGCCCTGCTGGAAGCCCACCTCGGTTCGGGCTGGGCCTACCGGACGCACGTGGTGTTCGACGCCCCGTTGGCGCAGGTCGCCCCGTGGATCGGCGCACCGATGGGCCGCCTCGAATCCGCAGGCGAGCAGTGCGTCCTGCGCGGCAGCACCCGCAACCCGGCGATGTACGCCCAGCAGTGGCTGGCGACCGTCCCGTTCGGCTTCCGCGTCCTGGGCGGCCCCGAACTCCGCGCGGCGGTGGCCACGGTGGCAGCCCGCTTCGCCGCCGCCGTCGCCGAGCCCGGGAGCCCGAGCCTGCCCGAACCCGAGAGCCCCGGCCCGGCGGCGCCTGACAGCCCCAGCGCGACCGAACCCGAAAACCCGGGCCCGGCCGAACCCGAGAGCCCCGGCCCGGCCGAACCCGGAAGCCCCGGCGCGGCCGGACCGGGGGACGTCAGTCGGTCAGCGCCAGCTTGACCCCGAAGCCGACCACCGCGGCCCCGGTGATCCGGTCGATGGCCCGGCGGGCGGCGGGGCGGCGCAGCCAGGTGCGCAGGGTGTGGGCGAAGCCGATCAGGACGGCGGACCACAGGGTGCCCTCGGCCACGTGCACGGAGGTGAGCAGGATGCCGGCGGGCAGGTGCGGGGCGCCGGCGGGGATGAACGGGGGCAGGACGGCGACGTAGAAGACGCCGACCTTCGGGTTGAGCAGGTTGGTGAGCGTGCCGCGCCGCCAACCGGCCCACCAGCCACCGGCGTTGGGCTGGTCCTCCGGGGCGTCGGCGGAGTCCTGGTGGCGCTTGCGGAGCAGTTGCACGCCCATCCACAGCAGGTAGCAGACGCCGGCCCAGCGCAGTGTCTCGTAGGCGGCGCGGGAGGCGGTGAGCAGCACGCTGAGGCCGGCGGCGGAGGCGGTGCCCCAGATCATCGTGCCGGTCTGGATGCCGAGGACGACGCCCCAGGCCTGCCGCCGGTGGCCGAGCGCGGCGGTGCGCAGGATGAGGGCGGTGTCGAGTCCGGGGGTGAGCGTGAGCAGGCCCACGACCAGTGCGAACGAGGCGAGGGGGCCGGCCATGGTGGTGAGATCCATGGACTGTCAGTCTACGGGGCGGCCGAATCGGGCCAGGCAGTGCCACACCTTCTTCAGCTCCTGCGGGTCGTACTGCCCGCTGCGGACGGCGGCGCCGATGACGGCCGGGTCGAGGATGCCCTCCTGGGCGATCTTCGCGCCGAGGGCGGTGATGTGCGGGCCCCGGTAGTCGGCGTACTGCTCCAGCTCGTCGGCGGGGAGGCGGTGTCCGGGGTGCCATTCGAGTCGGCAGGGCAGGGCGCGGGCGGCGGTCTCGACGGCGGTGCCCCGGTGGCAGGGGTCGAGGACGAGGGCGTCGAGGTGGGTGAACACCGTGACGGGGCCGTGCAGTTGGGCTTCGACGTAGGCATCCAGCAGGTCCTGGCCGTCGGCTTCGACCAGCGCGATCAGGGCCATCGCGTCGGCGGTGCCGAAGTGTTCGGGTTCGAAGACGCTGTCGGGGTAGCAGAAGGTGGCGCGGCGCAGCGTGTCGGGGGTGAGCCGGAAGTGTGCTGAGCCGAACCGGGGTGCGCCGCCGTAGGGGCTGCGGAGGTGGTTGAGGGCGCCGTAGACGGGGCGGGTCTCGGCGGGGGCGTCGTCGTAGGCGCCGCCGAAGATCCGGCTCTCCCAGCGCCAGCGGTCGCCGCCGGGGTGGGCGGTGAGGCCGCCGTTGCTGGTGCCGGTGGAGAACTGGGAGCGGTACACGCCGTCGCGGGCCAGCGATTCCAGGACCGACAGGCCGTCGCCGCCGATCCGGTCGGGGTGGAAGTTGAGGGTGACGGAGATCCCGGCGGGCAGCGGGTCGCCGGTGCTGCGGGCGGCGACGTGCCGCAGGGCGCGGGCTTCGGGGGTGTCCATGGGCGGCAGTCTCGCGCCTGGGCCCGGTGCGGCGCGAACCGGTTTCCGCACCGGTCGCGCCGCACGTCTCAACTGCTGTGCGGTCAGCCCGCGTTGACTCGGGCTGCCAGGCGGAGCAGCCCGGGGCTGAGCCGGCCGAGCAGGCGGGCGGCCTTGGCCTCGACGGTGACGGGGACGACGGCCTTGCCGGTCCGGACGGCGCGGACGATCTCGGTGGCGACCTTCTCCGGCGGGAAGCCGCGGCGGGCGTACATCTTGGAGACCCGGGCCTGCTTGGCCGCGAGGGCGTCGTCGCCGAGGCCGGAGAAGGTGGTGGTGCGGGTGATGTTGGTGTTGACGATGCCGGGGCAGATGGTGGAGACGCCGATCCGGTGCGGGGCGAGTTCGGCCCGCAGGCAGTCCGACAGCATGTACACCGCCGACTTCGAAGTGGCGTACGCGGCGAGCACCTTGGACGGCAGGTAGGCGGCGGCGGAGGCCAGGTTGACGATGTGTCCGCCCTGGCCGTGGTCGACCATCAGCTGCCCGAAGGCGCGGCAGCCGTGGATGACGCCCCACAGGTTGACGTCCAGGACGCGCCGCCACTCGGCCTCGGTGGTCTCCAGGAACGTCCCGGAGTGACCGATGCCCGCGTTGTTGACCACCACGTCGGGCACGCCGAAGTCGGCGGCGACCTGCTTGGCGAACGCGTCCACGGCCGCGCCGTCGCTCACGTCCACCTGGTACGCCCCGGACTTGACGCCGGACAGCGCGCACAGTTCCGCGGTGCGCTGCGCGGCGGGCAGGTCGCGGTCGCAGACCACCACCCGGGCGCCCTGGTCGGCGAAGGCCAGCGCGGTGGCCCGGCCGATGCCGCTGCCACCGCCGGTGACGACGACCAACTCGCCGCCCTCGGAGGGTTCCTGGCGCAGCGCGCCGTGGTCGCGGGCGGCGAACTCGCGGACCAGCGCGGCGACCTGCGGGCCCTTCTCCAGCAGCGCCGACCAGTGGGTGGCGTTCAGGGTGCGGCGGGTCAGCCGGGGCGCCCACTGCTCCAGGCCTTCGGAGAGGAACTCCGAGACGTAGTGGTCGCGTTGCAGGGTGATCAGCTGGACGGGCACCTCGGTGTGGCGTTCGCGCGGCTTGGCGATCGAGGGACGCATGTTGGCCCGGTACAGCTCGATGCCGCGCACGGCGTCCTTGGCGAGGGTGGGCTGCGGGTGCCCGGGCCGGGGGCGGACGGCCTCCAGGTCGTTGAGCACCTTGGGCCACAGCCGGGCCAGGCCGAGCTTCCACCCGGCGGGCGCGAGAACGGGCAGGTGGAACAGGCCGATGTACCAGGAGTGCACGCCCTGGCGCAGCAGCTGGGAGACGTGACGCGGTGTCGGGCGGCGCAGCCGGTGCCGTATCCAGTGGCCCATGTGGTCCAGGCAGGGGCCGGACATGGTGGTGTAGCTGGCGAACCGCCGGTACGAGCCGGGGGTGGTGATCGCCTCCCAGGACTGCACGCTGCCCCAGTCGTGCGCGACCACGTGCACCGGGCGGTCGGGGCTGACGGCGTCGGCGACGGCGAACAGGTCCTGGCCGAGCAGCTCCAGCCGGTAGTCCTCGCGCCGGGCGGGCACGCCGGACGCGCCGGAGCCGCGGGCGTCGTACCGCACCACGTGGTGGTCGGCGGCCAGGTCGGCGGCCACGTCGTCCCAGACGCTGTGGTCGTCGGGGTAGCCGTGCACCATCACCACGGTGGGGTTCGCCGGGTCGCCCTGCTCGTACACGGCGAGCTTCAGTCCGCCGGAGTCGACGGTGCGGTGACGGATCTCGGTGCTGCGGCCGGTCATGCGGTGCCCTCCTGGAATGCCCAGCGCCGCACGTGCGGCAGGTCGTCGTCGAGCCAGTACACGTCCTCGTCGGTGACCACGAGGAGTTCCTCGAACTTGATGCCCACCTCGCGGAAGCCGATGTGCGGCTCCACCGCCCACAGTCCGGGCGTCGGGGCGTGCCGGGACGCCTTGCCGCCGGCCCACAGCGGGGAGCGGCCCTCCAGCCGTTCCTTCACCAGTTCCCGTCCGAGCGTCTGGAGCGTCCGCACGCCGAAGCCGAACAGGTTCACCCCGGCCGGCCCGCGGGCGGTCATCCTGGTCACCTGGTGGCCGATCACCCGGCCCGGGTACACCTGGTGACGGTTGTCGTAGCCGTGCTCGGCGATCTGCGCGTCCACCGCCGCGTACACCTCGGCGAGCGTCCTGCGCGCCTTGACCTCGCGCAGGATCAACTCCCGGTACACCCGCAGGTCCTGCGCGAGCTTGTCCCACACCGGGTTCTCGCCGACCTTGCCGCCGTACCCGATGTCGGCGGTGTAGCCGTCCACCACCGGCGCGCAGTCCAGCACGTACGGCATGCCCTCCTTCAGCACCCGCGAGCCCGCGAAGAACTGGAGCGGGGTGTGGAAGTGCCGGAACGCGGTGCGGTCGCCGAACCACGCGAACGGCACGTGGAAGAAGTCCTGCACTCCGGCCTGCACCAGGCTCCGCCGCAGCTTCGCGGTCGCCTGGCGCTCCGTCACCCCGGGCTCGATCCACGCCGCGACCTGCTCCGCGCAGTGGTACGCGAGCTGCTGCACCTCCCGGAACTTCGCCAAGTCCCGTTCGTCGAACGGGAAGTGCGGCAGCTGTCCGCTCTGCTTCATCGGTTCACACCTCCAGGACGAGGGTCTCGCCCTCGGCGGCTCGGGACACGCACGGCAGGATCAGGCCCTCGGCCCGCTGCTCCTCGGTCAGCCTGCGGTCGCGGTGCTCGGGCGTCCCGGACGCCACCTTCAGCACGCACGTCCCGCAGAAGCCCTGCTTGCAGGAGTACGCCAGGTCCGGCTTCGACTCCCGCGCCACGTCCAGCGCGGAGCGGTCCGCCGGGACGGTCACCGTCTCCCCGTCCTCCCCCAGCCGGATCGCGAACGGCCGGCCGTCGACGATCGGCGCGGCGCCGAACCGCTCGAAGTGCAACGACGCCGCGGGCGAGGCGTCCAGCGCCCGCTGCACGGCGCCGAGCATCGGCGCCGGGCCGCACACGTACACGGCGGCGTTCCGCGCGGCGTGCGAGAGCAGTTCGGCGGCGTCCGGCACGCCGTGCACGTCGTCGGTCCGCAGCTCCACCCGGCCGGGGTCGAGCGCCTTCAGCTCGGCGGTGAACGGCAGCGCGGCGGCCGTCCGGCCGGTGTGGATCAACTTCCAGTCGACGCCCGCGTGTTGGGCGGCCCGGGCCATCGGCAGCAGCGGCGTGATGCCGATCCCGCCGGCCAGGAACAGCACCTGCTGCTCCCCGCAGAACGCGAACCCGTTCCGCGGTCTGCGCACCCGCAGCCGCAACCCCACGTGCACGTCGTCGTGGACCTCCACCGACCCGCCGCCGCCATCGGCGATCCGCCGCACCGCGATCCGGTACACGTGCCGGTCCGCCGGATCCCCGCACAGCGAGTAGTGGCGCTCCCGCCCCGACGGCAGCGTGATCAGCAACCTGGCCCCCGGCTGCCACTCCGGCAGCATCCCGCCCGACGGATCGGCCAGCCGCACCTCCACGACGTCCTCGGCCACCACCTGGTGCGACGTCACCACCAGGTACAGCGGCGGCACCCCCCGCGACTCCCCGCGCCGCGGACTCCGCCGCAGCCCCGGCCGCCCGAGCGCCGGGCTGTACCAGTCACCGAACGCGGTCAACCGCGCGAACATCCGATCGGCCCGGGGACGGCCGTACAGGTCCGGCGGCGGGGTTTCGAGATCCATGGGGGCGGCTCCGGGAGGCTTGGGGAGAGAGGGGAGGACAACCAGGGGCGCGGGGAGACTCGCGCGAGAGCGGGGGCTGCACAACCAGGGGCGTATGGGGGCACCTCCCGGCCCGCCAGGGCTGGGGGAGAGCTGCGCGAAGGGGAACGCACCCGTCGGAGAGATCGCGGCTCGGGACAGTGACTTGCACGTGGTCGCGGCCTTGCGGCCGTGGTGTGCGCCTGTCGCGCCGTTCCCCGCGCCCCCGGCGTCGCCACCCGACGCCTAGTGAGCCGCGGCAGCCCTCGCCGCAGGCGACTTCGCCAAGTACGCCAGCGCCTGCGAAGAGCTGCCTTCGTTCGTCGGGTGGTACCCAGGACCGAAGTACCGCAGCGCCGAACGAACGAACCGGCCCGGTTCGGGGAGCAGCCCCCGCTTCGCGGCCTTCTGGGCCTCCCGCCAGGTCGGCACCAGGCTCCCGTTGAGCGAGGGGTCGGCGGCGAGCATGAACCGGGTGCCGCGGATCCACAGGTGGATCAGCAACGGCCCCGAGACCGCCATGCCCCGGACCCGCCGCAGGTACCCCGGGTCCAGGTGCCGCATCAAGTCGTAGGCGACGCTGCGGTGTTCGACCTCTTCCGCGCCGTGCCAGCGCAACAGGTCGACCATGGTCGGGTCGGCCTTGGCCCGGTCGAGGCCGGGCGAGTTGAGCGCCCAGTTGCCGAGGAACGCGGTGAAGTGTTCGATCGCGGCGATGAAGGCGACCCGCTCGATGATGTTCTCGCGCCGCTGACGCGCCGTCAGTCCGGGCTTGTCGCCGAGGACGCGGCGGAACAGCCAGGTGACCTGCCGGACGTACGGCCGCGGGTCGAGGCCCTGCCCGAGCAGGTGGTCGAGGACTTCCTGGTGGGCCTCCGCGTGTATCGCCTCCTGCCCGATGAAGCCGAGCACTTCCTCGCGCAGCTGCTCGTCCCGGATCAGCGGCAGCGCCTCCTTGAACACCTTGACGAACCACCGCTCGCCCTCGGGGAGCAGCAGGTGCAGGACGTTGATGGTGTGGGTGGCCATCGGCTCGTCGGGGATCCAGTGCATGGGCAGCTGCGACCAGTCGAAGTGGACGTCCCGCGGTTCGAGCACCAGGTTGTCGTGCACGGATGCGGGCTGCCCGGGCCGAAGGCTGCGGGAGGGGGTGGGGCGCGGCATGGGGGGTGCCTCCTGTACCTGCGGCTGGGGCATACGGCTGGGGGTGAACGGGCGGCGGGCCGGCCTCCGGTGGAGTTCCGGTGGGCCCGTGGGCACAGGGGCAAACTACCCGTGGGTAGTGGGCCCGACAAGAGGTTCGACAGTTCTTATCAACATTGAGTCTAATAAGCCGCCCGGACGACGGGCCCGCCCCGCCTTTCCCGGCGCACCCCGGGTCGGCGATCATGGGCCGATGAGCGATCCGGCACCTGACCCCGCGTCGGGCTTCACCGTCGAACGAGTCTTCCGCGTCTGGAACTACACCGTCAGCCACATGACGCTCCTGCTCCGCAGCCCGGCCCCGAGCACCGGCGGGGAGACGGTCGACGTCTGGTTCAGCGGCGTGATGACCATTAGCCTGCACCAGAGCTTCAAGCCGCTGACCGTCCGCGCCGCCGACCCCGAGGAGCGCGAGCGCCTGCTCGCCCACGCGGCCACCAACCTCTTCGACCCGGCCCAGTGGTCGCCGCTCTGCCTGGTCCTGGAGTCCACCGGGTCCGACGGCTTCGTCGTGTGCACTCATGCGACAGTCACCGCCAACACCCGCGAGCCCGACGGCAACCTGCCCGGCATCCACCTGGAGAGCGGACGCCGACTGTGGAGCGCCGGCCCCACCGGCAGGCCGGAACCCGGCCACAGCTACACCCTCTACGAAGCCGGCCGCGACTTCCTCCGCGCGCAACACGCCGCGCCCGCGTCCCGCACCGCACCTCGGGAGACGGCGTGACCGACCGCACGGCACCCAGCCCCCTCGTCCGGGCCCTTATCGCCCGCCCGGTCCTCGCGGCCACCGACTACCCGGCCCCGGACCCGGCCGTCCCCGCCGACCCGGCCACCCTGTTCACCGCCTGGCTGCTGGACGCCCTCGCGGCCGACCTCCCCGACCCCCAGGTGCTGACCCTGTCCACGGTCGACGCCGAGGGCCGCCCGGACGCCCGGGTGCTGGTCCTGCGCGACGTCGACCGGGCCGCCGGCGCCTGGCACTTCTGGACCGAGCCCGACTCTCCGAAGGCCCGTCAGTTCACCGCCCGCCCGGACGCCGCCCTCACCGCCTACTGGCCCGGGCCCGGCCGCCAGATCCGCCTCCGCGGCCCCGTCCACCCGTCCCCCACCTGCCCAACCCCCTCCCCCGCCCTGCACTGCTACGCCCTGCACGCCTCCACCGCCGAGTTCTGGCAGGCCGGCCCGGACCGCCGCCACCTCCGCCTGCGCTTCTCCCGCACCGGGGCCGGCTGGACCACCACGGGCTGGGCTCCCACCGACATCCCGGGCTGACACCCCGTCGACCCGGTACGGCAGACGCGGGTCCACCCCCCGCCCCGATCGGCTGACGCGGACCGGTCAAAATATCTCCCGCCGCGTAGCCGCCCGCCGCGGCGAGGACCATTTGCCCCGCTCGGGTACGGCGACGGGTGGTCGGCAGGTGCTAGAACCTGTGCCGGACCCACCCGAAGTCCGCACGGCCCCATGCCCCCACCACCCTGGGAGACCCATGTCCGCCGCACGCCGAGTCCGCCACCTCCTCGCCCCGCTCTGGGCCCTCGCCCTGCTGCTCACGGGCGCCGCCGTGTCCACCGCCTCCGCCGCACCCACCACCGTCACCGACCTGGACGGCACCTGGGCGTGCAGCGTCCCGGCCGGGTACGTCTACGACTCCGTCACCCAGACCCTGGGGTGCGGTTCCGGCAGCATCAAGGGCGCCTACTACCACCTTCGCACCCCGGCGGACGGCCTGAGCTCCTGTTACACCGCACCCGGCTTCGTCTACGACTCGGTGACCGCCAGCACCGCCTGCGACCAGCTCGGCCGCACCCCGACCACCGTCTTCCACCTCCGCACCCCGGTGGACGGGATGACCGCCTGCACCACCAACCCGGGCTGGACGTACGACCTCGTCACCAGCACCCAGGCCTGTAGCCAGGTCTCCGGCGTCACCTCCACCACCTACCGCCTGAAGATCCCCACCAACGGCCTCTGGGCCTGCGAGGTCCCCAGCGGCTGGACGTACACCTCGACCGTCACCAACACCGACTGCAGCTTCTACCGCCCCAGCACCGCCACCAAGTACCTGATCACCCACTGACCCGGCACCCCCGCCCGCCCGGGCGGGCGGGGGGTGTTCCGTTCGCGTCCCGAACAGCCCGTCCAATACTGTTTCTTGACGCTTCGTCAATTCAACAGCCGCCGCAGCCACCCTTGCCGGGCCGCCACCGCGGCCCGGCTCACGGCCGCGTGCGGGGCGAGGGTGTCGAAGCCGTGGCAGGCGCCCGGCCAGACGTGGAGTTCGGCGCTGCCGCCGGACTGCCACAGGGTGTTGGCGTAGCCGACCACCTCGTCCCGGAAGGTCTCCGCCGAACCCACCTCCAGGTAGGCGGGCGGGAGGCCCGCCAGTGAGGCGGCGCGGGCCGGTGCGGCGTACGGGGGGACGTCGGCGGTGCCGTGGAGTGCGCCGAGGGCGGCCTGCCAGGCGGTGGTGTTGGAGGTGGCGTCCCAGGTGTCGCGCCCGGCGAGTTGGCGGGCGGACGGGGTGTCGCCCCGGTCGTCGAGCATCGGGCTGAGCAGGAGTTGACCGATCGCCGGCGGCCCGCCCTCGTCGCGCAGCAGCAGGGCGAGCGCGGCGGCGAGGCCGCCCCCGGCGCTCTTGCCGGCCAGCACCACCCGGTCCGGGTCGATCCCCAGCGGGCCGGCGTTGGCGACCGTCCACCGCAGCGCGTCCCGGCAGGCGTGCAGCGGGCGGGGGTACGGCGCGTCCGGTGCAAGCGGGTACTCGACCGAGACCACCGCCAGCCCCAGCGGTTCCGCCAACTCCCGCAGCACACGCGGCAGTACGGCGTACGCGTTGCCGCCGATCAGCCCGCCGCCGTGCAGGTAGTGCAGCACCGGCAGCCGTCCGCCCGCCCCGGCCGGCCGCGCCCACACCACGCCCTCCCCGACGCCCGCCTCGAACCGGCCGCCGTCCGTCAACTCCCGCACGCCGGGCCGCGGCCGCCCGCCCGCGTCCGCCCGCTGCCACTCCCGCAGCCGATCGGGCGTCAGCGGCGCGGGCACCCCGCCCCGGGCCGCCACCGCCGCCGCGACCTCCGGATCCACGTACGCCTCGCGCACCCTCGCCCCGCCCTCTCCCACAGCCCCTCCCCCGTCGACCCTCCCCCATCGACCTCCCCAGCATGACGGCCGACCAGAGCCGCGCGCACCGCCTCCCGCACAACCGTTCGCCTACCCGGCGAATATGACGGACCGCCAGCTGACCGGGCACCCTGGACCACAGCACAGAACGAACCTGGAGGAGAACAGAGCATGGGCAGCGAACAGCGGGCGCTCCGGCTGGTGGTGACGGGCGGCGGCACCGGCGGGCACACGTATCCGGCGCTGACGGCGGTGCGGGCGTTGCAGGAGCGGCTGGCGGCCGAGGGCCGTGGCGTGGACGTGCTGTGGGTGGGCACGGCGAAGGGCCTGGAGGCACGGGTCGCGCCCGCGGAGGGGATCAGGTTCGAAGCGGTCGCCACGGGGAAGATCCGGCGGTCCGGCAACCCGCTGAAGCTGCTGTCCCCGGCGAACGTGCGGGACATGCTCCGGGTGCCGTGGGGTGCGGTGCAGGCCCGGTCGCTGATCCGGCGGTTCGGGCCGGACGTGGTGCTGGCGACGGGCGGGTACGTGGCGGTGCCGGTCGGCCTGGCCGCCCGCTCGTGCCGGGTGCCGCTGGTCGTGCACGAGCAGACGGTGCGGCTGGGGTTGGCGAACAAGGTGCTGGCCCGGGCGGCGAGCCGGGTCGCGGTCTCCTCCGAGTCGACGCTCCCCCTGCTGCCGGCCGCCGCCCGCCGGACCGCCGCGGTGACGGGCAATCCGGTCCGGCCCGCCGTGCTGACCGGGCGCCCGGACAAGGCGGTGGCGGCGCTCGGGCTGTACGGCTTCGACCGTGCGCTGCCGACGGTGTACGTGACGGGCGGCGCCCAGGGCTCGGTGCAGATCAACTCCCTGGTGGCGGGCGTCCTGCCGTGGCTGCTGGAGCGGGCCAACGTCGTCCACCAGTGCGGTCCGGCCAACGAGGCCGACCTGCACGCCCGGGCGGCGCAGCTGCCGACCGACCTGATGGGCCGTTACTTCCTGACCGGTTTCCTGGGCGCCGAGCTGCCGGACGTCCTGGCGCTGGCGGACGTGGTGGTCAGCCGCAGCGGCGCGGGCACCCTCGCCGAGCTGACGGCGCTGGGCAAGGCTGCGGTGTTCGTCCCGCTGGCTTCGTCGGCCGGCAACGAGCAGGCCCACAACGCCACCCACCTGGAACAGGCCGGCGCGGCCGTCGCCCTGCTCGGAACCGTCGCACCGGAGGATCTCCGCTCGGCGCTCGGCCCCCTGCTGGAGGACGGCCCGCGGCGCACCGCGATGGCGGCCCGGGCCCGTGCGCACGGCCGCCCGGACGCGGCGGAGCGGCTGGTGGACGTCCTGCTGTCGGTGGCCGACCTGCCCTGACCGGCCGTCAGGGCAGGTGGTTGGCCGCGCCCGCCTCGATCAGCAGCGCGCAGTAGACGAACTCGACGGCGGAGCGGCCCATCGGGTCGGGGACGTCGCGGTCGTGGTCGAGGTAGAGGCGCATCTCGGTGGTGCTGTCGGGGCCGACCAGGGCGTACAGCCGGTCCAGCACGGCGTGGTCCATGGCGAGGACCAGGTCGGCCCACCCGATCAGCTCCGCGGTGACGCGGACGGGGTGGTGGACGGTCAGGTCGTAGCCGAGGACGCCCGCCACGGCGACCATCTCGGGGTGCGCCTCCTGCCACCGACCGATCAGCCCGGCGGAGCGCACCTCGACCGCCTCGCCGCCGAGGTCGGCGAGCACCCGGGCGGCGAACGGGCTGCGGCAGTAGTTGCCGAGGCAGACGACGAGGATGCGCCTGGGCGGGTGACTGGTGGTCATCGGGGGGCCTCCACGGGCGCGGACGGTGCGACAGAAGCGATCCTCCGACGGCGAGCCCGCCAGGTCCGCCAACCTCACCGGGGCGGCGTCGCGAATTGACCCCGACGACCGGCCGCCGTCCCGGCCCATGGACGACCGGGCCAGCGCCCACCCGACCGCTCGTGGCTCCCGCCGATCGGCGGCCCGGCTGCCTAGCATCGCCAGGGGGAACGTCGCCGTCGAAGCACCGGGAGTCCTCGTGGGAATCGTCACCGCCAATATGGCCGTCTCGCTGGACGGGTTCACCGCCGGGCCGGACCAGAGCCTGGAGCACCCGTTCGGCACGGGGGCCCGGGAGGCCCTGACGTCCTGGATGTTCGAGACCGACCGGCCGGGGCGGGAGCAGGACGCGCACCTTCTCGGCGTGCTGCACGCGAACACCGGCGCGCACATCATGGGGCGGAACATGTTCGGCCCGGGCCGGGGCGCCTGGGACGAGGCCTGGACGGGCTGGTGGGGGGACGAACCGCCGTACCACGCACCGGTGTTCGTGCTCACCCACCACCCGCGCAAGCCCCTCCCGATGGCCGGCGGCACCACCTTCGAGTTCGTCACCGACGGCATCGAGGCGGCACTGGAGCGGGCCCGCGCCGCCGCCGGCGAACAGGACGTGGAGATCGCCGGCGGCGCGGCCACCGTCCGCCAGTACCTCCGGGCGGGCCTGCTCGACGAACTCGTCCTGCACCTCGTCCCGGCGAGCCTCGGCGCGGGCGAGCGCCTGCTCGACGGCATCCGGGCCACCCTGGAACCGGTCGAGGTGATCCCGTCCCGGACCGTCACCCACCTGCGCTACCGGGTGCTCGACTCGGGCCCGAACTAGGCGCCCGGAAGCGCCGGGTGCCGCGATCGGCTCGCCGCACCCGTGATCCTCGGCCGGCTCCCCGGTCCTCGGGGGGGAGCCCGAAGGAGTCAGCGCAGGATCGCGAGCTGCCCGGTCGCGCGGGTCATCGCCACGTACCGGTCGACGGCGCCCTCGATGCCCTCGCCGAAGGCCTCGGGGTCGACCAGCACCACCAGGTCGAACTCCAGGCCCTTGACCAGTTGCGGGCTGAGCGAGCGGACCCGGGGCAGGCCGAGGAAGGTCGGGTCGCCGATGACGCAGGCGGTGCCCTCGGGGTGTTCGGCCAGCCACGTGTCCAGCAGGGCGTCGCGGTCGGCGGGGGCGCCGTGCAGGACGGGCAGGCCGCTGCGCCGGATCGAGGTGGGGACGTTGGCGTCGGGGAGTACGGCCCGGATGACGGGCTCGGCCTCGGCCATGACCTCCTCGGGCGTGCGGTAGTTGACGCTCAGCGAGGTGAGGGTGGTGCGGTCCAGGCCGGCCCGGGCCAGGCGTTCGGTCCAGGTCTCGGTGAAGCCGTGCCGGGCCTGGGCGCGGTCGCCGACGATGGTGAAGGACCGGGACGGGCAGCGGGCGATCAGCATCTGCCATTCGGCGTCGGTGAGTTCCTGCGCCTCGTCGACCACGATGTGCGCGAACGGGCCGGCCAGCAGGTCGGGATTGACCGGCTCGGGGTCGGAGTGGTCGATCAGCGCGTCGCGCAGGTCGGCGCCGCTCAGCATCATGGTCGCGCCCTCGCCGTCGTCGTCGGACTTCAGCAGGTGGTCGACGACGCCGTCCATCAGCTCGCGTTCGGCGGCGAGCCGGGCCCGGTGGGCGCGCTGGCGGCGGTCCGCGTCGGTGTCGCCGAGCCGGCGGCGGGCGGCGTCCAGCAGCGGCAGGTCGGCGAGCGTCCAGGCGGCGGGGTCGGTGCGCTGGAGGGTGCGGATCTCCTCGCGGCTCAGCCAGGGCGCGCACAGCCGCAGGTACGCGGGGACGGTCCACAGGTCGCCGACCAGGTCGGTGGGCTCCAGGATCGGCCAGGCCCGGCGCAGCGCGGTGAGCAGTTCGCGGTCGCGGCGCAGTTCGCGGGCGAGCATCTCCGGTGAGATGCCGTGCTCCTCGTCCTCGAGGGCGTCGGCGTTCCGGTCGATCAGGATGGCGATGAGTTCGTCGAGGATGGTCTCGCGGGCCTCGTTGTGCGGGGTGCCGGGGCCGACGGCGGCGAACGCCTCGGACCAGTCCTCGGGCTGGACCGACAGCTCGTACCACTCGATGGCGAGCTTGCAGGCCTCGGTGGGCGGTTCCTCGTAGATGCCGACGGCCTGCTCGATCGCGCCGACCATGCCGGCGGTGGCCTTCAGCCGCGCCACCTCGGCGTCCGGTTCCTCGGCGACGCCCGCGCCCTCGGGGAGCAGGTCGCGCAGCGTGCAGGTCTGCACGCCCTCCTCGCCGAGGCTGGGCAGCACGTCGGCGACGTACGCCAGGTAGGGCTGGTGCGGGCCGACGAACAGCACGCCGCCCTTGCGGTGGCCGAGGCGCGGGTCGGAGTACAGCAGGTGGGCGGTGCGGTGCAGGGCGACCACGGTCTTTCCGGTGCCGGGGCCGCCGTCGACGACCAGGGCGCCGCGCGAGCCGGCCCGGATGATGGCGTCCTGGTCGGCCTGGATGGTGGCGAGGACGTCCCGCATCTGCGGGGAGCGGGCGGTGCCGAGGCTGGCGATGAACGCGGACTGGTCGTCCAGGGCGGCGTGCCCGTCGAGCGCGTCGGCGGTGAACACCTCGTCCCAGTAGTCGCCGACCCGGCCGCGCTGCCAGCGGTAGCGGCGGCGGCTGGCGAGGCCCATCGGGTTGGCGTGGGTGGCGGCGAAGAACGGCTCGGCGGCGGGCGAGCGCCAGTCGATCAGCAGTCGGCGGCCGTCGGCGTCGGCCAGGCCGAGCCGGCCGATGTACACGGGCTCGGCCTGGCCCTCGGGCACGATCCGGCCCAGGCACAGGTCGCTGCCGAAGCGGCGCAGCGTCCGCAGCCGGGAGGAGAGTTGGTGGACCTCGTTGTCGCGGTCCATGGCGGCACGGCCGAGCCCGCCGGGGTTGCGGCGGACCTGGTCGAGGCGGGCGGTCAGCTCGGCGATGTCCCGTTCGAGGGTCGCGGCGACGGCGGCGAAGTGCCGGTCGTCGTCGGCGATCAGGGCCGGGTCCGCCTTGGCGGCGAGCCGCTCGGGCAGCGCAAAGGCACTGGTCGTCTGCTGAGTCATGTACGGATTCTCCGATCCCCGGCCGGGCACTTCGCACCGTCTGCCCGGTTTACGCTTTTTGCACGGCTTTCCCGATTCAGTCAGTGATTGTGCGCCATCAGGGGGGCCTTGCCGCAAGGCCCCCTTTCCGTTATAGATTGATAGTGGCGGGAGAGCCTTTGCTCCCTGCCTTTTCTGTTTCTCCGCGGGGTTTGTCAGTCCCGGCCGGCGGCGCCGCTCGCCAGGACGGAGGCGAGGGAGAACAGCGCGGAGCAGACGGCGCCGACGCCGACCAGGACCCGGGCCGCGACGATCACGTCCGGGTCGGCCGACTCGAACAGGAACGCCGACAGGAACAGGCAGATCCCGGCGGCGGCGAGCGGGATCAGCGGGATGCGGTCGGCCGACGGCGCGTCGCGGCGCCAGACGCGGGCGAGCAGCAGCACCAGGGAGAGGACGCTCCAGGCGATCAGCCCCAGCCCGATCTGGACGTATCCGGTGGCCAGTTGGGCGGGCCGGGGGTTCAGCGAGACGACGACCAGGCCCCCGGTGATGTCCATGGCGCCGAGCGTGCCAGCCACGACGAGCCACCGGATCCCGGCCCGCCGGGTGTAGGTGCTCTGGATCTGCCGCAGGAGGCCGACCGCCAGCCCGATCAGGCAGACGCAGACGATCGCCAGGTCGACCACCACGTGCCCGGCCGTGAAGCGTCCGTCCGAGTCCCCGCCGCCCCCGTTGGCCAGCAGGACGGTCGCCCACGCCGCGGCGACGGCGGCCGCGAGCACCGGGACCGCCACCAGGGTCCGGGCCGCGGCCGGACGGAACGGCGCGGGCGAGCGCGGCGGGGAGCCGTCGGGAAGGGCGGCGTTCTCGCCGATCAGCGCGTAGCGGGTGGAGATGGCGGCCACCGACGCGACGCACACGCAGACCAGGCCGAGGCCGAAGACCGCGCTCCCGGCCACGAAGTCGGCCGGCGGCCGGCGGCGCTCGGTGAGCAGGCAGAGCCCGTAGCCGACGGCGGCCCCGGCGACCGCGAAGCCGAACGCCGGGTAGCCGAACCGGTCCAGTGCGGTGAAGCGGCCGATCAGCTGCCGGACGATGGTCGCCGCGGTGGCGAACAGGCAGAGGCAGACGGCCGCCAGGAACACCAGCACCAGGCCCGCGACCCGGGCGCTCGGCCCGGTGGAGTGCGCGAGGACGTAGCCGCCCAGCGCCGCCGACACCGCGCCCGTCAGCAGGGGGATCGCCCGGAACAGCACGCTGATTCCGCGGTTCACCAGGTCTCCTCGGTCGGTCTCGCTCGGCGGGCGGTCAGTCCTGGCGGCGGGTGCGGAGCAACTCCGCGATGCCGCGGACGAGTTCGCTGTCGCTGCGGTCGGCGCCGGTGCTGACGAGTGTGCCGAGGCGTTCGGCGGTGAGCGTGTCGTAGGCGGTCTCGGCGTCCGCGCCGGGCACGTGCTCGTACTCGGTGGCGGCCCGGAAGCCGACCGTCAGGTCGACGGCCTTGGCGAGCAGCCAGCTGAGCAGGAACGAGAAGGCGCCCACGGCGAGGACGGCGAGGACCTGCTTGCCGAGCAGGCTCCAGCCGCCGCCGTAGAACAGGCCCTTGTGTCCGCTGATCCGGGCGGTGGCGAACAGGCCGACCATGACCAGGCCGGTGACGCCGCCGACGCCGTGCACGCCGACCACGTCGAGGGTGTCGTCCACGTCGAAGCGGTACTTGAGGGTGACGGCGAAGGCGCAGACCGCGCCCGCGACCAGGCCGGTGATCACGGCGCCGAGCGGGTTGATCTCACCGCAGGCGGGGGTGATGGCGACCATGCCGGCCACGGCGGCGGAGACCACGCCCATGGTGGTGACCCGTCCGGTGCGGAGTTTCTCGACCAGTGGCCAGGTGACCATGGCGGCGGCCGCGCCGAGTTGGGTGTTGAGGAAGGCCGCGGCGGCGGTGCCCTGGTCGCTGAGCGCGGAGCCGGAGTTGAAGCCGAACCAGCCGAACCAGAGCAGGCCGACGCCGATCACCACCAGCGGGATGTTGTTGGGGCGCTCCTCGCGGCGGGCCCAGTCGCGGGGGCCGCGCAGGGCGAGGGCGACGGCCAGTCCGGCGGCGCCGGAGCCGAGTTCGACGGGCAGGCCGCCGGCGAAGTCGAGCGCGCCGAGCCGGTGGTGGATCCAGCCCTGCGAGTCGAACACCCAGTGTGCGGCGGGCGCGTAGACGATCAGCAGCCAGAGCGGGACGAACACCAGCCAGCCGCGCATCCGGGCCCGGTCGGCGATGGAGCCGCTGATCAGGGCGACGGTGACGACGGCGAAGCCCATCTGGAAGGTGGCGAAGATGTAGGTGGGGATGGCGCCGGTGAGGGTGGTGAGCTGGATGCCGCGGAAGAACGCCCGGTCGACGCCGCCGATCAGGCCGACCCCGCCGACGTCCGGTCCGAAGGCCAGGGTGTAGCCGAGCGCCCACCAGACCAGGGTGCCGAACGCCAGCGCGGCGAAGCTCATTTTGATCATCATCAGGATGTGCCGGACCCGGACCATGCCGCCGTAGAAGAACGCCAGTCCGGGCGTCATCAGCAGCACCATGGCGGTGGACGCCAGCAGCCAGGCCGTGTCGCCGGCGTTGTACGCCGGGGGCATCGGCGGGGGCGCGAGGAGCACGGGTTCAACCTCCATGACGGTGGGTCAGGTCTTGCGCAGGACGGGTGCGGGGCTGCCGGTGAGCAGCCGGCGGACGGCCCGCCAGGCGGTGTCCAGCGCGGCGGCGGTGCGGACGGGGCTGTCCTCCAGCAGGCGCAGCCAGGCCCCGCTGTCCTCGGCGAGGGTGGAGACGCCGTAGCACAGGCCCTGTCCGTCGAGGGCCCGGTGCAGGGTGTCGGCGATCTCGGCGGCGGGGCGCAGGTCGCTGACGGCGAAGAGGGTGGCGAGGTGGTCGCGGCCGGCCAGCACGGCGGGGCCGGTGACGGTGCGCCGGTCGCCGTCGGGGACCAGCCGCTGGGTGTCGACGGCGAGCAGGGCGCCGTCGGGTCGGACGATCTCCAGGTCGGTGGCCAGCACCCGGTAGTCGTGCCGTTCGCCGCGGGCGAGCCGGCCGGCGGTGAGGGTCTCGCCGAGCACGACGGTGGCGCCGGGGGCGACGGTGACGGTGGTGCGCTGGTAGAACCGGGCGTCGCGGAACGGGATCACCGGGTCGGGCAGGTACTCCAGGTACGCGCCTTCGTCGGCCCGCAGGTGGACCAGCTGGCTGGCGTAGTCTTGTTCCATCCGGAAGACCTTGGTGGCGGCCTGGGTGGTGAGGTGGACGCGGCTGCCGGGGCCGGCGTGCACGTCGATCCGGTAGCGGTCGGCCTGGGCGACGCCGCCGCCGGTGGCCATCAGGAAGACGTAGGAGTCGCCGGGGCGGTCCGGGTCGAGTCGCAGCGGCCGCATGATCTGGAGCGGGGTCTTCTGGTAGCGCTCGACCAGTTCGGTGCGGCCGTCGCGCAGCGCGAAGCCGAGGTCGAGGATGCCGACCTTGGCGGGCGAGCCCGGCGCGAGGGTGTCGGGCCGGCCGGCCCAGTCGGCCACCTCGGCGGGGAGGCGGCCGGCCGACCAGTGGGCTTCGGCGAGCCGGTCTCCGGCCGGCCGGTCGCGCCCGGTCCGCTCACGGACGGGCTGCTCTCCGACGGGCCGGTCGTGCGCGGGCCGGTCGTGCTGCGCGGGCCGGGGCGGGGCCGGGGGCACCTCAGATCAGCGCCTTGCGACGGGAGTCGAGGAACCCGACGAGGTCGTCGACGCCGGTGCCGTCGAGCGAGTTGGTGAGGATCACGGGCCTGCCGTCGCGGACCTTGTGCGCGTCGGACTCCATGACCTGGATGTCGGTGCGCACGTACCGGGCGATGTCGATCTTGTTGATGACCAGCAGGTCGGACTCGGTGATGCCGGGGCCGCGCTTGCGGGGCATCTTCTCGCCCTCGGCGGTGTCCAGGACGAAGACGAACACGTCGACCAGGGCGGGGCTGAAGGTCAGGGTGAGGTTGTCGCCGCCGGATTCGTACAGCAGGGTGTCGACCTCGGGGAAGCGCTCCAGCAGTTCGGCTCCGGCGGCCAGGTTCATGGTGGGGTCGTCGCGGACGGCGGTGTGCGGGCAGGCGCCGGTCTCCACGCCGACCACCAGCTCGGGGTCGAGGACGCCGTCCAGGGTGCGGCGGACGTGCTGGGCGTCCTCCTGGGTGTAGATGTCGTTGGTGATCACGGCGGGGCGGTGGCCGCGGGCGATCAGCAGCGGCACCAGGGCCTCGATCAGCGCGGTCTTGCCGGAGCCGACCGGCCCGCCGATCCCGATCCGCAGGACGTTGTCGTCCACAGGTGCTCCTTCTCCGATGGTTGGTCAGCTGGCGAACAGGCGGGCGTCGGACCGCTCGTGGCGGCCGGACATGATGTCGGCGGCGAAGGCGGTGGACCCGAGGTCGGCCTCCTCCCGGGCCAGTGCGGCGCGGACGGTCTCCTCGATGACGGGGGCGGCGCCGCGCAGCAGCACCTGGGCCCGGCGGTGGTCGGTGAGCCGCAGCCGCAGCGCGGCCCCGGCGAAGCTGGCGCCGAAGGCGAACAGGTCGGCCGCCACCGCCTGGGCGACGGGCACCCCGGCGGCGGCGTACACGATTCCGGCGGCGACGGCCTGGCAGCCGGGCGCCCGGCGCTCCTTCACCAGCGCCGCGTACCCGCCGATCGCCGGCTGTTCGAACACTTCGGCCGCCAGGTCGAGCAGCTGACGCCCGGTGCGGGTGGCGGCCTGCCGCATCTCGCGGCCGAGCTTGCCCGCGTACAGCCTCCGGTCGATCCGCGCGGCGTCCGCCGGCTCCCCTGCCGTGCAGGCCCGGTGGGCGAGCGCCAGCGCGGTGGCGTCACTCGGGCCGACGCCGTGCCGGAGCAGGTCGGCGAGCAGCGCGGGCAGCGTGTCGGGGGTGACGGCGCGGGCCTGCGCGTAGCCCTCCAGGCTGTGCGACAGGGTGTAGAAGCCGCTGGGAAAGGCGGAGTCGGCGAGTTGCAGGCTGGCCAGCAGGGCGGGCAGTCCCCCGAGCTGCGACTGCTCGGGGGACGCCGGTTCCGGGCCGTCCGGGCTGAGGAACACCGGTCACACCACGAAGTACAGCTGGTTGAGCGGCAGCGTCCGGGCGGGTTCGATGGTGGCGACCTCGCCGTCCAGGGTGACCTTGAAGGTCTCCGGGTCCACCGCGACCTTGGGCAGCGCGTTGTTGCGCACCATGTTGTGCTTGCCGATGACGCGGGTGCCGCGCACCGGCAGCACCCGGCGCTGAAGTCCGAGCTTCTCGGGGACGCCGGCGGCGATCCCGGCCTGCGACATGAAGGTGACGTGGGTGGACTGCTGGGCCCGGCCGTACTGGCCGAACATCGGCCGGTAGATCACCGGCTGCGGGGTCGGCAGGGAGGCGTTCGGGTCGCCCATCTGGGCCCAGGAGATGATCCCGCCCTTGATGATCATCTTGGGCTTGGCGGCGAACGAGTGGATCGGCCAGAGCACGATGTCGGCCAGCTTGCCGGCCTCCAACGAGCCGACGTGGTCCGCGATTCCGGTGGCGATGGCCGGGTTGATGGTGACTTTGGCCAGGTAGCGCAGCACCCGCTGGTTGTCGTTGCGGGCGCTGTCGCCGTCCAGCGGGCCGCGCTTGTCCTTGCAGTGGTGGGCGATCTGGAAGCAGCGGGTGACGGACTCGCCGACCCGGCCCATCGCCTGCGAGTCCGAGGAGACCATGCTGATCACGCCGAGGTCGTGCAGCACCGACTCGGCGGCGATGGTCTCGGCCCGGACCCGGCTGTCGGCGAACGACACGTCCTCGGGGATGTCGTGGTTCAGGTGGTGACAGACCATCACCATGTCGAGCAGTTCGTCGACCGAGTTCTTGGTGTACGGCAGCGTCGGGTTGGTGGAGGACGGCAGCACGTTGGGCTCGCCGGTCACCCGCAGGATGTCGGGGGCGTGGCCGCCGCCCGCGCCCTCGGAGTGGAAGGTGTGGATGGTGCGGCCGTCGAACGCCGAGCGCGTGCTCTCGAAGTAGCCGGACTCGTTGAGGCTGTCGGTGTGGATCGCCACCTGGACGTCGTGCCGGTCGGCGGCGGACAGCGCGGCGTCGATCACCGCGGGGGTGGCCCCCCAGTCCTCGTGCACCTTGAGCGCGCAGGCGCCGGCCTCGATCTGCTCGTCCAGCGCGCCGGGCAGGCTGCCGTTGCCCTTGGCCATCAGGCCGATGTTGACCGGCACCTCCTCGCAGGCCTCCAGGAAGCGGGCGATGTTGTACGGGCCGGGGGTGCAGGTGGTGCCGTTGGTGCCGTCGGACGGGCCGGTGCCGCCGCCGATCAGCGTGGTGATGCCGTTGGTCAGCGCCTGCTGGGCCTGCTGCGGGGAGATCAGGTGGACGTGGGTGTCGATCGCGCCGGCGGTGGCGATCAGGTGCTCGCCGGAGATCGCCTCGGTGCCGGGGCCGATCACCAGGTCCGGGTGGACGTTGTTCTGGGTCTGCGGGTTGCCGGACTTGCCGATGCCCGCGATGAAGCCGTTCTTGATCCCGATGTCGCACTTGACGATGCCGAGGATCGGGTCGATCACCACCACGTTGGTGATCACGGTGTCCAGCGCGCCCTGTGCGGCGGTGGCCTGCGGGTCGGCGCCCATGCCGTCGCGCATGCTCTTGCCGCCGCCGTAGACGATCTCGTCGCCGTACAGGCCCTCGCTGTAGTCCTTCTCCACCTCCACGATCAGGTTGGTGTCGGCGAGTTGGAAGCGGTCGCCGACGGTCGGCCCGAACATGTCGGTGTACTGCTTGCGGGACAGGATCGGCATCAGCTGGCACCCTTCTTCTTGGCGGAACCCTTGCCCGCGCCCTTGTCGGCGCCCGTGTCGGAGGGGTTCTCCTCCGCCCCTTCGAAGCCCAGTTCCAGGGCCCGGTGGAAGGCCTCGATCCGGGCCCGGGAGGAGACCGTGCTGCCGTTCAGCAGCCCGCTGAACCCGACCAGCCGGCCGGTGCCGCCGTACTCGCACAGCTCGACCTCGCGGGTACCGCCCGGCTCGATCCGCACCGACGTGCCGGCGGGGATGTTCAGGTGCATGCCGAGGGTCTTGTCACGGTCGAACCGCAGCGCCGAGTTGACCTCGAAGAAGTGGTAGTGCGAGCCGACCTGCACCGCCCGGTCGCCGGTGTTGACCACCTCGACCTTGACGGTGCGTCGACCGGCGTTGAGCTCGATGTCTCCGTCGCCGTACAGGTATGTGCCGAAACTCACTGGTGACTCCTTGCGCCCATCAGTGGGGACGAGTGGATGTGCTGCTGCACCGGCGGGGAGCCCGGCCCGTGGGTGTGGCCCTCCCCGGGCCCGTGGTGGTGCTCGTGGTGGTGCTCGCGGTCGTGGGCGTGGCCCTCCCCGGGCCCGTGGTGGTGCTCGTGCCGGTGGTGGCCGCCGTCCACGCCGTGGCTGTGGCTCGGCCCGTGCCGGTCGGCGGCCGACAGCGCCGCGCCGACACCGTCCTCGCCGCTCTCCCGCAGCCGCCGCACGGCCGCGCCGGCCCGCGCGGAGAGCACCGCGGCGAGCGAGGCCGGGCCGAGCAGCGGCCCGGTGTCGCGGACCGACACTCCGGCGGGGGCGGCCGGCGGCGCCGGCGGCAGGAAGGACGCGGACAGCACCGCGACCTGCCGGGCCCCGAGCAGCGCGCACCGCCGCACGCCCTCGGCCGGTTCGACGTCGCCGCCCAGCAGCGCCGTCTCCACCAGCCGGTGCCGCCCGTAGACGCGCACCAGGTGGGCCACCCGGTGCAGTTCGGCGTCCTGGTAGGGGTCGCCGGCGGGTGCGGTGATCAGCAGCGCGGCCTCGGCGGGGACGCCGGAGGCCGCCGCCCGCAGCCAGCCGACCAGGTGCTCGGAGCTGCCGAACGGCTCGGCGACGGCGGTGCCCCGGCGCAGCTCGGGCGGCAGGGCGCGGACGGTGCGGGCGGCGTCGGCGACCAGTTCGGGGTCGCGGCCGAGCGTCATCGGGACGACGGCGACGGTCTGCCGGGACGGGCGGGCGGTGAGCGCCCGGTACAGTTCGCGGCCGCCGCCGACCACGATGGTGTCCGGCCCGGCGAGCCGGCGCAGCGCCGCGCCGTTCCCGGACTCGTGGCCGCAGACCGCGAGGACGTGGACGCCGGTGTCGGGCACCGTCAGCCGCCGATGGGGTCGTGCACGGAGACCAGCTTGGTGCCGTCCACGAACGAGGCCTCGACCTGGAGCAGCGGCAGCATCTGCCGCACCCCGTCCATGCAGGCGTCGGCGCCGATCACGTGGCGGCCGAGTTCCATGCAGTCGGCGACGGACCTGCCGTCCCGGGCGGCTTCCAGGATGGCCTCGGAGATCAGGGCGACCGCTTCGCTGTAGTTCAGCTTGAGGCCGCGTCCCTGGCGCTTGCGGGCCAGGTCGGCGACGACGTAGACGATCAGTTTGTCGAGCTCGCGGGGCGCGAGGTTCATCGGCGGGTGCCTTCCTCGGGACGGGGGGACGGGGCTGGTGGTGACGGTGCGTCAGCCGGCTTCGGCGGCCCGCAGCCTGGGCAGCAGCGGGACGGCGGCCATCAGCGCCCAGGTGGTGAGGATGAACGGCCAGGTGAAGGTGTGGCCGTGGAAGGGTTTGAAGAGCGAGGTGATGGCGGCGGTCAGTCCGGTGGCGAGGGCGGCGCCGAGCAGGGCGTAGCCCGCGTTCCAGGGGGTGTCGGCGAGGAAGACCGCGCCGACCGCGATGGCGACCAGGACGGAGTTGTAGCCGTAGATGCCGTCGGCGATCTGCGCGGTGGGCGCGCCGAGCGCCCAGGCGGCGAAGATCCCGGCGATCGAGCCGAGGGCGGCGGCGAGCACCACCCGGACGCCCGCGAAGGCCAGGCCGACCAGCATGATCAGGCCGACGTACCAGCTGTTCACCAGGAAGACCTGCGAGACGTTGGTGAAGAAGGCGTGCCACAGGTCGGAGAAGGTGATTCCGGTGTCGCCCCTGGTGGGGTTGGCGACGGGGGACGGCGCGCCGTGCCAGATCCGTTCGAAGGACGGGGCGCCGAGCACCATCACGCCGGAGACCAGGCAGAACGGGGCGGTCAGCGGGGTCAGCCCGTAGGGCTTGAGCAGCACGGCGAGGGAGGCGGTCAGCACGGTGGTGACCGCGCAGCCGACCACGGCGAGGATGTAGGTGGCGAGGTGGTTGCCCAGGAAGGTGACCAGCGCGATGCCCGTCAGGCAGCCCGAATAGCCTTGCAGGCCCTGGGAGATGGAGCCGCGGTCGACGTCCAGGAGGTACGCCGTGGCGGTGGCGATCAGCGTGCCCAGGGTGGCGAACAGGCCGACCTTCCAGCCGGCCGCCCACAGCGCGGCGAGGATGAAGGCCCCGGTGAGCAGCTGCGGTTGCAGGTCGACCTGGCCGACACCCCGGATCGAGGCCACCAGATAGGCCAGCGGTTGACGGTCCAGTGCCTGGCGTGCACCTCGGGGGGCACCGTGCGTCACGTCTTCTCCCGAATCTCCCCGCCCTGACGGCTGCCGTGAAATACGCTGGCGCACGCCAGAACTGACCGATATGCACTGTTTAGTCCGATTCGGCCGCCCGGCCGCCCCGGCCGCTCGCGTGTTCGCCCATTTCGCCCGATCGGCCCACGTACGGTTCCGAAGGAGTCCGATGACCAATCCGTACATCGACGTCGTCAGGGACCGCCCGGTGCGCCCGCCGGGCCACGCCCACTCCGAGCACGCGCCGGGCCGTCAGCTCCCGATCGTGGCGGCGGTGGCCGTCGGCGGCGCCCTGGGCGCGGGCTGCCGGTACGGCGTGGAGCGGCTCTGGCCGGTGTCCGGGACGGCGTTCCCGTGGCCGATCCTCACCGTCAACGCGGTGGGCTGTCTGGTGATGGGCGCGCTGATGACGGTGCTGTCCGTGCGCTTTCCGCGGGCGAAGAAACTGGCCGGCTCGCTGCTCGGCACCGGGTTCCTCGGCGGGTTCACCACCTTCTCCCACTACACGGACAACATCCGGGAGTTGGTGCGCGGCGGGGCCCCCGGCACGGCCGTCGGCTACCTGCTGCTGACGGTGGTCGCGGCGATGACGGCCGTCACCCTCGGCGTCTTCGCGGCCCGCGCCGCGGTCGGGGTCCCGGCCCACCAGGAGGCGTCCGGTGCTCACTGACTGGCTGCTGGTGCTGGCCGGCGGCCTGGTCGGCGCGCCCGTCCGCTACCTGACCGGTGTGGCCGTCAAGTCGCGGGTGCACAGCCCGTTCCCGTTCGGCACGCTGACCGCCAACGCGACGGCCTGTCTGCTGCTCGGCTTCCTCTCCGAGGCCGCGCTGCGCGGACACCTGGACGCGCACGGTCAGCTGCTGCTGGCCACCGGGTTCTGCGGGGCGCTGTCCACCTGGTCCACCTTCTCCTACGAGGTGTTCACGCTCGCCTCGACCAGCCGCATCGGCCTGTCCGCCGCCTACTTGACGGTCAGTGTGGCACTCGGCACCGGTCTGAACTTCGCCGGCGCGGCCGTCGCGTCCGGCCTGTGGTGACACCCGCCGCGCGCCCGGCGACCCGCGATGCCGTCGCCGGACCGCGCCGCGGCGGCCACCGGCCGGCGGCCCTCCTCGGCGCCGGGCTCCCGGCCGCCCGGTTCCGCCACGGCCGCGCCGGGGTACGGCGCTCCGACCCGGGCGTCCGCCACCGGCGGTGCTCGCGGACGTCCTGCTCAGCGATCCGGGAGGGCGGACCCGGCGGACCGACCACGACTCGCCGCCCGCGCCGCGGCCCGGCCGCTCACACCGCCATCGCCAGCATCAACGGCGTGGCCCGCGCCGTGAGCAACTCGGCGGCCTCGCGCAGCCGGTAGGCCTGTTCGACGGGCAGCGAGGTGGCCAGGCAGCCCACCGTGTTCCCGGCCACTATCGGGACGGCGGCGCAGACCGTGTCCATCGAGTACTCCTGGAGGTCCAGCACGGGGACGGTGGCGGGCTGCCGGTCGAGCCGGTGCAGCAGGCGGTCGGTCTCGGTGATGGTCCTCGCGGTGAGCCGGGCCACCGGGTGCCGGGCGAAGTGGTCCAGCCGGGCGGCGTGGTCGAGTTGGGCCAGCAGGCACTTGCCGATCGCGGACGCGTGCGCGGTGGCCCGGAAGTCCACCCACTCGTGCACGGCCGGCGCGTGCTCGCCGTCGCACACCGCCTCGACCAGCAACTCGCCGTCCTGGTACCGGCTGAAGTAGACGGCGGCGCCCAACTCGTCCCGCAGGTCCTCCAGACGGTGGTGCAACCGGGCGCGCACCAGCGGCTCCCGGTGCTGCGCCCCGAGCAGCGTGAACGCCCCGCCGAGGGTCCACACGCCGTCCAGGTGCAGCAGGTATCCCTCGGTCTCCAGCTCCTCCGCGAACTGCCGCACGACCGCCTCCGGCATGCTCAGCGCCCGCGACAGCTCCGCCGTCGTGCAGCCGTTGGCGTACCGGTCCACGGCCTCCAGCAACCGCAACGCCCGCCGCAGCACCCCGAACGGCCCCGCACCCCCGCCGCCCGGCCCCAGCAGATCACTCCGCCCCCGGCTCACCGTCGCCATGTTCCCCCGACCCCCTCTCGCTTTCACCCAGCGTATCCAGCCGATCAGCGCCCCATCATCAGCTCACCGGATATTCCCCCACCAGAGCGCCGACCCCTTGACAGGCATATGCCCGAGGGTTCTCGGGCGAGCCCCCGCGAGGGCTCGCCGGCGTGCCTCGCGGGCAGTGCCTGGAGGAAGCCCCCCAGCCCGGCACCCGATCGTCACTCCGCACCCCGGTACCCGATCGACTCCGCGTTCCGCAGCGGCCGCGCCGCCACCACCGCGGCCGGCGCGACCGCTCCGGCCTCCGCCGCCGGCAGCGCGTTGAACCACCGCAGCGCCATCTCGTCCCGCCCGGCCCCGGTCAGACGCCCCGTCAGCCGGACCCGCGCCAGCCCCCCGTCCGGATACACGTTCACGCGCACGTGCGTCACCGCCGTCCCCGCCGGCAGCCGCCACCGGTGCCGGGTGTCGGGCTGCAACCGCGTCCGTGGCAGCAGCACTGTCTCCGTCTCCCCCTTCAGCCCGACGAGTTCGACCCACCCGGGCGCGTTCGCGACGAAGCACGAGGTGTCCACCTCCGCCGCCAGCACCTCCCCCTCCCCGGCCAGGGCGAGTCGCACCCAGTCGTGCGCCGTGTCGCGTCGTCGCCTGGTCTCCCAGCCGTCCCCCATGACGCGTGCCCGGCCGGGGGCGTTCAGGTGGTGCGGGGAGGAGTAGTAGCGGTCGGACGCGTCCTCGGCGACGCCGCCGTACTCCTGCGCGGCCAGGTCGAACGTCAGCCCGGCCAGGTCCCGCGGGTCGGGCAGCACCTCGCCGTGCACCCGGAGTCGGGCGACGCCGCCGTCCGGCCAGATGTTGAGCCGGACGTGCGTGTACCGCACGGGATCCGACACCACGAACGCGTGCGCGGTGTCGCCGCGCAGCGCCGTCCGCGGAACGATCTCGGTCCAGTCGGCGGCGGCGACCTCCGCCGGCGAGGGGTGCCCGGGGACGGACGCGGCCTGCACGGACGCCGTCTCGGGGTGGTTGCCGGTGAAGTGCGCGGTGTCGACCACCACGCCGCGGACCACGCCCGCCGCGCCGAGCCGGACGATCACCCAGTCGTGGTCCTCGTCGGCGGGGTGCGGCTGTTCGGCGCTGACGCCGCGTCGGCGGCGGGACTCCCAGCCGTCCATGATCTGGCCCTTGTGCCCGAAGGTGTGCGGGCGGAACGCGGCGGGCGCGGCGACCAGCAGGTTCTCCGCGTCGGCGAAGGTGTCCTCGTTGGTGGCGACCACACCCGCGCCGAGCGCCCGGGAAGCCAGTTCCACCAGCTCTGCGAACGGCGGATCGAGCTCTGCGAATGGCACCTGATCGGCGCTCAACCGAACCTCCTCACAACGGAATTCAGCAACGGAAGAGTGGCCGCCCGTGCGGCTCGCCGTCGGGGTCGACGAGCCGCCCGCGCAGCCAGGTGCGGCGGACCTGCCCGGTCAGGGTGCGGCCGGCGTACGGGGTGACGGGGTTCCTGTGGTGGAGCCGTTCCGGCCGGACGGTGAACTCGGCGTCGGGGTCGAAGGCCACCAGGTCGGCGTCGCACCCGGGTGCGACGGCGCCCTTGCTGCCGTCGAGGCCGACCAGCCCGGCCGGGCCGGCGGCCATCCAGCGCACCACGTCCGCCGGAGTGTGCCCGCGCCGCCGCGCCTCGGTCCACACGGCGGCCAGTCCCAGCTGGAGCGACGCTATGCCGCCCCAGGCCGCCGCGAAGTCGCCGCTGCCGCCGAGCCGTTGGCACTGCTTCAGCTCGCTCGTCGACGGCGAGTGGTCGGACACCACCGCAGCGAACTCGCCGTCCGCGAGCGCCTGCCAGAGCAGCTCCCGGTTGGCGGCGTCCCGGATCGGCGGGCAGCACTTGAACGCGGTGTCCCCGTCCGGGACTTGTTCGGCGGCCAGCGTCAGGTAGTGCGGGCAGGTCTCGGCGGTGACGCGCACCCCGTCCGCCCGGGCCCGGCGCAGCAGCGGCAGCACGGCGGCGGACGAGACGTGCAGCAGGTGCACCCGGGCGCCGGTGCGCCGGGCGCACTCCAGCAGTCCGGCCACCGCGACGCTCTCGGCGGCGTCGGGGCGGGAGGCCAGGAAGTCCCGGTACCGGACGCCCCCGGGGTTCGGGGCGGCGTCGAGCACGGCCGGGTCCTCGGCGTGGACGACGGCCAGCGCGCCGAGCCGGGCCTGTTCGGCGAGCGCGGCCTCCAGTTCGGCGGGGCCGGCCAGGTGCGGGAACTCGTCCACGCCGGACGGGGCGAGGAACGACTTGAACCCGAACACCCCGGCCCGGTGCAGGAGTTCGAGATCGCCGAGGTTCCCGGGGATCGCCCCGCCCCAGAAGCCCACGTCCACCCAGAGCCGGCCCTCGGCGGCCTTCCGCTTCACCGCGAGGGCGCTCGACGTCGTGGTCGGTGGAACGGAGTTGAGCGGCATGTCGACGATCGTGGTGACTCCGCCGGCCGCCGCCGCCCGGGTCGCGGAGGCGAATCCCTCCCACTCGGTGCGGCCGGGCTCGTTGACGTGCACGTGGGTGTCGACCAGCCCGGGCATCAGCACGAGACCCCCGAGGTCGGTCACGCCGCGTCCGCCCACCGTCCCGTACGCCGCGACCCGTTCGATCCGCCCGCCCCGGACCACCACGTCGGCGGCCCGCTCGCCGTCCGGCAGCACCACCCGCCGGGAGCGGATCACCACGCCGTCGCCGAGCGGCATCAGGGGGCCTCCGAACGCCGGGAGAGTCCTGGAAGGGTCCTGGGAGCGTAGGCCCGACCCACCCGGGCGTCAATGCGGCCCCGCATCCGGAAGACCCCCACCGTACGTGGTGAACTGGCGGCCAATCGGGCCGAGTTCGCCCGCGACCACAGGAGGACCAGCGCATGACCGTCGAGCTCCGCCGCTACTCCGCCCTCACCGCGCAGACCCGCCAGGACCTGCTGGACGTCTACATGGACGTCCGGGCGCCGCTGCTGCACCTGGCCAACTACGGCGTCGAAGCGTTCCTGGAGCGCCTCGACCGGCACGCCGCCGAGCCCGGCTTCGGACTCGTCCTCGGCCGGGACGGCGAACTGCCGGTCGGGTACGCCTACGGCAACACCCTTGACGCCGAGGACCGTTACTGGAGGCGCCTGGCCGATCCGCTGCCCGCCGGCTTCACCGACACGCCCGTGCTGGCCGTCAAGGAGATCGGCGTCCGCACCCCGTGGCGCGGCACCGGCACCGCCCGCCGCATCCACGACGAGCTGCTCGCCGACCGCGCCGAGGACCGCGTCGTCCTGATGGTCAACCCGCTCGCGGGGGACGGCAAAGTCCGGGCCTTGTACGGGACTTGGGGCTACCGGCCGTTCAACAGCCAGCGGGCGACGCCCGATTCGCCCGAGCTCACCGTCATGGTGCGCCCACGCTGAGGCCTGCCGCCGCAGCCGCCCCGGCGGACTCGGCCCTCCCGGCACACGATGTTCACCGTCCGGAGGCCTGATTCCACCGATCGCTCCACCCAATCATCACATCCGACAACCATCTCGACGGACGGTCGATAGGGTGAGCGCGTGCGAGTGATGGTGGAGTTCACGACCGAACCGTTCGAGCTGGACGGCTTCCCCGAGCACGCCAGAACCGCCCGCGGGGCGGTCGAGGAAGCGGGACTGGCCGTCTCCGTGGGGCCGTTCGGGACCAGCGCCGAGGGCGACGCCGAGCAGGCGCTGACCGCCGTGACCAGGCTGCTGCGGGAGACCCTGGCGGTCGGCGCGAGCCGGATCTCGCTCCAGGTCAGCGTGCTGCCCGACGGCGCGGACCCGGCCGGACCCGCCGCCGGGCATGTCGACGAGCACCCGTTCACCGCCGCCGTGAAGCCGCTGCTGGAGGCGGTCGGCGCCACCGCCGTCGACCCGGCCGAGGCGCGGGCCGAGGACGTCGTCCTGGAGTGGGACGGCACGCCGGCCGTCGCGGTGCGGCTGCCGCACCTGAACCGGGCGCTGGACCGGCTGCTGGCCGAGACGGCCCGCCGGTTCGACGGCCGACCGCTGGCCGAGCTGGACCGCACCGAGAAGCAGCGGGTGGTCGCCCTGTTGGAGGAACGCGGGGCGTTCACCGTCCGCCATGGGGTGGAGACGGTCGCGTCGGCGCTCGGTGTCAGCCGGTTCACCGTGTACAACTACCTGAACCGGCAGGAGAAGTCCTGACCCGCCGGGCGCGGCAGGCCGTCGCCGACCCGTCCTCGTCACAAACAGTTCAACAGTGCGTTGACGGCCCGTCGGGCCCGCTCTAGCTTGTCCGGGTGGCACCAATCCCAGGAGGTCCCTCCGTGACCGAGCCACCCCCCGTCTCCCCCGCGCTCACCGCACTGGCCGCCGCCGAGCCGGACCGGCTGCGGACGATCCTGCTGGAGATCTGCGCCAGCCCCGCCTGGGCCGCCGCCGTCGCGGCCTCCCGCCCCTGGTCCGACCCCGCCGAGCTGCTGGCCGCCAACGCGACGGCGACGTCCCGCCTGTCGGCGTCCGACCTCGACGAGGCGCTCGCCGGCCACGCCCGGATCGGCGCTCCGAAGGCCGGCGACGCCGCGTCCGCCCGCGAGCAGTCCGGCGTCCGGGGCGTCGAGCCGCCCGTACTGGGCGAGTTGGCCGCGGCCAACGCCGCCTACGAGGCGAAGTTCGGCCGGATCTTCCTGATCTGCGCCACCGGCCGCACCGCGCCCGACCTGCTCGCCGCCCTGCGCGAGCGGCTGCCGCACGACGCCGCCACCGAGGCGGAGACCGTCCGCGAGGAACTGCGCAGGATCAACGAGCTCCGCCTCGACCGGCTCCTCTCCCCCTGAACCGACGCCCGTCCGCCTGTGAGGAACTGTCCATGGCCGGCATCTCCACCCATGTGCTCGACACCGCTCTCGGCCGCCCGGCCGAGGGCGTTCCGGTCGAACTGGCCGTCCGCACCGAGGCCGGCTGGCAGCTGCTCGGCGCCTCCGCGACGGACGCCGACGGCCGGGTCCGGGACCTGCCGGCGGTGGCGGATGGCTCGGTCGCCCGGCTGCGGTTCGACACCGCGAAGTACCACGCGGCCCGCCCGGGGGCGGAGCAGCCGCCGTTCTTCCCCGAGGTCTCGATCGTCTTCACGGTCGCGGCCGACCAGCACCACTACCACGTGCCGCTGCTGCTGAGCCCGTTCGGTTACTCGGTCTACCGCGGCAGTTAGGCCCGCCGGCCCCGCCCACCGTTAGGAGACACGTCATGGCCCACGTGCTCGGGCAGAACCAGTACGGCAAGGCGGAGAACCGCATCGTCCGGGTCCGCCGCGACTCCGCCCGCCACGAGATCAAGGACCTGAACGTCTCGGTCGCCCTCCAGGGCGAGTTCGAGGACGTCCACCTGACCGGCTCGAACGCCAACTGCCTGCCCACCGACAGCACCAAGAACACCGTGTACGCGTTCGCCAAGCAGTACGGCATCGAGTCCGCCGAGAGTTTCGCCGCCCTGCTGGCCCGGCACTTCGTGGAGCACACCGAGCGCGGCGTGGTGCACTGCGCCCGCGTCCGGGTCGAGGAGTACGGCTGGGAGCGGATCGGCGCGGCGGACTCCGGCGACACCGGGCACTCCTTCGTCCGCAGCGGGCAGGAGGTACGCACCACCGAGGTGGTGTACGACGGCGACCGGTTCCGGGTGATCTCGGGGCTCAAGGACCTGGTGGTCATGAACACCACCGACTCGGAGTTCTGGGGCTTCCTCAAGGACCGGTACACCACCCTCCAGGAGGCCTACGACCGCATCCTGGCCACCCAGGTGACGGCCCGTTGGGCGTTCGGCTTCCACGGCCGCGACGGCCAGCAGCAGCCGGCCTGGGACCGCTCGTACCAGGAGGTGCGGCGGCACCTGTTGGAGGCGTTCGCCGACACCTACTCGTACTCGTTGCAGCAGACCCTGCACGCGATGGGCACCCGGGTGCTGAACCACCGGGCCGAGGTGGACGAGATCCGACTGGAACTGCCCAACAAGCACCACTTCCTGGTCGATCTGGCGCCGTTCGGGCTCAAGAACGAGAACGAGGTGTACTACGCCGCCGACCGGATGTACGGCCTGATCGAGGGCACCGTGCACCGGGAGGGCGTCGTCCCGGTCATCCCCGTCTCCTGACACCCCGTCGATGCCTTCAGGAGTTCCCATGGCAGTCCGACTCCCGGCCCCCGACCGACGGATCGTGATCGAGAACGCGGCGATCGCCACCGTCGACGCCGCCGACACCGAGTACCCGCGCGGGCACGTGGTCGTCCTCGGCAACACCATCGAGTCGGTCGGCGACGGGCCCGCGCCGGCGCAACTCCCCGGTGTCGTACGGCGGATCGACGGCGAGGGGCACCTGCTCACGCCGGGGCTGGTCAACACCCACCACCACTTCTACCAGTGGCTGACCCGCGGGCTCGCCCAGAACAACATCCTGTTCGACTGGCTGGTGGCGCTGTACCCGACCTGGGCGCGGATCGACGCCGAGCTGGTGCACGCGGCGACGCTGGGCTCGGCGGCGGCGCTGCTCACCTCGGGCTGCAGCACGGCCGCCGACCACCACTACGTCTTCCCGCGCGGCGCCGGCGACCTGCTCGGCGCGTCCATCGAGGCCGTCCGGCAGCTCGGCCTGCGGTTCACCGCGTCGCGCGGCTCGATGGACCGCGGCCACAAGGACGGCGGGCTGCCGCCGGACCACGCGGTGGAGGACACCGACGAGATCCTCGCCGCCTCCGAGGCCGCGGTCGACCGGTGGCACGACCCCTCCTTCGGCTCCATGCTGCAGATCGCCCTGGCGCCCTGCTCGCCGTTCTCGGTCTCCACCGAACTCATGTCCCGCTCGGCCGAGTTGGCCCGCCGCAAGGGGGTGCGGCTGCACACCCACGGCTCGGAGACCGCGGAGGAGGCGGCGTTCTGCCGGCAGCTCTTCGGCATGGGGCCGACCGACTACTTCGAGTCCACGGGCTGGCTCGGCGAGGACGTCTGGATGGCGCACTGCGTCCACATGGACGACTCCGACCTGGCCAAGTTCGCCGAGACCGGCACCGGCGTCGCCCACTGCCCGTCCTCCAACGCCCGGCTGGCCGCCGGCATCGCCCGCGTCCCCGACATGCTCGCCGGCGGCGTCCCGGTCGGCCTCGGCGTGGACGGCACCGCCTCCAACGAGTCCGGCCAGCTCGGCACCGAACTGCGCAACGCCCTCCTGATCAGCCGCCTGCACGGCCGCCCCGACACCCTGACCGCCCGCCAGGCCCTGCGCCTGGCCACCATGGGCGGCGCGCGGGTCCTCGGCCGCCACCACGAGATCGGCTCCGTCGAGCCCGGCAAACTCGCCGACCTCGCCCTCTGGAAGACCGACGGCCTCCTCCACTCCACCGTCGCCGACCCGGTCGCCGCCCTCGTCCTCGGCGCCCTCCCCCCGCTCACCGCCCTCCTCGTCGACGGCCGCCCCGTCGTCGAACACGGCCACCTCACCACCGCCGACGAGCCCACCATCGCCCGCACCTGCGCCGAGGCCGCCCGCTCCCTCGCCTCCCGCCGCTGACCCGCCGGTGGACCGGGCGGTTCGCGGTGCTGCACACCGACGGCGAGCCGACCCGCTTCGGCGGGTTCGGCAGCTCCGGCGACCGACGGGGCCGACCCCGCCGACCCCGCCGACCCTGCCGACCCTGCCGACCCAGCCGACCCAGCCGGCGGGGACGACCGGAACGACCGACCGTAACGACCGACCGACCGGGCCGGCCGACCGACCGGGCCGACGCGGCGTCAGCGCCGCGCGGCCAGCGGCATCGCCAGGCCGGCCGCCGCCAGCAGGACGCCCAGCGTCGCCCAGCCCGCGACGCCGTGCGCCAGCACGGTCGCGGTGACGATCAGCGGGCCGATCACGTGCGACCCGGCCTGGCCGCTCATGAAGACGCCCTGGTACTCGCCGTGCGCGGCGGGGTCGGCGAGGTCGAGGCTGAGTGTCCAGCCGCCCGCCGAGGTGAGCAGTTCGGCGAGCGAGTGCAGCAGGACGCCGGCCAGTATCAGGGTCACGGCGAGCACGGTGCCGCGTCCGCCGGCCGCCGCGTACACCAGGCAGGGGCCCCGCCGAGCAGCACGCCGCCGCGGGCGCAGGCCAGGCCCGCCGAGCGGATGTCCACCACGCCGCGGCTGGCGCGGACCTGGAACAGCACCACCGCGAGGCTGTTGACGATGGCGACCACCGCGACCAGGGCGCGCGGCGCGGCGGTGTGGACGGCGATCCACAGCGGGATGCCGATCTCCAGCATGGCGAACTGGAGTTCCAGCACGGCGTGCAGGAAGGCGACCAGCAGGTAGCGCCGGTCGGCGAGCGCGGTGCGCGGCCGCTGCTTGCGGGCGCGCTCCTCGGCGGGCACCGTCGCGTCCGGGAGGCCGCGCAGCAGCAGCGAGGTGGCGGCGAAGCTCGCGGCGTCCAGCGCCAGCACGGTGGCGTACGCCCAGTGCGAGTCCTCCTGGAGGGCGAGCATCGCGCCCGCGCCGCCGAGCATCAGCCCGGCGTTCATCACCGAGCGCAGCAGCGCCCGCGAGCGCACCTGGTCCTCGGCGGGCACCACGTGCGCGATCAGTGCGCTGCGCACCACGACCGCGCCGCGTTCCAGCACGGTGGCGACCACGATGGCGACGACGAACGGCGCGAAGCCGTGCACGAAGATGTACGTGAGGACGGCCAGTCCCTGCAACGGCCCGAGGACGTACAGCAGTCGCCGGTGCCCGACCCGGTCGGCGAGCCGCCCGAACGGGACGCCGGCCAGCATCCCGGCGACCCCGGCCGCCGCCAGGCCGAGCGCCAACTGGCCGGCGCCGAGCCCGACCTGCCGGGTGAAGTAGAGCGCGCTGACGGAGTAGTAGAGGCCGTTGCCGACAGTGTTGACGCCGGTCAGCACGGCGAGCCGGCGCAGGATCGGGTCTGCGGGCAGCAGGGAGCGGCGCCCGACGGGCGCGACGGTGGCGGTCATGGCCGTCAGCACACCAGGGTTCCCAACTCGCCGGAATCCTTTTACCGTTGGGGTCAATGTTCGAGTTCTCGCTCGGCGTGGACGACCTCGCCACCACCTGGTTCACGTACTCCCCGCTGCAGGAGGCGGTGTTCAGCCTGCGGTTGCGCCGCCATGTGGACAAGTACCCTTTCCAGCGGCGCTGGTTGGAGTCCTGGGAGCGGGAGTACCGCATGCTGGACTCCGCGCTGCTGGACGTCCTGGTGACGCCGCGGGCCTGGATGGCGGACTTCCTGACGCCCCGACCGACCTTTCAACGGCCTTCGTTCGAGAGCGAGTTGGCAGTGGTGGCGGCGACGCCCCCGGAGACGGTGGCGAAGGACTTCACAGCCGCGTACCGGGGTGACGGGGCGCCGATTCCGGAGCCGGTGGCCTCGCTGCTGAACGATCCGGCGGAGTTGCTGGCGCGCTGCGTGGCGCAGCTGCGGGCGTACTGGGAGCGCTGTCTGCTGCCGCAGTGGTGGCCGCGGGCGCGGACCGTGCTGGAGGCCGATCTGGCGTACCGGGGGCGGATGTTCGCGGAGCGCGGCGCGGAGGGCCTGTTCGCGGAGTTGGACCACCGGCTGTCGTGGCAGGGCGGGGTGCTGCGGCTGGACGACCCGGATCCGCGGGTGAAGGCGCTGGGCGGCCGGTACACGCCGGTCGCGGGCCGCGGCCTGGTGCTGGTCCCGAGCCTGACGTCGCTGGGCGCGCACACCGTCATCGACGCGGACGAGCCGCCGGTGATCAGCTATCCGGCCCGCGGCAAGGCCCTGATGGGCGAGACCCCGCCGCCCCACGTCCCGGACGCGCTGGCCGAGTTGATCGGCCCGCCGCGGGCCCGGCTGCTGGCGCTGCTGGACCAGCCGGCCTCCACCACCGCCCTGGCCCACCGTCTCGCGGTCACCCCGGGCGCCGTCAGCCGCCACCTGTCCGCCCTCGCCACCGCCGGCCTGCTCACCCGCACCCGGTCCGGCCGCTCCGTCCTCTACGCCCGCTCCCCGCTCGGCGACGCGCTGGTGGCCGGTGGTTCGGAGCACCACCGGCCGTTCGGGCGGTGACGACCGCGGCGTCAGCTGACGCAGTGCACGCCCGAGTCCGCGTGCCACAGCTCGCCGTCGAACCAGGCGGACGCGTCCGTGCCCACGCACTGGGCGGCGGTGAACCCGGCGGCGACGGCCTGCTTGAGGGCGCGGTTCTGCGCCGACTGGACGGCCAGGGGCACGCTCGCGCCGGTGCCGGTCGCGGTGAAGTCGGCGGTGGCCGCCGACGCGGGGAGGGCGGCGACCGCCAGCAGGGCGGCGGCCGCCGCGGCCGTGCCCAGCAGTCGGGAGATGGTCCTCACGGTTCGTCCTTTCGCCGGTGCTCCGCGGCACGCGCGGACGCCGCACGCGGGAGCCTGGATGGGAGGTGCGAGCAGGTCCGTTCAGGTCGCATCGAACGAGTGACCAGCTTGCGGGAACCGGAATCCCGGCGTCAATCGGCGTGCAGCGTCCGGCCGTTGACGTTGCCCCGGTTTTACCTGCGGTTGTTCTCCCACGGCCACGCGGCGTCCCGCCCGGCCTCCAGCAGCGGGATCAGCCGGAACGCGGCGTCGGCCAGGCCGCCGAAGGTGTGCCGGTTCGCGGCGCCGGACGGGGCGTGGCCGGCCCGGTAGCCCGCCAGGTTCCAGGTGTACGCGGGAACGCGCGCGGGGACGGACTCCAGCGGATCGTGCCGATGACTGCCGTACGCCTGCTCGTCGGTGACGATCACCACCCGGTCGTGGCCGCGGTAGTGCGTGCGCACTGCCTCGGCGGTGTTGGTGCCGCCGAGGTCGCCGAACCGCTCCAGCACCTTGAGCACCGCGTCGCCGCGCCGGATCGGGATCGCCCGGCTGTCGGTGCCGAACTCGACCAGGTCGGCGTCCGCGGCCCGCAGGGCGAGGGCGGCGCCGAAGACGGCCGCGGTGTCGGCCCGGTTGAGCTGGGTCTGCGCGCTCGGCCGGTCGAACATCGAGCCGGAGCGGTCCACCAGGATCAGCGAACGGCCGGGCAGCGCGGGGACGTTGGCCAGCGAGTGCTTGAGCGCCGTCTCCAGCGCGCGGCCCCAGCGCAGCGACGGCGCGTGCCGGTGGGCGGCCAGGTAGCGGAACGGAAACTGCCGGGAGCGGGTGACTTCGCCCTTGTCGGCGATCCGCCCGGCGGCCTGCTCGGCGACCTCGTCCGACACTCCGGCCCGGTCGAAGTTGCGCAGGTTGCGCACCAGCGCCATCACGCCCATGGACGGGATGACGGCCTCCCAGACGGCGGCGTCCAGCGGGCCCTGGAGCCAGCCGGCCAGCGCCTCCCACGTCATGCCCGCCTCGGCCAGCCGCTGCGCGCCGTCGGGGCCGGTGACCAGCGCGCGGCGTTCCTCCACGGGGACGGCCAGCAGCGCGCGATGGGCGCTCAGCAGGGCGTCGCCGGCCGGCGGAACCGCGGTCTCGGGGCGGTGCCGCCGGTCCAGCGCGTAGCGGAACAGCTCGCTCTGCCACGGCTTGTCGGCGCGCGGCACCGGGTGGGTCAGTTCCAGCACGTCGCCGAACCGGAAGCCCTTGGTGGCGGTGTCGTACTTGAGCAGCGCCCGGCCGTTGTACAGCCGGCCGACGGCGTCCGCGACGCCGCGCTTGACGGGCTTGGGCAGCGCCCGCCCGTACCGGGACGTCCAGTAGGCGAGCAGTTCGCCGGGCTCGTCGGGGCGCTGGAGGACGGCGTCGATCACCTTCCGGGAGTGGCCGGGGAGCTTCGCGTCCAGCCGGGCGCGGGTGAACTCGGCGGCGCCGACCAGTGAGGCGGTGCGCATCGCGGCGCCGTAGCGCAGCCAGCGCAGCAGGCCGAGCGTCCACTCGGGGTCGCTGACGGCAAGTGAGCGCACCAGCGCGGTGTACCGGTCGTCGCGGTCGCCGCCCCGCTCGTAGAAGGTGTCCTGGCCGACCAGGTTGGCGACCGCCAGCAGGAAGAGTTCGGACTTCTCGTCGCGCAGGTGTCCCGGCCCGCCCTGGTGGTTGCCGACGGTCTGCCCGGTCGTGCGGACGGGCGAGCGGGGGCCGGCGGGGGTGGTCGCGGCCGGGGCGGTGTTCTTCGAACGGCGAAGGTTGAAGCGGGACATGGGAACTCCTCCTGCGGGCGGGCAGGCCGAACCAGGGCGTCCGAGGAATACCGGCCTCGTGGGACCGGCGTCGGCGGAGGTGGCAGTCCGGTGCTCTGTCCATTGAGCTACCGGCCGCACTCGCGTACGACCGACCGGGATTCGAACCCGGAACCGCCAGATCCAGAAGTAACCCCCGCCTGCGCACCGGACGCCCCGGCGCGGTTGCCCTCCCGAGATCAAAAACGGTGCCGGTGGGTTCTTTGCAGGAAGTAACCGGCGCCTGCGCACCGGGAGGTGGCAGTCATGCTGAAGTTTGGTGTCCAGAGAACAAGAGCGGCGGAGGTGACGAAGCTGCTCTACCGACTGAGCTACACCGGCCCGAAGCCGACGACGGGACTCGAACCCGCGACCTGCCCATTGACAGTGGAAGTAACCCCTGCCTGCGCACCTGGACGAGAGTGACCTTATCCGTTCCCCGCCGCCACCCGCACCCGGGTTTTCCCGCGCCCTTTTCTCAGTCGAGCAGGGCGAGCGCCGGCAGCGTGAGGAACTCCGGGAACTCCTCGCCGAGCGCCACCTGTTCGAACAGCGCGGCGGCCTCGTCCCACCGCCGGCCCGGGCCGGTGTCCTCGCGCAGCGCGGCGAGCTCCTCGGACAGCAGGCCTCGCACCTGCGCCGCCGTCACCTTCTCACCGGTGTCGGCGAGCTCCACCCCGTTGTGGATCCACTGCCAGACCTGCGAGCGGGAGATCTCGGCGGTGGCGGCGTCCTCCATCAGGTGGAAGATGGCGACGGCGCCGACCCCGCGCAGCCACGCCTCGATGTACCGGACGCCGACCTGGACGGCGTTGCGCAGCCCGGCGGACGTGCAACTGCCGTGCGCTCCGGCCACGTTCAGCAGCTGTTCGGCCGTCACGTCCTCCGCCGACCCGGGGTTCTGCTTCTGGTGCGGGCGTTCGCCGAGCACCGCGTCGAAGCAGGCCCGGGCCACCGGCACCAGGTCGGGGTGGGCGACCCACGTGCCGTCGAAGCCGCCGTCCGCCTCCCGTTCCTTGTCGGCCCGGACCTTCGCCAGCGCCGCCGCGTTGACCTCCGGGTCGGTGCGGGACGGGATGAACGCGGCCATCCCGCCGATCGCGTGCGCGCCGCGCCGGTGGCAGGTCCGCACCAGCAGCCGGGTGTACGCGGCCATGAACGGGGACGCCATGGTGACGCCGTTGCGGTCGGGCAGCACGAACCGTGCGCCCGCGTCCCGGAAGTTCTTCACGATCGAGAACAGGTAGTCCCACCGTCCGGCGTTCAACCCGGCGGCGTGCTCGCGCAGTTCGTACAGGATCTCGTCCATCTCGAACGCGGCGGTGATGGTCTCGATCAGCACGGTGGCGCGGATCGTGCCGTTCGGGACGCCGAGTTCGGCCTGCGCGTGGGTGAAGACCTCGTTCCAGAGCCGGGCCTCCAGGTGGCTCTCGGTCTTCGGGAGGTAGAAGTACGGGCCGGAGTTGGGGTCCTGCGGGCCCCGGGCGAGCAGCCGGGCCGCGTTGTGGAAGACGTACAGGCCGAAGTCGACGAACGCGCCGGCCACCGGGGCGCCGTCCACCGCCAGGTGCGGCTCGTCCAGGTGCCAGCCGCGCGGGCGCACCACGACGGTCGCCAGCTCGGCGGCGGGCTTCAGCGCGTACGCCTTGCCGCGGGTGTCGGTGAAGTCGATCCGGCGCTCGAACGCGTCGATCAGGTTGAGCTGCCCGGAGACCACGTTCGCCCAGGTGGGGGCGGTGGCGTCCTCGAAGTCGGCGAGCCACACCTGCGCGCCGGAGTTCAGCGCGTTGACGGTCGTCCGGCGGTCGATCGGGCCGGTGATCTCCACCCGGCGGTCCGTCAGGGCGGGCGGCGCGGGTGCGACCTGCCACTCCCCCGCCCGGACGGCCGCGGTCTCCGGCCGGAAGTCGAGGGCGCCGGCGCGGGCGATCTCGGCCCGGCGCACCGCCCGCGCGGCCAGCAGCTCCCGCCGTCGGCCGTCGAACGCGCGGTGCAGGCCCGCGACGAACGCCAGCGCCTGCGGGGTCAGCACCTCCTCGGCGCGCTCCACCGGCGGGCCGGTGACCGTCACGCCCGGAACAATCGAACCCTGATCTGCTGCCATGGGCTGCACACTCCTCGGGCTGATCCGCTATTCCGTTCTGTACAGTGGAGATTAGTTTCCGCGATGCAGAATTTCAACGAAGGATCCGCCCCGTGGCCAGCAGCCCCACCGAACGCACCACCGGCTCGGTGCAGTCCGTCGAACGCGCCTTCCTGCTCCTGGAGGCGCTCGCCGACGCCGGCGGCATCGCCACTCTCAGCGAACTCTCCGCCGCCTCCGGCCTGCCGATGCCGACCATCCACCGCCTGGTCCGCACCCTGCTCACCCAGGGCTACGTCCGCCAGGACTCCGCCCGCCGCTACACCCTCGGCCCGCGCCTGATCCGCCTCGGCGAGACGGCGAACCGGCTGCTCGGCTCCTGGGCCCGCCCGTTCCTCGCCGAGCTGATGGAGGCCACCGGCGAGACCGCCAACCTCGCCGTCCTGGAGGGCTGCGAGGTCGTCTACGTCGGCCAGGTCCAGTCCCGGCGCTCCATGCGGATGTTCACCGAGGTCGGCCGCCGTGCCCAGCCGCACTGCACCGGCGTCGGCAAGGCGCTGCTCGCCCAGCTCCCCGAGGACGAGGCCCGCGCCCTGCTCGGCCCCGGCCCGCTCCAGGCCCACACCCCGCACACCGTCACGGACCCCGCCGCCCTGCTCGCCCAGCTCGCCGCCGCCCGCGAGTCCGGCTACGTCGTCGACGACCAGGAGCAGGAGATCGGCGTCCGCTGCCTCGCCGTCGCCGTCCCGGGCGCCCCCACCCCCACCGCCCTCTCCGTCTCCGGCCCCCAGGCCCGGGTCCACGCCCTTGAGGCCCAGTCCGGCCCCGCCGCCCTCGTCCCCCTCATGCAGTCCGTCGCCGCCCGCCTCGGCGCAGCCCTCTGACGGACCGCAGCCACGGCCCGTCCACCCGCCGCCGGCCCGCCCCGCGGCGAGTACGTCAGCCGATCAGCGGCCGGTACGACGTGCCCTCGGGGGTGTGGATCAGGTCGAATTCGCGTCCGATGCCGGTGGCGGTCCGGTGCAGCCGGGCGAGCGCCTCGGCGGGGGTCGGGCAGGCGAGCCCGAGGGCGGCGGCGACGGTGTCGCGGTCGGCGAGCAGCTCGGGCTCGTCCTCCAGGTACTCGGCTGCGGCCTCCGCGTTCTCCTCCGGCGTGCAGTTCGGGCAGTCGCGCCACCAGGGCGCGGCCAGCAGCAGGCGCAGCAGCTCGGGCAGGCCGACGGCGAGCAGGGCCGCGCCGCCCTCGGAGTCGGCGAACAGGACCGGCCGCCCCTCGCCGCCCTCCCCGCAGAAGAAGTACGTCCCGCCCCCGCCGTCCCCGGCGAACGGCTCCAGGCGGAGGCCGGACGCCAGGTGGACGGGTTCGACGTGCTCGGTGCGGGAGAGGTCGAACTCCCCCGGCCAGCGGAGGTGGTCGGCGACGGCGGCGTGGTCGCGGACGAGGGCAAGCAGGGACGTCGTCATGCCCGGCACTGTAGTGCGGACGCCCGACACCGACCGGCCGGGGCGACGGCGCGGCAACTGCCGCCGTCGCCCCCGTCGTTCAGGACAGCCAGGTCGTCACCTGGGACACCGCCGCGCTCCCCCAGGCCAGTTCCATGTGGTTGAGGCCGCCGAGCAGCGCGGTGCCGCCGACCTTGCCGATGCCGGTGGTGTCCAGTGCGCTGGCGGTGAAGACCAGGCCGTCGCTGGGGCCGCGGCCCTCGTTCAGGATGCCGGGGATGTCGGCGGAGCCGCCGGCCAGCAGGTAGGTGGTGACGGTCGCGGGGACGCCGGCCTGCTGGAGCGGCTTGATCAGCGAGCCGGCGTCGATCGCGGCCTGGATGCCCTGGCCGGAGGTGTAGAAGCCCTGGCCGCCGTAGTAGGTGGTCCACCAGTCCTGCATGGTGGCGTCCACGCCGTAGGGGCCGTCCCAGCGGGCCAGCAGTTGGCGCTGCCCGGGGTAGCAGTCGTAGCCGCCGGTGGGCAGCACGCCCAGGCAGGGCTGCGCGGTGTAGGTGCCGTAGCAGGTCATGTACAGGTGCGGGGACGGCGCGTTGGCGGTGCCGCCGCAGGCCGGCCAGCTGGCGAGCGAGAACGCCCAGCCGTGCGCGTAGACGTAGTCCAGGCCGCCGTTCGGGCCGCCGAGCGTCACCAGTCTGCGGACGTCGCCCGCGTAGCCGCGTCCCCAACTCGGCTTCACGGAGGAGACGTAGGACCGTGCGGCGACCTCGCCCTTGCTCCAGGCCACCACGTCCACCTGGGCCGCGCCGGTGCGGGCCTTGATCACGGCGATGGCGTCGCCGACGGTCTGGGCCTGCATCAGGTTGTCGCCCTGCTTGTGCGCGAACCCGATCGCGAACACCCGGTGGCCGGAGGCGGCCAGCGCCTGCGCCATGCCGGTGTTCGGGCAGCTGGACGCACCGCAGCTGCCGGTCTCGCCGGGGTTCGCCCAGGCCCGGTCGGCGTTGTCGTTGACGCCGTGCACCAGCAGCACGGGCGTCCCGGTGGCGGTGTTCCAGCCCTGCGCGCTGTACAGCAGGAACCGGCCGGAGAACGGGCGCTTCACCCCGCCGAAGTAGGTGACCCGCGCGCCGTCCTGGTCGCCGCGCCCGTCGGACGGGTACTGCTCCTGCGTGAACCCGGACGTGCTGTCCAGGTAGCGCTCGACCTGCGCCCAGCCGTTGCCGGGCGAGCTGAACACGGCTTCCTGGCCGAGGTACGAGGGGACGGTCGGGGCCGCGGCGGCCTGGGTGGGGGCGAGGCCGAGCGCGAGCAGCGCTCCGGCCGTCAGGGCTGTCAACACGGACCTGAGCGGGTGGCGCACTGGTCCTCCTTCGACTGACGGGTGACCGCCGGCGGCCTGCCACGTGGGGGTGGGCCGGTCGGCGGTCCGACTGTGGGTCAGGTCACGTTAGGGGCGGCCGGCCCGGCCACCCATGTGTCAGGACCACAGGGCGCGCGGCCCGGTGGTGTCGGTGCGCCACAAGGTCGGCCGCGGTACGCCGCGCGTCGTCCAGGTTTTCCGGCCGCGACCCGCAGGTGAAGTGTTCCCGACAAGGGTTCCGGCGGGAGCTGACGGAGCATCACACTGGCGGCATGCGAATGACTCCACGCGCGTTGAAGACCCGTGCCGTCTCGGTCGCCGCCCTCGGTCTGCTGACTCTCGCCCCGACCGCGGTGGCCGCCACCGAGGCGCACGCGGCCGTCAGCGGGAACGTCTGCTACTCGGCGCTGCCCAGCCAGGGCCGCGACACCATCCGCCTGATCGACGCCGGCGGGCCCTTCCCGTACTCCCAGGACGGCGTGGTCTTCCAGAACCGCGAGGGCGTCCTGCCCGCCCAGTCGACCGGCTACTACCACGAGTACACCGTCATCACCCCGGGCAGTTCCACCCGCGGCACCCGGCGGATCATCACCGGCAAGGTCCACCACGAGGACTACTACACGGCCGACCACTACGTGACGTTCCGCCGCGTCGACTTCGCCTGCTGATCGGACCCCGGTTCCGAGCCCGTTCCGATAGGTTGGGACGGGTGCGACCGCACGCGGCCGCACCCGTCCACCGCACCGACCGCCCGAAGGACCGCCACGCACATGACCGCCGCTCTGCCGGGCTTCGCCGGCCGCACCTACGTCTTCCAGGTCGACAACGGCGCGGCCTTCCGCAACTCCTACTCCGCGGACGGCGCCCGGCTCCGCTGGGAGGGCCTCGGCGAGTCCGCCGGCCAGTTCGAGGACGTCCCGCTGCACACCGCGGCGATCGCCCCGGGCATCTGGTTCGTCTCCTGGACCGAGCGCAGCGGCCTCACCGTCAGCCACGTCATGGACCTCAACTCGCTGACCGTCAAGGCCTTCTGGACCTGGGAGGGCGAGTCCGGCCGGGTCGGCGAGCTGCACACCGGCACCCTCACCCCGGCCTGACCCCGAAGCCCCCGGCCCGACCGGGCACCGGGGCTTCCCAGCTTCACGGCTTCGCGGCCTCAGGGCTTCAAGGCTTCAAGGCTTCAGGCGCGCCGAGAGGAAGTCGAAGCCGGCGGGGAGCAGTTTGATCCACGTGGCGAAGTTGTGGCCGCCCTCGGGGACGGAGGCGACGCCGGTGGCGAGCGGGGGCCTGGCGGCGGCGGTGAAGGCGTCCGCGTCCTTGCGGAAGTCGCCGTCGCCCTTCTCGGCGCCGCTGAGCATGATCCCGGTGGCGGGCATCGGCAGGTTCTGGAGCCGCCACAGCAGGTCGGCCTCGTTGCGGCGCTGCTGGCTGCCCTTGAACAGGTCGCCGGTGGTGACGTCCTCGGCGGCCTTCAGGTAGCCGGAGATGGAGACGCCGCCGGCGAACACCTCGGGGTGGCGCATGGCGACCTTCGCGGCGCAGTAGCCACCGGTGGAGTTGCCCATGATGCCCCAGGCGGTGGGGGCGGTGGAGATCCGGTAGGTGGCGGTGATCGCGCGCGGGACGTCCTTGGCGAAGTACGTCTCGGCCTGCGGCCCGCCGGGGACGTTCTCGCACTCCGGGTCGGCGGGCATCGCCGGCGAGGGGCGCATCAGAACGAGGACGGTGGGCTGCATCCGGCCGGCGCGCATCTCGTCGAGCGCGACGCCGGGGTAGTTGAAGCGGGTGATCAGCGCCTTGGCGTCGCCCGGGAAGCCGGTCATCGCGATGACCGCGGGGAACTTGCGCTGCTCGTTGCCGGGCTGGAAGTACTGCGGGGGCAGGTAGACGTACCCGTCGGTGCTCAGGCCGGTGCGCGCGCCGGGGATGCGCACGGAACGGATCTCGCCGACCTTCTGCGAACCGCGCCCGACGGTGGTGTCGACGGGCTCCTTGCCGAGCTCCTGGGCGGGCAGCAGCGGCAGGTTGGTGGGCTCGGGCTCGACCGTCGGACCGGTGCTCGGGGCGACCGTCCTCCCGACCGGCGCGACGGGTGCGGCGGCGGCCTTCACGGAGACCGGGCCGTCCTTGCCGGTGCCCAGCAGGTCGTTCCAACTGCTGTAGAACGAGAAGTAGTTGTTCACCAGCAGACCGATCACCGCGAGCAGTGCCAGCTGGCTGCCGACCAGCATGCCGATCCGGCCGGCGACCGCCCGCCAGTGCCGCTTCGCGAGCGCGGGCCACCACCAGACGGTGGCGCCCAGCACCACCAGTGCGATCTCGATCGTGAACAGCAGCAGCGTTGTGCTGGTCAGCCCCATGGCCGTGATCCCCGTGTCTTCCCCTCGCCGCGCGTCCACGAGCCGATGACAGCCGGACTCGGCGCGGCCATGCCGAACGTGCCGGCTAAGTATGCACGCTGCGGCGACGGCGCCGACGGCCACCCGGGAAGTTCCGGCCCGCCGCCCCGGTCACCCCGGAGCGGGACGGCGGGCAGGACAGGTTGACGGAGCGTCAGGCGTGGGTGCCACCGTCGATGCGGAGCTCGGTGCCGGTGACGAACGCGCCGTCGTCCGAGGCCAGCATCGCGATCACGCCGGCCACCGTCTCGGGCCCGGCGAAGCCCTGGCCGATCGCGGGCTGGAGCTTGGCGAACCACGACATGTCCGCGTCCTCGGGCAGGCCCGGCGCGGCCGTCATGCCGGAGGCGATCGAGCCGGGGGCGACGCAGACCGCGCGCAGGCCCTGCTTGGCGTACTCGGCGGCGATCGCGTGGGTGAAGGACTGGATGCCGCCCTTGGTCGCCGCGTACGCCGCCATGTAGGGGTGGGCGAAGGTGGTCGCGGTGGAGGAGAAGTTGACCACCACGCCACGGCCGGTGGCGAGCAGCGCGGGCAGCGCCTCCCGGGTGACCAGGAAGGTGCCGGTGAGGTTGACCGCCAGCATGCGGTTCCAGAACTCCAGCGTGGTCTGCTCGGTGTGGGCGGAGCGCAGGATGCCCGCCGCGTTCACCACCACGTCCAGGCCGCCGAGGTCGGCGATCGCGCCGCCGACGCCGGCCTGCACGGACGCCTCGTCGGAGATGTCGACGACCTTGGTGATCAGCCGGCCGGCGGTGCCGTCGGCCTCGGCCCGGGCGCGGGTGGCGGCCAGGCCGGCCTCGACCACGTCGGCGGCGACCACGGTGCCGCCCTCGGCCAGGATCCGGTGGACGGTGGCCTGGCCGATGCCGGAGCCGGCCCCGGTGATCAGGACGCGGCGGCCTTCGAAGCGGTTCATGGGGGTCTCCCTGTCGTGCGGCGGGTCGGGCTGTGCGGCCCCGACCTCTCGCTATGCACGTTACGTCAACATGGCACGTTGTGCCACAACCGCATCCCATGACGCCCTGGCGGCTACCCTGAGTACCGCCCAGCCGCACCGCATCCGGGGACACACCATGGCCGAACCCGCACGCCCCGCCCTCTCGCTCACCGAGCGCCGCAAGGCCGCCACCGAGCAGGAGATCGCCCTCACCGCCGCCCGCCTGTTCTCCGAACGCGGCGCCGACGGCACCACCGCCGAGGACATCGCCCGCACCTCCGGCGTCTCGCTGCGCACCTTCTACCGCTACTTCCGCACCAAGGAGGACGCGGTCGCCCCGCTGCTCGCCGAAGGCTCCCGCCACTGGGTCGAACTGCTCGCCGCCACCGCCCCCGGCACCCCGCTGCTGCCCGCCCTGCTCGACTCCGCCCGCGGCTCGCTCACCCCCTCCCCCGGCCGCCCGGCCGCCGCCCTCGCCTGGACTCGCGGCCTGCTCCGCGCGATGCCCGACGACCCGGCGCTGCGCGACGTCTGGCACCGCACCCAGCACGACGCCGAGGCCGCACTGCGCCCCGTACTGGCCACGCTCACCGACCGGCCCGCAGACAGCCTGGACATCCGCCTGCTGGCAGCCGCCGCCAACGCCGCCATGCGCGTGTCCGTCGAGGCATGGGCCGCGGGCGAAGCCGACCCGGCCGGCGCCGCCGACCTCGCCGAGACGGCCTTCCGCCGCCTGATCGCTCCCCTCGCCGAACCGAGCTGACGCCCCGCCGAATCCTTTTTCCGAGGCTCCGTCACTTCACGGCCGGAACCGGGCCGTTGCCTCATCGGCTTGTCCGACGTACGACCAACCGACCTATTACGCCGATCGGATGGTCCGCCGTGACCTGCCCTTGCCGCACCGACAGCCCCGCCGGATCGTTGCTGCACCAACCGGCAGCCCCGCCCCGCCGGCGGCAGCCGGGCGCGTACCGGACGGGCCCGTCATGTGGCGACGGGCCCGCCCGGACGAGAGAGGGAGTGAGCCATGTCCCGGGTCTCCGGCAATCCCGTCCTCCTCCAGTCCCGCTTCGGCCGCAGGGGCGACTTCGAGCTGATCGTCCCGGCCGGCCTCGGCGACGGACTGCTCTTCGACCGGCGCGACAACGACCACCCCGACCAGCCCTGGGGCACCCCCTTGCAGTTCGGCCGGGCGGCCGGACAGGTGGATGCGGTCTCCGTGATCCAGTCCGACTTCGGCGCCCCCGGCAACCTCGAACTCGTCGCCCGCGTCCGCGACTCGCTCCACTTCTTCTGGCGCGACTGCGGCCCCGACCTCACCTGGCACGGCCCCCACCGGATCACCGACGGCGCAACCGGCAACCCCGTCCTCCTCCAGTCCCGCTTCGGCCGACACGGCGACTTCGAACTCGCCTACCCCGCCGCAACCGGCGGCCTCACCTTCCGCCACCGCGACAACGACCACCCCCACCGCCCCTGGAGCCCACCCCACACCTTCGCCCAGGACCTCGGCCGCGTCGACGCCATCACCATGATCCAGTCCAACTACGACACCCCCGGCAACCTCGAACTCGTCGCCCGCGTCCGCGACTCACTGCACCACTTCTGGCGCGACTGCGGCCCCGACCTCACCTGGCACGGCCCCCACCGGATCACCGACGGCGCAACCGGCAACCCCGTCCTCCTCCAGTCCCGCTTCGGCCGACACGGCGACTTCGAACTCGCCTACCCCGCCGCAACCGGCGGCCTCACCTTCCGCCACCGCGACAACGACCACCCCCACCGCCCCTGGAGCCCAGCCCACACCTTCGCCCAGGACCTCGGCCGCGTCGACGCCATCACCATGATCCAGTCCAACTACGACACCCCCGGCAACCTCGAACTCGTCGCCCGCGTCCGCGACTCGCTCCACTTCTTCTGGCGCGACTGCGGCCCCGACTTCCGCTGGAACGGCCCCTACCGGATCGTGCTCCCGGAGACGCAGCTCAGGCCCCTCCCCGACCACCGGGCCGTGCTGACCCACGGGAGGCACTTCACCCCCAACGCGAGCGTGCAGATCCGGTACCGGCTGTCCGACGGCCGGATGCCCGAGACCACCGAGACGTCGCCGCCGCAGACCACCGCCACCGACGCCTCCGGCAGCTTCGCCAACGTCTTCCACTCCGCCCTGCCGCAGGTCGTCCGGGCCCGGGTCTCGGTCTGCGACAACGCGACCGGGCAGGTCGCCGACGCCGCGCTCTGACCCGGGCCTCGACTCCCGCGCCCGCCAAGCCGGCTCACACCGGAACGACGGCCACCGGGCACTGCGCGTGGTGCAGGACGGCGTGCACGGGCGTGCTCAGCCGGAGACCGAAGCGCGGGGACGGCTGGTGCCGGGACATCACCACCAGCGCGGCGGCACGGGACTCCTCCACCACGGTCGCGGCGGTTCCGCCGGTCAGCTGCTGGGTCTGCACGTCGACGGCGGGGTACTCGTCCCGCACCGGATCGCAGGTGCGCAGCATCAGTTGCTCGTGCAGTCGGCTCTCCTCGCCGAGTTCGTCGACCATCGGCGCCATCCGGCCCACATCGGCGACCACCGGCGACCAGGTGTGCAGCGCCCGCACCGCCAGGCCCCGCCGGGCGGCCGTCTCGCAGCCGAACCGCAGCGCGGCGGCGTCCCGTTCGTCGTGCACGGCGACCAGCACCGGCCCGTCGGGATGCTCGGTGCCGCGCACCACCACCACGGAGCAGGCGGCATGCGCGGCGACCCGAAGGCTGACCGAGCCGAGCAGCAGCGACGCGAACCCGCCGTGCCCACGGGTGCCGAGCACCGCCAGTCCGGCGTGCTCGGCGGCGGTCAGCACGGCCTCGGCGGCGTCCCGCGGAACGACGTCGCCGGTGATCCGCAGCCCCGGGTGCGCGGCCTCCAGCTCGGCCCGCACGGCATCCAGCAGTTCTCCCGCCTCGCGCAGTATCAGGTCGGTGACGGTCGTCCCGGTACGGGGCGAGAGGGTGACGGTACCGGTGTTGACGGCGTGCACGAGGTGCAGACTCTCGCCGCGCCACTCGGCCTCGCGGGCCGCCCACTCGGCGGCCTCGTTGCTGGGCACCGACCCGTCGACCCCGGCGATCACCCCGTTGGGTCCCCTGATCTCCATCACGCACTCCTCGGAGCCCGGTTGGTCCCTTCCAGCATGCGCCGCCCCGCACCACCTGGACAAACAGGGACGGCGCCCCGGCCGTCGGGCACGCGAACGACCGGCCTCCCCGCCGGCCGCCCGGGCCGGCCGGACCGGGAATTCATGCAGGGAGTCCCCGGACCCGTGCGGGCCTTTTCGTTCTCCACCCCGCCCGGAATTCCGGGTGCACTTTCACCGCCCCGGTCACGCCCCCGACCGGGAACGGAAATTCGATGCACTGCCCGCCCGTGCGCCGAACCGGCACGGCCGGAAGGCCGTCCCAGGTGTGAGACCGGCCTGTCAGGCCAGGCCGAGTTTCGCCCGGGCGTCGGCCACCCCGCGCAGCACGCCGTGCGCCTCGCTCTTCTCGGCGATTTCGGCGGCCTCGGCGAGCAGCGCTGCGGCGTCCTCGGGCCGCTCCTGCTGGGCGGCCAGGAATGCGAGGCCGATCAGGTTGGCGGCCACGCCCGGGAGGAAGCCGAGTTCGCGGCGGAGCCGGGTGGATTCTTCGAAGTGGGCGCGGGCGGCGTCGAGTTGGCCGGCCATGTGGTCGACGAAGCCGAGGTGTCGCAGGACGTAGGAGAGGGTGAGGCGGTCGCCGGCCCGGGCGGCCAGTTCGCGGGCGCGGCGGAAGGTCGGCAGCGCGGTCTCGTTGTCGTCCCGGACCACCTGGTGGAACGTGCCGATCCAGAACAGTGCTTCGGCTTCGCCGCGTTCGTCGCCCAGCCGGGCGAACAGCTCGGCGGCCCGTGCGAAGAGTTCCGACTCCCGGGCGTCCTCGACCCGTTCGTCGAGGAAGCGGGCGTGCAGGAGCTTTCCCCGGGCCAGCGCGAGGTCCGCCTCGACGCCGTCGAGTCCGCGTTCGGCCGGTCCGAGCGTGCTGCTGTCGCCGCCGAACACGGCTCGCTCGTAATGGAGTTCCGCTTCTGCTATCCGTCCGTCCACAGTCATGGCGCGATCGTAACGGGTGCCGACCGGCGGCCGGCGGTCAATTGGGCTCGCGCGCAGTGCAGTTCGGGACGGAGAGCGTCGGATCCGGAACCGCGCCGGTCACGCCGCCCGCCCATGTTCACCGACGCCCTCCGCCCCAACCGTCCGTCGGTGCACGTCAGTTGCCTGTTGCGGCCTGCCACTCCGCCCGGTACTCGTCGAGGATGGCCTTCAGGTGGTGGCCGATCTTCAGGTAGTCGAGGTCGTCGAGGTTCGCCAGCGAGACCCGCACCGACCATTCGGGGCCGTCGAAGCCGCCGCCGTTGAGCAGGACGACGCCGGTCTGTTCGGCGAGCCGGAACAGCGGCTCGGTGGGTTCGTAGGTCGTCTCCAGGAACGCGGCGAAGTCCGCGCCGGAGGTGCGTTCGGCCTCGGCGAGCAGGTCGAGTTCGACGTAGTAGCCGGCCCGCTCCGGGTCCTGCGAGATCTTCATTCCGGAGCCCTCCAGCAGCAGTTGGAGGCGCTGGTGGACGATGGCCTGCACCTTCGCCTTGTAGGCCCTGCCCTCGGGGAGCAGCGCGAACAGCGAGAACAGGGTGAGTTGGGCCTGCTGGGGCAGCGAGAGTCCGGCGGTGTGGTTGAGGGCGACCTGCCGGGAGTCGGCGACCAGGCGGTCGATGAAACGAATGCCGCCGGGGTCGAGGCTGAGGCTGCGGTAGCGCTTGGCGAGGCGGTCCTTCTCGGTCTGCGGGAGGGCGGCGAGCGCCTCGTCGATGACGTTGTCGCGGTGCAGGCCGATGAGGCCGAGGCGGTGGCCGGTGCAGCCGTAGTGCTTGGAGTAGGAGTAGACGAGCAGGGTGTTGCGGGGCAGTTCGGCGGCGAGGCTGCGGAAGTGGTTGACGAAGGTGCCGTAGACGTCGTCGGTGACGATCACCAGGCCGGGGTTCGAGCCGGCGACGATCTCCTTGATCTGGTCGGCGACCCGCCGGGAGAGCGCCAGCGAGGGCGGGTTGCTGGGGTTGACCAGGCAGACCAGTCTGACCGCGGGGTCCGCCAGCTTGGCGACCTCCTCGGCGGGGTAGCGCCATTCCCGGACGCCGGCCTCGGCGAAGGAGGAGGCTTCGATCCGCACCACGTCGAACTCGTAGGTGTCGAGTTCGGGGATCTCGATGTAGGGGGTGAAGACCGGCACCATCAGCGCGATCCGGTCGCCCTTGTGCAGCAGCCCGTTCTTCATCAGGGAGTCGAAGATGTAGCACATCGCGGCGGTGCCGCCTTCGGTGGCGAACAGGTCGAGGCGGTCCGCGGGCGGCCGGTGGTCCATCAGTTCGTCCTGCAGGTAGCCGACCGCGATCTGTTCGGCGCCGGTGAGCATCCGGTCGGGCACGGGGTAGTTGTCGCCGATCGCGGCGTCGGCGAGTTCGTGGACGAGGGCGTCGCGGTCGAGGTCGAAGCGGTCGACGGCGAGGCTGATGCAGGAGGTGAGCAGTTCGATGCCGGGCAGGTCGGGGTGGCTGCGGGCGAACCGGTCGTAGCGTCCGGCGATGCCCACCCGTTCGGGCATGCCGCCGAGGTTGTCGGCGGTCCAGACCCGGCGGGACTCGCCGAGGGCGAAGTGGCCGAGGGCGAGCATCGCCTCGCGCGGGCCGGTGCAGATCCAATTGGGGTTGCCGCGCCCGGCGTTGAGCATGTGGGCGGTGCTCTTCTCCTTCTGTCCGGGCCGGTCGGCCTGGTAGTGCTCGGCGAGCCGGACGAACTCGCCCTTGAGCTCGAACGGGCTCAGCCGGGCGAGCCGGTGGATCTCCTCGCGGCCGATCGACGGCTTCGTCATGGGTTTCGTCTCTCCTCGCGTTCGGGACGGAAGTTCCGGTGCGGCCCGGGAAGTTCAGAGCCCGACCAGACCCACCAGCAGCGGGCCGGTCAGCGGCAGCAGGAAGTTGGAGATGGTGTACGTGATGGTGTAGCCGAGCATCGGGACGCTGCTCTGCGCGACGTTGCCGATCGCGGTGATGGCGGGGGTGGAGCACTGCTGGCCGGCGATCGCGCCGATCAGGATCGGCGGTTCGATCTTCAGCAGCCTGCGGCCGAGGAACAGGCCGAGGAAGGCCGGGACGGCGACCATCAGGATGCCGGCGGCGGGCAGCAGCGCCGGGTACTGCTTGAGCAGCGGGCCGGCGTCGGGGCCGGCGGCCATGCCGGTGACGGCGATGAACATCGCCAGGCCGAGGTCCTTCATGGTCTGTGCGGCGGCGGGCGGGTAGGCGCCGAAGGTGGGGCGCAGCGAGCGGAGCCAGCCGAACAGCAGGCCGACGATCAGGCAGCCGCCGCCGGTGCCGAGGGTGAGGTTGATGTCGCCGAGGCGGACGTTGACCTTGCCGAGCAGGACGCCGAGGCAGATGCCGAGGGAGAGGTAGATCCAGTCGGCGGTGTCCTGCCGGACGACGGCGCCGACCCGGCTCGCGAACCGGTCCAGTTTGGAGGGGGCGCCGACGACGGTGAGGGTGTCGCCAATGTGGACCTCGGTCTCGCCGACGGCGGGCACGTGGTGGTCGACGCGTTGGATGTCGGTGAGGAAGACGCCGCCGGTGGCCTGGCTGTCCCGGTCGCGGACGTCGTTCAGCGGGTGTCCGGCGACCTGCTTGTTGGTGACGACGACCTGCCGGACCGCCAGCGCCCGGTCGAGGCCGGGCGTGCTGGTCTCGGGGCCGAGTTCGTGGCCGGTGTCGATGACGGCGGCCCGGCGGCCGACCACCAGGACCTGGTCTCCGCGCCGCAGCACCGGGTCGTCGTCGGGGTCGAGCTTGCGGCCGCCCCGGCTGATCGCCTCGATGGTGACCAACTGGCCGGAGGATTCCTGGAGTTGGCTGACCCGGGCGCCTTCACCCTGGGACACCAGGTAGGTCCGGCCGACCAGCGCGGGCAGCGACGGTTCCTCCCCCGGCTCGTGACCGCTGTCCCCGCCGCGCATCTTCTCCCAGAGCGCGCGGGACGCTTCGGCCAGGTTGATCCGCATCAGCATCGGGAACAGCTGACTGGTCAGCAGGACGATGCTGATCAGGCCGAACAGGTAGCAGACGGAGTACGCGGTGGCGACGTGGGCCTGTAGCTGGGTGACCTGGTCGGCGGTGACGCCGGGCAGTTTGGCGATCGCGTCCTGTGCGGTGCCGACGGCGGCGGACTCGGTGGCGGCGCCGGCCAGGATGCCGGCGGCGGTGCCGACGTCCAGGTCGAAGATCTTGGCGAAGCCGAGGGCCATCGCGATGACGACGATCGCTTCCATCAGCGAGAGCACGCCGAACCGCAGGCCCTTGGCGTTCATGTTGGCGAAGAACTGCGGGCCTGCGATGTAGCCGAGCGAGAAGATGAACAGCGCGAACGCCACGTTCTTGACGTCGGCGTTGACCGACACGTGCTGCGCGCCGACCAGCATCGACACGATCAGAACGCCGCAGATGCCGCCGAGTTGGATCGGGCCGATCCTCAACTTGCCGACCAGGTAGCCCAGTCCGAGGCAGAAGAAGAGGGCGAGAACGGCGTTGTCCCGCAGAAGGCTCATACACCCATTACAGCGCTTTTACGCCCTTATGTCCGACAAGGCGTGCTGCGCCGAACGCCGCGCCGGGCGGGCTACCCGGACTGTTCCAGCCGCTCCAGCAGCACCGAAACGTGGCTGCGATCCGGGTCCTTGACCGCCGTCAGCAGCACCAGGTCGCCCTTCGCGGCCAGCTCCCGCAACTCGTCCACCTCGTCCCGCGCCTCGGGCGTGTCGAGTTCGGCCCGGTAGCGGCGGGCGAACTCCTCGTACTCCCCCTGCGGGCTGTGGAACCAGCGGCGCAGTTCGGCCGACGGCGCGACGTCCTTGGCCCACCGGTCCAGGTCGGCGTCCTCCTTCTTCAGGCCGCGCGGCCAGAGCCGGTCCACCAGCACCCGCACTCCGCCGTCGGGGACCTCGTACACCCGCTCCACTCGCACGCCCATGCGCTCACGGTACGCACGGGCACGGCCGGGGCGGCGCCGACCACGCCAGCGGCCCACCCGCACGCAGCAAGGGCCCGCCCCCGGGGACGGTTCTGTTCGACGGGTGTCCGCCACCGTCCACCCGCCGTTCACAGGCCCGCCCCACTACTCTCCGTATCGACGCCGCTCCTCCCTGTTCCGCCACCCCTCGCACCGCCTCCCACCTGCGGTTCTGCCTTCTCCGCCGTCCATCGGGACGGCGTTGTGGAAGGGGGGACATGGACGGCTTGTGCCAGTGCATGATCCGTCCACCTCCAACCTCTTCCCATGCCTTCACGCGGGGGGCCAGAGTAGGAGCCGTCGGCACGGGAGCAGGAAAGACCGGACCGAGCGCCGACAGATCGGAAATTCCCGAAACACCACATCGGGAAATTCCTGGAAAACGCACCGAGAACAGCTCAGAGAAGAGAATTCCGTGAACGTCACCCGCATGCCCCGAATCATCGCCGCCGGACTGCTTTCGGCCGGAATTGCCACGCTGATCGGAGTCTCTTCCGCGCCGTCCGCCTCCGCCGCCACCGCCCGCCCGACCGCGGCCCCGGCCTCGGCCCCGGCCTCGGCGCCGGTCGACCGCTTCGAGGACGTGACCTGGGGTCAGTCCCCCATCAACCCCAGCCTGGACGTGACTTGGGGCCAGTCCCCCGCCAACCCGAACCTGGACGTCACCTGGGGTCAGACCCCGGCCCGCCCCAGCCTGGACGTCACCTGGGGCCAGGCTCCCTCCGATCCGAACCTGGACGTGACGTGGGGCCAGTCCCCGGCCGGCCCGCGCCCGGATGTGACGTGGGGTCAGGCCCCGGCGGACCGCGACGAGGACGTGACCTGGGGCCAGTCCCCGGCCGGCCCCCGCCCGGACGTCACCTGGGGCCAGTGATCAACTGCCGCCCGCAGAAGCCGAATTGAGCGGCGCCGGGAAGTCCCTCTCGGACTCCGAACCGAATCCCCCGCGGAACGCACCACCCGCAGCCCCGGCATCACCCGCCGCACCACCGGCCGGGGCGTCGTCGACCCGTCGCCGTCCGGCCCGAAGAATCCCCCTGAATTTCCGGCCTTACCCCCGGTCCGGAGAAAAACAAATCCAATCCCGGCCGCGCCTCGAATACCTGCCGCCGGATGCCCGCCGCCGCCCACCACGGCCGCAGAATATGGGCCGGCCGGCAGCCGGCGAACCGTTCAGACCCCGGAGGCGAGGCGAACGGCGGACAGCGGCACGAAGCCCCCGCTGCCGCCGCCGGTGTCGGGCTCGCCGAGGCGGCGGAGCATGGCGACGGCGATCCGCTGGGCCTGGGCCTTGGCGCGTTCGGTGACGGGGCCGGCGTGGCGGCCGTCCAGGGTGGCGCGCCAGAGTTGCACCCAGCGGCCGAAGTGTTCGGCGGTGAGCGGGCTGATCGCGTGCAGCGCGGCGTGCGGGGCGAGCGCGTTGCCCCGGTAGGAGGCGGTGCGCAGCAGTGCGCTCTCCCAGAAGTCGGTGATCCGCGGGAGGTGCGCCTCCAGGTCGAGGCGGGCGATCTCGGTGAAGACCGGGCCGATCAGCGGGTCGGCGAACGCCGCCCGGTAGAAGCGTCGCAGGGCGGACTCCAGGTCGGCCCTGGTGGTGATGTCCGGCAGTGCCACGGCTTCCTCCTCGATACGTCTCGCGCCCGGTCAGGGTACGGGCCGGGGCGCTGGGAGGGCAGGGCCGTTGGTCCCGGTCACCGCGCTCACCTGGCAGGATGCCGGTATGACCTTCCTCGCTGCGGACGACCGCTATGCCTCGATGACCTTCCGCCGCGCCGGGCGCAGCGGCGTGCAGCTGCCTGCCGTGTCGCTCGGCCTGTGGCACAACTTCGGTGACACCCAGCCCCTGGAGGTGCAGCGCGCGGTGCTGCGCCGGGCGTTCGACCGCGGGGTGACGCACTTCGATCTGGCGAACAACTACGGCCCGCCGTACGGCAGTGCGGAGCGCAACTTCGGCTACCTGTTCGCGCAGGACTTCCGCCCGTACCGGGACGAGCTGTTCATCGCGTCGAAGGCGGGCTGGGACATGTGGCCGGGCCCGTACGGGGACGGTGGTTCGCGCAAGTACCTGCTGGCGAGCCTGGACCAGTCGCTGAGCCGGATGGGCCTGGACTACGTCGACGTCTTCTATTCGCACCGCTGGGACCCGACGACTCCGCTGGAGGAGACGATGGGTGCGCTGGACACGGCGGTGCGCTCGGGTCGGGCGCTGTACGCGGCGATCTCCAACTACCCGGCGGAGCAGCACCGGCAGGCGGTGGCGATCCTGCGCGAGCTGGGTACGCCGTGTCTGCTGAACCAGGCCAGCTACTCGATCCTGAACCGGGAGCCGGAGCAGGGGCTGTTGGACGCGGTGGGTGAGACGCAGACGGCGCTGATCGCGTACTCGCCGCTCGCGCAGGGCCTGTTGACGGACCGCTACCTGACCGGTGAGGTGCCGGCGGGTTCGCGGATGTCGGTGGGCCACTTCCTGAAGGAGGAGGCGCTGACGGAGGCGAAGTTGGCGCAGCTGCGGGCGCTGGCGAAGGTGGCGGAGGGCCGCGGTCAGAGCCTGGCGCAGCTGGCGCTGTCCTGGGTGCTGCGGGACGAGCGGGTGGTGTCGGTGATCGTCGGCGCGTCGAGTGTGCGTCAGCTGGACCAGAACCTGGACGCGCTGGCGGCCGGTCCGCTCACCGCGCAGGAGCTGGCGGAGATCGACCGGCTGAGCGCCTGACGCCCGGCGGGCGGGCCCGGAGTCCCCAGGCCCGCCCACGCCGTCACCGCAGGTGCGGGAGCACCGTCACCGCAGGTGCGGGAGCACCGTCTCGGCGACTCGGTACGCCTCCTCCAGCAGCGGGTTGCCGGACAGGATGAACGTGTCGACGCCCAGCTCCTGGTACTCCCGGAGCCGTTCGACGACCTGTTCGGTGGAGCCGACGACGGCGGTTCCGGGGCCGGGGCGGAACAGGCTCATGCCGGGCCACAGGTTGGGGTGGGTCTCCAGTTCGCGGGCACGGGCCGGGACGCGCCCGCCGTGCTCGCGGAACTGCCGCTGCCAGCCGACGCCGTCCTCGCCCTGCCGGACGCCGAGCTGGCGGGCGTAGGTGGCCTCGCTGGTGACGTCGAGCAGGCGGTCGGCGGCGGCCCAGGCCTGTTCCTCGGTGTCGCGGACGATCAGGTGCAGGCGCAGGCCGAGCCGCAGGGTGCGGCCGTGCGCGGCGGCGCGTTCGCGGACCTGCTCCAGCTTCTCGCGGAGCAGGTGCGGGGGTTCGCCCCAGGTGAGGTACACGTCGACGTGTTCGGCGGCGACCTCGATGCCGGCCGGGGAGGATCCGCCGAACCAGAGCGGGATGTGGCCCTCGCGCAGCGGCGGCAGGTCGCGCAGCGAGGCGCCGGCGTTCTTCAGCTGGTAGAACTCGCCTTCGTGGTCGAAGACTTCGCCGCTGGTGAGGCGCTTGACCAGGCTCCAGTACTCGGCGGACAGCCGGTAGCGGTCGTCGTGCTCGACGTGCAGCCCGTACTCGCGCAGCTGGTTGGTGGAGCCGTTGACCACGTTGAAGCGGAGCCGGCCGGGGCCATGCAGGTGCTCGAAGGACAGCGCCATCTTGGCGAGCAGGGTGGGCGAGATCAGCCCGGGGTGCACGGCGAGCAGCGGCTGGAAGCCGGGACCGGTGGCGGCGGCGAGCGCGGAGCCGAGCGCCCACACGTCGTACTGGTCGGTGGCGAGCAGCGCGCCGGTGTAGCCGAGGCGTTCGACCGTGGCGGCGAGGTGCTGGAGGTAGCCGAGGTCGACCGGGCGGCGGCCTTCGGGCTCCCACGGGTAGTGGCCCTCGCGGGGGATCAGGTACCACAGGAATTCGCTGGCCATGGTGCTCAGTTCCCCTTTCCGGCGCGGGAGATGGCGTCGGCGACCGGCTGTTCCAGGGCGGGCAGGTGGATGTCGGCGACGGTGACGGTCCGGTCGATGAAGCCGACCCGGTGGAAGATGTCGGCGGCTTCCTGCTGCTCGGCGACGAACTCGGCGGTGGCGGGCTCCAGTTGCCAGGGCAGCGCGGTCAGCGCGGTGTGCCAGTCGGCGGCCTCGCCGCCCTGGTCGGCGGCGGCCAGCGCGGCGGCCTCCTCGGCGTGGGCGGCGGCCCAGTGGTCGGCGCGCTGGAGGGCGGTGACGATCGCGGCGACCACCTCGGGCCGCTGGACGGCGAGTTCACGGCGGGCGAAGAACACCGAGCGGTCGGTGATCACCTCGGTGGTACGGATCAGTTCGCGGAATTCGCCGGTGCGGCGGGCGGCGGCGAGTTCCGCGCCCTGCGCGACCCAGCCGGCTATCGCGCCGCTGCGCAGCCGCTCGGCCTCGTCCCCGGTGGGGCGTTCGGCGGTGAGGTCGTCCCGGTAGGAGAGTCCGTGCTGGTGCAGGGCCTTGGCGAGCAGGTGGGTCTGCCAGGAGCCGACGGCGAGCACCACGGTGGCGCCCTTCAGGTCGGCGACCGAGCCGATCGGCCCGTCGGCGGCGACCAGCAGCGCCCCGTGGTCGGGCCGGGGCGCGGAGACGGCGGTGTACACGATGTCGTGCCCGGCGGCCTGCGCGGTGATCGGCGGGGTGGATCCCGTCCCGCCGAAGTCGATGGTGCCGTCGGCCAGGTACTCGCCGGTCTTCGTGCCGTCGGCGTAGTGGTGGAACGCGGCGGTCTCGCCGAGCGGTGCCAACTCCTGCTGGAGGTAGTCGAGTCGGGCCAGGTGGTAGAGGGACGGGTTGGAGCGGTGCACACCGACGGTGACGGTCACGGCGGGTATCTCTTCTCTGTCGGACATTGATGTGAGGTCAGATCGCGGACGACGATTGGCTCTTGGTCTCCTGGTGCACGCCGAGGTCGGCGAGCAGGCCGCGGCGCAGCGCCGCGAAGGCGGGGTCGGCGGGGTCGCGCGGCCGGTCGACGGCGACGGTCTCGTCCCGTACGAGTGCGCCGTCGCGCAGGACGGCGACCCGGTCGGCGAGTCGGATCGCCTCGTCCACGTCGTGGGTGACCAGCAGCACGGCGGGGCGGTGCCGGCGGCACAGGTCGCCGACCAGGTCCTGCATGCGCAGCCGGGTGAGTGCGTCGAGGGCGGCGAACGGCTCGTCGAGGAGCAGCAGTTGGGGTTCTCGGACGAGTGCGCGGGCGAGTGCGGCGCGCTGTGCCTCGCCGCCGGACAGCGTGCTGGGCCAGGCGTCGGCGTGGTCGGCGAGGCCGACTTCGGCGAGGGCCTGCCGGCCGGTCTCCCGGGTGGTCTCGCCGCGCGGCAGGCCGATGGTGACGTTGCCGAGGACGCGCTTGGACGGGATCAGCCGGGGTTCCTGGAAGACCACGGTGCGGGCGGGCGGCACCAGGACGGTGCCGTCGTCGGCGCGGTCGAGTGCGCCGAGGATCCGCAGCAGGGTGGTCTTGCCGGTGCCGGACGCGCCGAGCAGGGCGAGGAATTCGCCGCGGGCGATGTCCAGGTCGATGCCGTCCAGAACCGCCCGGGTGCCGAACACCCGGCGCAGGCCGCGGACATGGACTGCGGGGGCGCTCATCGTCCGACCACCGCCCGGCCGCCGACGGGACGCCAGGGCATCAGTACGCGTTCCAGGACCCGGACCGCGCCGTCGGCGGCGAGGCCCAGCAGGCCGTAGATCAGGATGCACACGGCGAGCACGTCGGTGCGGGAGAAGTTCTGCGCCTGGGCCATCAAGTAGCCGATCCCCTCGGTGGAGTTGATCTCCTCGGCGGCGATCAGGGCGATCACGCTGAGCGTCATGGACAGCCGCAGTCCGGACAGCAGCGCGGGCAGCGCGCCGGGCAGGACGACCTCGCGGACCACCGCCCAGCGCGACAGGCCGAAGCTGCGCATCGCCTCGACGAGTTTGCGGTCGGTGTTGCGCACGCCGCCGGACGTCGACACGTACATCGGGAAGGAGGTGGCGACGCCGATCAGGGCGATCTTCGCGGTCTCGGTGATGCCGAACCACACCATGAACAGCGGCACCAGCGCCAGGAACGGGACGGTGCGCAGCACTTGGACGGCGGAGTCGAGCAACTCCTCGCCGAGCCGGAAGAATCCGGTGATCACGCCGAGCACCAGTCCGGTGCTCGCGCCGAACAGCAGGCCGAGCGCGGCCCGGGTCAGCGAGGTGGAGAGGGCGTCGGACAGCTGTCCGTTGCCCCACAACTCGCCGACGGCCTGGAGGACTTGGCCGGGCGAGGCGAGCACGTCGGGGGTCAGCACGCCGGTCGCGGAGCTGATCTGCCAGGCGGCGAGCAGCGCGAGCGGGCCGAGGGTGCGCAGGGCGAGCGAGACGCCGCGCGGGCGGTCGGCGGTGGTCCGGGCGCGCGGGGCGACCAGCCCGGCGTCCCGCGCCTGCTCGGTGGTGACGGTCACTTCGCCGCCCCGGCCAGCGAGTTGATGTCGATCAGGTGGGGCTTGACGTCGACCTTGGTCTTGGTGACGCCCTGGGCGGCGTAGAACGCGGCGACCGTCTCGAAGCGGGCGATGTCGGCGTCGGCGATCGGCGAGTCGACGGCGCGCTGCTTGCCGAAGTCGACGGCGACGGGCTGCTCGGCGGCGCTGATGGCGGTCGGGCCGGCGTCGGTGAAGACGTTCAGGTAGGCGGCGGGGTCGGCCTTCTCCTTGGCGCCGTTCTCGTGCAGGTAGTCGTAGAACGCCTTCAGCACCTCGGGGTGCTGCTCGGCGAAGGCCGAACGCACGGCCCACACCGCGTAGTTGTCGCTGCCGATGGCCTTGCCGTCGACCAGGAAGTGCGCGCCGGTGTTGGCGATCGCCGGGATGGAGAACGTCCCCCAGGTCGCCCAGGCGTCCACCTGGCCGGAGTTGAACACCCCGGAGGTCTGGTCGGCCCGCAGGTAGACCCGCTGCACCTGGTCGACCGGGATGCTGTTCTTCTCCAGGGCCTTCAGCAGCAGGTACTCGGAGGTGCTGCCCTGGGAGACCGCGACCTTCTTGCCGATCAGGTCCTTCACCTCCTTGATCGGCGAGCCGTTCTTCACCAGGATGCCTTCGCCGGCCTGGTCGGGCGCGATCTGCGCGAACAGCTTGAAGCCGGGCTTCTGGGCGAGCGCGGTGACCGCCGAGGTGATCGAGCCCTGGGCGACGTCCAGCTGATCGGCGTTCAGCGTCTGCGCGGCGGGGGCGAACGGCCCGGCGCTGCCGGTCCACACCACCTTGGCGTGCACGGCCGCGAGCGCCTTGTCCAGCGAGCCGTCCTTCTTGCCCTTGGCGAGGAACCCGGAGTTCCCGGGGTCGGGGACCCGGAGCACCACCTCGCCGCCCTTGCCGTCCGCGCCGGCGGCGGTGGTGGCGGACGAGCCGCAGGCGGTCAGGGCGAGCGCGGCGACGCTCAGGGCGGCGGTGGCGGCGGCGAATCGGGCTGGGGTTCGCATGGTGGGGTCTCTCTTCGGGGGGCGACGGGAAGATCGGGGGTGGCCGCGGTGTCCAACGGGCGCGGCGGGGTTCGGGATGCGCGGCCGGGATGCGGAACTGCGTGGGGCGTCGGCGGGGCCGGGAGTCAGGGGCGGTCGGCGAGCAGCGCGCGGGCGGCGGCCAGCGGGGCGGGATCGGCCCAGGCCTGTACGTCCACCCGGGAGGGGAGGAATCCGTGCGCGTGCAGGAAGCCCTCCTGCTGGGCGAGCAGTTCCAGGCGCTCGGCGGACAGGTCCAGGTGCAGGGTGCGGTGCCCGCGCCCGGCGTACGCACCGGCGACGCCCACCGGGCCCGCGCCGGTCTCCGCGCCGAGGATCCGCGCCACCTCCTCGGGCTGCCCGGCCGCCCAGTCCGCGGCCCGCAGCAGCACGGCGACGAACCGCGCCACCAACTCGGGGTTCTCGTCCAGCAGTTGCTGGTGCACGGTGATCGGCCGGGGGGTGCCGTTGTTGACCCGGTGGCGGCGGTCGGGCAGCGCGTCCAGTTCGACGGCGGGCACCGCGCCGAAGCGGCGGGCGGCCTCCGCCGCGAGCGCGCCCTTCACGTACACGGCGTCCACCCGGCCGTCCTGCAGCGCCGCCAACTCGGCCGTCCACTGGTCGCCGCCCGCCTTGGCCGCGACCTCCGTCAACTCGACGTCGTCGAAGGTCAGTTGAGCGGACGCCAGGGCACCGTGGTGGCCGGCCAGCGCCATCGCCCGCCAGAAGTCGATGGCGATCGGGTGCCGGGGCACCGCGAGCCGCCGCCCGCGCAGCTGCGCCGCCGAGGCGATGCCGCTGCCTTCCCGGACCAGGATCGTCTGGCGCTCCTCGATCCAGGTCAGGCCGATCAGCCGGGTCCGCTCGCCGCGCGAACGGGCCCACAGCGCGGGCACGTTGCCGCCCTCGCGGAACAGGCCGGGCAGCGCGTGGGTGTAGTGGTGGTCGGCGGCGACGTCCGGCGGGACGTCCTGCAACGAGCGGACCGCGATGCCGTCCGCCGCGAACTCCTCGGCCAGCCAGCCCCGGTCGGCGGCGATGCCGGTGGCCGTGGGCACGGGGCAGCGGGTGAACCACAGGGTGTCCGGATGGGGGGATGCGGCGAGGGCGGCGTGCACGGGGCTCATGACGGGACTCCGAAAGTCGTCAGGAAACGCGCGGCTGTTTCCATGATGCGGGAACAGCGCGGCAGGGAAGGGGAGTTCGGCGAAGGGATCAGCGACAACAGCAGGGGCGGCACCGGTGCGTGGTCACGGCGCGCTCCCTCCTGTTCGACCGGCCTGCGTGCGCTGACTCCAGGGCGGTGACTGCTGATGGACCGAGCGTTCCACGCCACCGGGCCCGAATTCAAGCCATGCCAGATGGTGGGATCACCTGTTCACACGCGGGTGCACCGCCGCAACACGGCCGACATGCTCCGTTGGCTATGGCACCCATATCCTGGAAATCCCACCGCAGTTGACCCCAGACCGAGCCACTCCCGAAGAGGTGCGATGCCCGCCAGCCCCGGAACCCTGCAGTCACCGCCGGCCGGCGCCCAGGCAGTGCACCGGGCGCTCGGCCTGCTGCACTGCTTCCACGACAACGGCCCCGACCTCAGCGCCTCCGAACTCGCCCGCCGAATGGGCCTGTCGGTCTCCACCGCGCACCGACTGGCCCGCACCCTGGTCGCCACCGGCTTCCTCGACCAGGACGAGCGCACCGCCCGCTACCGCCTCGGCCCGGCCGTCGCCGAACTCGGCCAACTCACCTTCCACCAGCGCGGACTGCACCTGGCGGGCCCCGAACTCGACCAGCTCTCCCGCCGCACCGGCGCCACCGCCGACCTCGCCATCCGCTCCGGCCCGCACGCCGTCATCCTGGTCGGCGGCTCCGTGCTGCCCTCCACCGGCCTCGGCCTGCGCCGCCCGCTGCACTCCACCGCCCTCGGCAAGGTCCTGCTCGCCTGGCCCTCCCCCGCCGAGAGCCCGCTGCCCGGCCCGCTGCCCGCGTACACCGACCGCACCCTCACCGACCCCGCCGCGCTCGACGCCGAACTCGTCCTCACCCGCGAACGCGGCTACGCCCTCAACGACGGCGAATCCGCCCCCGGCATCCGCACCCTCGCCGTCCCCGTCCTGGACGCCGCCGGCACCGCCCGCTTCGCCCTCGCGCTCCGCTCCACCCCCGCCCACCTCACCCCCGAATCCCTCCCCCACACCGTCGCCCAGGCCCGCACCTGCGCCCAGGCCCTGGCCGTCCTCCTGCTCCCGCCGGACGAACGCTGACGGCGCCTCAGGAGCACACACCGGGCGGGAGGAGTCGGGCGGACGACCCCGCCGGGGCGGAGTCTCCACGCGCCCGGTCGGGGCCCGAGGGCCGACGACACACCCATCATGACAGATCGGCAGGCACATTCGTAGGACGAACCGCACAGCTCAGCGGCCTTGTTCGGGCCTCCCCCGGACGCCCAGAATCCCCGTCATGAATCCCTCCCGGACAGTCGATCAGGACGACGTTCTCCGCGCCCGGACCATGCTGCTCGCCTCGGGCCGCCGCACCTACCAGGAAGAGGTCGACGCCTACCGGGTGCTCGCCCAGGTGAGCCCGGCCGCCTACCTGCCCCGCCTGGCCGAAGCCCTGCAACGGCTGAGCTACGACACCTCCCACGGCAAGCACCGGCCGAACGCGCTCGCCCTGTGCGAGGAGGCGGTGGCGGCGGCGCGGGCCGTCGACCCGGCCGACCCCAGGCGGGCGGACGTGCTGGTCAGGGCACTCGACAGCTGCCAGAGCCGGCTGTACGCCGCGGGCCGTCGCACCGAAGGGCTCGCCCTGCGCGCCGAGATGCTCGCCGTCGACCGGGCGCAGGCCGAACGCTCCGGAAGCACCCCCGTTCGGGGGCTGGGCACCTGGGCCGCCGGACTCTCCGAGGAAGGCCGCCACGCCGAGGCCGCCGACGCGCAGACCGAGCGGCTGGCGGCCCTGCTGCCCGGCGGGCCCCGGGCAGGCGCCCTCGCCTGGTCGCTCATCGAGTGGGCCGCCACGCTCGCCGATGCCGGCCGCGCCGACGAGGCACTCGCCGCGTTCGGGACGCTCGTCGACCTCGAAGCGGAGGAGTTCGCCGACAACCGGGAGGCGGCGGCCCACCACTTCCACGTACTGGTCCGCCACGCCGAACTGCTCGACCGCTACGGCCGGGGTGCGCCGGCGGCCGCCGCACGGCAGTCGGCACTGGCCGCGGTGACGGAGCTGACCACCCTCGGGCGCACGGTGTCGAGCGGCTACCAGTCGGCCTTCTGGGCGGTTCTGCTGTCCTGGTCGGCGGCCGACAGCGAACGGCTGGCCTCCGACGGCCCCTACCCGGCGTCAGGAGCGGGGCCCCGGGGGTGGTCCGCCGACACCAGGCAGCGTTACTTCGACAGCCTGGCCACCCTGCGGACGCAGGTGGACGCCCTGGCCGAGCCGGCCGCCGAGGACCCGGGCCGGTACCTGGCCGAGCTACTCCGGCTGCACCGCGTCCTCACCGTCCGATCCGCCGTCCGCTGGCAGCACCGCACCCACCTCTTCGCGGAACAGGTGGAGCCCCTGTTCGACGAGGGCGTGGAGCTGGCCCGTCAACTGGCCGACCACAACCCGGCCGTGGGACGCCGGACCCTGGCCGAGGTACTGATCGACCGGTCGGCCTTCCACACCACCACCGGCCGGTACCGGGCCGCACGGGACGACTTCCGCGAGGCCCTCGGCCACCTCGGAGAAGATCACTGATCGAAGTCGACCGTCGCGAGGCCTTCGCGGCGCACCCGCTCCGTCCCCCAGGCGCCGAGCGGCCGCAACGCCTCGTTGAGCGTCCGCCCCTGGGCGGTCAGCGAGTACTCGACCCGGGGCGGCACCTCCGCGTACACCTCGCGGTGGACCAGCCCGTCCTCCTCCAGCTCACGCAGGTGCTGCGTCAGCATCTTCTCGCTCACCCCCGGTAGCGCGCGCCGGAGTTGGGCGAAGCGGCGGACGCCGTGGGTGTCCAGCTCCCAGAGGATCAGGCCCTTCCACTTGCCGCTCACCACGTCGAGCGCGGCGTCGATGCCGCAGATGTACGGCCCCTGCCGCGGTGCCTTGACCATCGCCGATCCCCCTTACCAAAAGGTGAGTACCACAGAAAATAGTAGGTACTTCCGGGACCGACGGCACTCTCCGAGCATGGAGAGGTGAACGCACAGAACGAACACCAGAAGCTCGGCGCCGTCACCGTGATCGGCCTCGGCCCGATGGGTCGGGCCATGACTCGCGTCCTGCTCGCCGCCGGCCACCCCGTCACCGTCTGGAACCGCACCCCCGCCCGCGCCACCGACCTGATCGCGGCAGGAGCCACCCTCGCCGCGACGCCCGCCGAGGCGGTGGAGGCGAGCGACCTGACCGTCCTCAGCCTCACCGACTACCGCGCGATGCACGACATCCTCGACCGCTCCACCTCCTCGCTGGCCGGCCGGACCCTGGTCAACCTGAGCTCCGACACCCCCGACCGCTCCCGCGCGGCGGCCGCCTGGGCCGCCGCGCACAGCGCGGACTTCCTCACCGGCGGCGTCATGGTGCCCGCACCGATGGTCGGCACACCGGCCGCCCACGTCTACTACAGCGGCGACCAGCAGCTGATGGAACGTCACACGGCCACGCTGGCCCTGCTCGGCGCCCCGAAGTACCTCGGCACCGACCCGGGCCTCGCCCAGATGATGTACCAGGCCCAACTGACGGTCTTCCTCACCACCTTGTCCGCCCTGATGCACGCCACCGCGATGCTCGGCACCGCCGGCCTGAAGGCCGCCGAAGCCATGCCCGAACTGCTCGCCTCCGCCGACGCCATCGGCGCCATCCTGCGCGCCAACGAACAGCACCCCGGCGCCGCCCTCGACGCCGGCGAACACCCCGGCGACCTCAGCACCGTCACCATGATGGGCGCGACCGCCGACCACATCGTCGAGACCACCACCGCCCTCGGCCTGGACCTCGCCCTCCCCCTCGCCGTCCAGGCCCACTACCGCCACGCCATCGCCAACGGCCACGGCGCCGACAACTGGACCCGCATCATCGACGGCATCCGCGCCCCGCACTGACCGGCGACAGGGCACCCGAAAGCGGCCAGCCTGCCCAGGCCCACGGGTGCCCACACCTTCCGGGGCGAAATCAGCCACGTTCGTGTGAACGTTCGCACCCGCCGCCCCGGTTGGTGCCGCCCGCCTCCCTAAGGTCCCTCATGGGCCGTCGATCGACCGGCCTGCGACCTTCACAAGGAGCCAACTACCCATGTCCACAGCCGTTGTTGACACGTTCGGACCGGTCACCCCCGGGGCCCGCCCCGCCGTTGCGCCCGCTCCGGAGCCGCACGAGGAGTGGTCGCTTCAGGGCGGAACGGCCTGGGTGTACTACAGCCCGCTGAACCGCCGCCAGCTGGTCCGACCGGTCATCCTCTCCGACGGCTTCTCCGGCGGACGGAGCGACCTCGACCAGCTGTGGAACGGCCTGGAGGAGAACGGCGACTTCCGCTTCATCTCCGAACTCCACGCCACCGGCCGCGACGTCATCATCCTCGGCTACGAGGACCGCGCGGCGTCGATCACCGACAACGCCGACACCGTCATCGACTGCATCCGCCGAGCCGCCTACGAGCGGGTGGGTCGGGCGAAGCTGGTCGTCGGCGGCTTCAGCATGGGCGGCCTGGTCACCCGCTACGCGCTGGCGAAGATGGAGAACGACCCCTCGCTCCCCGACCACGAGACGGCCCTGTACCTCTCCTACGACACCCCCCACCAGGGCGCGTGGTTCCCCGTCTCCCTCCAGGCGTTCACCCACTTCGCCAACGACAACTGGAGCGACGCCCCCGTCCTCGGGCCGGTGCTGCGCCAGTTCTCCGAACTGCTCAACAGCCCCGCCGCGAAGCAGATGTCCCGCTGGCACCTCGACAAGGTCGGCGGCACCGCCGGCCAGGCACCGGAGCGGGTGGCATTCCTCAAGGCACTGGACGAGGTGGGCAATTGGCCGCGCAACGTCCGCAAGGTCGGTGTCGCCAACGGCGTGGACACCGGTGCCGACAACGGCGTCAAGCCCGGCGTCACCGCCGTGAAGGGCAGCGGCGAGACGCTGACCGACACCTGGCTCAAGACCCAGGCCCAGGGGGACCACGAGGTCGCCCGCCTCCAGAAGACCGGCGGCCAGCCCGTCGCGGTCCGCACCAGCGGCCTCCCCGACATCGACGGTGCCCCCGGCGGCCAGTTCGTCATGCGCTCCGCCACGGGCGACACCGGCAGCTACGGCCTGGCCGCCCTCCTGATGACCCTGCTCGGCAACACCGTCGACCCCGAGATCATCACCACGTCCTGCTTCATCCCGACCATCAGCGCCGTCGCCGCCGGGGACATCAACGACCCGAAGGCCCTCTACCGGCCCGTGGCCCCGGACCACAGCGAACTCGACGCCTTCCTCTGCGCCGGCCGCAACGAGGGCCACACCGCGATGACCGAGGAACTCGGCTCGTGGCTCGTGAACGAGATCGTCTCCACCGACTGACCCGCCGAGGGGCGGGCGGGGGCTTCCACCTCCGCCCGCCCCTTCGCATTCACCCGCGGCCCGGTCGAGCCCCTCCGCGACCGCGCAGGTCGGCACAGGACGCCCACCCACCCGACATGTCGTCGAACCGCCCGGCCTCGGGCCGCATCGCGACCCCGCGCGCTCGCACTGCGGTTCCGCCAGGTCCCGCCCGCGCTGCGACGCCGCCCCGCCCGCCGTCGCGGCATCACCTGCCGACGCCGCCTCGCCCGCCGTCGCGGCATCACTCGCCGAGAGCGGCGTCCGGCCCAATACTCAACAGTTCTCTTGACTTTTCGGCGATCCGGCCAACACTTAGGTACATGCCTAACCATCAGGTCGACCTGGACCGGGTCTTCCAGGCGCTGGCCGACGCCACCCGCCGCGATCTGGTCCAACGGCTGGTCGCCGCACCGGCCTCGGTCAGTGCGCTCGCCAAGCCCTACGCCATGTCGCTGCCCGCGGTGATGCAGCACCTCCAGGTGCTGGAGGACTGCGGGCTGGTGCGCTCGGAGAAGGTCGGCCGGGTCCGCACCTGCCGGATCGAGCCGGCCGCGCTGCGCGCTGCGGAGGAGTGGCTGACGGCCCGGCGCACCGGGTGGGAGAAGCGTCTCGACCGGCTCGGCGAGCACCTGGCCGGCGGCTCGGCGGACATCACCAATCCCGAGGAAGGGAACGAGACATGACGGACAGTCCGATCACCCACGCCACTTTCTCCCTCGACCGGTTCTACTCGACCCCGGCCGCCCGGGTGTTCGCCGCCTGGGCCGACCGGCAGGCCAAGGCGGCCTGGTTCTCCGGCGCCGGCGCCGAGCACGAGCTGGACTTCCGGGTCGGCGGACGCGAGGTCAACCGGGCCCGCCGCGCCGACGGCCCGGAGCTGGTCTTCGAGGCCTGGTACCGCGACATCGTCCCGGACCGGCGGCTGGTCTACACCTCCACCCTCAGCGCCGGCGGCGAACTGGCGACGGTGTCGCTGACCACGGTCGAGTTCCACCCCGAGGAGAGCGGCACCCGCCTGGTCCTCACCGAGCAGGGCGCCTTCCTCGGCGGCGCCGAGGAGCCGAGCTGGCGCGAACAGGGCACCGGCGCCTGGCTCGACGCGCTCGCCGCCCACCTCCAGACCCGCTGAAGCCCGGGACACCGAGACAGAGGAATCGACATGACGATCCATCGACTGCTCGCCCAGCTGACCGTCACCGACCTGAACCCGGCGATCGACTGGTACACCGCCCTGTTCGAGCGGGGCCCGGACGCCCGCCCGATGCCCGGCCTGGCCGAATGGCACCTCTCCGACAGCTACGGCATCCAGGTCTGGGCCGAGCCCGACCGCGCCGGGCACTCGACCGTGGTCCTGGCCGAGTCCGACCTCGACGACCGCCTCGCCCGGCTCATCCGCGCAGGCGTCGACCACGGCGGCGTCCAGGAGGCCAGTCGCTTCCGCATCCTGCCCATCACCGACCCGGACGGCAACCGCATCGTCTTCACCGGCCCCGACCGGTGACATCCGTCGCGCCCCGGAACGGCACAGCGTCCCGAGGCGCGATCGGAGGGCCCGTCAGGCCACCGGCGCACAGGCCCGGAAGGGCCGCCGGCCCGCACTTTTCGGACGGTCCGTCAGGCCACCGGCGCGTACTTGTAGCCGACCCGGCGGACGGTGACGATGGTGTCGCGGTAGGCGGCGCCGAGCTTGCGGCGCAGCCGGGCGACGTGGACGTCGACGGTGCGGCCGTCGCCCACGTGGCCGTAGCCCCAGACGGTGTGGACGAGTTGGTCGCGGGTGTGGACGCGGTGCGGGTGCTCGGTGAGGTGGGCGAGCAGCTCGAACTCGAGGTAGGTGAGGTCGAGGAGCGCGCCGTCGACGTACGCGTTGCGGCGGTCGAGGTCGACGGAGATGCCGGTCTCGGCGGGGCGGGTGAACGAGCGCACCGGGGCGGGCGCGGGAGCCGGGACCGGGGCCGGCGCGACCTTCTCGGCGGGCACCAGCACCAGGTAGCCGACCAGCGGCGCGTTCGCGTGGGCCCCGAGCTGCGTCAACAGGCCCTGCGGAAGCACGGATTGCGGCAGTGCGGCCACGACGGCCGCGCCGTCCTGGAGGCCGGCCAGCAGGCTCTCGGGGGCGATGGCGGGCGCGGGCCGGGTCATCGGGGCGACCCGGCGGTGCTCGGCGTCGAGGGGGTGGTTCGGCAGGGGATGGTTGGGCAGGGTGCGGACCGCTCGCAGGTGCGGGGTCGCGGTGGCGGCGTAGGACATTCGGGGGCTCTTTCGCGCGTGACGGTCGGTGGGTGGTCGTCGTCTGCGCTTCCGGCGCACCGTCGCTGACGGTCGGTCAGTGCGATGGGCGGGAGGCGCGGGGTGCGCGCCGACAGGTCTGGTCGAAGTGGTGGGCCTGGCGCGAGGGCCAGAACGGTTCGAGGAGGGTGCGAGGATGCACGGACGGCTCTCCGGAGCGCGGCGGGATCGTTCGGGGCACGCGAAAGCCGCCACCGGCCCTTCGCAGGACGGGTTGGCGGCGACCGGTCAGCGACAGCAGGCGCTGTAGATCAGCCCGTGGTCGATGTACCGGCGCACGGTCAGCACGGGGAGCGCGGGGAGGGCGGCGATGCGGGCCGTTGCGGCCATGGCGCGTCCCCTCCCCGGGAGTGTGTCAGGAGCCCGCACCGAACGGCGGGCACGAGTACGAGACTTCCACGCGAAGTGCCCGGAAGGCAACCCACTGCACCCACCGGTCTGCACAGCGAGACGGAATCGGCTCACTATTCGGACAGTGAAGCTCTGACCTGCGACGACACCACCGGTACTACAGTCGTATTCCGATCTGCTCGGCGGCGTGCTCGACCAGCCGGACCAGCAGTTCCTTGCCGTCCTCGCGGCGGCGCGCGTCGCACAGCAGCACCGGCACCGCCGCGGGCAGGTCGAGTGCGGCGCGGACGTCCTCCGGCGCGTACGCCTCGGTGCCCTCGAAGCAGTTGACGGCGACCACGAACGGGATGTCGCGCTGCTCGAAGTAGTCGACGGAGGGGAAGGAGTCGGCGAGCCGCCGGGTGTCGGCGAGCACGACCGCGCCGAGGGCGCCGCGGGCGAGTTCGTCCCAGACGAACCAGAAGCGGTCCTGGCCGGGCGTGCCGAACAGGTAGAGGGCGAGGCCGGGCCGCAGGTCGATGCGGCCGAAGTCCATCGCGACGGTGGTGGTGCGCTTCGCCTCGACGCCGGCGGTGTCGTCGACCGGCCGGCCGCGTTCGCTGAGCGTCTCCTCGGTGCGCAGTGGCCGGATCTCGCTGACCGCGCCGACCAGGGTGGTCTTGCCCGCGCCGAAGCCGCCGGCGATCAGGATCTTGACCGCGCTGGCGCCCCAGGGGGCTCTGCGGGCGGTGGAGGTCGACGGGGCGTCAGAGTGCACGGAGGCCATTGATCACGTCTCGCAGCAGGCGCTCGTCCGGTTGCTGGGCGAGCTGGAAGGGGCGGGTGACGCTGATCAGCTCGGCGTCGTGGAGGTCGCCGAGCAGGACCCGCACCACGCTCACCGGAAGATCGGTGTAGGAGCCCAACTCGGCGACGCTCAGGGGTTCTTCGCGGCAGAGCTGAAGGATCGCGTGGTGCTCGGGGCCGAGCGGCAGATCGGTGGGGACGCCGCCGGGGGCGAGGGCCTGCCCGGCGGCGGTGACCAGCGAGATCAGGTCGAACAGGCCGTCGTCGACCGGCCGGGCGCGCCCTCTGGTCATCGAGAACAGCCGGACCATCGGGCCGGCGTCGTCGTCGAACCAGCGGTCGTCCACCGGCGTGCGGGGCGCGAACAGGTCGACCGACGGTATGTCGGCCGACGCCTCGTCCGCGATCTCACCGCTGAGGCCGGCCGGGGCGGTGGCCTCGGTCGGCTCGGTCGGCTCGGGCTCGCTCATCAGTCGGTCATCTCCCGGGCGGAGTGGTCTCGGTCCTCGGCTCGGCGGCCAGGTGCTCGCCGACGCGCTTCACCAACAGTGCCATCTCATAGGCGATTTGGCCCACATCGGATTCGGCGTCGCTGAGCACGGCCAGACAGCTGCCGTCGCCGGCGGCGGTGATGAACAGGAAGGCCTCGTCCAGTTCGACCATGGTCTGCCGGACGCCGCCGACCTGGAAGTGCCGGCCGGCGCCCTTGGCGAGGCTGTGGAAGCCGGCCGCGACGGCGGCCAGGTGCTCGGCGTCCTCCCGGCCGAGGCCGCTGGAGACGCCGGTGGCGAGGCCGTCGCTGGACAGGATCACCGCGTGCCGAAGGGTCGCGACGCGGCCGACCAAGTCGTTGAGGAGCCAGTCGAGGTCCCCGGACGGCGGTGTGGTTGCGGTCATGATTCGGTTCCTTCTGCTGGTGCGGGCGGTGCGTCCGGCGACAGGTGCGCCGGGGGGACGGAACGGACAGGGGCGGCCGGCAGCGCGGGCGGCACCGGCGCGGAGGGCAGCGCCACCCGCAGCCGGGGCGGGCGGCCGGGCTGCGGCACGACCGGCGCATCCGGCCGGCCGGGAGCGGACGGGGAGCGGTCCGCGTCGCCGCCGGCCGGGCCGGGCTCGGAGCGGACGACGGTCAGCGAGGCGGGCTGAAGCCGGTCGCCGCGACCGCGGGCGAAGCCGCGCTGGAAGGAGGCGAACGCGGAGCGGGCCTCCTCGGGGCTGCGCTCGCGGGCCGGTTCGGGGCTCTCCTGGCCGGTGGCGGACCGGAGTTGGGGCGCCAGGTTGGCCTGCCGGACCCGGCGCGGCAGCAGCCCTCCGGCCACCGGCACCAGCGGCGGGCCGGCCCCGTCGGGCGCGCCCGGCGTCGCGGGGGCCGCGCCACTGCCGGCCGGCAGCGCGGGAACGGCGGCGGGAGCCGGCACCGCGGCCGCGGGCTCGGCGCTCCCGGTCCTGCGGTGCCGTCCGGTGCCCGATGCGGCGTCAGGTTCGGCCGCCTGTCCGGGAGTTCGGCGGCGCGGCAGGCCGCCGGGCTTGCCGGACGGGTCGGGCGCGGACGGCCGCGGTCCGCCGAGCGGCTTGGCGGGGGCGGCGTGCGCCCGGCCGGGCTGGGCGGCGCCGGGGGCCCGCCGGTGGGTGGCGTCGTCGACGGCGGGGCGGGCCCCGTCGGGGGCCATCTCGGCGGTGTCGGCGAGGAGTTCGCGCGGGATCAGCACCACGGCGGAGGTGCCGCCGTACGGCGACGGCCGCAGGTGGACCCGGATGCCGTGCCGGCGGGCCAGCCGGGAGACCACGAACAGGCCCAGGCGGTCGGTGTCGGCGAGGTCGAACTCCTGCTCCACGGCGAGGCGTTGGTTGACCTCGGCGAGGTGCTGCTCGTTCAGGCCGAGGCCGCGGTCGTCGATCTCCAGGCAGAAGCCGTGCGCGACCACCTCGCCCTGGACGGTGACCTGGGTCTGCGGCGGGGAGAACACCGTGGCGTTCTCGACCAGTTCGGCGATCAGGTGGGTGACGTCGGCGACCGCGGAGCCGAGCAGTCCGGTGCCGGGGAACGGCCGGACGATGACCCGGGCGTAGTCCTCGACCTCGCCGACGGCGGCGCGCACCACGTCGACCATCCGGACCGGCTTGCGCCAGGCGCGGCCGGGCGAGCCGCCGGAGAGGATGATCAGGCCCTCGGCGTGCCGGCGCATGCGGGTGGTGAGGTGGTCGAGCCGGAACAGGTCCTCCAGCTCGCGGGGGTTCTCGGTGCGGCGCTCCATGGTGTCCAGCAGGGTGAGCTGACGGTGCAGCAGCACCTGGGAGCGGCGGGCCAGGTTGACGAAGACCGCGGAGACGCCGCGGCGCAGGTCGGCCTGTTCGACGGCGGCCTCGACGGCGACCCGCTGCACCTCGTTGAAGGCCCGGCCGACCTGGCCGATCTCCCCCGCGCCGAACTCCAGTTGGGGCACCTCGCCGACCACGTCGACGGCCTCGCCGCGGCGCAGCCGGAGCATCACGGAGGGCAGCCGGGTGGTGGACAGCTCGGCGGCGGCGTTGCGCAGGCCGACGAGTTCGCGCACCAGGCGGCGGCCGATGCGGTAGGAGACCAGGACGGACAGCACCACGGCGACCAGGCCGACCAGGCCGGCGACGCCGCCGCGCAGCAGGGAGTTGACGGCGTAGGCGTGCGCCTGGTCGCCGATCTTGGCGGCCAGCCGGGTGTTGATGGCGTCGAGGTCGGCGAGCACCTTGTCGGAGTTCTCGCCCCAGGAGTCGACGGGGCCGCCGCGGACTTCGAGGGACCGGTCGGCGGCGTCGTCGAAGCCGTGTTCGGCGGTGGCGAGGGCGCTCCAGGCCACGCCGGAGCGCAGTTCGGTGTAGTCGGCGCGGTCCTGCTGGTCGAGTTCGGCGACGTACACCCGGAACAGGGTCTGCTGGGCGTGCATGGCGTCCAGGGCGGCCTGCTGCTTGTGGCTGTCGGCTGCGGCGGCCGCGCTGCCGGCCCGCAGGGCGCGCATCGCGGCGGTCTCCTGGGCCAGGTAGTCGGTGGCCCGGGTGAGTTCGACCAGGATGGTGCCCTGGCGGGGCAGTTCGCCGCTCTCCTTGGCGACGAAGGAGGACCGGAAGGCGAAGACCGGGCCGATCAGGTCGCTGTAGTCCTGCAGCGCGCCTTCCCAGTTGGTCCGCTGCTGGCCGATCTGGCTGCGGATGGCCGCGAGTTGGTCGGCGACCGTGATGATGTCCTGGAGCCGGGAGCGCTGGTCGCCGTTGAGCTTGCCGGCGTCGCGGCTGGTGCTCTGGTAGCGGAGCAGTTGCAGGTCCCGGTCGGTGACGGTCTGGGACTTCAGGTACGAGTCGGCGTAGGCCTTGTTGCCGGGGTCGGCCAGGCGCAGCGCCGCGGCGGCGCGTTCGTCGCGCAGGTCGCCGGCGTACTGGTCGGCGGGGTTGCCGAAGGCCTCGTAGGTGGCGCTGAGGTCGAGCTGGCTCCACACGTTGCCGGTGGTGACCAGTGTCGAGTAGCCCCACAGGCAGCTGAGCGCCGCGATGGGCACCAGGAGCAGCGCGATGATCCTCGCGCGGATCGAGCTGCGGCGCAGGCGCATGGGGGTCCTCTGGTGGTCCTCGGTCGGTGTGGGTCGCCGGGCGCGAGTCGGCCGGGGGCGGGGGGTGGGCCGGGGTGGGCAGTCGTGGGCACTGAGGGGTCGGGAGCCGCGAGCCTACTACTTCCTGACCTTCCGTTCGTAGGGTGAATTTGCATCGTGATCGTGTGGTGTCCGGATCGTCCTTTAATTTCCTCGCCACCGGTCTCCACCGCCCCGACCTGCGGCACTGTGCCCGGTGCGGGGTGTCGCCGGGCGGTGACTCTGGGCAGTTCCGCGCCGATCGGGTAGCTTCGCCAGGTACCGCCCGCCGGCCGTGCGAGCCGGGGCGCGGATCGGCGGAACGGGGGTACCGTGCGGGAGATCAGCAGCCCCGTGCTCGGCAGCACGGCCGTGACCGGCGGGCTGGCCGACTCGGTGTTCGACCGTGCCGAGCGCGAGCCGCGCCTGGTGCAGTTGTCCCGCTGGGAGGACGGCGCCTGGCGGCCGGTGACGGCCGTTCGGTTCCGCGACGAGGTGCTGGCCCTGGCGCGGGGTCTGCTCACCCGCGGGGTGCGCTACGGCGACCGGGTCGCGGTGATGTCCTCCACCCGCTACGAGTGGACGCTGTTCGACTACGCGCTCTGGTCGATCGGGGCGATACCGGTGCCGGTGTACCCGACCGCGGCGGCCGAGCAGGTCCGCTGGATCCTGGCCGAGACCTCGGCGGTGGCCTGCGTGGTCGAGGACGAGGACCAGGCGATGACGATCGGCGCGGTCTGCGACGCGCTGCCCGAGCTGACCGGCATCTGGCAGCTGGACCGGGGCTGCGTGGAGCAGCTGACGGCGGACGGGCTGGGGGTGCCGGACGCCCTGGTGCACCGTCAGCGGGTCGGCGTGACCCCGGATTCGCTGGCCAGCGTCATCTACACCTCCGGCACCACGGGCCGCCCGAAGGGCTGTCTGCTGACCCACGGCAACTTCGCGGCGGTGGCGGACTCGGTGCTGGAGGGCTGGGCGGAGGTGTTCGGCGACACCGGCGGCGACCAGCCCGCGACGCTGCTGTTCCTGCCGCTGGCGCACGTGTACGGGCGGCTGACGCAGGTCGCGGCGCTGCGCGGCGGCATCCGGATCGGCCACCACGCCAAGCTGTCCGCGGACAGCCTGCTGCCGGCCCTGGCGGCGTTCCGGCCGACCTTCCTGCACGCGGTGCCGTACATCTTCGAGAAGATCCACCGCCGGGCCCGGGAGGCCGCCGAGGCGTCCGGCCGGCTGGAGACCTTCGTGCAGGCCGAGCAGGTGGCGATCGAGTGGGCGGCCGCCTGGGAGCGCCGGGCGAACCGCAGGGGCCCCGGCCCGTCCCCCGCGCTGCGGGTGCGGCACGCCGCGTACGAGCGCCTGGTGTACCAGCGGGTGCGGGCGGTGCTCGGCGGCCGGGTGCGCTCGGTGATGTCCGGCGGGTCCATGCTGGGGCGGGAGTTGGCGCTGTTCTTCGCGGGCGCGGGCATGACGGTGTACGAGGGCTACGGCCTGACCGAGACGTCCGCCGCGATCACCGCCAATCCCCCGGACCGGCCCAGGTTCGGCACCGTGGGCCGCCCGGTGCCCGGCGCGTCGGTGGCGATAGCCGAGGACGGCGAGGTGTGGGTGCGCGGCCCGGGCGTGTTCTCCGGCTACCTCAACCACCCGCGCTGCTCCCAGGAGGCCCTGCACCGGGGCTGGTTGGCCACCGGCGACCTCGGATCGCTGGACGAGGACGGCTACTTGACGCTGACCGGCCGCAAGAAGGAGGTGATCGTCACCTCCAGCGGGAAGAACCTGGCGCCCGCGATCCTGGAGGAGCGGGTCCGGGCCCATCCGCTGATCGCCCAGTGCCTGGTGGTGGGCGACAACCGGCCGTACCTGGGCGCGTTGATCACCCTGGACCCGGTGGCCCTCGCGCACTGGCTCAAGGCCCGCGGCCGACCTCAGGCGGACGTCCGGCAGACCCTGACCGACCACGAGCTGCACCAGGAGGTGCAGCGGGCCGTGGCGGCGGCCAACACCACCGTCTCGCGCGCCGAGTCGATCCGCGCCTTTCGGCTGCTGCCGCGCGAGTTCACCCTGGAAGAGGGCCTGCTGACGCCGTCGCTGAAGATCCGCCGGGCGGCGGTGGCGGAGCGCTACGCGCAGGACATCGAGGAGCTGTACGCGGGCTGACTTCCCCGCGACGGAATCTGACGGTCCGTCACTCCGGTTGACGGATCTCGGCCAGAACCCCTTGACCGCCGGGATTGGTCCAGTCCATTGTGTGTGGCCTGGCCCGGTGCGGCATGGCCGGATCCGACCCCCGCCCCCTCCGGGAGTCACGTCTTCTCTCGTCCCCCACACTGGAGTTGATCCGTGCTCAGTTCCGCACGTCGCCGTCTCGCGGCGGCCGCCGCAGCCACCGTGCTGGCCGCGCTCGCCACCGCCCCGGCCGCCCACGCCGAAGGCCCTGCCGCAGCTGCCGACGCCCCCGCGGTCAACCTGGCCACCAACCCGGGCTTCGAGATCCCCGCCCTGCCGCTCGCCGACTGGGGCTCGATCCCCGGCTGGCACTGCGCCGACGGCGAGGGCGCCGTCACCACCGCCGTCGCCCACACCGGCGGCTCCGCGCTGACCGTCACCCCGGCCTCCGCCGACTCCACCGGCCAGTGCACCCAGACCCTCGCGGTGCGCCCCAACACCAGCTACACGTACCGGGCCTGGGTGAAGGGCAGTTACGCGTTCATCGGCGCCACCGGCACCGGCCACGACGTCCCGCCGGCCTGGACGGCCTCCACCGGCGGCGGCTGGCAGCAGCTGTCCACCACCTTCACCACCGGCGCGAACGCCACCTCCGTCCAGCTGTACGTGCACGGCTGGTACGGCCAGGGCCCGATCTCGGTGGACGACGTCAGCGTCACCGGCGACACCCCCGCTCCCGCGTACGCCACCTGGAACGCGCCGACCACCGACAAGGTGGTCTTCCTGACCGTCGACGACGGTTGGTTCCGCACCCCCGAGGCCGCGCAGCTGATCGCCGACCGCAAGCTGCCGATCACCGCGTTCCCGCTACCCATGCCGGAGGGCTTCGAGCCGGACTACTTCAGCAGGGTCACCGCGGCGCCCGGGTCGTCGATCCAGGACCACACCGTCTCGCACCGCGACCTGACCACGCTGTCGCCCGCCGAGCAGCAGGCCGAGATCTGCGACGCCCGTGACGCGGTCGCCGCCCGCTACGGCACCACGCCGACCATCCTGCGGCCGCCGTACTTCACCTTCGACGCCAACACCCAGCAGGCCGCCGCGAACTGCGGCATCAAGTACCTGCTGACCGCCACCGCCGACTTCACCTCCGGCGCCGCGAACGTCTACCACGGCGGGCCGCTGCAGCCCGGCGACGTGATCATCATGCACTTCACCGACACCCTGGCGAGCGACCTGCAACGCGCCCTCGACGCGGCCGCCGCGGCTGGCCTGAAGCCCGCGGCGCTCACCGACTACCTGCGCTGACCGCCTGCACCGGCGGCGCCGCCGAAATAAGCTGACGTATCGTCGTCAGTCCGTGACGGCCCACGAACACCGGTGGCCGGGCCACTCCCATTGGCCCGGCCACCGGCTCGTCCGCCCGTCACGGACGTCTCAACGCGCTCCGGGGATCAGACGCCCGCGGAGAACGACGGCAGGTAGCCGTACGCCTGGCCCGAGGAGTTCGGGTGGTAGCTGTCGCTGATCGGCAGCGTGGTGCTGTTCAGCCACTGCGAGGACGAGCCGCAGATCTCGTGGCCGGAGAAGATCGTCCGGACGTCCTTGAAGGTGAAGCCGGCCGCCGCCACCTGCTTGGAGATCACCGTGTCCAGGGTGTCCGCCGCACTGTTGATCGCGGTCCGCTTGGTGTCCGAGATGCCGACGATGCAGTTGCCCGGCACCTGGTACAGGTGCGGGTAACCCAGCACCACCACCTTCGCGTTGGGCGCCTTGGCCTTGATCTTCGCGTACAGGTTGGTGAGCTTGCCCGGCAGCGTGTTGTTGGCGTAGCTCTTCGCCGTGTTCACGGCGCTCAGGCAGGAGCTGTCGCTGCTCAGCACACAGGTCTGCATGGTCGACGCGAAGCCCGCGTCGTTGCCGCCGATGGTGAGCGACACCAGGGTGGTCGAGGAGCTCAGCGCGCCCATCTGGTTGGCGAGCACGTCGTCGGTCGTCGCGCCCGAGCAGGCGACGAACGAGAACGAGGACGGGGCGTGGGCGTTCTTCCACAGGTACGGGTAGGCGTTGGTGCTGCGGCTGCAGCTCCCGCTCTCGCTGGTGTAGCTGCCGGAGCCGACGCCGGCCGAGTACGAGTCGCCGAGCGCCGCGTAGTTGACGCCCGCCGCGCTCGCCTGGGTGGCGGCGGCGAGGGTGGTGATGGACAGGACCGCCGCGGTGAGGGCGACGGAAATGGCACGGACTCTGGTCATGGTTCCTCCATTGGGTGACGCAGGCCACATAGAGATACCAGCCAGTAGCCTCGGGAGGAAGCGGTCATGCCAAAGAATTTGACGAACTCTCATCCAATGGCCATCCACGTTTCGCTACGCGCGGAGACTTACTCCTGACCTGGGCTGCGAAGATCCCGCCAATCGCCTTCCGAACGCCCGGTCGCCCGAATTTTCACCTGACGCACCGTCAACTTTCGCCCCGCTTCCGAAAGCGACGAGGGCGTGACGCGCTGTGCTCGCGCTGCACTCCAGTCACACCCGCCCCAGGGCGGCGTCCGGAGCACCCGAACGGCGCGAAGCAGACGAAACGCCCCCGCCCCGGGCATATCGCACGCCCGGCGCAGGAGCGCCAAGTGCCGGATTCCGAACGGCCGGTACCGCCCAACGGTCACCACGACGTCAGTCGGCCGCCCAGTTCGGGTCCCGGCCGAGCACCAGCAGGATCCGGTCCAGCGCGCCGGCCCCGGCGGGCGCCTCCAGCGCGGGCGCGAACGCGGACCCCTCCCGCTCGCGGACGGCCCCCGTGGGAACCTCCTCGGCGACCACCAGTGCGGCCGCCAGCACTTCCGGGTCGAACTCGATCCCGACCCCGAGCGAGGCGGCGACGTCCCACCCGTGCACCACGTAGTCCACCAGATGGAAGCCGACCGCCTGCGCCGCCGGGAACCACTGCCCGCCGCGCACCTCCGGAAGCCAGAACTCCCGTTCGAGCACACCGTCTTCACCGAACGCACCCGTGACGGCCGCCGCCGACGCGGCGAACACCCCGGCCGGATCCGCCCCGACGGCGCGGTCCCGCCAGGCCTCCGCCCCGTGCGGCTCACCCCCCGCCGCGGTGGCGAAGCCGTGGTTCTGTCCCGCCATGTGGCCGAGCAACTGCCCAAGTGTCCATGCCCCGCACGGTGTTGGCAGGTCGAGCCGGTCGGCGGCGACCTGCTCGACCACCGCCAGGGTGACCTTCAGCGCGCGGGCGTCGAGTTCCTGAATATTCGTCATATCGCGGATGGTAGCCACGAATTCGACAACTCTATTGGTATCGGAACAAGTTGAACCGTCCTCTTTACCGATCACCCCCCGCGCCGACCCGAGCTCGACGGCGGCGGCGGCAGGCAGTTGACCAATTCCTTACTCGACCCGCCCACTTCGCGCCGGGCGGGGCGGACACGGGCGTCGGCGGATCGGCCGCCGCACGGCGTCGGCGCGGCGCGCCCCCCTCCGCCGGGCGGTCGACATCCGGGCCGGGCCGAGCGGGGCTCAGCGCAGCCGGCAGCCCTCGACCGGCAGCTCCTCGATCGTCTCGTCGGCCACCGCCGGCACCCCCAGCAGGGCGGCCGCCGCCGTCACCGCCGCGCGGGCCTGCTGGAGGCCGGTCGTGCCCCAGCCGAGGAGTTCGACGGCCAGGCCCGGGGCGACCAGCAGCCGCCGGTAGTGGCGGCCCGACGCCGGGTCGGGGGCGGACGGGCCGACGCCGTGCAGCGCCGCGGCCATCCGGACCCGGGCGCACTCGTGCCCGTTGTTCGCCGAGCCGACCCGGTCGTACAGGTAGCCGAGGTAGACCGGCGGGCCGATCAGCGCCTGCGCCTCCTCGCCCGCCTCGCGGGCCAGCGCGGCGCCCGGGTCGCCCGCGTCCTCCGCCTCCAGCGAGCCGCCCGGGAGGCCGACCACGCCGTCGCGCGGGTTGACCAGCGTGAGCACCCGGCCGTCGGGGGCGAACAGCCAGCCCCAGGACTGCTTCACCGGCAGCCCGTCCGGCACCGGCTCCCCCGGGTGCCAGGGCCAGCCGGCGTTCGGCCGGCGCCGGACCCGCCCGAGCAGTTCGGAGATCTCCGGGCTGTACTCGATGCCCATACCGCTCCCTCCGCACTCCGGGCGGCCACCCTCGCCACCTGATGATCTTCCCCGAACACCCGACCGATGAACAGTCCCGGCCGCCACCCGGGTCAGCGCCCCCGCTCTCCCACCCGCCCCTTCCACCACTCCGGACCCGGCCTGTCACCCGTACCTGTGATACTCGGTACCGGCCGCGAACCACATGAAAGCGACGAGGAGTGACGGACATGCTGCGGGGAGCTTCGGCGTGAGGCTGCTGCACACCTCGGACTGGCACCTGGGCCGTTCGTTCCACCGCGAGAACCTGCACGAGGCGCAGCGCGCGTTCCTCGACCACCTGGTGGCCACCGCGGTCGCCGAGCGGGTGGACGCCGTACTGGTGGCGGGTGACGTGTACGACCGCGCGCTGCCCGGGCTGGAGGCCGTCGCGCTCTTCGACGACGTGCTGTGGCGGCTGGCCGAGGCGGGCATCCCGACGGTCTTCATCAGCGGCAACCACGATTCGGCGCGCCGGCTCGGCGTCGGCTCCCGCCTGATCGAGCGGGCCGGCATACACCTGCGCACCGATCCGGGCGCGCTCGCCGAGCCGGTGCTGCTGGCCGACGGGCACGGGCCGGTCGCGGTGTACGGGCTGCCGTACCTGGAGCCGGCGCTGGTGCGGGAGCGCCTCGGCCTGGCCAAGGGCGGCCACGAGCAGGTGCTGGCGGCGGCGATGGACGCCGTCCGGGCGGACCTCGCGGGCCGTCCGGCGGGCACCCGGGCCGTGGTGCTGGCGCACGCGTTCGTGACGGGCGGCGCGCCGAGCGACAGCGAGCGGGACATCGCGGTGGGCGGCGTGCAGTCGGTGCCCGCCGGGGTGTTCGACGGGGTGCACTACGTGGCGCTCGGGCACCTGCACGGCTGCCAGACCCTCGCCCCGCACCTGCGCTACTCGGGCTCGCCGCTCGCGTACTCGTTCTCCGAGACGGACCACCGCAAGTCGATGTGGCTGGTCGACCTGGACGCCGCGGGCGCCGTCGAGGCCACCCGGATCCCCTGCCCGGTGCCGCGCCCGCTGGCCCGGCTGCGCGGCCGGCTGGACGACCTGCTCGCCGGCGAGCGGCACGAGTGGGCCGAGGGCGCCTGGGTGCAGGCCACGCTGACCGACCCGGTCCGCCCGGTCGACCCGATGGAGCGGCTGCGGGCCCGCTTCCCGCACACCCTGCAACTGCTGTTCGACCCCGAGGGCGGCGAGCAGGCCGAGGCCCGGTCGTACGCGCAGCGGGTCAGCGGGCGCAGCGACCGGGAGGTGGTGGAGGGCTTCGTCGCCCATGTCCGCCCGGGGCGGGAGTTGGACGGCGCCGAGCAGTCCTGGCTGCTGGAGGGCCTGGAGGCGGTGCGCCGCACGGCCGCCGACCGGGCCGAGGAGAACGGCCGATGAACTTCCTGAAGGAGGCCTCCCGATGAGGCTGCACCAGCTCACCGTCACCGCGTTCGGCCCGTTCGCGTCGACCGAGCGGATCGACTTCGACCGGCTCACCGCGTCCGGGCTGTTCCTGCTGCGCGGGGCGACCGGCGCGGGCAAGAGCAGTGTGCTGGACGCGGTCTGCTACGCGCTGTACGGCGAACTGCCGGGCTCGCGCAGGAGCAACGGCGTGCGCAGCGACCACGCCGACCAGGCACGGCGCACCGAGGTGGTGCTGGAGGCGACGCTCGGCGGGCGGCGGCTGGAGATCACCCGCAGCCCGGAGCAGCTGCGGCCGAAGAAGCGCGGGTCGGGCTTCACCCAGGACAAGGCGCAGACGCTGCTGCGCGAGTGGGTCGCGGACGCCGGCGAGGGCGAGCCGGGCTGGGCCGCGGTGAGCCGCTCGCACCAGGAGGCCGGCGAGGAGCTGACGCGGCTGCTCGGCATGAGCCGGGACCAGTTCTGCCAGGTGGTGCTGCTGCCGCAGGGCGACTTCGCCCGGTTCCTGCGTGCGGACTCCCGGCAACGCGCCGACCTGCTCGGCAAGTTGTTCGACACCGGCCGGTTCGAGCAGTTGGAGCGGTGGACGGCGGAGCGCCGGCTGCGCCAGGAGCACGAGGTGCAGGCCGGGCGGCAGAAGCTGCGCGACCTGGCGGCGCGTGCCGAGGAGGCGGCCGGCCCGCTCGCCGGGGACGCTGCGGCGCACCGGCCCGACGAGCACGCCTCGGCCGAGGACGTGCTGGCCTGGGCGGCGATGCTGCGCGGCACGGCCGCCGAGCGCGTCACCGCGACGGCGCTCGCTCTGGAGGCCGCCGAGTCCGCCCGCACCGGGGCCCGCGCCCGCCTGGACGCGCAGCGCACCCTGGCGGACCGTCAGCAGCGGCACCGCTCCGCGCTCGCCGCACAGGTCGAACTCACCGCCGAATTCGACGAGTCGGCGGACGACCGGAGCCGACTTCGGCTGGCGCTGGCCGCCGGGGCGCTGGCCCCGCTGCGCGCCCTGCACCGGGGCGCGCTGGCCGCGCACACCGCGGCGGCCGCCGCCGAGTCCGCGCACACGGCCGAGCTCGCCGCCCGGTCCGCCGCACCGTGGGCCGCCCGGCTGCTCGGCGACCTCCCGCCGGCCGCCGCGGAGCGCGCGCTGCGCACCGAGGCGACCCGCCTGGCGGAGGCCCGTGCGGACGAGGAGCGACAGTCCCGACTGCTGGTCGAGCGCGCCGAGTTGGCCGCCGAGCAGAAGCGGGCGGACGACCTGGCGGAGGAGTCGCAGGACTGGCTGGCGGGCTACGACGACCAGCTGAAGCAGCTGCACGTCGAGCTCGACGCGGCCCGCGACGCGCACGCGCTGCTCACCCGGCTCGACGCCCGGCACGGCGAGTTGACGTTCCGTCAGGACGCCGCCCGGCGGCACCGGGCGCTGCGGTCCGCGCTGTCCGCCGCCGAGGCCGAGGTCCTGGCCCTCACCGAGACCGCACTGGCCGCCCGGGCCCGCACCCTCGACCTCCAGGAGCGCCGACTCGTCGGCATGGCCGCCGAGTTGGCCGCGCAACTGGCCGACGGCGAGCCCTGCCGGGTGTGCGGCTCGCCCGAGCACCCGGCCCCGGCCCGCCCGTCCGCCGACCAGGTCACGGCCGCCGACGAGCAGCGCGCCCGCGCCGCCCAGCACGCGGCGGAGGCCGAACTCGACGCAGCCAAGCACAGGTTGAGTGCGCTGCGGGTGGACGCCGCAGCCGCCGAGACCGCCTCGGCAGGTCGCTCGGTCGCCGAACTCACCGCCGAACTCGACGAGTTGACGGCCGACCGGCGCATGGCGCTGCACACCGCGGAGCGACTGCTTCCGCTCGGCCAGCAGGTGGAACGGCTGGAACAGGAACGCAGGGCCCGCCACGAACGACTCCGCCGGGCGGGCGAGCGCGGCGCCGTCCTCGCCGACCGGCTGGGCACCGTCGCCGTCGAACTCGACGCCCTGACCGGCCGGATCGCGGCGGCCCGGGGCGACGCCCCGTCGATCGCCTCCCGCGCCGCGGCCGTGGACGCCCTGGCGTCGGCCGTCGCCGACGTGCTGAGCTCGGCCCGCACCGGCGCCGAGACCACCGCCCGCCTCGCCGAGGCCACCGACGCCCTGGAACGCGCCGCCGCCGACGCGGGCTTCGCCGACCTGCCGACGCTCGCCGCCGCCGAACTCCCCGCCCACCGGCTCGACTCCCTTCAGCGGCACTTCGAGCAGCTCGACGCCGCGCTGGAGCAGGCCGCCGCCCGCCTCGCCGACCCGGAGCTCCGCGCGGCCGCCGAACTCCCGCCCGCGGACCCGGAGTCCGCGCACGCCGCGGAGGAGCGCGCCACCGCCGTCCTGCGCGCCGCCGACACCGCGCACCGCACCGCCGGCGACCGGGTGGCGGCGCTCGCCCGGATCTCCCGGGCCCTGACCGCCCTCGCCGACGACTTCGCCCCCGTCCTCGACGCGTACGCCCGGATCAGCCGCCTGGCCGCCCTGCTCGCGGGCGCGCCCGCCGAGAACGCCCTGCGGATGCGCCTGGAGTCGTACGTCCTGGCCGCCCGTCTGGAGCAGGTCGCCGCCGCGGCCAGCCACCGCCTGCTGAAGATGTCCGGCGGCCGCTACACCCTGGTCCACAGCGACGGCCTGGTCTCCGGCAACAAGCGCTCCGGCCTCTCCCTCCACGTCGTCGACGCCTGGACCGGCCGCGAACGCGACACCGCCACCCTCTCCGGCGGCGAGTCCTTCTTCGCCTCCCTCGCCCTCGCCCTCGGCCTCGCCGACGTCGTCACCGACGAGGCCGGCGGCATGCCCCTGGACACCCTCTTCATCGACGAGGGCTTCGGCACCCTCGACGAGAACACCCTCGAAGAAGTCATGGACGTCCTCGACTCCCTCCGCGAACGCGACCGCGCCGTCGGCATCGTCAGCCACGTCGCCGACCTCCGCACCCGCATCCCCGCCCAACTCCTCATCCGCAAACACCGCCACGGCTCCACGGCCCACCACACCACCCGCGACGACGCCTGACACCCCCGCCTCAGACCGGCGCGAATATAACTTGCAGCGCATATAACCCGAACCGCATAATTCCGGCGTGACATGGGAAGTCTCACTGCATGAAGCTGTCGACGCCTGGTTCGTCCGGCTGAGCGAGAGCGAGCCCGAGGCGGCCGATCAGGTCGCCGCGGCCATCGACATACTGGCGGACGAAGGCCCGGCGCTCGGGCGGCCGATTGTCGACCGGATCAAGCAGTCCAGACACCACAACATGAAGGAGCTCCGCCCCCGGGCCGGCGGGGAGCGCGAGATCCGCATCCTGTTCGCGTTCGATCCGGAGCGGGAAGCGATCCTGCTCGTGGCCGGCGACAAATCCGGACAGTGGAACCTGTGGTACGACAAGAACATCCCTATCGCGGATGCCCGATTCGACCGGCACCTCGACGCGCTCAAGGAGGGCGAGTAGCAATGGCCAGATCTTGGCAGGACGTCCGGGCCCAGGTCGTCACGGACGAGGACAGGGTGGCAGTGCACCGCGCCAAGCTCGACGCGGAGGTACGCGCGTACCGTCTCGCCGAGATCCGGCGGGAGCAGGACCTGACCCAGACCGAGGTCGCGGAGCTGATCGGTGTCACCCAGCCGAACGTGTCCCGGCTGGAGCGCGGCGATCTCGAAGGCACCTCTCTCGGGACGCTCCGCGAGTACGTCGAGGCGCTCGGCGGGCAGCTCCGGCTGGTGGCCGACTTCGGGGACCGTCAGCTCCGCATCCAGTAGTCACCCCGCGGGCGCCGCCAGGAAGGCCGCTGCCGTTCGGCCCCAGGTTCTGATGTCTGCGAGGGTTTCGGCGGGGTGCAGGTGGGCGTGGGGGAGGTGGGTGGCGAGGGTGTGGGCGGTGGTCGCGGGGTGGATGGGGTCGGTGGGCCAGGTGAGGATCAGGGTGGGGTGGGGGAGGTCGCGAAGGAGGGCGGGGGCGGGCAGGTCGGCTTCGGCGGCGGCCCGCAGGACGGCCGGGACGAGGTGCTCGGCGGCGTCGAACTCGGTCGTGTACTGAGGGACTTCGGCGAGGACGGCGGGCGGCCCGGACAGCCTGGCGGCGGCCCGCAGGGTGCTGGTGCCGCGCCGCTCCACCACGGTCGCGGCCGCTCGCAGCCCGGCCCGGCGCGGTTCGCGGGCCTCCCAGGCGACGGCGGGGATCGCCAGCACCAGCCGGTCGAACCGTTCGGGGCGGGCGAGCGCGGCCCACAGGACGGTGGCGGCGCCCATGGACGCGCCGAGCCCGGTGACGGGGGCGTCCGGCGAGAGGTGGTCGCAGAGCGCGAGCAGGTCGGCGGCGAGCGCGGGGTAGCTGAAGTCGGCGGGGACGGGCCGACCCGTCGACTGCCCGTGGCCGCGCGCGTCGTAGCGGGCCAGCCGGTGGGTCGCGGTGAGCGGCGTCCAGTCGAACAGGCCGGCCCGGCTCTCGTGGGCCCGACTGGAGAGCGAGCCGTGCGCGTGCACGGCCAGCGGCCCGGCCGCGCCGAGGGTCTCGAAGGCGAGCGTGGCGTGCGGGCGTTCCAACCGGCCGACGACGGGCCCGGCGCTCGGCGTGACGCTCGACTCGGCGCTCAGCGTGACGCTCGACTCGGTGCTCGGCCCGGCGCTCGACTCGGTGCTCGGCCCGGCGCTCGGCGTGACGCTCGACTCGGCGCTCGGCGCAAAAACGGTCATTCGTCGATTGTCTGACAAGCCGTCATCCGGAGCATGCGGCACGCTGGGCCTGCTGCCAGGTGCAGACCGGGCAGAGCGTGGATCCGGGCGCCTCGGCCGGGTACTCGGTCTCCCCGCCGCACAGCACGCACGCGGCGCGTGCGCCCGGCCCGCCGGGCAGTAGCCCGCGTCGGGCCTGCTCCGGGTCGGCCGACACCTCGCAGATCTGCTCGCCGCCCGCGCTCTCGTGCTGCTGCTCCGCCATGCGTCCAGGGTACGTCCCTGCCGTCCGGGCCCCGCCCCCACAGTCGGGGGCCCGGTGCTCCCGCAGTAAAGGGCCAGGTCAGCCGAGGAAGGACAGTCGAAGGGTGCGGTCGGGGTTGTCGCCGTTGGTGTCGATCAGCACTACGGACTGCCAGATGCCGAGGGCGAGCCGGCCACCCACCACCGGCAGGGTGGCGTGCGGGGCGACCAGCCCGGGCAGCACGTGGTCGCGGCCGTGGCCTGGGCTGCCGTGGCGGTGGCGCCAGCGGTCGTCGGCGGGCAGCAGGTCGCGCAGCGTGCTCAAAAGGTCGTCGTCGCTGCCGGAGCCGGTCTCGATGACGGCGATGCCGGCGGTGGCGTGCGGGACGAAGACGTTCAGCAGGCCGTCGCGTCCCCCGGTGACGTCCCGGAGGAAGTCGTGGCACCGGTCGGTGATGTCGAGGGCGACTTCTCTGCGGCCGGTGGTGATGTCGAGCGTGGTGGTGTGGAAGGTGTCGGACATGGGGCCATCCTGGCCGATCTTGCGGCCCGTCCCGAAGGGCCGTCCGTCGAACGCCACCCGACCGCAAGGCGGCCCGCCAGGGCGCGCCAGCGCATCGCAACCGCGCGCCAGGCCCGCACCGAACGGCGGCGAGCACGCCGAAAGCCCGACGGACTCACGGTCCGTCGGGTTCGTGGTGACAGGCGAGGGACCGCCCGTCCTCACGTCGGTGCGCTCAGCCGCGGCTGCCGAACATGCTCCGCTTGAGCCGGCGCAGCGGGGCCATCAGCGAGACCCGCACGGAGCGCCGGGGCACGGCGACGGGGACGCTGGGTCCACGCGGCGTCAGTTCTCTTATCAGGCCGAGCGCTTCCGCCGTGTCCACCGTCGAGAGCGCGGGTGCGCCGAGCACCGCGAGGTGCCGGTCGATCCGGCGGCCGGTCGTGCCGACACCGCACTGGATCGCGGGCACCCGGGGCCGCGTCCGCACTTGAATCTGTTCCATCTGTTTCCCACCCCTACGAGGCGCCAGGGCCGTGAGGCGAAGACTATCCGGCTATGACGGCCTTCACACAACCGTCCTGGTGTTCTGCCACCGTATCGTGCGAACGGAACTGCGGCTTCACCCAAGTACGGTGGTCCTGGTCACGACTGCGCATCGGTTGATGGTGCACCATCCAAGCATGACCCGGCGTCAGACGCCGCAGCGGCCCGGGGCGTTCGCGGGCGCACTGCGGCCGCGGGGTGCGCCGGGCGCACGAACGTCCGTCGCCCCGGCACGAGTTCGACCCCGCACCGGCCGCCGCGGCCCCGGTCGACCGCCGCCCGACCTGGGGCGTCGCCCCCGGCATCAAGAGTTCAGAAATTGAACACATATGAGGGATTGACGCCGCCGGAACCTCCAAGCAGTATCTGTACCGACACGGGATCACGGGTCGCACCCGTCCTCCCCCGGTCGGATGAGTTCGAACATGAACAAATCACCTGCTCATCACACGACAGGCTTCCGGCACCACCGAGAGTCACTTCGGGCCGTCTCGACGCTGCGGCGGCCCGACTCCGACGTGGTGCACGGACCGGCGGTCGACCGTTGAGGGTCGGTCGGACCGCCAACCGGACTGCCGGTGCCGCCGCTGGTACGGCGCGGCACCGGCGGTCGCGTTCTCGTCGATGAGCGCAGCACGCCGCCCGCGGCGCCCCGGACACCCCGACCACCTGCGCCCGGGGCGCCGCGGTCCGGCCGCGCCCGGGGCATGCCCGTAGGCGCTCGGTAGAGTGGGCGGGGACCGGGCGATCTGCCGGAGCCCCCTTCCCTTCGCGGAGTGAACGCACGTGCCACCCCTGCTCAGCATCGTCCTGCCCGTTCACGGCGTGGAACGCTTCCTGTCGCAGTGCCTGGACTCGCTCCGGGCCGACGGCGCCGCCCCCGGCGAGGTCGAACTGATCGCGGTGGACGACCGCTCCCCCGACCGCAGCGGCGCCATGCTGGACGCGCACGCCGCCACCGACCCCCGGATGCGGGTCCTGCACCTCGCCGAGAACCGGGGCCTGGGCGGCGCCCGCACCGCCGGCCTCGCCGAGGCCACCGGCACCTACGTCTGGTTCGTCGACAGCGACGACTGGCTGCCCGAGGGCACCATCGACGCGATCCTCGCCGAACTGCGCGCCGAGACCACCCGCGACCTGCCCGCCGACGTCCTGCTCACCGACTTCACGCACGTCTACCACGACGGCGGCGAGGAGCCGAACCCCTGGCGGCACGTGCTGGCCGGCTCCCCGCTGGTCTCCGGGTGCACCGCCGCCGACCACCCGGCGCTGTTCAACTCGGTGCTCGCGGTGTGGAACAAGGTGATGCGCCGGCAGTACCTGCTCGACCTGGACGTGCACTTCGGCCCCGGGTACTACGAGGACATCTCCGTCACCTACCCGCTGCTGCTGGCCGCCGACCGGCTGGTCTACCTCGACCGCCCCTGCTACCGCTACCGCCGCAACCGGCCCGGCGCGATCACCGCCACCGCCTCCGCCAAGCACGCCGACGCCTTCGCCCAGTACGACGCGATCTTCGCCTTCCTGGACCGCAACGAGCGGGCGAACCGGCTGCGCACCCTGGTCTTCGACCGCACCGTCAAGCAGGCCCTGACCATCTACGACAGCCCGGGGCTGGTCCCGGTCGAGCTGCGAGCCGAGTTCTTCGCCCGGATCACCGGCCACTTCGCCGAGCACCGCCCGACCGGCTACCGCTTCCCGTCCGGCGTGCGCGGCATCCAGTACCGGCTGGCCGCCCGCGGCTCCCGGCGCGCCTACGCCGAGCTGCGCCGCGGCGGCAGGCTGCCGGGGGCCGTCAAGCGCGGCACCAGGGCGGTCGCGCCCGGGGTGAAGAAGGCGGTGCGCAGCAGCGCCCGGTTCACCGCGTACAACGCGTTCCGGCGGCTTCCGATAGACGAGCACCTGGCGGTGTACGCCGCGTACTGGCACCGCGGGTACGCCTGCAACCCGGCGGCGATCTACGAGAAGGCCAAGGAGCTGGCCCCGCAGGTGCGTGGCGTGTGGGTGGTGGAGAACGCGGCGCGGGCCGCGACGCTGCCCGCGGACGTGCCGTACGTGATCGTCAACACCCCGGCGTACCTGAAGGCGATGGCCACCGCCAAGTTCTTCGTCAACAACGTCAACTTCCCGCACACGATGGCGAAGCGGACCGGCACGGTGCACGTGCAGACCCAGCACGGCACGCCGCTGAAGGCGATGGGGATGGACCTGCGGGACCACCCGGTCGCGGCGGACGGGATGGACTTCGACCGGCTGCGCGAGGCGGTGGCGCGCTGGGACTACCTGGTGTCGCCGAACCCGCACACCAGCGAGCACTTCGCCCGGGCGTTCCCCGGCACCTACCAGATCCTCGACACCGGCTACCCGCGCAACGACCGCCTGGTGCGGGCCACCACGGAGGAGTGCGCGAAGATCCGCCGCGAGCTGGGCATCGCCCCGGGACAGCGCACCGTGCTGTACGCGCCGACCCACCGCGAGTCCCGGGGCGGCTACCTGCCGCTGCTGGACCTGCCGGCGCTGGCCGAGCGGCTGGGCTCCGGCTGGACGGTGATGGTGCGCACCCACTACTTCCACGACGGCGGCGCGGGCGACCTGGCGGCGATGCCGGGCTCGGCGCGGCTGCTGGACGTCTCCGACCACCCGACGGTGGAGGACCTGTTCCTGGCGGCGGACACCCTGGTCACCGACTACTCGTCGATGATGTTCGACTACGCGGTGCTGGACCGGCCGATCGCCGTGTACGCCCCCGACTGGGAGGAGTACCAGGAGGTTCGGGGCGTCTACTTCGACCTGCTGAAGGAGCCGCCGGGCGCGGTCGCCACCGAGCAGGACGCGCTGACCGAGGCGCTGCTCGCGGGCGACCCGGAGCCGGTCGCCCGGCAGCGCTTCCGGGAGCGGTTCTGCCCGTGGGACGACGGCCGGGCCGCCGAGCGGGTGGTCAGCCGGATCTTTCCGGTCCGCAAGTAGCGCGGACCCCGCGGTCTGTCGCACTCCGTCTCACCTGGTGGGAATGCGCTTTCCCACCAGGTGGGCGTGACGAGGATCGCAGTGGCGCGATGACGACGGGTGGTGGACGGGCGGCCGGGGCGATGTCGTAGTCTGCGATTCGAACCCAGTGGTCCGACCTCCGCCCGAGCCGCGTGCCCCGCCCCCTCGGCGGGTACTGCCCTTGGGCCCCGGGCGGTCCGACCTTCGGCCAGGGAGGGCCAGTTGATCGACCTCGTCACCAAGCTCGTGCTCAAGCCGCTCGCGCGGGCGGTCTACCGGCCGACCATCGAGGGCCTGGAGAACGTGCCGCGCAAGGGCGGGGTGATCCTGGCGAGCAATCACCTGTCGTTCGTGGACAGCGTGGTGATCCCGCTGGCCGCGCCGCGTCAGGTGTTCTTCCTGGCGAAGGCCGAGTACTTCACCGGCACCGGCTTCAAGGGCGCGGTCTCCCGGTACTTCTTCACCCACGTGATCAACGCCGTCCCGGTGGAGCGCGGCAGCGTCCGGGCGGCCACCGCCTCGCTGGAGGAGGGGCTGGAGATCCTCGACTCGGGCCGGGCGTTCGGCATCTACCCGGAGGGCACCCGTTCGCTGGACGGCCGCCTGTACCGCGGCAAGACCGGCGTGGCCTGGCTGGCGCTGACCGCCGGCGTCCCGGTCGTCCCGGTCGCCCTGGAGGGCCCGCAGCACATCCTTCCGGTCGGAAAGCGCCTTCCGCGCATCCGCCGGATCACCGTCCGGTTCGGCGAGCCGCTGCGCTTCGACGACCTGCACGGCCAGGCCCGCTCCGCGAAGGCCCGCCGGCAGGTCACCGACGAGGTGATGGCCGCCATCCACGCGCTGTCCGGCCAGGAGCTCGCCGAGCAGTACAACGAGTCCCCCAAGGCCGCCTGACGCCCCGTCAGCCCACGGCCGCCGGCAGCGCCTCCCGGTTGAGCAGCGCGGCGTAGCGGCCGTCGCGGGCCAGCAGCTGGTCGTGGGTGCCGAGTTCGGCGATCGCGCCGTGGTCGAGGACGGCGATCTGGTCGGCCTCCCGGACGGTGGACAGCCGGTGCGCGATGGTGATCGTGGTACGGCCCTCGGCGAGGGAGTCCAGGGCCTGCTGGACGGCGAGTTCGGTCTGGTTGTCCAGGGCGCTGGTGGCCTCGTCCAGGATCAGCACCGGCGGGTTGCGCAGCACGGTGCGCGCGATCGCCAGGCGCTGCTTCTCGCCGCCGGAGAAGCGGTAGCCGCGCTCGCCCACCATGGTGTCGTAGCCGTCCGGCAGTTCGGCGATCATGTCGTGGATCTGCGCGGCCTTCGCGGCGGCGACCAGTTCCTCGTCGGTGGCGTCGGGCTTGGCGAAGCGCAGGTTGTCGGCGACCGACGCGTGGAACAGGTAGGTCTCCTGGGAGACCACGCCGACGGCCCGGGCCAGCGTCTCGAAGGACAGCTCGCGCACGTCCACCCCGTCGATCGTCACCCGACCGCCGGTGACGTCGTACAGCCGCGGCACCAGGTAGGACAGCGTGGACTTTCCGGAGCCGGTCTCGCCGACCACGGCCAGCGAGCCGCCGGCCGGGACGGTCAGGTCGACGGCGGACAGCGTCGGGCGGTCCTGGTCGGCCCGGTAGTGGAACTCGACGTCCTCGAACCGCACGTCGCCGCGGATCCGCTCCAGGTGGACGGGGTGCTCGGGCTCGTCGATCTCCACCGGCAGGTCGAGGTACTCGAAGATCCGCTGGAACAGGGCGAGCGACGTCTGCACGTCCACGCCGGTGGACAGCAGGCTGACGGTGGGGCGGAACAGCCCCTGCTGCAAGGAGACGAACGCGACCAGGGTGCCCAGCGAGACGATCGGCGCGCCGGCCGCGGTGGCCAGGCCCGCCGCCCAGTAGATCATCGCGGGCATCGCGGCCATCACGATCCCGATGGTGGACATCCGCCACCGGCCGGCCATGCTGGAGCGCACCTCGAGGTCCGCCAGCTCGTCCGACTGCGTGGCGAAGTCCTTGGTGAGCGAGGCGGAGCGGCCCATCGTCCGGCCGAGCAGGATGCCGCTGACGGACAGCGACTCCTGCACGGCGGAGGACAGCTTGGCCAGCTGGCGCTGCCGCTCCCCGGTGATCTTCTTCCGCTCCCGGCCGACCCGGCGGCTGATCCACACGAACACCGGGAGCAGCAGCAGCGAGACGATCGTCAGCCGCCAGTCCAGCGCGACCATCGCGACCACGCTGGCGACCACGGCCGTCAGGTTCGAGACCAGCGAGGTGGCGGTTCCGGTGACGGTGGCCTGCATCCCGCCGATGTCGTTGGCGATCCGGGACTGCACCTCGCCGGTGCGGGTCCTGGTGAAGAACGCCAGCGACATCCGTTGCAGGTGCCGGTAGACCGATGTCCGCAGGTCGTGCATGACGCGCTGCCCGACGGTGGTGGAGATCAGCGTCTGCAGCACGTTGAGCACGCTGGTGACCACGGCCGCCGCGATCATCCCGAGCGCGAGCAGCGTGAGCAGCCCGGTCCGCCGCTCCGGAATCGCCGTGTCCAGCACCGCCCGCAGCAGGAACGGCGTCACCACGGACACCACCGCGGACGCCGCCACCAGCAGCCCGACCACGGCCAGCCGCCCGGCGTACGGCCGGAACAGCCCCAATATCCGCCGCACCTGCGCAGGCTGCTTCTCCGCCCCTTCGGGCGGCGTCCAGTCGATCCGGTCCAGTCGCACGGAGACCTCCTGCTGGTCGGCGAACACGGCACAGCGAGCTTAACGAGCTTCACTCACCATTAGCAAACCTAACCTTTTCGGCAGGATGGATATTTCCGCGAGGACCGGGGCGGACGGGCGCGGAAGCCGGGGAGAGCCGTCCCGCGCCCGCCCGCTCTCCGCTACGGCTTCCGGTAGTCCCGTCCCGCCGTGGTCGAGAGCTTCCCGAGCCCGCCGATCGGCAGCAGCCTGGCCGCCGTCACCGCCGCCTTGTAGCGCTTGCCGGGCACGCACAGCGGCCGGTTGCGGGCGAGGTCGCGCAGGGAGTCGTCGACCACCCGGTCCGCGGTGAGCCAGCCCCAGGACGGGATGGCGGAGGTGCCCATGCCGGCCCGCTCGTGGAATTCGGTGCGGGTGAAGCCGGGGCAGAGCGCCTGGAGTCGCACGCCGCTGCCGGCCAGGTCACGGGCGATGCCGAGGGTGAAGTTGACCACCCACGCCTTGGTCGCGCCGTAGGTGCCGCGGGGAACGAACGCCGCGACCGAGGCGACGTTGACGATGCCGCCGAACCCGCGTTCGCGCATGCCGGGGACGGCGGCCGTGGTGGTGCGCAGCACGGCCTCGATGTGGACCTTCAGCATGTCGAGTTCGTCCTGCACGGGAACGTCCAGGTACGCGCCGCGGTTGCCGAAGCCGGCGTTGTTGATCAACAGGTCGACGGGGCGGTCGCCGTCGCGCAGCCGGTCCTCGACGGCGCCGATGCCGGTGTCGGTGGAGAGGTCGGAGCCGATGGTCTCGACCTGGACGCCGTAGCTGTCGGCGAGTTCGGCGGCGGACTTCCGCAGGCGCTCGGCGTCGCGGGCGACCAGCACCAGGTCGCGGCCGTCGCGGGCGAGGCGGCGGGCGAAGGCGGCACCGATGCCGGCGGTCGCGCCGGTGATGAGAGCTGTGGTCATGAACCCGACCGTACCGGCCGGTAGTCCGATCCGGTGCGGATCGGACGGCACAACCCCTCTCGGCCCTTCGAGCGACGTCCGGGGTGTCGACGGCGCGCCCCGCCATGGCACCAGTCATATCAACCTACCGTTTCGGGCATCGCCGCCGTCCCACGCGGCGCCCGCCTCGCCCTGGAGAACTGATGCTTGTTCAGCTTCACCCGTTCCGGATAGAAGTCGCGCGCCCGGCCCGTCCCCGACCCCGGTGGTCCTGACGGCCGGCCGCGCCCCGCCCGCCCGGGCCCGGCCCCCTCCCCACGGGGCCGGGCCCGCGCGCTTGCCGATTCTCCCGAACCCTGTCCGCCTGGGTTCACGCCCGTCCAGACCCGCGTCGGAGCGAGCCAATGGGCGCGGCTGAACCCGGTTGGACGGGGTGAATGAGGCCAAAACTGAGACCAGTTGGCTCCGCCCACCAGACCCGGCAACTTTCACCCACGACGACTCTGGCCAGCCGGCTCCTGCCGCCTCCGCCATGAGGCGAGCCCGCTCCCCAGCACGCGGTTCGGCTGCAGGGCGACCCTCGCAAGATCGTCCTCGCGCTCTCGGACATCACGATCGCCTCCGGTAGCCACCGTGCCCCCGGCCGCAGGCCCGACGTGCACGCCCTCGCGTGCGTCCACCACTTCAAGTGACGCACCGGCGTCCTGGACGACCTGCGCCGCCGTGTCGACCGCTTCACATCCGGCGCCTGGACCGAGCACACCCCGGCCGTCCGGACCGAGGCCACTCGCCTGCTGCAGCACATCGACCGTCACCACGGCCGCATCGACGTCTCCGACCCCCGCATGGCCTTCCGCCCCGTCACCCTCGATCGCCTGCCCGACAACTGGGCCGCCGAAGCCGCCCAGATCCACGCCGCTCGGCGCCCGCCCCGTCAGAGCCAGCCCGGCTCCACGATCTCCTCGCCCTCGCCCTGAGGCGCCTCGAACCGCGCGAAAAAGTCACCCAGAGCCTCCGGGGTCACGATCAGCGCGTTCGCGTCCCCCCGCTGGTTACGCCCGGCCAACCTGCGCAGCAGCTCGTCCCGATCGACGGGGAAGTACAGCAGCCGCCACCGACCGCCGGCCGACTCCACCAGCTCCTTCATCGCGTCGCGGTCCTTCCGCTGCCACAGCCCGTGGTCCCACACCACGTCCCGGCCCTCGGAGACCAGCTCGGCCAGCCGGGAGTGCAACTCGGCGACGGCCGGGGCCTCCTTCTCGAAGTAGGTGTTCTCCGGGTAGTCGACGCCATACCGGCCGTGCCGCTCGTGGACGACCTCGTCCACCGACAACCGCACCGCACCCTGCGGCTCCAGCTTCCGCTGGGCGTAGGTCGTCTTTCCCGAACCGGTGAGCCCCACCAACAGGAACACCACCGGACCACTCTCGGCCACCGACAACTCTCCTCACCGCCACCAGCGTTCACCGGCAAGTCTGCCACCGCGGCCGGCTCCGGGAACCGCGTTCCGCACCCCCCGCCACCTGAAGGAGTACACGCGTGCCCGCCTCCGCCCTCGCCCGTCTCCTGCGGGCCTACATCCGCCATGCGCCCAGAACTGTCGGCAGGACGCAGCTCGTCGACCGTTTCCTCGACGACCACCTGCGAACCCGTCCCCTCCACACCGCTGCCCGGTTGCGCTCGGGTGACCTGGTCACCGTCACCACCAGCGACGTCATCCAGCGCTTCCATTACCCCTTCGGCGAGTGGGAGCCGAACCTGAGCGCCTTCCTGCTCGAGCGAGGGCTGATCGCCTTCCTCGATCACGCGAACAGCTCCTGCCCTCGCCTCCACGCCGCAACCGCAACGAGGCCTTCGTCCAACGCACCATCGCCGCCTTCCCGCCCCGTACAAGCGACGAACTCGACACCTGGGTAAGGGTCTTGCGCGGACTCACCCGCTCCCACCATCGCGCAACCGACTACGGCGCCATAACGCCGCTACCTCCTCTACCCGGCCGCCCCACTCTCCGAATGGACCACCCGATACACCACCTTGCGTCAAGTGACCACCACCGATGTCACCGACGCTGTCACCGCGGTCAAAGGACCACGTGCCCACGAGCGCGCAGTGGCCCTCCGGTCACTCTTCCGCGCTCTGAAACACGCCAGCTCGTCTTCGCCGACCCCACCCGCGGCCTGCACGTCACCCGCCGTGAACTGCTGCCCGCCACTCCGGCCCCCGGCCTGCTCACCGGGCTACTGGAAGAGCAGCACTCGCCCCGCCGACCGGCTGGTCCTGTCCCTGGCCGCCCTCCACGCGACCAACGGCATCGACCTGCGCAACCGCACCCTCTCCGACGTTCTGCTCACCCGCCGACAGCTTCTGATCCGCCGCGCGCACGGCCGCCACATCGTCCACCTTGATGACAGCACGACCACACTGTTGCACGCCTGGCTGCGCTACCGACACCGACGGTGGCCACGCACCGCCAACCCCCACCTGCTCATCACCCAGCAGACCGCCAGTACCACCAACCCAGTCAGCGGTGACTACATCTACCGACGCTTCGACCTTGCCGGTGTGACTCTGCGTGCTGTTCGCGTCGACCGAATCCTGGACGAGGCCCACGAGACCGAAGACCCCGTCCACCTCGTCCGCGTATTCGGAATCTCCGTCACCTCGGCCATGAAGGACATCCACACGGCTCACCCTCACCGTGGCGGCCCCATCCCTCGATGACAGAAAGGCATCGCCGCCGGCCGACACCGGGCCGAACAGCGCTAGGAGCCCCGGGCCTGCTGGGTCACTGAAGGGCACCTGGCCGAACTCCGAGGCCGCCTTGCCCGGAGCCGCGAGAACTGACACCTGATCGACTGGGACCGTCAACGCCCTCGGCGGCATACTGGCGGGATGAGCTTCGGGGTGGGGTCCGGCGAGAGCAACTGGGGCGGCGGGGTGCTCCAGGAGACGCTGGGGCGTGTGGCGGAGGGCCTCGGGGTCGTCTTGCCTGAGCCGGACGGGCAGTGGAGCGGCATAGCGGTGTACGTCGACGCGGGGCTCGGCCGGCGGGTGTCGGTGCATCCGGCCGACGAGCAGCGGCGTGCCTTCTGGATATATCTCCAGAGCAACGGCCGGCGCCTGGCCTGCGGGTGGACCGCCGATCCGGCCGAGGTGGTCAGGGCCACGGCTGCCTGGACCGGCGGAGCGGGGCTCGAGGAGACCAAGGAGCAGGCTCCGTGCATCGAGTTCCGCCCTTGGGCCCTCGCGCACGAGCGGGAGCCGCTCGGTGTTGTCGAGTTGGCGTGGTGCCTCAAGCTCGACGGCATCCACATGCCGCCGATGAACCGGTTCCCGCGCGTGCATGCACTGTTGGCGGCCGCGTACACCCAGCCGGCACTCCGCCAACTGATGCCGGTGACCAGCCACTTCAACCTCTGGTTCTCCACCAGTACCACGGCGCGGTGGATTACGACACGGGTCGGGTACATGATCTGGCCGCACGATGAGGGGTTCTATGGGGTACGGAACCGGAGCGAGTTGCTCGCGCGCTTCGAGACGCCGGAGGAGGCTGTCGCTTTCGTGGTCGCCGTCCTGCCGGAGGGGATCGGGCCGGCGTGTTAGAGCGTTGTTCGAGCGATAGCGGCAGCGATCGTGTTCGTGTCAGCGACAGGTGACTCCTCTTGTACCCGTCGCCTCCAGTCCCGGTCGACCGCGAACCCGACAAACTTAAAGCCGTCGACGGACCACTGACGCGTGAGTTCCTGCGACTCCCCGCCCAGAAATCGGCGAACCCGCTCGCTTCCCCGAGCGGCAAGGCCGAGCCCGGCGAAGCCCTCGACGAGGCCGCCGCCCGCGCACTCAAGGAGGAGACCGGCATCCTCGGTCGCGGCGGATCGCTTCCCCGAGCCCGCGTTCCCGACCTCCGTGCAGGCACTGGCCACCCACCACGATGAAGGTCCCTCTTTCTCCCGTTACGGATGGCCGGTCGCCAAGGTGTGAGGGGGCAGCGCTGGTTGGACATCCTCCCGTTCGGAAGCTGCCACCGAGCGGGAGAATACGGGGTCCCGTACGACGGTCGGCTGCCCCGCCCTGGCACCCCAAGCGGGGGCAATCTGTCGACAAATCCTCTCTCTCCACTCGGTACTGACCGGTCAGTAATCCGGTCAAATGTATTGACGGAGCGTCAACAACTCGGGACTCTCGGGACACCGCCGCCTCCCCTCCCCCGCCCCGAGCCGAGAGGTGACCATGACCGGGAACCGTCGCGCCAGGAACGTCCTCGTCCGTCTGCTGCCGCTGCTCCTGCTCGCGGCCGCACTCGCCGGCGGCGCCGTGCCGGGCTTCAAGGCCCATGCCGCCGACGGGTGGTGGAATCCCACCGCCCGGCCGGTGCCGGACTCGCAGGTCGATGTCACGGGCGAGCCGTTCCGCGGCGCCGCCGCCGACGGCGGCGTCCGCGGCTTCGTCGACGCGCACAACCACCTGATGTCCGCGGAGGGCTTCGGCGGCCGGGTGATCTGCGGTGCCGCGTTCTCGCCGCAGGGTGTCGCGGACGCGCTGAAGGACTGCCCGGAGCACTACCCGGACGGTTCGCTCGCGCTGTTCGAGAACGTCACCGGCGGCGCGAACGGCCACCACGACCCGGTCGGCTGGCCGACCTTCGCCGACTGGCCCGCGCACGACTCGCTCAGCCACCAGCAGGACTACTACGCCTGGGTGGAGCGGGCCTGGCGCGGCGGCGAGCGGGTGCTGGTCGACGACCTGGTGACCAACGGGCTGCTCTGCTCGATCTACCCGTACAAGGACCGCGGCTGCGACGAGATGGACGCCATCCGCACCGAGGCCCGCAAGTCGTACGAGCTCCAGGCGTACATCGACACGATGTACGGCGGGCCCGGCAAGGGCTGGTTCCGCATCGTCACCGACTCCGACCAGGCCCGTTCGGTGGTCGAGCAGGGCAAGTTGGCGGTGGTGCTCGGGGTGGAGACCTCGGAGCCGTTCGGCTGCAAGCAGATCCTGGACGTGCCGCAGTGCGACCGGGCCGCGATCGACCGCGGGCTGGACGAGCTGTACGCGCTCGGGGTGCGCAGCATGTTCCTGTGCCACAAGTTCGACAACGCGCTGTGCGGGGTGCGCTTCGACGAGGGCGCCACCGGGGTGGCGGTGAACGCGGGGCAGTTCCTGTCCACCGGCACCTTCTGGGCCACCGAGCAGTGCACCGGCCCGCAGCACGACAATCCGATCGGGCTGTCCACCGCGCAGGCCCAGGGGATGCTGCCGGCCGGGGTGAGCCTGCCCTCGTACTCCGCGTCCGCGCAGTGCAACACCCGCGGGCTGACCGACCTCGGCGACTACGCGCTGCGCGGCATGATGAAGCGCCACATGATGCTGGAGGTCGACCACATGAGCGTCAAGGCGGCGAAGAGCGCGTTCGAGATCCTGGAGTCGCAGGCCTACCCGGGGGTGATCTCCAGCCACAGCTGGATGGACCTCGGCTGGACCGAACGCCTGTACAGGCTGGGCGGGTTCGCCGCCCAGTACCCGCACGACGCGAACGCCTTCGTGGCGGAGGCGAACCGCACCAAGGCGCTGCGCGACGCGTACGGGGTCGGCTACGGGTACGGCAGCGACCTGAACGGGGTCGGCGGCTGGCCGGGCCCGGTCGGCGCGGGCGCACCCAACGCGGTGACGTACCCGTTCCGCAGTGCGGACGGCGGATCGGTGCTGGACCGTCAGGTGACGGGCTCGCGGACGTGGGACGTCAACACCGACGGGCTGGCGCACGCCGGGCTGCTGCCGGACTGGATCGAGCAGATCCGGCTCAGCGGCGGCCAGGGCGTGGTGAACGACCTGATGAAGGGCGCGCAGTCCTACCTGACCACCTGGCGGGCCACCGAACGGCACTCCCCCGGGCGGGAGTTGGCGACCGGAACGGCGACCGCCACCGCGAGCTCGTCGGAGTGGAACCTGCTCACCTCGTACCAGCCCGGCCGGGCGCTGGACGGCGACCGCTCCACCCGCTGGGCCAGCGACTGGAGCGACGACCAGTGGCTGCGGGTGGACCTGGGCGCGGTGCACACCGTGGACCGGGTGACGCTGGACTGGGAGCGCGCCTACGCCACCGGCTACCGGATCGAGGTGTCCACGGACGGCAGCACCTGGCGCACCGTCTGGTCGACCACGACGGGCGACGGCGGGCTGGACACCGCCGCGTTCGCGCCGACGGCGGCCCGGTACGTGCGCTTCCACGGCACCGCGCGGGCGACCCAGTGGGGGTACTCGCTGTACGAGGTGTCGGTGCACGGGACCTGAGCCCCGGCGACCATATGACTGTCCGAATATGACGAGCGGACAATCAGCCCCTTTCCCGGGCCGATTGTCCGCTCGTCATTTCATGCTGGTCCGATCGTCACTCCGCCTTGGCGGCCAGCGCGTTCCGGTCGGCCTCCCCGCCGGCGCCGACCGGGCGCAGCCGGGTGTCGGCGGTGGCCTTCAGCTGGGGTGCGAGCTTGGCGACGTCGCGGGCGCCGACGGTGGCGATCAGGCCGGGGAGCATCCAGCGGACCGGCTGCATGCCGCGCAGCCAGGCCTGCGCGTAGACGTGCGGCGAGCGGCGGCCGATGCCGGCCACCAGGCGGTCCACGGCCGGGCCGATCGGGTAGGTCTTGTTGGCGGGCCACGGCAGCTTGGCCCGCATCTGCCGGAGCACGGCGTCCTGGTCGGCGCCGCGCACCATGTCGGTGTCGGTCCAACTCAGGTAGCCGACGCCGACCTTGACGCCCTGGTGGGCGACCTCGGCGCGCAGCGCGTGGGCGAAGGACTCGACGCCGGCCTTGGACGCGCAGTAGGCGGACATCAGCGGGGCCGGGGTGAGCGCGGCCAGCGAGGCTATCTGCAGCAGGTAGCCCCGGCTCTCGGCCAGCGCGGGCAGGAAGGCCCGGGCGGTGGCCACGGAGCCGAGCAGGTTGACCTCGATCACCCGGCTCCAGGCCCGGAAGTCGCTGTCCTGCATCGGCCCGCCGAGCGCGATGCCGGCGTTGGCGACGACGGTGTCGATCCGCCCGTACCTGTCCTTGATCCGGTCGGCCACCTCGGTGAGCGCGTCCAGGTCGGTGACGTCGGCCTCCCAGGCGGAGGCGTGGTCGCCGCACTGCGCGGCGACGGCCTTGAGCTCGGCGGGCTCCAGGCCGACCAGCGCGACCTTGGCCCCCCGGTCGGCGAGCTTGCGGGCCATCAGCGCGCCGAGGCCGCGGGCGGCTCCGGTGATGACGACGACCTGCGAGGACAGTGGCGGGGTCATGCGGTCTCCTCGACGACGGCGGACTGGGACGGAACCCTGGAACTGACTGCACTGCTTTCGGCAGCACTGATCGCAACGCCGGCCGACAGGTCGTCGGCGACCAGCGCGGCGATCCGGCGGATCTCGCCGGCGACCTCGGCGGGCCGCTCGATCGGGCTCATGTGGCCGGCGCCGGCCAGCTCCAACAGGCCGCGGGAGTCGGCCAGGGCGTCGACGATGCGGCGCGAGTGCACCGGCGGCGTCAACTTGTCGTTGCTGCTGGTGACGACGGCGGTGGGCGCGGTGATTCGGGCCAGCCCGGCGTACACGTCCAGGACGTCCAGCACGACCGCCCACCCGTAGCGCACCTTGCCCGGGCAGGCGTGCACCACCTGCGCGCAGGCCTCGACCCGGTCGGCGGGCGTGGCGGGGCCCATGGTGGCGTACTTGAGCGCCGCCCGGCTGACGCCGTTGACAGGGCCGAGCGACAGCCGGGACTGCAGCACCGGCCGGCTCAGGAAGCGCCGCAGCCCCTTGCCGCGCACGAAGGGCGGCAGCACCAGCAGTTCGTCGACGAGGTCGCCGGCGCCGGTGTTGAACAGCACGTTGGCTGCGGTGCGGTCGGCCACCTCGGGGCGTCCGCCGGCCGCCATGATCGTCATGCCGCCCATGCTGTGGCCGGCCACCACGGCGCGCCGCCCGGCGGGGACGGTCGCGACCAGCACCGCTTCGAGGTCCTCGGCGAGCTTGTCGGTGCCGTACCCGGAGGCGTCGGCCGGCGCGGGGCTGCGGCCGTGGCCGCGCTGGTCGTAGGCGACCACCCGGAAGTCGGCGACCAGCCGGTTGACCACGGGCGCCCAGAAGGTGGTGGCGCAGGTCCAGCCGTGGGCGAGCACGATCAGCGGCGCGCCCTCCGGTCCGTACTCCTCGACGTTGAGTTCGGCGCCGTCGGCGGAGCGGACGGTGTGGACGGCCGCCGGGTCGGGCAGCACGCAGTCGACGGGGATACGAGGGCTCATACGGGCACCGCCTCGGGGTCGAGCGCGTCGCCCAACGGGGCTCTGCGCTTGAGGAGTTCGTACTCGGCAAGGTCTACGTGCCGGGTGGCACGGCGGAAGGCGCTGGTGGAGGCCGGCCACAGCAGGGTGTTCTTGCCGTCCTCGTCGAGGTACCAGCTGCGGCATCCGCCGGTGGTCCACACGGTGCGGCTCATCCGGTGCTGGAGCTCCAGGTTCCACTGCCGCTGGGCCCGTTCGGTGGGCTGCATCGCGGTGGCGCCGATCGAGTCCAGCGTGGTGAGCGCGTCGATCAGGTAGTTGAGTTGGGACTCGATCATCAGGATCATCGAGCTGTTGCCGAGCCCGGTGTTCGGGCCGATCAGGAAGAACAGGTTGGGGAAGCCCCGCACGGTCGAGCCGCGCAGCGCCTCCATACCGTCCTTCCACGCTTCGGCCAGCGCCATGCCTCCGACGCCGTACACCCGCTCGGCGATCGGCAGGTCCGTGGTGTGGAATCCGGTGCCGAACACCACGGCGTCCACCTCGTGTTCGCTGCCGTCGGCGGCGACCAGGGTGCTGCCGCGGAACTCCCGCAGACCGGCCGCCACCACCTCGGTGTTGGGGGCGGCGAGCGCCGGATAGTACGTGTTGCTGAGCAGGATGCGCTTGCAGCCGATCCGGTAGTCCGGGGTGAGCTTGGCGCGCAGCGCCGGGTCGGTGACCGCCCGGTGCATGTGACGGAGCGCCACCTGTTGAACCAGCGCGAGGAGTTGCGGACGGCGCACGAAAGCATCCACCTGGAGCTCGCGGATCGCGAACAGCGCGGCGCGCCGCAGCAGGCCGCTCGGCGGGAGTTTGCTGTGCAGCCACTTCTCGGCGCCGGTGACCTCGCGGTCGGCGCGCGGCAGGACCCAGGCCGGGGTGCGTTGAAAGACCGTCAGGCTGCGGACGGCGGGCTGGACGGCGGGGACGATCTGGATCGCGGACGCACCGGTGCCGACCACGGCGACGCGCTTGCCGGCCAGGTCGTAGTCGTGGTCCCAGCGGGAGGAGTGGAAGACCTTGCCGGGGAAGGCGTCCAGCCCGGGCAGGTCCGGGATCTGCGGCTCGGCGAGCGGACCGGTGGCGGAGACCACGGCGTCGGCGGTCCAGCTGCCGACCCGGGTGGTGACCCGCCACCGGGTGTGCTCCTCCTCCCAGCGCAGCTCGGTGACCTCGGTGCCGAACCGCAGGTGCGGGCGGAGTCCGAAGGTGTCGGCGACCCGTTCCAGGTAGGCGCGGATGTCGGGCTGGCCGGAGAACACCCGGGGCCACTCGGGGTTGGGCGCGAACGAGAACGAGTACAGGTGGGAGGGCACGTCGCAGGCGCAGCCCGGGTAGGAGTTGTCGCGCCAGGTGCCGCCGACCGAGTCCGCGCGTTCCAGGATCACGAAGTCGGTGATCCCGGCGCGGCGCAGCCGGACGCCGGCGCCGAGGCCGCCGAAGCCGGAGCCGACGACGACCACCCGCACGTGCGGCACGGGCTGCGGCGCGGCGGCCGCGTGCGGTTCGTCGGGGTCCGGCTCGACGGGTACGGGCGGCTTCTTGGTGCGGGGTGCCATGGGCGGGTCCTCCTGGCGAGGGTGGGGCGGCACGGACCGGTGCGGTGCTGCGCGGCGCGGTGCTGCGCGGTGCGGTGCTGCGCGGCGCGGTGAACCACCGCTGGGTGGTGGGGGATGGAGCCCTGGATGCTGCCAGTAATCACTGGCGCGTTTGGCAGAGTAGCCCTTATTGACACTGAGTGGAATAGCGCGGACGCCGGGGATCGAACGTCTGACCGCCCCACCTCACCGGCCCTATGCTGACCGGCGTGGCGGAGATCGAGCAGGACCGCGAGCCCCCGTACGAGTACCGCATCGCCGAGCTCGCCGAGGCGGCCGGCATCAGTGTGCGCACCGTCCGCTTCTACCGCGAACGCCGCCTGCTCCCGCCGCCCCGCAAGGCCGGCCGGATCGCCTGGTACGGCCCGGCACACCTGGCCCGGCTGCGCCTGATCGCCGAACTGCTGGAACGCGGCCACGCACTCGGCGGCATCGCCGAACTGATCGGCGCCGGCGAGGACGGCCGCGACGTCGCCGAACTGATCGGCCTTCAGGCCGCCCTGGTCGCCCCCTGGTCCGACGAGACGCCCGTCCACCTGAGCTGGGACGAACTCCGGGCCGCGTTCGGCGACCAGTTGACCGAGGCCAACAGCGCCGAGTCCCTCGCCCAGGGCTTCATCACCGTCGACCCCGACGGCATCACCCACATCAGCCGCCGCCTGATGGACGCCACCGTCGCCCTGGTCGACGAGGGCGTGCCGCTGGCCGCCGTGCTGGAGGTCAGCCGGCGCGCCAGCGAGTACGCCTCCGCGATGGCCGACGCCTTCGTCGCGCTGATCCGCGACCACCTGCTCGACGCCCTCACCCACGTCCAGGACCTCACCCCCGCCGAGGCCGCCCGCCTCACCGACCGCATCCACCGCATCCGCCCCCTGGCCCGGGCCGTCAACGACGCCCAGTTCACCCTGGCCATGGACCGCCGCGTCCGCGCCGAGTACGAACGCCCGGGCACCACGTGACACCCGTCTCCCGATCCGCCCCGCCCGCCCGCCGCGCCTCGACATGTCGACATGACGCCTTCCCTCCCGCAGGCGCGTCCGCCGTCCCACCAGCCACCTGCGCATCACCCGTCACACCCCGGCATGGGAGAGTGGTGGGCGGTGAAGGGAGCGCGGGCGTGTTGATGGAGAAGGTCACCGAGATCCTCGTGGAGGCGGCGGCGGAGGCGATCGAGCCCCGGTTCCGGGCGCTGGCCGAGGGCGAGGTGATGGAGAAGGCCCCCGGCGATCTCGTCACCGTCGCGGACCGGGACGCCGAGCGGATCATCACCCGGCGGCTGCGCGAGCTGCTGCCCGTCCCGGTGGTCGGCGAGGAGGCGGTGGCCGCCGACCCGGCGCTGGCCCGGGCGCTGGTGGAGGAGCCCGCCGCCTGGCTGGTCGACCCGGTCGACGGCACCAAGAACTTCGTCGCCGGTGAGCCCTCGTACGCCGTGATGGCGTCGCTGGTCCGGGGCGGCCGGACCGTCGCCTCCTGGATCTGGCAGCCGTGCTCGGGCACCGCCTACACCGCCGAACTCGGCGCGGGGGCGTGGCAGAACGGGACGCGGCTGGTCCGGGAGAAGGTCACCACCGCCCCGGAGACCTGGACGGGCATCCTGAAGTCCCGCTACTTCGCGCCGCCCACCAGCCACCGGCTGCTCTCCAACGCCCGCGCGCTCGGCCCGCTGGACCCGGGCCGCCGGGCCGCCGGCATCGAGTACCCGCTGGTCGCCACCGGGGAGCGCGACTTCATCCTGTACTGGCGCACCCTCCCCTGGGACCACTCGCCGGGCTCGCTGCTGATCACCGAGGCGGGCGGCCGCTCGGCCCGCTTCGACGGCTCCCCCTACCTGCCCGAGCCCCCCGGCGGCACCAACGGCCTGCTGGTCGCGGCGGACCCGGAGCAGTGGGAGACCCTCAGGGAGATCCTGCTCAAGGGTTTCTGACATCTTCGCCGGGCGGTCGGCGCTACTGCTTCTGCACTGCTCGCCCGCTCTCCACCACGGCCGCCAGCAGCGACTCCACCTCCCGTTCGGTGGTGTGCGGGTTGAGCAGCGTCAGCTTCAGCCGCACCCGGCCCGGGCCGCTGCCCGGGAGTTCGGTGCGGCCGACGACGGCCCGGCCGGTGCGCAGCAGGCGGCGGCGCAGCTCCGCGTTGACGTGGTCGCTGTCCTCCGCCGTGTACCGGAACACCACGGTGGTCAGCACCGGGTCGCAGTGCAGCTCCAACTCGGGCGTGGTGCGGACGACTTCGGCTGCCCGCCGGGCCAGGTCGTGGCAACGGTCGACCAGCGCGCCGAGCCCGTCGCGGCCCAACGACCGCAGGGTGACGGCGAGTTTGAAGGCGTCCGGGCGGCGGGTGGTGCGCAGCGACTGGCCGAGCAGACTGGGGTAGCCGGCCTCCTCGTCGTCGGCGGGGTTGAGGTAGACGGCGCGGCGGGCCAGCGAGGCGTAGGTGCGGGCGTCCCGGGCCAGGAAGACGCCTGCGGCGGCGGGCTGCCAGCCGAGTTTGTGCAAGTCGAGGGAGACCGAGTCGGCCCGGTCGAGGCCGTCCAGCAACGGGGCGAGCCGGTCGGAGAACAGCGCGCCGCCGCCGTACGCGGCGTCGACGTGCAGCCAGGCGCCGTGGCGGGCGGCGAGGTCGGCGATCTGCCGGAGCGGATCTACGGCGCCGGTGTCGGTGGTGCCGGCGGTGGCGACCACCGCGATCGGGGTCGCGCCCTCCCAGTCGGCTTCGGCGAAAGCGTCGGCCAACGCCGCGGGTTCCATGCGCAGTTGGCGGTCCACGGGGACGGCACGGACGGCGCGTTCACCGAGACCGAGCAGCGCGGCGGCACGCTGGACGGAGAAGTGGGCGACCTCGGAGGCCAGGATCCGGGGGCGGACGTTGCCCGGGATGCCGTTCAACTCGACGTCCGGGCCGAGGCGTTGGTCGCGGGCCAGCATCAGCCCCATCAGGTTGGACTCGGTGCCGCCGGTGGTCAGCACACCCGCCGCGCGGTCCGGCCGGAATCCCACCAACCGGGCGAGTTCGGCGAGGAGTTCGCTCTCCAGCGCGGTGGCGGCGGGGGCCTGGTCCCAGGAGTCCTGGGACGGGTTGAGGGCGCTCACGGCGAGGTCCGCGGCGACCGCGACGGCCAGCGGCGGGCAGTGCAGGTGCGCCGCACACGCCGGGTCCGCCGGGTCGGCCGCGCCGTGCGCCAGCAGCTCCACCAACTGCCCGAGCGCGCCCGCCCCTTGAGCCCGCTCCAGCGTCTCCCGCACCAGCTCCCCCACCGCCTCCGGCTCCCCGGCCACCACCGGCCCGCCCCGCCGCACCGCCCCTGCGGTGAGCGCCGCCAACACCTGCGCAAGCAGCGGCCGCAACGCCTCGGGCCCGCCCACGCCGCCGGAGAGATCGGTTAACTCGCCCACGTCCAACCCACTTTCCACCTTGGAGACATTGCTTCATACGACGCCGGCCCGGCCGATCACGCTTCATGCGACGCCGGCCCGGCCGATCACGATCCGGCGAAGAACACCGGCGGCGACCGCCTCACCGTCCACCGGCAGCGGAACCCGCCCGGTTCGTCGACGGCGGCAGCAGCATGCCGACAGCTCGCCGCAGTCGGTCGCACGGCGACACCTGCCGAAGCGCCACGGCACCTGCCGGGCCGACCCGAGCCGCCGGCCAACCCGCCCGAGGCGCACGCAACCGACCGACAGGAGACGGGAGTTGACCTCGCATCGGCCAACCGCCGGAGCGCCGGGGGTGAGCCTGTCCCGAATGCCCGACCGACCGCCCTCCCGCTCCGCCGATCCATACTCCCTGCCCCGACGCACGCTCAGCTCGCCGCCGCAGGCTCTCGCATCGCGAACTCGATGGCGTCGCAGAGCCGTTCGAGGACGGCGTCGGCCTGCTCGTCGGTGATGGTGAGCGGCGGGAGCAGTCGCAGCACGGCGTCGTGCCGGCCGCCGAGTTCGACGATCAGGCCGCGGGCCAGGCAGGCTTCGCGGACCCGGACGGCGAGGCCGGGGTTCGCGGGGCGGGCGCCGCAGCTGTCGGGCTCCCCTGCGGGGTCGACGAGTTCGACGCCGAGCATCAGGCCGCGACCGCGGACGTCGCCGATCACCGGGAGTCGGTCGCGGGCGCCGTCCAGCCGGGCGGCGAGCCGGGCGCCGACCGTCTCGGCGCGGGCGACCAGCCCGTTCGCGGCGATGTACCGGAGCGTCGCGGCGCCTGCCGCCATCGCCAGGGTGTTGCCGCGGAAGGTGCCGGTGTGGGCGCCGGGCCGCCAACCGTCGTACTCCTCGCGGTAGACGACGACGGCCAGCGGGAGGCTGCCGCCGATCGCCTTGGACAGCACCATCGCGTCCGGCTCGATGCCGCTGTGCTCCACGGCCCACATCCGGCCGGTGCGGCCGACGCCCGTCTGCACCTCGTCGACGATCAGCGGGATGCCGCGTTCGGCGGTGATCCGGCGCATCTCGCGCAGCCAGCCGTCGGGGCCGGGAACGACGCCGCCCTCGCCCTGCACGGGTTCGAGGATCATCGCGGCGGCAGGGAGCACGCCGCCCGACGGGTCGTCGAGCAGCCGCTCGGTGTACGCCGCGGCCAGCTCCGCGCCGCGCTCGCCGCCGACGCCGAACGGGCAGCGGTAGGCGTACGGGTAGGGCAGGCGGGTGACTTCGCCGGCACCGGGCAGCGGGGCCTTGACGGCGGTGTTGCCGGTGACGGCGAGCGCACCGGCGGTCATGCCGTGGTAGGCGCCGGTGAAGGCGAGCGCGCCGCGGCGGCCGGTGGCGGTCTGCATGAGCTTGAGCGCGGCTTCGACGGCGTCGGTGCCGGCCGGGCCGCAGAAGTGGATCCGGGCCTTGGCGGCGAACTTCTCGGGGAGGCTCTCGAACAGCGCGGTGGTGAAGTCGTCCTTCTCGGCGGTGGCGAGGTCGAGCAGGTGGAGCGGGGCGCCGCTGTCCAGCGTGCGGCGGATCGCTTCGAGCACCACCGGGTGGTTGTGGCCGAGGGCGAGGGTGCCGGCACCGGAGAGGCAGTCCAGGTAGCGGCGGCCGTCGGCGCCCTCCACGGTCATGCCGTTCGCGCGCACCGGGACGATCGGGAAGGACCGGGCGTAGGTGCGGGCGGCCGACTCGCGGATGCGCTGGCGGCGCAGGATCGCGTCGCCGGCGGGCGCGGCGGAGGTGCCGACGGTGAGGGTCACAGCGGAGCTCCCTTGAAGATTAGGTAAGGCTAACCTTACTACTGAGCCTCCGGCGAACCCCGCCCCGGGGCACTTTGATCACCCGTCCGAGTGAGCACGCGCCAGTTCTCGCACCCGACTCCCCAACGAGCATGACCACGCCGAAGTCACGGCCGTGACCCCACCCGGGCCCAAGTACCCTGCCGCCATGGAGACTCCGCCCCATGACGCGCCCGCCCACGACCCGCACGCCCACGACCTGCGCCCCCACGACCCGCACGCCCGCGACGCGCACGCCCGCGAACTCGCCGACACCCGCGCCTTCTTCGCCGAACGCGCCGCCGACTGGGACCGCAGGTTCCCGGACGACGGCCCGCGCTACGCCGCCGCGATCGCCGACACCGGCCTGACGTCCGGTCAGTTCGTCATCGACGCGGGCTGCGGCACCGGGCGCGCGCTGCCGCTGCTGCGCGCGGCCGTCGGCCCGTCGGGCGCCGTGCTCGGCGTCGACCTCACCCCGGAGATGCTGGCGGAGGCCGCCGCCTACCGCGCCGACGCCGCCCTGGTGCAGGCCGACTGCACCCGGCTCCCGCTGCCCGACGCCGTCGCCGACCTGGTCTTCGGGGCCGGCCTGATCTCCCATCTGCCGGGCCCCGGCACCGGACTGCGGGAACTCGCCCGGGTCACCCGCCCGGGCGGCCGGCTCGCCCTCTACCACCCCGTCGGCCGCGCCGCCCTCGCCGCCCGCCACGGCCGCCCCGTCACCCCGGACGACCTGCGGGCCCGCGACAACCTGTTCCCGCTGCTCGCCGCCACCGGCTGGAAACCGCTTTCCTACACCGACGAACCGGACCGCTTCCTGGTCCTCGCCGAGCGCGGCTGAGCCGCCGAACCGCCTACTCGGCCTTCCAGCGGTAGCCGAGCTCGGGGCGGCCGACCTGTCCGTAGCGGGGTTCGCGGGTGGCGCGGCCGGTGGTGACCAGGTGCTCCAGGTACCGGCGGGCGGTGATCCGGGAGACCCCGGTGGCCTCGGCGGCGGCGCCGGCGGAGAGCCCGTCCGACGCGGTGCGCAGGGCGGTGGCGACGGTGTCCAGGGTGGTGGCGGTCAGGCCCTTGGGGAGGCTGCTGCGGTCGGTGCCGCGCAGCAGCGCGAGAGCCCGGTCGACCTCGTCCTGACCGAGGGCCTCCCCGTCGCGGCCGAGGCTCGCCCGGTAGCGGGCGTACTGGCGCAGGCGATCGCCGAGCGCGGCGGCGCCGAACGGTTTCAGCAGGTACTGGACGACGCCGGCGGTGACGGCCTGTCGGACGGTGGCGAGGTCGCGGGCGGAGGTGACGGCGATGATGTCGGCGGTGTGCCCGGCGGCGCGCAGGGTGGCGCACAGGTGCAGGCCGTGGCCGTCGGGGAGGTAGAGGTCGAGCAGGATCAGCTCGACGGGGTCGCCGGCCTCCCGGGCGCGGTCGAGGGCACGGACGGCTTCCGCGCGGGAGTGCGCGGTGGCGGTGACGGTGAAGCCGGGGGTGCCGGTGACGTACCGGGCGTGGGCGTCGGCGGCGACCGGGTCGTCCTCGACCACCAGCACCCGGATCGGCCGGCGCTCCGGGCCGCCGGTCACGCGTCCGCCGCCGCTCGCCGGAGCGGGAGTCGGACGGTGAGCACCGCGCCGCCGCACCGCTCAGCACCACCACACCGCTCAGCACCACACGGCTCGGTGCCACCACACCGCTCGGCACCACCGCACGGCCCGGCACCACCACACCGCTCAGCACCGCCGCCCGGCCCGGCGCCGCCGTGCGCGCCGCCCTGGCCGAGCCGGACCTCGCCACCGTTGCGGCGGGCGGTCTGGGCGACCAGGGCGAGGCCGAGGCCGCGGCCGTGCTGCTTGGTGGTCCAGCCGCGGCGGAAGACCTCGTCGGCGGCGGCGGGGTCGACGCCGGTGCCGGTGTCGGCGACCCGGAGCAGCAGGTGGCCGTCGTCGGTGCGGGCGGTGACCCGGACTTCGGGGGCGGCGTGGGCGGCGTTCTCGATGGCGGCGTCGACCGCGTTGTCGATCAGGTTGCCGAGCAGGGTGACCAGGTCGCGCGGGGTGAGCCGGTCGGGCAGGACGCCGTCGTCGATCCGGCTGTCCTCGGTGAGGTGGAGTTCGACGCCGCGTTCGGCGGCCTGCGCGGCCTTGCCGAGCAGCAGTGCGGCGAGCACGGGTTCGCCGACCGCGCCGACCACCTGGTCGGTGAGCCGCTGGGCGAGGGCGAGTTCGGCGGTGGCGAACTCCACGGCCTCGCGGTGGCGGCCGAGTTCGATCAGCGAGACCACGGCGTGCAGCCGGTTGGCGGCTTCGTGGGCCTGCGCGTCGAGTGCCGAGGCGATGCCCTTGACGGTGTCCAACTCGCCGGTGAGGCCTTGGAGTTCGGTGTGGTCCCGGAGGGTGACCACGCTGCCGAGCCCGGGCCCGACCGGCGAGGTGTTGACCAGCAGGACCCGCTCGGCGGTCAGGTGCACCTCGTCGCGCACCGGCTCGGCGGACTCCAGTGCCCCGCTCAGCGAGCTCGACAGGCCGAGCTGACGGATCGTCAGTCCGGCGACCTCGCCCGACACTTGGAGCAGTTCGCGGGCGGCGTCGTTGCACAGCAGCACGCGGTGGTCCCGGTCGAGCAGCACCAGGCCTTCGCGGACCGAGTGCAGCGTCGCCTGGTGGTAGTCGTAGAGGTGGGCGAGTTCCTCGGCGTCCATGCCGTGGGTGTGGCGGCGCAGCCGGGCGGCGACCAGGTAGCTGGCGGTGGCGCCGAGGGCGAGGGCACCGGCGGCGATGCCGGAGAGGGCGAGCAGCGGGGTGCGCAGCCGGGCGGAGATGTTGTCGACGATGATGCCTGCGCTGACCAGGCCGACCACGTGGTGCTCGTCGTCGAAGACGGGGGCGACCACGCGCACGGACGGGCCGAGGGTGCCGGTGTAGGTCTCCGGCTGGAGGCGGCCCTGCTGGGCCTGGTCGATGTGGCCGAGGAAGGGCCGGCCGATCTGCGCCGGGTCGGGGTGGGTCCAGCGGATACCCTGCGGGTCCATGATCGTGACGAAGTCCACCGCGGTGTCCGCGCGGACTTGCAGCGCGTACGGCTGGAGGACGGCGGTGGGGTCGGGCCCGACGACGGCGGCGCGGACGGTGGGGGCGTCGGCGACGGAGCGGGCGACGGCGGAGGCCTCGTGGCGGGCGGTGTCCTCGGCGCGGGCCGCGGTGAACAGGTAGGCGAGCACGGAGCCGCCGGCGACCACGGCGCCGACGATGACCACCTGGACCGCGAACAGCCGTCCGGCCAGGCTGCGGCGCCGGCGGGGGCGGGCGGCGCGGGTGGCGGGGGCGGGCGGGGCGGCGGGGTGCATGTCGACAAGTGTGCCCGGTCACGGGCTTGTCACGACGTGCGCAGTACCCGTGAACACTATGACCGTAACCGTGACGTCGCTCACGACGGGGCGAATAGTCGGGCCCGGCCCGCCACCCACGGGCCGGTCGCGCCCACCCCCTCAGGGTCGCGACGAGAACGAGCCTACGGCGAAGGAGCCGAGCGGATGACCCCCTCCACGAACGGGACGCCCACGCGGAGATCGGATCGCACCCACTACCTCTACCTGGCGGTGATCGCTGCGGTGATCGCGGCGATCGTGGTGGGTCTGGCCGCGCCGAAGTTCGCGGTGGAGCTGAAGCCGGTCGGCACCGGCTTCGTCAACCTGATCAAGATGATGATCTCCCCGGTGATCTTCTGCACCATCGTGCTGGGGGTGGGCTCGGTCACCAAGGCCGCGAAGGTCGGCCGGGTCGGCGGCCTGGCGCTCGGCTACTTCCTGCTGACCTCGACGGTGGCGCTCGGCATCGGCCTCCTGGTGGGCAACCTGCTGGAGCCGGGCAGCGGCCTGCACCTCACTGCGGCGCTGGCGAAGTCGGGTCACGCGCAGGCCGCGGCGGGCGCGTCCTCCACCACCGACTTCCTGCTCGGGATCATCCCCACCACCCTGGTGTCCGCGCTGACCCAGGGCCAGGTCCTGCAGACCCTGCTGGTGGCGCTGCTGGTCGGCTTCGCGCTGCAGAAGATGGGCCCGGCGGGCGCGCCGGTCCTGCGCGGTGTGGAGCACCTGCAGAAGCTGGTGTTCCGCGTCATGTCGATGATCATGTGGGTCGCCCCGATCGGTGCGTTCGGCGCGATGGCGGCGGTGGTCGGAGCGACCGGCACGGCCGCGTTGAAGAGCCTCGCCGTGATCATGATCGGCTTCTACGTGACCTGCGTGCTGTTCGTGGTCGTGGTCCTCGGCCTGCTGCTCCGGCTGGCCGCCGGTGTGAACGTCTTCTCCCTGCTGCGCTACCTGGGCCGGGAGTTCCTGCTGATCCTGTCCACCTCGTCCTCCGAGAGCGCGCTGCCCCGGCTGATCTCGAAGATGGAGCACCTCGGTGTGAGCCGCCCGGTCGTCGGCATCACCGTGCCGACCGGCTACAGCTTCAACCTCGACGGCACCGCGATCTACCTCACCATGGCCTCGATCTTCATCTCCGAGGCGATGGACAAGCCGATGTCGATCGGTGAGCAGCTCTCCCTGCTGCTGTTCATGGTGATCGCCTCCAAGGGCGCGGCGGGCGTCACCGGCGCGGGCCTGGCCACCCTGGCCGGCGGCCTCCAGTCCCACAAGCCCGCTCTGGTCGACGGCGTCGGCCTGATCGTCGGCATCGACCGCTTCATGTCCGAGGCCCGCGCCCTCACCAACTTCGCGGGCAACGCCGCGGCCACCGTGCTGATCGGCCACTGGACCGGTGAACTCGACCGCGAGCGGATGAACGCCGTCCTGTCGGGCGCCCTCCCCTACGACGAGGCCACGGCCGAGCCGCAGCACACCGAGCTGCCCGCCCAGGCGCAGGCCCCGGTGACCGAACCGGCCGCCTGACGGACCGCCGTACCGCTTCGCCCCTGCCGACACCCGGGTTCGCCCGGGGAGCGGCGGGGGCGTCGGCGTGTGCGGCCCCGGCCGGCCGCGGGAGGCCGGGCGGGGTCAGGCGGGCTCCGGGGTGGTGCCGGAGAGGGCCCAGGCGAGGCCGGTGGACGGGTCTTCCAGGGCGAGGTGCAGGTGGCGGAGGTGGTCGCCCGGCTCTGTCCAGGTCAGGCAGTGCAGGCGGCCGACCAGGGCGTCGATGCGGGCCGGGTCCGCGCCGCCGGCCATCGCGGCGAGCAACTGCCAGACGGCGAGCCGCCCTTGGGCCGCGCCGCGGTCGGGGCGGGCGGAGGCGAGGTGGACCAGCGCCGGGTACAGCGCGGCGAACGACAGCGGCCCGCCGGTGACGTCCGGGCCGGCGGTCAGCTGCGCGACGGCGTCGGCGGCCCGGCCGCGCACGCACACGGCGACCGTCCAGTCGGACAGTCCGGCGAGCCGGCCGGTCGCCGGCACTCCCGTCAACCTCGCACCGGAGCACGGCAGTCGGAGGATGCCGAGGCCTTCCCTGGTCGGCGGCGCCAGGTGCAGGGAGCGCCGTGCGCCGCCACCCGGCAGGTACTCGCGGACCCTGGTGTCGCGCTCCCACCCGCAGTCCTCCCACGGGCGCAGCCGGTACGGCACGCCCGCGTCCTCGCCGGGCGGGCCGTCACCGAGCAGGGCCCGGGTGTGCGCGGCCAGCCGGCGGATCGCGGGCGGCAGCGGCAGCTCGGCCAGCACCGTCCAGGGGTGGCGGGTGGCGAGCACCTCCCACAGCGGCCCGGCGTCGTGGTCGGTGGTCGTCGCCGCCGCGCCCGGCCCTCCCCCGGGGTCGAACAGCCCCGCCGCGACGGCTGCGGGCGCACCGTACGCGACCAGGTGCCCGAGCGGCCCCGCCAAGCCGTCGTCGAGCGCCCGGCCCACCCGGAACCGTTCCAGCAGCTCCCCCCACCTCCCCCGCGCGGCCAGCCACTGCCCGGACGGCCCCCACCCGTACCGCGTCGGCCGCGCCGGACCCGTCCCGTTGTCGACGATCATCCGCTCAATGTACGACCACACCGGAAGGACGGCCCGCCGACGCGGCGGTGACGGGGCGTCACCCTCCACCCGCGGGCCGGTCGTCCTTCGTGGTGGACGGTGCCGGGCGGTTCAGCCGGCGGTGCAGATGACCTGCGCCGCCGCGGTCACCGGGGAGTCGGTGAGGTTGTTGACTCCGGAGAACCAGCTGGGGCCGCTGCTGTTCAGGCCGGAGATGAAGGCGCCCGGGTTGTCGGTGAAGATCCCTCCCCCGGTGGGGACTTGGCCCTGCGGGCAGGTGGCGAGGACGACTCCCGTCGAGTGCGGGGCGATGACCTTGGATTCGCCGGTGCGTCCGGAGGTCCCGATGTCGGCGCAGATCACCACCGCGCTGGCGGCCTGCACCGCGCCGCTGTTGTTGGCGACCCGCACCGACCAGGTGTTGGGGGTCGCGTGCAGGGCGCTCACCTCGACCTCGGTACCGCTGGAGTGCACCCCGCCCCCGCTGGTCACCAGGCCGTCCGGGCAGGTCACGGTCGCGGACCCGCCGGTGCCCGGGTTCAGGTTGCCCGGTGCGCTCTCGACCACGGTGTGGGCGACCGAGCTGCACAGCACAAACGCGGCCAGTTTCTGGACGCTCGAGGAGGTGTTCAGGGCGGTGAGCACCCACACGTTGCCCTCCGGGAACGAGTTCGTGATCGCAAAGGGATGCCCCGAGAGCAGCGCCGGGTTGAACCCGCCCCCTCCGGTCGGGACCTCCCCCGACGGGCACTCCACCGTGGCGATGCCGGTCTCGCCCGCGCCGACGTCCACCTCCGGACCGAGGTGCGGGTCGATGGCCGCCGCACGCGGGCCCGGTGCGGGTTGCAGGCCGTACGCGGCGGTGTTGCCTGCGGTGGCGGTACTCGCCGTGGCGAGAAGTACGGCTGCCAGAGTGAGCTTTCGGGAGTGTCGCATGTCGCGGCCCCTGTCGTGGTGGTCCATGTGATCCCATCCATCCCCGGAGCGGCGCGGCAGTCTCGTCGGGCCGCCCGGACGGCGGACGTGAATCCGTCGAGTGGCCGCGTGTCGGCCGGCCCCGGCGAGCGCCCCCGCGCTTCGTCACGCCGGGCGGCACTCCGGCAGTTCGACGACGGCGATGCCGGCCTCCTGCGCGACCGCCGGGCGGGTTCCGTCGGCGCCGACGGCGGCGATCGGCGTCGGGACGTGTTCCACCCCGAGGCACAGGGTCTTCTCCGGGACGGTCACCTCCGGCCATTCGGCGACCACGTGACCGGTCGTGGTGTCGAGCAGCCGGGGGTGGCCGTTCAGCGAGACCACCTGGGAGCCGCGGGCCGGCAGCGTGCCGGTGAGCCGGTCGACCGGGTTGCGGTGCAGCCGGCGGCGCTCGCCGACCGACCACACGCCGAGCTGCCCGGGCCCGAGGTCCGACCCCGTGGCACCGCCTTCGTCGGCGGAGGCGACCGCCGGCCGGTCGCCGTCCGGCCGACAGGCCGCGCCCACCCCAGCGGCTGCACACGCTCCGCCACCGGCCACACCTGAACCGTCATCACACTCTCCTCGCACTGATCGTCAGCCGCCCGAACGAGCACGGGGGCCGACCGGTGCCGCTCCGGACGTCGATCCGCGCCGGCCTCTCGGCGATCGGCGGGCGGCGGCCGCCGTCGGAGTCACGGCGCGCCGGGCCCGGGCGGGCGGTACGGGTGCGGGCCCATCAGGCCGTGGCGGTAGGCGGCGGCGACGGCCTGCGAGCGGTCGTGGACGTCGAGCTTGGCCAGGATGCGTTTGACGTGGGTCTTCACGGTGGACTCGGCCAGGTGCAGCAGCGCCGCTATCTCGTCGTTGGGGTGGCCGTCGGCGGCCAGCCGCAGGACTTCGCGCTCCCGGGCGGTCAGCGCCGCCAACCGCCCGCCGTCGTCGCGAGCGGCCGCAGAGGCGGGGGCGGGGGCGGGGGCGGGGGCGGCGAGCAGGTGGCCGAGCAGGTCGCGGGTGACGGCCGGGTCGAGTACGGCCTCGCCCGCGGCGACCGCGTGGACGGCGTCGATCAGGCGTTCCGGGGAGGCCCGCTTCAGCAGGAATCCGGCGGCTCCGGCGCGCAGCGCGCCCCAGACGTACGCGTCGTGGTGAAAGGTCGTCAGCACCAGCACCCGGGGGCCGACGCCCGCCAGCCGGCGGGTGGCCTCGATGCCGTCGCAGCCGGGCATTCGGACGTCCATCAGCACCACGTCGGGGCGCAGCGCGCGGGCGAGTTCGACGGTGCGCAGCCCGTCCTCGGCCTGGCCGGCCACCTCGATGCCTTCGGCGGTCTCCAGGACGACGGCGAGTCCCGCGCGCAGCAGCGGGTCGTCGTCGGCGATCAGCACCCGGACGGGGCGGGGGCCGTTCATGCGGGGGCTCCGGGCGCGGGGAGAGTGACGAGGACCTGGAAGCCGCCGTCCGGGCCGGGGCCGTGCGCGGCGGTGCCGTGCAGGCGGGCGGCGCGTTCGGCGATGCCGGTGAGGCCGCGGCCGGGGCGGTGGCCGGGCGGCGGCCCGTTGCCGTCGTCACGGACCTCGACCACGGTGGCGCCGGGGGCGGCGGCTATGCGGACGGTGGCGTGGTCGGCGCGGGAGTGGCGCAGGGTGTTGGTCAGTGCCTCCTGGACGACGCGGTACGCGCAGCGGTCCTGTTCGGCGGGCAGCGGCGGCGCGTCGTGGCGGTAGGTGATGTGCAGTCCGGCGTGCTCCATCCGTCCGATCAGGGCGGGGAGTTCGGCGAGCCCGGGTTCGACGCGCGGTGCGCCGTCGGCGTGTTGGGGCTCGGTGCGGCGCAACAGGCCCAGTACGCGGTCGAGTTCGCCGAGGGCGTCGGCGCCGGTGTGTTCGAGTTCGCGGAGCAGGTCGCGGCTGCGCCCGGGGGTGCGGTCGATCAGTCGGCGGGCCGCGCCGGCCTGAACGAGCATCAGGCTGAGCGAGTGCCCGACCAGGTCGTGCACCTCGCGGGCGATCCGGGCGCGTTCCTCGGCCAGCAACTCCTCCCGGGCCTGCCGGCGTTCGACGGCCTGCTCGGCGAGCCGGTGCGCGGTGCCCCAGCCGTACGCCCAGGCTGCCAGCCACACCGCCAGCACGCCGATGGGCATGAGGGTCGGGACGTCGTGGCCGAGGAAGTAGCCCGCCACGCCGACGGGCAGGATCGCCGGCCCGTACCCGGCCCGGCCGCGCCCGCCGTACCGGCCCAGCGCGTACGCGCCGAGCAGGTTGGCGTACGGCGAGATCGCGCTCTCCAGCACGGTCTGCGAGTCCAGGGTGAGCGCGACGGTCCCCACCAGGTACGCGCCGAGCGGGGCCCGACGGCGGGCCGCGACCGCCGCCGCGAGCAGCAGCGCGAGGGCGACCGCGAGCGGCATCCGCCCGCCGATCCGGGCCGCCGCCGCGAGGCGTTCGCCGAGCATCGCCGCCAGCAGGACGGCGGCGGGCCCCACGTCGGCGAGCACGGGCGGCAGGGTCCGCAGGGTGCGCAGGACCGCGGCGAGCCGGGGCGGGGAGGCGCTGCCGGGAGGCGGGGTGGTGGGGCCGGTGTCGGTCACCCGGTGAGGCTAGCCACCGGGCGGGGCTGCCTGCACGCCCACCCGGGAAGAGACCGGGGTTCCCCTGGGGGACGGCGGCCTGCCCTACCCCCGCTGGGGTACCCGGCCGCCCCCAGCGGGGGGACGCCCCCGGTCCGGGCCGCTCCGTAGCGTCCCCGGTATGACACTCCATCACCCGGTCGCGCCGCCCCGACTCCCCACCGCCGAGCGGAGGCCGCAGGCCCTGCGGCGGGCCGGCCGGATCGCCGTCCCGACCCTGGCGCTGCTGGTCGCCGCGGCCTCCGCCCGCTACTTCACCCTCGACCCCCGCACCTTCCTGCCTCCGCAGCGCGCCGTCTACCTCGCCCACCTGGCCCCGCTGCTCCTGCACATCGGCGGCGGCGTGGTGGCCCTGGTCGTCGGCCTCCCGCAGTTCCTGCCCGGCCTGCGCGCCCGCCGCCCCTCCGTGCACCGCTGGACCGGCCGCCTCTACGCGCTCGCCGCCCTGGCGATGGGCGTCGGCGGCCTACTGATGGCACCGCTCGCCCAGTACCCGCCGGTCGCCCCGCTGGCCTTCGCCGCGCTCGCCGTGGCCACCCTCACCACGACGGCCCTCGGCGTCGCCCGGGCCCGGGCCGGACGGATCGTCGAGCACCGCCGCTGGATGCTCCGCTCCTACGCGCTGATGTTCACCGCCGTCACCTTCCGCCTCTGGGTATTCGGCCTCGGCCTGACCGGCCTACCGGCCGGCCTGGTGTACGCGTCCGGCGCATGGGCGTCCTGGCTGATCAACCTGGCGGTGGCGGAACGAATGCTGCGACGACCCCGCCAGCCGAAAACGGCCTGACGGCCCGTCGGTCACACCCCTGCCGCACCGATCGGCCGGTCGGTCGGCGGGCGGTCGCCCCGGCAGGCGAGGACAGCCCGTCGACCGAACCCCTGCCCCGCCGGCAGGCGAAGGCGGCCCGACAATCCGTCGACAGCCCCACCAGGCGAGGACAGCCCGACAGCCCGACAGCCACGCCCCTGCCGCACCGGCCGGCCGGGCGGCCGGAGGCTGCGGCCCGGCAGGCGAAGTCAGCCTGACAATCCGTCAGCTGCCCCGCCAGGCGAGGACAGCCCGACAGCCACGCCGCTGCCGCACCGGCCGGCCGGTCGGCCGGCGAGCGGTGGCCACGGCAAGCGAAAGCGGCCCGACAATCCGTCGACCGTGCCCCGGCCGCGCCGGCCAGTCAACGACCGACAGCCCCACCAGGCAAGGACGGCCCGTCGGCCACACCCCTGCCGCACCGGTCGGCCGGTCGGTCGGAGGGCGGCGGCCCCGGCAGGCGAGGACAGCCCGTCGACCGAACCCCTGCCCCGCCGGCAGGCGAAGGCGGCCCGACAATCCGTCGACAGCCCCACCAGGCGAGGACAGCCCGACAGCCACGCCCCTGCCGGCCGGTCAGTCGGCAAGCGGTCGCCCCGGCAGGCGAGGACAGCCCGTCGGCCGTGCCCCTGCCCCGCCGGCAGGCGGCGTGTCAGCGGGCTAGCTCGGCGCGTAGTTCGAGTGCCTTGCTCAGGGCGTACCTGGCCAGCGGCGGCGATGACCGGGACACCTCCTCCAGTATCGCGATGCCCTCCTCGTTGAGGGCCCGGGCCGCCGGGTGGCGGTCTGTCAGCAGGGCGGACCATGCGCAGACGACCAGGATCCCGGCGTACTGTGCGCGGTTCGCCAGGGAGGTGGCCGGGCCGGGCCCGCGGGCCAGCGTGAGGGCTTCGTCGCCGGTGCGCCGGGCCTGCTCGGTCAGGTGGTGCCGGGCCTGGCAGAGGCTCAGCACGGCGACGGCGTCGGCGTGCGCGAGCGGCGGGGGGTCGGCCATCGCCCGGTACAGGGCCGCCCCGCGCTCCGCGTCGGCGAGTGCCCCGGGGTGCGGGGGTTCGCACAGCGCCCGAGCGACGGCGCGGCAGGTGGCGGCGTCGGCGACGATCGTCGCGTACGCCTCCGCGCCGGGCCCGGTCAACGCGTCGGCGGCGGACACCGCCCGGTCGAGCACGGGCAGTGCGGCGGCGGGCCCGCTCAGGTCCCGGACCACGGTGCTCCGGAGGACAAGGGCGAAGGCGATGCCCGCCTGCCGGGCGGGTTCGTCGTGCGGGAGCCGGCCGAACTCCTCGGCGGCCAGGTCCAGTCCGGTCAGCACCTCCTCGACACGGCCGGTGGCCCAGTGGGCGACGGACCGGACGGCCAGGGCCATTCCCGCCGAGGCCCGGTGGGCCGCCCGCTCGGCGAGGGTGAGCGACTGCCAGAGCTCGACCGATTCCTCGGCCAGTGCGGCGGCCTCGGCGAACCGGTCCCGACCGATCAGGGTCTGGGCCAGGCCGGCCAGGGCCCCGGCCAGGGCGGCCTGCCGGTCGGGGGTGGGCTGCCGCTGCCACTGCCGGCGGCGGGCGTCGGCGGCCTCGATGGCGACGGCGAGCGCCTGCTCGGTCTCGCCGTCCGCCATCAGTCGCAGCTTCAGGCTGTCGAAGGTGTCGAGCAGATCGTCGTAGTGCCGGTCGGGGTCGATCCGGACCAGCTCGCGGCGGGCCGCCAGCACGACGCGCAGCGCGGCCTCGGCCGCCTGCGGCCGCAGCGCCAAGGACAGCAGGGAACTCAGGGTGTCCAGCATGTCGGCGGATTCGGGCTCTGCGGCGCTGGGTGTGGCGGCCCGCACCGCCTCCTCGGCGATCGGCGGGACCTCCGCCGTCCGGCCCGCTCGGTGCAGAGCGATGGCGCGGGTGGTGAGCAGCCGGGCGAGCAGTCGCCGGTGGCCGTCGGGGTTGGCGTCGGCGAGTTCGCGGGCCACGGGGACGCCTTCCTCGCACGCCGCGAGCGCTTCGTCGTGGCGTCCGGCGCGGCTGTGCAGGTCGGCGAGGTTGTTGAGGGTGAGTGCGAAGTACGGGCGGCAGGCGCCGTTGTTGCGGTCCAGGTGGTCCCGGTAGATGGCGGCGGCGTGCTGGAGACTGGCGAGCGAGTCCTCGGCCCGGCCGAGTCCGTTCAGGCGCAGGCCGAGGGTGTTGAGGGCCATCGCGTAGTCGGTGGCGTGGGCGTCCGGGTAGGCGGCGTGCAGTTCGGCGTAGCGTTCGGCGGCGCGTTCCGCCGCGTCGGCGGCCTCCTGGCGCCGGCCGACGGTGTCCAGCGCGTTCGACCAGGTGTTCAGCGCCATGGCCAGGGGTTCCCGGTTGTATTCGGGCTGTTCCTCGGCGAGTTGTTCGTACTGCCGGACGGACTCCTCCGCGGCGGCGAGCCCCTCGGTGACGCGGCCGATCCGGTCGAGGCCGATGGCGAGCGAGTTGAGGCTGCGGGCGAGGACCTCACGGTAGGCGGCGGGGTGGCCGGCCGCGAGGCGGCGGCGGAGGGCGACGGCCTCCTCGTCGGCCCGCAGCGCATCGGCGGACCGGCCGCACGCGCCCAGGCAGTTGGAGAGCGTGCCGAGCGCGTGGGCGAGCAGCGAACGGTGGGCGTCCGGGCTGCGGGCGGCGAGTCGGCGCAGCAGTGCGACGGCTTCTTCGGCGTGGGCGAGCGCTTCGGTGGCGAGGCCGGCGCGGTGGGCGTTGACGGCGAGGTTGCTGAGGGCGCGGGCGAACGCGACGGTGTGTTCCTCGGGCGCGGTGTCGCCGTCCTCCCGGGCCCTTGCCCGGCGACGGTCCACCACCTCCCGCCACAGGGACAGCGCCCGGGAGCGGTCGCCGAGTTCGCCGGTGGCGACGGCCCGGGTGCCGAGGGCGGCTAGCAGGTGCTGCTCGTTCTGCACGGCGCCGTCCCGTTCGAGGGCGAGGAAGAGGTCCACGGCCTCCTCGGCGGCGGCCAGGGCTTCGGCCAGCCGCCCCTGGGCGTCGAGTTGGATCGACCGGTTGTTGTGGCAGCCCGCGAGTGCGTTGCGGCGGGCCAGGTCGTGCGCCGGCGGGCTGCCGTCGGGGGCGGGCGGGGTCAGCAGCGCGATGGCTTCGTCGACGGCGGCCAGGGAGCCCGTCGAATCGGCGGTGTCGGAGCGGCGGGCGCCGAGTTTGCGCAGGGCGACGGCGAGTGCCAGGGTCTGCTCCGGTCCCGGGTCGGGCAGGGCCCGGCGCAGAGCCACCACGCGTTCCGTCAACAGGACTGCCCAGGCGGCGAGTTGGTGGGAGGTCTCGGGGAGCGCCTCGACCCAGTCCTCCAGTTGGGCGAGTTCGGTGCCGGGCGCGTCCAGCAGGGTGGTGAGGGCGGCGAGCAGCGGCGCGGGCTGTTCGACGCGGGTGGCGACGGCGATCGCGGCGGCGGCCAACTCCGCGGGCCGGCCGGTGCACAGCTCGGTGAGCACGGGCGCCAGCCGGGCGTGCAGCGGTCGGTGGTGCGCGGCGCGGGCCAGCACGGTGAGCAGGCGCCGCGCCGCCTCGGCGGGCAGGTGTTCGGTGAGGGCGGGCAGCAGGTGCGGGCGTTCGAGGACGCGGGTTCCGGCGAAGCGTTCGGCGATCCGGTCCGGCTGGACGGCCCCCCACGGCGCGCTGTTCGGGCCGGATCGCGCATCCGTACCCGGCGCTGCGGGTGGGTACGCGGCGGTGAGCCAGCGGACGGCCTCGGCCCGGAACTCGTCGTCGGCGAGGCCGCGCACGCGTCGCAGCAGGGCGTCGGCCTCGCGTTCGTCGCGGGCGTCGAGCAGGGTGGCCGCGGCCAGTGCGTCCTTGAACAGTTCGGCCTCGCGGCCCTGGACGGCGTACCCGGTGACGTGTGCGGCCAGGACGCGGTTCCAGTGCCCGGCCTCGTGGGCGAGCAGGCGGCTCTCCACGTCGTCGGGGCTCTTCGCGGCGGGGCGGATCAGGCCGGAGCGGGAGGCGGGGGCTGCTGGGGCCGCGCCGCCGGAGTGGCCGGAGGGGGATTGTGCGGCCGAGCCGCCGGCCCGGGGGGCGGGGGCCGGTTCGGCCGCCCCGTCGGCCCGGTCGAGCAGGTCCGCCAGGGCGGTCATGTGCAGGGTGAGCATGTTGCCGAACGCCGGGTGGTCGAGGCGCTGCTGCCGGTCGGGGTCCTCGGCGGACAGGGCGGCGGCGTGCTGCTGCCAGTCGGTGCGGCGGTGGCCGTCGAGGTGGGCGAGCCGGTCGGCGAACGCCTCGACGGCGTGCCGGTACGCGGCCGTGCGCTCCTCGTCGGCGGCCGGAAGGGCCACGGCGGCGGCGTTGCCGAGGAGTTCGCCGAGCGGGTGGCGGCGTTCGCGGGCGCGGTCCCACCAGGCGCCGTCGGTGCGGGCGATCAGCACGATCTTGAACGGCAGCTCGCGGTCCGGGAGGCTCTCCGCCAGCCGCGCGAGCTGCTCGACGCGCTCCTCCGCGTAGTCGAGCACCACGAGCACCGGCCGGACGGCGAGGTGCAGGGTGTCCAGCGCCTCGGCTCCTGCGGCCAGCCAGAGTGTGGTCCAGCGCGGGCCGTTCGCACCCGGGCCGGCGTCGAGCCGGGCGGCCAGTTCGCGGACCAGCCGGGTCTTGCCCTGCCCGCCCGGCCCGTGCACCAGCAGGGCGGCCACCCCGTCCGTCGCGCACCAGTCCAGCAGGTCGGCCAGCAGGTCCTCCCGCCCCCGAAAGGGGACGGACTCGCGTTCGGGCCGCAGCAGGGCGGCGGGTGAGTCGCCCGGCCGGTCCGGGGCCTGCGCATGAAGATCCGCCAGGGCGGCGAAGTCGGCCGGGTACAGGGTGCTCGCGCCGGCGCCATGGCGTGCGAGCGCCTCCCGGAACGAGGTGTCCCGCAGCAGCAGGAAGGCCGGGACGGCCTCGATCCGGCTGTGCCGGTAGAACGGCACTTCGGCGGCGACCACGCCGACCAGGTGTCCGCCGGAGAGCACCGCGGCCCCCGAGAGTCCACCGTACGGGAGTCCCTCGCGCGGCCATTCGGGCGGCTCACCGGCGATCTTGACGATGTACCGGTCGCCGACCCAGCCGTCGCCGGGCTCGATCGTCCCGCGCTCCTGCGACTGCTCGGTGTACCCCTTGCGCTCCCCCCAGGGATCGCCTCTTTTCCCTTCGTACTGGGCGACGTTGGGCGCTCCGGCCAGGTCGCACGGCTGTCCGGCGGCGGTGGTGACGAACTCGCCCCAGCGGACGTGGGGCGAGCCCGGCGGTTCCCAGTCGGGCGCTTCGACCCGCAGCAGCACCGCATCGGCCCGTCCGCTGCCGCACCACACCACCCGCCCCGGCACCGTCCGCCCGTCCCCCGGCCGGTACACCGGCACCTGCCGGGCCGAGCCCACCACATGCCGGGACGACAGCACCAGCCGGGGCCCGACCAGATACCCCGACCCGCGCCCCGCCGCGCCGTCGACGATCACCACACGGTCCTGCACAGCCACCCCCTGCGCCGATGAACCCGCTCACCACGGGCGAGGCTTCACCGCACCTCGCCGCACGTCACCGAACTCCACCCGCCCGGACCTCCGGTGCGACCGTCAACGCCCCACGCGGCCGGAGAGGTCGCCCGGCCCGGTCCGGTCGTGGTCGCCGGCCACCTCCAGACCGGTGCCGTCCGCGTTCTTCGGCGTGAGTTTGAAGGACACCCGCTGGGTGCGCGTCCGGGACGCCCCCGCCTCGGCCTGCGCCGACAGCACCCAGACCTTCAGCCCGCCCCCCGCCTTGGCGTCGGCCCGCACCTCGATCTCGAACTCCATCTCCACCGACCCGACTTCGAACACCAGGTCCTTCCCCGCGCCCTCCTCGGCGGCCTTCAGCAGTTCGTCCCGCACAGCGGCGACGGCCGCCGCCAGTTCGATGTCCATGTCTCTCTCCACCCCTTGATGACCCGCTCCTTGACGCCCCCGTCGCGGGTCACCCTAGAGGCCGGAGTCCGAATCCCGGCGGAAAATACGCCGACTGACCTACTGAGCTACGTATCTGACGACACGTCAGTTGAGCCGACCCAGCGATCCGCCGAACACCCGCTCAGCTCTCCGCCACCGCCACGCCGCCCGCTCGCCGTCGAGGCGGCGCGGCTGCGGCAAGGGCGGCCAGGACGGGGATCGCGGCGAGGAGCAGGCAGACCGTCAGCGGGATGCGGGAAACGAGCAGGCCGACGAGCGCGGTGGACACCGAACTGCCTGCATTGAAAGCCGTGTTGACCCAGGCCCCGGCCCGGGTGCGCTGCTCGGGCGGGGCGATCTCGTCGGTGAGCAGATAGGCGGTGGTGAGGGTCGGGGCGACGGCCAGTCCGGCGAACGCGGCGATCACCGCCAGGACGGGCAGCGACGGGGCGAGCGCCGCGAGGGCCAGCGCGGCGCCGAGCGCGGCAGTCAGCGCGGTGAGCCGATTCCCGGCCGCCGCACGCCAGTTGACGGCCCCCAGGGCCAACCCGCCGACGGCGCTGCCCGCCGCGAGCGCGGCCTCCACCCAGGCGACATCCGCGTCCCGCCCGTGCCGCCCCGCGAAGACCACGGCCAGCAGACTGAACGCCCCGAGCCCCGCTCCGGCCCCGGCGGCGGCCGCCAACGGCTGCCGGGCACGGGACAGCAGACCGCGCGAACCCGCCCTATCAGCAGTCGAGTTGACGCCAGTGGAGACTTCCTCGCGCGGCATCGAGACCGCCAGCGTGAGCGTCCCGCCGAGGACGAGGGCCGCACTGAGCACCAGGCCCACCGCCGGACGGGCCGCCGAAGCGAGAACGCCCGCCAGCAACGGGCCGGTGACGTAGAGGAGTTCCTCCGCCACGGTGTCCAAACTGTAGGCCCGCCGCCGCAGTTCGGGCTCGGTCACCAGTCGGCTCCACTGCGCCCGGGTGACCGGCCCGAGCGGCGGCGCGAACACGCCTGCCGCCGCGGCCAGTACCAGCAGGACGGGGTACGGCGCGCCGGACCGCCAGGTCACCACGGCCAGCCCGACCAGCACGACCGCGTAGCCGGCGGCCATCGGCGGCAGCGCCCGGCGCGGGCCGTGCCGATCGACCAGCCCGGCCCGCGCCGGGAACAGCAGGACGCTGACGGTCGAGAACACCGCCATCACCCAACCGGCCCGCGCGTACGAGCCGGTGGTGGCGGTGACGGCGAGCAGCAGGGAGAGCGGGACGGTGCCGTAGGAGAGGCGGCCGATCAGGGCCGCACCGAACAGCCGGGCCGCGCCGGGCGTGCGCAGCACAGCCCCGTAGGACGACGAAGACATCGTGGAGTTCCTCGAAAAAGCCGGCGCACAGCGCGCGCCGGTGAAGGTGAACAGGGACGCCGAAGGCACCGCGCCACCGGTCGGTGGCGGGCGGTCGCCGCGCGGGGTCCTAGTCACGGGTGAGGAACATGCCGGTCATCCTAGACCGTCCTCGCCGGGCCACGTCACCGGCCGAACCCTCCCGAACTCGCTCGAACCCGGCCGAGCCCGGCCGAGCCCGGGCGACGGCGGGGACGGTCGGCCCGGTCGCCGTGAACACCGCCCGGCCCGTCGCCCCCGAGAACGCGCGACGGGGTGACGCCCCCGGAGTGCGGGGCCGTCACCCCGTCGGGGTGTCAACAGTGGGGTGTAAACGGTGGGGTCAGCCCGCGGCGGCGAGCAGGCCGCGGCCGAGCCAGTCGGTGTCGTCGCGGACGCCGGGCAGGACGAAGAAGTAGCCGCCGCCGGTCGGCGAGATGTAGTCGACCAGCGGTTCGTCGATCAGCCGGGTCTGGGTGGCCTCGAACTGGCGGACCACGTCCTGCTGGTAGCAGGCGAAGGCCAGACCCATGTCGAGGTTGCCGACCGCGTCGACGCCCCGGTCGTAGTTGTAACCGCGGCGCAGGATCCGGGAGTCGTCGGTCTGCTCGGTGCGCGGGTTGGCGAGCCGGATGTGCGCGTCCAGCGGGATCGCGGTGCCGTCGGGGTCGTTGGCGTACCGGGGGACGTCGGTCTCGTTGGCGCCGTCCAGCGGGGCCCCGGTGTCCTTGCGGCGGCCGAACATCTTCTCCTGCTCGGCCAGCGAGACCCGGTCCCAGAACTCGACCAGCATCCGGATGATCCGCAGCACCTGGTAGGTGCCGCCGACGGCCCAGGCGGGCTCGCCGAGGCTGTCGTTGACCCAGATCAGCCGGTCCGTCTCGCGGGCGGAGTTGACGTCCGGATTGGCGATGCCGTCCTTGAAGCCGAGCAGGTTGCGCTGTGCGCCGGCCGGGCGCGGGGCGCTCGCAAAGCCCTCGATCCGCCACTTCACCTGCATCGCGCCACGGGTGTGCCGGGCTATGTCGCGCAGCGCGTGCAGCACGGTGTCCCGGCTGTCCGCGCAGATCTGGAGCGACAGGTCGCCGTGCAGTTCGGCGGGCTGAAGGTTGTCGTTGGGGAAGGTCTTCATCGGCCCGAGCCGGATCGGCTTGGCGGCGGCCAGGCCGTAGCGGGCGTCGAACAGCGAGGCGCCGACCCCGACCGTCACCGTCAGGTTGTCGGCGGGCACGGTCGGCCCGAGGATGCCGTTGTCGGCGGGCGGGGCGCCGACGCCGAGGTCCGGCGGGGTGCCGCCCGCGGTGAGGAACCGGATCCGGTCGGTCAGGGTGCGCAGCAGCTGCTCCAGCGCAGGGCGGTCCTGGGCGATCACGTCGAACGCGACGAACATCGCGGCGCCCTGCTGCGGCGTCAGCACACCGGCCTGGTGCGCGCCGTGGAACGGCACCGACCTGTCGTCCCGGCCGGCTGCGGCGGCCGGCTGCGGGGCGCCGCCGAGCGCGAGGCCCGCGCCACCGGCCAGCGCCGCGCCGGCCGCGCCGACGCCGAGCGCGGTGCCGAGGAAGCTGCGCCGGCCGGGGCCGGCGGGGCAGCCGGCGGCGGACCCGGCGCTCTCGGCCGACCCGGCCGACCCGGCCGACCCGGCGCTCTCGGCGGCCTGGTGCGGGAACGGGCAGGATCCGGCGGTGGGCTGCTGGCTGGTCATCAGGCGGACTTCCGGATCTCGAGGAGGTCGGGGATCGGGGCGAGGTCTTCGAGCAACTGCCCGGTGGCGCCGTTGAGCTGGATCCGCGTCGAACGGTCGAGCTGCTGCACCGGCGTCCAGCTGCCGTCCGGGTGGTGGGCGGCGGCCAGCAGGCCCTCGACGCGCTTCAGGTCCGCCTCGACGGTGTCCAGCAGGTGCGCGTCACGGGCGACGATCAGCGGCTTCAGCACGGTGAGCAGCTCCCGGGTGCCGTCCACGTTCGCCCGGGCGGTGGCCAGGTTGGTTCCGCTGCCCTCGTCGGTGGCGGCGGTCAGCTCGAACTGGAGGGTGTTCTCCAGGATCTCGTGGGCGCGCAGCGGCAGGTCGCCCGGCGCGAACTCCTGGCCGGGGAACTTCTGCTGCAACTCGGCCGTGTCGGCGGCGAGTTGGTCGGTGGCCGGGGCGAGGTCGGCCGCGCTCTCGCCGTGCCACAGCCCGTACTCGACCCGCAGGAAGCCGGTGAAGTCCTTGTCGTGGACGCCGTCCGGCAGCCCGTCGGCCCGGCCGTTGATCCGCTTGTCCAGGTCGGCGAAGGTGCCGTACGCGGCGCCCAGCGAGGTGTATCGCAGGTGCGCGGCGAGCCAGTCGGTCCGCGCGGCGGCCAGCTCACCGGCCTGCACGTCGGCCTGCAACTTCTGCGTGAGCGGCACGAGTTCGGCCAGCCCCGCATCGACGTACGCCCGGTACTGGGCGAGCGGCTCGGCGAGGTCCGCCGCAGCGACCGGGAGCACCGCCTTGGTCTGCGGGCCGCCGCTGACGTGCACGGTGGCGGAGGTGACGGCGGTGCCGCCGGTGGGCACGCAACGCCACGCCAGGTCGCCGCCGCCGATGGTGGCCGTCAGCGGCCGGGTGGTGCCGGGCGCCAGGCCCTCGATTTCCCCGTAGACCGCCAGGGTGGCGGGGTCGACCAGGTAGACCTCGGAGGTCCGGCTGCCCGCGTTGTGCATCTGGAAGGTGTGCCGGCCGGGCTGCGGAACGGTGAACCCCTTGCCGCACTCGCCCTGCGCGTCCGAGACGGTGACGGTGGCGGCGGCCGAGCCACCGCCGTTCGCAGCGATCACCACGGCGGCCACCACGGCCGGGACGGTGACCAGCGCGGCGGGCAGCAGCCAGCGGCGACGGTTCGGAGCGGACGGGTCCGCGTCGGTCGACCCGGCCTCGGGAGCCGTCGAGGCGTCAGGGGCCTTCTGCGCGTCCGAAGCCGCCACGACCGGGGCCGATCCCTCCGCCGCAGGGGCCGACGCGTCCGCGGCGGACACGGCTGCGGCCGGGGCCGATGCCTCCGCGGCGGGCACGGCTGCGGCCGGGGCAGGCACATCCGTGGCCGGGGCAGGCGCGGGCGCCTCCGCGGCCGGGGTCGCCGCCGGGGCAGGTGCGGGCTTGGCCGCGGCCCGCACGCCGCGGACGAAGAGCGTCATGACCACGGCCAGGTAGCCCACGTAGGCGACCGCCTGGAGCCAGGTCATGGTGACGGTCAGGTTGAACACGCCCTGGACCAGGGTGGCGTACCAGGATCCGGCGTCCAACGTCCCGCTCAGGTCGAACGCGTAGGAGTGGGCACCGGGCAGCAGGCCGCCCTCCTGGAGGTCGCGCAGGCCGTAGCCGAGCACGCCGGCCGCGATCACGATCAGGACCATGCCGGTGTTGGTGAAGAACCTGGTCAGGTTGATCCGCAGCACCCGGTGGTACAGGCCCCAGCAGAGCCCGGCCGCCAGCACCAGGCCGATGCCGCCGCCGATCGCCGGGCCGGTCGTCTCACCGGCCGAGCGTGCCGTGGTCCACAGGAACAGCGAGGTCTCCAGGCCTTCCCGGCCGACGGCCAGGAAGCTGGTGACGACCAGCATCCCGGCGCCCATGCCGAGCGCGGCGGTCACCTTCTCGCGGATCTCCGAGGACAGGTTGCGGGCGGAGCGCCGCATCCAGAACACCATCGCGGTGACGAAGGCGACCGCGATCAGACTCAGCGTGCCGCCGAACACCTCCTGTGCCTGCCCGGGCAGGTCGGCCGCGGTGAAGGTCAGCACCGCACCGACGCTGAGCGCGAGCGCAACGGCGGCCAGCACGCCCGTCCACACCTGCGGGAGGCGGCGTTGCTGGCCGGACCGGACCAGGGTCGCGACCAGGATCGAGACGATCAGTCCCGCTTCCAGTCCCTCCCTGAGCCCGATCAGGAAACTGGGAAATGCGTTGTCCCACACGGGTGTTCCTTCTCCTCAACCATCTAAGGCAAGGCATACCTTAATGATGGCGGCAGTGACCGTCTACACCGGGGTAGACGTCCTGACCTGCGCTTTACCATCGCGCACGGGCCGGCGCGCCTCCACCGGACCGGGGACGGCCGGGGAGCCGACTCCCCGTCACCTCGCCGGCGCGTACCCCCTCGCCCGCACCAGCTCGTGGGTCAGCCGCGTGAACGCCCGGCCGGCGGCGCTGCGGTACGCGCCCTCGCGGTGCAGCAGGGTGACGGTCCGGACCGGCAGGGGCGGGTCGAGCGGGACCGGGCTCAGGTGGGGGTGGTCGTGGGTGATGGCGTCGGGGAGGACGGTGGCCAGGTCGGTGCGGCGGACGATCTCGGTGAGGGCCTGAATGGAGTTGGCCTCGACCGAGATGCGCGGGGTGCTGCCGTGCTGCGCGAAGTACCCGTCGATGTGGCCCCGGGTGGCGAAGTCGCCGGTGAGCAGGGCGAGTTCCATGGTCCGGAGGTCGCCGACCGGGAGTGGGGCGGGCAGCGCCGGGGCGCGTTCGGCGCCGGCCACCAGGCTGAGCGTCTCGGTGAAGAGCGCGGTGCCGGCCAGGCCGGGGAGGTGGGCGCCGGCGAAGGCGATGCCGAGGTCGAGATCGTCGGCGAGCAGCGCCGTCTCGATGCGGTCCTGGGTGGTCTCCGTCAAGGTGAGGCCGACGCCGGGGTGGCGGGTGTGGAGTTCGGCGGTGAGCGGGCCGATCAGGTAGGCGGTGAACGTGGGGGTGACGCCGAGGCGCAGCTGGCCGCGGGTGAGGTCCTGGACGTCGTGGACGGCGCGTTCGGCGGCGGCCAGGTCGCGCAGGGCGCGCCGGGCGTGTTCGGTGTAGACGGCGCCGGCGTCGGTGAGCCGCACGGTGCGGCCGGTGCGGTCCAGCAGCTGGACGCCGATCGTCGTCTCCAGCTGCTTGATCTGCTGGGAGAGCGTGGGCTGCGAGATGTGCAGCTCCTCGGCGGCGCGGGTGAAGTTCCCCTGCTCGGCGACGGCGAGCAGGTACCGCAGGTGACGCAGTTCGACGGAGGCCATGGGCGCCACTATAGATGCCACCAATAGAGACCATGGCCAATGCCTCTTGGACGCTATGGGTGCAGGTCATGCATGGTGGATTTCACCAGCCCACCGGGCCGGAACTCACTCGAGAGGGAGTGACCATGCAGGACATCAACGACGGCGTCGCCCGTTTCCAGCGCGACGTCTTCCCGGCCAAGAAGGAACTCTTCGCCCATCTGGCCACCCACCACACCCCGAACACGCTGTTCATCGGCTGTTCCGACGCCCGTGTGGTGCCCGAGCTGATCACCGGCACCGAACCCGGCGAGCTGTTCGTCGTCCGCACCGCGGGCAACCTCGTCCCGGCCTACACCCCCGGGGCCGACGGCATCTCCGCCAGCATCGAGTACGCCCTCGCCGCGCTGCACGTGCAGGACGTCATCGTCTGCGGCCACTCGGCCTGCGGCGCGATGACCGCCCTCGCCGAGGGCCACGACCTCACCGGTGCCCCGGCCGTCGCCTCCTGGCTGCGTCACGCGGACGCCTCCCTGGCCCGCACCGCCAAGGCCGGCGACGTCGACGCCCTGGTCCGCCAGAACGTCCTCGCCCAGCTCGCCAACCTGGCCACCCACCCCTCCGTGGCCCGCGCGCTGGCCGAGCACCGGGTCGCCCTGCACGGCTGGGTCTACGACATCCCGACCGGCCGCATCGACGACCTCACCTCCCCCGACCGCACCACCGCCACCACCGCCGCCATCGCGGCCTGACGCAAGGAACCGACCCCCATGACCCAGGCACAGTTCACCCGGACCGCCCGCGAGGCCCTGACCGCCAAGGCCGTCGACGCCAAGATCCGCAAGGACCTCAGCTGGCAGCAGATCGCCGACGCCTCCGGCCTGTCCGTCGCCTTCACCACCGCCGCCGTTCTCGGCCAGCACCCGCTGCCGGAGGAGTCGGCGAAGGCCGTCGCCGCGCTCCTCGACCTGGACGAGGACGACGCCCGCGTGCTGCAGACCATCCCGGTCCGCGGCTCGATGCCCGACCGCATCCCCACCGACCCGACCATGTACCGCTTCTACGAGATGCTCCAGGTCTACGGCACCACCCTGAAGGCCCTGGTCCACGAGCAGTTCGGCGACGGCATCATCTCCGCCATCAACTTCCGGCTCGACGTCAAGAAGGTCGCCGACCCGGACGGCGGCGAGCGCGCCGTCATCACCCTCGACGGCAAGTACCTCCCCACCAAGCCCTTCTGAGCCGCCGAGCCGTTCCGATCGACCTCCCCCACCTGCAAGGAGCCACCGTGGACTTCGCCCAGCGCACCATCGACCTCGCCCGCCGGAACGTCATGGAGGGCGGCCGGCCCTTCGCCACCGTCATCGTCAAGGACGGCGAGATCCTCGCCGAGAGCCCCAACCGGGTCGCCCAGACCGGCGACCCCACCGCCCACGCGGAGATCCTGGCCATCCGCGACGCCTGCACCAGGCTCGGTACCGAGCACCTGACCGGCACCACCATCTACGTGCTGGCCCACCCCTGCCCGATGTGCCTCGGCTCGCTGTACTACTGCTCGCCGGACGAGGTCGTCTTCCTCACCACCCGCGACGCGTACGAGCCGCACTACGTCGACGACCGCAAGTACTTCGAACTCAACTCGTTCTACGAGGAGTTCGCCAAGCCGTGGCAGGAGCGCCGGCTGCCGATGCGCCACCAGGACCGCGAGGACGCCGTCGACGTCTACCGCCTGTGGCAGCAGCGCAACGGCGGCGAGCGCCGCGTCGCCGGCGTCCCCGCCTCCGTCTGACGGGGCCGTCCCCGCATCGGGTTCGCCTACATCGGGTTCGCCGCGTAGATGCGCTCGGCGAACTCGGCGACCTGCTCCTCCGGGAGGTGCCTGGCCACATCGGCTTCGCTGATCATGCCGACCATCCGCTTGCCCTCGATCACGGGGAGCCGGCGGATGCGGTGGCTCTCCATCTCCCGGAGGACCTCTCCGATGTCGGCGTCCGCGTCGATCCAGCGCGGGGTGCCCTCGATGATGTCGGACGCCATGCACTCGGACGGGCTGTGCCCCTTCGCGACGCACTTCACGACGATGTCCCGGTCGGTGATGATGCCGCAGAGCCGTTCGTTGTGCGTCTCGTCGCCGACGGGCAGCGCACCGACGTTCAGCCGGTTCATCAGCTCGGCGGCGTGTTGGAGCGTGTCACTCCTGGTGATCCAGTGGGCACCGGGATTCATGATGTCCTTGGCCGTGGTCATGCCGTCCTCCTGCGTTACTGCGGCCGCGGACTTCGCGACCTGCGTACGGAGTTCTGCCGCCCCTCGTCCAGGTTCTCCCCGTGCCACGGTCCCCGCGATCCGAGTCGGCCCGGGTCCGGCGCCGGTCTCAACAGCCGGTCTGCGCCAGGACCCGGGCCGCGTGCACCTTCCCGGCGTGCTCAACGAGGTTGATCAGCACGGTCTTTCCCGAGCTGCGCTCCCGCGCGTCGCACAGCACCACGGGGGTGTCCGGGTCGAGGTCGAGGGCCCGGGAGACCTCCTCGGGGTGGAACGCGCGGGTGCCGTCGAAGCAGTTGACGGCGACCACGAACGGGATGCCGCGGTGCTCGAAGAAGTCGACGGCGGGGAAGCAGTCGGTGAGCCGGCGGGTGTCGGCGAGGACGACGGCGCCGAGCGCGCCCTGGGCGAGTTCGTCCCAGAGGAACCAGAAGCGGTCCTGGCCGGGGGTGCCGAACAGGTAGACGGACAGGCCGGTGCGGATGGTGATCCGGCCGAAGTCCATGGCGACGGTGGTGGTGGTCTTGCGTTCGACGCCGCCGAGGTCGTCGACGCCGGCGCCGGCCGCCGTCAGCTGCTCCTCGGTGCGCAGCGGTCTGATCTCGCTGACGGCGCCGACCAGGGTGGTCTTGCCGACGCCGAAGCCGCCGGCGACCAGGATCTTCAGGGCGAGATCGGTGTCAGAGCGCGCGGAGTCCATGAATGACCTCCTGGAGGATGTGCTCGTGCGGCAACAGGGCCGGCGGGACGGGGCGGCTGACCCGGATGTGTTCGGCGTCGAGCAGGTCGCCGAGCAGGACCCGGACCACGCCGAGCGGCAGGTCGAGGTCGGCGGCGATCTCGGCGACGGACAGCGCGTTGCCCAGGCACAGGTGGAGGATCGCGGCCTGTTCGGGGCCGACCGGCAGCACGGCCGGGTTGGGGACGTCGGTGACCACCAGGGCGATCAGGTCGAAGGGCTGGCCGGGGCGGGTGCGGCCCCCGGTGAGCGCGTAGGGGCGGACCATCGGGCCGGCGGCCTCGTCGTACCACTGGACGGGGCGGTCGGGCGGCGGCGGGTAGCCGGGCGGGGAGCCCGGCAGGTAGTGGCGCGGCGGGTAGGCCAACGGGGGTCACCCCTCCCGGTGGCCGCGCGGGGCGGCGTGCAGGTGTTCGCCGACCCGGCGCACCAGGCGGGCCATCTCGTAGGCGACCAGGCCGAGATCGGCGTCGGGGCCGGCGAAGACGGCCAGGCAGGAGGACTGTCCGGCGGCGGCGACGAACAGGTAGCCGCGCTCCAACTCGACCATGGTCTGCCGGACCCGGCCGGCGTCGAAGTGTCGGCCCGCGCCCTTGGCGAGGCTGTGGAAGCCGGAGGCGACGGCGGCCAGGTGTTCGGTGTCCTCGCGGGCCAGGCCGGTGGAGTTGCCCATCGACAGGCCGTCGGCAGAGAGCATCACGGCGAACTTGACCTGGGCGGTTCGGGTGACCAACTCGTCGAGCAGCCAGTTGAGTTCGCCGGTGTGGTGGGCGGTGCCGATCATCGGTCGCGGTCTCCTCGGTGCAGGGGGTGCGGGTCGGGGGCGCTGCCGCGGGCCCAGCCCCGTTGGAAGGCGGCCATCGCGGTGCGGACGTGCTCGGGGTCGCGCTCGGCGGGGTCGCGCTCGGCAGGGGCGGCGGGGCGCAGCCCGGGCCGGGCCGGTTCGGGGGCTTCGCGCAGTTGCGGGGCGAGGCTGGCCTGCCGTATCCGGCGCGGGAGTCGGTCCTCGCCGTCGGCGGGCAGCGCGAGCGACGCCGTCACCGGGGGCGTCCGAGTCCCGGGCGGAGCGGGCAGCGTGGGCGGTGCGGGCGGAGCGGGCAGCGTGGGCGGTACGGGCGGAGCGGCGAGCGCGGTGGCCCGGCCGGGCCCCGAGGGTGGGGTCAACGGCCGCGCGGGGTAGGCGGGTTCGGCGTGTCCGGCCGGCGCGTCCCGGTGCGCCTCGGCGGTGCGCAGGTCGAGCAGGTCGACGGGCAGCAGGACGACGGCGGTGGTGCCGCCGTACGGGGACGGGCGGAGGGCGACTCTGACGCTGTGGCGTTTGGCGAGGCGGCTGACCACGAACAGGCCGAGCCGGTCGCTGTCGAACAGGTCGGCCTGGTCGCCGGCGGCGATCCGCCGGTTGGCGTCGGCGAGGGCTTCGGGGCCCATGCCGAGGCCGCGGTCCTCGATCTCCACCACGTAGCCGGTGCCGACCTGTTCGCCGCGGATGTGGACCTTGGTGTGCGGCGGCGAGAACCCGGTGGCGTTCTCGACGAGTTCGGCGATCAGGTGGGTGAGGTCGGCGACGGCGGGGCCGGTGACGGCGGCCTCCGGGAGGGGGTGGACGTCGACCCGGGCGTACTCCTCGACTTCGGCGACGGCGGCGCGGACCACGTCGGTGAGCGGGACGGGTTTGCGCCAGGCGCGGCCGGGGGCGGCGCCGGAGAGGATGATCAGGCCTTCGGCGTGGCGGCGCATCCGGGTGGTGAGGTGGTCGAGCCGGAACAGGTCGTCGAGTTCGGCGGGGTCCTCGGTGCGGCGTTCCATCGCGTCCAGCAGGGTGAGTTGACGGTGCACCAGGACCTGACTGCGGCGGGCCAGGTTGACGAAGACGCCGGAGACGCCGGAGAGCACTTCGGCGCGTTCGACGGCGGCGGTGACGGCGGCCCGCTGCACGGTGTCGAGGGCCTGGTGGACCTGGCCGATCTCGTCGCTGCCGTGTTCCCGCATCGGCGCCTCGGCGTCCACGTCGACCTCGTCGCCGGACCTCAGCCTCCGCATGGTGGCGGGGAGTTTGCGTCCGGCGAGTTCGAGGGCGGAGTTGCGCAGGGCGTGCAGTTCGGCGACCAGGCCGTGGCCGATCCGGACGGAGATCAGCAGCGCGGCGAGGACGGCGAGCAGGCCGAGCAGCACGGTCGCGCCGGAGGTGGTGAACAGGCCGAGGGCGTACGGGTCGGAGCGTTCGGCGGCGGTCCGGCCGGCCTGTTGTTCGACGACGGCGAGGTCGTGGGCGGTGGTGGCGGCGACGGTGCTCCAGCGGTCGGCGGGGACGGCGGCGAGGGCGGCGGCGGGGCTGCCGGCGGCGGTGACGGCGTCCTCGTAGCGGCGCAGTTCCTGGTAGTCGGACCCGCCGGTGACGGCGGCCAGTGCGGTGCGGTCGGCGGGGCGCAGGTCCGGCGCGGAGGCCTGTTCGAACTGGGTGCGGGCGTAGGCGGCCTGCAGGACGGTGCGGTACTGGGCGTCGTCGAGTCGGCCGGCCCGGTCGGCGGCGCGCAACAGGGCGTCCTCGCGGGCGAGTTGTTCGCGGGAGCGGGCGAATTCGAGCAGCGCGCGGGCGTCGGCGGCGACCCGGTGGTCCTGCAGGGCGGTGAGCGAGCCGGCCACGGCGAGGGCGTTGTCGACGGCGGTGGTGTAGGCGCCGTAGGTGTCGTCCCAGCGGACTCCGTGGCCGAGGATCTGCCGGCGCAGGGCGGGAAGGGTGGCCAGCGAGCGGGTGAGGGTGTCGAGGCGGTCGGCGCTCTCGCCGCCGAGCCCTTCGGCGTCGGCGCGGTTGTAGCCGGGGGCGAGGCTGAGCGGGGCGGCGGCGCTGTCGGTGTTCTGGGCGGCGGCGCGCAGCTCGCTCTCGCGGGCGATGTCGGGGCCGGCGGTGGCGAGGAGTTGGCCGGCGGCGGCGCGTTCGGCCTGCAGGGCGGTGACGGTGCGGTCGAGGGGGCCGCGCAGGGTGGTGTCGACGTTCTTGATCCGCAGCAGTTCCCCGACGTCGCCCGCGGTGCTGACGGCGGCGAACGACCAGAGGGCCATCAGGGCGACCACGGGGAGCATCAGCACGGCGACGATCCGGGCGCGGACGGTGCGCGGGCGCAGGCCGGGCCGGGTGGACGGGCCGGTGGGCAGCGGGGTTTCGTCGGCGGGCGGTCCGGCGTGGGCGCCGCGCCGGGGGGTGCCGGCGGCGCCGGGCCTGCCGCGGGCGGGGCCGCGGGGGGTGCTGTGGGCGGGTGGTCCGCTGCGGGGGGTGCTGCCTCGGGGTGGGCGCATGGGGCGGGGCGGCCTTTCGGGGGTTGACGGGCAGTCAGGCGGCGCGGCCGAGTTCCTCGACGGCGAGTTCGCCGGCTTCGCGGTAGGCGGCGTTCTCCTGTGCGGTCGGGGAGAGCGAGACGAACGCGGCGGTGAGGAAGAGGAAGGAGCCGAGGCCCACGGCCAGCGGGAGGACGAACTGCATCGGGGTGGCGCCGCCGAGTCCGGTGCGGGCGGGTTCCATGTGGACGTGCACGGCGGCCATGCCGACGTAGTGCATGCAACTGACGGCGATGCCCATGACCAGTGAGGCGGCGGCCGCGGCGTACACGTTGCGGATGGTGACGGCGGCCCAGAGTGCGGCGGTGGCGGCGGCGACGGCGATCAGCACGGACAGCGCCACGGTGCCGAACCGGTAGTGGAGTTCGCCGTGGATGCGGACGGCGGCCATGCCGAGGTAGTGCATGGCGGCGACGCCGAGGCCGGTGGTGAGGCCGCCGAGCAGCAGGCTGCGGCTGCGGTGGCGGCCGTGGCAGACGACGAAGACGCCGAGCCCGACCACGGCGATCGCGACCAGCAGGCTGAGCACGGTCAGCGGGACGTCGTAGCGCAGTTCGGTGCCGTCCACGGTGAAGCCGAACATGGCGACGAAGTGCATGGTCCAGATGCCGGAGCCGATCGCGGCGGCGGCGGTGAGCAGCCAGTTGCGGCGGGAGGCGCCGGTGGCGGACATCGCGCGCAGGGTGCAGCGCAGGCCGAGGGCCGCACCGACGCAGGCCATCGCGTAGGACAGGACTGGGGTGAGCCAGCCGAAACTGAAGTGGTCCATCGATCCCATGGGTGCCTCCCGCGAGTGCCCGGCGGCGCTCGTCCACTCTGGTGTTGTGTCAGGGCCCCAGGGGGCCGGGGCTCTTGTGATCCGGGGACGCTGGACGTTACCCAGAGCTGATGAATGGTCACCAGAAGATCTGAAAAGCACCACGCGCTGTGGGCGCGGTGTGCTCGAATGGGCCGGCGGCCCATGCCTGCCGCACGGTCCCCGGTCGTTCCGTGGCCGAACTGAGGTGCGGGCTGTCGGCGGGAGCCGATACCCTCCGCGTACTTCCCAGTTGGAACATCAATTCGAGGATCTACGTGTCCAATCCCGTCCCGCCCCCGTCGACCGACGCTTTCGCCGCTCCCGCGAGCGCCGCTCCGGGTGCCGAGACCGCATCCGCCCCGCACGCCGAGTACTTCGGCCCGGGCTGCCGCTTCTGCGGTTCGGTGCCGGCCGTGGAGACCACGGTCCGCGGCCACCAGGGCTTCCTGGTGCTGATGCGCTTCCTCAAGGTGCAGGGCCCGTTCTGCCGCAACTGCGGTCTGGCGACGGTGCGCAAGATGACCTCGGACAGCCTCTGGCAGGGCTGGTGGGGCCTCGCCTCGGCGGTGATCAACCCGATCACCATGCTGAGCAACCTGGCCGCCTGGTCGAAGATCCGCCGCCTGGCGGCGCCGCTGCCCCGCGGCTGGGGCATCCCGGCCGCGCCGGGCCGTCCGCTCTGGCAGCGGGTGCAGATCCTCGGCCTGCTGGTGCCGGTGCTGGCGGTCGGCGCGATCGTCTACGCCGCGAACAGCGACCCGGACTACGCGGCCGTCGGCGACTGCATCCACCACACCGGCAGCGACGACGACCCGACGGTCACCGTGGTGGACTGCACCAGCAGCGACGCCCAGTTCAAGGTGGTCGGCCGCTTCGAGAACGACAACAACGACGCCTGCGACGACGTCCCGGGGACGGACGCCGCGTTCAGCTCCTCGGGCCGCCGCAGCCAGACCTACACGCTCTGCCTGTCGAAGGTCGTGCGCTCCTCCTGAGCCGCCCGCACCGCCCGCTCCCCGCCGCCCCGGGGAGCGGGCGGTGCGCCGTTCACCCGGCGGTGTGCTGCTGCTCGGCGGCCTGACGGCGGGTCAGCTTCACCCGGACCGGACCGTGCACCTCCAGGGTGATGCCCTGGCCGAGCGGGACGTCGGTGTCCACCGCGTCGATCTCGAACTCGCGCAGCAGCACGGCCAGCGCGAGCACCGACTCCAGCATCGAGAAGTGCTGGCCGATGCAGGCCCGCGGGCCGCCGCCGAACGGGAACCAGGCGTAGCGGTGCCGGGCGGCCTCGCGTTCGGGGGTGAACCGGTCGGGGTCGAAGCGCTCCGGGTCCTCCCAGTGGTCGGGGTGGCGGTGCGTCACGTACGGGGAGACCAGCAGGTCCGCGCCGGCCGGGATCTCGACGCCGCCGACCATCACGGACTTGACGGCCCGTCGGCCGATCGAGGGCGCGGCCGGGAAGAGCCGCATCGTCTCCTTCAGCACCTGGGTCAGGTACGGGAGTCGCGGGTAGTCGGCGGCGGTGGGCCGGCGGCCGTCGCCGAGCAGCTCGGCGACCTCCTGGTGGGCCCGGCGCTGCTGTTCGGGGTGCTTGCCGAGCAGGTGCAGGGCGAAGGTCAGCGAGGTGGCGGTGGTCTCGTGGCCGGCCAGCAGGAAGACCAGCACCTGTTCGCGCAGTTCGGTGGCGTCGAGCTGGTTGCCGTCCTCGTCGCGGGCCCTGGCGAGCAGGCCGAGCAGGTCCTCGCCGTCCCGTTCCTCCGTCGTCCCCTCGGTGGCGCGCCCGGCGATGATCCCGTCGCACACCGCGTACAGGGTGCGCTCGGCCTCCAGCGCCTTGCGGTGGCCGGGCAGCGGCCAGGTGCGGGGCAGCCGGAAGGGGGAGACGCCGCGGTCGCGGACGAAGGCGGCGAGGACCGGGAAGGCGTGGTGGACGGTCTCCACCGCCTGCTCGACGTCCTGGCCGAAGAGGATCCGGGCGACGGTGCGCAGCGCGAACCGGGACATCTCCTCGGCGGCGTCCACCGTCCCGTCGGGGGCGGCGGCCCAGCGTTCCACCAGCGACTCGGTCTCGATGCCGATGGCGTCCGCGTACTGGTCGACCCGGCGGCGGGTGAACAGCGGCTGGACCAGGCGGCGTTGGCGCAGGTAGTCCTGGTCCTGGGCGGTGAGCAGGCCGTTGCCGAAGCTCTCCCGGATCTCGCCGTAGAAGACGTTGTCCTTGCGGAAGTTGGCCGAGTCGGTGGCCAGCACCTGCTGGACGCCCTCGGGCGAGGCGACCAGGTAGATCTGGGCGCGCAGCCCGGGCGGGCCGGCCGTTATCCGCAGCACGTCGCCGTGGTCGCGGCGGGCGGCGAGGTAGGTGGCGAGCGAATCGCGTTTGAGGTCGAGGAGCGAGCCGATCAGCGGCAGTCCGGCCGGGCCGGGCACGTGGGTGGTGGCGGTCATGGAGTTCCCCCTCCATCGGCGGGCGAACCCCCGAACAGGAGGGGCTCGCTGACATTGCGTCAGTATTCCTTGGCGGTCGGGGCCTGGCGAGGTTCTCCGCAGTGGCCTAAAGCGAGGCTTGAGGCGAGGCACATGCGGCGCTTAAGTTGGCCTTAAGGTCGCTGATGCGAGGGGGTCGCCCTGTTGAGCCCCGCAGCTGCGGCACTATGATCGGCTGATCGGCCCCCGACGGATCGCCGCGACCGCCCACCACGACCAGGGGAATCCACCCATGCGCAGCGCCAGAAGCCTCCTCGCCGCCACCTCCGTGCTCGCCCTCGCGGCGGCGCTGACCGCGTGCACCGCCACCCCCACGTCGAACAACGGCACGCAGTCCGCCCCCAAGGTCGAGGGCACGGTGACGGTGTTCGCGGCGGCCTCGCTCAAGGAGACCTTCACCGAACTCGGCAAGCGCTTCGAGGCCGCCTACCCGGGCACCAAGGTGACCTTCAACTTCGGCGGCTCCTCGGCGCTCGCGCAGAGCATCGTCTCCGGCGCGCCCGTGGACGTGTTCGCCGCGGCCAGCCCCGCCACCATGAAGACCGTCACCGACGCCAAGCTGATCGTCGAGACCCCGCGGACCTTCGCCCGCAACACGCTGGAGATCGCCGTCCCCAAGGGCAACCCGAAGCACATCGCCGGCCTGAAGGACCTCGGCGGGGTGAAGACCGCGCTGTGCGCCAAGGAGGTGCCGTGCGGCGCCGCCGCCGTCACCGCGCTGAAGGCCGCCGGCGTCGAGGTCACCCCGGCCACCTACGAGCAGGACGTCAAGGGCGCCCTCACCAAGGTCGAACTCGGCGAGGTGGACGCCTCGCTGGTGTACCGGACCGATGTGAAGGCGGACGCCGCGAAGGTCGACGGCGTGGAGTTCCCCGAGTCCGCGCAGGCCGTCAACGACTACCCGGTCGCCCCGCTCGCCAAGGCGCCCAACACCAACGGCGCCGCGGCGTTCCTCGGCTACCTGAACTCCATGGACGCCAGTCGCGTGCTCACCGAGGCCGGCTTCCAGGTCCCGTGAGCACCCCCCGAACCACTCCCGCACCACACCCCCGGGGCCGGCGGCGGCCCCGGGGGGCCACTCGCATCCCCGCCGCACTGCTGCTCCCCGCCCTGCTCGGCCTCGCCTTCCTCGTCCTGCCGCTGCTCGGCCTGCTGATCCGCGCCCCGTGGAGCGCCCTGCCCACGCTGCTCACCGGCCCCGAGGTCTGGCAGGCGCTGCGGCTGTCGCTGGTCTCCGCGACCGCCGCGACCGGCGTCTCCCTGCTGCTCGGCGTCCCGCTGGCCTGGCTGCTGGCCCGCACCGAGTTCCCCGGCCGCCGGCTGCTGCGCGCCCTGGTCACCCTGCCGCTGGTGCTGCCGCCGGTGGTCGGCGGCGTCGCGCTGCTGCTGGTGCTCGGCCGCAACGGCGTCGTCGGCCGCTGGCTGGACTCGGCGACCGGCATCACCCTGCCCTTCACCACCGCCGGCGTGGTGGTCGCCGAGGCGTTCGTCGCCATGCCGTTCCTGGTGATCAGCGTGGAGGGCGCGCTGCGTGCCGCGGACCCTCGCTACGAGGAGGCCGCCGCGACCCTCGGCGCGTCCCGGCTCACCGCGTTCCGCCGGGTCACCCTGCCGCTGGTCGCCCCCGGCATCGGGGCCGGCGCGGTGCTCGCCTGGGCGCGCGCGCTCGGCGAGTTCGGCGCGACCATCACCTTCGCCGGCAACTTCCCCGGCCGCACCCAGACCATGCCGCTGGCCGTGTACCTCGCCATGGAGTCCGACCCGCAGGCCGCGATCGCGCTCAGCCTGATCCTGCTCACCGTCTCCGTCGCCGTCCTCGCCGGACTGCGCGACCGCTGGATGTCCGCCCCGTGAACACCGCCCTCGACGCCCGACTCCTCGTCTCCCGGGGCGCGTTCACCCTCGACGTGGCGCTCACCGCCGAGCCCGGCGAGGTCGTCGCCCTGCTCGGCCCGAACGGCGCGGGCAAGTCCACCGCGCTGCGCGCCCTGGCGGGGCTGCTCCCCCTGACGGACGGCCGCATCTCGCTCTACGACCAGCAGTTGGACTCCCCCGCCGACGGCGTCTTCCGGTCCGCCGAGCAGCGCCCGATCGGCGTGGTCTTCCAGGACTACCTGCTCTTCCCGCACCTCTCCGCCCTCGACAACGTCGCGTTCGGCCTGCGCTGCAAGGGACTTCGCCGCGCCGCCGCCCGCGCCGAGGCGCTGCCCTGGCTGGCGCGGATGGGCCTGGCCGAGCACGCCGGCCGCCGCCCCGCGAAGCTCTCCGGCGGCCAGGCGCAGCGCGTCGCCCTGGCCCGCGCCCTCGCCGTCCGCCCCCGCCTGCTCCTGCTGGACGAGCCGCTGGCCGCGCTCGACGCCCGCACCCGGCTCGACGTCCGCGCCGAACTCCGCCGCCACCTCACCGAGTTCGAAGCCGTCGCGGTCCTCGTCACGCACGACCCGCTGGACGCGATGGTGCTCGCCGACCGCCTCGTCGTCATCGAGTCCGGCCGGGTCGTCCAGACCGGCCTCCCGGCGGAGGTGGCCCGCCGCCCGCGCACCGACTACATCGCCCGCCTGGTCGGCCTCAACCTGTACCAGGGCACCGCGAGCGGCCGCCACGTCACCCTCCCCGACGGCCAGGTCCTCGCCACCGACGAGGAGTTGACCGGCCCCGCCTTCGTCGCCTTCCCGCCCGACGCGGTCACCCTGCACCGCCACCGCCCCGAGACCAGCGCCCGCAACCTCTTCCCCTGCACCGTCGCCGGCCTCGACCTCCACGGCGACCGCTTCCGCGTCGACCTCACCGGCCCCCTCCCCCTCGCCGCCGACCTCACCCCCACCGCCGCAACCGCCCTCGACCTCACCCCCGGCACCCGCGTCTGGGCCGCCGTCAAAGCCACCCAAACCCACGCCTACCCGGCCTGACCGGCCCCGCCCAACCGCTAGGATCCGGTGCCGAACCCACCCTCCCCGCACCGGAGTCCGGCCTGATGAACACACCACGGATCGGCGTCGTGATCGTCACCATGGGCAACCGCCCACGTGAACTCGCCGCCCTGCTGGACTCGGTGGAACGACAGGACGTCCCCGCGCACCGCATCGTCCTGGTCGGCAGCGCCTGCCCGCTCACCGACCTCGACCGGCCCGGGCTGGAGAAGCTCCCGCTCACCGACAACCCGGGCTGCCCGGGCGCGCGCAACGTCGGACTCCGGGCACTGCTGGACGCCGGGGACGTCGACGTGGTGGTGGAGCTCGACGACGACGGCCTGCTGATCGCCGACGACGTGTTCCGCCGGGTCGCCGAACGGTACGCCACCGAGCCACGGCTGGGGATCGTCGCGTTCCGGATCGCGGACGAGCACGGCGAGACCCAGCGCCGCCACGTCCCCCGCCTGCGGGCGTCCGACCCGATGCGGGGCGGCCCCGTCACCGCGTTCCTCGGCGGTGGGCACGCCCTCTCGGTGCCGATGCTGCGCCGAACCGGTCTGTGGGCGGGCGAGTTCCGCTTCGGCCACGAGGAGACCGACCTCGCCTGGCGTGCCCTGGACGACGGCTGGACCATCCAGTACGACCCGCAGGTGGTCCTCCAGCACCCCAAGACCTCCCCGGCCCGGCACGCCGTCTACTACCGCTACACCGCCCGCAACCGCGTCTGGCTCGCCAAGCGCCGCCTCCCCGCCCCGCTCGTCCCCCTCTACCTCGCTACCTGGCTCCTCCTCACCCTCGCCCGCATCCGCTCCCTCCCCGGCCTCACCGCCTGGTTCGGCGGCTTCGCCGAGGGCCTTCGCACGTCCTGCCCGCCCCGCCGTCCGATGAGCTGGCGCACCGTCCGGCGCCTCACCCTTCTCGGGCGTCCGCCCCTGATCTGACGTCGGGCTACGCGTTTCTGACGATCCGTCGGTCGGTGCGCGTACAGTGGCGGGCATGCATCGCGGTGTTCTGCCCCCTCCCGTCGGCTGAGCGGGCGGCCGGCCACTTCCTGAGCATGTCCGGGCTGCTGCCGTTTCGTGCAGGGGTGCCCCGGGCCGGTCGGTGCTGCCCGCTTCCGTGGCCACTGACCATGACGGCTTTCGGGAGTTCACCCGTGTTCTCGTTCCACACCGCCCTGCCCGCGCGGCGGGGCCTGCTGTACGTCGCGCTCGCCGCGACCGCCTGGGGCACCGCCGGGGCGGCGGCCGCGCTGCTGTTCCGGCAGAGCGGACTGGGGCCGCTCGCCCTGACGTTCTGGCGCTCGCTCGGCGGCGCCGCGGTCCTGCTGGCCCTGCGGACGGGCCGCGGCGCCGGCGGGCGGCCCGGGCCCTCGCCCGTCCGCACGCTGCTGAACGGCCTGGGGCTGACGCTCTTCCAGGCCGCGTACTTCCTCGCGGTCCGGCACACCGGCCTGGCCGTGGCCACGGTGGTGACGCTGGGCTCGGCGCCGGTGATGGTGGCGCTCGGCGGGCGCCTGCTGATGGGCGAACGGCTGGGCCGCGCCGGGGTTTCGGCGGTCGCCGGGGCGCTGCTGGGCCTCGCGGTGCTGGTGCTCGGCGGCGGGACGGACACCGGGGTGGACCCGGCCGGCCTGGCCTGGGCACTGGCCTCCGCGGCCGGCTACGCGGCGATCACCGTCGCCACCCGGCACTGGGCCCGCACGGGCGTCGTGGACGACCCGGCCGTCACCACCCTCCGGTCGTTCGCGATCTGCGCGCTCTGCCTGGCCCCGTTCGCGTACGCCGAGGGCCTCGTGCCGGCGGCGCACGCCCTGCCGTCGACGCTGCTGCTGCTCGGGTACTTGGCGACGGTGCCGACCGCCCTCGCGTACGCGCTGTACTTCGCGGGCGCGGCGGTGATCCGCGCCGCCACGGCGTCGGTGGTGGCACTGATCGAACCGCTGAGCGCGACGGTGATCGCCGCCGCCGTGCTGGACGAGCCGCTCACGCCGTCGGCGCTGCTCGGCACGGTGGTGCTGCTGCTGTCGGTGGTGGCCCTGGCCCGCGCGGAGCTGCGGGCCTCCTGAGCCCCCGGCCCCGCCGGCGGGAAGGGAACCTCATGTGCCGGCCTGCTGGTAGAGCGTCACCAGCAGGCCGTGCACCGGCTCGCCCTCCGTGTCCTCCTCCGCCTCGTCGACCAGCGCGGCCAGCGCCTCGGCGAGCCGCGCCGCCCTGGCGGGGGTGAGCCGGATGTGGCGCAGCGTCAGGAGGTGGTCGGCGGGCGAGCGCTCCAGCTCCTGGGCGACGGCGCCGAACAGCGCGGCGGTGCCCTCGGGCCGCGGTTCGGCGACCAGGAGCCGCTCGGCCGCCCGCCGGTAGTACTTCTCGGTGCCGCCGCGCACCCGTCGTGTCCCGGCGCTCTGCACCAGCCCGGCTTGGCACAGCACCCCGAGGTGGTGGGAGACGCTGCCCTTGTTCGCGCCCAGTTGCGCGGCGAGCCGGCTGATCGTCGACGGCCGGGCGCTCAGCGCGAACAGCAGGCGCTGGCGCATGGGGTGGGCGAGCGCGGCGTGCTGCACCGGCGTGCTGATCTGCTGGACGTCTCCGCCTATTTGATGGCTCATCAGATCAAGCGTTAAGCATGTTTGACGCTTTGACAAGCCGCTGGTCTACTCCCTGCCATGACCTCCACCACCTCGCTTCCCGCGCTGGACGCCGCCGCCGTCGTCGAGTCCGTCGTCGACCTGGTCGGCGAGCACTACGTCTTCCCCGACATCGCCCGGGAACTGGCCGCGCTGCTCCGCCGCCGGAACGCCGAGGGCCGCTACCGCACCGCATCCGCCGAGGAGTTGGCCGCCGCGGTCACGGCGGACCTGCGGTCGGCCAACGGCGACCTGCACCTGTCGCTCAAGTACCACGAGATACCCGCGCCGCCGGAGCAGGGCGCGGCGGCCCTCGCCGCGATGCGGCGGACGTTCGACGCCTCGTTGGGCGGCGTCCCGCGGGTGGAGCTCCTCGACCACGGCGTCGCGGTCCTGGAGATCGCGCCGCACATGTTCCCGCTGGACTGGTCCGCGCAGTCGCTGGCGGCAGCGCTCTCGCTGGTCGCCCCGGCCCGCGCGCTCGTCCTGGACCTGCGGCGCAACACCGGCGGCGACCCGGACACGGTCGCCTTCGTCTGCGGCTACCTGCTCGACCGCCGCACCCACCTCAACACCATGCTCTCCCGGCAGGGCGAGGTGGCCGCGCAGTCCTGGTCGCCGCCGTTCGTGCCCGGCGCCCGGTTCGGCGGCAGCAAGCCGCTGTACGTGCTGACCGGCGGGGACACCTTCTCCGCGGGCGAGGAACTCGCCTACGACCTTCAGCAGCTCGGGCGCGCCGAGGTCGTCGGGGAGACCACCCGGGGCGGCGCGCACCCGCGCGAGGGCTGGACGGTGCACCCGCAGCTGGAGCTCGCCGTGCCCGTCGCCCGCGCCGTCAACCCGGTCTCGGGCACCAACTGGGAGGGCGTCGGCGTCCGGCCCGACGTGCCGTGCGACGCCGCCGCGGCGCTCGACCGCGCGCTGGCGCTGGCCGCGGAACGCCTGGCCCGACTGTGCCCGGGCCGTCCGGTGTAGCCCCCCGGTAGCCCGCAAGAAATCGCACCGCACCACCAATTCTCCTGTGTACAGAGGTGTCTGACGCCTCGGAAGTCACGTCCTCGGCGCTACCGCGAGGCGACCGGCCCGCTACTCGCCGGGGGCAGGGTTCCCCTCGCCCGGCCCTGCCGGGCCGCCCGCGGAGCCGACTTCCGGCCGTCGCGTCACGCCCCAGTTCACGGAGGACCATGGGCATGCAGATACGCACCCGCTTCAAACTCGTCCGCGCTCTGACACCTCTGCTCGCCGTGGCCGCCAGTGTGGTCGGGCTGCCCGCGCTGGCCGCCGCCCCGGCCGCCGCGGCCACGACCTTCACCGCCAAGGAGGACCTCAACGGCCGTGACGGGCCGTCGCTGAACGCCAACACCGTCAAGGTGAACATGTACCTCAAGGGCGCCGGCGTGCCTGTCGCCTGCCAGGCGCGCGGGGAGGTGGCGTACGGCTCGTCGATCTGGGACAGGACCACCGACGGCGTCTGGGTCCCGGACTTCTACGTGCAGACCGGCTCGGACGGCTTCGCGTCGGGCGTGCCGCGCTGCGGCGACACCTCGCTCGACCCGACGTCCTTCCCGGCCACCGCCGACCTCGACGGTCGGCAGAGCCCGAGCCTGTCCGCCGCCGTTCTCCAGGTGAACGCCTACCGCAACGGCGAGTCGGTGCCGGTCGTCTGCCAGGCCACCGGCGGCTCGGCGTACGGCAGCACCATCTGGGACAAGACCGCGGACGGTCTCTGGGTCACCGACGTCTACGTGAAGACCGGCTACAGCGGCTTCGACCCGAACCTGCCGCAGTGCTCCTCGACCGCCCCGCCGAGCTCGGCCGGCTACCTGGCCAAGACCGACCTCAACGGGCGCGCCACCACCCAGCTGGCCGCCCCGGCGGTCAAGGTCTACCCGGCCGGCAGCACCGTCCGGATCACCTGCCAGGCCATCGGCGAGAACGCCTACGGCAGCAACATCTGGGACAAGACCACCGACAACCTGTGGGTCGCCGACTACTACGTCAAGACCGGCTTCGACGGCTTCGACCCGGGCCTGCCGCGCTGCACCGACAACACCTCGGGCTCCGGCACCGGCTACCCCGCCAAGACCGAGCTGAACGGCCGCGCGACCAAGACCGTGTCCGCCCCGGCGGTCAAGATCTATCCGGCCGACTCGACCGTCACCATCACCTGCCAGGCCTACGGCGAGTACGCCTACGGCAGCTACATCTGGGACAGGACCACCGACAACCTGTGGGTGGCCGACTACTACGTCAAGACCGGCACCGACGGCTTCGTGTCGAACATGCCGCGCTGCGACAACGACCAGCCCACCGGCGGCTCGTCGGGCGGCGGAACCGGCCCGACCACCGGCAACGGGGTCTGCGACACCGCGGGGCACGGCCGGATCGGCGGCCCGGCCGGCACCACCGCCGGCACCAGCGCGGAGAAGATCGACCGGATCATCGCGCTCGCGCAGCAGCAGACCACCAAGAACCTCAGCTACGCCTGGGGCGGCGGCGGCAAGGGCGGCCCGAGCTGCGGCATCGCCTCGCTCTCGCCCGGCGGGTACGACGACTACAACCGGTACGGCTTCGACTGCTCCGGCTTCACCGAGTACCTGTTCTGGGCCGCCGCGGGCCGTGACATCGGCGCCAACACCAATGTGCAGTCCGTCCAGGCCACCCAGGTCCCGTACAGCTCGATCAAGGCCGGCGACCTGATCTTCTGGGGCAGCCCGGGCAACACCGACCACGTCGCGCTGTACATCGGCAACGGCCAGATCATCGAGGCCGCCCCGCCGCGCGGCACCAGCAGCGTCCACGTCACCAACGTGTACGGCAGCCACAGCTACGCCATCCGTATCTTCAGCTGACGCGAGCCGCCGCACCGACCCCCTTCGGAGAGCCGACCCGGCCTCGGGAGGGGGTCTCTGCGTCCCCCTGACGCCCGGCGGCGGACGGTATCGCCGCCTGACGGTGCATCATCTGCGTTTGTATCTCCGCCGTATCGCCATAATTCAAACTGACGTCTCATCAGTGCGGTCTATGATGACCATGCACATGCCACCCCGCGGGGAGGCTCCTCCGCCTGCCCGGATCTCCCCGGCCCGTGCACACGGTGCAGAAACTCCCCGCCGCACTCGGAAGTTCGCGTTACAGCTGCCGATCCGCCAGGCGAGGAGACTTCATGGCCCGCAGACCGCGTCCAGTCAATCCCGCCGACGGGCCGGTCCAAGCCCTCGCCCACGACTTGCGACTGCTCCGGGAGCAGGCCGGCAACCCCACCTACCGGGTGCTCGCCGAGCGGGCCGGATTCGCCGCCACCACGCTCAGCGACGCGGCCGGCGGCGTCCGGCTGCCCAGCCTGGAGGTGACCCAGGCCTTCGTCGGGGCCTGCGGCGGCAACGTCGAGGAGTGGACCCGGCGTTGGAACGAACTCGACCGCCGCGCCGCCGCCACGCCCGCGGCCGACCCCGAACCGACCACCGCCGCACCCGCCGCCGACGGCCCCGGACCGGCCACCGCCACGCCTGCGGCCCCGACCGCGGATCCGGCCGCCGCCCCACCTGCCGCCGACGACCCCGGACCGGCCACCGCCGCACCCGCGGCCCCGACCGCGGATCCGGTCGCCGCTCTGCCACCCGTACGTCCGCACCCGCACCCGCACCCGCACCCGCCGGTCGACACCGTGCACAGCGGTCGGCGGCCGCCCCGCCGGACGGCCGTCGGCAAGGCCGTCCTCCTCGTCCTCACCGCCGTCCTGGCCCTGGTCGCGGCGCAGCAGGCCGGTCTCGGCCGCAACCTGACCGTCGCCCAGAACGCCCCGGCCCTGCCCGCGTCCGGCACCCACGCGGCGGCGTCGAGCACCGGCGGACCGGTCGGCTGCCCGAGCCCCACCGCCCCCGCCGCCGCGTTCTCCGGCACCACCTACAACGGCACCACCCGGCTGCGTGCCGGAGCCAGCCTCAGCGCCGACGTCCTCTTCCAGGTGCCCGCGGGCTGCCAGCTGCCGATCACCGGCTTCTGCCTGGGCGACGTGGTGATCGACGCCACCTCCGGCTCCCCCGACGTGCGCTGGTTCAGGGTCGCGACCGGCGGCTACGTCTCCTCCGCGGTGATCCACGGCAACCCGCCCGCCGCCCTGCAACCCACCGACTGTCCCGACGCGGTGCCCGCGCCCAGCTCGATCGCGCTCGCCGTCGCACCGCGTGCCGACGAGCCCGGACACTACGAACTCCGCGCCACCGGCGACCACTTGGGCATCGTCGGCTATGCCGCGTACCTGCCCAGGGCAGGCAGCAGCACGCTCCAGTGGCAGCAGCTCGGCATGTCCGCGGACGCCTCCGCCGGATTCCTCGTGCCCTGGCAGCCCGCGCCGCCCGCGGACGGCGCCGACCCGCAGGCCGCGGTGCGGGTGGTGGCCGTCGCCTGTTTCGGCGGCGACGGGGCCAGCACCGTCACCGACCGACGCTTGGTCTCCGCTGCGGCGAAGGGCGCCCTCCCGGTCGCCGAGCTCGGCGAGGACGAGCTCACCCGCGCCCGGAAGGCCGCCTGCCGCTACCCGGACACCAAGCACGGCTGATCCACCGGCCCGGCCCCGTTCGCGGGACGTCGACGGCCGAAAGGGGCTGATCGGGACCGGGCGGCGGCCCGGCGCGACGCGGACGCTACGGCCTGCCCGGAGGATGCGGAGACGGCGGCAACGGCGGGCGACGGCCCGCGGTTGCCGCCGTCTCCGCAACCGCCTTCCGCCACCGAGGAGAACGGTGATAACCACCCGCTTCCTGCGCCGCACGGCCACTCTCGCCGCCGCTGCCGCCCTCGCTCTCGGCCTCACCGCCCTGGTACCCGCCGCGACCGCCTCCGCAGCCCCGGCCGCCGCCCCCGCCGCCGCGACCACCACGACCGCCACGGCCTCCGACGCCGCCCAGCTGGCCGCCGCCAACGTCGGCCGCTCCGCCGGCACCTGCGCCAACACGCCGACCTACAACACCCTGGGCGGCTCCCAGTTCGAGCACAGCTGCGTGGGCTGGGCCGGCGTCCCCGAGTACTGGTGCGCCGACTTCGCGATCTGGGCATGGCGCAACGCCGGCCTCTCCGTCGCCGGCCTGGACGCCTCCGCGGTCAGCTTCCGCACCTACGGCCAGAACAACGGCACCCTGCACACCGCCGCCTCGTACGTCCCGCAGCCCGGCGACGCGGTGATCTACGGCACCGGCAGCGGCACGGGCCTGGTCATCCACCACGTCGGCATCGTCACCGCGCTGAACGCGGACGGATCGGTGGTCACCGCCAACGGCGACTGGAACGGCAACCCGAACGCGACCAGCGAGGCCGACTTCGCGAAGAGCTCGTCCGTCGTGTCGCTCACCATTCCGGCCGCCCAGCGCGCCACGGGCAGCGTGCCCAGCACCGTGGACCCCGCCGACGGCTACCGCATCGACGGCTACATCACCCCGGTCACGACCTCCACGGCCAACCCGTACACCCCCGCCCAGGTCTGCGGCGGCAGCTTCGGCGTGATCGACTCGCACTCCCTCGGCGGCGCCACCGCCTACCTGCTGTACGAGGCGTCCAGCGGCCGCAACTGCGTGGTCACCATGGCCACCCAGCCGTCCGGTCCGGTCTCGATGAACGCGACCCTCAAGGTCCAGGGCGGCGCCACCGCCGACAATCCGGGCAGTTACACCTACTACGCCGGCCCGGTGATCCTCCCCGCCAGCGCCACCTGCGTCGACTGGGGCGGCAGCTACCTCGGCACCACCTGGTCCAGCGGCTGGAGCCACTGCGGCTGAGCCTCCCGTTGAACGGAATTGATTGACCGTCACCGCGCGGTCCCCCGGTCAAACCCGCCCAGGCCTAGAACGGAGTCCTGCCGGGCGGATCCGACCGGGGGGACGCGTCCGCCCCGGCCGGCGAAGCAGCCGAGGTGCGAAGGGTGATGGGGCATGGAGTTCGGAATTCTCGGACCGCTGCTCGTCCGGGACGGCGCGGGAGACCGGCCGGTACCGGCGGCCAAGCAGCGGGCGCTGCTCGCGACGCTGCTCGTCCGACGGGGGCAGGTGGTGCCGACCGAGGTGCTCGCCGACACCGTCTGGGACGGACGGCCGCCGCGCACCGCCGCCACCACCCTGCGCAACTACGTGATGCGGCTGCGCAAAGCGCTCGGCGAGGCCGGTGAGCGGCTCGCCACGGAAGCGGGCGGCTACCTCCTCGCCGCCCACGCCGAGGAGTTCGACGCCGACCGGTTCACCCGGCTGCGCGACCTCGGCCACGCCCTGCTGCGCCACGACGAGCCCGAACGGGCCACCGCCCACTACGAGCAGGCCCTCGCACTCTGGCGCGGACCGACCCTGGTCGACATCCCCTCCGAGACGCTGCGCCGCAGCGAGGCCGGCTGGCTCGCCGAGGCCCGCCTGGATGTCCTCGAAGGCCGCACCGAGGCCCTGCTGGCGCTCGGACGACACGCCGAACTCCTGGACGAACTCCGGTCGTTGACCTCCGCCCACCCGGAACGGGAGCAGCTCTGGGCCCAGTTGATGACAGCCCTGTACCGCTGCGGCCGCCGGGCGGAGGCGCTCGCCGTGTACGGGCAGGCCCGCCGGGTCCTCGCGGACGAGCTCGGCGTCGACCCGGGCAACGAGCTGCGCGCCGTGCACGGCGCCGTCCTGCGCACCGACCCGGCCCTGGCCGCCCCCGTCCGGCCCGCCCGGACTCGCGCCGTGCCCGTCACCCCCTTCCAACTGCCGCCCGACCTGCCCGACTTCACCGGCCGGACCGTCGAGGCCGGCGACCTCGCCGCCCGGCTGGCCGAGGTCGGCGCCGGCCGCCGGGCCCCGCTGATCGCCGTCGTCAGCGGCCAGCCCGGCGCCGGCAAGACCGCCCTCGTCCGGCACGCCGCGCACGCCGCCCGCGCCGCGCACCCCGACGGCGCCCTCTACGCCGACCTGCGCGGCAGCCGGCCGCAGCCCACCCCGCCGCACGCCGTGCTCGGCAGCTTCCTGCTCGCCCTCGGCGTCCCGGCCGACGCCGTCCCGCCCGACACCGAGGACCGGACCGCGCTCTTCCGCTCGCTGCTGGCCGGCCGGCGGACCCTGATCGTCCTCGACGACGCCCGGAACGGCGCCCAGGTCTGGCCGCTGCTGCCCGCCGGCCCCGGCAACGCCGCACTGATCACCGCCCGCACCCGGCTGCCCGACCTCGGCGGCGCCCACCCCGTGCACCTCGGGCCGCTGCCCGTGGACGACTCCCGGACGTTCCTCGCCCGGCTGCTCGGCCCGGCCAGGGCGGCCGCCGAACCACGGGCCCTCACCGAGCTCGCGGCCGCCTGCGGAGGACTGCCCCTCGCCCTGCGGATCTGCGGAGCCCGACTGGCCGCCCGCCCCTCCTGGACCGTCCGGCACCTGGTGGAACGCCTCGCCGACGAGGGCCGCGCCCTCGACGAGCTCTCCCTGGGCAGCCTCGACGTCCGGTCCGCCTTCACCACCGGCTGCGAGGCCCTCGACCCGCCCACCGTCCGCGCCTTCCACCTGCTCGCCCTCGCCCCGACCGACACCGTCGGCCCGGCCACCGCCGCCCGGCTCCTCGGCGAATCCCCGGCCCGCGCCGAACGCCTCCTCGAACGCCTCGCCGACGCCGGCCTGCTCACCGCCCGGGAGCCCGGCCACTACCGGTACGAACCCCTCCTCCGCACCTACGCCCGCGAACTCGCCCACCCCCGCCCCACCGACCGACCCGCCCTCGCCGGCTGACGCAACGTCATCAGGCGTGCCGGGCCGGACGAGCGCCTGGAGCGGCCGGCGGACCTCTCCGGTCAGGCGCAGACGAGGGCGGCGGTGAACGGGTCCTCCCGTCCCGGCGCCTCCGGGGCCGGGTTCCGGACGGGGTGCCAGGTCAGGTCGGTGAATCCCGCCTGCCGGGCGGACTGCTCGTAGACGTCCGCGTCCCAGCGGGTGCACGCCAGCACGACCGGCGGCTCGACCGGGAACTCCACGACGAGCGCGGTGCCCCGCGCGCCGGGCCGGCCCGCCGTGACGCGCGCACCGGCGGGTTGCCGGTCCGGGTCGGCCGGGTCGTAGCCGGGGTGGACCGTCACCGCGACCAGGCGGCCGCCGGGGGCGAGGTTGGCGCGGATGCCCCGGAACATGTCGGCCATCCGCCCGGGGTCCTCGGCGTAGTTGAACAACCAGACGGCCACCGCCACGTCGAAGACCCCCAGCACCGGCAGCGCCGTCGCGTCGTGCCGGTGGTACACGGCCCCGGTCGGACTGCGCTCCTCCTCCTGCCGGGCCAGCGCCACCATCTCCGCCGAGACGTCCACCCCCTCGGCCCGCGCGGCGCCGGCCTCCATGGCCAGCCGGGTGTAGCGGCCGAACCCGCAGGCCACGTCGAGAACCCGGGCCCCCGAGAGATCCCCGAGCAGGGCGCGCACCGCAGGCTCCTCGGGCGCGTTGCCGCGCGTGCGCTTGAAGCCGGCGTACCGCTCGCCGAGGGCGTCGTACTGGGCGGGTTCCTGCTCACTCGCCGCCATGGACCACACTCCTGACCGGACCGGTTCGGACATGCCGTGCCCCAGCCTGCCAGAACACCGGACGCCGCACCCCCGAACGGGACACAACTCGCCTCCGCCGACCGAACATTGGCCTCCCCAACCCGGCAACGGCGGCCCGCCCGCCACCGGCTGACGAACCGTCACCGCACCGGACGTCCCGGGTCGCGCCCGCTGCCGTCCGACACCCGACACGCCGACGTCGCGTGGTCGTGCGAGGACTTCCGCGCTCTCGCGGGGATAGCGTCGCGGCATGGAGATCCTGGTCACCGGCGGTGCCGGTTTCATCGGCTCGGCGGTTGTCCGGGCCCTGGTCGCGGCGGGGCACGGGGTGCGGGTGCTGGACGCCCTGCTGCCGGTGGTCCATCCCTCGGGGGCGCCGGAGCGACTGCCGGAGGGCGTCGCCTTCCAGCGGGGCGACGTGCGGGACGCCGATGCGGTGGAGCGGGCGCTCAAGGGGGTGGACGCGGTCTGCCACCAGGCCGCGATGGTGGGCCTGGGGCTGGACCTGAACGACGCGCCCGCGTACGTGGGCTGCAACGAGCTGGGGACGTCCGTGCTGCTCGCGGCGATGCACCGCACCGGCGTCCGGGGGCTGGTGCTGGCCGGCTCCATGGTGGTGTACGGGGAGGGCCGCTACCGGTGCGCCGAGCACGGCGAGGTCGCCCCCGGCCCGCGCCGGCCGGCCGACCTGGACGCGGGACGGTTCGAGCCGCCCTGCCCGCGCTGCGGCGCCGCGCTACGGCCCGGGCTGGTGGACGAGCGGGCGCCCGCCGACCCCCGCAACGTCTACGCCGTGACCAAGCTCGCCCAGGAGCAGCTGGCCGCCGTCTGGGCCCGCACGGACCGGGCGGCGGTTCTGACGCTCCGGTACCACAACGTCTACGGCCCGGGGATGCCCCGCGACACCCCGTACGCCGGCGTGGCCTCGCTGTTCCGCTCGGCACTGGCCCGGGGCGAGGCGCCCAGGGTCTTCGAGGACGGCCGGCAGCGCCGGGACTTCGTCCACGTCGACGATGTGGCGGCGGCGAACCTGGCCGCGCTGCACGCACTCGCCGATCGGCCGCCCGGCACCTCGCGGGCGTACAACGTGGGCAGCGGCACCGTCCACACCGTCGGCGAAATGGCCACCGAGCTCGCGGCGGCCCACGACGGCCCCCCTCCGGTCGTGACCGGCGAATACCGGCTCGGCGACGTCCGACACATCACCGCCGACTCGTCACGGCTGCGCACCGAGCTGGGGTGGCAGCCCCGAGTTTCCTTCCGCGCGGGCATGGCGGAGTTCGCCGAGGCACCGCTGCCGGCCTGAGGCCCACACGGCCCGACCCGCCGCCAGACCGAACGGGGGCAGCCGGGCCACGCCTAACGATGCGCCACCGTCCGGAGACAGCACTTCGCGGAGTTCACCGGAACGCCACGGCAGGTCCAAGCCCCGCACGGCCCGCCCCGCAGCCAGACCGAACGGGGGTAGCCGGGCCACGCCTGACGATGCGCCACTGCCGGGGGACAGCACTACGCGGAGTTCACCGGAACGCCACGGCAGGTCCAAGCCCCGCACGGCCCGACCCGCCGCCAGACCGAACGGGGTATCCGGGCCATACCTGACGGTGCATCACCGTCCGGGACAGCACTTCGCCGAGCATGGCGGAGTTCGCCGGAGCACCACGGCAGGTCCGAGGCCCGCGCGGCCCGACCCATCCGTCAGGCCGGACGGGGCAGCCGGGCCACGGCCAAACCTGACGATGCGTCACCGTCCGGGGACAGCACCTCACGGAGATCGGCCAGCACCCAGCCCAGCCGCTCGATCCCGCTGTTCAGCCGGTTCAGCTGGAGCTCCGCCTCCGGGGTGCCGCTGCCGTTGCCGCGTCCCGCCATGCCCTGGGCCGCGGTGGTGATCTCGGCGAGCGGACCGTACAGGTCCTGCAGGATCCAGGCGACCAGCTCGTGCCGGGAGCGCTCCGCGGTGCGCGCGTGCAGTAGCGCCGGGGCGGCAGCACCGCCGAGGGGAGGCCCCGTCAGCGGCAGGTGACGCCGTCCGGCCGCCGGCCGTCGTCCGGTCGGGTCCCGGTCGCCGTCGCCGTCGCCGTCGCGGTCGCCGTCGCAGGCGCCGTCGCAGGCGCCTGATCGCATCGTCGGAGCGGCTGGTTCGTGCGTCACCCGGACGACGATATGAGCAGCGGGCCCGCCGACCGCACCGGGCGCGGACGCCGTTCGGGTTCCGTGAGATCCGCCGGACCGGGCGACCGGCCGGGCTCGGACGGCGACACGGCGGACTCTCGCGAGGAGCCGTTGCGGCTTCCGACGGCCACCGTGCCGTTAGCGTGGCGGGCGTGACCTCACTCACTTCCCCGTCCGTCGACGTGGTGCTGCCCTGCCTGGACGAGGCGTCGGCACTGCCGTGGGTACTCGGACGGATCCCCGCGGGTTGGCGGGCGATCGTCGTGGACAACGGCTCCCGGGACGGCTCCGCGGAGCTCGCCCGCTCGCTGGGGGCGACCGTGGTCGAGGAGTCCCGGCGGGGTTTCGGCTCCGCCTGCCACGCGGGGCTGCTGGCGGCAACCGCCGACCTGGTCTGCTTCCTCGACTGCGACGGCTCGCTCGACCCCGCCCAACTCCCCCGGGTGACCGGGCCGGTGGCCGAGGACCGGGCGGACCTCGTGCTCGGGCGACGCCGTCCCGTCTCGGCGGGGGCCTGGCCGGTGCACGCCCGCCTGGCGAACGCCGTGCTGGCCCGCCGGCTGCGGGCCCGGACCGGGGCACCGCTGCACGACCTCGGGCCGATGCGGGCCGCACCCCGCGAACGACTGCTCGCCCTGGGGCTGGGCGACCGGCGCTCGGGCTACCCGCTGGAGATGGTGCTCGCCGCCGCGGCGGCGGGGATGCGGATCGCCGAGACGCCGGTCGACTACCTGCCGCGCTCCGGTCGCTCCAAGGTGACCGGAACCGTGCGCGGCACCCGCCAGGCCGTGCGCGACATGCGCGCGGTGCTCGCCGCCCCGCCGCCGACCCTGCTGGTGATCGCCAAAGCGCCGGTGCCGGGCCGGGTGAAGACCCGGCTGACCCCGCCGTGCACACCCGAGCAGGCCGCCGCACTGGCCGAGGCCGCGCTGACCGACACGCTTCGGACGCTGTCCGCCGTCCCCGCCGGGCGCCGGCTGCTGGTGCTGGACGGCGAGCCGGGGAGGTGGCTGCCGCCCGGCTGGCAGGTGGTGCCGCAGGCCGGCGGCGGGCTGGACGAACGGCTCGCGGCGGCCTTCGCGCACGCCGCACGTCTGGCGCCGGACGCCCCGGCCCTGCTGGTGGGGATGGACACCCCGCAGCTGACCGCACCGATGCTGGCCGAGCCGCTCTCCGCGGTCCGCCGGGCCGGAGTGGACGCCTGGTACGGGCCGGCCGCCGACGGCGGGTTCTGGGCCCTCGGCCTGGCCCGGCCGACGGAGCGCCTGGCCGCCCGCCTGCTGGTGGGCGTGCCGATGTCGACTCCCGGCACCGGCGCCGCGCTGCTCGGCCGACTGGACGCCCACGGTCTGACGGTCGCCCGGCTGCCGGAACTCACCGACGTGGACACCGTCCACGCCGCCCACGAGGTCGCGGCCACCGCACCGCACAGCCGGTTCGCCACCCGGCTGCGCACGATCGCGGGGACGCCGGAGGTCACGGGGTGACGCGGGCGGCCGCCTGGGTCGACGATCCGTTCGCCGAGGCGGTTCGCACCGGGCGCGGCCCGCTCTGGCTGCTCCGGGGCGACGGCGGGCGGATCCGGCTGGACATCGAACGCTGGTGCGCGCCTGCCGCCGGGGCGGACCTCGGCCTGCTCCAGCGCTGCACCCGACTGGCCACGCCGGTGCTGGACCTGGGCTGCGGCCCGGGGCGGCTGGTGACCGCGCTGCTCGAACTCGGCGTGCCCACGCTGGGCGTCGACATCACCGCCGCCGCCGTCGCCCGCACCCGCCGGCTCGGCGGGCCGGCCCTCTCCCGCTCGGTGTTCGACCGGCTGCCCGCGGAGGGCCGCTGGGGCGGGGCGCTGCTGGCGGACGGGAACCTGGGCATCGGCGGCGACCCGGCGGCCCTGCTGCGGCGCGGGGCCGAACTGCTCGCCCCGGGCGGAGTGCTGCTGGTCGAGGTGGAGCCGCGGGACGCCGACGAGCGCTGCACGGTGCGGGTCGAAGGGCCCGACGGGAGGCTCGGGCCGCCGTTCGAGTGGGCGCGACTGGGCGCGGACGCCGCTGCCCGTCGGGCCCGCGCGACCGGGCTCGCCGAGCTGGAGCGGTGGACCTCGCACGGCCGCTCCTTCCTGGCCCTGCGCAAGGCGTTCCGCATGCGGTGACATCCGGGGCGGACCGAGGGCCGTCCCCTCAGGTCGGCACCGCCGACAGTTCCTCGTGCTCCTCCCGCTGCCCGGCGACCGGACGGGCGGCGCACCGGCGCACCAGCGAGCCCGCCAGGACGACGCCCAGGGCCGCCCCGTAGGCGGCCCGTTGGACCTCGTCGCCACCCAGCAGGTACAGCACCTGGCCCGCCGCCGGTACGGCGAGCCACTCCCAGCGCCCGTCGAGCGCGACCAGCGCCACCACCAGCAGCCCGTACCACGGGTAGCTCGGCGCGACCGTCAACAGCGCCGTGCCGGTGACCAGCAGCGCCCCGCCCCAGGGCCGGTCCCGGTCGCCGCGGCGGAGCACCCGCAGCACGACGACGCCCAGCACCAGGACCGCGCCCCAGGGCGCGAGCCGGTCGGGCAGCAGCATCCGCAGCAGCCCGAACCGCTCGACGTGGGCCTGGTCGTACCCTTCCTCCCGCAGGTAGCCGGGCAGGTAGCCCACCACCCCGGCGCCGGAGAGCAGGACGTACGGCAGGTAGGCGAGCGCGAAGACGCCGACCGCCGCCCCCGAGAGCACGGCCGCCCGCCGCACTCCGCGCCCGGTCCGGCACCGCCCCGGGAACCCGCGGAGCGTGCCGGACAGCGCACCGGGCAGCGCCAGGACCGGCAGCAGCTTGGTGGAGACGGCCGCGCCCAGCAGCGCACCGCCCGGCCCGGCCCGCCCCCGGACCGCGCAGCCGAGGCCCGCGACCATCAGCAGCGCACCGAGGGTGTCGACATGGGCGTCGTTCACCGACCACACGGCGATCCCCGGGAACCATCCCCACAGCGCCGCCCGCCACCGTCTCCGACGCGGCACCAGCAGCAGCGCCCCGGTGGTGGCCACCGCCAGCAGCGCCCCCGCGGCCTGCACGCCGCGCACGCCCCCGCCGAAGGGGTGCACGGCGAGGAACCACGCCTCGGCGACGGGCGGGTAGATGGTGTGCACGGCGGGGCGGTTGATCCGGGTGCAGGCCCCGTCCGCCGTCCGGTGCTCGTCCCACCCCGTGCAGGCCGTCCCGGTCGGAAAGAGGTCCGGCCCGCGCAGCCCGACCAGCGCCGGGTCCTCGGGCGCGTAGCGGTACGGCGAGAGGCCGGCCGCCTGGACCCGCCCGTCCCAGACGTAGCGGTAGGCGTCGTCACTGGTGCGCGGCGGGGTCAGCAGGCCCACCGCGGCGACGGCGACGCTGCCCGCCAGGACCAGCGGGACGGTGAGCCCGGCCGGGACGCGGCGCAGCAGGAGGACCGCGAGAACGAACAGCGCGGTGTCCAGGGCGTACCAGTCGTACAGCGGAAGGCCGTGGGCGAGTCGCGGGCCGCCGGTGAGGGTGCCGCCCAGCGCGGCCAGCAGGCCGAGCAGGGCGAGGGCGCAGGGCAGGACGGTCCACCGGTTCCCACCCGGCTGCCCCGGCCGCGGCGCGAACGGATCGGCGCCCGGCGGGGCAGGGCGCGCGTACCGGCCCGGGCCGCCGACGGCGCCGAGGTCCGCCTGTGGTGCCGGCCGGTGTTCCGCCATGTCCTAGGCCTTCTTCGCGGGCCGGTGCGGCTTCCGGCGGTGCGAGCGGCGGCGCAGCACCCAGAGCCGTCCGGCGAGCAGTGCGGCCGAGGCGGCGAACAGGCCCGCGGTGATCAGCAGCCACCGGCCCAGGTAGACGTCCTGGGAGAGGCCGGTGGCGGCGGTGTAGGGCTGGGACAGGCGCAGGATCAGCGGGAACCAGACCAGGAGCAGCAGCAGCGCCAGGTAGGTCGGAACCCGAAGGTAGTTGACGGCGCCCCGCCCCGGCCCGGCCGACGCCCCCGGCCCGGTCCGCTCGGCGCGGGCGTTCACGGCGGCCTGCGCGGTGAGGTCGGCCCCGGAGTAGAGCGGCACCAGGACCAGGTCGTGGATCAGCGCGCCGCCGACGACCCAGAGGGCGACCTCCAGGGTGCGGCCGGTGAGCAGCCGCACGGCGGCGTAGCCGGCCAGTGCCAGGGCGGCGGCGATCAGGAGCAGGTGGATCGGGTGGGCGCCGTACCGGCGGCGGAACGGGATTCGGTTCATCGCGGTCACGTCCGGAAGGTGAGGCTGCCGACCCACTTGGTGTTGTTCACACCCGGGTTCGCCGGGACGATGATCCGGGCCGGGTAGCCGTGGTCGGCGGACAGGTCGGCGCCGTTCACGTGCAGCGCCAGCAGGGAGAGCGGGTTGCGGATCTGGTTCCCCGCCAGCAGCACGGTGCTGAACGGGCCGCCGCGCTGCACCGACTCCACCAGCACGCTGCCGGCGTGCGGCAGGCCGGCCAGGTCGGCGAGGTGGGCCAGACGCAGCCCCGACCAGTGCTGGTCGTCGGTGGACCAGCCCTCCACGCAGGCGATCGGCAGCGCCGCCGTGTACTGCGGCAGTTGCAGCAGTTGCCCGCGGCTGAGCACCCGGGTGCCGGCCGGCCCCTGCAGGGTCAGCCGCCAGTCCGGGCCGATGTCGGCGGCGGTCACGCCGACGGAAGCGGCGGTCTTGTTGACCTGGAACCCGTTCGGGCCGCTGCCCGGATCGCGGTTGTGCGGGGCGAGCAGCGCGGTGCGGCGCCAGCCGCCGCCGATGCTCTGACCGGCCGTCACCGCCAGCAGCGCGAGCGAGCCGGCGCCGGTCAGCGCCAGCGCCCCGCGCCGGCTCGTGGTCGCGGGGCGGGGCGAGAGCGCGACCAGGCCCTCGCTGTCCGGCTGCTCCGGCTCGGTGCGGGCGGTGTCGGTCCGCAGCACCTCCCCGGGGCGGCGCGAGCGCAGGGCCCGCCACATCCGGCCCAGGCGCAGGGCGACGTGCACGACGAACGCGGCGATGAACACCCACGCGCCGTAGAAGTGCAGCGTGTAGAAGGACCCGGGGAAGACGTAGTGCAGTTGGATGTTCAGGATCCCGGTGGCGAACTCGAACACCACTCCGCCGACCAGCAGCAGCAGCGTCAGCCGCTCCAGCGCGTGCGCCGGGCTGCGGGCGGGCGGCCATTCGAAGAGCTTGGGGACGACCGACCACAGTTTGGCGAGCACCACCGGTACCAGCACCACGCCGAGGGTGACGTGGACGCCCTGGGTGAGGCGGTAGAGCCAGTACGGGTGCGTGGGCCAGGTGAACAGGTAGAACCCGAGGATGCCCTTGTCCGGCGTCTGGTCGTTGACCGCGCCCAGCCCCGGGTTGTAGGCGGCGTACGAGAGCAGGCCGGTCACGAAGAGCACCGTGATCCCGACCAGCAGGACCAGCCCGAGCACCGACGTCAGCCACGGCCCGCGGATCGGGCTGCGCCAGAAGCCGGGCCGGAACGGCCCAGGTGGCGGGACTTCCTGCGCTGCCGCGACCCGCTCCCGGACCTGCCGGACGGCGGCGCTCAGGCCGGATCGCCGCGCGCGCGGCCTCCTCGCTCGCCCTCGCGGAGGTGACCCGCCCTCGGGCCGGTCCGCCGCACCGCCGGGGGGCTCCTCGTCCCGCTGATCGCCTGTCACCCGAGGACTCTCCTTGGCTCGTGGACCCGCCGCCCGCCGTCCCCCGGGGCGCGGTGCTCCCCGATTCTGGTGCGGCCCGCCCGACCCCGGGCCCAGGGCGGCTCGCACACCCCGGTGTCTCCGCCGTTCGGACCAATGCCACCCGCCCGCTGCCGCCCGCCCCGCCCGGGCCCTGCGCCGGCGGCCACGAGCAGCCGGCCCCACGGGCGAAGGGCATCACGGGCCGAGGCGAACGGTCAACTCTCGGCCGGCAGGGCGGAATCGGTCGGGGCGGCGGCAGGGGCCGGGGTCTTGACGCAGTACTCCTGCTTGCCGAAGATGCTGTCGCAGTACTGCCAGAACAGTGCGTGCCACTCCGGCCCCAGGATCGGGCACCAGTCACGGAAGCTGTGGGGGTGGCAGTTGAGCCACTGCCCTTCCGGCAGCTCCGCGCCCTCGGGCAGTTGGGGAACGTCGCGGGCGGCGGCGGGCCGGGCCTGGGCCCGGTTCTCGGCCTGGGCCGGGGCGGCGACCAGGCCCGCCGTGAAGATCGCGACGAGCAGGGCCGCGGTGGCCCGTCGGGTGAGCATGCGTCAGGGGCTCCTTGTCTACGAGAACGTGAACGGACGTACGGGCGTACTACTCGACGATCCCGACGACCGTGCCGACCCCCACCGTGCGGCCGGCCCGCCGGAGCCAGAACTGCGTGCCGTCCTCAAGGGCGACGGCGCTCTCCAGCGTCACCGTCACCCGCGCGGTGTCACCGGGCTTGAGCGCGTCGGCGCCGGACGGCAGCTCGACGGACCCGCCGAATTCGGCGGTGCGGATGTGGAAGCGCGGCCAACTGCCGCCGGTGACCGGCTCCTTCGGGCCACCGGCCTCCGTGGCCAGCAGCTCGACGTCGGCCTCGAACCGGGTGTGCGCCTTGATGCTGCCCGGCCTGGCCAGCACCTGACCACGCGTCAGCTGGTCAACGGTCACTCCGGTCAGCAGCAGGGCCACCGCCGCGCCCGCCTGCGCCTGCTCCAGCACCTGGTTGCGCTGCCGGATCTCGACGCAGGTCACCGTCCGGGTCTCGCCGAGCCCGACGATGTCGATCTCGCTCCCCGGCGTGACCGTGCCGCGCTCGATCGTGCCGGTCACCGCGACGCCCCGGTTCGGCACGTTGAACGCGTCCTCGAACGCGAGCAGGAACGGCCCGTCCACGTCCGGTGCCTGCTCCACCGTCTCCGTCTCCTCCACCGCGCCGACTCCCTCCAACGATGATCGTTTCCCGCCCGAACCCTGCCCCACCTGGCATCGGTCCGCACGGGAACGCGCCGCCACCCCACCCGATCGAGCGACCTCGGGCACGGGACGACGGACCACCGGGGCGACCGCCATGCCGACCGCGACGAACGCGCAGTCAGTCCTTCAGGCCTTCCATCCGGTCCAGCAGGGTGGTCATCAGCGCGGTGCGGCCCTCTTCCACCCGCGTCACCAGCTCACGCAGCCGCCGCATGTCCTCCTCGTCCAGGGCGGTGCCGAGGTCCTGGGTGCGCAGCGCTTCGCCCAGGGCGAAGCCGGCCGCGTCCAGTGCGACGACGATGCCCGGTCGGTCCTGGGACGGGCTCTCCCGGCGGCGGGGCCACCTGCGTCGGTGTGCGCGCCGGAGTTGGCGCATGGCTTCCTCGCTGCCGGGGGACTGCGCGAGGCCGAGTCCGTCGATCGCGGTCAGGTCCGCCGCGTCCGTGACGGCGTTGCGTGCCGGTTGCCAGCCGGCCATGAACTCGTCCCGGGAGTAGGGTCGGCCGGACTCCAGGCCTTCCATCGCGTCCGACAGGTACTTCAGCGCCTCGCGGGTGCTCTTGCGCAGGGCGATGAGCCGGCGCAGTTCGTCCTCGGCACGCGAGCGCCGGCGGATGCGTTCCGCCGTTCTGGTCTGCAGGGCCGACGAGAACATGGTGGCCCCCGCACCCAGCACGGCTCCGCCCACGACCCCGATCAGACCGAAGAGCTCTGCACTGTCCGCCATACCGGCATCTTCACGGATGGGCGGCCAAGTGTCAGGGCCTTCCCGGAAGTTGAGGGCAGCGAACCCGCGCCGGGCGCATTGCGCGAAAGGCCACCGCCGGACGAGCGGGACGTGTCACTGTGTCTGTCTGTGATGACGGCATCACTCGCGGGGGAGGCTTGGTGGCTGCCGACCGGAACGTCGAGGGCGCACGGGCACAGCAGGCGGTGTTCGTGGGCCCGCACCAGTTGCTGCGGCTGTTGGGCGCGGGCGGCATGGGGGAGGTGTACCTGGCCCGCTCGCCCGGGCTGAGGCTGCTCGCGGTGAAGGTGGTCAGGGCCGAGTACGCCGAGGACCCGCAGTTCCAGCGGCGGTTCCGGCAGGAGGTCGAGGCCGCACGGCGGGTGACGGGTTTTCACACGCCGCCCGTGGTGGACGCGCAGCCGCGCGGCCGTCGGCCCTGGCTGGCCACGTCCTACCTGCCCGCGCCGGATCTCGGCGAGGTGGTGCTGCGGTTCGGAACCCTCGGCGAGGCCGGCGCGCGGGCCCTGGGGGCGGCCCTCGCCGAGGCGTTGGCCGCGATCCACGCGGCGGGGGTGGTGCACCGCGACCTCAAGCCGGGCAATGTGCTCATCGCGCGGGACGGTCCGCGCGTCATCGACTTCGGGATCAGCCGCGCCTTCGACGCCGCGCACCTGACCCGGACCGGCATGGTGTGCGGCACCCCCGGCTACGTCGCCCCGGAGCGCATCGTCGCCGACTCCGCCACCACCGCCGCAGCCGACGTGTTCTCGCTCGGCTGTCTGCTGGTGTTCGCCCTCACCGGCCGCACCCCGTTCGGCGACGGCGAGCCCGCGCACGTCAACCGCCGGGTCGTGTACGAGGAGCCGGACCTCTCCGGAGTGCCCGCGCCGCTGCTCCCCCTGGTCGCCTCCTGCCTGGCCAAGGACCCGCTCCGGCGGCCCAGCACGGCGGCCGTGCTGCGCGCACTGGCGCCGACCGATCCGGCGGCGCTGCTGAGCCCGTGGCTGCTCGCCGACCTCGACGCCCGGGAGCGGCAGGCCGAGGCCGATCTGGGCGCGCCGCCGGCCGATCCGCCCGCACTGCCGGTGCGGACCTGGCAGTCGCTCAGCCGCCGCGGCCTGCTGGGACTCGGCGCCGGGCTCGGCGCGGGCGTGGCCGCCGCCGTCGGCGTGCCGCTGCTGCTCACCCGTCGCGCCCGGCCGGCCGGGGGCGGGGCGACGGTGGGCAAGGCGGTGGACGCGTGGGGCGCCGAAGCGGCGACCGCCGGCACGCCGCCCGCCGCGCCCGCGCCGCTGTGGAGCGTCCCGATCGGCGGTGTGACGGCCGATCACCAGCTGTCCGTGCTCGGTGCGACCCCGGTGTGGTGGGGCCGGGGGCAGGGCGCGATCGGCTTCGACGGGGCGACCGGGCGTCAGGTCTGGTCCCGGCAGGACGCACAGTTCTTCCAGGTGCAGAACGACCTGCTGTACGGGACGTCCCCGGGCTTCACGGACCTGGTGTGGCTGAACTCCGGCGGCGAGAGCGGGCAGGGACCGCTCACCGTGCCCGCCGACCAGCGCGCCAACGCCGCGCTGACCCTGCAGACCTTCGGCGCGGACAGCCGTACGGTGGTGCTCGCCCGGCAGACCTCCCTCAATGGCGGCGGAGTGGTGACCGGGGCCGAGCTGAGCAGCGGTGCGGTGCTGTGGCAGCAGGTGATCACCCAGAACGACGCGGTCGCCGAGATCCGCGCGACGGAGCAGATGACGGCCGGTTCCGGCAGTTCGATGGGCCTGGTCGCCGACGGCCGCTGCTACTACGAGGACAGCAACGTCATCCACGCGCTGGACCTGCGCACCGGCGCGCCCCACTGGCAGGTCACCGGCATCACCCCGGGGGGCCCGTTGAGCCCCACCCGGATGTTGCGCGCCGGCGAACTCCTGCTGCTCCTCGGCAGCCTCGCGATCGTCGCGCTGGACCCGGCGACCGGGCAGCACCGCTGGTCGGCTCCCGCCGTCCCGCAGATGGTCCTCGGCGTCGCGCTCGGGGCCGGCCGGCTGCTGCTCTCCGGGATCGAGGGCACCGCGTACTGCCTGGACGTCACGACCGGCAAGGGCCTGTGGCACACCACCGTGGGGACGCAGGCCGGGCCGAACGCGGGCGTGGACTTCATGGCGCCGTCCGCCGGGGACGGCTTCTTCGGGGTGCCCCTGCTGGACGGGTCGTCCGGGGCAGCCGTCCTGGACGCCGCCGACGGTGCGATCCGCTGGGTGGCCAAAGCCCCCTCCGACGAGGGCAGTTGGACCACCGCCGCCAAGGGCGGAACGCTCTACTGCGGGTCTGCCACCACGCTGCGCGCCTACCGGGCAAGCGGTGCATGAGCACGCGGAACATCGGCCCGTACCGCGTGCTGCGACGGCTCGGTGCGGGCGGCATGGGCGACGTCTACCTGGCCACGACCGACAGCGGACGCCCCGTCGCGGTGAAGACCGTCCGGCGTCGGCACGCGGCCGATGCCGGGTTCCGCCGCCGGTTCGCCCAGGAGGTGGCGGCGGCCAGGGCGGTCAACGGGGCCTACACCGTGGCGGTGGTGGATGCCGACACCGAGGCGGAAGTCCCTTGGCTGGCAACAGAGTTCGTCACCGGACCGTCGCTGCACGAGGCCGTGGCACGGCACGGCCCGCTCACCGGGCCGGCGCTGCAGGTGCTGGGGGCGGGGCTGGTGGAGGCGCTGAACGCGATCCACCGCGCCCGGATCATCCACCGCGACCTGCAGCCGTCGAACATCCTGCTCACCCGGGACGGTCCGCGGGTCATCGACTTCGGCATCAGCAAGCCGACGGTCGACGCGGCGCCCACCGCGAGCGGCGAGCTCGTCGGCACCCCCGGTTTCATGTCCCCCGAACACGCGGCGGGCGAGGACCTCACCCCCGCCGGCGACCTGTTCTCGCTCGGCGCCGTCCTGGCCTTCGCCGCCACCGGCCGCCCACCGTTCGGCGAGGGCCCGGCCGCCGTCCTGATCTACCGCTCCGCCGAGGAGCCCCCGGACCTCGACGGAGTGCCACCGCAACTGGTGGGGCTGCTGGTGCGCTGCCTGGACCGGGACCCGACCCGGCGGCCCGACCCGGCCGAACTCGCCGCCGCCTTCCGGTACGGTCCGGCGGTCGGCACCGACTGGATGGGCGAGGCCGAACGGTCGGTGCGCCGACGCGAGCGTGACCTGGCCCGGGTGCTGAAGGACCCGAACGGCACCCGCCGCCGCCTGCTCCTGCTCGGCGGCGCCCTGCTCGCCACGGCCGCCACCGCGGGCACCACCCGGGCACTGTGGCCCGGTCGGGCCGGCCCGCCCCCGACGGCCTGGTCGGTCCCGCTCCCCCGGGCCGGCATGGCTCCCCTCGGATGCGGACCGGCGGCGGTGATGTGCGCGGACCGCACCGGCACGGTCGCCCACGACCGTACCGACGGGCATGTGCTGTGGAACAGCACCGCGGAGACCGGCATCCTCCCGGTCGCCGACGGCAGCCGGGTGTGGACCGTGGACGCGGCCGGGGTGGTGCAGGCCCGCGACGCCCGCACCGGTGCGACGCTCTGGCGTTCGCCCGACACGGTTCCCGGCGTGCAGTCCGTCGCCCTGCCGATACCCGACCTGCTGCTGGTCACCGCCGGGGACGGCGCTCCGCACGCCTACGACGCGACCACCGGGGACCTGCTGTGGACCGGCGCCGCGCTCGGCACCTCCTACCGCCTCCAGGGGACGGCCCCGGCGGGCCTGCTGGTCGTGGCGCTCGGCTCGGACCTGGCCGTGAGCGGCGGGTACCGCTTCGCGGCGCTCGACCGCACGACCGGGCGGCAACGCTGGTCGCTCACCGCCCGGGACCTGTACGCGCCGCCGACCGGCGGCCGCCTGTACGCCCTGACCATGGACCTGGCCCTCGCCGCGGTGGACGGCCAGGACGGCGCCACCGTGTGGAGCCGCCCCACCGGCCTGTCGCCGGCCGCCCAGACCGTCTCCCTGGCCGGCTACCTGGCCTCGCTCTCCCTCCACCGGGGCGTCCTCACCTGCATACCCGAAGCAGCCTCGACGCCCCCGGACGAACCGATCAACACGGCGGCGTTCGACCCCGCTCAGGGCACCCGGCTCTGGAGCGGCGGGCACCGGGGCCCCGCCACCGGTAGCGCCGACGCCGAAGGGGTGCTCGCCCTGGGCGGACCGCAGGGCACGTCCGGCACCGACCTGCGCACCGGGCGCACCGCCTGGACCTGGCCGTCGCCCCACGGCGCCGCCACCGTCCGGGGCTCCGCCGGGAAGCTGGTCCTCCTCACCGCACCGACCGCCGCCGGCGGGATCACCCTGCAGGCGCTGAGCGCCGTCGACGGCGACCTCCGATGGCAGCAGACCTTCGCCCGGCAGCCGGGCGATCCGCAGGTGCTGCTCCAGGACTCGGCCCTCCTGGTCGGCTACGGAACCACACTCACCGCCTACCGCCTGCCCAGCAGTTGACCCACGCCCGAAAGGTTCACCACGAGATGGCCGACATCGAGGACACCCCTCCCCCCGACCGGAAACCGCCGACCGCCCCGCCCACCCGCATCCTCCCGGAACAGCCCACCCCCGCCACCCTCCCCGACCCGACCGACCTGCGCCCCGCCGGCCCCACCCGCCGGTGGACCTGGCTGCTCGGCGGCCTCACCGCCGGAGCCGGCGCCGCCGCCCTCGCCCTCACCCTGACGGCCAACCTCACCACCCCGGCACCCCCCACCGCACCGGCCACCCCGACCACCACCCCCTACACCGCACTGGTCGACGGCTGTGCCCTGCTGCGCCCGGAGACGGTCGAGCACTACCTCCACGGAGCGACCTGCACCGCACCGAACCACGCCGGCGACGCCACCTCCCGAGGCGTCTGGACCAGCAAGGACTCCGGCTACGCCGACGCGGACGTCGAGATCATCCTGTCCCCGTTCGCGGAGAGCATCCACCAGGAGACCCTGACCGACGACCGCACCACGGCAACCACCACCGGCGCGACGATCGCCGACGACCGAAGCGTTCCCGACCTCGGCGACAAGGCGACGCTGCTCTACACCTCCTACAGCGGCTACGGCCGGGTCAAACTCTCGATCGTCCGGAACAACGCACTCGTCACCGTCGAGTACTCCGCGATCACCACCACCGGCCCCACCCCCGAGAGCACCCCCCTGGACGCCGCCGAAACAGCCGCCATCACCTGCGCCAAGGACGCCCTCAACACCCTCGCCACTCCATGAACCCCGCCCCGGCCCCGGGCCTCGACGCCAGCCCACTCCCCCTGGTCCACCGGCCTGCCGTCGGAGGTGCCGACACCCCGGACGTCCCGCCGAACCGGGCCTCGGCCGACGCTCCGACCGGTGAACTCCCTGGCGGCACAATGGCTTTCGACCACCCCACCGAGTAGATCCGCGCAATCGCCCGGGGGAGCCGTCCTGGTCGCGCCGCCCACCCGGGCGGCCCCCGACGGGCTGCTACGCGAAGTCACCGCCGCCACGCACGACGGCGCCGGGACCCGCCGCCGCACCACACCGGCCACCCCTGGCTGACGCGCTGCCGGTGGCATACGTCTCGCTGGCGGGCGAGCGGGACCCGGCCGACATCGTCTCCGAACGCTCCGGGCCGGGCATGCAGGCCCCGCTCGGGCTCCGGGCCGAGCATGCTGGCCCCGCTCGGACTCCGGGCCGGCGCCGACCGGGAGTTCAACGTGGCCGGTGTCCCCGGCCCACGGGCCCCGACCGGTCCGGCCGCCGCCCGCACAGGTAGAAGGGCGGGCGGACGACCGTCCGCCCGCCCTCCTGGGGGCCGTCTTCACGGGGCAGCACAGGCCGGAGGACGCCTAGAACAGGCGCCCGGCCCGCGCCTCGGCCGGCTCCTCCAGGTCCAGCAGGAGCTGCTTGCGTTCGAGCCCGCCGCCGAATCCGGTGAGCCTGCCGCCCGCGCCCACCACCCGGTGGCAGGGGATCACGATGCTCACCGGGTTGCGCCCCACGGCCTGGCCCACGGACTGCGCGAATCCCCTGCCGCCCAGTTCGGCAGCGATGTCGCCGTACGTGATCCGTCCGCCGTAGGGGATCCTGCGCAGCCGCGCCCAGACCTGCTCCTGGAATCCGTCACCGCTTGTCGCCGCCGCGACGTCGAACACCTGCCGCTCCCCGGCGAAGTACTCGTCGAGTTCGCTGCGGGCCTGCGCCAGCACGGGATCGGCCGAGACCTCGGCGCGGCGGCCCCACGCCGACGGCGGCGGCGTGTACCGGTAGCCCTGGAAGTACAGTCCGACCAGCGCCTCGCCACCGGCGACGACCAGCAGCGCTCCCACCGGACTGTCCACGTGGATATGTCGGACGTCCATCTCGATCTCCTCTCTGCGGTTGCCGTCCGCCCGTGGTGCGGACGTACGACGTGCGGGTGCCCCGGGGCGGGCGGCCGGTCAGGCGGGGATGACCAACCCGAGCTGCCGGAGGGCCGTGAGACCGTCGTCGAGGCCGATCTCCTCGGTGATCCTGCCGTTCTCGACCTTCAAGACGGTGGTACCGCTGAAGTGCATCGCCTTCCCCGTCTTGGCGGGCAGGGCGCCGACGGGCAGGTCGTCGAACGCTTCACCGGTGTGGGTGCCGCCACCGACCCACCGGCCGACCACGTAGTCGCCCTCCGCGAGGAGGTCGGCGGTGCCGGAGAAGGCGAGGTCGGGGAAGGCGGCCCGGAACTTCTCCGCAAAGGCGCGGACTTCCTCGCGGCCGCGGCAGGGGGCGTGCATGGAGTACTCGAACGTGATGTCCGGATCGGCGAGTTCGTCGATGACGGCCGGGTTGAAGTCGGGGCCCCAGAACTCGGTGAACCAGCGACCGACGACGGCCTTGTTCTCCTCCATCGACATGATGCGCTCCTTCGTACGGGCGGGGCGGCAACCGCGTGCGTGCGCAGCAGGACGCCCCGATAGTGACGGTCCGGTAGGTTTCCGGCCGTTTTACGGCGTTTACGATCCTGGCCCGGTCCCCGACCGGGTGCTGGCGGTATTCGGACCGGGCGTTCGCAGCTCCGCGAGCACCGGCCCGAACCACCGGGGCCGCGCTGCCGGCCGCCTCCCCCGTCCCACACGGACAACCCGTCAGCCGCATGCGAGCCGAGGCGCTCGCCCCACAGCTCCCCGGCCTCCTGACGACGGGGCCGCAGCCTCGACCGCCCCGGCCTCGACCACCCCGTCACCCAGCCAGCACTCCTGCCCGCGCGGCACTCGCACCCGCGCAGCGCTCGCACCTGCCCGGCATCGCCCAGCCCGTTCCGCCCGGACGCGAGGTCCGATTGCCGCCAGCACCCGGGCCCCGGCCGGACGACGATCGGAACCGTCCAGTACTCCGACACCACCCCGCGCGCCGAAGGACCCCTCCCAGGGCCGCCGCCCTCGCCGTCCGGGCGTTCGGCACCGCGGTCCTCGCCAACGCGCCGCCGACCGTCCGCCTCGGCCACCACTCCCTGGGCCCGCCCACACCCGACCGTCCGACCCACTCCCGACCGTCCGACCCACCCCCGAGGACACCCCGTGCACAGCGCCACCGCCACCGCCACCGCCCCGACCGCCGCCGAACGCACCCTCGACACCGCCGACTGGGCCGCCCTGACCTCCGAACTCGACTCCCATGGCTGCGCCTTGACGCCCCGCCTGCTCGACCCCGACCAGTGCCGACAGCTCGCCGCGCTCTACGACCGGCCCGAACTGTTCCGCACCACCGTCGACATGGCCCGCCACCGCTTCGGCTCCGGCCAGTACCGCTACTTCACCCACGATCTGCCCGAGCCGGTCGCCGCGCTGCGCGAGGCCCTCTACCCCCGCCTGCTGACCGTCGCCCGCGCCTGGGCCGCCCGACTCGGCCGCCCCGCGCCGTGGCCCGACTCCCTCGCCGAGTGGACCGCCCGCTGCCATGCCGCTGGTCAGGGCAAGAGCTCCCAGATCCTGCTGCGCTACGGCCCCGGCGACTGGAACGCCCTGCACCGCGACGTCTTCGGCGACCTCGTCTTCCCGCTCCAGGTCGTCATCGGCCTCGACGTGCACGGCACCGACTACACGGGCGGCGAGTTCCTCCTCGTCGAACAGCGCCCCCGCGCCCAGTCCCGCGGCACCGCGACCGTCCTGCCCCAGGGCCACGGCCTGGTCTTCACCACCCGTGACCGTCCCGTCCCCTCCGCCCGTGGCCACTACGCCGCGCCGGTGCGCCACGGCGTCAGCACCGTCCGCACCGGCCGCCGGCACGCCCTCGGCCTGGTCTTCCACGACGCCTGACGCACCGCCACCATGACCACCAACGGCATGTCCACCCCCGCCACCACCACCCCGGCACCCCCGCGCACCTACACCCTGATCGGCCCCGACGGCCACCCGTGTACCAGCACCACCCCCGGCACCCTCGGCGGCTACCGCCCCAAGCGCATCTACGGCCGCCTCGACTGCCCCTCCGCCCTGCGCTTCATCGCCGCCGACCACTACGTCCGCCACCGCGTCTTCTTCCGGGACGAGGCCACCGCGATAGCCGCCGGCTACCGGCCCTGCGGCACGTGCTTGCCCGAGAAGTTCCGGCAGTGGAACACCCGAGCGACCTCCGCACCGTGAACGCCCACTCCCCCGCTCCCCCGCTCCCCACTCCGCCGCTCCGGCCGACGCGACCGCGCAGGCCGGCCACCTGCCCGCCGGCGCGTGGGCCCCGGAGCCGGACCGCGAGGCCGTCCCCTGCGATGGCGAGCAGCGGCCGGAAGGGGTGGGCGACAGCGGTCCGAAGCCGCCCGATCCGGCTGCGCAGCCGGTGCCGGACCGTACCGCCGCCCCGGAGCGAGGCGGCCCGGGGTTAAATCAGCCCAGTCCCCCTTGACACCCAAAGTAATTAGCCGCCATATTACTCACATGACGAGAGACCAGGCCGACAGCGAGCAGCCCACACTGGAGCAGGCCGGGTGGCAACTTCGGCACTACGGCCTGGAGACGGACCCACAGGCGGTACTGGTCGCGGTGCGACTGATCTCCGCAGGCGCGAGGGTCGGCCGGGCCGCCGAGGCCCACTTCGCCAGGTTCGGACTGTCGACGGGCCGCTACCGACTGCTCGCGGACCTCGAAGGCCATGGAGGAGAGAAGTCCCCCTCGCAACTCGCGGCCGACCTAGATGTCTCCAGGGCCACGGTCACCGGCCTGCTGGACGGCCTGGAACGCGAGGGCCTGATCGCCAGGCGCCCGTCCACCGAGGACGGACGCGGCACGGTCGCGATCCTGACCGCGCGCGGCGCGCAGCGCCTGCGCGACATGGCGCCCGAGCATTTCGGGCGACTGGAGGCGATGGTCACGGGGCTCACCGTCGAGGAGCGCGCGACGTTCCTGGACCTGCTCGCGCGCGTCGTGCGCAGCAGCTCGGCCCTGACCGCCGACTGACCCGGCCGGCCGCCGGGCCCGGGCTCCCATCCCGCGGGTGGGAGCCCTTTTCACGAGGTAGTAATTAGCCACCTAATTACTCCACTCAATTAGCCTGCCGAGAAGGCCCGCCGGGCCCCACCCGCACCCCTTCGCTTTTCGGAACTCCAACGAGATGAACGAGATGAAGAGGCCAAGATGCCCACGACGAACGACAGCACCGGCCCGAACCGGGCGGCCGCCCGGCCGTTCACGCTGTGGCGCGAGGTGCTGACCGCCTACGCCGCCCCCGCCCTGATGGCGGGTACCGCGGGAGTCGTCACCGGACAGGCGGATCTGACCGTGGCGGCCTGCACCTCCATCGCCGGCACGTCCGCGGTGGTGGCGTTCCTGGTCGGCGCCTGGCTTCGGCACGGCGGGCGGCCGCGACGCTGGACCACGACCCTGCCGCGCGTAGTCCTGACCGCGCTGCTGGTCAGCGCGGCCACCGGTGCGGCGGCCGCGCTGGGATGGTTCGCCGCCGAGTGGCTGCCGGCCCGCGCCTCGCTCCACGCCGCCCCCTGGCTGCGGCGACTGCGCATCGACCTGCCCGTCTCCGCCGTCCTCGCCACCACCATCGTCACCCTGCGCTGGCGCGGCACCCTCCCGAAAGCCCGGCCGTGACCGGCCCCGACACCCGGGCGCCTGTGCCCGGACGCACCGAACCCAACCCGGCGGCACCGGCTGCCGCGGACACCACCAAGCACCGAGGAGACACCCGGTGATCGTTGTCATGGGAGCGACCGGAACCACCGGAACCGCCCTGCTCCACAGCCTGCGCGCCCTCGACGTCCCCGTCCGCGCCCTCACCCGCACCCCGCACCGACCGCTCCCCGGCACCGCAGCCCCGCACGACCCGACACACGACCCGCACGACCCGCACGACCCGCACGACCCGCACGACCCGCACGACCCGCACGACCCGCACGTCGAGGTCCGGTACGCGGATGCCGGCGACCCCGACTCGCTGCGCGCGGCCTTCGCCGGCGCCGATCAGCTCTTCCTCGCCATGGCCAACAGCCCCGCCCAGGTCGAACTCGAAACCCGCGTCATCGACATCGCCGCCCGCAGCGGAATCGGACACATCGTCAAGCTCTCCGCCCCCGCCGCCGAGCCCACGGCACCCGTCGCGATATCCCGCGGACACCACGCGGTCGAGGAACACCTGCACGCCTCCGGACTCACCGGCACCGTCCTGCGCCCCTACGCGTTCATGCAGAACCTGCTGCGCCTCGCGCCCACCGTGGCCCGGGGCCTCGTCCTCGGCGCCATGAGGGACGCGCCCTGCAACTACATCGACTGCCGCGACATCGGCGACGTCGCGGCCGCCGTGCTCACCCGGCGCCACCTCGCCGGCGGAACCTACACGCTGACCGGACCGGAGGCCGTCTCCCACCCCGACCTCGCCGCCCGGCTGACCGAACTGACCGGCCGCCGGATCCAGTACGTCGACCTCGCTCCGGACGAGCTGCGCGACAACCTCGTCCAGCAGGCCGGCCTGCCCGCCTGGCTCGCCGACCACCTCGTGGAGATCCAGCAACTCGCCATCGCCCGGCCCGAGTTCCCCACGAGCACCGTCACCGACATCCTCGGCCGGCCGCCCCGCACCCTCGACGCCTTCCTGAGCGAACACCGCAGCCACTTCCGGTGATTCAGGCTGCTCGGCGTATCCGGAACGGCTCGCCGAACGCCGGTACCCGGGAGGCGCCGCGCCGAAGGACCCGTCAGAGGCGTACGACGGCCGCCAGGACGCGTACGCCTCGCCTGCCACGTTGCCGTGCGGGGGTCGGCGGGCACGTTCAGGAGCGTCGAAGGGCCGGGTGGTCGGCGACGACGGTGCAGCTGCCGGGGGCGATCTCGGTGAAGCCGGCGTCCCGGACGACCGGGAGTCGACCGTCCGTCAGGGTGGGCCAGTCGGCGGCGGTGGCGGTTCTGACGGCCAGTGGGAAACCGCTTTCCGCCCACTGCTTGCGCTGTGCGTCGTCCAGTTCCCACCAGGCGAGCTGGGCGGCGTGGCCGGTCTGGGCCATGGTCTTGCCGGCGCTCATCTGCAACTCCGGGTTGAGCCACAGGACGGGGACGCCCTCGGGGGCGGGGGCGGGCGGGGCGGGGTCGTCGAGTTCGGTGCCGGAGACCTGGAGTTTGGCGAGTTCCTTGGGCCAGCCGTCCAGCGGGATCGGCGGGAAGACCCGCACCTCGGCGCTCTCGCCGGTGACGGTGATGCCGGGCAGCTCGTTCGCCTTGCGCCACTCGCCGCCGCGGGCCCGCCGGACGACCTTGCGGATCCGGGCGTCCTCCCAGGCCTTGACGCGCTCGGCCCACTCGCCGTCGTCGGCGGTGACCCGCGGGTCGGAGAGCAGGGTGAGCACGGCCCGGGCCGAGGTCTCCAACGCGTCCGTCCGGCGCGGCGGTTCGGCCTTCTCCAGCCGGACCACCAGTGGCAGCACGTACTGGTCGTGGGAGTCCCGGTCCTCCGCGTGTCCGCCGACCGCGGGCAGCGGGGCCGGGGAGGACGGGGTCGGTTCGCCGGTCACATCGTTGGGTGAGCTCACCCCTCCAGCATGCCAGCTCAGCGCCGGTAGCCCCGCCCGGGGTCGCGCTCCTCGGCGTCCTGGTAGCCGAGGAACCAGCCCTCGGGGTGGGTGGCGGCGAGGAGTCGGTCGATCCGCTGGGCGGCGTCCAGGTCGTCCTCGGTCTCCTCGGGGCCGTAGACGCCGAAGAGTTCGTCGGTGCAGCCGTCCCAGTCGTAGTCGTACAGGTCCGCGGGCAGACCGCCCATCATGTCGGCCACCGACTCTGGTTGGGAGCCGAGCAGCGAGCGGGCGTCGGCGAGTGCGAGGCGCAGTGCGACGTCCTCGGCGAGGCTGCGGGGCAGTGGCCATTCGCCGAGGGCGAGGTCGTCGGCGAGGTCGTCGAAGGCCCGGGCGAAGGCGCGGCGCCAGCCGCGGTGGAGGTTCCAGGTGCGCTGCTGGAGGCGGCCGAAGACGCTCCAGTCGGCTTCGTCGGCGACGGTGACGGGGTCGTCGCCGTGTTCGTCGAGGTCTTCGTAGGCGGCGTCGGAGAGGCTGATCAGCTGGGTGTGCAGCAGGCACGCGGTGCGCGGGGTCAGGGTCCAGTCACCGGTGTCGCTGTCGTCGTCCAGCGGGAAGAGTGCGGCGAAGTCGGGGGCGAAGTCGTCGGAGACGGCGATCTCCAGCGTGCCGCCGAGGGCTTCGATGCCGGGGATCGCGGCGACCAGCCGGTCCGGGTGGAGCAGGGCGCCGAGGGCCGCGTTGGGGTCTTCGGTGACCTCCTGCAGCAGTTGGCGGCGCTGGCCCTCGGGGTCGATTCCGGCGAAGTCGAGGTCTTCGACGGCCGCCTGTGCGGCGGCCCGGAGGGCCGGCCAGTCGGTGATCCGGATGCCCAGCACCACGGTGGCCTCGATCTCCTGCGCGCCGGAGTCCTCCGCCGCGCCAGGCCCTTGTGGATGATCGCTTCGCTCGCCCATGCCCCAAGGTTGACAAACCCGAGGGTCCGGTGTCCATCGGCTCTCCCGATCCGGTGCCCGACGATCGCGCGGGGACCAACCGGAAAGCGCTTTCCGTGTGCCATGCTGGCGCCCGGAACGAATCGTCACAGAAGGTGGGAACCATGACTGAACTGAACGATTTCGGTGGCGGACAGGACCCGTCCGGCGGCGTGCTGGTGGTCACCACGAACGACGTGCCCGGATACCGGGTGGAGCGGGTGATCGGCGAGGTGTTCGGCCTCACCGTGCGGTCGCGGCACATCGGCTCGCAGATCGGCGCGGGCCTGAAGTCGCTGATGGGCGGCGAGCTGAAGGGCCTCACCAAGACGCTCGTGGAGACCCGGAACCAGGCGATGGAGCGGCTGGTCGAGCAGACCAAGGCGCGCGGCGGCAACGCCGTCCTGATGATGCGCTTCGACGTGACGGAGGCCGCGGACGTCGGCACCGAGGTGTGCGCGTACGGCACCGCCGCGGTCATCGCCCCGATCGGCTGACCGCCGGCCCCGACCACCGGACAAGCCAGGCAGGCATATTGTCCGACAGTCGGTAAAGCGGTTGACACTGCTTACGGGTGCGTAAGAGCCTCACTGCCGGACCGTCCCGCGCACCGCCTGGAGCACCCGTGAGCACCTCCCCGCACCCCGTCCTGCCCGCGTCCGGCGTCCTGCCCGCGTCCGGCCCGAGGGTCGCGTACGCCACCTGCCTCGGCATCGAGGACGTGGAGATGTTCCCCGTGCTGGCCGCGTTCGCCCGGGCCGGCGTGCACGCGGAGGCGGCGGTCTGGAACGACCCGGACGTCGACTGGGGCGATTTCGACCTGGTGCTGATCCGCAGCGTCTGGGACTACATCCTGCAGCGCGACGAGTTCCTCGGCTGGGCCCGCCGGACGGCGGCGCTGACCCGGGTGGCCAACCCGGTGCCGGTGCTGGAGCGGAACACCGACAAGACCTACCTGCGCGACCTGGCCGAGGCCGGGGTGCCGATCGTCCCCACCGCCTGGGTCGCCCCGGGCGAGGAACTCACCGGCGCCGACTGGCCGGAGCTGGTGGTGAAGCCGACCGTGTCCTCCGGCGCCCGGGACACCCTGCGCACCACCGACCGCGAGGAGGCGCTCGCGCACGTCGCGGCGCTCACGGCGGCCGGCCGCACCGCGATGGTGCAGCCGTACCTGCCGATGGTCGAGGACGAGGGCGAGACCTCGCTGCTGTACCTGGGCGGGGAGTTCAGCCACGCGGTGCGCCGCGGCCCGATGCTCGGCGGCGGCTTCCGGGACGTCGTCCGCGACCCCGCCGACGACCAACTCGCCCTTGCCGAGCGGATCCTGGCGGCCGTCCCGGAGCGCGCGGAGCTGTTCTACGCCCGGGTCGACCTGGTGCGCCTGCCGGACGGCTCGCCGGTGCTGATCGAGCTGGAGCTCACCGAGCCCCGGCTGTTCCTGGACCTGCGCCCGGACGGCCCGGAGGCGCTGGCCGCCGCCACGGTGCGCCTGCTGGCCGGCGACGGGAACACCCGGCCGCAGCCCGATGTTTCACGGGCGTGACTGTTCAAGGTGCAACGATCGACCCGGCCGGCGCCGCACCCCGCGAGGTGGACGCGCTGGTGATCGGCGCGGGCCAGGCCGGCCTGTCCGCCGCCTACCACCTGCGCCGTCGCGGCTTCGCTCCGTACACCGGCTTCGTGGTGCTGGACGCGGACGACGCCCCGGGCGGAGCCTGGGCGCACCGCTCCCCCTCGCTGACCATGGCCACCGTGCACGGCTTCCACGACCTGCCGGACTTCGAACTCCCCGCCACCGACCCGGCCACCCCGGCCCGGGTCGCCGTGCCGGGCTACTTCGCCGCGTACGAGGCGCAGCACGCGCTGCCCGTGGTGCGGCCCGTGAAGGTGCTGGCGGTGCGCGACCGGCCGGACGGGCGGCTGCTGGTGGAGACCGACTCCGGCAGCTGGGTCACCCGCGCGCTGCTGAACGCCACCGGCACCTGGACGCGGCCGTTCCTGCCGCGCTACCCGGGGCACTTCGCGGGCCGTCAGCTGCACTATGCGGACTACCGGGGCCCGGCGGAGTTCGCGGGCCGGCGGGTGCTGGTGGTCGGCGGCGGGGCGTCGGCGATCCAGGTGCTGTCCGAGGTGGGCGCGGTCGCCGGGACGGTGTGGGTGACGCGCACCCCGCCGGTGGTCCACCAGGGGCCGTTCACACCGGAGTTCGGCCGTGAGGTGGTCGCCAAGGTGGAGGAGCGGGTGGCGGCGGGGCTTCCGGTGCGCAGCGTGGTGTCCGTCACCGGCCTCGGCCCGAGCGTCGCCTACCGCCGGGCCGAGGAGCTGGGCGTGCTGAACCGCCGCCCGATGTTCGACCGGCTGACCGAGCACGGAGTCGCCTGGGGCGACGAGGAGTTGGCGGTGGACGCGATCATCTGGGCGACGGGTTTCCGCGCCGAGCTGACCCACCTGGCGCCGCTCGCGCTGCGCGGCCCGGGCGGCGGCATCCGGATGACCGGCACGCACGTCACCGACGACCCGCGCATCCACCTGCTCGGCTACGGCCCTTCGGCGTCCACGGTGGGCGCCAACCGGGCGGGCCGCGCGGCGGTGAACGAGGTCGTCCGCCTGCTCCGCGAAGGCGACCGGCCGACCGCCGAACCCGCCGTCGTGTAACGGCAGTTACGGCAGTTGCGGCCGTGGCGGCAGCTACCGGTCGTAGTCCACCGTGACCTGGTCGGAGACCGGGCGGGCCTGGCAGGTGAGCACGTAGCCCGCGGCCAGTTCGGACTCCTCCAGTGCGAAGTTGCGGCGCATCTCGACCTTGCCCTCGCAGAGCAGTGCCCGGCAGGTGCCGCAGACGCCGCCCTTGCACGCGAACGGCAGGTCGGGGCGGGCGCGTTGGGCGCCGTCCAGGATGGAGCGGTCGCGCGGCAGGGCGAGGGTGCTGGAGCGGCCGTCGAGGACGAGGGTGACTTCGCTGGCGGCGGCATCGGGAGCGGGTTCCAGGTGCCGCTCCTCGGCCCGTTCGTCCTCGGCGTGGAACAGTTCCTGGTGCACCCGCCCGGCGGGGACGCCGAGTCCGGCCAGCAGCTCCTTGGCGTCCGCGACCAGGCCGAACGGCCCGCACAGCCACCAGTGGTCGACGTCGGGGACGTCCACCAGCGCCTCCAGCAGCGCCTTCACCCGGTCGGCGTCGAGGCGTCCGCTGAGCAGTTCGGCGTCCCGGCTCTCCCGGGACAGCACGTGGACGAGCTGGAAGCGGTCGAGGTGACGGTCCTTCAGGTCGGCGAGCTCGTCGGCGAACATCACCGTGTCGCTGCGCCGGTTGCCGTACAGCAGGGTGACGCGCGAGTCGGGGTGGCCGGCCAGCACGGAGCCGGCGATGGACAGCATCGGGGTGATGCCGGAGCCCGCGGCGATCAGCACGTGTTCGCCGGGTTCGGCCGGGTCGGCGGTGAACGACCCGCTGGGCGGCAGCACTTCGACCGTCTCGCCGATCGCGGTCCCGCCGACCAGCCAGTGCGAGAACAGCCCGCCGGGCACCTCGCGGACGGCGATCCGCAGCGGCCCGCCGACGGGCGAGCAGAGCGAGTACGAGCGGCGCTCGTCGACCCCGTCGACGATCCGGCGCAGTGTCAGCACCTGCCCGGGCTTGAACGTGAACTCCTCGGCCAGCGCGGGCGGTACGTCGAAGGTCACCGCGACGGCGTCCTCGCAGAGCCGTTCCAGGTTGCCGATCGGCAGCGGGTGGAACTGCGGGCGGCGGGCGGCCATCAGATCTCCTTGATCCGGTCGAAGGGTTCCCGGCAACTGCGGCACCGCCACAGTGACTTGCAGGCGGTGGAGCCGAACCGGGACAGCTCCTCGGTGTCGGTGGAGCCGCACTGCGGGCACGGCACGGCCAGCCGGGTCGGGCCGAGCGTCAACCGGGTCGCGGTGGGCCGCGCCCCGAAGACCGGCGGGGCGATGCCGGCTTCGGCGAGCTTGCGGCGGCCCTCCGGGCTGATCCGGTCGCTGGACCACGGCGGGTTCATCCGCAACCGCACCTCGACCTGGTCGAATCCGGCCGCGCGCAGCCTCCGGGCCACGTCGCCGGCCATTTCGGCGACCGCCGGGCAGCCGGAGTAGGTGGGTGTGATCCAGGCGGTGACGGCGCCGTCGTGCTCCTCGACGTCGGCGAGGATGCCGAGGTCGGCCAGCGTGAGCATGGGCAGTTCGGGGTCGGGCACCGCGGCCGCGACCTCCCGGGCCCGTTCGAGGGTGCTCACCATGTCGCCCCCGGGTGCGCCCTGGCCACCACCTGGAGCTCCGCCAGCAGCGGGCCGAGCGCCTCGGTGTGCACGCCGTGCCGCCCGGCCCGGCCGTTCACGTACGCCCGCGGTGCGGCCTGCGGCACGCTCAGCGTGGCCTCCTCCAACACCGCTGCGAGGCTTGCCAGTACGGGTTCGCGCAGCTCCGACGGGTCGACGCCGAGCCGCAGTTCGACCTCGTGCGGGGTGAACAGCTCGTCCAGCCACGGCCACAGCGCCTCCAGCGCCTGCTGCATCCGCTCGTGCGAGTGCTCGGTGCCGTCGCCGAGCCGCAGCACCCAGGACTGCGCGTACTCCCGGTGGTACGCCAACTCCTTGACGCCGAGCGCCGCGACGGCGGCCAGCACCGGGTCGGCGTGCTCCACCAGCCGGCGGTACAGCTCCTCGCGGGCGGTGGCGAACAGCAGCATCCGCCCGACGCACTGTGCGAAGTCGCCGTTCTCCAGCTCCGCCAGGCGGACGTTGCGGTAGTCGAAGTCCTCGCGCCAGTAGGCGAGTTCGTCCTCGTTGCGGCCGGTGCCGTCGAGCTGGCCGGCCCGGGTGAGCAGTCGGCGGGCCTGTCCGAGCAGGTCGAGGCCGAGGTTGGCGAGCGCCACCTCCTCCTCCAACTCCGGTGCCCGGGTGACCCATTGGATCAGCCGCTGGGACAGCACCAGGGCGTCGTCGCCGAGCATCAGGCAGTACGCCGCGAGGTCCGCCGGGTCGATTCCCGGCGGCGGCGCGGCGTCCACGCCCAGCAGCGGATCGGCGAACCCCGTGCCGTAGGCCCAGCGCGCCTCGCCGTCCGGCTCACCTGCGGCGTCAGCCAGTGAGAGGTACACGTGGTCGTCGGTCATGTCGCCTTCCCTGCTGAGTGATTGACGGGGCGTCAGGTGCGTGGCGTCAGATGTGCGGGACGTCCTCGGGGATCGGGTAGAAGGTGGGGTGCCGGTACACCTTGTCCCCGCTCGGCGCGAAGAACGGGTCCTGCTCGTCCGGGCTGGACGCCGTGATCGCGTCCGAGCGGACCACCCACAGGCTCACCCCCTCGTTGCGCCGGGTGTACAGGTCCCGGGCCGCGAGCAGCGCCATCCGGTCGTCGGCCGCGTGCAGCGACCCGACGTGCACGTGGTTCAGCCCTCGCCGCGGCCGTACGAACACCTCGTACAGCGGCCAGGACGCCCGCTCTCCGCTCATTCCGAACTCCCCTTTCCCTGCGCGTGCTTGGCCGCGTACGCCGACGCCGCCTCGCGCACCCAGGCGCCGTCCTCGTGGGCGGCGCGCCGCCGTTCGATCCGCTGCTCGTTGCACGGGCCCTGGCCCTTGATCACCTGTTGCAGCTCCGACCAGTCCGGCTCGCCGAAGTCCCAGCTGCGGCGTTCCTCGTTCCAGGCGAGCGCCGGGTCCGGCAGCGTGACGCCGAGGTGCTCGGCCTGCGGGACGGTCATATCGACGAAACGCTGCCGCAGCTCGTCGTTGCTGTGCCGCTTGATCCGCCATGCCATCGACCGCTCGCTGTTCGGCGAAGCCCCGTCCGGCGGGCCGAACATCATCAGCGACGGCCACCACCAGCGGTCCACCGCGTCCTGCACCATCCGGCGCTGCGCGTCGGTGCCGGCCATCAGCGTCATCAGCAGTTCGTAGCCCTGCCGCTGGTGGAACGATTCCTCCTTGCAGATCCGCACCATCGCCCGCGCGTACGGCCCGTAACTGCACCGGCACAGCGGCACCTGGTTGCAGATCGCGGCGCCGTCCACCAGCCAGCCGATCACGCCGACGTCGGCGAACGTCAGCGTCGGGTAGTTGAAGATCGACGAGTACTTCTGCCGCCCGTCGATCAGCTTCTCGGTCAGCTCGGCCCGGTCCACCCCGAGGGTCTCCGCCGCGGCATACAGATACAGCCCGTGACCGGCCTCGTCCTGCGCCTTCGCCAGCAGGATCGCCTTGCGCCGCAACGACGGCGCCCGGGTCAGCCAGTTGCCCTCCGGCTGCATCCCGATGATCTCCGAGTGGGCATGCTGCGCGATCTGCCGCACCAGCGTCGCCCGGTACGCCTCCGGCATCCAGTCCCGGGGCTCCACCCGCTGTTCGTTGGCGACCACCGCCTCGAACCGCGACTGCGCTTCCGCGCTCGCCTCCACCACCCACCTCCCGACTGACCGTTCGGTCGGTTCCATTCTGTACACACGGGAGACCCGGTGACAAGCATGTACGGAGGCACAAACCGAGGCGCGGGGAGACCTGCGCGAGAGCGGGTGGGCGCTTGAGCAGGTGGGCGCGAAAACAGGGGCGCGGGGAACGGCGCGAAGCGGAAGGCGCTACGTCGCAAGATCGCGACGCAGGGCAATCACTTGCACGTGCTCGCGACCTGGCGGACAGGCCTTGCGCTGGTCGCGCAGGTCTCCCCCGGCCCCGGCGGGCCGGGAGGCGCCCCACGCGCCCCTGATCTCGCACACTCCCCACGCCCCGGTGGTCACCTCAAGCGGGGCAACGGCACCGCCAGCAGAGCTGCCAGCAGGGCGATCCGCGGTCCCAGCTGGTCGATCCGCAAGTGCTCGTGCCGCGCGTGCGGCCCCGCCCCGACCGCCCCGAGGCCATCGAGTGTCGGGAGACCCCTCGCGCCGGCCAGGTTGGTGTCCCCCGCCCCGCCGGCGGGTGCGCCGTCGAGGTGGTGGCCGAGGGCGGCGGCCAGGGAGCGGACGTGGCGCAGGAGCGGGTTCGCCGGGCGCTCGGGCCAGGCCGGGCGGGAGGAGAGGACTTCGGTGCGGACGTTCGCGCCGGGCCGGTTCGCGGTCAGGTGGGCGAGCGTGTCGAGGGTGCGGCGCTGGGCCTCGGTGGTGGAGAAGCGCAGCCCGATCTCGGCCTCGGCGCGGCCGGCGACGACGTTGGCGCGGGTGCCGCCGCCGATGCGTCCGGCGTTGAGTTCGGTGCCGGGCTGCCGGGAGAGGCCGCGGACGGCGATGAGTTGGTCGACGAGTTCGTCGATCGCGGAGACGCCGTCCGCGGCGTCGTTGCCGGCGTGTGCCTCGCGTCCGGTGACGGTGAGCCGGACCCGGGCGGAGCCTCGGCGGGCGGTCTTCAACCGGCCGTCGGGGTGGCCGGGTTCGAGCCCGAGGACGGCGGCCGCGCCGCGCAGGTGCTGTTCGAACAGACGGCGGCCGTCGGGGCTGCCGATCTCCTCGTCGGAGACCACGATCATCCGCACCGGTCGGTGCGGGCGTTGGCCGAGGTCGGCGAGGAGTGCGAACGCGCCTTCCAGCAGGGCGAGTCCGCCCTTCATGTCGAGGATGCCGGGGCCGGTGAGACGCCCGTCCTGTTCCTCGACGGGCCAGTCGGCGAGGGTGCCGACGGGCCAGACGGTGTCGTGGTGTCCGACCACCAGCAGGTGCGGCAGGTCTTCGTGCCGGCCGGGCCAGTTGAGGACGAGGTGGTCGCCGTGGTCGCAGCTGTCGCGGGTGGCGGTGGCGCCGGTGGCGGTGTATCCGGCGGCGAGTTCTTCGGCGAGGGTGTTCAGCCGGGGCGCGTCGCCGGACGGGGTTTCGATCCGGGCGAGGTCCGCGCAGCGCTTGCGGACGGCGGCGGTGAGGGTGCGGGCCCTGCTGGTCAGGGTGCGGGGCAGGCCCGGTAGTGCGGCGGTGGCCAACGTCGTTGCCGTGGTGGGCGGTTCATCGGCCTCGGGGGGCGCGGTCGGGGGTGCGGCCGGCGGTGCGGTCGGGGGTGTGGCGGGATGTGGCTCGGGGACCACGGTATGGCGGCTCACCGTTCACCCCCGGTGGGGCGCGTGGCACTGGGAGGTATGGCCGGGGCGGGTGTCGCGGGGATCTGTTGCGGCTTCGGGCTCGGTCGTGGTGTCCGGTGCGATGTGGGGCTGGGCAGCACTGCGTCCTCCTCGCTCGGTCCGCGACCCCGGCTCGGCCCGGGGTCCGGGGACGTCGGTCCTCTGTTCCTCGGCGCGGAGGGGCGACCGTGGCAGGGGACCGGGAAGCGAGCCTAGAAGATTCGATCAGTTCCCTGCGAGTGTGCTCCGTCCGCGCTGTCGCCGCCCGACCCGTCGTCGGGGCCGGGGAGCGGCCACGGGCCCTGGCCCGACGCGGCGAGCGGGACGCGGTCTCCGAGCGCGTCCGTCTCCCACCTTGAACCCGCGAGGGCGAATCAGCAGCGCGAATCGCTCACGATCGAGCGAATCCCGTCCGATGGGCGAGACGGGACCGGGCTCGGGCTCCGGCCGGGAAATCGGCTCGACGGGCGGCGGGGCGCCGGGCCGGACTCGGTGCCACCTGAACGTTCGAGGAGTCACCATGTACCCCGTCCCGCCGCCCGCCCTGGACAGCCTGCACGGTCTGGCGCTGGGCGATTGCCTTCGGCGACCGCTGGTTCGTCCGCCGGCGGGTGGAGGCGTCGGCGGAGGTCGCGGGGCGGCCGGTCCGCCCGGCGCCGTCGGCGTAGCAGGACGAGCGCCATCCACCTGGGCGAGCACGGCGAGGTCGAAACGGCCGTGCTGGCAAGGGAGTTCGCGGCGGAGTACACGGCGGTGCCGCACCGCAAGTACGGCCCGTCGATGCATCAGGTGCTGCGTGCGGTGCACGCGGGCGAGGACCATGTCGCCGTCACCGGTGCGATGTTCGGCGGGCAGGGCTCGCCCGGCAACGGCGCGGCGATGCGGGTGGCGCCGCTGGACGCGTGGTTCGCCGACGATCTGGCGGTGGTCGCCGAGCAGGCAGAGCGCTCCGCCCGGGCCACCCACGCACATCCGGAGGCGGCGGCCGGGGCCCGGGCGGTCGCGCGGGAGCCGCTGCCGGCGCTGTGACGCGCACAACGCAGGGTGCCCCGGCCGAACGTCTCGGCCGGGGCACCTGTCTGACGTTCCGTCAGTCGCGTGACTTCCCGAAGATCAGCCGGTAGACGATGAGCAGGGCCAGCGATCCGGCGATCGCGGAGATCCAGGTCGGCAGGTCGAAGAAGTGCACGCTGATCGACCTGTGCAGGATCTTCGTGGACAGCCACCCGCCGATGAACGAGCCGGCGATACCGATCAGGGTGGTGACGATGATGCCGCCCGGGTCCTTGCCGGGGAGCAGCAGCTTGGCGATGGCTCCGGCGAGGAGCCCTAGGATGATCCAACTGACGATGCCCATGCCGTTCTCCTGCCCTTCGCCACGAGGGCCAATCCCGTCGTGCTTCTCCCCGACAAGGACGAGTGGGACAACCGTTCGGTTCCGGCCGCGGCGGGCGCCGGCTGCGGTGGCGCACTGCGGGCGGAAGGGGTGGCGGGATGCGGCGGAAGGTGCACGGGGAGCGCACGGCGCACCAGGACGCATGGCTGAACGCGTGGGTCGCGGACGTCGAACTGCCGGACGGGCAGCGCTTCGAGCAGCACGCGGTGAAGCTCCGGCGCCCGGCCGTGGCTGCGACGGTAGACGACCGCCGCGAGGCCGTCGGCAGCGCCACCCCGGCGGGCGCCGGCGCTGCTGCTCGACGAAGGCGAAACGGCCCGGCCTGACGGCATGTCACTTGCTGCCCGGGGTGCCGACCGGTGCGGCCGGGGCCGGGCAGTCGACGGAGCCGGGGCGGACGGCGATGGTGAGGCCGGGGGTGCTGAGCAGGCCCGGCAGCTGGAGGTCGTGAACGGTCGCGGTGACCTTGTCGAACTTGGCGTAGCCGGCCTGGATGCCGAATCGGTGCTGCGGGCTGTTCAGCGGGTTGGGCAGGTAGCCGCCCGCGCCGTCGCCGACCGTGGTGGTGTCGGGGCCGTTGATGTTGAGGTCGACGAGGCCGTCCATGTCGAGCGCTCCGGTGGCGCTGCGCAGGTCGAGGACGGTGTTCTGGGTGGTGATCTCCCAGGTGGCGGGGTTGTTGTCGCCGACGGTGATCATCAGCGTGTAGGTGGCGCCGAGGATCTGCTGCTTCTGCGCCAGGCACAGGCCGTTGATGACGCCCTGCGCGAAGCCCATCCGCAGCGGGTGGGCGATGCCGGTGCTGCCGTCGGGCCGGGTGTAGGGCTGGTCGACCACGGCGGCGGCGAAGTGCGTGCCGTACAGGCTGCTGGTGGTGAGCTGCACGGTGCCGCTCTGGATCTGCAGCCCGGCGGCCAGCGCCCCGCCGGCCATCGCCTGGCCGAGTGCGGCGGCGGCGAGCAGCGCGGGCAGTGCGACGGCGGCGCCGCGCCGCCAGTGGGTGTGCCCGAACTCCGGTGTCTCGTCGGCGTGTTCGCTCATGGGCTGGTGACCGTGATGGTGCCGGGCAGGTGGACGGGGTTGTCGGTGGAGTCGAGGGCGGCATGGTCGTCGACGGTCTGGATGCCGTAGATGTCGGCGGTGAACCTGGTGGCGCCGGCGTCGAGTTTGATGAACGAGCCGAAGAAGTTCAGCAGCCCCTGGATGCCGCAGATTTCGAACAGCACGGTGACACAGAGGTTGCTGATGTCGCCCCACATCACGGTGGTCTCGGGCTTCCCGGCCCGGTCGAGGCCGCCGAGCGAGCCGGCGGCGGGCACCGAGATGGTCAGTGCGGTGCCGTCGGGGGCGGTGTGCGCGACCTGCATGTTGGAGCGGATCGCCAGTTGGGTGAAGGTGTACTGGGTGGTGGTGCGGGTGGTGCCGTCGGACAGCCGGATGGTGACGTTGTTCTTGACGCTCAGCCCGACGGCGTTGAGGCTGGCGATGGTGACGTGCATCGGGTTCGGCGTGGGCAGGAACGGCATGCCGAGCGGCTGCGGCTCACCGGGCAGCACCTGCGGTGCGGCGGACACGGCGCCGTCGGCCGCCGCTGCCCGGTCGCCGTCGCCCGGTCCGGCGGCAACGGCCACCAGCACGGCGAACGCCCCCAACACCCCGACCGCAGAATGTATTTGACGCTTAGTCATGTCGACTCCCCCAGCGCTGACTTGCGCTTCGGTCCCCAGCCGGCGGTCATCGCGCCGCCGAGGATGCCGAGCAGCATGCCGACCAGGAAGCCGCCCAGGTTGGAGACCACCAGGGAGACCACGGCGAGCACGGTGCCGATCAGGCCGAAGGTGATCCGCTGGCCGGGCGCGGCGAGCGGGATCAGGCCGCACAGCATCATGCCGCCGCCGACCAGGTAGCCGGCCACCGCGTTGAAGCCGGTCGCGGTGACCAGTTGGATCGCGCCGAGCGAGAACTTGAGCACCGTCCAGCCGCCGAGCACCAGCCACAGTCCGCCCCAGAACGGGCGGGTGCGGCGAAAGGCCCGGAACCAGCGCCACCCGGCGGCGAGTCGGGCGGTCAGCATGTGGTGGCCGATCCGGGGACGACCCTGATGTTGAGGGCGGGCAGGGTGAGCGAGCCGGCGATCTCGGCGGTGTAGGCGCTGGCGTTCAGCCCGGCCAGGGTGACAGTGCTGCCGCCCGGCCCGGAGCCGGCCGAGCCCAGGCCGAAGCCGCCGGCCTGGGCGCCGGTGAGCCCCTGCCCGGCCACCATCACCTGGTCGGCGGACATGCCGAGCACCGCGTTCTGCAGCGTGGTGTTGCCGGCGGCGGTGAGCGTCGGGGCCTCGATGTACAGGTTGGACGCGTTGATGTCGGCGGTGAAGGCGGTGGGCGGCGCGGCCGTCACCGGCTGGCCGGCGGTGAGCAGCATCGAGTACGGCACCCCGGCGAAGGACTGGTGGACGATGCCGCACAGTCCGGCCAGTCCGGCGCTGGCGAAGCCGACCCGGGCCATCGCGGTGCTGGTGGAGGTGGAGCCGTTGGCGGCTTCCACGGAGGGGGTGTTCAGGATCGCGCCGAAGCCGGTCCCGGAGACGCCGTTGGAGGTGAGGGTGAACGGCGAGTTGGTGACGTTGAAGCTCGCGGCGAGCGCGCCGTCGGCGATCGCCCCGCCGAGTGCACCGGCGGTGAGCGCGGCCGGGAGCAGCACCGCGACGGAGCGCCCCCACCTGGTCCCGTGGCGGGGGCCGTCGGCGGCCAGGGCCAGCATTCGGCCGTTCCAGTGGGTGGCCGCGCCGGCGGCGGGGCGGGCCAGCGACCGTAGCCGGGTGGTCCAACGCTGCTGATTCATCTGCGATCTTCCTTGACGGGTCGAGAATTTGACGAAGCGTCGGGTCATGGGCCGAGAGCGGCGCGACCGCGCGCGGCGGGGCGGGCGAAGCGCCACGGCCGGGCGGCCGAACACCGCCGGTTCACCTGCCGTCACTCCTGACGCAAAGCCCGGCAGCACGACCGCGCGCAGCGGGGCGGGCGAAGCGCCACGGCCGGGCGGCCGAACACTTCCGGTTCACCTGCCGTCACTCCCGTACACAGAGCCCACTTGACGACCCGTCATGTCTCGGCGGGGCGGTTGCGGCGCAGCCACCGGCGGCGGGCGGGTTTCTCGGGCATCCAGCCGACGGCCATCGAGCCGCCGAGGACGGCCAGGAACATGCCGACGAAGAAGCCGCCGAGGTTGCTGAGCGGGAAGGAGGCGACGCCGACGATGACGGCGATGACTCCGGCGGTGTAGCGCTGGCCGGGCAGCAGCAGGATCAGCAGGGCGAGGGCGATCAGGATGGCCCCGGCGGCCATGCCGCTGACGCCGCCGATGCCGACGTGCAGGATCTTCGCGACCGGCGCGAGCGGCAGGTAGAGGATGACGAGGCCGCCGAGTGCCGTCCACAGGGCGGCCCAGAACGGGCGGGTACGGCGCCAGCGGCGCACGGCGAGCCGGGCCCGGTCGAGTGCCGGCAGCGGGTTGCGGGCCATGGGGGGTGCCTCTCGGGTCGACAGCGACGGGCGGGGCGGGCGGGACGGGGGGAGGTTCCGTCCCGCCCGAAGGTCTTCGACGGGGTGTCAGCAGTCGCTGCCGCCGGCGCCCTTGCCGGCGGTGTCGCCGTTGGCGAGGTTGATGGACAGGTTGGGCAGGGTGATCGCGCCGCCGATGGTGGCGCCGTTGGCGTTGGCCCGCAGGCCGCTGATGTCGGTCTCGCCGCCGGTGGCGTCCAGGCCGAACTGGCCGGCGGTGCCGTCGTTGATGCCGGTGCCCTTGATGTTGGCGCTGTCGGCGGCGGCGCCGATCTGGTTGGGGGTGGCGGGGGTGGCGTTCAGGGTCGCGCTGGCGCCCTTGACGGCCTGCGCGTCCAGGATCAGGTTGTTGGCCTGGAGGCCCTGGCCGGCGGCGAGTTGGGCGGTGGTGAGCGGGGTCGCGGCGGCGGGCGAGCTGATGTTCAGCGACCAGGTGCCGACGGTGCCGATCACCGGCAGGTTGACCGACTGGACGGCGTGGATGCAGATGCCGTCCAGCCCGGCCTTCGGGAGGCCGACCTCGGCGGCGGCGGTCGGGCTGCCCGCGGTGACGGTGGTCAGCACGGCGCCGATGCCCTTGGGTGCTGCCACGGTGGTCGAGGACAGCGTGAACGGAACGCTGGTCAGTGAGAGGTTCGCGGCCAGTACGCCCTGGGCCATCGCCACGGTCATCGCGGCGACCACGGCGGTGGCGGGCAGTGCGATCAGCGCCGAGCGGCGCCACCGGGTGACGCCGCGGCGGTCGGCCGGTGCGACGGTGGCTGCGGGCTGCGGGTCGGCGGCGGTGGACTCGTCCTGCATGGGGGTCTCCATGGGTCGTCCGGCCCCGGGAGCCCATCCCTGACCCCCGGAGCGGTTTACACCTTTCGGCATTGTGTCCAGAAAGTAAGCACTACTAGATGGAGTGTCAATAGAATGTGCAGACCCTGAGCACATGCGGCCCGAGGCCCGCCAGGGCGTCGATATGCTCGACCGATGGCATGGATCAGGGAGACCGTCCGCTCGCTGCTGCGCGACCGACTGCTCGACACGGCGGGCGGGCTCGTCGCCGCCGAGGGCTTCGACCGGCTCCGGATGACCCAGGTCGCCGCGGTCGCCGGGGTCAGCCGGCAGACCGTCTACAACGAGTTCGGGTCCAAGGACGCGCTCGGCGAGGCCCTGTTCGGGCGCGAACTGGAGCGCTGCCTGCTCGGCATCGGGCAGCACCTGGACGCCCACCGCGCCGACCCGCGCGCCGCCGCCGAGGCCGCCGCGCTCTTCACCCTGCGGCTGGCCGGCCGCAACCCGCTCGCCCGCGCCATGCTCACCGCCGCCCCCGACGGCACGGACGGCATGTTCGCCCACCTCACCACGCACGCCGAGCCGGTCTTCGCCACCGCCACCGCCGTGCTGGCCGACTACGCCGCCGAGGCCTGGCCGGCCATCGACCCCGACTCCCGCGCCCTCGCCGCCGACACCGTGGTCCGCCTCACCGCCAGCCACATCGTCCAGGGCGCCGCCACCCCCGAGGACTCCGCCCGCCGCATCGCCGAGGTCTTCGTCCGCATCGCTTGCCTCACCTGACGATCCGTCAGTTCTCCTCCGGTGCCGCGACGGGAGTCATCTCGGCCCGGTACGACAGCGCGCCGATCCTGCTGAGCGGCAGGACGCTCCACCCGACCCGGCCGGTGACGGAGGCGAGGTCTCCCCAGCCGAAGCTGCGGGCGTCGTCCGAGTGGTCGGAGTTGTCGCCGAGGAAGAACAGCTTTCCGGGCGGGACGAGTTGGGCGGCGGCGACGGACTGCTTGCGCCCGTCGGCGGCGCAGCACGGCGAGGCGTGCCGGTCCTGGTCGCGCCCGGTGGGCAGGTCGACGCGGTACCACTGGCCGCTTCCGCCGGGCTGGACCAGCACCACGAACGGATCGTCCGGCCGGGCGAGGATCTCCACCCGGTCGCCGGGCAGGCCGATGACGCGCTTGACCATGGTGGTGTCCCGCCCGGGGGTGCGCAGCAGCACCACGTCGAGGCGTTCGGCGCGCCCGGCGGTGCCGGGGACGGCGAGCAGGCGCTGCCCGTTCACCAGGGTGGGCTCCATGCTGTGCCCGTCGACCCGGACGGCGAGCGCCGCGGCGGCGACGGCGGCGACCAGCGCCGTCACCAGCAGCGCCCCGAGCGTTGCGAGGACGATCCGCCGCCACGGCCGGCCCGCCCGCTGTTCGACCTGCTCCGTCATCGCCGACTCCTGTTCGCCGCAGGGCCGGCCGACGGCCGGTGCGTGGCGGTGAGCGTGACGGCGCGGATGATCGACTGTCAAGACTCCGGCTGCGGCGGCCGGTCGAGCGCGGCGCGGACGGCGGGCCAGCGAGCGGGGTCGGCGACGGCGGTCTCCAGCACCTGGTAGGCGGTGCGTTCGCAGAGGTCGACCAGGTCGTCACGGCCGACCTCGACCCCGGACAGGGCGCCGAGCACGGCCTCCTCCATGAACGCCAGCCAGCCCGCGACGGCGAGTCGGAGCCTGGGGGTGCGGTCGGCCCCGGCGGTGGCGACCGCGCCGGTGATCCAGTCGGCCATGGTGGCCCGGGCGGCCCGGTGCAGGCCGGCCATCCGGCCCGGTCCGCCGCGGGCGCCGTGCCGGGCCACCGCCTGGTAGAGCTTCGGGTGGCGGACCACCGTGTCCACGAACCTCTCGATGCCGGACCGGAGTTGGGCGGACGGAGCGAGTGTCCGGTCGGGGGCGATCTGTTCCAGCAACTCCTGCGCGACCAGTTCGACCAGGGCGTCCCGGAAGCCGCCCTGCGAGCCAAAGTAGTGGAACAGCAGGCCCGGCGAGACCCCGGCCTGTTCCGCGGCGCTCTCCACCGATACTTCGTCCAGTCCCCGGTCGAGCATCAACTCCCGGGCGCTGCCGAGGATTTGTCGTCGGCGCTGGTCGGCGGTGAGCCGTCGTGCCGGTACCGGGGAGGAAGGCATTTGCGCATCGTATTGACTTCCCCGGCCGCCTGACTACTTTTGAGTACTGCTCAACAGTTCTTGAGTTCCACTCAACAGCGGCCTGCCCCCACGCCGTTGGCCCGCACCCCACCCCGAGGCCAGGAACCATGCCGATCAGCAGCCCGGTTTGGCCGTCCGCCGCGCTCCCGCTGGAGGAGTCCGAACTCGACCGCTACCGCGATCTCCAGCAACTCGCCTACCGCTGCCTGCGGTTGGCGGCGTCCCGACTGACCCCCGGGCTGACCGAGCGGCAGGCCGCGGACCTGCTCCGGCTGACCTTCGCCTCCGCCGGGGTGCACGACTTCGCCCTCCGCCCCCGGGTCCGCTTCGGCCCGCCCCGCCGCGGCCCGCTGCCCGGCCCCCGGCTGCGCCCCGGCACCGGCTGCGTCCTGCGCGGCACGCCGCGTCTCGGCGGCTGCGCCGCCCCGGCCGTCCTCACCGTCACCTTCGGCCGACACCCGGCCACGGACGCGCTGATCGCCGAACTCCCCGCCTACCGGGACGTGTTGCTGCACGAGCTCCGCCACGGCGCCTCCCCCGCCCAACTCCTCGCCGCCACCGCCGCATTCGCCACCCGGCGCGGCCACGCCCTCGCCTCCCCCGCCTTCCTCAGCCCCGTCTCCGCCCCCGCCGCCACGCCCGACTCCCCGCTCCCGCCCGGCCTCTGGGCCATCGGCCCGCAGCTCATCGCGGGCCCCGCCACGGCCGCCTTCGCCGAACTCCTCGCCGTCACCTCCCACTCCGCCTGCTGGCTCGACGACGACCTCCCGCACGCGGGCCCGCCGCCTGACGGAGCCGATCGGCCGCCCACGGATGCCGCCCCCCGGCCTCAACTCCGCTGTGCTGTCCGGCTCATGGACCGTCGCACCGTGTCTCTCCGCCCGCTCGACGGCCGCCCCCTCCCGAGCCCGTTCGCCCGGCCCCTCGTCTCAGCGCTGCTGCGCGGGCGCGCCTGCCGTCCAGTGGATCAGGGCGTGGACGTGGCGGACCAGGCCCTGGGCGTGGCGGCGGACCTGGGTGGGCCAGTGGGAGCCGCGGGCGATGCCGTCGGCGAGGAATTCCAGGGTGGTGAGTTCGGCGGCGCACAGCTCGGCGACCCTGGTGGCGGCGAGGTGCGACGGCAGTCCGCGGTGGACTTCCAGGGCGCGCAGCAGGTTCTGGCCGGTGGCCGGGTCGGTGGAGCCGAGGTCGCCGATCCAGCGGACCAGGTGTCTGAAGCGCGTCAGGAGGTCGGTGAGTTGCGGGTGGCGGTGGAGGTGGTCGGGCAGGTCGAGGCCGTGGGCGAGTTCCCCCCAGCCGGCCGCGCAGCGGGTGGCGCCGTCGCGGCCGCCGTGGGTCAGGTACTGCGGGACGGTCGGGGCGGAGCCGGAGGCCTCCCACTGGTCGAGTGAACTGTCCAGGTGGGCGCGGAAGTCGGCGGCCGAGCGGGCCTGCCAGTCGGGCCCGGCGAGGGTCGCCCCGTCCCGTCGCAGCTCCTCGAAGGCACGCACGAGTGGCAGTTCCGCGCCGTCCGGTTCGGTCCGCGCGGCCGGGACGACGTGGCCGGTGGCGGTCAGCGACTGGAGCGCGGCGAGTGTCCGCCGGGCGGTCTCGTCGCGGCCGTCGACGCGCTCGTCCAGGATCCGGGTCAGCACCAGCCACTTGGTGGCGGCCCGCAGCCCCGGCCCGGCGGGGACGTCGCCCCAGCAGCGGGCGGCGAGGTCGAGGTGGCCGCGGTCGAGGAAGTGCGCGGTGGCGGGCGCGTCGAGGAGGCCGGTGCCGGTGAGCCAGTGGGCGATCTCGGCGTGCAGCGCCTCGGCGTGCGGGTGCGGCGCCGGGGCGGGTGTCCGGGCGAGGAGTTCGGCCAGTGGCCCGGTCGTGGCGCGGTGCGCGGTGGCTGGGCTCATGACGGCTGGTTCCTCCGCCGCTCGGGGGCGATCGACGTGACGAAGTCTGGTCGACCGCCCGCGGCGGAGGGTGCAGAACCGGCGGCCGTTCCCCCTGCCGGCCCAGCCGCTCTGTTCATCCGATCATCCGCCCGATCGCCTCGGCATCACACCCGGTTGAGCGTGCACCGGCCGTCGCGGCACTCCCGTTCCAGCCTTCCCCGGGAGACCGCCCGGACCAGCCCGATCGTCCAGCACATCGGGCAGCCGCGCAGCGCGACCAGCCCGAGCGGTGCCAGCAGCAGGGCGACCGGCCCGGCCACCGGCAGCAGCGCGAACGCGGCGGCGATCGCGCCGAAGCCGAGCCCGCCGCGCAGCAGATGACGCGTCAAGGTCGGGCCGGCGAGGTCGGGCCGGCCGCTCATCGGGGACCTCCGAGTTCGGCCCGGACGGCCGCCCGGGCCCGGTGCAGCCGGGACTTCATCGCGGCGGTGCTCAGCCCGAGCGCCTCCGCGACCGCCCGGCCGCCGTAGCCCTGCAAGTCGCGCATGATCAGCACCCGCCGCTGCTCGTCGGGCAGCGCGGCGATCGCCGCGCCGACCCGTGCGGCGTCCAGCCGCCGCAGCGCCTCCTGCTCGGCGGAGTCCACCACCGCAACTCGCGCCTGCGGCACGGCGGGCAGCACCCGGATCCGCCGCAGGCACTCGTTGCGGACGATCCGGAACAGCCACGAGGCGAGCGCGCCGGTGGCCCGCAGCATGCCGATCCGCCGGTACAGGATGATCAGCGCCTCCTGCGCGGCGTCCTCCGCGTCCTCGGGGCTGGCGCACAGCGAGTGCGCGAACCGCCGCACCTTCGGATGGGCGCCCGCCACCAGCGCGTCGATCGAGGCCGGGTCGCCGCAGCGGGCTGCGGCGATCACCTCGTCCGCGGGCCAGGCCGCCTCAACCACGCTTGCCCCGCTTCGACTTGAGCACGAACACGCAGGTGCAGACCAGCACCGCGCCGGCGCCGATCGCGATGGCCACTGCCATGGGATACCTCCGAGCTGTCGCCTCCGGCGGCCGTCCGCCGGAGGATGTGCCCGTAGGAGGGGACGGCCGCCGAAAAGGATTCGGCCCGCCCCCGAGCCCGGCCGCGGGCCGACACCACAGCCATAGCCGCAACCCGCAACCCGCAACCCGCAACCCGCAGCCGCCGGGATCAGCCCTCGCGTTCCGCCTTGCTGCGCTCGACGCAGAACTCGTTCCCCTCGATGTCGGCCAGCACGGCCCAGCCGGTCCCGTCGGCGTTGCGCCGGTCGTCGACCAGTACCGCGCCCAGGCCGAGCAGCCGGACGACCTCCTCGTCCCGGGTACGGTCCTGCGGCTGGAGGTCGAAGTGCACGCGGTTCTTGACGGCCTTCGCGTCCGGGACCGTCACGAACAGCAGGCCCGCCCCCTCGATCACCGCCTCCGGGTCTCCGGGGAAGTCCTCGGGGTGCAGCGGAAGTTCGAGGACTTCCGCCCAGAACGAGCCGAGGGCGTAGGCGTCGTGGCTGTCGATGGTCACGTGGCGAATCACAGAGCTCATGCTGCGGATTGTCGTCCGCACTCAACCAGCCCGGCAATCATATTTACTGATGCCTGACATGCCCTCATTCGGCCCTTATATGCCTTACTTGATGATTCGTCAGCCTACGATCCACGCAATTCCCGAACAGTGGACGGAGGGCCGCCCGGATGGCTCGTCGATGGTGGGTCGGAACGATCGTTGCGGGAGCGCTGGCAGCAGCCTCGCTCCCGCTCTTGGCGCCACCGCCGGCCACGGCGGCGCCGGGCGACCCGTTCCCGGCCGGGCCCGGTCTGGTGTTCGTCGCGCAGGGCCCGGCCCGCGGCCAGCCCACGACGCTGTACGAGGCGGTACAGGGCCCGGGCGAGATCACCTTCTCCCTCCAGGGCACCAGCTCGCTTCCGTACAACGGCATGGGCTTCGACACGAACGACATGTACCTGTACGCGATCGAGGAAAACGGCCACCTGCTGCGGATCGGCCAGCAGGGCATGGCGACCGACCTCGGCGCGGTCGGCCTGCCCTCCACCGCCACGTACAACTTCAACCAGGGGACGATCGGCGAGGGCGCCGCCTCGAACATCCTGTACGTCCGTCAGGCCACCGACGACACCCACCTGTACGCGGTCAACGTCCTCACCCACACGTCCAGCCTGATCACGCTCCAGTCCGCGGTGCCGAACCTCTCGGACATCGTCGCCACCCAGGGCTACCTGTTCGGCGTCTACGGCCAGGGCCACCTGATCTACCGGATCGACCCGAACACCGGCGCGGTCATCTCGTTCCCCGCGCCGGCGACGCTGCCCGCCGACCCGTTCGGCGCCCAGTGGGTTTACGGCAACGGGAACCTCGGCATCTCGGACAACAACACCGGCCGGATCTACCAGATCCAGCTGAACAACGCGACCTCGGCCAGCCCGTCCGCGACCCTGATCTCCTCCACCGCGGGCCCGGCGAGCACCCAGAACGACGGCGCGTCCTACTACGGCATCCCCACCGACCTGGCGATCTCCAAGACCGGGCCCGCCGAGTGGAGCCCGGGCGACACGATCACGTACGCGATGGTGGTGACCAACCTCGGGCCGAGTCAGTCCTCCGGCTACATCGTCAACGACGCCCTGCCGGACAACCTGCTCAACCCGACCACCTCCACGCCCGGCTGTCAGATCACGGCCCAGGGCGGCCACAACTACCTGCAGTGCTCCGACGGGCCGCTGGACGCCGCCAGCTCCAACACCATCACGGTGACCGGCACCGCGCCCGCCGTGGCCGGCACCGACTGCGTCAGCGGCGCGATCACCAACACCGTCAACGTCCTCGGCTACGAGGCCGACCCGGACCTCACCAACAACATGGCGACGTCGACGGCCTGCCCGACCGGCACCCTCCCGCCGACGTTCAGCATCTCCAAGAGCGCCTCGGTCGCGGCCCCGAACTTCGTCGGCCCGGGCGACCGGGTGACGTACACGGTCACCGTCCACAACACCGGGCTGACCGACTACACGGCCGCCAACCCGGCGTCGTTCACCGACAACCTGACCAACGTGCTGACCGACGCCACCCTCGACCCGGCGTCCATCACCGGAGGCGGCCAGGCCTCCGGCAACACCGTCACCTGGTCCGGACCGCTGGCCGTCGGCGAGACCCACACCGTCAGCTACGACGTGGTGGTGAACAGCCCGGACACCGGCGGCAACCACGTCCTGACCAACGCGGCCACGCCCGGCCCGACCGGCACCTGCGCCGACGTCTGCTCGCTGGACACGCCCATCGCCGAGTTCTCGCTGAGCAAGACCGCCGAGCCCACCTCGGTCGCCCCCGGCGGCATCGTCACCTACGCGCTGACCGTCACCAACACCGGCGCCGTCCCGTTCGGCACCGCCCCCGGCGACGCCCCGCCGGCGCACGTCACCGACAACCTGGCGGGCGTCCTCAACAACGCCGTGTACAACAACGACGCCAGCGACGGCGGCACCCTGACCGGCAGCACGCTGGCCTGGGACCTGAGCCTGCCGGTCGGCGGCAGCACGACCCTCAGCTACTCGGTCACCGCGAACGCGAACGTCCCCGCCGAGACCAAGCTGACCAACCTGGCCGCGACCGGCCGGTACGGCAGCTGCACCTCGGCGGCCGCCTGCACCACCGACACGCCCGTCCAGGGGTTCACCATCGCCAAGACGGTGTCCTCGATGACGGCGGCCCCCGGTGACCAGGTCACCTACACCGTGACCGTCCACAACACCAGCGGCGCGGACTTCACCGACGCCAACCCGGCCTCGTTCACCGACGACCTCAGCAACGTCCTGAACAACGCCACCTACAACAACGACGCCACCAACGGCGCCACCGTCACCGGCACCACCCTGACCTGGTCCGGCCCGCTGGCCGCCGACGCCTCGATCACCATCACCTACAGCGTGACCGTCAACGACGGCGTCGCCGACGGCACCAGGCTGTCGAACTCCGCCACCCCGGGCGAGCCCGGCGCCTGCGCCGGCAGCTGCACCACCTCGACCACCATCAGCAGCGCCTCGCCGAGCCCGAGCCCGACCCCGAAGCCCGAGCCCACCAAGCACGAGCGCGAGCACAAGCACCTGCCCGAGACCGGCGACGACCTCACCGTCCCGGCCGCGGTCGGTGCGGGCGGACTGCTGCTGCTCGGCGCGGGCCTGATCTGGTGGCGCCGCAAGGGAGGCCAGCGCCACTGACCTGACCCCCGACCGATCGTGATCCTCCGGGCGGGCCCGTCACCTCGACGGGCCCGCCCGCCGTTCTCCACCCACCGGGATCAGTAAAATGTTACTGTTCCGGCCATGTCGCTCCCGCAGCCGCAGCTGCTCCCGGACCCCGAGGCCAAGGCCGAACTCGACCGCCTCACCACCGAGTTCTTCGACGCCTTCGACAACCGCGACGGCCGCCCCGCCGACGTCGCCCGCCTGCGCCGCCTGATGCTCCCCGGCGCCGTCGTCGTGGTGACCTCGCCCCGGTACGCCACCTTCACCGTCGAGGAGTTCATCGGCCCCCGCGAAGTCCTGCTCGCCGACGGTCGGTTGACCGACTTCCACGAGTGGGAGCTGAGCGAGCACACCGACATCCTGGACACCGTCGCCTGCCGCATCGGCCGCTACGCCAAGGCCGGCCTGCTCGACGGCAAGCCCTACGGAGGCACCGGCACCAAGACCTTCCAGTTCGCCCGCACCCCCGACGGCTGGCGGATAGCCGCCTTCTCCTGGCACGACGAGCCGTAACCGCCCGACGGGCCGCGACCACCGCGAAGACCCCTCCCGTCCCCCTCCCGCCCGCCTGTGCGAAAGTCGGTGCCCGTACAGGGAGCTGGTCGGTCCGGAGGTGGCGCAGTGGGCGGGCGGGTGTTGGTCGTCGACGACGATGCGGCGATCCGGCGGAGTCTCGAACGGGGCCTGCGGCTGAGCGGGTTCGCCGTGGCGCTCGCGGGCGACGGGCGCGATGCACTCGCGCAGCTCGCCCGGACGCCCCCGGACGTCGTGGTGCTCGACGTCGGACTGCCGGGCCTCGCGGGGACGGAGGTCTGCCGGACGCTGCGGGCGCGGGGCGACGAAACCCCGGTGCTGATGCTGTCCGCGCTGGACGAACTCGCCGACCGGGTGGCCGGGTTGCAGGCCGGCGCCGACGACTACCTGGTGAAGCCGTTCGCACTGGAGGAGCTGGTGCTCCGCCTGCACGCCCTGCTGCGCCGTCGCCCGCCCCAGCCCTCCGACCTGCTCCGGGCGGGCCCGCTGCGGATCGACCCGCAGACCCACCGGGCGTTCTGGGACGACGAGGAACTCCGGTTGACCCGCCGCGAGTTCGAGCTGCTCACCCAGTTCGCCCGCAACCCGGGCATCGTGCTCTCCCGCGAGGTGCTGCTCGACCGGGTCTGGGGCTACGACTTCGAGGTGCGCAGCGACGCCGTCGACACCTTCGTCTCCTACCTGCGCCGCAAGCTGGAGGCGTCCGGTCGGCGACCCCGGCTGATCCACACGGTTCGCGGGGTGGGCTTCGTGCTGCGCGCGCCCGACAGCGTCCCCGACAGCTCCCCCGACAGCGCCCCCGACTCCCGGGCCGGCGGCGGCCGGTGAAGCTCTCCACCCGGATCGCGCTCGGCGCCGCGGTGCTGGTGCCACTGCTGGTGGCCGCCGCCGCGGCGCTCCTGCTGCCGCTGGTCGGCGCCGACCTGCACCGCCGCCAGGACACCCGGCTGGGCGACCGGGCCGCCGCGCTGCTCCCCGGCGCCCGCGCCCTGCTGACGGCCGACGCCCGGGGCCGGCCGAAGGCGGAGCAGAACCAGCAGCGCAAGGTCCTGGACGCCGCCCTGGACGCGGGGGTCCGCATCGCCGCCCCCGACGGCGCCGTCCTGCTCGCGGCCGGATCGCAGCCCGACGATCCCGGGCTCCTGCCCGCCGCCGGCACCGTGACGATCCGGCAGGACGGCCGGGCCTGGCGGGTGCTGGCCGTGAAGCTGGACAGCGGCAGCGCCACCGGCACGCTCTGGGTGCTCTCCCCCGCCGGGGAGCCGGCCGCCGAACTGCGGGCGCTGCGGCAGCGCGTGCTGCTGGTGGCCGCCCTGTCCGCCCCGCTCTCGGGGCTGATCGCCTTCGCGCTGGCCGAACGGGCGACGCTCCCGCTGCGCCGCCTGGGCCGCCGGGCGGCCACGCTGGATCCGCGGACCGGGCACGCGGTGTTCGCGCACACCCGGACGGGCACCGCCGAGCTGGACGAACTCTCGGGCGCGATCGCCCTGTTGCTGTCCCGGTACGACGAGCAGGCGGCCCGCACCGGGCAGGCCCTGGACACGGCGCGCTCGTTCTCCTCGGCGGCCTCGCACGAGCTTCGCACCCCGCTGATGAGCCTGCGCACCAATCTGGACGTGCTGTCCGCGCACCCGGACCTGCCGGCCGCCGAACGTGCCGAGATCCTGGCCGAGTTGCAGCAGGACCACGCCCGCACGGTGGACCTGCTGAGTGCGCTGTCGATGCTGGCCCGGGGCGATCTGGTGGAGGTGTCGGCGTTCGGGCCGGTGGACTTCGCCGAGCTGGTGGACGCCGCCGTCGCGGAGGCCGGCCGCCGCCACCCGCAGACCGTCTTCCGCACCGAACTCCCGTCCGAGGCGCGGGTGTTCGGTTGGGACGCCGGGCTGCGGATCCTGCTCGACAACCTGCTGGGCAACGCCGCCGTGCACGGCGGGGCGGCCGGCCGGCCCGCCGAGGTGGACGTCCGGCTGCGGATCGACGGCCCCACCGCGCACCTCACCGTCGACGACCGCGGCCCGGGCGTCCCGCCCGCCGAGCGCGAGGCCGTCTTCCACCGCTTCCACCGCCGCCCCGACAGCCCGGGCTCCGGCCTGGGGCTCACCCTGGTCGCCCAACAGGCCGCCCTGCACCGGGGTTCCGCCGCCGTCACCGCCCGCCCGGACGCTCCGGGCTGCCGCCTGGACGTCCGCCTGCCACTGCTGCGCGAACCGCCGCACGACCCGCAACTACCGTCCCCGCGAGACTGGTTGACGTCCGCTTCGGGCTGAGCCGGCCGGCGCTCCCGGTCCCACAGGGTTTCCACAAGAAGTCGCCGTACGGTCCGTTCACGGCCGGGCGGTCCGGCCGTGAACCACGCAGTGGGAAGGGAGTGCCATGCGGATCAACCGGACGGCCGCCGTGGCCGGGGTGCTCGCGCTGGCGGGCGCCGTGCTGGCGGCGGGACCGGCGCAGGCGGCGAGCGGGACGGCGCCGAAGGGCGACGGGGCGAAGGCGATCTGCAAGCGGCTGCCGAAGACCGAGGAGCGGATCGACAAGGCGCTGACCCGCCTGCACGGCGACGCCGGCGTGAACGGGTCGATCGCCCGGCTGGAGCAGCGGGTGGACGACGCGCACAAGGCCGGCCACGCCGAGATCGAGAAGTACCTGAACGACCGCCTGACCGCCCGTCGGGCCCTGGTGACGACCCTGGACACCCGCAAGGCGGACCTGAAGTCGGTCGCGGACTGGTGCGCGAAGAACGCCCCGGCGGCCGGCAAGTGACCCGTCGACCCGCCGCCGCCCTGGCCGCGCTCACGCTGGCCGCGGCGGCACTGCTGACGGCCTGCGGCCCGACCGCCGCGCCCGCCGGGCCCGCCGGGCCCACCAAGGGGCCGGACGACGCGCAGGTCCAGCAGATGCAGCAGAAGGTGGACGCGGCGGACAGCGCCGCCGCCCAGGCCGACGAGAACGCCGGCCAGGACAACTGATCCCACCCCCGAAACCCCGTCGGCCCGCACTCTCCCCGGAGTGCGGGCCGACGGTCATTTCCCGGATGGCGAGACGGATTCGCTCACCATTCGATCCGATCGTGGCGGAACTTGACGCGCCGCCACCGCGTCGTGAAGCATCGGCGACATGAATCCCGGCACCTTCCTGGTCTGCCGCCTGCACGTCGACCTGCGACGCCAGGCGAGCGACATGTGTGCCTGTTGATCTTCGCGATACCCCGCCCGCGCGCATCCCTGTGAGTTGATCCGGGGCCTGCCGCAACCCCTCGCAGCACCCGCATCCGCCCGTTCGGCGGTGCCCTCGCCGTCCCGTTCCCGCCGCCCGCCGCGCACCGCTCCCCGGTGCCGGCCGTCCGGCACCCCCGGAGGAGACCCATGCCCACCGTCCTCGACACCCCCACTCGCCCACCGCTCTCCCCGAACGCGCTCCGCCGGATCGTCCGCGACCTGGCCGAACGCCCCGAGCACTGGCTCCACCGGGTCCGACTGTCCGCCGAGGAGCGCTGGTACGAGCGCCTGGAGCTGGCCCAGGACTACGAGGTCTGGCTGATCAGCTGGCTGCCGGGGCAGTCGACGGGGTTCCACGACCACGGCGGCTCGCGCGGGGCGTTCACGGTGGCGCTGGGCGAGCTGGAGGAGCTGGCGCTGGCCGGCCCGGAGCACGGGCTGACGGTGCGCCGGCTGACCTCGGGCGACGAGCGGGCGTTCGGCCCGCAGTACCTGCACGACGTCCGCAACACCTCACCGGGCCCGGCGGTGACGCTGCACGCGTACTCGCCGCCGCTGGCCGAGATGTCCAGGTACGAGCTGCGGGCCGGCGGCCTGGTGCAGACCGCGACGGAAGGACCGGAGCAGTGGTGACGACGATCGATCAGCTGGTGGCCCGCGCCCGGGCCGGGCTGGAGCGGCCGAACCCGGAACAGGCCTGGCAGGCGGTGACGGCCGGTGCCCGGCTGGTGGACATCCGTCCGGCCGAACAGCGCGCCCGGGAGGGTGAGATTCCGGGGGCGCTGATCATCGAACGCAATGTGCTGGAGTGGCGGCTCGACCCGACCGGCAGCCACCGGATTCCCGAGGCAACCGGACATGACGTGCCGTGGATTGTAGTCTGCTCGGAGGGCTACGCCTCTTCTCTCGCGGCCGCCTCGCTACGGGAGTTGGGGCTGTTCCGGGCCACCGACCTGGACGGCGGGTTCGTGGCCTGGGCCGCGGCCGGCCTCCCCACCCGTTCGGTGGATCAAGGTTTGCGTTGATCGTCGTCCGGGAAGCCGGACAGACGTATTCAGATCAGTGTTCGATAATCCGCTCGGCCATCGCTAGGACCCTTCCGTGATCAGATTCGAGGGCGCCGCCAAGCGCCACCCCGACGGCACGGTTGCCGTCCGAGGCCTGGACCTCGACGTACCGGCGGGCCGCACCACGGTCCTGGTCGGCCCGTCCGGCTGCGGCAAGACCACCATCCTGCGGATGGTCAACCGGATGGTGGTGCCGACCGGCGGCCGGGTCCTGCTGGACGGCGCCGACGTCGCCGCCCTGCCGGCGGCGCAGCTGCGGCGCGGCATCGGCTACGTCATCCAGCAGGCCGGACTGTTCCCGCACCGCCGGGTGATCGACAACGTCGCGACGGTGCCCCGGCTGCTCGGCTGGGACCGCAAGCGGGCCCGGGCCCGGGCCGCGGAGCTGCTGGAGCTGGTCGGCCTGCCGCCGGAGACCGCCCGCCGGTACCCGGCCCAGCTCTCCGGCGGCCAGCAGCAACGGGTGGGCGTGGCAAGGGCGTTGGCGGCGGATCCGCCGGTGCTGCTGATGGACGAGCCGTTCAGCGCGGTCGATCCGCTGGTGCGCACCGGCTTGCAGGAGGAACTGCTGCGCCTTCAGGCCGAGTTGGGCAAGACGGTGCTGTTCGTGACGCACGACATCGAGGAGGCGGTGCGGCTCGGCGACCGGGTGGTGGTGCTGCGCGAACACGGCGAGATCGCCCAACTCGCGGACCCGCACACCCTGTTGACGGCCCCGGCGGACGCCGGGGTGGCCGCCTTCCTGGGGCGCGACCGCGGCCTGCGCGGCCTGGGCCTGCGCCCGGCCGTCGACGTTCCGCTCACCAAACTCGAACCGGCCTACGACGGCTGGCTGTTGACGCTGGATCAGGACGGCCGCCCGGAGCACTGGCTGCACGACGGCCGGCGCCACCCGGTGCCGGTGTTCGCCCCGGCCCGGGACAACCTGCGCTCGGCGCTGGACGCGGCGGTGCTAGCCCCGTCCGGCCACGCCGTGGCGGTGGACGCCGACGGCCGGGCGATCGGCACCGCGAGCCGGGCCGCCGTGGTGGCCGCGCTCGCCGAGACGGCGGCGCCCGGCTCCGGGACGCACGCGTCGGGGGCGGAGGTGGACCATGCTGGACGGTGAGCCGCTGGTGCGCTGGCGCTGGCTCGGCGAGCACCTGGGCTACCTGGCCGGCCTGACGGGCGATCATGCGGTGATCGCGCTCGTGCCGGTGCTGATCGGCCTGCTGCTGGCGGTGCCGCTGGGCCTGGCCTGCACCCGCTTCCCGCGGCTGTACCAGCCGCTCGCGGCGGTGTTCAACGTGGTGTACGCGCTGCCCTCGCTGGCGGTGTTCGTGGTGCTGATCCCGTACACCGGGCTGGCCACCCGGGAGACCGTGATGGTGCCGCTGACGTGCTACGCGCTGGCGGTGCTGCTGCCGACCACGGTGGACGGGCTGCGGGCGGTGCCGGAGCCGGTGCGGCAGGCCGCCACGGCGATGGGCTACGGGCCGTGGCACCGGCTGGCCGCCGTCGAACTCCCGGCCGCGGTGCCGTACTTGATAGCGGGCCTGCGGGTGGCGGCGGTCTCCTCGATCTCGCTGGCGGCGGTCGGCGCGCTGATCGGCCGGGGCGGCCTCGGCTACCTGTTCGTGGACGGCTTCCAGCGGACCTTCCCGACGCCGATCCTGGCCGGGATCGTGCTGGTGGCGCTGCTGGCGCTGGCCTGCGACCTGCTGCTGGTCGCGGCCCGCCGGCTGCTCGCGCCGTGGGCGACGGGGGTGGCGCGATGAACTGGCTGGACTGGCTGAACGCCTTCGTCACCGACCCGGCGCACCGGTCGGGGCCGGACTCCATCCTCAACCGGGTCCTGGAGCACCTGGCGTTCTCCGCCGAGGCGCTCGCCCTGGCCACGCTGCTCGCGGTGCCGCTGGGCCTGCTGATCGGCTACACCGGGCGCGGCCTGTTCCTGGTCACCGCGCTGACCGGCGTGGCCCGCGCGCTGCCCACCCTGGGCCTGGTCACGCTGGCCGTCCTGCTGGCGGGCGTCGGCGACACCGCGGTGCTGCTGCCACTGACCGCGCTGGCCGCGCCGCCGCTGCTGGTGGCCACCGCCGAGGGCATCCGCGGCACCGATCCGGACGTCCGCGACGCGGCCCGCGGCATCGGTCTGACCCACCCGCAGACGCTGTTCCAGGTCTGCCTGCCGGCCGCTCTGCCCACCGTGCTGGCCGGTGCCCGCACCGCCGCCGTCCAGGTGATCGCCACCGCCACCGTCGCCGCCTATGTCGGCCTCGGCGGCCTCGGCCGCTACGTGATCGACGGCCTCGCCACCCGCGACTTCGCCACCACCGTCGGCGGCGCCCTCCTGGTGGTCCTGCTGGCCGTCGCCGTGCAGCTCCTCTTCGCCCTGCTCATCCGGTACGCGACGCCACGCGGCACGCGCACCGCCCACATTGACGAACCCGCGGGCTCCCCCGCACTGTCGAAGGAACTGATATGACGACCCGTCCGGTCCGAACCGCCGTCGCCGCCGCCGTGCTGATGCTCGGCGCGGCGGCCTGCTCCTCCTCCGGCGGGGGCGACCCACTGGCCGCGAAGTCACCTGCCGGACAGGGGGGTTCGGGGAAGACCGTGGTGGTCGGCTCGGCGAACTTCCCGGAGAACGTGCTGCTGGCGTCGATCTACTCGCAGGCGTTGCAGGCCAAGGGGGTGAAGGTCGAGGAGAAGTTCAACATCGGCAGTCGGGAGGTGCTGTACGGGCAGCTCCAGTCGGGTGCGCTGACGGTGCTGCCGGAGTACAACGGGGCGCTGCTGGGCTACCTGGACGCGAAGTCGACGGCGACCGGCAAGGACGCGGTGAACGCCGAGCTGACGGCGAAGCTGCCGGCCGGGCTGGGGATCCTGGACTCGGCGCCGGCCGAGGACAAGGACTCGCTGACGGTCACCCAGGACACCGCCGACCGGCTGGGCGTGAAGTCGATCGCCGACCTCGCGGGCAAGTCGCAGGACCTGGTGGTGGGCGGCCCGCCGGAGTTCAAGTCGCGGCGCGAGCAGCAGTTCAAGGACGTGTACGGGCTGACCTTCAAGGAGTGGAAGCCGACCGCCGACACCACCGCCAACGCGCTGAAGGACGGCACCGTCCAGGTCGGCAACGTGTTCACCACCGACCCGAAGATCGTCCAGCTGAAGCTGGTCTCGCTGGACGACCCGAAGAACCTGTTCAGCTCGCAGAACGTCACCCCGCTGGTGAACAAGGCCGGCCTGGACGGCACCGGGACGGCCGCGCTGAACGCGGTCTCGGCGAAGCTGGACACCGCCGGGCTGACGGCGCTGATGAAGCGCGTCGCGGTGGACAAGGAGGACCCGTCGGCGGTCGCCAAGGACTGGCTGAAGAGCAACGGCCTGGGCTGACCCACGCCCCGCTCCGCCCGTCGGCCCCGCACCCGAAGCACCGGGTGCGGGGCCGACGGCATGTCAGGACACCTGGTGGGACGGACAGTTAGGAGTCTTGACAGATCAGTGGTCCAGACCAACCATGGGAGCGTTGATTTCCCGACCGGAACGCATCGTGGGGGTGTGACCACCGGCCGGGGCTGTCGTACCGCCCCGCACCACCCCGGCACTCCCTGAACCAGGCCGACCCCTTGCCCCGTGCCCGAACTGCGGCACGAGGCCATCCTCCCATGCCTGATGGAGACTCGATGCGCCTTCACCGACCACTCCAAGCGCTGCTCGCCACGGGCGCGATGGCGGCCGCCTCGCTGGGGCTGATCTCCGCCCCCGCGCAGGCCGCCACCCCGCTGCCGCAGCACGTCTTCGCCCCGTACTTCGAGTCCTGGACGGGCGAGAGCCCGGCCGCGCTGGCCTCCCAGTCCGGGGTCAAGCACCTCACCATGGCGTTCCTGCAGGCCGCCACCAAGGGCTCCTGCACCGCGCTGTGGAACGGCGACACCTCCATGCCGGTGTCCAACTCCGTGTTCGGCGCCGACATCGCGACCATCCGCGCCAACGGCGGCGACGTGATCCCGTCCTACGGCGGCTACACCGCCGACAACACGGGCACCGAGATCGCCGACTCGTGCACCGACGTCAACCAGATCGCCGCGCAGTTCGAGAACGTCATCACCACCTACGACGTCTCCCGGATCGACCTGGACATCGAGGACAACTCGCTGACCAACACCGCGGGCATCGACCGCCGCAACAAGGCGATCAAGATCGTCGAGGACTGGGCGGCGGCCAACGGCCGTTCCATCCAGTTCAGTTACACCCTGCCGACCACCACCAGCGGCCTGGCCTCCAGCGGCCTCGCGGTGCTGAAGAACGCGGTCACCAACAACGCGCGCATCGACGTCGTCAACATGATGACGTTCGACTACTACGACAACCAGCCGCACGACATGGCCGCGGACACCCAGACCTCCGCGCAGGGCCTGTACAACCAGCTGGCGAAGCTGTACCCGACCAAGACCGCCGCCCAGCTCTGGGGCATGATCGGCATCATCGAGATGCCCGGCATCGACGACTTCGGCGCCGCCGAGACCTTCACCGTCGCCAACGCCACCACGGTCTACAACTGGGCCGTCTCCAAGGGCATCAACACGCTGTCCTTCTGGGCGCTGCAGCGCGACAACGGCGGCTGCCCGGGCCAGGCCGGCCACGACGAGTGCTCCGGCATCCAGCAGAACAAGTGGGACTTCAGCCACATCTTCTCCCAGTTCACCAGCGGCACCACCACCCCGGCGAACGACTTCTCGCTGGCGCTGAGCCCGGCCGCCGGCTCGGTCACCGCGGGCGCGTCCGCCTCGGCCACCATCAACACGGCCGTCACCTCCGGCACCGCGCAGAGCATCAACCTGGCGGTGGCCACCCAGCCGGTGCCCGGCATCAACGTGTCGCTGAGCTCCTCCACGGTGACCGCCGGCAACTCCGCCACCCTGAACGTCTCCACCACCTCGGCCGTGCCGAACGGCAGCTACCCGCTGACCGTGATCGGCACCGGCGCGAACGGCAGCCACCAGGCGACGTACACCCTGACCGTCACCGGCGGCAGCACCGCCTCCGACTTCTCGGTCGCGCTCTCCTCCGCCTCCGGCAGCGTGCAGGCCGGCTCCTCGGCCACCAGCACCGTCAACACGGCCGTCACCTCCGGCACCGCCGCGACCGTCAACCTGTCGGTCTCCGGCGCCCCGGCCGGCGTCACCGCCACCGTCAGCCCGGCGAGCGTCACCGCCGGCGGCTCCGCCACGCTGAACGTCGCCACCACCGCCTCGGCGGCCCCGGGCACCTACAACCTGACCGTCACCGGCACCGGCGCGGGCCAGACCCACACCGCGACCTACGCGCTGACCGTCACCGGCGTCACCCCGTCCGGCGGCCTGGTCAACGGTGACTTCGAGACCGGCAGCCTCGCCCCGTGGACCTGCCAGAGCGGCGCGGCCGTTGTCGGCAGCCCGGTCCACAGCGGCTCCAAGGCCCTCCAGGTCACCCCGACCGCCGGCACCACCGGTGAGTGCGACCAGACCGTCACCCTCGCCCCGAACCACGCGTACACCCTGACCGCCTGGGTCCAGGGCCCGTACTCCTACGTCGGCGTCAGCGGCGGCGCCACCGCCTCCACCTGGGCCAACGGCACCACCTGGACCAAGGTGAGCGTCCCGTTCACCACCGGCGCCACCGGCACCGTCACGGTCTACCTGCACGGCTGGTACGGCCAGGGCGCGGTCTACGGCGACGACTTCTCCATCGCCTGACGCCCCCACACCTCCCGCACAACGGCCGCGCCCGGCCGGTGGCTCCTTCCGCCACCGGCCGGGCGCGGCCCGTTGCCCCGACCCCGCCATCCGGAACGTCCCGTTCGACCGGGGCCGTACCAACCGGCGTTCGGGCGGGTGTTCTAGGATCAGCGACCATGACCAACGGGTGGGGAACGAACCAGGGCGGGCCCGGTCGGCCGCAAGGACCGGCGTTCCCGCCGCAGATCCAGCTCGACGAGCCGGACTGGGCGGCGCTCGCCGACGAGCACGAGCGCGAACAGACCCGCCGCAAGCGGCTGATGGCCACCGGCGGGATCGTCGCGGCGGTCGTCGCGGTCGGCGGGATCGCCGCCGTCGCCGCCACCGCCGGACCGAACAAGCCGGACGCCAAGCAGGGCGCCGTCGTCGAAGTCGCCTCGCAGCAGCCCACCGCGTCCACCTCGGACGGCCCGGACGGCCCGCCCGTCGACAGCCCGAGCCCCTCCCCCGGCGACTCCGCCTCCCCGTCGGCCTCGGCCAGTGGCTCGCCGAGCCCCGGGGCCAGTCGCAGCCCCGCCAAGAGCGCCTCCAAGCCGGCCACCTCCGCGCCGCCCGCCAAGCCGGGCCCGCCCGACCCGCTGACGGTGATCTCCGCGGCGGCCACCGACACCGCCCCGATCACCCCCGGCGGCGTGCTGCCCGCCGGCAGCCTGCAGATCAACGGCAAGACCTGGACCCGGCTGACCGACGACCTCAACCCGACCTGCTACCACACCACCACCGGCAACCTCGGCGACGTCCTGGCCGCGCAGTCCTGCCGGGCGGTGCTCCGGGTCACCTACACCTCCGGCAACAGCGCCGTCACCGTCGGCATCGCGGTGATGGACTCCAAGGCGCAGGCGGACGCGGTGATGACCGGCTTCAAGGGCCAGCTCCAGGGCCTGGTCCCGTCCGGCCACACCTCCTACTGCACCAGCCCCGGCTGCACCGGCACCCACGCCGCGATCGGCCGCTACGCGTACTTCACCGTCTCCGGCACCGTCAGCCCCGGCGGCACCACCGCCGACGCCGCCGCCACCGCAGCCGGCCCGGCCCTCGCCGACTACGCCCGCGCCCAACTGCTGGCCCGCGGCACCGCGCACTGACGGCCCGCCAGGAGACGACGGCGCCGACGGCCCGTCACTCCCGACAGCCCGTCACCGCCGACGGCCCGTCACTCCCGGCGGGCCAGTGGCAGGAAGGACAGCAGCGCCAGCAGTGAGCAGCTCAGCACGATCACGCCGAGGGCGGTCGCGGACGGGTGGCCGGCGGCGCTGCTGAGCGGGGCGACGATCGAGCCGCACAGGAACGTGCAGGTGCCGAGGAGCGCGGACGCCGAACCGGCGGCGTGCGGGGCCATGGTGAGGGCCTGTCCGTTGGCGTTGGGCATGATCACTCCCATCGCGCCCATCATGACGGCGAGCGCGGGCCACACCCCGGCCAGGCCGGTGTCCCAGACGGTGGTGCACAGCACCACGGCCACGCCGGCCGCCACGGCGACCGTGAGCGCGGAGACCAGCAGCACCGGCCCGGGGAAGCGCTGCACCAGCACCCGGCCGTTCAGCTGGGTGACGGCCACCAGCGCGATCGAGTTGACGGCGAAGACCAGGCTGTAGGTCTGCGGGGAGATCCGGTACACCTCCTGCAGCACCACCGACGAGCCGCCGACGTACGCGAACAGCGCGCCGAACGCGAACGTGCTGGTGAGCAGGTAGCCGAGGAACGGGCGGTCGCGCAGCAGGCCGCCGATGGCCCGGACGGTGGTGCCGAGGCCGCCGCTGTGGCGGCGCTCGGGCGGCAGGGTCTCGCGGATGCCCAGCGCGGAGCCGGCGGTGAGCAGCGCGCCGAGCACGGCGAGGGTGAAGAAGGTGCCGCGCCAGTCGGTGACGTGGAGCAGCTGGGCGCCGACGACGGGGGCGAGGATCGGGGCGAGGCCGGATATCAGGCCCATGGTGGCGAGGAAACGTATCATCGCGACGCCTTCGAGCCGGTCGCGGACGATCGCCCGGGCGATCACCAGCCCGGCGGAGCCCGCCGCGCCCTGCAGCGCGCGGCCGGCGACCAGCATCGGCATCGAGGTGGCGAGGGCGCAGATCACGCTGGCCGCGGTGTAGACGGCGAGACCCGCCAGCAGCGGGCGGCGGCGCCCGATCCGGTCGCTGAGCGGGCCGAACAGCAGTTGGCCGACGGCCATGCCGAGCAGCGAGCCGGTCAGGGTGAGCTGGGCGGCGGGCGCCGTGGAGTGCAGGTCGGCGGTGAGCTCGGGCAGCGCGGGCAGGTAGAGGTCGGTGGTGAGCGGCCCGAGCGCGGCGAGGCTGCCCAGGACGGCCACGGTGGCCGTGGCGAACGGGGCCTTGCTGCTCGGTGCGTCGGGTCGGCCGGGGGCTGCGGGGACGGTCTGGTCGCCGTCGGCGTCGACGGTCGGGCCTGGCATGGTGCTCCTCGGGGGTGGCGGGTATGCGCACCGTCCTATCGCATCCGCCCGGCCACCCGATAGGCCGGGTCCCGCTCGTCGGCCCTGCCCCGCGCGTCCACCGGGCCTGATCGCCCGCCGGGCTCCGCTCGTCCGTCGGCCCTGATCATCCACCGGATCGTCCACCGGGCCCCGACCGTCCACCAGGCCCCGACCGTCCACCAGGCCCCGCTCGTCCGCCGGACCCCGGTCGTCCAGTGCACCGGGAGGCCGCCGGCCCTGACCGTCCACCGGGCTCGGCTCGTCCGCCGACCCTGATCATCCACCGGCCCTGATCGCCCGTCAGGCTCCGCTCGTCCGCCGGACCCCGCTCGTTCAGTGCACCGGGAGGCCGCCGGGTCGGGCGCTGGCCACCACTGCCGCGTCCTGCCAGCCGTACAGCTGGTCGCCGACCAGGGCGACGTCGTACAGGCCGCAGTGCGCGGTGGCGCGCTGCGGGGTGTCCTGCGGGAACCAGTGGGCCCGCAGGTGCACGGTGCCCGCCGGGCGCCCCTCGGTGCAGCCGGCCGGCAGTGCGCGGTCCGGCAGGGTGGCCCGGATCAGCCGGTCGCCGTCGTGGCTGCCCGTCAGGAACGCTATCCGCACCGCCGTGTCGGGCAGCCAGCTCGGCACCCCGCTGCCCTCCGCCTTGGCCGCGGCGCCCGTGGGGTAGCGGAGCGTCTGGTCCATCCGGTCCTGGGCCTGCTGGATCGCGGCGGGCGCGAGCATCACCGTCAGCGCCGCCACAGCCGCTCCCCCGAGCACCACCGCCGTAGCCTGCCGCGCGCCACCCATCTCCGACCCCTCCCACCTGCGTGTCCCGTCCCCACCATCCTGGCCGGAACACCCCCCGCCGCCCATGCGCACCAGGTATCGAACGTCCTCGTCCCGCAGGCTGACCCCCCACCCCCGACCCCCGACTTCCGGCGGACCCGCCCCCACCCGGAAGGGGGAGCAGCCGCCCGGGAGAGGGGCGTCAGCGGAACTCGTGCACCACCTGGATCTCGCCCACCAGGTGGCGGTTGAACTCGTCCAACTCCTCGGCGGGGACCCAGAGTTCGAGGATGGTTTCGCCGCCTGCCTGCTGGACGGGGTAGCGGCGGAGGAAGTCGGTCTCCATCTCGAAGCGGGTGACGTAGCCGACGCCGGACGCCGGGACGTTCCAGTCCCGGGCGATCCGGATCGCGTAGTCCTCGTTCATGACGGGGTAGAAGATCGGCTGCTCGGGCAGTCGCGGCGGCCAGGCGCGCCAGCCGGAGGCGGCGACCAGGGCGAGTTCCTTGGGGCCGGTGGGGCGCCAGAGGGTGGTCGTGGCCGGTGGCCGTTGTGTCGTCATGCCGGGACCGTATCGGCCGTGGCGAGGCTCCGACCAGCGAATATCAGCGGTAGGCGGACTCTCCGGTGATGGCTTCGCCGAGGACCAGGGTGTGGATCTCGGAGGTGCCCTCGTAGGTGAGGACGGACTCGAGGTTGTTGGCGTGCCGCAGGACGGGGTAGGCGGTGGTGATGCCGTTGGCGCCGAGGATGGTGCGGGCGGTGCGGGCGATCTCCAGGGCGGTGCGGACGTTGTTGAGCTTGCCGAAGGAGATGTGCGCGGGCCGGGCGCGGCCCTCGTCCTTGAGGCGGCCGATCCGGACGGCGACCAGGTAGGCCTTCTCCAGTTCGAGGGCCATGTCGACGAGTTTCTGCTGGGTGAGCTGGAAGCCGCCGAGCGGTCGGCCGAACTGTTCGCGGTCGCGGGCGTAGTCGACGGCGGCGGCGTAGCAGTCGCGGGCGGCGCCGACGGTGCCCCACAGGATGCCGTAGCGGGCCTCGCCGAGCGAGGACAGCGGGGCGCGCAGGCCGCGGGCCTCGGGCAGCATCGCCTCGGCGGGCAGCCGGACGCCGTCGAAGGCGAGTTCGCTGGTGACGGAGGCGCGCAGGGAGAGCTTGCCGGGGATGTCGCGGGCGGTGAACCCGGGGGTGCCCTGCGGGACGAGGAAGCCGCGCACGCCGTCCTCGGTTGCGGCCCAGACCACGGCGACGTCGGAGACCGAGCCGTTGGTGATCCACATCTTGGCGCCGTCGAGGATCCAGTCGCTGCCGTCGCGGCGGGCCCGGGTGCGCATCGCGGCGGGGTCGGAGCCGACCTCGGGCTCGGTCAGGCCGAAGCAGCCGACGGCCCGTCCGGCGGCCATCTCCGGCAGCCAGCGCAACTTCTGCTCCTCGGAGCCGAAGGCGTGGACGGAGCGCATGGCGAGCGAGCCCTGCACCGAGACGAAGCTGCGCAGCCCGGAGTCGGCGGCCTCCAGTTCCATGCAGGCGACGCCGTACTCGGTGGCGGTGGAGCCGGTGCAGCCGTAGCCGTCGAGGTGCATGCCGAGGACGCCGAGCTTGCCGAGTTCGGGGGCGATCTCGCGGACCGGGAAGGTGCCGCGCTCGAACCAGTCGGCGAGGTGCGGACGGATCTGCCGGTCGGTGAAGGCGCGCACCGTGTCGCGGATCAACCGCTCGTCGTCGGTGAGCAGTTCGTCGACGCCGAGCAGGTCGAGCGGGTCGGGGCGACGGGAGGCGGATTCGTTCTTCGCGGCGGGCGTGGCGGCCATCGGGCGGGCTCCTCGGAGGGTTGCGGGGAACGGGGCTACCGAGGAGTATGCCGCCCGCCCGGCCCGGAGTCTTGACGCGAACAGGGCGAGCTGATTCCCTGTCAAATAAGGAAACTTTCCTAACAGTTGAGCGGCCGGACGCCCCGCCCGGCCGAACCCCGCGACTCCCGGAACGGTGACCCATGGCCAAGCCCGCCCTCGCCCGTCCGCTCCTCGCCCTCGCCGCCACCGCCGCCCTGTCGGCCGGCGCGCTCGCCCTGGCCCCCGCCGGGCAGGCCGCCTCCCCCGACCCGGTCGGCCTGAACGCCCCGTACGAGTACCTGGGTTGGGGCAGCCCGCAGAACCCGGTGCAGGTGATGCAGGCCACCGGCGTCACCCAGTTCACGCTGGCGTTCATGCTCTCCGACGGCGGCTGCAACCCGAAGTGGGACGGCTCCCGGGCGCTCACCGGCGGCAGCGACCAGAGCACCGTCAACGCGATCCGCGCCGCCGGCGGCGACGTGGTGGTGTCCTTCGGCGGCTGGGACGGCAACAAGCTGGGCGAGAAGTGCAGTTCGGCCTCCGCGCTGGCCGGCGCGTACCAGAAGGTGATCGACGCCTACCAGTTGAAGGCGATCGACATCGACATCGAGAACACCGAGGCGTCCAACGCGACGGTCCGCCAGCGGGTGATCGGCGCGCTGAAGACGGTCAAGACCAACAACCCGAACCTGAAGGTGTACGTCACCTTCGGCACCACCCCCACCGGCCCGGACTCGGACGGCACCGACCTGGTCAAGAAGGGCGCGGCGGCCGGCCTCGCGGTGGACGGCTGGACGATCATGCCGTTCGACTTCGGCGGCCACAGCGGCACCATGGGCAGCGTCTCCACCAAGGCCGCCGACGGCCTGAAGAACACAGTGGCGAGCGCGTACGGCTACGACTCGGCGACGGCGTACAAGCACATCGGGATCTCCTCGATGAACGGGAAGACCGACGAGTCCGACGAGACGGTCTCCACCGCCGACTTCACCACCGTGCTCGACTACGCCAAGGCCCACCACCTGGCCCGCTTCACCTTCTGGGCGGTCAACCGCGACCGCCAGTGCCCGTCCGGCACCTCCGCGGGCGACACCTGCAGCGGCATCAGCCAGTCCGCCTACGCCTTCACCAAGATCATCGCCTCGTACCACGGCTGACCTCCGCCCGGGCCGTCGGCGCCGCCGGTCCGGGCCGCCGGTCGGCACCGATGGTCCGTGCCGCCGGTCCGTGCCGCCGTGGGGGGTGGCACGGGCCGACACGCGGGTGCGACGCGGCGGGAATGCCCGGCGGCCGTGGAAGGCTGACGGGTCCAGGAGGTGTCCCAACCATGGCGGACAGCAGGAACGAGCAGGGCTGGCGGACCGAGCACGACTCGATGGGCGAGGTCCGGGTGCCGGCGGCGGCCAAGTGGCAGGCGCAGACGCAGCGCGCGGTCGAGAACTTCCCGGTGTCGGGCCAGCGCCTGGAGCGCGCCCACATCGCGGCGCTGGCCCGGATCAAGGCCGCGGCGGCCGTGGTGAACGCGCGCCTCGGGGTGCTGGAGGAGCCGGTCGCGGAGGCGATCCGCTCGGCGGCCGAGGAGGTCGCGGAGGGCCGCTGGGACGGCGAATTCCCGGTGGACGTGTTCCAGACCGGCTCCGGCACCTCGTCGAACATGAACGCCAACGAGGTGATCGCCACCCTGGCGGGCGAGCGCCTGGGCCGTCCCGTGCACCCGAACGACCAGGTCAACGCCTCGCAGTCGTCCAACGACGTGTTCCCGTCCTCGATCCACATCGCGGCCACCGGGGCCGTGGTGCAGGAGCTGATCCCGGCGCTGGAGCACCTGGCGGGGGCGCTGGAGGCGAAGGCCGGGGAGTTCGCCGAGGTGGTGAAGTCCGGCCGCACGCACCTGATGGACGCCACGCCCGTCACTCTCGGCCAGGAGTTCGGCGGCTACGCGGCGCAGGTCCGCTACGGCGTGGAGCGGCTGACGGCCGCGCTCCCCCGGGTGGCCGAACTGCCGCTCGGCGGAACGGCGGTGGGCACCGGCATCAACACCCCGGCCGGGTTCTCCGCCGCGGTGATCGCCGAAGTCGCCCGGGCCACCGGCCTGCCGCTGACCGAGGCCCGCAACCACTTCGAGGCGCAGGGCGCGCGCGACGGCCTGGTCGAGCTGAGCGGCCAGCTGCGGACGATCGCCACCGGCTTCACCAAGATCGCCAACGATCTGCGCTGGATGGGTTCCGGCCCGCGCACCGGCCTGGCCGAGATCAACCTGCCAGACCTCCAGCCGGGTTCCTCGATCATGCCGGGCAAGGTCAACCCGGTGCTGCCCGAGGTGGTGCTGATGGTCGCCGCGCAGGTCATCGGCAACGACACCACCGTCACGGTGGCCGGCGCGAGCGGCAACTTCGAGCTGAACGTGATGCTCCCGGTGATCGCCCGCAACGTGCTGGAGTCGGTCCGCCTGCTCGCCAACGCGGCCCGCCTGCTGGCCGACCGCACCGTCACCGGCATCACCGCGAACGCCGAGCGCACCCGGGAGTACGCCGAGTCCTCCCCGTCCGTGGTGACGCCGCTCAACCGGTACATCGGCTACGAGCAGGCCGCGAAGGTCGCCAAGCAGTCGCTGGCCGAACGCAAGACCATCCGCCAGGTCGTCGTCGAACGCGGCTACCTGGACCGGGGGTTGCTCACCGAGGCCCAGCTCGACGAGGCCCTCGACGTGCTGCGGATGACCCGCCCCGCCGGGCAGGACTGACCGGGACACCGCCCCGGCGTGCGCCCGGGCGGCACGCGTCCGCCAGGCATGCGTCCGCCAGGCATGCGTCCGCCAGGCATGCGTCCGCCCCGGCCGGTCGGGCCGGGGCGGACGGGAGGTCGCGCGACGATCAGTGGCGGTGCCGTCGCGAGGCCGCGCCGGAAGCTCCGGCGAACACCAGGCCGACCGCGGCCAGCGCCAGCAGCGTCATGACGCCGCCGGTGATCACGTTGGTCAGGATGGTCCGGCGGATGTGCGCTCCGCCGTTGACGGCCCAGGGCGCGATGATCGTCCACACGCCGATGACCGCGCAGGCCCAGGCGCGTGCGTGCGTGCGGCCCCATGCCGGGCCGTAGCCCGCCATCAGAACCGTGTAGGCGATACCGAGCACCAGGTTGCTGATGGCCAGGCCTGTGAAGCCGCTGAAGCCGACCACCCACGGCGAGATGGCAAGGAACAGGCCGGCGCAGATCGCCAGTGCTTCCGATCCCTGCCCTGCGGTGGTGTTGGTCGCCCGTTCGGCGTGTTCACGCATCTCCAGGATGTCCGGGTGATGCTCCATGCCCGACGGCAGCTGGGTAGACACCTGGATCACCTCCTCCTTGTCAGGCCAATGCGAAACCACTTGGTCGCTACCCGGTCTGCGGCGAAACTAACGCTATCCGCCGGTTAATCCTTATTTTTTACTTATCACCCGTTCTGTCCTGCTCCGTCCCCTCCTGTTCCGACCTCTCCGCCCCCTCCGGGCGCGCGTACGGTGGAGGACGGAGAGGTTCCGCCATGCACTTCACCGACCGGACCGACGCGGGCCGCGCACTCGCCGCCGCCCTCACCGACTCCCCCGCCCTCGGCGCCGACGCGCGGCCCCCCGTCGTGGTGGCGCTGCCCCGCGGCGGCCTGCCGGTGGCCGTGGAGGTGGCGGCGGCACTGGGCGCGCCGCTGGACGTGTGCGTGATCCGCAAGGTCGGCGTCCCGGGGCAGCCGGAGCTGGCGATGGGCGCGGTCGGCGAGGACGGCGCCCGGGTGGTCAACCAGACGGTGGTGGACGCGGTGGGCGTCACGCCGCAGGAGTTCGCGGCGGTGGAGGCCCGGGAGCGGGCCGAGCTGGCCCGCCGGGCCGCCGCGTACCGGGAGGGCCGGCCGCCCGAGCCGCTCGCCGGGCGCACCGTGCTGGTGGTGGACGACGGGGTGGCGACGGGTTCGACGGCGCTGGCGGCCTGCCGGCTGGTGCGGGACCGCGGCGCGGCGCGGGTGGTGCTGGCGGTGCCGGTCGCCCCGCACGACTGGACGTCCCGGCTGGCGGGCGCGGCGGACGCGTTCGTCGCGGTGCACGCCCCGTCCCGGTTCCTGGCCGTCGGCGAGTTCTACCGGGACTTCCGGCAGGTCGAGGACGCCGAGGTGCTGGCCGCGCTGGCGGCGGCGAACCGGCCGGGCCGGCCGGCCGTCGAGACCCACGAGCTGGCCTTCCCGACCGGCCCGGCCGCCATCGCGGTGCCCGGGCACCCGGTCGGCGTGGTGCTGTTCGCGCACGGCAGCGGTTCGGGCAAGGACAGTCCGCGCAACCGGCGGGTCGCCGAGCGGCTGCACCGGGAGGGCCTGGCGACGGTGCTGTTCGACCTGTTGACGCCGCAGGAGGCGGAGGACCGCTGGAAGGTGTTCGACCCGGGCCTGCTGGGCGGCCGGCTCGCCGAGGCCACCCGGACGGTGCGCCGTCACCCGCCGCTGGCGGGCCTGCCGTTCGGCTACTTCGGGGCCAGCACCGGCGCGGCCGCGGCGCTGTGGGCGGCCGCCGAACCGGACGCCGCGCCGGGCGCGATCGTCTCCCGCGGCGGCCGTCCGGACCTGGCGCAGGCCCGGCTTCCGCTGGTGACCGCGCCGACGCTGCTGATCGTGGGCGGCGCGGACGACGAGGTGGTGGAGCTGAACCGGCAGGCCCACTCCGAGTTGCGCTGCGAGAGCGCCCTGCAGATCGTCCCCGGTGCGGGCCACCTGTTCGAGGAGCCGGGGGCGCTGGAGGCGGTCGCCGACCTGGCCGCCCACTGGTTCGCCCGGTACCTCACGGTGCGTCAACAGGGCGGGGATCGGGCCGGGCATTGAGCAATCCGCCCAGTCGGACCCGCCCCCGGCTACTCACCTTGTACACATTGAGCAGCCGGAATCGGACCTGTTGCCCACCTCACCGAGCAGGAGGAAGCTCCTCGCAACCCGACTCGACGTGGAGGAATCCCCCATGACCGCCGACGCCGCTGTTGAACTGACGCCCGAGGAGCTGCAGGCCGGACTGACGGCCGAGCAGCTGCGCACTCTGGTGGGCCTGGTCGAGTACGACGCCTCGACCGACCCGTTCCCGGTGACCGCCCAGGACGCGGTCGTCTTCGTGGTCGGCAACGCGACCCAGACGGCGCAGTTCTACCAGGCCGTGTTCGGCATGGAGCTGGTCGCCTACTCCGGCCCGGAGACCGGCCGCCGCGACCGCAAGGCCTTCGTGCTGCGCTCCGGTTCCTGCCGCTTCGTGATCAAGGGCGGCGTGCTGCCGGACAGCCCGCTGCTGGACCACCACCGCCGCCACGGCGACGGCGTCGTCGACCTGGCGATGGAGGTCCCGGACGTGGACAAGTGCATCGAGCACGCCCGCGCCCAGGGCGCCACCATCCTGGAGGAGCCGAACGACGTCTCCGACGAGCACGGCACCGTCCGCCGCGCCGCGATCGCCGCGTACGGCGAGACCCGCCACACCCTGATCGACCGCTCCCGCTACACCGGCCCGTACCTGCCGGGCTACGTCGCCAAGGAGTCCACCGTGGTCCGCCCCGAGGGCGCGCCGAAGCGGCTGTTCCAGGCGCTGGACCACGCGGTGGGCAACGTCGAGCTCGGCAAGATGGACGAGTGGGTGTCGTTCTACAACCGGGTGATGGGCTTCGTGAACATGGCGGAGTTCGTCGGCGACGACATCGCCACCGACTACTCGGCGCTGATGTCGAAGGTCGTCGCGAGCGGCAACCACCGGGTGAAGTTCCCGCTGAACGAGCCCGCGATCGCCAAGAAGAAGTCGCAGATCGACGAGTACCTGGAGTTCTACACCGGCCCGGGCTGCCAGCACATGGCGCTGGCCACCAACGACATCCTCACCACCGTCGACGTGCTGCGTTCGCGCGGCGTGGAGTTCCTGAACACCCCGGACTCGTACTACGACGACCCGGAGCTGCGCGAGCGGATCGGCAAGGTCCGCGTCCCGATCGAGGAGCTGAAGTCGCGCGGCATCCTGGTCGACCGCGACGAGGACGGCTACCTGCTGCAGATCTTCACCAAGCCGATCGGCGACCGGCCGACCGTCTTCTACGAGTTCATCGAGCGGCATGGTTCGCTGGGCTTCGGCAAGGGCAACTTCAAGGCGCTGTTCGAGGCGATCGAGCGCGAGCAGGACCGGCGCGGCAACCTCTGACGGTCAGTCGGAACCAGGGCGACGAGGGAGAAGCGGGACGATGGCGTACTACCGGCAGCTGGGCTCGGTGCCGCCCAAGCGGCACACCCAGCACCGCACCCCCGAGGGGGGCCTCTACTACGAGGAGCTGATGGGCGAGGAGGGGTTCTTCTCGGACTCCTCGCTGCTGTACCACCGGCACATCCCGTCGGCGGTGACGGCCGCCGCGGTGTGGGAGCTGCCGGACCAGTCCACCACCGCGAACCTCCCGCTGCTCCCTCGTCACCTGAAGCTGCACGAGCTGTTCCCCGGCCAGGAGTGGAAGTCGGCGGACGCCGTCACCGGCCGCCGGCTGGTGCTCGGCAACGCGGACGTGCGGATCTCCTACGTCGCGGCCGGCTCGCCCAGCGAGCTGTACCGCAACGGGCTGGGCGACGAGTGCGTGTACGTGGAGTCGGGAACGGCCGTGCTGGAGACGGTCTTCGGCACCCTGACGGTCGGCCGGGGCGACTATGTGATCATCCCCCGGGCCACCACCCACCGCTGGGTGCCGACCGGTGACGAGCCGCTGCGCGCCTACTGCATCGAGGCGAACAGCCACATCACCCCGGCCCGCCGCTACCTCTCCAAGTACGGGCAGCTGCTGGAGCACGCCCCCTACTGCGAGCGCGACCTGCGCGGGCCCGAGGGGCCGCTGCTGGTCGAGGGCGGCGAGGTGGACGTGCTGGTCAAGCACCGCGGCCCGGGCGGCGTGGTCGGCACCCGCTACACCGTGCCCAACCACCCGTTCGACGTGGTGGGCTGGGACGGCTGCCTGTACCCGTACGCGTTCAACATCTCGGACTTCGAGCCGATCACCGGGCGGGTGCACCAGCCGCCGCCGGCCCACCAGGTGTTCGAGGGCAACAACTTCGTGATCTGCAACTTCGTGCCGCGCAAGGTGGACTACCACCCGCTGTCGATCCCCGTCCCGTACTACCACGCGAACGTGGACAGCGACGAGGTGATGTTCTACTGCGGCGGCAACTACGAGGCCCGCAAGGGCTCCGGCATCGGACAGGGGTCGATCTCGCTGCACCCCGGCGGCCACACCCACGGCCCGCAGCCGGGCGCGTACGAGCGCTCGATCGGCGTGGAGTTCTTCGACGAGCTGGCGGTGATGGTGGACACCTTCCGCCCGCTGGAGCTCGGCGAGGCCGCCACCGCCAGCGAGGACCCGAACTACGCATGGACCTGGGCGAAGCGATGAACGTACCCGAGCTGTACCGGGGGCTGTTCGACGACGCGGCGGTCTTCCCGCCCGGCGACCTGCCGCTGGCCGAGGCCGTCCCCGCGCACCTGGCGCACCGCGCCGCACCGTACGCGACGGCGGTCGGCCCGCTGCTCGCACCGGTCGACAAGCTGCCCGAACTCGCGCTGCTGGCACCGGAGTTCCCGATCGTGGTGACGGTGCCGACCGGCCGGCTGGCGGAGGCCCTGAAGGCCGCCGCCGGCCTGCCGCTGGCGGGCGTCGAGTACGTGGCCGGCACGGACGTCCGGGCGACGGTGGCGGAGCTGGACGCGCTGCTGCCGGACGGCGTCACCGCGGCCGTCGAGGTGCCCCGCTCCGAGCACGTCGAAAAGGCGCTGGACGCCCTGGCGGGCACCCGCTACCGCGCCAAGTACCGTACCGGCGGCCTGAGTTTCGCGGCGTTCCCGAGCGTCGCGGAGCTCGCCGGGTTCCAGGTGGCGTGCGCCGAGCGCGAGCTGTCGTACAAGTGCACGGCGGGCCTGCACAACGCCGTCCGGCACACCGACCTGGGCACCGGCTACGAGCACCACGGCTTCCTCAACGTGCTGCTGGCCGCCGGGACTTCGGACCGCGACCGGGCCGCCGAGCTGCTCGCCGAGCGCGACGGGGCCCGGCTGGCGACGGCCGTGCAGTCGCTGACGGAGCACCAGCGGGCCCGGATCCGTTCCGCGTTCACCGCCTTCGGCACCTGTAGCATCGCCGAGCCGTTGGAAGACCTCGCCCGACTCGGCCTCCTGGAGAACTCTTGACCACCACCACCTGGCTCGATCTGCCCGCGGACTCGCCGTTCGGCGTGCACAACCTCCCCTACGGCGTGTTCACCGCCGCCGACCGGCCCGGCGAGCGCCGGATCGGCGTCCGGGTCGGCGACCGGGTGCTGGACGCCGGCGCGGCCGCCCGCGCCGTCGGCAGCCCGTCCGAGCTGCTCGACCTGCTCGCCGCCGGGACGCTCAACCCGCTGATGGCAGCGGGCCGTTCGACCTGGCAGCAGGTGCGCGCGGCGCTCACCGGGTGGCTCACCGACGCCGCCCACCGCGCCGCCGTCGAGCCCTGCCTGCTGGAGCTGGCGGACGTCGAGCTGCACCTGCCGTTCGAGGTCGCCGACTACGTCGACTTCTACGCCTCCGAGCACCACGCCACCAACCTGGGCAAGATCTTCCGCCCCGGTTCGGACCCGCTCACCCCGAACTGGAAGCACATCCCGATCGGCTACCACGGCCGCTCCGGCACCATCGTGGTCTCCGGCACCCCGGTGACCCGCCCGCACGGCCAGCGCAAGGCCCCCACCGAGGCCGTCCCCTCGTTCGGGCCGAGCCGCCGCCTCGACATCGAGGCCGAGGTCGCGTTCGTCGTCGGCACGCCCAGCACCATGGGCACGCCGGTGCCGCTCGCCGACTTCGCCGACCACGTCTTCGGCGTCTGCCTGCTCAACGACTGGTCGGCGCGCGACATCCAGGCCTGGGAGTACGTGCCGCTCGGCCCGTTCCTCGGCAAGTCCTTCGCCACCTCGGTCTCCCCCTGGGTGGTGCCGCTGGAGGCGCTCCAGCACGCCCGGATCGCCCCGCCGGCCCGCGACGTCGAGCCGCTGCCGTACCTGGACGACCGCGACGGCGAGCCGTGGGGCCTGGACCTGGCGATCGAGGTCGCGCTGAACGGCCGCACCGTCTCCCGCCCGCCGTTCGCCACCATGTACTGGACCGCCGCCCAGCAGCTGGCCCACCTCACCGCGAACGGCGCCAGCCTGCGCACCGGCGACCTGTACGCCTCCGGCACGGTCTCCGGCCCCGAGCCGGACACCCGCGGCGCGCTGATCGAACTGACCTGGAACGGCGAGCACCCGCTGAAGTTCCCCGACGGCACCGAGCGCACCTTCCTGGAGGACGGCGACGAGGTGACCATCGGCGCCACCGCCCCCGGCCCGGGGGGGCTGCGGGTCGGCTTCGGCGAGGTCACCGGACGGATCGTCGGCTGATCCGCCCCACCGGGGCTGCGGGTGCGTCAACGGCGCACCCGCAGCTCGCCCTTGCCCCCTGACACCCCGGGCCGCCCGACCGGACCGGTACCGTGCACGGGAAGATCGTCGTACTTTCCGGGACGGAGCGGTGACAGCGATGACGACGGACACCCAGCAGGACGTGCTGATCGACCGGATCGGCCGCACCGGCCGGATCACCCTCAACCGCCCACGCGCCCTCAACTCCCTGACCCACGGCATGCTGGAGACCGTCCGCGCCGCCCTGGACGCCTGGGCCTCGGACGAGGAGATCACCGCCGTGCTGCTCACCGGCGCCGGCGAACGCGGCCTGTGCGCCGGGGCCGACATCCGCGCCATCCACGACGACGCCAAGCTCGGCGGGGCCGGCGGCCGGGCATTCTTCCGCGTCGAGTACCCGCTCAACGAGCTGATCTCCCGCTACCCCAAGCCGTACCTCGCGCTGATGGACGGCATCACCATGGGCGGCGGCGTCGGCCTGTCCGCGCACGCCGCGATCCGGATCGTCACCGAACGCTCCGCCGTCGCCATGCCGGAGACCCGGATCGGCCTGGTCCCCGACGTCGGCGGCAGCCGCCTGCTCGCCCTCGCCCCCGGCGAGCTCGGCACCCACCTCGCGCTGACCGCCGCCACCATGACCGCCGGCGACGCCCTGCACTGCGGCTTCGCCGACCACTTCGTCCCGTCCTCCGCCCTGCCCGAACTGCTCGCCGCGCCGGACCCGGTGGCCGCCCTCGCCGCCCTCGCCGCGCTCGCCGAGGCCGCCCCCGCGTCCGAACTCGCCGAGCAGCACGGGTGGATCGACCACTGCTACGCCGCCGACACCGTCGAGGAGATCCTCGACCGCCTCCGGGCCGCCGGGCTGCCCGAGGCCAAGGAGGCCGCCGAGCAGCTGCTCGCCAAGTCCCCCACCATGCTCAAGGTCACCCTCGCCGCCCTGCGCCGGGCGCGTGCCCTTCCCTCGCTGGCCGCCGCCCTGGAGCAGGAGTACCGGATCTCCTGCGCCGCCCTCGCCCACCACGACCTGGTCGAGGGCATCCGCGCCCAGGTGGTCGACAAGGACCGCAACCCGCGCTGGAGCCCCGCCACCCTCGCCGAGGTCGGCACGGACGACGTCGCCCGGTTCTTCGCCGTCCCCGAGGGCGGTGACCTCGGACTGACGAGGTGACCATCGTCTCGCCTGTCGAGACTGGCATCCGGGGCGGCGTTCCGAGATCGTATCCAGCGTCAGTGTTCCGCTCAGCGTGGAGAGGATTTGCGGCGATGACCGAGTACGAAACGATCCTGGTGGACCGCAAGGGCCGGGTCGGCATCATCACCCTCAACCGCCCCAAGGCGCTCAACGCGCTCAACACCCGGTTGATGACCGAGGTGGTGGCGGCGGCCAAGGCGTTCGACCGTGACCCGGAGATCGGCGCCATGGTCGTCACCGGCTCCGAGAAGGCCTTCGCGGCGGGCGCCGACATCAAGGAGATGCAGGACAACCGCTTCCCCGACGTCTACCTCGACGACTGGCTCGGCCCCTGGGACGAACTCGGCCGCCTCCGCAAGCCCGTCGTCGCCGCCGTCGCGGGCTACGCGCTGGGCGGCGGCTGCGAGTTGGCGATGCTCTGCGACATCCTGATCGCCGCCGACACCGCGAAGTTCGGCCAGCCGGAGATCAAGCTCGGCGTCATCCCCGGCATCGGCGGCTCCCAGCGCCTCACCCGGGCCGTCGGCAAGGCCAAGGCCATGGACCTCTGTCTCACCGGCCGCATGATGGACGCCGAGGAGGCCGAGCGGGCCGGCCTGGTCTCCCGGATCGTCCCCGCCGACCAGCTCCTCCCGGAGGCCCTGGCCGTCGCCGAGACCGTCGCCGCGATGTCCCTCCCCGCCGCCGTCATGATGAAGGAATCCGTCAACCGCGCCTTCGAGACCACCCTCGCCGAGGGCGTCCGCTTCGAACGCCGCCTCTTCCACGCCGCCTTCGCCACCGCCGACCAGAAGGAAGGCATGGCCGCCTTCGCCGAGAAGCGCCCGGCCTCGTTCACCAACAAGTAGTCCACCAACAAGTAGTCCACCAACACGCAGGGGCGGCGGTGTTCCTGCTCCCTCCTCCGGGGGCGAGCAGGAGACCGGTGTCGCAGTTCTGTACCAGGGACGGCCCGTTCGGTCGCACCGGGCGAATCCGCACTACCTTCCGGGTGTGACGAAATCAGTCTTGGCGCGATCGGCGCGCGGCACGGCGCTGTTCGGCTGCGGGGTGCTCGCCTGCCTCGGGATCGTCGTGGTGCTGGGATGGGGTCTGCTCCGCCTGGTCGACGGGAGCGGCCCGCAGCCGGCGGACGCCGCCGGGTTCGACCGGTACCTCGACGTCACGACGGCCTGGGCGGTCGGCGCGGCGCTCACCGGCCTCGTCGGCGCGGGCCTCGCACCGCTTCGCGGCGGGCACAGCTCCCTCGCCTGGCTGGCCCGGTGCGACCTGGCCATGCTGCTCGCCTTCCTGTGGCCGCTCCAGGCGCTGCTCGTCGCCCTCTCCTTCGCGCTGAAGGCGCGCGAACGGGCGCAGTGGCAGCGCGTCGGCGCCGCACTCGCCGGGGCCGCGCTCCTGACCACCGGGGTGACGTGGGGCCTCGCCTGCTACCGGGCCGAACAGCGCTGGGCGCCGCCCGCCCCCTCCGACCGGGCCCTCGTCGGGACGTGGACCGGCGTCGACGGCAGGGTGCTGGAGCTCCGACCGGACGGCCAGTACCGCACCAACTTCATCGGCGAGGACCCGAACCGGATCTGGAGCTCCCGGCCGCCCGCCTACCTGTCGGGGCACTGGACGCTCAAGGAGACCTCCGACAACGGCCGGGGTCAGAGCATCGTCCTGAACGACTCCACAACCATGGACGTGTACGGGGCCTCGTCCCCGAGCATGCTGTGCGAGCCCGTGGAGTACTACGGCCGCTGCTACCTGTCCATGCAGCGGAAGTAGTCGCACCGCAGCGGCAAAAGGCTGACGGTCGCTCACCTGCGGGCTCGGCGAACCGCGTTCCCGGCCGGAAGCTCCTGGCCGGGTGCGGGCCGACACGCTGCCGTCCGCCTCTCGGGCCGTCCGCCTTCGGGCCGTCCGGTCGGTCCTGGCCGTCCGGTCAGTCCTGGCCGAAGGCGACCACCTGGTTGGTGCGGTCGACGTCCACGTGGATCGGCCCGGTGTCGTAGGCGTAGGTGAAGCGTCGGCGTCCGCCGTCCCCGCCGCGGGGGGCGAACTGCGGTTCGCCGGTGAGGTTCTGGTCGGGGTGCCACTGGGCGAGGAAGCGGTCGGCGGCCTGCCGGGCCTGCTGGTCGGTGGCGGGGTCCGGGTCGGGCTCGGGCAGGAGGAATCCGCCGAGATTGAGCAGTCGGCCGGACGGCCAGTCCAGGGTGAAGTACTGGTGGTCGAGGGTGACGATCACCCGTTCGATCCCGGGCCCGTCCAACTCGTCCTGCACCGCGATCACCCGGGTGCCGGGGCCGAACAGCAACTCGGCGTCGTGGGCCGCGAGTTCCCGCTGCGCACGGGTCGCCGCCGACAGGCCGGTCGCGACGGTCGGTTCCAGCACCATGAACTGCAGGGCCAGCACCGGCGCCCCGATCGCCACGGCCAGCGCGGAGCTGAACGCCAACTCCCGCCCGCCGGGCCGTATCCGGCGGCGCCGGGCGAGGCGCACCGCGCAGCCGAGCAGCACGCCGATCAGGCCGCCGAGCGCGTTGGCGGCGAGGTCGCCGCTGTCGCAGGCGCGGCCGATGGCCGGCAGCAGGCCCTGGACGGTCTCGGTGACGCCGGTCAGTGCGAGGACGCCGACGGAGACCAGCACGGGACGGCCGAACGTCAGCACCGCGAACAGGCCGAGCGGGACGTACATCAGCAGGTTGAGCTGGCCCTGCGTGCTGTTGAGGGTGAAGCCGAGGCTCGCGCCCCAGGCGCAGTTCGGGTGCTGGCTGCCACCGCTCATGGTCGGGTACAGGGTGGCGGCCAGCTCGCCGGCCAGCGAGACGCCGAGCAGCACGGCGGACCAGCGCGGCAGGCCGCGACGCCCGGCCGACCACCATGCGGCGGCGCCGAGCAGCAGAGCCAGCACCAGGAAGACCGGTATCAACCCGGCGTTGCCGTTCAGAACCGCACTGATCATCGACGCCCCGTCAGATTCGTGGCCGGAAAGCCGGATTGGCGAACCGTTCCGGCTACTGGATGGCTACTGGATGATACGGGCCAGGCCGGACCGGGTGGCCGCCACGACGATGTGATCGCCGGGTGCGAGGCGGCGGGAGCGGTCGGCGAAGTTCCACTGGTAGGTGTGGGCGTGGCGGTGCAGCCGGACGGCGACGACGCGGACGCCGCCGGCCGCCTCCAGGTCGCCGACGTTCCGGCCCTCCAGCGCGGAGCCCTCCTCGACGGTGAGTTCGGCGACCAGCAGGACGTGCCGGAACACCGAGAGGGTGCCGAGGACTTCACGGCCCATCAGGGCGGCCGCGAACGCGGGCGCGGCCAGGTAGGAGACCGAGCGGGAGGCGACGTTGCCGAGGGTGGCGTACACGTGGTGGGCGAAGTCGTCGTCGAACAGGCGGACCACGATGCGGACTTCGGGCCGGACGGCGCGGGCCTCCAGGGCGGCTTCCAGGTTGGCGGCGTCGTCGGAGGTGACGGCGGCGACCGCCCGGGCGTGCTTGACCCGGGCCTGCTTGAGCTGGGCCTCCAGCGGGCCTTCGCCGATCAGGACGGGGATGCCGAGGGCCCGGGCGGCGGCGATGCCGCGGGCCTGCGGGTCGCGTTCCAGGCAGACCACGGGCAGGCCGGTGCCGTGGATCAGGGTGGCGACCCGGGTGCCGACGTTGCCGAGGCCGACCACGATGACGTGGTCGCGGGTGCGGGCGCCGGGCGGGCGGGGCAGGCCGCGGCGGCCGCTGGCGAGGGCCTCGACCGCGATGGCGGTGACCAGCGGGACGAAGGTGATGCCGCAGAAGGTGATCAGCACCTGGGCGGCCCGGGCCCACGGGTCGCCGAGGGCCTGGTCGGTGGGCAGGTCGGGCTGGGCGGCGCCGGCCGCGTCCAGCAGTGTCGAGTAGAGCGTCCAGCCGAGGCCGGGCGGGTGCTGGGTGCGGTAGTAGAGCACGGCGGCGCCGACCACGATCGCGGCGAACGCGGTGATCAGGATGACCCGCAGCCGGGTGTTGGTGAAGTACTTGAGGCTGTCCAGCAGCCACCACTTGATCCGCCTGCGCAGCGGCTGGCGCAGCGGCGGTTCGGCGTCCAGGGGCTGCAGGGCGGCGAGGCCGCCGGGTTCGCGGGCGGGGGCCAGGTCGGGGCGGCCGAGTTCGATCGGGCCTTCGCCGCTGCCGAAGCGTTCGGCGATCCGGATGAAGTCGGCGGCCCGGCCGCCGGTGGCGGGCAGCAGCCGCAGCCGGGACAGGTCCTGGCGGTCGATCCGGTCGGCCACCAGGCAGAGTTGGTCGCTGCGGATGTCCTCGTCGTAGGCGACGTACAGGTGGCGTCCGCCGACCTCGACGGTGTGCGGGCGGCCGAGGACGCCGTTGGCGAAGGCGGGTGCGGCGGTGGCGGAGGCGGACAGCGCCGCGCAGTTGGGGAGGAGTTTCTCCAGGTGCTCGCCGAGCCGCTGGTTGAAGATCCGCAGTACGATCCGCACTCCGTGGTTGCGGTTCTCGGCGGCCAGCGCGGCGTGGATGTTCTCCTGGTCGGTGCCGTCCATCATCGCGATGCCGCGGGCCCGTTCGACGCCGGCCGCCTCCAGGGCCTCGCCGGTGAGCGTGGCGTACTCCAGCACGGCCGCGACGCCGGGTAACCGGGCGATGGCGGGCGCGTGTTCGCGCGAGCGGTCGGGCACCACGGCGACCACGGGCACTTCGTACTGTTCGGTGAGTTCGAGGATCAGCCGGTGCGCGATCGAGTTGCCGCCGCAGACGATGTAGTGGCCCTCGATCGGCCCGGCCCCGCCGCTGTCCCCCACCGAGGACTGTGGGCTCCCCCGCCCCTGATCCGTCATAGCGTCAGATGGTAGACGCCCCGTCAGGACGTCCGGGTGAACGGACGGTATCGGATCGGCACGGGGAGGCCCACCCGTTCGGAGCAGTCCGGCGCGCCCGGGGCGGGGCGGGCGACGAGGCTGGTGGCCGATCCCTGTTCCGCAGCGGCAACCCCGGAGGAGCCATGGCAGACCCTTATCGGACCGACGACCGTCCAGGGCTGGTCGGACCGTTCCAGCAACTGGCCCGGCTGGCCTGGCAGGTGGTGCTGGCGGGCGGTCTGATCTCGCTGGCGCTGGGCATCGTGATCCTGGTCTGGCCGAAGCAGACGCTGTGGGTGGTCGGGGTGCTGTTCGGCGTGTACCTGGTGGTGATCGGCATCGTGCAGCTGGTCGCCGCGTTCGGCACGCACGTGGCGACGGCGCTGCGGGTGCTGGCGTTCGTCAGCGGCGCGATCTGTGTGCTGCTGGGCCTGCTGTGCTTCCGCTCGGCCGCCCAGTCGATCCTGCTGCTGGCGCTGTGGATCGGCATCGGCTGGCTGTTCCGCGGCATCACGCACCTCGCCGCGGTGGCCTCCGACCCGCTGATGCCGGCCCGCGGCTGGCAGGGGTTCATCGGCGCGCTGTACCTGCTGGCGGGCGTCCTGCTGATGGTCTTTCCCGCGCACTCGATCACCGCGCTGGCGATCCTGGCCGCCGTCGCGCTGCTGGCGATCGGCCTGACCGAGATCCTCGCGGCGCTGCAGATCCGCCGCGGCGCGAAGCTGTACCCGCGCGAGCTCTGAGCACGCGCCGACGAGTCGGGCCCGCCGGGAGGCGGGCCCTTCGTCGTCTACCGGGGCTGTTCGGGGGCCAGCGAGTTGCCGGCCGGGATGTGGCCGCAGTCGCTGGGCGCGCTCTTCCCGGCGAACCGGTCGTTCAGGTAAGCGACGGCGGTGGGCGCCCACGGGGCGGCCGTGCCGAGGTGGCTGAGCAGGTCGTACTGCTGGTAGGCGATCCGCCGGTTGCCGGTGGCGCAGTACTGCCGGGCCAGGGCGCGGACGTCGCCGGCCACCATCACGCCGTCGCCGGTGCCGATGCCGGGCAGGTTGCTGTACGTGCCCTCCAGTACGCCGGCGTTGCCCTGGGCGAGGTAGCCGGGGACGGTGGGGGTGGCGGCCGAACCGAGGTTGACCTTGTTGACGGCGGCCAGGAACGGGGGCACCGAGTTCGGGTCGGAGTACTCCGGCCTGGCGAGCTTCTTCCAGGTCAGGCCGGAGTACTGGCCGAGCGCGTTGACGATCGAGGCGTCCTGCATCCTGGCGTACACCTGCTTGCCGTAGTCGCTCAGGTACGGCGTCAGGTCGAGGTCCCAGGCGCGGGCCACGCCGATGATCGCCATCGGGATGACGCCGGGCCAGACCACCCCGCCGTCCACGTACTTGAGGTTGTGCGCGGGGTCGACCAGCAGGCCGCCCTCGGCGAAGCCGACCAGGCGGCGGTTGACGTCCGGCGCGTAGCCGGGGGCGAGGGCGGCGGCCCAGTTGGTGGCGATCGCGCCGCCGGAGTAGCCGAGCAGGCCGAACCGGGTGTCCGCGTTCATGCCGGTCGCCGAGGAGCCGGAGACGGCGCGGATCGAGTCCAGCGTGGTGGTGCCGTACTCGGGCCCGGCGGCGAAGTCGGCGGTCTGCCCCTCGGTGTCGGGGATCACCACGTCGTAGCCCTGGAGCAGGAACGGCACCACGAACAGCGCTTCCGCGTTGGGAATCGCCCCGCCGAGCGTGAGGCCGCCGGCGATCGCCCGGGACGGGGAGTCGGCCGGGTTCAGCGAGTCGTAGAAGGACTGGTACGACACCGCCTTCGACCCGTCGCTGCCCAGGCCCCGCACCACGGTGGTCACCCCGGCGGACGGGCGGCCCTGCGCGTCGGTGGTGCGGAACAGCAGTTGGACGGCCTGCACCGGGGTCGGGATGCCGAGCAGGTGGTACGCCAGGGTGCGGGTCTTCAGCACGGTGCCGGGGGCGAGCGAGGACAGCGGGGCGCTGCCGTCGTACGTGTAGAACCCGTCGGTGGCCGCCGAGGCGGTGCCGGCGGGGGCCGCGGTGGCGAGAGCGGCGGCGGCGAGGGCGGTGGCGATCGTCCGGGCGACGGCTCGGTACATGGCTCTCCCGTTTCTGACGGTGTCCGGCTGGGGGTGGGATGCGCGGTCCGACGGGGGGTCGGTGGGGGATCGCGCGAGTTACCTACGGGTAGGTAACCTCCGGGGAAACCATCATGGACGCGTCGACCCGCCACGTCGCCGGGCCGCTGCACAGAGATTAGCGAGGTCGACTGTGACCGCACCCAACGCCGAACTCGCCGTGCCCGAACCGCAGTTCGGCGGCACCCCGGTCCACCTGCGACTGCTCGCCCTGGCCCCCGGGCTCGCCGTCGAGGTGACGACCCGGCTGCTGGACCGCCTCCCGGCCTACCACGCGATGCCGCCCGAACAGCTCCGCGGCGAGATCGCCCGTCAGGTCGAGCGCGGCATCCGGGCGTTCGCCGATGTCCTGCGCACCGGTCAGCTGCCCGGCGAGGACGAACTCGACCGGATCCGCGAGTCGTCCGCGCGGCGGGCGGACGAAGGCGTCCCGCTGGAGTCGGTGGTCGGCGCGTACCACCTCGGCGCGCAACTGTGCGCCGCCCGCCTGCTCGCCGAGGCCGCCCCCGCCGACCTGCCCGACGTCGCCACCGCGCAGGACCGCCTGCTCGGCTGGCTGCGGGCGGTCAGCTGCGCGGTCGCCACCGGCTACGTGCAGGAACGGCAGACCGCGCTCGGCGACGCACAGGTCGCCCGGCAGGCCCTGCTGTCCCGTCTGCTGGAGGGCGGCGACCCGCGCGCCGCCGCCGACCGGGCCGGCCTCCGGCTCCCCGCCCGCTACGTCGTGCTCTCGCTGGCGATCGGCCCGCACCCCGACGAGTCACGCCCGGGCGTCAACCGCTCGGTCGCGGCCCGCCGCAAACTCCGCCGCCTGCGCGCCGAGTTGGAGCGCCGCCACCCGGACGGCGCCCCGCTGGCCGCACTGGCCGACGACGGGGGGACGGTGCTGCTGCCCGCCCCGCTCTCCCGGGACGCGCTGGCCGCGCTGGTCGAGCGCCTCGCCCGGGCCTGCGGCGCACCGCTGGTCGTCGGCGCGACGGCCGCGCCGCCCCCGGCGGTGGCCGACGCCGTCCGGCTGGCCGCCGAGATCCGGCAGGTCGCCGCCGCGACCGGCCGCGGACCCGGGCTGCACCTGCTCGACGACGTCCTGCTCGCCCACCAGCTCAGCCGCCCCGGCCCGGCCCACGACGCACTCGCCGCCCTCCTCGCCCCGCTCGCCGACCGCCCCGAACTCCTCGACACCGTCCGGGCCTTCCTCGCCTGCGGCCTCGACCGCCGCCGCACCGCCGCCCGCCTCCTGGTCCACCCCAACACCGTCGACTACCGCCTCCGCCGCACCACCGCCCTCACCGGCCTCGACACCGCCCGGGGCCCCGACCTCCTCACCCTCCACGCCGCCCTCACCGCCCTCGACACGGCCACCGCACCGGAGCGCGGACCGGGCCAGGGCGGACCGTGAGCGGGCGGGCGTCCTGACGAATCGTCAGGCTGCGGCTGTCACGCCCGCCACGGCGAGGAGGAGAACCGCGGAGACCGCGGAGAGGCGGCGGGCCGCGGTCTCCGTGGTGGTGAGCCGGGCCGCGAGACGGACGGTGGTGAGCGCCACCGCGGTGTAGACGGCGGCGCAGCACAGGACGTTGACGGCGCCGAGGGCGGCGACCTGGGCGCCGACGGGGAGGGCGGCGCCGGGGGTGACGAACTGCGGGACGAGGGAGAGGTAGAGCAGCAGGCCCTTGGGGTTGAGCAGGGCGGTGAGCAGGGACTGCCGCAGCACCACGGGGGTGGGCTGCGGGCCGGCGGCGGCGAGGCTCCCGGCGGGGCCGCCGCGGCGCAGGCCGATCAGCATGGTGACGGCGAGGAACGCCAGGTAGCCCGCGCCGGCCAGGCGCAGCGCGGGGAGCAGGGCCGGCAGGGCCCGCAGCGCGGCGGCCAGGCCCGCGGCGGAGAGCAGGGTGTGCACGGCGTAGCCGGCGCAGACGCCGGCGACGGCGGTGAGGGCGGCGGTGCGGCCCTGGCCGAGGCCGCGGGCGGCTATGTAGATCCAGTCCGGGCCGGGGGTGCAGACCAGCAGCAGGTCCACGCCGAGGAAGAGCAACAGGGCGTGCGGGTCCATGGCACCTTCGGTTTCGCGTTCGAGGGGTGGGGGCGACGTCCAGGACGCTATCCGTTGGGCACTGGCAGCCGATGTCCCGTTTTCGCTGGTCAGCCCGCTCGTGGGGCAGAATATTGCGCCATGGACCGCCTCGACCGCAGAATCCTCCACGAGCTCCAGCAGGACGGCCGGCTCACCAACGCCGAACTCGCCGACCGGGTCGGGCTGACGCCGTCGCCGTGTCTGCGCCGGGTGCGCCAGTTGGAGCAGCAGGGGGTGATCCGCGGCTACCGCGCGCAGCTCGATCCGGCGGCGGTCGGGTGCGGGTTCCAGCCGTTCGTGACGGTGGTGATGCGGCACGAGGACCGGTCGACCGTCGCCGAGTTCGAGCGTCGGGTCGCGGAGCTGCCGGAGGTGGTGGAGGCGCACCGGCTGTTCGGCGATCCGGACTACCTGCTGCGGGTCGCGGTCGCGGATCTGGCCGCGTACGAGCGTTTCGTGACCGATGTGCTGTCCGGTCTGCCGGGCATCGCGCAGGTGCACTCGCACCTGACGATGAAGCAGGTGAAGGCCGACCGGGGCATTCCCGTGCAGCGGGGCTGAGCGGTCACTCGCCGGGGAGCGCGTCGAGGCGCCGCAGCGAGTGGTAGTGGACGACCGTCGGCGGGTGCTCCAGTTCGTGGAGTTCGCCCTCGGCCCAGACCGGTCGGATCTTCCACATCGGTCCGGCGTAGGCGCGCAGGGCCTCCTCGTCGCGCCAGCGGGTGATCATCTGGACCCGGTGGTCGCCGTCGGCCAGCGCGCGCAGCAGTTCGCCGCCGAGGAAGCCGTCCCAGCGGTCGAAGTCCGGCAGGACGGTCGAGGCGAGCCGGGCGCAGAACTCCTCGACCCGGAGCGGGGAGACCTGAGCCTCCCAGATTCGAATGATCATCTCGGCCTCCTCGACTGACCCGGGCCTTTCTGACCATTATCGGACCTGACCGTGTTCCGACAGCTCGGCCCGTTCAGTCGGACTCCCGTCAGGCCGGACTCCCGTCCAGCCGGACTCCCGTTCGGACCGTCGCCGATTGCCGCCCGTACCCCGCGGGCCAAGACTCGGCGGTGGACCCGTACGGCGAGAGGAGCCCGACATGGCGGTCTGCGTGGTGTGCCAGAACGACTACTGGCTTTCCTTCGAAATCAAGACGATCACCGGGGACACCTACGTCTTCGACAGTTTCGAGTGCGCGATGGAGAAGCTGGCGCCGCGCTGCGAGCAGTGCACGGTACGGATCGTCGGCCACGGCGTCGAAGTCGCCGGCCGGTTCTTCTGCGGCGCGCACTGCGCCCGGGCGAACAGCGTGCTGGGCGCCGAGGTCCGCGACGCGGTGGGCGCCCACCCGTCCTGAGCTGCAACGTCCCCGAGCGGGGCGGCCACCCCCGAGGTGGCCGCCCCGCTCGGGCGTTCAGCAGGCGCCGACGCTCGGCAGGCGCGGGCGTTCAGCAGATGCGGGCGCTCGTCGGCGCCGGCGTTCAGAAGGTGAAGCGCAGCGTGCGCACCCGGTGGTCGAACGAGGACGGAACGACGTCCGGCTCGGCGGTGGAGCGGATCCCGGGCAGCCGGGTGAGCAGTTCGCGCAGCATCGCGCGCATCTCCTGGCGGGCCAGGTGCGCGCCCAGGCAGAAGTGCGGGCCGCCGCCGCCGAAGCCCAGGTGCGGGTTGGGCGAGCGGGTGATGTCGAAGGCGTCCGGACGGTCGAACACCGCCTCGTCGCGGTTGGCGGAGCCGTAGAACAGCACCACCTTGTCACCGGCGGCGAGCCGGATCCCGGACAGCTTGTGGTCGACGGCGACGGTGCGGCGGAACTGCACGATCGGCGTCGAGTGGCGGACGATCTCCTCCACCGCGCCGCCCAGACGGGCGTCCAGGTCGCCGAGCAGCAGGTCGCGCTGCTCGGGGTGGACGGTCAGCAGGTGCAGGCCGTGGGCGAGCGCGTTGCGGGTGGTCTCGACTCCGGCGACCAGCAGCAGGGAGAAGAACGCGCCCAGCTCCCGGGAGCCCAGCCGGCGGCCGTCCACGTCGGCGGTGACCAGCGCGGAGATCAGGTCGCCGGTGGGGCGGCGACGGCGCTCACGGCCCAGCGCGGCCACCGTCAGGTGCATCGCGGCCAGCGCGTGCAGCCCGCGGCCGGGCACCCGCAGCCCCCGCCGGGTGACGCCCGCCGACGCGGACGCCCGGTTGATCCGGGCCAGGATGTTGCGGCGCTGCTCCTCGGGGATGCCCATCATCGAGCAGATCACCTGGTACGGGAGCTCCCCGGCGACGGCGGCGACGAAGTCCGTGGGGCGCTCGCGCTCCAGCCGGTCCACCAGCCGGGCGGCGGTCCGCGCGATGTCCTGCTCGACCTCGGCGAGCAGTCGGGGCGTGAACGCCCGGCCGACCACCCGGCGCAGGTCGGCGTGCTGCGGATCGTCCAGGTTGACCATCGAGTCGCCGAACACCGCCCGCACCCAGCGGGCGGGCTCCGGCGACGTCACCCCCGGCCCGGAGAGGTACACCTCGGGCGACCGGCTGGCCGTCATCACGTCGGCGTGCCGGACCAGCGCCCAGCAGCGCCGCCCCGTCGCCCGGTCGGTGAACGCCACCGGCCCCGGGCGCTCCCGCAGGCGGGCGAACGCCTCGACGCGCAACTTCTCGGGCAACCGCCAGAACGCGGGGTCGCCGAGGTCAATGCCGCGCGGGGCGGCGTCCACGGATACGGGCATGGGGACGTTATCGCGCAGACGGTGACGCTGCGTCAAATCGCCGTCAACGCTCGGTGATGAGTTCGATCAGCCCTGCCGCGGGAAAGCCTGCGGCCGGTACGGATCCACCCGGTACGCATCCGTCCGGTACCGATCCGCCCGGTCCGGGTCGCCGTCCGTCGGCGGGTGCTCGCCCTCCGGGCCGTGGCCCGGGCCGCCGGACGGCGGCTCGTCGGACGGCGGTTCGTCGGCGGGCTCCTCGTGCGGGGCGATCTCGCGGGCCAGCAGGGTCGCGCCGGCCACCGCGCCGGGCATCGCCAGCACGGTCACCACGGGGATCAGGAACAGCAGCACCAGACCGGCGCCGAAGCCGACCGCCATCGACATCCGCGAGCGCAGCAGGCGCAGCCGCTGCTTCTGCGGCAGGCCGCGCTTCTGCAGCGGCGTGCCGGTCAGTTCGACGGTCAGGAAGAAGCCGGAGACGCAGATCCCGATCACCGGCACCACGGTCTGTCCGACCACCGGAATGAACCCGCACAGGAACAGCAGGACGCCGAAGCCGGCGGCCCGCAGCAGCACCGCCAGGCTGTCCTTGGCGGCGGTCCACAGCTCGCGCCACAGCGGCTGCTCGGGGGCCTGCGGGCCGCCGCCCTCGGTCTCCTCGACCTTCGCCGACAGCGACTCGTAGAACGGCTCGCCGATCAGCAGCGTCACGGCGGTGAAGGTCACCATCGCCAGCAGTCCGCCCATGCCGACGGCCGCGGCGCCGACGGCCACCCGGACGGTGTCCCGCCACGGCTCCGACCAGTGGTCGGCGAACGGGGTCGCCCAGGCGGCCAGGTCGCCCGCGTGGACGACCAGCACCACCAGCACCACCAGGTAGCCGACCAGGGTGATCAGCGCCGGGATCAGTCCGAAGCCCCACCAGCGGCCGTGTCGCGCCACCCACCGCTGTCCGTTGAACAGGAATCGCAGCCCCGCCCCGAAATCTCGCATTCCCGCACCTTAGAGGAGCCCTCACCCGGCCATGGCACCCGGCCGGACCGGGTCCGGCGCCGGCCCGGCCGCGGTCCGCCCGACGGCTGCGGACGCGCCGAGGGTGGCGGCGCCGAGGGTGCCCCACAGGGCGAGCGGGCCGGCGGCGGCGAGGGCGGTGATCACGGCCGGGGAGACGGCCAGCCCGAGGCCGGTGGAGAGCTGGAACCGGGCGAGCGCGCGGCCCAGCACCTGCGGCGGGGCCAGCGCGGTGACCAGGGCGGTGGCACTGCCCGCGTACAGGATCTCGCCGAGCGTGCACGGCACCGAGACCAGGGCCACGGCGAGGGGTCCGAGCGGCGCCGCCAGCAGGAAACCCAGGTAGCTCGCGGCCAGCACGACGCCGGACAGCGCCAGCACCGTCCGGCGCGACCAGCGCGCCGCCGCCCAGGCGGTGACCGGCACCTGGAGGGCCACCACCAGCACCGTGTTGGCCACGAACACCGCCGCCGACCAGGCCGGGGAGGCGTGCAGCACCGTCACCAGGACGAGCGGCAGCGCCACTTCGGGCACGTTCAGGCAGAACACGTACACCACGTTCGCCAGCAGCACGGCAGCCAGCCCGTCCCCGGCCGGGGCCGCCCGCTCGGCGGTCCGGGCGGCCGGGGCGGCCGTCACCCGCACCGAGCGGGCCAGCAGCGCCGCCACCAGGAACCCGACGCCCGAGGCCGCCGCGAGCGCCCGCAGCGCGGGGGCGCCGCCGCCCAGGAAGACCGTCGCCAGCAGCGCGCCCGCCCCGAGTCCCGCGTTGCGCACGGACCGGCCGGCGGCCAGCGCGGCGTCCCGCAGCCGGCCCTCGACGACGGTGGCGACCAGCGCCGCGTGCGCGGCGGGCCAGGACTGGTTGCCGACGCCGAGGATCAGCGCCGCCGCCGCGAACACCACCGCGTTCCCGTGCGGCGCGGCGAGCAGCACGGCGACGCCCGCCACCCGCACCAGCATCGACGCGGCCACCGCCGAACTGCGCGCACCCCGGTCCAGCCAGCGGCCGAGCGGCGGCATCGCGGCCAGCCCCGCGACGATCCCCACCGTCATCGCCAGGCCGGTGGCCGCCGCGCCCAGTCCGAGCACGGTGATCCCGTACAGCAACAGGAACGGCCGCAGCATGCCGGAGCCGAGGGCGTCCACCGCCAGCGCCACCGCGTAGCGCGGCCCGCCGCTCGCCCGGACGAGCTGACGGGGTGTCGGCCGGAGCCTCGTGATCGTTGTCATGCCGCCCACCGTCCGCGTCCGGCCGGGCCGCGGTCACGCCGGTTGACGTTCCCCGTCAATCGGGGAAGAGCGGCTCACCCGACGGACGGGCGCGCGCCCCGGGGCGCGCGACGGCGCCCGGATGCGCCCTCGACGGGTGGCGGACGGCGGGCCATTCTCGACGGGTGCGCGCCCGACCTGCGCGCCCCAGAACATCGGAACGTCGGAACATCGAAACGGCAGAACGTCGGAACATCGGAACGCCTGAACGTCGGAACGCACGAACGTAGGAACGCACGAAGGAGCCCTCGTGGAGCGCCAGTTGGAGAACGGCCCGGCCTCGCTGAACCGCCCGCTGAAGTGTCCGGTCGACCACTCGGTGCTCGTCCTCGACCCGACCGGGCGGGCCCGGGACGCCGAGAGCGCCGAACTGATCGCCCGTGGGGCCGCCTCGCCGGCCGACATCCTCGGGGTGCAGGTGTGGGCGGTGTCCGACCCCGACGTGCTGGAGAGCCTGCTCAAGGACCCGCGGATCTCCAAGGACGGCCTCCAGCACTGGCCCGACTACGGACCGGTGGCGGCCGGCTGGGCGCTCACCCTCTGGCTGACGACCCGCAACATGTTCTCGGCGTACGGCGAGCGCCACCGCCGGCTGCGCCGCATGGTCAGCTCGGCCTTCACCCCGCGCCAGGTCGCGGCGCTGGGCGAGGCCATCGAGGAGATGACGGCCACCCTGCTCGACGGGGCCGCCGCCGCGGGCGCCGACGGGTCCCCGGTGGACCTGCGGGAACACCTGGCCCGCCCGCTGCCGATCCTGGTCATCGCCCAACTGCTCGGCCTGCCCGCCGAGTTGCGCGACGGCTTCCGCCACCACGTGGACGGGGTGTTCGACACCACGCTCAGCCCCGAGGAGTCCGAGGCCAACAATGCCGCGTTCTTCGCGATGGTCTCGGCGCTGGTCGCCACCAAGCGCGAGCAGCCCGGCGACGACATGACCTCGCTGCTGATCGCCGCCCGCGACACCGAGGGCGACGGCAGCGCGCTCACCGAGGAAGAACTGCTCGGCACCGTCGTCCTGATGGTCTCCGCCGGCTACGAGACCACCGTCAACCTGATCGACAACGCCATCACCCTGCTGCTCGCCCACCCCGACCAGCTCGACCTGCTGCGCACCGGCAAGGCGGGCTGGGACGACGCGGTCGAGGAGTCGCTCCGCCGGGAGGCCCCGGTGGCGCACCTGCCGCTGCGCTTCGCCCTGGAGGACGTCGAGCTGCCGGGCGGCGTGACCGTCCACCGGGGCGAAGCGATCCTCGCCTCGTACGCCGCGGCCGGCCGCCACCCCTCGCGACACGGCGACACCGGCGCGGCCTTCGACGTCACCCGGGCAGCCAAGGACCACCTCGCCTTCGGACACGGCCCCCACTTCTGCCTCGGCGCCCCCCTCGCCCGTCTGGAGGCGCGCACCGCACTCCGCGCCCTCTTCGAGCGCTTCCCGCGCCTGGCACTCGCCCCGGGCACCGAACTGGAGCCGGTCGACTCACTGATCTCCAACGGCCACCGCGCCCTGCCCGTCCTACTGGAGCCCTGACCCGACCGACCCTGACCTGTGGCGGGTTCGGCCGGGCGGGAGGGGTGGGCGACCCTGCGCACCGACCTGACCGGAACACCGCCGGAGCGGATCCGCTTCACCCGCTCCCCGCTCCCCGAACTCGCCGCAACGCCGCGCGAACCGGCCTCAGACAGAACCGGCCTCGGACGGGCTCGACCCGGGCCCTGGCCTCTGGCGGGTTCGGCCTGGGCCCTGGCCTCTGGCCGGTTCGGCCGGGCGGGGAGGATGGGCGGGTGACCCTGCGCATCGACCTGACCGGGACGCCGCCGGAGCGGATCCGCTTCGCCGTCTCTCCGCTCGCCGAACTCGCCGCGATGCTGCACGTACTGGCCTCGACCGGGCACCACCCGCAGTACGCCGGGTGGGCGGCCGGGGTGTGGGCGGGCCTGCGGCCGGAACTCGCGGACCGGCTGCACGAGGCCGAGTTCCTGTGGCGCTCCTCCCGCGCCGACTTCCTGGTGCCCGCCCGCCCCCGGGCCACCCTGGCCGCCGAACTCGACGAGCTCGACCGGATCGACGACGACCGGTACGTCCGGGCCGCGCTGGTCACCACCTGCGGCTCCAACCGCCGGACCTTCACCGACGCCTCGCCCCTGTTCGACCCGGACGCCCGGACCGCCGCACTGGACCGCGCCCAGGCCCACGGCCCGCAGCAGGAGGCGTTCGCCGCCCGCCTGCTGTCCGACCCGCAGGCCGTCCGGGCCCGGGTGCGGGACACCCTGGAGCAGTGCGCGGAGGCGTTCTTCGACGCCGAGTGGCCGGGCCTGGCCGCCCGGCTCGGCCAGGACGTCCGGGCCAAGGCCGAGCTGAGCCGCCGCCAGGGCCTGGCCGCCGCGCTCGCCGAAGTGTCCGCGGCGGTCGCCCTCACCGCCGACGGCAGCTCCCTCGTTCTCGACAAGCTCCAGGACAGCGCCACCGCCGCCGGACCCGCGGGCGTCACCTTCCTGCCCAGCGCCTTCGGCCACCCCCACCTGGTCGCCGTCCACGCCCCGGGGTGGCAGCCCGTCGTCCAGTACCCGGCGGCCGGCGGCGCGCCCGCCGACGGGCTCCCGCTGGACACCGTCCAACTGCGCCTCGACGCGCTCGCCCACCCGGTGCGCCTGCGGCTGGTGCGCACGCTGGCCCGCGGCCCGCACACCACCGGCGAACTCGCCCGCGCCTGGGACCTCACTCCGCCCGAGGTCTCCCGCCACCTCGCCGTCCTCCGGCGGGCCGGCCTCCTCACCGCCCGCCGCCGCGGCCGCTACGTCCACCACGCGCTCGACCTGCCCGCCACCACCGCCCTCGGCACCGACCTGCTCGCAGCCGTCCTGCGCTGAGCAGGTCGGCCGGGCCGGGCGGCGGGGCGGCTCCGGGTCACCCCGCCAGGTCGAGCCGCGCCACCAGCTCCCGCAGGGCAGGCGCACACCGGTCGCTGTCGGCGGCGGTGATCCAGGCGAGTTCGGCGATCTCGGCGCCGGGGATGGGCGTGCCCTCGACCGGTCCGGTGTAGCACTGCATGCGCAGCCGGACGCCGGGGCGGCCGTGGGCGGGGGCCTCGACCGTGTGGGCGTGGGCGAGGTCCTCGGGGGCGCAGCGCAGGCCGAGTTCCTCGCCGAGTTCCCGGGCCAGTGCCTGGGCCGGGGTCTCGCCGGGTTCGAGCTTGCCGCCGGGGAGGTAGAAGGCGTCCTTGCCGTGGGTGCGGACGGCCAGCAGGCGCTGGTCGCGGACGCAGATCCAGCCCACGGAGTCCAGCAGGGTTTCCGGGGTCTCCCACTTGGGCGTGGGCGGCTGCCAGCCCGCCAGGGCGTCGAGAAGGGTGTCCGGGTCGGTCGCGGATATCAGGTTCCGGAGGGCGGGGCGGACGAAGCCGGTGTCGACGAGATGATCGGCGAGGTCGGTGAGCGGCTGCCAGAAGCCGGGCGGGCCGAGCAGTGCGACGGGCTTGGTGTGGAGGCCGAGCTGCTGCCAGGTCCAGGCCTCGAACAGCTCTTCCAGGGTGCCGGTGCCGCCGGGGAGCGCGATGAACGCGTCGGCGGCCGCGGCCATCGCGGCCTTGCGCCGGTGCATGTCGTCCACGACCTCCAGGCGGGTCAGGCCGCGGTGGGCGATCTCCTTGTCCACCAGGGCCTTCGGCATCACGCCGATCACCTCGCCGCTGGCGGCGAGCGCGGCGTCGGCCAGTGCGCCCATCAGGCCGACCTTGCCCCCTCCGTAGACGATGCCGATGCCTCGGCGGGCCAGGGTGGTGCCGAGCGTGGTGGCCAGGGCGGCGTGTTCGGGGCGGTGGCCGGTGGCGGATCCGGCAAAGACTGCGAAGCGCATCAATCCTCCAAATGCGACGCGACGTCGCGTCGCATTATGGCAGAGTGAGGATCATGACCACCCCACCGCCCTCCGCCCCCTCCTCCCCTCCCCCGTCGCCCAAGGGGCCCCGCAGCCGCGAGCGGGTGCTGGACGCCACGCTCGCGCTGCTCGGCGAGGCCGGGTACGCGCGGCTGACCGTCGAAGGGGTGGCCGGCACCTCGGGCGTGCACAAGAGCACGCTCTACCGCTGGTGGCCGGACAAGGCGGCGCTGGTGGCGGACGCCCTCGCCTCCCGGATGGACACCGGCCCGGTGCCGGACACCGGCAGCACCCGCGACGACCTGACCGTCTGGCTGCGCGGCACCATCGCCAACTACACCGCCACCCCCGCCGGCGCCACCATGCCGGCCCTGATCGCCGACCTGGCCGGCCGCCCCGGCGCCCTGGAGGCCTTCCGGTCCGCGTTCCTCACCGAGCGCCGGGCGAACTGCGCCGCGGTGGTCCGGCGCGGCATCGACCGCGGCGACCTGCCCGCCGACACCGACGTCGAACTCTTCATGGACGCCCTGGCCGGAGCGGTCTTCTACCGCCAACTCGTCACCGGCCTGCCCGTCGACGACCGGCTCCCCGAGCGACTGGTCCGCATCCTCGGCCTGTGAACCACCCCTGACATCCCGTCAACTCAGGTTACGGTCAAGCCACTCCGAACACTCGATCGAGCTAAGTGCGGCCTGGTCGCGGTGGGTGTGCACGCGAGCGGGTACACCGGGCCTGGACGGAGGAGGTGGCCGATGGGCGGTCAGGTGACGGTCTCGACCGAGCAGGCACGGGAGTGGCTGACGGTCGCGGTGGCGGAGGCGCGGCTCGGGCTGGCCGAGGGCGGCATCCCGATCGGGGCGGCGCTGTTCGGCGTGGACGGGGAGTTGCTCGGGCGCGGCCACAACCGGCGCGTCCAGGACGGCGATCCGTCCATGCACGCCGAGACCGCCGCGTTCCGCGCCGCCGGCCGCCTGCGCGAGTACCGGGACACGGTGATGGTCACCACCCTCTCCCCATGCTGGTACTGCTCGGGCCTGGTACGGCAGTTCGGGATCGGCCAGGTGGTGATCGGCGAGTCCGCCACCTTCACCGGCGGCCACGGCTGGCTGGCCGAGCACGGCACCGGAATCACCCTGCTGGACGACCCGGAGTGCGCACGCCTGATGACGGACTTCGTCGCCGCCCACCCCGACCTCTGGCAGGAGGACATCGGCGCATGACGCGTGACGCCCTGGCCGCCGCCGTCCGCACCGCCCTCGAACAGTGCTGCCACGGCTCGTCCACCCACCTGCTCGGCTCACTGGCGGCCGGCACCGCCGACAAGTTCAGCGACATCGACGTGCGCTGGGTGGTGCCCGACGCCGCCTTCCCGTCCTGCCTGTCCAGCGGGGCGGCCGCGCTCGCCCGCGTCCGCCCCGTCGAACAGGTCCGCAGCGACCCGGACTTCCTGCACTCCGACCGCCGCCGGCTGCTCTTCGTCCGCTTCTCCGGCGTCCCCCTGTTCTGGCGGCTCGACCTGGACGTCCGCGCCGCGTCCGTCGCCGACGACCCCGACTACGACGCCGAGAACCCGTCGGCCCGCGCGAACGACACCGAATGGTCCCGCCCCGCCAGCGCCCTCGCCAACGCCGTCGCCGCCGTCAAGGCCCTGGCCCGCCACCGCCCCGCCACCGCACACGGCCTGATCGCCCGCGCCTTCGCCCGCCTCGGCCTCCCCCACCGCACCACCGGAGACCCCTATCTCGACCTCCACCGCCTCACCGCCGCCGCCACCCGCCAGGACCCGACCCTCGCCCCACTCGCCGCCCGCATCACGGCTCTCGCCGACCACCACCGCTGACGGCCCGACGGCTCTTCGAACTCCACAGCCGCAGCGCCGAGACGAGCGCGACCGCCAGCACGCCCAGCGCGACGACCAGCTCGGCGTACGCCGACTCGTCGACGTGCCGACCGTTCCCCTCCGGGGCGGGCAGCCCGGCGCTCGCCACGGACGGCAGGACGAAGAGCGCCACGCCGGTCAGCGCCAGGACCGCCCAGTTCAGGGCCCTCGGCGCCGAGAACCGTGCCGACACCCGCGCGCCGACGGCGACGAGCAGCGCACAGCCGAGCGCGGGCAGCACCGTGTACGTCAACCACTCGGTGAGCAGCGGCGTCCAGTACCACTCCGCATCGGGCCGGGGTCCGTCGAAGTGGTAGAGGGTCCTGGGCTACGGCGCCCCCAGGAAGTCGCGGACGGTCCCCGGCGCGAGGCCTCCCAGCAGAGCGGCAACGGCCGTCCGGCCGAGCGGGCGCGACTCGGCGGCCCTGCCCGATCGGAGGGCCAGCGCGGCGCACCAGCCGGCCAGCGCACCGAGGAACACTCCCTTCACGGCGCCGTACCCAATCGGAGTCCACACATTCCAGGGGTAGTTGGCCACCTGCGCCGCACGCCAACCGCCCGCGAGCCCCCACCCGAGCACGCCCGCCGCCACCCCCCACGGCACCACGCCCGCCACCGGGCTGTGCTCCGTGGACGCGATCGCCGCACCCGCCGCCGTCTCCGCCATCGCCCTGACCGTCCGTTCCCCTGCCCGCTTCCATGATCGGCACCCCGTACGACACGCCCACCACACTCACGGTTGCCCGAGCCGAGAACCGGCTCCGCCGGGCCGGCCTCTAGCCCCTCCCCCACTCACGACCGTGCCCGCCGCTGCACGAAATCGCACAACGACGGGCACGGGACGGGCACTTGGCGCTCTGTCAGCTCCGCACGGCGGCCACGGCGGCCCCCAGCGCCTCCTTGATCCGCGGCCCGAGCCGGGCGAACCCGAGCTCCTTCATCGCCGCCCGCAGCAGCTCGTCATCACTGCGCTTGGTCCCATCCGCGTCGAACCACGCCACCAGCGCGACCAGTTCCTCGGCGGAGTAGCCGGTGATCGGCTTGCCGGGGGTCAACTCCGGCTTGACCGGCCGCGAGTCTGCAACGGCCTCGGCAACCGGCTCGGACTCGGACTCGGACTCGGACTCGGCGACAGCCTCGGCAACGACCTCGGCGACCGGCTCGGCAACGGGCTCAGCCTCGGCCTCGGCGATAGCCTCAACAACCGACTCGGGCTCGGGCTCAGCAACGGGCTCAGCGACCGGCTCAGCCTCGGCCTCGGCGATAGCCTCAACAACCGACTCGGGCTCGGGCTCGGGAGCAACCTCGGCAGCCGACTCCTCGACCTCCGCAGCCAGAGCGGCCTCAACCACGACGGCGGGCTCCAACTCGACCTCAACGACCGGCTCGGCAACGTCCGCTACGGCAGTCTCCGGCTCAACCGGAGCCTCGGCCTCAGCAATCGGCTCGGCCTCAGTCTCGGTCTCGGGCTCCGCGACGACCTCGACCTCCGCGACCGGCTCCAGCTCGGCCACAGCCTGGGGCTCCACGGCAACCTCAGCCTCGGCGTCAACCTGCTCGGTCTCGGGCTCAGCGACGACCTCGGCCTCCGCGACCTCTGCGGCCAGCTCGACCACCGCCGCAGCCTCCGGCTCCACGGCAACCCCAGCCTCGGCGTCAACCTGCTCGGTCTCGGGCTCAGCGACGACCTCAGCCTCCGCGACCTCTGCGGCCAGCTCGACCACCGCCGCAGCCTCCGGCTCCACGGCAACCCCAGCCTCGGCATCAACCTGCTCGACAGCCGCCTCGGCCTCGGGCTCGGCGACCTCCGCAGCCGCCTCCGGCTCAACCTCGGCAACCGGCTCCGACTCCGACTCCGCAGCGGTCTCCGCCTCGGCCTCGACCTCCGAGGCATCCTCCACAACCGGCTCCAGCTCGACCGCAGCCTCAGGCTCCGCAGCGACCTCAGCTTCGGCATCAACCCGCTCGGCAGCCGGCTCCGACCCGACGACGGGCTCAGCAACCTCGGCAGTCGCCTCAGGCTCCGCAGCGGCCTCGGCCTCGACGTCAGCCTGCTCGGCAACCGGCTCCGACTCGACCACCGGCTCGGCGACCTCCGCAGCCGCCTCCGGCTCAACCTCGACCACGGTCGCGGCGGCCGGCTCAGCCTCGGGCTCCTCAACAGCCTCGCCCGGAACCTCGACCTCGACCTCGGCCTCGACCTCGACTGCCGCCTCAACGACGGCCTCGGCCTCGGCCTCCGCCCCCGTCTCCAACTCGACAGAGGTCTCGTCCGTAGCCTGTCGCGGCCCCGCCGCCAGCGCCGCGCGGGCGGCCTGGTGACGGTCGTAGGCGGCCAGCGCAGCGTCCTTGTCGGCTTGACGCTCCGTCAGTTCCTCCAGCAGCTCCGTCAGCCCCTGCTCGGCGAGTTCCTGGCGGAGCTGGCGGAGGGCGGAGAGGCGGTAGAGGGTGCCTTCGTCGGCGGCCAGGCGGTCGACCAGGTCCGCGAGTTCCCCCAGCGGGAGGGAGTCGAGGGCGCGCTCGGGGAGCAGGCGGACGAGCGAGCGAACCGCGTCCGCCAGCGACTCGACCACGTTCGCGGTCTCGGTGAGCAGTGCTCCGTCCACGGGCACGGACGGCCGCGAGGAGCCGGCCGCGGCGTCGGCGGCGAGCGCCAGCCAGTCGCGGTGGGCGGTGGCGGCGGCGACCAGCGCGGCGTGGAGTTCGGCGCGGCTGGGGGCGCGGGTGCCGGCGGGGACGAGGCCGCGGGCCTGGCTGCGCAGCTGGCGGCGGCGGTTCCAGCCGAGCTTGATGCCCTCGTACTTGCGGTAGCCGCTGTTGCCGGTGGCGGCGGCGAGCTGCTCCAGGTCGTGCTGGTAGGCCTCGGTGCGCAGCACGGCGGAGGTGGCGTGGACGCGCTGGAGCAGGTCGAGCAGGGTGGTGAGGCCGCCGAGGGTGTCGGGGACGCGCAGGCCGGCCTTGTCGGCGATGGCGTTGGCGGCCTTGCCGACGGCGCGGGTGTCGCGGCTGCGGAGTTCGGCGAGGACGGTGGACGCGGCGCGGGCGTCCTCGGGGCCGGTGAGGGTCTCGGCGGCTTCCAGCCAGGGGTTGGTCTCGTGGTTGAGCGCGAAGCCGCCCTGGTCGGCGAACCGGCCGAGCTCCTCACGGGTGCTCTGAGTGGTCTCGCCGTCCGTCGCGGACGCGGTCTCGGACGCGGTCTCGGACGCGGCGTCGTCGGCGTCGTTCAGGGTGCGCACTGTCATGTGAAGTCCGGTTCGTGGCGTGTGGCGGGCAGGGATGCGGGTGGGGTGGTTGCGGCGGCGGTGGTGTCGCGGGAGGCCAGAATACGGGTGCGCGTTCGACGCTTGCACGCACCTGACCCCGTGAATTGCCGGGCCGCGCCGGACCGGTGGCGGCGGGCCGGGGCCCGTTCGCGTGGTCCGTACGGTAGGGATCGGCACCGACAGTACGCCTTTCCCCGGCGGCGGGCGGGTGGCGGGCGGGAGTTGAGTGGCGTCACCGGCGGGCCCCGGGCGCTTCGGGGACGAGCCGTCCCAGTTCGGGGAGGCCGACGGGCCGCTGGTAGTCGCGCAGCGGGGTGCGGTGCCACCAGGCGCCGGTGTCGCGCAGTTCGGGGCCGGTGGTGAAGCGGTAGCGGTAGAGGCGGGCGCGGACCAGGGCGGGCGGGGTGTCGGGGAACGGGTTGTGGCGCAGCAGGCGCAGTGTGTCGGGGTCGCCGACCAGGAGGCGGGCGAGGAGCGGCAGGAACCAGGAGCGGGCGTAGGAGGGGGAGATCGCGGCGAACCACATCAGCCAGTCCAGGCGCAGGTGGTAGGGCGCGAACTGTCGTGGCAGCCGCCGGAGTTCGCCGGGTTTGCCGCGGAACTGGTACTCCTGCCAGCCGTCGGTCCCCGTCGCGTCCCGGGTGCCTTCGAGGACGATCTCGTACCGCACCCGGTTGACGGAGCCGAACGCGCCGTAGGTGTTGACCAGGTGGAGCGGGTCGAAGGAGCGGTTCATCTGCTGCCGGGGGGAGAGCAGGTTGCGCGCGGGCTGCCAGGAGCGGATCGCCACCAGCAGTGCGTAGGCCGCCACCAGGGCCTGGTACCAGGCGGGTTGGGCGGGGTAGTGCGGGTCGGGGGCGATCGGCAGGGCGCGGCGCAGGGTGCCGGTGTCGAGGACGCCGAGGGCGAGGGCGACGGTGAGCCAGTTCAGCCAGGCGAAGTTGCCGGAGGCGATCAGCCACAGCTGGGTGGCGATCATCAGCAGGGCGGCGTCGGAGGCGATCGGCTGCGGGAGGAACAGGCCGAAGGGGACGACGAGTTGGACGAAGTGGTTCGCTGCGGCCTCGGCCTTGTGCAGGGGCCGGGGCAGGTGGTGGAAGTACCAGCTGAGCGGGCCGGGCATGGGCTGGGTCTCGTGGTGGTGGTAGAGGCAGGTGAGCTTGCGCCAGCATTCGTCGCCCCGCCATTTGATCAGTCCGGCGCCGAACTCGACGCGGAACAGCAGCCAGCGCAGCAGCCACATGCCGAGGACGGGCGGCGCGGTGTCGGCGTTGCCGAGGAACACGGCGAGGGCGCCGGCTTCGAGCAGCAGGGATTCCCACCCGAAGGCGTACCAGGTCTGCCCGACGTTGACGATCGACAGGTAGAGCGCCCAGGCGAGGGCCCACAGGGCCATCGCGGCGCCGAGCGGGACCAGGTCGGCGGCTCCGGCGAGCAGTGCGGCGGCGAGCGCGGCGCCGGTCCAGGCGACGGCGGCGTAGAGGCGGTCGCTGTAGTGCCAGTGGAACAGGCTGGGGGCGTGCCGGAACGGGACGCGGGCGACGAAGCGCGGGATCGGGAGCAGGCCGCGGCTGCCCAGCAGGGCGCGGAACTGGCGTGCGGCGGCGAGGAATCCGCTCAGGTAGACGAGGGCGATCAGGCGCAGGAACAGCTCGCGGGCGAGCCGGTACTCGGGGGCGGCGAACCATGCCATGCGGCCGCTCCTCGGGTCGGCTGCGCTCGGCCGCCCCCATGCCTACCACTTGCGGCGGTGGCGGTGGGGCCGGTTGGGGGTGCGGTGGTGCGCCGGTTCATCCGGTCGGCCCTGCCCGCGTGCGGAATCCGGCCGTTGCCGGTATCGGCCACCGAAACGCCCTGCCGGACGCGGGCGGAGTGTGGTGTCATTCCGCCGGACCCCTGTCATGAGCAAGAGAAGGAGACGCCCATGTCCGCGACCTCCCCGCAGTCCGCCGCCGACCCCGACTGTCCGCCCGCCGATCCCGGCCCCGAGGCCCGCCCGGCCGGGTTGGGCGCGGCGGTCTGGGCGGCGCTCGGCATCGTGTACGTGGTGTGGGGCTCGACCTATCTGGCGATCCGGGTGGTGGTGGAGACCATGCCGCCGCTGCTGTCGGGCGCGCTGCGCTTCGCCGCCGCCGCGGTGCTGCTGGCGGCGGGGCTGGCGGCCCGCCGCGGGATACGGACACTGCGGGTGACGTGGCGTCAGTTCGCCTCTGCCGCAGCGGTGGGCGCGCTGCTGCTGGTCGGCGGCAACGGCATGGTGGTGCTGGCCGAGCGCACCGTCCCGTCGGGGCTGGCGGCGCTGCTGGTGGCGAGCGTGCCGCTGTGGGTGGTGCTGCTGCGCCGGGCGTTCGGGACCAGGACCGGCCCGGCGACGCTGGCGGGCGTGCTGGTCGGACTGGTGGGCCTGGCGGTGCTGACCGCGCCGGGCCTGACCGGCCAGGTGGGGCTGTCCGGCCTGCTGCTGGTGGTGGCCGCCGCGCTGGTGTGGGCGCTCGGCTCGGTGCTGGCGGGGAAGCTGCCGATGCCGGCCGACCCGTTCGTGGCGAGCGTGTACGAGATGCTGGCGGGCGCGGCGGGCGCGCTGGTGCTGTCGTTCCTGCGGGGCGAGCCGGGCTCCTTCGAGCCGGCCGCGGTCTCCACGGCGTCCTGGGTGGCGCTGGGGTATCTGGTGCTGTTCGGCTCCATCGTCGCGTTCACGTCTTATGCCTGGCTGTTGCAGCGCGCACCGCTGCCACTGGTCGCCACCTACGCGTACGTCAACCCGGTGGTGGCCGTGTTCCTCGGCTGGCTGTTCCTCTCCGAGTCTCTGACCTGGCCGATCGTGGTCGGCGGCGCGATCGTGGTCGGCGGCGTGTTCCTGGTGGCGCGCAACGAGCGCTGAACGGAACATGAGTCGGCGCGGCCGGCTGCCTTCAAGAAGGTAACGACTTGCCTCAGGTGCCCCGAGCAGTGATTTACTTCTTGACGACACATGATGGGTGGGCTTGACTCCCCTTCACTCTCGCCGCAGGGACGCGGCGCTGTCAGGGAGGCACCACCCACCATGAATTCGATGACGCGCCGACTCGTCATCGGCACGGCCGCCGTGTCGATGACGATGTCGCTTGCCGCTTGCGGGAGCGGCAAGAGCCCGTCCTCGGGCAACCAGGCGATCGGCCTGCTGCTGCCCGAACGCGCTTCCTCCACCCGGTACGAGGCGTTCGACAAGCCGCTGATCGAGAGCAACGTCAGCGGCCTGTGCACCAAGTGCACCATCGACTACGCCAACGCCGACGGCGACGAGAAGACGCAGAAGCAGCAGTTCGACGCGCTGCTCGCCCGCAACGTCCGGGTGATCCTGCTCGACCCGGTGAACGCCGCCGTCACCGCGCCGTGGATCGAAGCGGCCGCCAAGAAGGGCACCAAGGTCATCGCGTACGACCGGCTGGCCGCCGGCGACGTCGCCGCGTACATCTCCTTCGACAACCAGCGCACCGGCGAACTCCAGGGCCAGGCCCTGCTGGACGCGCTCGGCAACCGGGCGTCCAGCGCCGACATCGTGATGATCAACGGCGCGGAGACCGACCCGAACGCCGCCGACTTCAAGGCCGGCGCCCACCGCGCGCTGGACAGCAAGGTCAGGCGGGTCGCCTACGAGCAGTCCGGCGAGTGGAAGCCCGAGGTGGCCGCGGCCAAGGTCGACGAGGCGATCAACAAGCTCGGGAAGAACGGCTTCCAGGCCGTCTACTCCGCGAACGACGGCATGGCCGGCGCGATCATCGACGAACTGCACAAGGCCGGCCGCACCGACGTCCCGGTCGGCGGGCAGGACGCCTCGCTGGAAGCCGTCCGGCGCATCCTCACCGGCGACCAGGCCTACACCATCTACAAGCCGTACGCGCCGGAGGCGGAGGCCGCCGCCAACATGGCGGTCTACCTGGTCAAGGGCATCGACGTCACCTCGGTGGCCTCCGCCATCACCGACTCGGGCGGCCACCAGATACCGTCCATGCTGCTCAGCCCGGTGGTCGTCACCAAGGCGAAGGTCGCCGAGACCATCGTCGCGGGCGGCCTGTACAAGGCCGAGGAGATCTGCACCCCGCAGCTCGCACAGGCCTGCCGGGCCGCGAACATCCCCGGCAACTACTGACCGGGACGGGCTGCGCGGCGTCTTGTGCGGGGCGTCGCGCGGCCCGCTCCCCCGGGTGGCGCCGCGCGTCGGACGGCGGCCGGGTCACAGGACGGCGGCGAAGCGGAGGCCCGGTACCCAAGCGTCCGTTCGGCGTGGTCCACTGGGCACCTTGCCGAGCGAGGGGAGCGTGCGACATGAACCTGGACCTTGACCTGCAGACCGACTACTTCCGGGCGTCCGACGAGACGGCCGTCCGGACGGTGATGGCCGAGAAGACGGCGAAGCCCGCCGAGACGTTCGAATCCGTGCGGGCGAAGCGGGTCGACCCGACCACCGTGCTGCGTCGGCTGGTGGCCGCCCTGGAGACCAAGGAGTTCGAGCCCGGAGGGGCGCCGGACCGCTCGATATGGCCCACCGGGCCGCAGCCCTGGGTGATGGAGGGGGAGGCCACCGAGGTCGACCGGGAGAACCCGTGGATGACCGGTCCCTGGGTGGTGGAGCTCTCCGACGAGACCCGTGACGCCCTCGCCACCGTCGAGCGCAAGCGGCTGCCCGAACTCGCCGCCCGCTGGGCCCGCGCCGAGGAGCTCCGGCCGCTGCCGAACGCCGAGCTCCTCCAGCTGATCCACCGGCTGGGCGTGCTGGCCCGCCGCGCCAAGAAGGCCGACCAGCACCTGTACTGCGTGCTCTCCGGCTGACCTGCGTGTCCGACGGCCTGGAATTCTTCCGCATGCCGAACGCCGCCGCCGTCCGGGCCACCCCGGACGGCGACCCGGCGCGGGCCGGCCGTTCGGCGTCCGCAGGTACCGGGCGGGCGTCCGGGGCCGGGGCCGGGGTCGGCGGCGCACCGCACCCCCGTTCGAGTGCTTGAATTGACTTCTCGCCCCTGGCCGAACAAGGAGAAACGCTGTGCCGTTGGTGTCTGTCGTCATGCCCGTCCACAACTCGGCGGACACGCTCGGCGCGTCGATCCGGTCGGTGCTCGCGCAGACCCACACGGATGTGGAGCTGCTGATCACCGACGACGGGTCCACCGACGACTCGATGGACCTGCTCATGGAGTTCGCCCGGCAGGACGACCGCGTCTCGCCGCGATCGGCCCCGGAGCAGGGCGGCGCCGCCAAGGCCCGCAACCTGGCCATCGCGCGGGCGGACGGCGACTACGTCGCCTTCCTGGACAGCGACGACCTGTGGCTCCCGACCAAGCTCGAACGCCAGCTCGACTTCGCGGCGACCGCCGGCGCGCCCCTGACATTCACCTCGTACTACAAGGTGGACGCCGACTTCGACGGCGACGGCACCGACTTCACCCCGAACGGGCGGGTCGTCCAGGCCCGGGAGCACGTCGACTACCGCGCCATGCTGACCCAGGACTGGATCGGCGCGCTGACCGCCATGTACGACCGCAACGCCCTCGGCACCCGGCTGATGCCGGAGATGCGCAAGCGCCAGGACTACGCCCTGTGGCTGTCGATCATGCGCGACGGCACCCCGGCCCGCGGCCTGGCCGAGCCGCTGGCGCTGTACCGGGCGCACCGCGCGGGATCGCTGTCCTCGAACAAGCTCTCCCTCATCCAGTACAACTGGGCGCTCTACCGCGATCACGAGCACCTCTCGCTCCCCCGCTCCACCCGGGCACTGGCGGGCGCCGCCTGGCACTCGGTACGCAAGTCGCGGATCTGACCGGTCTCCGGAGCAGGCGCCCGGCGTCCCGCTCCGCTCCGCGGGCCGCCGCCCGTCCGCTGGGTGACGACGATGCAGGCGACCACCGCGAGGGCGGTCGGGACGGCCGCGGCAGGGAGGGGTTCGGCGAGCAGCAGGACGGCCCAGCAGATCGTCACCAGGGGCTGGGCCAGCTGGAGTTGACTGGCCCGCGGGATGCCGATGGCGGCCATGCCGCGGTACCAGACCACGTAGCCGGCGAACTGCGAGACCACGCCCAGGTAGCCGAGGCCGGTGACGCCGCGCCAGGTCCAGTGGACGGATTCGACGGTCGGCCCGAACGCGGCGGTGGCGGCCATGACGGGCAGGGCCGCGACCAGGCCCCAGGCGATCACCTGCCAGCCAGGCATGGTGCGGGCCAGCCGGCCGCCCTCCGCGTAGCCGAGGACGCAGATCAGCAGGCCCGCGAAGAGGTAGAGGTCGGCGGTGGTGAAAACCGCGCCGTGGCTCTGCTGGACGGTGAAGGCGAGCACCACGGCCGCTCCGGCCAGCGCGGCGAGCCAGAACGGGCGCGGTGGGCGGGAGCCGGAGCGCAGGGCGGCGGCCGCGGCGGTGCCGAGCGGCAGCAGGCCGATCACCACGGCGGAGTGCGCGGTGGAGGAGGTCTGCAGGGCGAGCGTCGAGAACATCGGGAAGCCGATCACGCACCCGGCGGCGACGGCGGCCAGCCCCGGCCAGGCGGAGCGCGGCGGTGTCCGGGCCCCGGCCGCGAGCAGGCAGGCCGCGGCGAGCAGCGCGGCCAGGGTGCCGCGCAGTCCGGTGAGCGTCCACGGGCCGAAGCCGTCCAGCGCCCAGCGGGTGGCGGGGAAGGTGAAGGAGAAGCAGAGCGAGCCCAGGGCGGCCTGGACGGTTCCGGTGACCGCTACTGACCGCTGGGCAGTAGCGCTATTCTGTTCCGACATACAGGACGGTAGCAGTCGGCCCGAGGTGATCGGAAGGTCTGTCCATGACCGTGCAGGAGCTGACGGTTGCGCTGCGCAGCACGGTGTTGCGCTACTCACCGGGCGAGCGGATTCCCAGTAGCAGGGAGTTGGTGGAGCGCTACCGGGTCAGTCCGGTGTCGGTGTCCCGGGCGATCCGCGAGCTGGTCGCGGAGGGCGTGGTGGTGACGCGTCCGGGTGCGGGGGTGTTCCGGGCCGAACCGCGCCCGGCGGCGGCCGCGCAGGGCGACTTCTCCTGGCAGGAGGTGGCGCTGAGCGCGGAGGCGGGTGCGCCGCCGGCCCGGGCGGTGGACGCGTCGGGGGTGCTGACGGCGCTGGCGCTGGCGCCGCCGGAGGTGATCGACCTGAACAGCGGCTACCCGCATCCGTCGCTGCTGCCGGAACGGGCGCTGGCCGGTGCGCTGGCCCGGGCGGGCCGCCGCCCCGGCGTGTGGGGCCGGCCCCCGCTGGACGGGCTGCCGGAGTTGCGCGGCTGGTTCGCCCGCGAGGTGGGCGGCGGAGTCACGGCGGCCGAGGTGCTGATCACGGCCGGCGGCCAGAGCGCGCTCACCACGGCGCTGCGTTCACTGGCCCCGCCCGGGGCCCCGGTCCTGGTCGAATCCCCCACCTATCCGGGCCTGTTGGCGGTCGCCCGGACCGCGGGGCTGCGCCCGGTGCCGGTTCCGGTGGACGGGGACGGGGTGCGTCCCGAGCAGTTGGCCGAGGCGTTCGCGGTGTCGGGGGCGCGGCTGTTCGTCTGCCAGCCGCTGTTCCAGAACCCGACCGGCACGGTGCTCGCCGCCGAGCGCCGAAGGGCCGTACTGGCGGCGGCGAAACGCGCCGGGGCGTTCGTGGTGGAGGACGACTTCGCCCGGCTGCTGGCCCATACCGACGCCCCGGAGCTGCCGCCGCCGCTGGCCGCCGACGACCCGGACGGCACCGTGGTGCACCTGCGCTCGCTCACCAAGGCGGCCTCGCCCAGCCTGCGGGTGGCCGCGCTGGTGGCCCGCGGTCCGGCGCTGGCCCGGCTGCGCGCCGTCCAGGCGGTGGACTCGTTCTTCGTCCCGCGCCCGCTCCAGGAGGCCACGCTGGAACTCGTCACCTCCCCCGACTGGCCGCGCCATCTGCGGTCGCTGTCACGGGAGTTGACGGACCGCCGGCAGCTTTTCGCCACCGCGCTGGCCCACCGCGCCCCCGACCTGCTGCCCGCCCGGCTCCCGTACGGCGGCTTCCACCTGTGGCTGCCGCTGCCCGTCCACGTCGACCCGGCCGCGTTCACCGCCGCCGCGTTGCGCCACGGCGTCGCGCTCTCCCCCGGCCGGGGCTACTTCACCGCGGAACCGTCCCCGCGAGTGCGGGTGAGCTTCGCCGGAGCCGAGAGCCACGCCCAACTGACGGACGCCGCACACCGGTTGGCCGCCGCACTGGCGTCGCTGGGCTGACCGGGCGGCAGCCGGGGCGAGGTCGCGGCCGCCCGGGAGGTCCGGCGGCGCCGGGCCTCGGACGCGCCCCGGGGGGTCACGTGGCTGCCTGCCTCGCCCGGTCGGCCTCGACGGCGGCCTCCCAGGAGTCCGTCTGCGGGACGTCGAGAACGGCCGACTGACGGGCCGTGATCCGGCGGATCGTCACTACGAACAGCACCGCCCAGGCGAGCGCCACCGCCAGGACCGCCCACCTGGTGGCCCCCGTCGCCCAGCCGGTGGGCAGCAGGTTCGTGGCGATGGACAGCGCGTCCACGGCGGCGACCAGGTGCACCGGCAGCGGGGCGCCCGTCACGCCGGAGGTCCGCCACAGGCCCAGCAGGATCCGCCGGCGCATCCAGACGTTGAGCACCGGGATCAGCCAGCCCGCGGTGGTCCAGCCCAGCCGGAACGGCTGGCTGCCGGGCGCGAGCACCTCGGCGTTGTGCCAGCACCTGCGCGCCCACACCGCGCCGACCACCGAGGCCACCACGGTGAACAGCCCACCGGCGAACCTGAGCAGGCTCCTGACCTCCGGGGACGCTCCCCCGCGCTGGACGGCCACGACCAACCCCAGCGTGCAGAGCACGACGAGCGCCATCGCCCACTGGAAGCCGAGCGCGGGCTCCTTCGGATTGGCTGGTGCGGTCGGCCGGTCCATCGTCGATCCCCCCGGGTGCGTGTGAATGCGCCGGAGGCTAGCAGAGCCGATGCCCCGTCAGTGGGCGAATTCCAGCAGGGCGATCCCCGTCAGCACGGTCGCGCTGGCGGCCAGTCGCAGGGCGCCGAGGCGTTCGCGCAGGACCAGGGTGCCGATCAGGGCGGCGATCACGATGGACGTCTCGCGCAGCGCGGCGATGGTCGGCAGGTCGCCGACCGTCTGGGCCCACACCACCAGGCCGTACGCGGTGAGCGACATCAGGCCGCCGGCCGTCGCGGCGGCGCGGCCCTCGCGCAGGGCGGGCAGCAGGGTGCGGCCGCGGGTGGCGAGTACGGCGGCGAGGACGCCCAGGCCCTGGAGGAGGAACATCCAGGCGATGTAGCCGCCGGTGGAGGCCGCGGCGCGCACCCCGCTCCCGTCCACCACGGTGTAGCCGGCGATCAGCACGCCGGTGCCGAGCGCGGCGGCCAGCGCCGGGAGTTGGTCACGGCGCGGCCACCCGCCGACCAGGGCGAGCCCGGCCAGGCCGAGCGAGATCACCGCGACGGCGACCACCTGCCCGGCGGGGAGCGGGTGGTGCAGGACGGTCGCGGCCAGCAGGGCGACCACCGCCGGGGAGGTGCCGCGGGCGATCGGGTACATCTGGCCGAAGTCGCCGAGCCGGTAGGCCCGGGCCAGCAGCAGCTGGTACCCCACCTGCAGGGCGGTCGAGGCCAGCAGGTACGGCACGGCGCGGGCCCCGGGCAGCGGCACGAACAGCGCGAACAGCGCGCCGAAGGCCACGAACACCACGTTCATCAGCGCCACCCCGGCCAACCGGTCGCGCACCCCGTGCACCAGCGCGTTCCACACGGCATGCAGCAGCGCGGCCGCCAGCACCACGTACGGCACGGCGTTCTGGCTCATCCGGCTCTCCCTCCGACAGCTCCCCGACCCGTCCCCAACTTGTACAGACAACTTAGCGTGCTGCCGCCGCCCGTCCACCACCGCCCCGGCAGCCCGCTCCGGTGGCCCGCCCCGGTGGCCCGCCCGCTCGGGGCCGGGCGAGACTGGACGGGTGCCCGAACTCCCCGAAGTGCAGGCGCTCGCCGAGCGGATGACCGCCGCCTGCGCCGGACGTGTCCTGGCGCGGGTGGACGTGCTGTCGATCCCCGCGCTGAAGACCGTCGACCCGCCGGTGCAGGCGCTCGCCGGACGGGCCGTCAGCGGGGTGTCGCGGCACGGCAAGTTCCTCGACCTGGCCACCGACGGCGGCCCGCACCTGGTGGTGCACCTGGCCCGGGCCGGCTGGGTGCACCCTCGCGAGTCCTTCCCCGCCAAGCCGCCGAGCAGGCGCGGCCCGCTCGCGCTGCGGCTGGTGCTGGACGACGGCAGCGGCTTCGACCTCACCGAACAGGGCACCACCAAGCGGCTCGCCGCCTACGTGGTGACGGACCCTCAGCAGGTTCCGGGCATCGCCCGGCTGGGCGTCGACGCGCTCGCCGCCACCCCCGAGCAGCTGGCCGCCCTGGCCTCCGGGGCCCGGCAGCGGCTGAAGACCTTCCTCACCGACCAGACCGTGCTGGCCGGGATCGGCAACGCCTACTCCGACGAGATCCTGCACACCGCCAGGCTCTCCCCGTACGCACCGGCGGCCTCCCTGGACGCCGAGCGGCTGGGCCGGCTGCACACCGCGATCGCGCGTGAACTGGGCGGCGCGCTGGAGCAGTTGCGGGCAGTGCCGATCGGCGGGCTGAAATCCGAGAAGAAGGCCGACCTGGCGGTGCACGGCCGGGCCGGCGAGAGCTGCCCGGTGTGCGGGGACACCGTGCGCTCGGTGAACTTCGCCGACTCCTCGCTCCAGTACTGCCCGACCTGCCAGACCGGCGGACGAGTGCTGGCCGACCGTCGACTGTCCCGGCTGCTCAAGTAACCCGGCCGAATTGATCGAAGCTGCGCGAATCTCGCTATGATCAAGCAGCTTCGATCAGTCACGCAATCTCCTGGGGGCGTCCGTCGTGATCCTCACCGTCACACCCAACCCGGCGCTGGACGTCACCTACACCGTCCCCCACTTCCGCCCGCACACCAGCCACCGGGTCACCGGGATCGCCGCCCAGGCCGGCGGCAAGGGCGTCAACGTGGCCCGGGTGCTCACCGCGCTCGGCCGCCCCGCCCGCTGCGTCCTCCCGCTCGGCGGGCCCACCGGCGAGGCGGTGCGCGCCGAACTCGCCGCCGCCGGGCTCGACCACGCCGCCGTCCCGATCGCCGGCGACACCCGCCGCACCGTCGCCGTGGTCGACACCGCCGACGCCACCATGTTCAACGAGCCCGGCCCGGCGCTCGCCGCCGCCGAGTGGGACGCCCTGCTCGCCGAGACCGAACGGCACCTCCCCGAGGCCACCGCCCTGGTCCTCTCCGGCAGCCTCCCGCCCGGCGCCCCCGCCGACGGCTACGCCCGACTCGTCACCCTCGGGCGCGGGTTCGGCATCCCCGTGGTGCTCGACGCGGACGGCCCCGCGCTGCTCGCCGCACTGCCCGCCCACCCCACCGCGATCAAGCCGAACGCCGCCGAACTCACCGCCGCCACCGGCCTGCCCGACCCGCACGACGCCGCCCGGACCCTGCTCCGCCGCGGCGCCGAATCCGTCCTCGCCTCGCTCGGCCCCGACGGGCTGCTCGCCGTCGACGCCCACGGCGCATGGCGCTGCGCCCCGCCCGCCACCGTCGCCGGCAACCCCACCGGCGCGGGCGACTCCGCCGTGGCGGCGCTCGCCGCCGGCCTGTCCGGCAACGCCGCCTGGTCCGCGATCCTCCCGGACGCGGTGGCGCTGTCCGCCGCCACCGTCCTGCACCCCCGGGCCGGCCACTTCGACGACGCCGTCTACCGCCGCCTGCGCCACTCGCTGACCGCCACCCGGCTCGGCGCGGCGGTCTCGCCCTTCACCTGGTAACTCCGTTGTCCGGTCGGCCTGTTGGAGTCTCTACCGGCACGCCGCCCGGGCGGCCGGAATTCGGTCGAACCCGCCCGAGTCGGCCCGTACACTGACCGCCGTGTCCCACGGAAAAACCTCCTTCGTCTGCCTGCCCTGCCGCGCGTCCTACAAGCAGTCGTTCCCCTTCGGCCACGAGCGGCGCTGCCCGCGCTGCGCCGAGCCGCTGATTCACGTGGGCTCCGCGTTCGCCGCGCCCCGGCGGCGCGACACCGCCGGCTGGCGCACCTTGTCGGTCCTCCTGCACGCCGGCATCCGGTTCCACCAGACCTGGCGCGGAACCCCCGGCTACCGTCCGCGCACCGTCCGGGAGGTGCGCGAGCGCATGGTGTACGCCCGGCGGACGGGCGAGCCCATCGAGCAGGCACTGGTGCGCTGCCACCTGCCGTAGCGCACGGGCGCGCTGGGGCTGACGGGAGGTCGACGCAGTGGGTGCGGCGGCGCTGGGCGCGGTGGTGCTGGTCGCGGCGGCGGTGCAGCGGCTGTCCGGGGTGGGGTTCGCGCTGATCGCCGCGCCGGTGCTGGTGCTGGTGCTGGGGCCGACGGCCGGTGTGGGGCTGTCGAACTGCGCGTCGGGGGCGATCAGCCTGCTCGGCCTGGCCGCCGAGTGGCGCGGGGTGCGGGCCCGGCGGGTGGTGCCGCTGGTGCTGGCCGCCGCGCTCACCGTGCCGCTCGGGGCCCGGCTGGCGGCGGTCGCGCCCGAGTCGGTGCTGCTGGTGGCGATCGGCGCGGTGGTGAGCGTCGCGTCCGTGGTGGTGATGCTCGGCGTGCGGGCGGCGGCGCTGCGCGGGGTGCCGGGGGCGGTGGTGGCGGGCGCGGCCGGCGGGCTGCTGAACGCCGCCGCGGGGGTGGGCGGCCCGGCGCTGTCGCTGTACGCGGCGAACTGCGGCTGGTCGGCCCGCGAATTCCTGCCCACCGCCCAGTTCTTCGCCCTCGCGGTGAATGCGATGTCGCTGTCCGCGAAGGGCCTGCCGGCCCTGTCCGCTTCGCAGTGGGCGGTCGCGGCCGGCGCTGTCGCCGGCGGCACCGCCGTCGGCCAGCTGCTGGCGGGCCGTGTCCCGGACCGCCCGGTCCGCCGACTGGTGCTCGGCCTGGCTCTGGCCGGCGGCCTGGTCACCCTGGTCAAGGGCCTGACCGTCGGCCTCTGACGCCGAGCCGGTCCGACTCGCCCGGCGCCGCGGCTCCGTCTACCGTCCGGGCCCGGTTCCGGATCGACCGGAAGCCGGCATGGAAGCAACTCGGTTACCAGGTCTTATATTTGACACCTCGTAAGGGCCTCCGCAACGGCGCATCTCCGCGAACCGAAAGGCCGATCCGCTCCGCCGACGGCAACGGCAGCTGCGACACATTCACCCGTGCGGCGTATTGGGTGAAATGGTTCGAGCACAATACATTTGCTGCACCGGACCGAATCGGCACCACGAATCCGGCGACCTGACATTCGGCCGCCGATGAGCACACTCTCCTCCAACGAGCGCCCGACGGACGGCATTTCGGGGAATCTCAGCGCCCCGATCACGACGCGAATGCCCACTCCTCGGCGCGAAGTCCCTGTCCCGTCCCACTCATTCGGGAGGAAACCGTGAACGCCGCCGTCAACTGGACCGACATCCTGGTCCGCGACAACTTCCAGGACGTGGGGCAGACGCCCACGTCCGACCCGGTCTGGGAGTCCCCGGACATCATCCCGTTCGGCAGCGACATCCTCGGCTTCGACCTGCTGGAGTCCAGCTACAACGGCCCGGACCTCGGCGTGAGCCATCCCATCGTGGCCGGGAGGCTCAACCGCATCTACATCCGCGGGAAGAACCTGCGGGCCGGCTGCCCCAGCTCCGGCCGCGTCCGGCTCTACTTCGCCCCCGGCGGGCTGGTGCTGGACCCGCGGGCGTGGACCCCGATCACCGCGGAGGGCGGCGGCACCGCCGTGCCGCTGGTCGCCCGCAGCGGGTCCCGGGAGATCCCGCCCGGACAGCTCTGCGTCAGCGAGTCCGCGTTCATCTTCCCGCCCGGGACGCCGCCGGGCCACTACTGCACGATCACCACCGTGGACACCCCCGCGCACCCGATGTCCGCGACGCTGCCCACGTTCAACTCGCTCGTCGACTACCTGAACTGGGTCAGGTACAACCCCAACGTCGGCTGGCGCAACATCGACGTGATTCCGTGCCAGCAGACCAATTACGCCCTCGCCAACCTGGCGATCTGCAACCTGAACAACACCCCGACGCGATTCGTCTTCGGGGTCTCCGGCACGGACCTGCCCGCCGGCACCGCGACCTTCTCCAACACCGACCAGAAGGCCCCGTTCAGCCTGACCGCGCAGATCTACCCGCCCGGCACCGACGAGGGCTACACCCGCTCGATCCTGCTGCCCGCCAACTACTCCGGCACCGTCACGGTGGTGATCCAGTTCGACCAGCCCCTCCCGTGCGACGCCCGGATCGTGCTGCGGGCCTACAATCCGGTGACCAACAACGCCGGCCCGCTCGAACGACGACTCGCCGTCCCCCTCACCGGCGTCCCCGAACTCGACGACGCCCTGTTCATCGAACTCGGCGCGTACACCTTCGTCGCCGCCTCCGGCCAGTGACCCGCCCCCAGCCGGACGACCGACGGCCCACGGGCCGACCGCACCGCCCGACCGGCCGACTTCCCCGCGGCTGACCGGAGTTCGACGAACACCGACGAGCCGGTGCGCCCCCACAACGGGCGCACCGGCCGCCGTCCGTCCGACCGCATCGCCCGCAGTCGGCCCTGATCCGCCGCATGCCGCCACCGATGATGCGCGGTGGCGCAGCGCGGCCGAGCTGCGTCGCCCCGGAGTTGCGGTCGCGGAGAGTCATGGATCGGGCACGAAAGGAGTTGGTGCGGTCCCGTGATCAAAAAATCGAACAGCTGTCGAGATCGCATGAGAGCATGACCGCTTCGGGCTCGGACCGTAGCCCGTGAGCTGGGAGGATGCTCGATTCATGGCGCAGACCGACGAGGTGACGACCGCACCGGAAGCCGCACCGGAAGCCGGGCCTGAGGCCACGCCGGACGCCGCACCGGACCGGAAGGCCCGGCCTCGCCGCAGGGGGCGGCGGATTCTTCTGATCGGTGGCGGCGCGCTGCTCGCGCTCGGTGTGGCGGTCGGCGGCACCGGGTTCTGGGTGTACCGGCACCTGGAGGGCAACCTCGACACCGTCGACATCGACAGGGCGCTCGGCGGGGACCGGCCGGCCGTGCTGCCCACCGGTGCGCAGGACATCCTGGTGCTCGGCACGGACTCCCGCAGCGGCGACAACGCCGACCTGGTGGGCGGCGACGTCGACGGCACCGCCCGCTCGGACACCGCGATGGTCGTCCACATACCCCAGGGCCGCGCCGACGCCACCGTGGTGAGCATCCCCCGGGACACCATGGTCGCCCGTCCGGCGTGCACCGCCGCCGACGGCGGGCAGGTGCCCGAGGCGCCCCGGGTGATGTTCAACTCGATCTACACCGCGGCGGGCCCGGCCTGCGTGGTGAAGACCGTCGAGGCCATGACCGGCCTGCGGATGAACCACTACGCCGAGGTCGACTTCGCCGGGTTCAAGGACCTGGTGGACGCGATGGGCGGGGTGGAGATCACCACCGACGCCCCGATCGACGACAGGTACAGCGGACTGCACCTGCCCGCCGGCACCCACCAGTTGGACGGCACCCGGGCGCTGGCCTTCGTCCGCACCCGGCACGGCATCGGCGACGGCAGCGACCTCGGGCGGATCGGCCTCCAGCAGAAGTTCCTGCTCGCCGTCCTCTCCCAGCTCCAGCGCAAGGGCACGCTGTCCAGCCCGACCAAGGCCTTCGGCGTGGCGGACGCGGCCACCAAGGCGCTCACCACCGACACCGACCTGGGCTCGCTCAACGGCCTGCTCGACTTCGCGCAGAGCATGAAGGGCCTGCAGCCGGAGCGGATGAGGACCGTGACGCTCCCGGTGGTCACCGACCGGATCGACCGCAACCGGGTGGCCGCCGACGAGCCGCGCGCCCAGCAGCTCTGGCAGGCCCTGCGCGAGGACAGGCCCGCCCCGGCGCCCGCCGCCGGCTGACAGCGGGGGCAGGCGGGGCGGGCCCGGTCCTAGCCGGTGACGGAGAGCAGCGTGATGAAGGCGCAGACGCCGAGGTTGATCCACTTGTAGCCGACGAGCACGGCGACGAACTCGCGGATGGTCGCGCTGGGCCAGAAGTAGGCGGCGGTGGGGGAACCGGCGACCTGGCCGTTGACGCCCTCCCGGCGGGCCAGGATCGCGGCGCGGAAGGCGTGGAAGTTGTTGGTGACCACGACGCACCGGTAGTCGGGGTCGGCGCCGATCATCAGCTCGCGGGAGAAGCGGAGGTTCTCCTCGGTGGTGCGGGAGCGGTCCTCCAGCACGATCCGGTCGGCGGGGAAGCCCCGTTCGGTGAGCCAGTCGGCCATCGCGTGGGACTCGGGGAGCTGCTCGTCGGGGCCCTGGCCGCCGGAGGTGATCAGCAGCGGCGGGCGGCCCTGCGCGGCCTGCCGCTCGTACAGGGCGCGGCCGCGTTCGAGGCGGCTGGCCAGCAGCGGGGGGACGCGGGTGCCGCCGAGCAGGCCGGAGCCGAGGACGACGACGTAGTCCACGTCCTGACGGGGGGTCAGCCGGCCGTACAGGTAGGCGTAGCCGACGAAGCAGACGAAGAGGAAGGACAGGTAGAAGGAGAGCAGGAAGGTGGTACGGGCGATCACCGCCAGGACCGGGGACTGGACCTGGACGGCGGCGACCAGCAGGGCGACCACCACCAGGATGCCGACGCCGCAGAGCAGCGAGAGCAGGTTTCCGAGGCGGCGGCCCTCCTTGCGGAGCATCTTGAAGCCGTTGGCGATCAGCAGTCCGGCGAGGACCAGGGTGCCGACGGCGGGGACGAGGACGATCGCGATCAGGACGGTCTCGGCGAGCACCGAGTCGGCCTGTCCGAGGGTGACGAGCAGGGCGAAGGCGAGGAAGGTGATCCCGAGCCCGAGGTACACCGCGTTGCGGAAGCGGCGCCGGTCGCGTCGCACACCTATGGCGAACAGCAGCAGGAGGAGGAGTGCGGGGGCATACAGGATCATAAAGGTCATCTTAGGACAGGCTCACCTGCGAATTCGGGCTGCCGTGTTGACGGGCGGTCAGCTCCGGCGGGCGGGCGCCTTGGTCTGCGGGAATCCCTCCGCGAGGTCCTCGGCGAGCATGCGCTTGGCGATCGCGTCGGCGGCGGCCCGAAGTTCGGCGCTGCGGGGCCGGCCGCGGTCCTGTTCCAGGCGCCGGCCCAGCCACTGGGACCAGGCGCGGTTGATGGTCGCGGCCTCGTGCTCGCCGGCCTCGGTGTGCGAGTAGAAGCCGCCGTGGACCTCCAGGAGGCCGTCGGCGACCATCCGGTCGAACAGCGGCTGGAGGACCTCCGGGGGCATCCGGCGGCGGACGGCGATCAGGTTGAGGGTGGCGTGGCCGACGGAGCGGGTGAACAGGTCGACCTGCATGACGGCCCAGGCGCCGGCCATGTCGAGGCGGGTGCCGGAGGAGGCGACGATCTGCCGGGCGGTGTCCAGGTCGACGCTGCCGAGCAGTTTGGCGACGGAGAACTCCAGCAGCCGGGAGTTGTCGCCGGAGGACGGCTGGGCGAAGCCTTCGCCCATGTCGGTGCAGGCGGCGCGGGCGGAGTCGCGGAGCGGGACCTGCTTGAGGAACAGCGCGACCAGGAAGCCGAGCAGGGCGACCGGCACCGTCCACAGGAAGACGGTGTGCAGCGAGTCGGCGTACGCCCGGATGATCGGCTCGGCGGCGGCCGGGGGCAGGCCCTGGACGCCGTGCGGGCTCTGCGCGGCGCCGGCGATCTGCTCGGGGCTGCTGCCGGTGGCGGCGCCGGCCCGGGCGATGCCGTCGGCCAGGTTGGTCTTCAGCGTGTTGGTGTAGATGGTGCCGAACACGGCGGTGCCGAACGAGGAGCCGAGGGTGCGGAAGAAGGTGACGCCGGAGGTGGCGGTGCCGAGGTCGGCGTAGTCGACGGTGTTCTGCACGGCGATGGTCAGCACCTGCATGCACAGGCCGATGCCGGTGCCGAGCACGAACATGTAGAGGCTGGCCAGCCAGGCGCCGGTGCCGGGGTTCAGCAGCGACAGCAGGTACAGACCGAGCGCCATCACCAGCGAGCCGACGATCGGGAAGATCCGGTACTTGCCGGTCTTGGAGACCACGTTGCCGCTGAAGATCGAGGCGATCAGCAGGCCGATCACCATCGGCAGGGTGCGCACGCCCGAGACGGTCGCGGAGTCGCCGTCCACATACTGCAGGAAGGTCGGCAGGAAGGTCATCGCGCCGAGCATGGCGAAGCCGACGATGAAGCTGAGCACCGAGCAGACCGTGAACACCTGGCTGCGGAACAGCCGCATCGGCAGGGTGGGTTCGGCGGCGCGGGTCTCCACCCAGCAGAACAGGCCGAGTGCGACGACGCCGCCGGCGAACAGGCCGATGATGACGGGCGAGCTCCAGGCGTACTCGTTGCCGCCCCAACTGGTGGCCAGGATCAGGGCGCTGGCCCCGATCGCGACCAGCACGATGCCCAGGTAGTCGATGACGGGCTTGGCGGCGGAGCGGACCACCGGGATGTTCCGGGCGGCGGCGATCACCACCAGGACGGCGATCGGCACGTTGACGTAGAACGCCCAGCGCCAGGACAGGTGGTCGGTGAACAGGCCGCCCAGCAGCGGGCCGATCACCGTGGCGACGCCGAACACCGCGCCGATCGCGCCCTGGTACTTGCCGCGTTCGCGCAGCGGGATGACGTCGGCGATCAGCGCCATCGAGGTGACCATCAGGCCGCCCGCGCCGACGCCCTGGACGGCCCGCCAGACGATCAGCAGCGTCATGTTGGTGGACAGGCCGCACAGGAACGAGCCGGTGATGAAGACGATCGCGGAGACCTGGAAGACCACCTTGCGGCCGAACAGGTCGCCGAACTTGCCGACCAGCGCGGTGGTGACGGTCTCCGCGAGCAGGTAGGACGTCACCACCCAGGACATGTGCGCGGCGCCGCCGAGGTCCGCGACGATGGTGGGCAGCGCGGTGCCGACGATGGTCTGGTCGAGCGCGGCCAGCAGCATGCCGAGCACGATGGTGCCGAACACGACGTTGCGCTGCCGCCGGTCGAGGACCGGTGGGGCCGCCTGGCCGATCTCGCTGGTGCTGGTCACCACGGTATCGTCACACTTCGTCCCGTTCTGTCCGGTTCGACACCCCGTCAAATCATGAAGCGATCAGATGATGATCGTTCAGAACGGTGCGACAGGACCGCCGCCCCACCGCGTTAGAGGGGCATGGACAGCACGACGACGACCGGGGCCGGCGGGCCCCTGGAGTTCCGGGACTTCGCGGCGGCCCGCGGCGGCCCCCTGATCCGCACCGCCTACCTGTTGACCGGCGGCGACGCCCATCTCGCCGAGGACCTCGCACAGGAGGCGCTCGGCAAGCTCTACGGCAGCTGGCGGCGGGTCTCCCGGATGGCGAACCCCGCCGGGTACGCCCGCACCGTCCTGGTCAACACCTTCCTCAGCCACCGACGCCGGCGCAGCAGCCGCGAACACGTCACCGACACCTTCGCCGAGACCGCCGCGCCCGCGACCGACTCCGCTCTGCGCCTCACCCTGCTCGGGGCGCTCGCCGAACTCCCGCAGCAGGACCGGGCGGTACTCGTCCTGCGCTACTGGGAGGACCTCGGCGTCGAGGAGACCGCCGCCGCGCTGCGGCTCACCCCGAGCGCCGTCCGCTCCCGCGCCTCCCGGGCGCTGAGCCGCCTGCGCACCCGCCTCGGCAGCGAGTTCGACGAACTCGCCCGACCCTGACATTCACTCAACAACCGTTTCGGAGAACACCGATGACTTCCGAAGAGGACTTCGCCCGCGCCCTGCGGGCCTCCGCCGCGCACGCCCCCGAACCGTCCACCGAGCTGTTCGCGCTGGCCGCGGAGCGCCGCGGCCGCACCCGGGCGCTGCGCCGCCGGGCCGCCGGCGCCTCGGCGCTCGCCCTGGTCGCCGCGGCCGGCTGCGCGCTGGCCCTGCTGCCCGACCGGCCCGCCGCGACCCCCGGGCCGGGCGGCGCGCCCAGCGCCCAGCAGACCCTGTCCGAGGCCGACACCCTGCGGTCGCTGATGCCCACCGGCGGCACCATCACCGAGGTGGTGCTCTCCCCGCCCGACAGCCGGGGAACCCCCGTGGGGACGGCGCTGAACTACGACGACGGCAACGGCCCGGTCGAGGTGTGGCTGGCCTTCGACCGGATGGCCACCCCGCTCTCCGACGCCGCCATCGCCCTCCAGTGCCCCGACGCCCTGGCCCAACCGACCAGCACCTGCCGGACCGCCACCCGCCCGGACGGCTCCCACGTGGTCACCACCGTGACCACGCCCCGCTGGGACAACGACGACCGCAGCTGGACGGTGACGTACACCACCCCCGACGGCCGGTGGATCCGCGCCAGCGAGCTCGCCACCGGCTCCGCGACCCGACCGGCCCGCGAGCACCCGGCACTGACCGAGGCCCAGCTGCTCGACGTGGTCACCTCCGACGCCTGGCAGCCCTCCTTGGACATCATCCCCGCCCCCACCGTCCCGCCGGCCACCCCCGTCACCGGCCCCGCCGTGATCGCCACCCTGCGCGCCGCGCTGCCGGACGGCGCCTCGCTCGACACCGGCACCGACCCGCAGGCCACTCCCGGACGGGCCCACGGCGCGGTGTCCTTCGGCGGACGCACCAGCCAGCTGGTCGTCTCCGTCGAACACGGGTGGCGGCGCGGCTACGCCGTCGACCCGGTGAGCACGTTCAACAACTTCGCCTACGGCGCGGCGTCCGGCCAGGCCCCCGACGGAACCCGCTTCTACGCCCGCGAGGTCCAGGGCGCGGACCCCCGGCGCACCGATCCCGCCCCCGGCAACGAGTGGATCGTGAGCGCGCTGCACCCCGACGGCACCATGGTCACCGTCACGCTGTGGACGTACGGGCCCGGCTACCGGTTCGCCGCCGGCCCCGGCGCGCTCGACCAGGAACAGCTGGTCGCCCTGGCCACCGCGGCGTCCTGGGAACACGCCTGACGCAGTGTCATCGACCGGGCCTCGCCGGACGCCATGATGGGGCGATGGACTGCCTGTTCTGCCGCGTCGTCGCCGGCGAGGTCCCGGTGGAGACCGTCCTCGCCGACGGCACCGTCCACGCCTTCCTCGACCACCGCCCGCTCTTCCCCGGCCACCTGCTGGTGGTCCCGCGCCGCCACGTCCCCACCCTGACCGACCTCACCGAGGAGGAGACCGGCCCCTACTACACCCGGGTCCGCGAGCTGACCGCCGCCGTCGAGCGCGGCACGGCCGCGGCCGGCAGCTTCGTCGCCGCCAACAACCGGATCAGCCAGTCCGTCCCCCACCTGCACACCCACATCGTCCCCCGCAACCCCAAGGACGGTCTCCGCGGCTTCTTCTGGCCCCGCACCCGCTACCGCGACGCGGCTCACGCGGCGGAGACCGCCGCCCTCATCCGCGCGGCCCTCTGACCCCGCCCGCCCCACCCGGCAGCAGACACCGACGGACCCGACGCCCCCGCCCCCGGCCGATCCCGCCGGGGGCTACGTCTCGTCGGCGGTGCCGCGCACCGCCGTGCGGAAGGCGATCGGCGTCGTGCCGGTGCGTTGGTGGAAGAACTTGGCGAAATTCGCGGCGTCGGCGAAGCCGAGGTGGTCGGCTATCCGGGCGGCGGGGGTGTCGCTGTGGGCGAGGAGGCGTTTGGCTTCGAGGACGACGCGGCGGTCGACGAACTCCTTGGCGCCGATGCCGGAGGCGGCGAGGGTGGCGCGGGAGAGGGTGCGGGGGGAGTAGCCGAGGGCTTTCGCGTAGTCCTCGACGCGGCGGGTGCGGGTGAAGTGGTGTTCGACGGCGTGGCGGAAGCGGCGGTAGGTCTCGCCGGGTTCGGCGCCGGTGGTGCCGCAGGGGGTGGCGGGGTTGGCGAGGCGCAGCAGGAGTGCGGCGAGCAGGTGGCGGAGCAGGGCGTGGTGGATGTCGGCGGGGAGGTCCGCGCCGGAGGCGTATTCGTGGTGGAGGTGGTGCAGGGCGGCGCGCAGCGCGTCGCGTGAGGTGCCGGTGGTGTGCAGGACGGCGGCGGCGAAGGGGTCGTCGAGGCGGGCGGCGGCGACCGTCGCGGGGTCGGGGAAGCCGGGTTCGAAGAGGACGAGGGTGCCGTCGGCGTCGCCGAGTTCGCCCCACTGCTGGACCTGTCCGGGCCGGACCCAGAGCCAGCTGCCGGGTTGGACGGCGTGTTCGGTGAAGTCGACGGTGTGGTGGAGGGTGCCGCTGTCGAGGGTGAGCAGGTGGTGGAAGGCGGGCCGTTGCGGGCGGTGGAAGGCGCGGTCGGTGGCGGCGGCGCGTTTGGCGCGCAGTTCGGCGAGGGTCATCACTTCGACTCCGGCCGGTCCGCCGGGTGGCGCGGCGAACGGGACCTCGGGGATCGCCGTCCCGGTCGTCGGGTTGTCACTGCCTCGCATGGTCACCACATCCGAGGCCAGGCTACCTCCGGTGGATCTTCTGCCGGGAGGGCGGCGGTACGGTCGGTGGAACACCGGGACGGGAGGGGGTCGGGCATGGAGCGGCGGTTGACCTTGCACGATGTGGCGCGGGAGGCGGGGGTGAGTGCGAAGACGGTCTCGCGGGTGTTGAACGGGGACGGTCCGGTGGCGGCGGCGACCCGGGAGCGGGTGGCGGCGGTGATCCGGCGGACGGGGTTTCGGCCGAACCTGCTGGCGCGCAGCATTCGGACGGGCGGCCCGGATTCGACGGTGGGGCTGGTGGTGCCGGATCTGGCGAATCCGTTCTTCGGGGCGTTGGCGGGCGGGGTGGAGGAGGAGGCGCGGGCGCGCGGGCTGACGGTGCTGCTGGGGTGTTCGGGCGGTGACCGGGTGCGCGAGACCGAGGTGGTAAGCGCTTTCCTGGCGCGTCGGACGGCTGCTCTGCTGGTGGTCCCGGCGGCGGGCGGGGAGGCGTTGGCGCAGGCCAGGGCCGCCGGGGTGCCGCTGGTGTTCGTGGACCGGCCGGGGCCGGACGCGGACTGCGTGGTGTCCTCGAACCGGGCGGGCGCCCGCGAGGGCGTGGCGCACCTGCTGGGCCTGGGCCACCGCCGGGTGGCGTTCCTGGGCGATCTGCCGCCGGAGCTGTACACCCGCCGGGAGCGCCTGGCGGGCTACCTGGACGCGCTGGCGGAGGCGGGCGTCCCGCCCGAGGACGCGCTGCTCGCGGGCGCCCGGACCGCGGCGGACGCCGAACTCGCGGTGCTGCGGCTGCTGGCGCTGCCGGAGGCGCCGTCGGCGCTGTTCGCGTCGAACGTGAACGCGGCGACGGGTGCGGTGCTGGCGCTGGGCCGGGCGGGCCGCCGCGACGTCGCGCTGCTGGCGTTCGACGACCTGCCGCTGGCGGAGGTGCTGGATCCGCCGCTGTCGGCGGTCGCGCAGGCCCCGGCGGAGCTGGGCGCGGCGGCGCTCCGGCTGGCGCTGGCCCGGTTGGACGGGGACGGTTCGCCGCCGCGCACCGAGACCGTCCCGACCCGGCTGGTGCTGCGCGGCGCCCCCGCAGCGGACACACCCTTGACTACTCGCCGGTAGCGGATGGAGGGTGGCCGCCACCGGAGATCACCACCCCCGAGGAGCGCGGATGGCCCCGCAGTTCGGCGACTACCAGAACGAGATCTACTTCGAGGCGCTGTTCGGCGTCGCGCCGAAGTACCCGATGACGTTCGCGGGCCTGGCGGAGCGCGCGCAGCAGGCGCTGGCCCCGGACGTCTGGTCGTACGTGGCGGGCGGTGCGGGCGACGAGCACACCCAGCGGGCGAACGTCGCGGCGTTCGAGCGCTGGGGGCTGGTGCCGCGGATGCTGGTGGGCGCGAAGGAGCGGGACCTGCGGGTGGACCTGTTCGGCGTGCAGCTGGCGTCGCCGCTGTTCCTGGCCCCGGTCGGGGTGCTGGGGCTGTGCGCGCCGGACGGGCACGGGGACTTGGCGACGGCCCGGGCGGCGGCCCGGACGGGGGTGCCGATGGTGGCGTCGACGCTGTCGGTGGACCCGATGGAGCAGGTGGCGGCGGAGCTGGGCGACACCCCGGGGTTCTTCCAGCTGTACACGCCGACCGACCGGGCGCTCGCCGAGTCGCTGGTGCACCGGGCGGAGGCGGCCGGGTTCAAGGGCATCGTGGTGACGCTGGACACCTGGGTGACCGGCTGGCGGCCGCGTGACCTGGGCAGCGGCAGCTTCCCGCAGCTGCGCGGCCACTGCCTGGCGAACTACACCTCGGACCCGGTGTTCCGGACGAGGCTCAAGGACCCGGACGGGGATCCGCGCGGCGCGGTGATGGACTGGGTGCAGATCTTCGGCAACCCGCTGACCTGGGACGATCTGCCGTGGCTGCGTTCGCTGACCGATCTGCCGCTGATCCTGAAGGGCCTGTGCCACCCGGAGGACGTCCGGCGGGCGAGGGACGCCGGCGTGGACGGCGTCTACTGCTCCAACCACGGCGGCCGGCAGGCGAACGGCGGGCTGCCGGCGCTGGAGTCGCTGGCCGAGGCGGTGGCGGCGGCGGACGGCCTGCCGGTGCTGTTCGACTCGGGGGTGCGCAGCGGCGCGGACGCGGTGAAGGCGCTGGCGCTGGGCGCGACGGCGGTGGGGGTGGGCCGCCCGTACGTGTACGGGCTGGCGCTGGGCGGCGAGGCGGGGGTGGTGCACGTGCTGCGGTCGCTGCTGGCGGAGGCGGATCTGCTGATGGCGGTGGACGGCTATCCGTCGCTGGAGTCGTTGCGCGCGCCGGGGGCGCTGCGCCGCTGCTGAGCCCCGCGAGCCGCCGCCTTATTGCGACTTACTTGCAATAACAGAGCGTATGCAGCAGAGTGGGGCCGCGGGGTCGTCCTCCGATCGTCTTCCCAACCGGCGCCCGCCGGGACACGGCGCCGGCCCCGCGCCAATCCCCCTCCGCTGCGCAGCCGCACGCTACCGCGGCAGCCGCACCACCATGGTCTTGCCGCCGCCGTCCGGATCGGCCACCGTCGCGGTGTCGCCGCCGGCCAGCAGCGCCATCTCGTGCACCAGGTTCAGGCCCCAGCCGCCGCTGCCGTCGGGGTACGGCGTCTCCCGGCGGCGCGGGCAGTCCGGGTGCCGGTCGTGCACCCGGATCGTCAACTCTCCGGGTTCGAAGTCCAGTTGGAGCGTGACGCGGGGCGAGCGCGCCGCCGCGTGCCGGACCGTGTTGGTGACCAGTTCGCTGACCACCAGCAGCACCGTCCCGGTCAGCGGATGGTCTGCGTCCAGGCCGCGCGCGGCCAGCTCGGCGCGTGCACTGCGGCGCGCCTCGGGCACGGACGCCGGCACGGTCGCCAGGCTCAGGCGGTACCGCACGGTCGGGCTGTACCGCACGGTCTGGGGTGGGTCCGCGACAGCCATGGTCGGTCCCTTCACAGCGGGGCGACCGGGTCGGAGCGGGGAGCGCCGCCGTCCGGCCGCGTCGGGGCGCGGCAGCCCTGCCCCGCGTCCGTACGAACCGGACAGATGGCCGATAACAGTACGGTAGGGCCGAACCGGCAGATCTGCGGCGGCGGATGCTGGACAGTGGCCACAACTCGCCACCCCGCCCGACCCGCGGAGCACCGGGGCCGATCCGGCGTCAGATCGCGGGCGCGGAGGCCGGAATCCGCTCGAACACCAGGTTGGTGCGGGTCTGCGCCACCGCCGGATGGGTCGTCAGGTGATCCACCACGAAGCAGCGCAGCGCCTCCGGGTCGGCCACCGCCACGTGCAGCAGGTAGTCCTCGCTGCCGGCCATGTGAAAGACCGCCAGCACCCCGGGCAGGTCCGGCGCGGCGGCGCGGAAGCTGTCGTTCTGCTCCCGGGTGTGCGCCCGCAGCCGCACCGAGATCATCGCCTGCAGCGACAGGCCGACGGCCGCCAGGTCGACCTCCGCGTGGTAGCCGCGGATCACCCCGCGCTCGCGCAGCGCCCGCACCCGGGTCAGACAGGTGGACGGCGCGACCCCGACCAGCTCCGCCAGCGCGTTGTTGGCCATCCGGGCGTTCACCAGCAGGGCCCGGACGATCGCCCGGTCGGTCTCGTCCAGCGCCGCGCGGGCTCGTGGAATGTTCGGCACGCCCCCAGCGTGACGGCCCCTGCCGAACATCCGCAAGACCGCACCCGGCCCGCACCGAATGATCGACTGACGCTCTGGCGTTCTCCCGGCGTCAAGTTCACCATCAACGGCCATGAACCGACTCGACACCAGAGCCGTGCACGCCGGCCGCGACGACCTCGCCGGCCTCGGCGTGCATGTCCCCCCGCTCGACCTGTCCACCACCTACCCGGTGCCGGACCTCACCGCCGGCGGCGACGCCTACGAGGCACTGGCGACCGGCGGCCGGCCGCCCGCCGAGGGCGGGCTGGTCTACCAGCGGCTGTGGAACCCCACCGTCGCCCGCTTCGAGCAGGCGCTGGCCGAACTGGAGGGCTGCGCCCAGGCGGTGGCCTTCTCCTCCGGCATGGCCGCGCTCACCGCCTGCCTGCTGGCCGCCGCCGCGGACGGCCGCCGGCACGTGGTCGCCGTCCGGCCGCTGTACGGCGGCTCGGACCACCTGCTGGACTCCGGGCTGCTCGGCACCGAGGTGACGTGGGCGACCCCGGAGACCGTCGCCGCCGCCGTCCGGCCCGACACCGGCCTGGTCCTGGTCGAGACGCCCGGCAACCCGACCCTCGACCTGGTCGACCTGGCCGCGGTCGCCGAGGCCTGCGGCGACGCCCCGCTGCTGGTCGACAACACCTTCGCCACCCCGGTGCTCCAGCGCCCCGCCGAGTTCGGCGCCGCGCTGGTGCTGCACTCCGCGACCAAGTCGATCGGCGGCCACGGCGACGTGCTGGCCGGCGCGGTCGCCTGCACCACCGCGTGGGCCGAGCGGCTGCGCCGGGTGCGCGCCGTCACCGGGGCCGTCCTGCACCCGCTGGCCGGCTACCTGCTGCACCGCGGCCTGCAGACCCTGCCGCTGCGGGTCCGCACCGCCTCGGCGGGCGCCGCCCGACTCGCCGACTGGCTGGCCGCGCAGCCCGAGGTCTCCGCCGTGCACTACCCCGGCCGCTCCGGCTCCCCGCTGCTCGGGCGTCAACTCCTCGGCGGCGGCAGCACTCTGGCGTTCGAGGCGGCCGGCGGCTTCGAGCACGCCGCGGCGATCGCCGAACACTGCGAGCTGATCACCCACGCGGTCTCGCTCGGCGGCGTGGACACCCTGATCCAGCACCCGGCCTCGCTCACCCACCGCCCGGTCGCCGCCGCCCACAAACCCGTCCCCGGCCTGCTGCGCCTGTCCGTCGGACTGGAGGACCCGGCCGACCTGGAGGCCGACCTCGCCAAGGCGCTGCTCCGGTAGTGGAGCCCCGGGCGGGACGCCGGTCACCCGGGGTGCGGGGCCTTCCCCCGCGCCCTTCCGGCACCGCACCCCGGCGCGCCGGACCGTGGGGTGGAGGCGGACACGCCTGCCAGGTCGCCGACCCGGCAGGCACGGCAGGCATCCGTCCCGGTCCGCCTGTACCAGGTGACGGCCGTCCGCGGGTCGACGCGTCGAGCCGTCACCTCCGGGCTCAGCGGGCGGCGGTGGTCCGCAGGTGGTCGAGGACCAGCGGGTCGATCCGGCCTTCGACCAGGCGGCCCTCCAGGTTCTCCACGCCGGCCCAGCGGTCCAGGTCGTCGTAGCCGAGCGCGGCGAGCAACGTGCCGACCTCGTCGGCGAGTTCGCCGTCGAGCGCGAGCAGCGAGTCCGGGTCCGGGGTGCCGTGCAGGATCTCGTGCAGGGCGAGCAGGCGGCGCAGTTCGCCGACCGGGTCGGCGTGGTCCTCGACGCGCAGGTCGTGCGAGGTGTCGCCCCAGCCGCCGACGCCCTTGCCGGGGTCGACCACGTACAGCGCGGCGCTCTGCCGGCCGCGGGAGTCGCCGCCGGCCGCGTCGCCCGCCGCGAGGGCGGCCAACAGCCGCTCGGCAAGCGGGAGTTCGGCCGATCCCAGCCAGGCGGCCTCCATGTCGGCGACCACCTCGGGCCCGGTCAGGATGTTGCCCTGGATCGCGTAGTCCGGGCCGGACGCGCCGCCCGCCCAGGGCAGGCACTCCTCGCCGGTCCAGCTGACGGCGCTCTCGGGGCCGACCACGCCGAGCTGGCGGTGCGCCCGCCCGTCGTCGGCGGCGAGCAGCGCGGCGACGGTGTCGGCGGGCGAGGCGCCGGTGCGCAGCATGGCGATGCCCTGCGGGCGGTAGGCGAGGTTGGCCCAGGCCTGGGAGGCGAGGGCGCCGACGCCGATTTCGGCGGCGGGCACCAGGGCGCCGACCGCGAGGAACTTGCTGGCCACGGCCACACCGTAGGCGTTGCCGTGCCGAGCGACGATGGAGAAGGTCACGACGGGCGACGATAGCTGTGCAGGAACGTTTCGTCCACGGTGAGTCCCGTTTCGGCACATTCCGTCAAATTCCGCGGCGGGCACCGGTCTCGTCCCCGGTACCCGCCGCCCGCCGGCCGCGCGACGGCTCAGAGGTCGAACTTGGCGCGCTTGTCGGCCGGCACCAGGTCGACGTACTCGGGGTGCTTGGCGATCCAGCCGCGGATGAACGGGCAGTACGGCAGGACGCCCAGGCCGCGCTCGCGCGCCGTGTCGAGAACGGCGCGGGCCAGCTTGCCGCCCAGGCCCTGGCCCTCGAAGGCCGGGTCGATCACGGTGTGCACGAAGGCGATCCGCCCGCCGTCGCGGAGCTGGTACTCGGCGAATCCGGCCAGCCCGGCGTCCGTGGTGATCTCGAAGCGGGACTGCTCGACGTTGTCGGTGACCTGCGGTTCCATGGCGCTGCGCTCCTCGTTGTCGGGGCTCTCGGAGGGAAGGTAAGGCATCGACGGGCCGTCACTGCGCCCGCAGCGCAGCGAGTTGTTGCGCGAAGGGCACAACCTGCTCGATCGGACGAGTCGCGGCGGGCCGCCCGGCCAGCAGCGCGGCGAGTTCGCGGGCCGCCCGGTCGATCCGCCCGGCCAGCGAGCCGTCGGCGCCGTTCGCACCCCAGTCCTCGGAGGCGGCGAACACGGCGGTGGGCACCACCACGGCCCGCAGGTGGGCGAAGAGCGGACGCATCGCGTGTTCGAGGGCGAGGCTGTGCCGGGCGGTGCCCCCGGTGGCGGCGATCAGCACCGGGGTGCCGGTCAGCGCGTCCTTGTCGAGGACGTCGACGAAGGACTTGAACAGGCCGCTGTAGGACGCGGAGAAGATCGGCGTGACGACGATCAGGCCGTCCGCCTCCTCGACCGCCCGGACGGCGTCGCGCAGCGCGGGCGGCGGGAAGCCGGTGACCAGGTTGTCGGCGATGTCCCTTGCGAGCTCTCGCAGTTCGATCACCCGGACGTCCACTTCCCGTCCTGCGTCGCCGAGTTCACGAGTTCCGGAGGTGAATTCTCCGGCAGTAGCGATGAGTTCGCTGTCGACGTCGGCGAATTCACCTGTCTTGGCGGCAAGTTCGCGGGCGGTGGCGGCGGACAGGCGGTCGGCGAGCAGTCGGGTGGAGGACGGGACGGAGAGGCCGGCCGTCACCACGACCAGTTTCAGTGCGCTCACTTGGCGGCCTCCCCACTCTGACGCGCCGTCACCAGCGCGGCGTGGGTGGGACCTTCGGGGACGTCCGCGGGCCGGTTCTTCGTGAACTCCTTGCGCAGCACGGGGACGACCTCCTCGCCGAGCAGGTCGAGCTGCTCCAGGACGGTCTTCAGCGGCAGGCCGGCGTGGTCCATCAGGAACAGCTGGCGCTGGTAGTCGCCGAAGGTCTCGCGGAAGGTCAGGGTCTTCTCGATGACTTCCTGCGGGCTGCCGACGGTGAGCGGGGTCTGCTCGGTGAACTCCTCCAGCGAGGGCCCGTGCCCGTAGACGGGGGCGTTGTCGAAGTAGGGGCGGAACTCCCGTACGGCGTCCTGCGAGTTCTTGCGCATGAACAGCTGCCCGCCGAGGCCGACCATCGCCTGCTCGGGGGTGCCGTGGCCGTAGTGGGCGTAGCGGGTCCGGTAGAGGTCGACCAGGCGCCGGAAGTGCTCCTTGGGCCAGAAGATGTTGTTGGCGAAGAAGCCGTCGCCGTAGTAGGCGGCCTGTTCGGCGATCTCGGGGCTGCGGATGGAGCCGTGCCAGACGAACGGCGGGGTGTCGTCGAGCGGGCGCGGGGTGGAGGTGAAGGACTGCAGCGGGGTGCGGAAGCGGCCCTGCCAGTCGACGTTCTCCTCGCGCCAGAGCTGGTGCAGCAGCGCGTAGTTCTCGATGGCGAGCGGGATGCCCTGGCGGATGTCCTTGCCGAACCACGGGTAGACCGGGCCGGTGTTGCCGCGGCCCATCATCACGTCCACCCGGCCGTTCGCGAGGTGCTGGAGCATCGCGAAGTCCTCGGCGATCTTCACCGGGTCGTTGGTGGTGATCAGCGTGGTGGAGGTGGAGAGGATCAGCTTCTCGGTGCGGGCCGCGATGTAGCCGAGCATGGTGGTCGGCGAGGACGGCACGAACGGCGGGTTGTGGTGCTCGCCGGTGGCGAACACGTCGAGCCCGACCTCCTCGGCCTTGAGCGCGATGGCCACCATCGCCTTGATCCGCTCGTGCTCCGTGGGGGTCCGACCGGTGGTGGGGTCAGTGGTCACGTCGCCGACGCTGAAGATGCCGAACTGCACCGCTCTCAACTCCTTCTCGGTTGATTCAACATTCAACCACTTGCTGCAACGGGACGCCAGCCCGACCTATTCCCGCCAGGTTTCCGCGCCCACTGACCGAAACACCGACACTCTCGGCAGTTGATCGGGCACGCAGAGTTGACTGATGGTCCGACATTCCGCTTACCTGATGCACGCCTTCGGGTGCGGACCGTCACCGGCCACTCCCCGAAGCCCTCCCTGCCGTCCGCCCTCCCCCACCGGAGTGTCCGTGCGCCTGCGCCAGTTCCTCGCCCCGCTCGTCGCCACCGTCGCCCTGCTCGCCACCGCCGCGCCCACCGCGGCCGCCGCGACGCCCGCCGGGCTGCGGATCACCGTCACCACCGAGTGCTCCGCCGACTTCCGGCACGACGACTCCCGGCTCGGCCCCGACCAGCTGCCCAACGCCGGCCCCGTCGGCCGCCAGCTGATCGGCTACTTCCGCACCGGCCTGCTCAGCGAGCAGCAGTTCCTGGCCACTTACTACGACAGCACGGCCGGCAGCTGGAAGTACCCGCCGTCCGACGGCTACCTGCTGCTCCCCGACGGCACCCCGATCGAGAACGACACCACCCTCCGCCCCGGCCAGGCGATCGACCGCTACGGCAGCGAGTACGGCTCCTTCCTCGCCCCCGAGGGCCTGCCGTACGCCACCCGTTCGATCCCGCCGTCCAGCCTGGACGGCAACCCGGCGGCGGGCTGCAACTACCACGACTACCGGGTGCTCAAGGCCTTCACCGTCCACTCCGGCCCGATCGCCCCCTGGTTCGGCCAGCCCGGCCTCGGCCTCCAGTACCAGTTGGACGCCGCACTGGTTCCGGGCGCGCCGAGCCGGATCAACGTCGGCTGGCTGGTCGACAACGGGTACCTGGCCCGGCTGGTCTGACGGAGCGTCGGCCGCCGTCCGGCAAGCCGACCTCGCTCAACTCCGTTCCAGCGCCTGGTCCAGCCAGGTCAGCCAGAACGACTCCAGTTGGATACCCGCCTGCAGCACCATGTGCTGCAGGCGGTTCTCCGTTTCCGCCTTCTCCGGCGGGAAGTCGCGGCGCTCGATCTCCAGGTATTCGGCCAACTGCGCCCGGTGCAGCTCCCGGTGGCGCGCCAGCTCCTCGTCCAGGCCGTCCACGCCGAGCACCGCCGCGGCGCGCAGCCGCAGCAGCAGCGGATCCCGGATCGGCTTCGGGTCCTGCGCCTGCCCGACCCACTCGCGCAGCCGCGCCCGCCCGGCCGGCAGCACCTCGTACTCCTTGCGCTGCCCCCGCCCCGCCCCCGGCCCCGCGGCCCGCACCAGCCCCTCGCGCTCCAACCGTCCCAGCTCGCGGTAGATCTGCTGGTGGGTGGCCGACCAGAAGAACCCGATCGACCGGTCGAACCGCCGGGTCAACTCCAGCCCCGAGGACGGCTTCTCCAGCAGGGCGGTGAGGATCGCGTGCGGCAGTGACATGCGGCGATGGTACGGGGCGCGGGCCGCACGGCGGCGTCCGGCACCCGGGGGCAGCGCGGCGGCGACGCCCGGGAAACCGCGGTGGTGGCACCCGGGGCAACACGGCGGCGGCGCCCGGGGCAACGCGGCGGTGGTGCCCGGGAAAGCGCGGTCGGGGGTCTTGTGCGGCACCGGCTCCTGACGAATACTCCCGGGTAGCGCTTGTCAGGGGCAGATCAGAAATGGGCCGGGAGTCGACCGGTCCCGATCGCGCCTGCCCGCGCCTCACGGCCCGTCAGCAGGCCGGGCCTCCCCCACACCCCAGGAGGAGAACTGTGAGGACCATGCGCACCACCCCCACCACCCCGTCCCGCGTCCGCGGCCGGGTGTTCGCCGTCACCGTCGCGCTCGCCGCGGCCACCGCCCTCGCGGCGCCCGGCGCCGGCGCCGCCACGTCCGCGGCCGACGCGTTGGCGCAGGCCAACAGCGCGGTCGAGCAGGCCGGCGTGAACGGCATCGCCTGGCACACCGACCAGGCCACCGGCCAGGTCGTCGTGACGGCGGACAGCAGCGTCACCCCGGCCGCGCTCGCCGAGCTGAGCCGGGCCGTCGGGACGAAGCACCTCAAGATCGAGCGCACTGCAGGAACGTTCAACCCGCTGCTGTCGGCGGGTGCGGCCATCTACGGTGGCGGCTACCGGTGTTCGCTGGGCTTCAACGTGGTCAAGGGCGGCACGTACTACTTCCTGACCGCCGGCCACTGCGGCAACATCGCGAGCACCTGGTACAGCAACTCCGCCCAGAGCTCGGTGGTCGGATCCACCGTCAGCTCCAGCTTCCCGGGCACCGACTACGCGCTGGTGCAGTACAGCAGCGCCTCGGCCAGCCACCCCGGCGGCTACTCGGCGGCCAGCGCGTACGTCGGCGAGTCCGTCAAGCGCACCGGCTCCACCACGGGCACCCACAGCGGCACCGTCACCGCCCTGAACTCCACCGTCCGCTACTCCGACGGCAGCACCGTCCGCGGTCTGATCCAGACCAACGTCTGCGCGGAGGGCGGCGACTCCGGCGGCCCGCTCTACGACGGCACCAAGGCCATCGGCCTGACCTCCGGCGGCAGCGGCGACTGCACCAGCGGCGGCACCACGTTCTTCCAGCCCGTCACGGCGGCGGCGGCCGCGTACGGCGTCTCGCTGTACTGATCCCGCCCCGACCCCCAGGCCCCCTCGGACCGACAGGTCGGAGGGGGCTGCGGCGTCAGCGGAAACCTGCCTCTCCTGCCGTCGGACATCGGCCAGGCGGCCGACCGCCGGGTCCGCACCGGACGTGGCGGACGAAAGCTCCGGGAGTTGCGGCTGTCCGCCTCGGCGGAGGCCCTCGGGGGCCTGCTCGGTCAGAGGCCGAGTTCCTCTGCTCCCGCGTTCGCTGTCGTGCCCGCGACGACGACGAATCCCTCGAGGGAGTCGACGATGGTCCGCAGCCCCGCCGCCTGGAGGATGGTGTCCACGGCCTTGTCCATGGTGGAGGTGACCACTTGGCAGAGAAGGTCGGCGGGGCTGCCGGGCTCGGCGGTCTCGATCATGGCGTCGAGGTCGGTGCCCTCGTTCCAGGCGATCCGTACCGAACCGGCCGGGTAGCTGTCGCTGTCCAGGCAGGGGAGGATTTGGACGCCCGACACTCCCGGTCCGGTGCTGATCGGCAGGCCGGCCAACTCCAGGGCCCGCTGGAGGCGTGACAGGATCCGCTTGGTGCGCAGGTCTCCTCGAAGTTGCTCGGCCGCCTCGTCCGTGCCGATCAACTCGGCGAGTTCCAGGCGGTATCGGGTCTCGCTCCGGTACCGGTCCTCGTCCTCGACGGGGGCCGACTGGGTTCGGTCGTTGCTCATGGGCGGCCTTCTCGTAGCGGATGAGGGAGTCAGTGGCCTGCGGTCATACGGGATCGTCGTCTCCGCCGGCCAGGTCGAGGATCCGGCCGACCTCCGCGAAGATCTCTTCCTGGGTGCAGGCCCCGAGGTTGATCAGCGAGGTCATCATGACGGCCGTCAGCGCGGCCAGGTCCACGATCATGTCGTAGAACCTGTCCTCGCCCTCGATCCAGGCGCGCGCCATGATCGCCGGAGCCTCGGCGATGGTGGCGGGATCGAAGAAGGCGCCGAGGACTGCGGGCACCTCGTCCAGCCACGGGACGTCCTCGCCGCGTCCGTTGCGCCGGTCCTCCGCGGCTTTGGCCAGAAGGTCCTGCATGAGCTTGTCCGGTTCGACGGCGTGGTGCTCGGCGAACAGGCCGGCGACAGTGGCGCCGGCGAAGGCGGTGCCGGCGGCGAGGAGGGAGATGTTCTCCATGCCGTTGGCGGTGACGTCCTTGCGGGCGGTCGCGGCCACGACACGGCACACGGGATGCTCGGAACGCACGGTGGCCGTGTGGCAGGCGGGATCCAACGAGGCGCGCAGGAGTGCGAAGACCGGATCGTCAGCAGCGGGCACAACCTCATCCTGCCGCACTCGCGAGCTGCCGTCCGGCGAATCGGTGATCGGATGCTGACGGTCCGTGAGATCCAGGGAGTCGACGGACTCCCGGGAGGCCGGAGCGGGAGGGGACGGGGCAGCCCCTGCCCCCTCCCGACGGTGTGTCAGAGTGCGGCCGCCAGGCGGGTGCCCTGGTCGATGGCGCGCTTGGCGTCGAGTTCGGCGGCGAGGTCCGCGCCGCCGATCAGGTGCGGCGAGACGCCGCGCTCCTGGAGGGCGGTGAGGAGGTCGCGGCGGGGTTCCTGGCCGGCGCAGAGGACGATGGTGTCGACGGGGAGGAGCTGTTCCGCGCCGTCGACGACGAGGTGCAGGCCGGCGTCGTCGATGCGGCGGTATTCGACGCCGGGGACCATCACGACGCCGCGGTGGCGCAGTTCGGTGCGGTGGATCCAGCCGGTGGTCTTGCCGAGGCCGGCGCCGATCTTGCCGGTCCTGCGCTGGAGCAGGTGGACGGTGCGCGGGACGGCGGGGCGGGCGGGGGCGGCGAGGCCGCCGGGGGTGGTGTGGTCGGCGTCGATGCCCCACTTGGCGAGGAAGTCCTCGGTGCCCGGGTCGGTGAGGTATTCGGCGACGTCGAAGCCGATGCCGCCCGCACCGATCACGGCGACGCGGTCGCCGACCTTCGCGCCGTCGCGCAGCACGTCCAGGTAGCCGAGCACGCTGGGGTGGTCGATGCCCTCGATCTCGGGGACGCGCGGGGTGACGCCGGTGGCGAGCACGACCTCGTCCCAGCCGGTCAGGGCGTCCGCGTCGGCCGTCACGCCGAGGCGCAACTCCACGCCGGTGCGGGCGAGTTCGTGCCGGTAGTAGCGGAGCGTCTCGTCGAACTCCTGCTTGCCGGGGATGCGCCGGGCGACGTTCAGCTGCCCGCCGATCTCGCTCGCGGCGTCGAACAGGGTGACGTGGTGGCCGCGGTCGGCGGCGGAGACGGCGAAGGCGAGGCCGGCCGGGCCGGCGCCGACGACGGCGATCCGCTTGCGCAACTGCGTGGGCGAGAGCACGAGTTCGGTCTCGTGGCAGGCGCGCGGGTTGACCAGGCAGGAGGTGATCTTCGCGCTGAAGGTGTGGTCCAGGCAGGCCTGGTTGCAGCCGATGCAGGTGTTGATGGCCTCGGGGGTGCCCGCGGCGGCCTTGTTGACGAAGGCGGCGTCGGCGAGCATCGGGCGGGCCAGCGAGACCAGGTCGGCGTGGCCGGTGGCGAGCAACTCCTCGGCGAGTTCCGGGGTGTTGATCCGGTTGGTGGTGACCAGCGGGATGCCGACCCGGCCCATCAGCTTCTTGGTGACCCAGGCGAACGCGCCGCGCGGCACCGAGGTGGCGATGGTGGGGATCCGCGCCTCGTGCCAGCCGATGCCGGTGTTGATGATGGTGGCGCCGGCCGCCTCGACCTCCTCGGCGAGCCGCACCACCTCGTCGAAGGTGGAGCCGCCGGGCACCAGGTCGAGCATGGACAGCCGGTAGACGACGATGAAGTCCGCGCCGACCCGTTCGCGCACCCGGCGGACGATCTCGATCGGGAAGCGCATCCGGTTCTCGTACGAGCCGCCCCAGGCGTCGGTGCGGTGGTTGGTCTGCCGGGCGATGAACTCGTTGATCAGATAGCCCTCGGAGCCCATGATCTCCACGCCGTCGTACCCGGCGGAGCGGGCGAGTTCGGCGCAGCGCGCGAAGTCCTCGACGGTCTGCTCGATCTCGGCCTCGGTCAGCTCGTGCGGGACGAACGGGCTGATCGGGGCCTGGAGGGCGGACGGGGCGACCAGGTCCTCGTGGTAGGCGTACCGCCCGAAGTGCAGGATCTGCAGGGCGATCTTGCCGCCTTCGGCGTGTACGGCGTCGGTGATCGCGCGGTGCTCGGCGGCCTCCTGCTCGGTGGTGAGCTTGGCGCCGCCGGACCACGGCCGCCCGGCCTCGTTCGGGGCGATGCCGCCGGTGACGATCAGGCCCACCCCGCCGCGGGCGCGCTCGGCGTAGAACGCGGCCATCCGCTCGAAGCCGTTCGCGGCCTCCTCCAGCCCGACGTGCATGGAACCCATCACCACCCGGTTCCGCAGGGTGGTGAAGCCCAGGTCGAGCGGGGCCAGCAGGTGGGGGTACGCAGCAGTCATCGACGCCTCCGGTCAGGATTTGTTACCCAACGGTAGGGGTCGCCCGGCCGACTCTGCAACTAGTTGCACAAACCTTGACGGGGAGCGTCCGGAGGCCGTCCGGAGGCCTCCCGAAGACCAAACGGGGATCTTGGCGGCCACCGCGCGGCGATAGAGTCGGGACATGAGTACGGACGAGGCGAGCGTACGGATCGACAGCTGGATCTGGGCGATCCGGCTGATCAAGACCCGCTCGGCGGCGGGTGCGGCCTGCCGGGCCGGGCACGTGAAGGTGAACGGCGCGACCGCGAAGCCCGCGCAGCACGTCAAGCCGGGCGACGACGTCCGGGTCCGGATCGAGGGCCTGGAACGGATCGTCCGAGTGGTGCGCCCGATCGCCAAGCGGGTCGGCGCCCCCGTCGCCGAGACCTGCTACGTGGACCACAGCCCGCCTCCGCCGCCCCGCACCGAACGGCCCGCCGAGATCGGCCGGCGCGACCGCGGCGCCGGCCGGCCCACCAAGCGCGACCGCCGCGACCTGGAGAAGCTCCGCGAGGGCCACCGCCCCTGATCCCGATCCGCCCTCAGCCCCGCCCGGCCGTCAGCGCTGCCCCGCCCCTCAAGCCCGCCTGGTCCTCAAGCCCGCCGGGCCGTCAGCTCGCCTCGGCCGGCAGCTCTGCCCGGCCGTCAGCTCCGCTGGGCCGCCGGCACCGCTCGGTGGTCAGCCCTGCTCGGCCGTCAGCTCCGCTGGGCCGCCGGCACCGCTCGGTGGTCAGCCCTGCCCGGCCGTCAGCCCTGCTCGGCCCGCTCCTTGGCGGCCCGCACCTGCTCGGCGAACTGCTCGGCGGAGATCCGCTCCACCGGGGCCCCGTACTTCGCGGCCAGCTCGTCGGCGGGTGCGAGGTCGTGCTCGACCAGGTCCAGCACCAGCAGCGCCCGCCCGTTCTCCACCCGGGACGACAGCACGATCAGGCCCGCACCGCCGTCGGTCATCTCGGTCTGCTCGGCGGCGTTGCCGATCGCCGCACCGGCCGCGAAGCCCAGCAGCACCCCGATCGGGCCGCCGAGCAACCCGACCAGACCGCCCACCAGGCCCGATCCGACGGTCGGCACGCCCGCCCCGCGAATGTGGCTCTCCGGAATGTCGACGATCCCCTCGGCGCTGCGTTCCAGCACCGCCACCTGCCGCACTCCCGGCAGGTGCATCGCGTCCTCGTACGCCCGCCGGCACGCCTCCTGGTCGGTGAAGCCGAGCAGCAGCACGTTGTGGTGGTGGTCGCTCATCACAGTCCCCTTCGCCGACCGGTCGCCGTCCGCACCGTCCGGGCGCGGACCCGCCCATCCTGCCCCGCAGCGCCCGCACCGCGCCCGTCCGGCACGCCCGTCCGCGCACCTGGCTGTCAGCGCGAGCGCCTAGTCTCCGCACATCGATCGAAGAACCGATCGAGGAATCGGTCGAGGAATCGGTCGAGGAATCGCCCGAAGAGGAGACATGGGTTTCACCGGAGAATTCGTCCTGGCCCGCAGTGACCGGCCGCTCCGCGAGCTGGCCGTGTTCGCGACCGATTGCGCAGAGGGCTACGCGGATTGCGTGACCGAGTGCACGCCGCGCCCCGGCGGCTGGCAGACCCTGCAGATCCACCACGGCCTGCGCAGCGACTCGCTCCAGCCGTACCGACAGCTCGTCGAAACCACCGGCGCCCCCGTCCTGCTGGCGAACGTCATGGACAGCGACGTGTGCGAGGTCGTCGGCCTGGCGCCGTCCGGGGCGCGCTGGTCGACCATGCTCGACCCCGTCATGGCGGCCGACTACGGCATCCCCGAGCCGGAGCCCGGCGCCGCCGAACACATCGCCCGGTGGGCCGCCGAGGCCGGCTTCGCCGCCGACCCGGTCGCGCTCGCGGACGTCCTGGTCAAGCGGGCGGACCCGTTCGTCGAGGAGCTGATCTTCGACCTGATCGACGCCTGCGGGTTCCCGCCGGGCATCCCCGCCTCCGACTGACCGCGGACGAGCGCGGCCCGCACCGGAGGCAGTGGCAGGCCCGGGGCACCGCAGCCGGCGGCGATAATGGTGGCCATGGCCCGCCGACGCACCCCCTCCGCCTCCCCTGCCGCCACGCCCGCCGCCTGCCCGTGCGGTCTGTCCGCCGCGTACGCCGACTGCTGCGGGCGGCTGCACCGCGGCGAAGCCGCCGCGAGCAGTGCCGAGCAGTTGATGCGCTCGCGGTTCAGTGCCTTCGCGGTGCGGGACGAGCCGTACCTGCTGCGGTCCTGGCACCCGGACACCCGGCCCGCGTCCGTCGACTTCGACCCGTCGCTGCGCTGGGAGCGCCTGGAGATCCTCGGCGCCACCGACGGCGGGCCGTTCCACCAGGACGGCACCGTCGAGTTCCGCGCCCACTACCGCGAGCGCGGGCGGGCCGGTTCGATGCACGAGAACAGCCGCTTCGTCCGCCACCAGGGCGAGTGGGTGTACCTGGACGGCGTCATCCAGCCCTGAGCAGACGGTACTTGAGGCCTAGCAGTGCCCCGCCGGGGCCTCGCGGCAGCAGCCAGCCGGTGTCGGTGCGGTCCTGCGCGCCGAACCGGTACTTGTACGGCTCGTCGCCGCGCAGGAAGTCGAAGATCCGTACGCCGTCCGCCGCGCAGGTGCGCACCGCCGCGTCGATCAGGGCGGTGCCCAGCGATTCGGCGGCCCACCTCTGGTCCCAGCCGATCTGGTAGTAGGCGAACCGGTCGGCCCACCGGAACCCGTACAGCACGCCGATCAACTCCCCCTCGTGGCGGGCGAGTTGGAAGGCCGGACCGCAGTCGGACACGGCGCCGGACAGCAGTGCCCGGTGCAGCGGCAGCCGGCCCGCGTCGAAGCTGCTGACCCCGCCGGCGGCGGCCTGGCGGCGCAGCCGGTGCAGGCGGAGCAGTTCGTCCAGCACGGCGGGCGCGGCGGTTGCGGGCGGGAGCCATTCGAAGGTGACGCCGGCGGCGGCCAGCCGACGGTGGGCGCGCCGGTTGGCGGCCCGGAAGTCGCGCGAGCCGAGCCGGTCGGGCCCGACGGTGAGGTCGAGTCGCGGGCAGGCGGTCCGGGTGACGGGCCGGGCGCCGGGGGGCAGCAGGTCGCGGTGCGCCAGGTCCAGCGCGGGCAGCCACAGGGTGTGCCGCCGCGCCCGCCGAGCCAGCCACGCGGCCACTTCGTCCCGTCGGTGCGGCCGGACGGCGGGCCCGCAGTGATCGGCCGCGCCGGGCCCGGCCCCGAGCAGCGTCACCACCGGCACCCCGAACGGCACCCGGTGGTGCACCCGTGCCCGGGCCCGCGCCAGCGGCACCACTGCCTCGACCTCGCCGTCCGCCCCTCGCCACACCGCGATCTCGCCCCGCTGCCCGGCGCCGAGCGTCCGCCACCACGCCAGCACCCAGTCCGGTCCGGCGAACCACGAACCCTCCGGGTCGTCGGCGATCAACTTCCGCCACCCCCGGACGAGTTCGTCGCCCAGCTCGTCCGTGCGCAGTATCTCCGGCGCCGCTGTCACGGCACGCTCCTCTCTCCGCCTTCACCAACCGCCGACCGTTGACCGCCGACCGTTGTCCGCCGACCGTTGTCCGCCGACCGCCGGACTCTCCGACCCGCCTTCCCCTCCCCCACCCCCTCAACTCCCGCCGCGCAGGCGGTGGATGGCCGGGTGGAGGCCCGAGAGGATGGTGTCGAAGCGGTCGCGGCCGGTGTGCGAGTTGACGCGCAGGCGGCTGATGCGCAGGCGGTCGGCGGGGGCGAGTGCGGTGTGGCGGTGGTCGAAGAGGTAGGCGGTGCGGTAGCCGAGGATGCGCAGCACGGTCTCGGCGCGCGGGTCGTGGTTGCCGTTGGGGTAGGCGAAGGTGGTCGGCGGGTGGCCGAGCCAGGTGGTCAACCGGTCGTGGGCGCGCACGAGTTGGGCGTCGAGGTGGTCGTCGTCGCAGCGGTCCAGGCAGGGGTGGGAGGCGGTGTGGTTGCCGATGGTCAGGCCGCCGTCGGCGAGTTCGCGCAGTTCGGCGGCGGTCAACTGCCGTTGCCGGGGCGCCTGCCGCTTCGCGGTGGCGCGCAACTCGGCGAGGGAGGTGAGCCGTTGGGCGTCGGGCAGGGCCTTGAGGCGGTGCACGGCGGCGTCGGGGCCGAGGCCGCGCAGGACGCGGGTGTGGCCGCCGCGTCGGATCAGGTGGGCGGCTTCGGTCCACCAGTACGGGTGGTCGCTGTCGATCAGGTCGGTGATGACGTACGCGGCGGCGGGGATGCGCAGTCGGGCGAGGACGGGCAGGGCGCGGGTGAGGACGGTGGGGTCGCCGTCGTCGAAGGTGACCAGCACACTGCGGGGCGGCAGCGGGCGGCGGTGTTCGGCGGCGCGGGCGACCTGGTCGGGGCCGACGGGGTTGGCGGTGCGGGCCAGGTGTTCCATCTGGGCGCGGAACGCGGCGGGGTCGTCGACGCCGTGGTAGGCGAGGACGGCGAGGCGGCGGGCGGCCCGGGCCCGGAAGGCGGGCTGGAGCGGGGAGCGCCGCAGGAGCGCGTCGAGAGTCCGGCGCCGGGCGGCGCGGTCCGTGGTCGGCATGGCTTCCCCCTGGGCCGGTGGCACGGACGGGCACCCCGGGCGGCGGTCGGCCCGGGGTGCCCGTCGGATGTTCAGGCCATCAGCGTCCCATGCCCGGGTAATGGCTGTCCCAAGTTCCTGAAAGCTTCCTGGGAGCCTGCCGGGGGCTGGATGAGTCCGGCACTCCGCCACCTGTCCGGATCGCGCCGCTTTGCGACGTATATAACGGATTGACATAGTTCTGTGAGACCGCTGCCCGTCCGCCCATGGGAGTGCCCTCACAATGACCATGCCCGGCTTCGGCTCACTCGGCTCCAACGACGCCTTCTCCGAACTGCTCAACCGATTCTTCGGCCTGAATCCGGCCGCCGCCCCGCCCGCCGTCCAGCGGGTCCCGATCGGGCGGCTGCTCACCGAGTCCGCCCGGGACCTGATCGGCCGTGCCGAGTTGCGCGCCCAGGAGGACGGCAGTACCGATCTCGACACCCCGCACCTGCTGTGGGCGGCGACCCTGACGGATCCGGCGCGCTCGCTGCTCGCCCAGGCCGGCGCCGACCCCGACAAGCTGGCCGCCACCATCGAGCGGTCGCTGCCGGCCGGCGAGGCGGACCCGTCCGTGGAGCCCGGGCTGACGCCGGCCGCCAAGCGGGTGCTGATCGGCGCGCACGCCCGCTCGCAGGCCGCCGGCGTCTCGTACATCGGGCCGGAGCACATCCTGGCCGCCCTGCTGGACGACCCGGACTCGGCGGCCGGCCGCCTGCTGTCGGCGCACGGCGCCGACGCCGCCCGGCTGCAGCGCGGCGCCGAGGCGGCCGCCGCCCGCGGCGAGCGCGGCGTCCCGGCGAAGGAGGACAGCAAGACGCCGACCCTGGACGAGTACGGCCGCGACCTGACCGAGGACGCCAAGCTCGGCCGGCTGGACCCGGTGGTCGGCCGGGCCGAGGAGATCGAGCAGACCATCGAGATCCTCTCCCGCCGCTCCAAGAACAACCCGGTGCTGATCGGCGAGCCCGGCGTCGGCAAGACCGCCATCGTCGAGGGCCTCGCCCAGCGGGTGATCGCCGGCGACGTCCCCACCACGCTCAAGGACCGCCGGGTGGTCTCGCTGGACCTGTCCGGCCTGGTCGCGGGCTCCAAGTACCGCGGCGAGTTCGAGGAGCGGCTGAAGAACGTCATCGACGAGGTCCGGGAGGCCGCCGACTCGACCATCCTGTTCATCGACGAGCTGCACACCGTGGTCGGCGCGGGCGCCGGCGGCGAGGGCGCGATGGACGCCGGCAACATGCTCAAGCCGGCCCTGGCCCGCGGCGAGCTGCACGTCATCGGCGCCACCACGATCGACGAGTACCGCAAGCACATCGAGAAGGACGCGGCCCTGGAGCGCCGCTTCCAGCCGGTGCTGATCCCCGAGCCGTCCGTCGAGGAGACCGTGCAGATCCTCCAGGGCCTGCGCGACTCCTACGAGGCCCACCACCAGGTCCGGTTCACCGACGACGCGCTGCGCGCCGCCGCCGACCTGTCCGACCGGTACGTCTCCGACCGCTTCCTGCCCGACAAGGCCATCGACCTGATGGACCAGGCCGGCGCCCGGGTGCGGCTGCGCGGCCTGGGGCGCTCCACCGAGGTGATCGGCCGGGAGGACGAACTCGCCAAGCTGCGCCGCGAGAAGGACGAGGCCGTGGCCGCCGAGGACTTCGCCCGCGCCTCCGAGCTGAAGAACCGGATCGCCGACCTGGAGTCGCAGAACGCCGAGATCGAGGAGCGCCGCGAGGGCGTCGTCTCGGTCACCGTGGACGACATCGCCGACGTGCTGTCCCGGCAGACCGGCATCCCGGTGTCCCAGCTCACCGAGGACGAGAAGGCCCGGCTGCTCAAGCTGGAGGAGCAGCTGCACGCCCGGGTGATCGGCCAGGACAAGGCGGTGGTGGCGGTCTCCGAGGCGGTCCGCCGCAGCCGGGCCGGGATGGCCGACCCGAACCGCCCGGTCGGCTCGTTCCTGTTCCTCGGCCCGACCGGCGTCGGCAAGACCGAACTCGCCAAGGCCCTGGCCGAGTTGATCTTCGGTGACGAGAACCGGCTGGTGCGCTTCGACATGAGCGAGTTCCAGGAGAAGCACACCGTCTCCCGGCTGGTCGGCGCCCCGCCCGGCTACGTCGGCTACGAGGAGGCCGGTCAGCTCACCGAGGCGGTCCGCCGCCGCCCGTACAGCGTGCTGCTGTTCGACGAGGTGGAGAAGGCCCACCCGGACGTGTTCAACGCGCTGCTCCAGGTCCTCGACGACGGACGGCTGACGGACGCCCAGGGCCGCACCGTGGACTTCCGCAACACGGTGGTCATCATGACCTCCAACATCGGCTCGCAGCTGATCCTCTCGCACCGCGGCGAGACCGACGAGATCCGCGACCGGCTGATGGCCGAGCTGCGCGGCCGCTTCCTGCCGGAGTTCCTCAACCGGATCGACGACATCATCGTCTTCGACGCGCTCGGCGAGGAGGACCTGATGCGCATCGTCGACCTGATGCTCGCCAACTCCGAGCGGCGGGTGAAGGCGCAGGGTCTCGAACTCGACGTCACCGAGGCGGCGAAGCACTGGCTGGTCGACCGCGGCCACCAGCCCGAGTTCGGCGCCCGGCCGCTGCGCCGCACCATCCAGACCCAGTTGGACAACCGGCTCGCCACCATGCTGCTCTCCGGCGACCTCCAGCCCGGCGACACCATCGTCGCGGACGCCCGGGACGGCGAACTGGTCTGCTCGATCGGCCGCCCCGCCGCCGCCTGAACCGGATCCGCCGCGGCCGCCCTACCGCCGCCTGAACCCGCCCCGTCCCGGCCGCCCCGGGGGCCTTTCCCGGGGCGGCCGCGGTGTCAGGCGGAGGTGTTGCGGGCCGCCCAGTCCGCGAGGGCCGTCCGGTTCGGCTGGCCGGCCTTCTCCAGCAGGCTGGCCACGTGCTTCTCCACCGTCCGCGGCGAGATGCTGAGCCGGGCGGCGATGTCCTGGTTGCCGAGCCGCTGCGCGACCAGCAGCATCACCTCGTACTCCCGCACCGTCACCCGCCGTTCGCGCAGCGGCTCGGGGACCTGCTCGGTGCCGGTGCGCCGCTGCGGGACGCCGGCCCCGGCCTCGCGCAGCAGGCGGCGGCAGGCCGCTCCGACGGCCGGCACGCCGGCCCGGTGGAAGTAGTCCTCGGCGCTGCGCAGCCACCCCACCGGTTCGCCCCAGCCGTCGGCGAGCGCGGCCTCCGCGACCAGCCGCAGCCCCAGGTGACGGGCCATCGCGAACGGGCGGGCCGCCCGGGCGGCCTCCGCGACGGCCTCGGCGGCGGCGTCGGCCTGCCCGGCCCGGCCCAGGTGGACGGCGTGCGCGAGCCGTTCGAACTGCCGGTTCCAGGCCAGCCCGGCGGCGTGGTCGGCGGCGGTCCGGGCGTGCTCCTCGGCGGACTCGGCGCCGGCCAGCGCGCGCAGCAGCGGGTGCAGGCCGTGTGCGCCGTTGAGGTAGAAGACCGACGGGTACCGGTCCTCCCAGCGGCGGGCCAGGTCGAACTCGTCGAGGGCCAGCGCCCGGTCCTCCTCCAACAGGGCGCACACCGCCCGGCAGTTGCCGTAGGCGAGCGGCAGTTGCAGCGACTCCGCGCCGTCCCACCGGTCGAACTCGGCCAGCACGTCGGCCATTTCGGACCGGCGCCCCTGGTGGGCGGCCACCATCGCGCGGGTCACCAGCAGGAACTGGTGGTGGTCGACGTTGCGGAGTCGGCCGCTGGCCTCCAGGCCCTGGTCGGTGAGCGTGCGGGCCCGGGCGTAGTCGCCGCGCAGCACGGCGTGCATGGCGAGCGTCGACTCGGCGGAGCGGACCAGGTCGAGCGCGCCCAGGTCGAGCGCGGCCCGGTGCGCCCGCTCCAGTTGGACGGACTCGCCGACCTGCATGAATTCGTTGACGCCGAGCCGCAGTTGGGCGTCCACCTGCCAGCCGGGGAGGTGGTGCCGGGCGGCCAGGTCGAGCAGCCGCCGCAGGCAGGCGTCGGCCCGGTCGAAGCCGTGCCGGCGCTCCAGCAGGGCGAGCAACTGCCAGGCCTGGCAGGCGATTTCGGCCAGGCCGGCGGCCTCGGCCCGTTCGGCGGCGCGGCGGGCCAGTCGCTCGGCGGCGGCGGTCCGCAGCTCGCCGTCCGGCACCCCGCCCTGGGCGGTTGCGAGGTCCGGTGCGGGGCTGCCGACGCCGGCCAGGGCGAGGTGGGCCTCCACCACCTCGAGGGCGCAGGTCCGTTCGGGGCCGGCCGTCGGGCCGAGCAGGGTGCGGACCAGGGCGGCCTGTTCGGCCGCGTCCGCGAGGCGGCCGGCGGTGACGGCGGCCCGGGCCAGCCGCAGGTGCAGGGCGGCGGTGCGGTCGTCGCCGAGCGCGGCCGGGCCGCCCAGCGGGAGCGTCCGGGCGAGGTCGCAGGCCTGGTCGAACCGGCCGCTGTCGGCGAGGGCGTGCACCAGCTGCTCGCGGATCGCGCTGGTGGCGGCCGTGGCGGCGCCGTCCCCGCCGACCAGTTCCAGGGCGCGTTCCAGCAGCGCGACGGCGGACTCGGTCGCCCCGCCCAGCCGGGCCTCCTCGGCGGCCTCGGCGAACAGCCGGGCGGCGGCCTCCGGTTCGCCCGCGGACTGGCGCAGTACGGCCACCAACTGCCTCCACTCGCCCGGCAGTCCGGGGTAGGCGCGTTCCACCTCGCCGGCCGCGCGCCGGGCGATCGCGGCCCGCTCGGCGGGCAGCAGGTCGGCCAGCAGCGCGTCCGCGACCATCGCGTGCCGGAACTCGTACCGGTCGGCGACCGGCCCGCTGGGCGACAGCAGCCGGGCGTCGATCCCGGCCCGCAGGTGGATCAGCAGGCTGCGGTCGTCCAGCCCGGTGACCAGTTGCAGCACCGGCAGGGCGAAGCGCCGTCCCAGCACCGCGGCGACGTTGAGCATCTCCCGGCCGGCCGGGTCGATCCGGGCGGCTCGCTGCACGACGCTGCGCACCACCGTGGTGGGCACCCCGGTGGCGACGTCGCCGAACACCTCCCACCCCCGCACCGGGTCGCGGCGCAGCGCCCCGGCGGTGACCATTCCGCTCAGCAACTCCTCGATCACGAAGGGGTTTCCGCCGGCGTCCCGGACCACCCGCTCGACCACGGCGGCGGGCAGCGCGCCGGGGGCGGCGGACAGGCAGGCGGCGGCGAGTTCGGCGGTCTGCGAGTCGTCGAGCGGGACGAGGTCGAGCCGTCGGGCCTGTCGGCGGGCGGCCGCGTCGAGTGCCAGGTCGAGGGCGGGGCAGGGGTGTTGACGCAGGGTGGCGACCAGCAGGACCGGGAGGCCGTCGAGGTTGTCGATCACGTAGTCGAGCACGGCGAGGGTCTCCGCGTCCGCCTCGTGCAGGTCCTCGACGATCAGCAGGCAGCCGCGCGGCGGCCGGTCCGGGTCCTCCCGGCCGACCGCGCCGAGGAGTCGCAGCAGCGCCTCGGCGATGTCGGTCAACGAGGGTGGGGTGGCCGGGCGTTGCTCGACCCGCCAGTCCGGGACCAGGGCCGCCAGGGCGGACCGGTACGGCGTGAGCGCCGGGTCCTGCGGCGGGCCGCTCACCCGGAACAGCGACAGCAGTGCCTCGGCTATCGGCCGGAACGGCACCGGTGCGCCGGCGCTGCTGCCCCGGCCGCGCAGGACCGCCATCCCGTCCGCGACCGCCCGGTAGGCGCAGTCGGCGGTCAGCCGGGTCTTGCCGATGCCGGCTTCGCCGCCGACGAACACCGCGCGTCCCCGCCCCCGGCGGGCGTCGATCAACCCGTCGAGCAGGACCCGCAGTTCCTCGGCACGACCCACGACATAAGGGGAGGAGGTGAGCATTGACGCAGGCTAACCGCCCGTGCCGTCACCGGGCCATGGGCCCTTTTGCACTGTTGTCAGTTCTCGGTGAACGAGATGGAGGTGAGGGTGCTCCAGTCGGCCGTGCCCTCGATGCCGCCGTCGGACGCCCCGAGCTTCGGCGTCACGAAGCCCGACAGCGCCAACGCCCGTCGCACGCGCGGCAGTTCGACTCGGCCGAGGGAGGGGGTGATCTCCCCGGCGGGGTGGGCCGCCCGGTCGTCGGCACACGCCTCGGGGTTCTTCCACAGGGCGACGAGGGTCGAGGTGGTCATGGTGGTCCTCCTGAAGGAAATGGGGGGATGCGGCAGGCGGTCCGAGGGCGGCCGGCCGTGCGGAACGGACGGCCGACGGATGACCGGGCCGGGGGTGGGTCGGTGGAGCGGGGGGTGCGGCTACCCGCGGGGCGGTTCCAGCAGCAGGACGCAGGGAACGTCGGCGGGGTGGGCGAGGCGGAGCAGTGTGTGGCCGATGCCGGCGAGGCCGGCGAGCAGGGCCGGGGTGGGGATCGCCGCGGGTGTGGCGCAGCGCGGGCCGGAGTGGTCGAGGTCGCCGAGCAGGACGGCGGCGCGGGTGGCGGCGCCGGTGGGCCGGCCGGTGAGCAGGAGCTCCAGGGCGGCGCTGTCGCCGTGCAGCAGGCTGTGGTCCGCGGCGGGTCCGGCCGGTGGCGGCGAGGACACCGTGTCGGGCGTGTGGGCGGCGGCCAGGCGGGCCGCGGGGCCGAGCGTCCCGATGGGGCCGGGCGCGGGCAACTGCACGGTGCGGCCGGTGGCCGCGTAGCGGTGCAGGGCCCAGCGCCGGTGGGCGGCTCCGTCCGGGGTCGGGTCGGGGGTGGCGGCGAGCCGTCGGGCGCAGCGGTCGGCGGTGGCGGCGGCCTCCGGGTCGCCGGTGATCCGGTGGACCGCGAGCATCGCGGCCAGGCAGCCGGCGTCGCCGGAGAGCAACTGGCTGTCGGGGTGCGGGTCTTCGGGCGGTGCGGTGCGGGCGGCCAGGGCGGTGAGCCGGACGGCCGTCGCGGTGGCCTCGCCGAGTCCGTCGGCGCCGCCGAGCAGCGTGTCGAGTCGGGCGAGCCCGTAGGCGATGCCGCCGAGGCCGGTGAATCCGCCCGCGCCGACGGCGTCCACCTGGGCGGGGTCGGCGGCGAGCGCGGCGAGCAGCGCGGGCAGCGGCCGGACGGCGCGGCGGGCGGTCTCGGCGTAGCGGGCGGTGCCGGTGAGGGCGGCCAGTTGGGCGAGGAACAGCGCGGTGCCGAGGTAGCCGCCGTCGAGGGCCGCGCCCTGCGGCATCAGGGCCCACTGGCGGTCGGTGATCGGTTCCAGGGTGAGCCAGTTGACGCGGTGCCGGTCGCCGTGGGCGCGGGCCAGGATGCGGTCGGCGAGGTCGCAGGCGGCGGCCACCAGCCGGTCCGGGTCGGGGGCGACCGGCGGGTGCGGCCGGTCGTCGGGCGTGCCGGGGACGGTGCCGGTCCCGCCGGCGCGGGTGGCCAGGGCCGCCCGGACGATCCACTCCTGGTCGTACAGGTCGGTGCGGTCGAGCGCGGCGAACCGCCGCCTGGTGCGGTCGAGTCCGCTGTCGGCGGGGGTCGGGCCGTAGCGGCGGCCGTCGGCGTGCAGGCGTCCGTCGCCGACCGCGGTGGTGAACAACGGGACGTCTCCGCGCCAGAGTTCGTCGCGTTCGGCGGCGACCAGCGGGCGGCGCCGGGGGTCGTCGGCGGACTCCCGCCAGAGCAGGCCGAGCAGCCGGTCGCGGTCGAGGCCGTCGCGCAGCGCGTCGGGGTGGGTGGACTCCTCCAGCAGGGTCGCGTACCGCCGGGTGGGGCGGACCACGACGCGCACGGTGTCGGCCGCGAAGCTCTCCAACAGCCCGCCGGGGGCGGCGAGTCGGGGGGCGGCGTCGGCGAGCGCCCGGTAGCCGGCCCGGAATCCGGCGACCAGCGCCTCGGTGTACTCCTGCGGGTCGACGTCCTGCCCGTCGAGCCGGGGACGGTTGGCGGCGCGCCGCAGGTGGCCCTGGGCGCGCACCAGCCGCATCCGGTCGGTGCCGGCCTCCGCCCAGCCCGGGACGGGCGTGGGCAGGGGGGCGCCGTCGTCGCCGCCGATCCCCGACACGTCGAGCGCGCCGTGTTCGCCGAACAGCGGGAACGGCAGCAGCGAGATCCGGTGCACGGACTCGCCGAGCACCCGCAACGCCGGGTCGCCGCCGAGCGGTTCGGCCGGCCCGTGCTCGGGGTGGAACAGCGTCTCCAGGTCGACCAGGACGGGCTGGTCACCGGCCGCGATCAGGTTCTCGTAGTGGATGTCGGTGCCGCCGAGCACGTGCAGCAGCGCCAGTTGCATGCCGAGGCGGCGGTAGAAGCGTTCGACGCCGCGCCGGTCCGCGCACGGCCCGGGCTCGACGAACTCCAGCCAGCCGTAGGCGTCCCGGTCGAGGGCGGCGAGGGTGCGCAGCGCGGTGTTCGGGACCGCTTCGCCGAGCAGCCGCAGCAGCCGGTTCCAGTGCCGGTGGACGCCGAGCGGGCGCGGCTTGTACACCGCGCTCCGTCCGTCGGCGAACCGCAGGACGGCCACCGTCCGGCCGTGCGCGTGCCGGTCGCCCGCGCCGGCCCGGACCCCAACCAGCCGGCCCGGGTCGACGCCGTCGAACAGTTCCCCGACCAGGGCCGCCCGGTCGGCGGTGAACCGGCCGGCCAGTTCGGCCCAGGCGGCCGTCGTGTCCTCGCAGCAGTGCGCCAACAGCCGTGCCAGCACCGGGTATTCGGCGGCCAGTGCGGCCAGCCGCCCGGGGGTCGCGGCCTGCCGGACGAAGTCGGCGAACCGTTCCGCGCCGCTCGTCCCGTGCAGCGCGCCGCCGACCCGGGAGACGTTCAGTTCCAGCACCAGGGTCCGGCTGGCGATCCGCACCAGTCGGGACGTCAGGCTCTGCTCGAAGTCCGCTTCCAGGGCGGACAGTTCGGCGTGCTCTTTGACGGCCTGCCAGTTCGGGTCGGCGCGCAGCGCACCCAGGGCGGCGGCGGTGAACGGGGCCAGCACGGCCGTGAACCCGTCCGCCCCCGACCGCGGCTCGTCGCCGGAGGTGTCCGGGTCGACGGGCGCGGCGGCCACCGCGCGCCGGACGAAGGCCGCCCAGTCGGGCTGCTCCCCGGTCCGCGCCGCCAGGCGGTCCGCCGGCTCGGCCAGCAGCGCCCGCAGCCGGTCCCGGTCCGCGCCCAGATCGTCCAGCCACTCGTCCAGGCGTCCGTCGAACTCCCGCTCCCAGGCGGCGAGTCGGCGGTCCGCGGACCCCGTCCGCGCCGCGTCGGCCGCCGGGGCCTGGGCCTCGGCCTCGGCGAGCACGAAGCCGGACACGAGCCCGGCCACGGAGCCGGACACGGAACCGGACACGAGCCCGGCCACGGAGGCGGCCGCGGAACCGGCCGCGGCATCCGGGGCGGCTACCGCCGCGGGGCCGGCCGCGGGGCGCGGCAGCCGCTCGGCGGCCGGGCCGCCGGTCGGGCCGCCGGCCGCGCCGGTCAGGCGTTCGGTCAGGGTCAACGCCGGTGCCCACCAGGCGCCTTCACCCTGCCGGCCCCAGGTGGCTGTGGAATCGGTCATGGTGAAGAGCATGGCCGCCGGGCTGCCCCCACTACATGGGGGCCGGCCCCCATATTCCGGCGGCGGGACCGGCGGTCCCCCGGGGGTGGGGGGTGGGGGCATGGGGGCGCGTTGCGGAATACGGGGGTCCGTCCCAATGGGCCGGGAGGGGCGGGCGCCGCCAGGCTCAGCACATGGATGCGACCACGACAGAGACGACGGTGCAGGTTCTCGGCCCGATGGCCGCCACGACCGACGGGGCGCGGGTGCGGCTCGGCGGGCCCCGTCCGCGCGCAGTGCTGGCCGTACTGGCCGCCGCGGGCGGTGCGGTCGTCCCCGAGCAGGACCTGATAGACGCCGTCTGGGAGGACCGCCTTCCGGCCAGACCCCGGCACGCCCTGCACACCTGCGTGGCCGATCTGCGCCGCGCCCTGGAGCCCCACCGCCCGGCCGGGCGGGAGTCCTCCGTGCTGCGCCACGAGCCCGGCGGCTACCGCCTGCGGCTCGCCCCGGACGCACTCGACGCCCGTCGGTTCGCCGCCCTCGTCGAACGCGCCGGGATCTCCGCCCGCACCCACCCGGCGGAGGCGCTCGCCGCGGCTGACCTGGCGCTGTCGCTGTGGCGCGGCCCGGCCTACGCCGACCTCGCGCACCTGGTGTTCCTCGACGCGGAGCGCTGGCGGCTGACCGAACTGCGCTGCGCCGCACGGGAGATCCGGGCCTCCGCGCTGCTCACCCTGGACGCCCACCAGCTGGCCGTCACCGAGTGCGCGCTGCTCACCACCGAGGCCCCGCTGCGCGAGTCCGGCTGGGCGCTGCGCGCCCGCACCCTGTACCGCAGCGGCCGCCAGGCCGAGGCGGCGGCCGTCCTGCACACCGCCCGTCGTACCCTGCGCGACGAACTGGGCGTCCACCCCGGCCCGGAACTCGCCCATCTCACCCGGCGCATCCTGATCCACGACCCGACGCTCTCCGCCGAACTGCACGGGTCGGCGAAGCAGCCGGCCTGACCGACCCCGACTCCGGGCCCCGGCCGCCGACCTGGCGGTCGGGGCGGTCGTCATGACACCGGTGCGGGCGCCGCACCCCGGCGGCCCGCCGGGACGAGCACCTTTCCCTCCAGCCTGACGTCCAGGCTCCGCCGTCCCGCCAGGACCGCTGCCAGCACCAGGCCGAACAGTCCGGCCACCACGCCCAACGCCGCGCCGGTGCCCCCGAATTGGAGCAGCGCGCCGGCGGCCAGCGGGGCGAGCGGCTGGAGCGCGCCGCCGATGAACGACGTGGTGCCGCTGACCCGGCCGTAGACGTCGTAGTCGACGACCAGCATGGTGGTGGTGCCGAGCGCCGCGCCGACCACGGGGGCGAGTAGCAGGACGGGCGCGAGGGCGACCGCGGGGCCGAGCCGGCCGGCGCTCAGGCCGACGGCGACGGCGGCGAGCAGCCGCACGGCGGCCGTGCCGGCCATGATCCGCCACAGGCCGTAGCGGCGGTGCGCGCCCGCGGCGAACAGTGAGCCGACGAGTCCGCAGACGGCGGCGGCGCTGAACGCGAGACCGGTGCCGCCGCCGGCAGCGCCGGGGCGCAGCAGCAGGACGTACATCAGCATCGAGACCGCGAGGTTGCCGGGCACCGAGTAGGCGAGGGACGCCCGCAGGAACGGGGTGCGGCGGATGACCGCGATGCCTTCGCGCAGTCGGGGCCAGCCGCGGGCCGACGGGCCGTCACCGGCGCCGGACGGCAGGCCCCGTACGCAGGCCAGCGAGACCAGGTAGCTGACGGCGTCCGCGACGAAGGGCACCGCCCGGGCCACGCCGAACAGGGCGCCGCCGGCGGCGGGGCCGACGATCGAGGCGCTGTAGCCGCGGGCCTGGTTGGCGGCGACCGCCTCGGGCAGCTGGTCGGCGGGGACGATGGTGCGCAGCATCTTCCCGGCGGCGGGCCCGAACGCGGTGACCGCGGTGCCGGAGACGACGGTGGTGACGGCGAGCAGCCACAGCGGCGGGCCGCCGCCGAACGTGGTGACGGCGACGGCGGTGACGGCGGCGAGTCGGGCGGTGTCGCAGGCGAGCATCAGCCGGCGCGGCGGGATCCGGTCGGCGAGCTGCCCGCACGGGGCGGCGGACAGCCAGGTGGTCACGAAGCCCAGGGTGGCGAGCAGGCTGGCCTTCGCGGGCGATCCGGTGACCGCGACCGCCAGCAGAGGCACCGCCAACACGCTCATGGAGCTGCCGAGTTCGGAGGTGAACTGGCCGATCCAGAGCCGGCGGAACATCGGGTTCGCCCCGACCAGCCGGAACCGGCGCAGCCAGCGCCGGTCCCGGGCCGGTCGGACGTCGGGCGCAACGTCGGTGGTCACGGCAGCAGTCCGTCCACGGTGAAGTGGAAGTCGGTGCGGGTGCCGGGGCGGGCGTGCCGCAGCCGGTCGAGGAAGAGCGCGATGCCGATCGAGCCGGTGGCCAGGTCGCAGCTCTCCCGCAGGGCCTGTTCGCCGGGGAAGCCGATCCCCCCGGGCGTCTCGCCGTCGCGTTCGATCCGGCTGAGCAGGATGCCGTCGGCGACTCGTCGGGCCTCGTCCAACCAGCGCTGTTCGCCGAGCAGTTCGCCCGCGTCGAGCAGGGTGTTGCCGAGTCCGGCGAGGCCGTGTGCGAGGTGCGGGAAGACGGCGTAGTGGCGGGCCGAGTCGCGCAGCAGGTCGTCGGCGACGGCGGCGAGTTGCTCGTCGGGCCGGGCGGCGAGGTAGCGGACCACGGCGGCCGAGACGCCGGCGGTGCCTTCGTCCCAGTAGTTGCGCAGGATGGTGCGGCCTTCGGCGGGGCCGGCGTGGGACGGGAAGCCGAGGGTGCCGCCGGGGAGGGTGCCGGCGTGCGCGAGGTCGTGGCCGAGGGAGGCGCGGCCGAGCGTGTACCAGCGTTCCTCGCCGGTCGCGAGGTGCAGGTAGAGCAGGAACAGGGCGATGCCGCTGCCGCCGTAGCCGTGGCCGAGCCGGGTGCGCAGGCGGTCCTCGCCGGCGGTGGCCTGGGGCCAGTGCGGGCCGTCGGGGCCGTGGACGGCGGTGGCGGCGAGGTGTTCGCCGTCGGCGACGGCGTCGGCGAGCAGCTCGGGGGCGTCCTGGCGGTGCCACAGGTGCAGGGCGGCGAGGCCGTGGCCGGCGGTGCCGTGCAGGACGCCGGGCAGGGCGTGCCGCAGCGGGTGGCGGCGGGCGGCGGCCATCAGCGAGCGGGCGACGGCGCCTTCGCCGAGCGCGTCGAACGCCCAGGCCAGGCCGGACTGGCCGAGGTACAGGCCGGGCGGGTAGGCGGCCTGGTTGACGTCCTTGGCGAGCGCCCAGCCGAGCAGCCGGTCGGGCACGCTGCCGCGCAGCCGGTGCAGGCCGTACAGGACGCCGGTGGCGCCGTAAGCGAGGGAGAGCGGGTTGGTCTGGTGGACCAGCGGGTTGCTGGGGAACAGCCGGTCGGCGCGCTGCGGGTCGGCGGCGGCCTCGATCTCGGCGGCGATGCCCTCGACGGTGGCGGCGAGGTCGGCGTCCCGCAGCCCGGGCCGGGCCTCGGTGTCGCGGTAGCGGCGGGCGGCGGGCTCGGAGAGCGGGACGGGGGACGTCCACAGCGTCGGGTCGTCGAACGGCAGCGCGTCGATCCGCTTCCTGATCTCGTCCGGGTCGAAGTCGCCGTCGACGGCGTCCGGGTCGGTCAAGTCGCGTATCAGTGCGGAGAGTTCGGCGGGCAGTGCGAGGTCTTCGGCGAGCGCGTCCAGGAACCGGTCCTGGGCGGGGCGGTGGAAGCCGACGATGTTGTTGACCACCATGACCGAGGAGAAGATCAGCGCGCCGAGGCAGTGCCAGTCGTTGGCCCGGTCGTAGTGGTTGGTGGCACGCAGCCGGGGGCTGGCCAGGCCGATGGTGTGCACGCCGAGGTGCGGGTCGACGCCTTCGCGGACGGCGGCCTCCAGGTCGAGCAGCACGGCCCGGCCGTCCTTGGTGAGGTGCACGTTGGTGTACGAGAGGTCGCCGAGCAGGATGCCGCGGGCGTGGGCGGCGGCGACGGCCTCGGCGATCTGCCGCCACTGGTCGCGCTGCGTGCGGTAGTAGGCGCGGAGGCTGTCGCCGTCCAGCTTGCCGGTGATCACCGGGTTGGTGGCGATGCCGTTGCGGCTGTAGTGCGGGCCGTCGATGTACTCCTCGACCAGGAAGGCGTGGCCGCCTTCGTGGAAGAAGTCCAGCGGCCGCACGAAGTACCCGGTGTCGGCGAGCTCCGACAGCACCTGGTACTCCTTCTCCAGCACTTCGACGGCCGACCGTCCGGGCCGCCCGACCAGCACGCCCGGGCGGGCTTCCTTGAGCACCACCTGCGCGCCGGTCTCCCGGTCGTCGGCCAGGTAGACGCCGCCGCGGTTGCCGAACATCAGCGCGGAGGTGGGCAGGTAGCGCCCGTTGAGCGCGCTCCCCTCCTCGGCCTCCTCGGGCGGGAACGGGTCGGTGACCCAGGCCGGCGTCTCGAAGTACGGGTTGCGGACGTCGGGGACGAGCGTGCCGTCGGGGGTGGCGATCATCAGGTCGCTGATGCCGTCGGGGCGCAGCCGCTTGATCGCGGCGAAGCCGCCGTAGCGGTAGTAGACGGCCGTCGAACCGGGCCAGCGCCGGTCGGAGAGGATGTACGGGCCGCCGCGGCCTTCCAGGGCTTCGGCCAACTCCTTGCCCACCGCATGGAATTCGGCGTCGTCGGCCGGGTAGACGGTGATGAACTTGCCGCTGGCGGTCCGGGAGAAGTTCTTGCCGCTGGTCAGCTCGACCGACCACGGGTCGATCAGGAACTTGAACGACACCCCGTGCGCGAACAGCACCGGCAGGGCGAGCCGCAGCACCTCCTCGCTCTCCCCCGCCGCCGCGGTGACGTGCAGCTTCCACCCCTGCGCCGGGGTGTTGCGGCCGGGCGGGTCGGCGATGAACCACAGGCCTCGCCGGCGGGTGCCCCAGCCGTCCGGGACGAGTTCACGGAACGCCGCGAGGTGCTGCGGGTCGGGGCGGTGGCGTTCGGCGGTCTCGTACCAGCGCCGGTCGAACTGCAGGTAGTACTGGAGCGATTGCCAGGAGAGCACGGGCGTTTCCCTTCCGGACGGGCGGTGCGAGGAGAAGGACAGGCCCCGACGGCAGCGCTCCGCCGGGGCCCAGCAGACCTCTGTGGGTCAGCAGCTGTGCGAGTCGCAGGACGAGAGGCTGATGGACTCCTGGTCCTCGATCGGGCCGCCGGCGACGACGACGATCTTCTGCAGGTTCAGGACGTTCGCCATGGTGTGCTCCTTCGGGTGTGTGTTCCGTCCGCCCGGCCGATCGGCCGGCGCGGTGGGGTGCGGTGCGATGGAGTGCGGTGCGGTGCGGTGCGGCGGCGGTGCGCCGCCGAGGCCGGGAGGCCTCTTCGGGTCAGCAGCTGTAGGAGTCGCAGGACGAGATGCTGATGGAATCCTCGGTCTTGCCGCCCCCATTGCCCTCGACGACGACGATCTTCTGCAGGTTCAGAACCTTCGCCATGGTGTGCTCCTTCGGGTGTGTTCGGTCCGCCCGGCCGGACGGCCGGCGCGGTGGCCCGGCGGCGTACCGCCGGATTTCAGGAGACCTCTGCGGGTCAGCAGCTGTGCGAGTCGCAGGACGAGATGCTGATGGACTCCTGGGGCTCGCCCACGTGGCCCTCGAGGACGACGATCTTCTGCAGGTCCAGGACCTTCGCCATGGTGTGCTCCTTCGGGTGTGTTCGGTCCGCCCGGCCGGACGGCCGGCGCGGTGGCCCGGCGGCGTACCGCCGGAGTTCAGGAGACGCCTGCGGCTCAGCAGCTGTGCGAGTCGCAGGACGAGATGCTCCACGACTCGTCCTTCTCGCTCGGGTCGCCCTCGGCGGTGACCATCTTCTGCAGGTTCAGGACGTTGGCCATGGTGCACTCCTCGGTGTTCGTCTCCTCCGCCCGTCCGGTCGGCCGGTGCGGTGTGAGTCCAGAACACCAGCGCGCGCTCCGAGACCGCTCCGAGACCGCTCCGAAGCCTCGACGACAGTGCCGCGTGGCAGACTCCGCGCCATGAACATCCCTGCGGTGCACCACAGTTGGAATGACTGCGTGGCGCTCTTCGAGAGCCGCGGCCTGCCCCTGAGCAGCTACCAGAACCTGTACAACGAGGGCTACGACGTCCACGCCGGCAGCCTGAGCGTCACCGGCCCGCTCGACCTGGACGCGACCGATCCGTACGGCACCGGGTTCGTCGTCGACGGCGACCTGGAGGTGACGGGCACGATCCTCAACGTGGACGACGGCTGCCCGGCGCTGGTCGTCCTCGGCGACCTGACCGCCGGCGCGATCCACCTGGAGGGCGACGCCAAGCTCCTGGTCCGCGGCACGGTCCGGGTCGGCGCGTTCGTCGGCCACATGACGGACAAGCTGGTGATGATCGGCGGTGATCTGCACGCCGGTGTGACCGTCCTGTCGGACGGCTTCTTCCCCGACCTGGTGGCCGGTGCGATGACCGGCCCGGTCATCGCCGAGCCGTACGCCGTCGCCGAGTTGGGCCACGACGTCGCCACTCCGGCCGCCGCCGAGGTCCTGGTCCCCGAGGTGCTTCGCGGCACCGACGAGGACGACGAGGACGGCTTCGACGCCCCGGGCGTCCACGGCGGCCGGCTCTTCGCCCGGCTGGAGGCGGGCCTCCCGGTGCTGCGTCAGCCCCTGTAACCGACAGAGCCCCGGCGCTCCCCGCGTCGGCGGAGGGCACCGGGGCAGCGGACGGCTCGCCCGGGGCGGCGGTCCTACATGTTGATCATGTGACCGGCGAGGCCGTGAATGGCCTCCTTGACGGCCTCGCCCAGCGTCGGGTGGGCGTGGATGTTGCGGCCGACCTCGTGGACGGTGAGGTCCCACTGCTGGGCCAGCGTCAGCTCCGGCAGCAGCTCGGTGACCTCGGGGCCGATCAGGTGCGCGCCGAGCAGCTCGCCGTGGGTGTTGTCGCAGATCACCTTGACGAAGCCGACCGGCTGGCCGAGGCCGTGCGCCTTGCCGTTCGCGGTGAACGGGAACTTCTGCACCTTCACGTCGTAGCCCAGCTCGCGGGCCTGCGCCTCGGTCCAGCCGAACGACGCCACCTGCGGCTGGCAGTAGGTGGCGCGCGGGACCATCACGAAGTCGATCTCCATCGTCTCGGCCTTGGCGATGGTCTCGGCGGCGACCACCGCCATCGCCTCGGCCGCGTGCGCCAGCATCAGCTTCGCGGTGACGTCGCCGATCGCGAAGATGTGCTCGACGCTGGTGCGGCCCCGCCCGTCGACCGCGATCGCGCCGCGCTCGGTCAGCTGCACGCCGGTGACCTCCAGGCCGTAGCCCTGGGTGCGCGGCGCGAAGCCGATCGCCTGGAGCACCTTGTCGGCCTCCAGCACCTCCTGCTTGCCGTCCCGGGTGACGGTGACCTTGACCGGCTTGTTCGGGTCGGAGTCGTCGATCGCGTCGACCCGGGTGGAGGTCAGCACCTGGATGCCCAACTTGCGGTACTGCTTGGCGAGTTCGGCGGACACATCGGCGTCCTCCAGCGGCACCATGCGGTCCAGGAACTCGACGACGGTGACCTTGACGCCGTAGTTGTGCAGCACGTACGCGAACTCGACGCCGATCGCGCCGGCACCCGCGATGATGATCGACTCCGGCAGCTGCTCGGTGAGGATCTGCTCCTCGTAGGTGACGACCCGCTCGCTGAGCGAGGTGCCGGGCAGCAGCCGGGTGGTGGCGCCCGCGGCGATGATGCAGTGGTCGAAGGTGACCAGCTCGAAGCCGCCGCCGCGCAGCGCGACCTGAAGGGTGTGGTCGTCGACGAAGGTGCCCCAGCCGTCCAGCTCCGTGATGTTGTTCTTCTTCATCAGGTAGTGGACGCCCTTGACCCGGCCGTCGGCGACCTGCCGGGAGCGGCTGAACGCCTTGCCGTAGTCGAAGGAGACCTTGCCCTCGACCTGGATGCCGAAGAGGTCGGCCTCCTTCAGCACCGTGTGGGCGAGCTCCGCGTTGCGCAGCAGCGCCTTGGAGGGAATGCAGCCGACGTTCAGGCAGACGCCGCCCCAGTACTTGGCCTCGATCACGGCGGTGCGCAGACCGAGCTGGGCGGAGCGGACAGCGGCGGTGTAGCCGCCGGGGCCGGCGCCCAGGACGACCACGTCGTAGTGCGTGCTCATGTTCCTCGTTCCTCCGAAGACTCCGAAGACCGACGATGGCTTCGCGGCCATGGTGTCAGTACATCAGGTCACGAACCGTCAGAGCTCGGGGAGGTCCGGCAGCGCGGTCCGGTGCAGCCAGTCGTCCAGCAGCGGGCGCAGCGGCCGGTCGGTGTAGTGGGAGGCGTGTGCGGCGAAGTCGTCGGTGGTGACCACGGAGTGCCGGTGCGCGGTGGCCCAGCCGTGCAGCAGGCGGAAGAACGCCGGGTCCCCGAGGGTGCGGCGCAGGGCGTGCACGGTGAGGCCGCCGCGTTCGTACACCCGGTCGTCGAACATGTGCCGTTTGCCGGGGTCGCCGATCGCCAGGTCCTGCGGCAGGCCGCGCAGTTGGCGGTGGGCTTCGGCGGCCCGGTGCTGCGCGGTGGGGCCGCCGGTGCGCTCGGACCACAGCCATTCGGCGTACTTGGCGAGGCCCTCGTTCAGCCAGATGTGCCGCCAGTCGGCGATGGTGACGCTGTTGCCGAACCACTGGTGGGCGAGCTCGTGGGCGACCAGGCGTTCCCAGCCGCGCTGCCCGTCGACGTGGTTGCGGCCGAAGGTGGCCATGCCCTGCGCCTCGACGGGGACGTCCAGTTCCTCGTCGACCACGGCGACGGTGTACTCGCCGAACGGGTACGGGCCGAACAGCTCCTCGAACAGCCGCATCATCTGCGGCTGCCGGGCGAAGTCGTGCTCGAACGCGGCCTGCAGCGACAGCGGCACCCAGGCGATCTGCGGGACGGTCCCGGGGACGCGTTCGGTCAGCGGGAACTCGCGCAGCGGGGCGATCGCCAGCCCGACCAGGTAGGACGCGGTGGGCGCGGGCTGCTCGTACACCCAGGTGGTGGCGGAGGAGCGGGTGGTGCGGCTGAGCAGCCGGCCGCCGGTGACCACGGTGTAGGGGGACGCGGTGGTGACGGTCAGCTGGTAGGCGGCCTTGTCGGCGGGCCGGTCGTTGCACGGGAACCAGGACGGTGCGCCGGTCGGCTGGGAGGCGACCAGGGCGCCGTCCTCGATCTCCTCGAAGCCGAGGCCGCCCCACGGGCTGCGGACCGGCCGCGGGTTGCCGGACCAGTGCACCTCGCAGGTGAAGACGGCGCCGGCGGCGGGGGCCTTGGCGGGTCTGATCCGCAGCTTGCCGTCGCGGTGCGCGTAGTGCGCGGCCTTGCCGTCGACCAGCACCTTGCCGATCCGGAACGCCGCCAGGTCGAGGGTGAACTCGCGCAGCGGTTCGGGGCCCGCTATGGCGGCGATCCGGGCGGAGGCGGCCAGCCGGTTGGGGCCGGGCCGGTAGTCGAGGGCCAGTTCGTAGCGGTGGGCGCGGTAGCGCGGGTCCCCGTTGCGGGGGAAGTACGGGTCGGCGCTCACCGGTGCGCATCCTCCTGGTGCCAGGCTTCGATCGGGTTGCCGAGCCAGCGGGTGTCGGCGGGCACCGTCTCGGCGCGCATCACCAGCGACGCCGGGCCGAGGGTGGTGCGTTCGCCGACGGTGCTGCCGGGCAGCACGATCCCGCCCGGGCCGAGGGTGGATCCGGCGCGGAGTTCCACAGTATCCAGCCGCATGATCCGGTCGTGGAAGAGGTGCGTCTGGAGCACGCAGCCCCGGTTGACGCTCACTCCGTCGCCGAGGGTGACCAGGTCGGCCTCGGGCAGCCAGTAGCTCTCGCACCACACGCCGCGTCCGATCCGGGCGCCGATCGAGCGCAGCCACAGCGTCATCACGGGCGTGCCGGCCGCCCGGCCGACCAGCCAGGGCACCGCCAGCACCTCGGTGAAGGTGTCGGCCAGCTCGTTGCGCCACACGAAGGAGGACCACAGCGGGTGCTCGACCGCCCGGAACCGGCCCACCAGCAGCCACTTCGCGGCGGCGGAGACGACACCGGCGACGGTGCCGGACGCCAGCAGCACCAGGCCCGACAGCAGCGGCTGCCCGACGGCGCACAGCGCGGCGGCCGTCAGCACGGCCAGCGCCGCGGAGGCCAGCACCGGGACGATCCGGCCCAGCTCGGTCGCCGCGCGCGCCCAGCGCAGCCGGGCCGGCGGCTCGTAGGTGAGCGCCAGGTCGGCGGTGTCGGCGGCCCGGGGCAGCTTGACCGGCGGCATGCCCAGGTAGGAGCTGCCGCGCTTGGCCTTCTTCGGCGTCGCCGACAGCACCCCGACGAGCCCCCGGTCGGGGACGGCCCGGCCGGGCGCGGTCATCCCGGAGTTCCCGAGGAACGCCCGCTCGCCGATCTCGGCCCGCCCGATCCGCACCCAGCCACCGCCCAGCTCGTACGGGGCGATCAGGGTGTCGTCGGCGAGGAACGCCCCGTCGCCGACCGTGGTCAGGCTGGGCAGCGCCAGCACCGTCGACACCTCGGCGCCCTTGCCGACCCGCATGCCCAGCAGCCGCAGCCACACCGGGGTGATCAGGCCGGCGTACAGCGGGAACAGCGTCTCCCGGGCCAGGTCCATCAGCTGACTGACCGTCCACGCCTGCCAGCCGACCCGGCCGTGCAGCGGGTGGTAGCCGGTGCTCAGCCCGCGCGACAGCAGCCGGACCCCGATCAGCACCTTCGCGGCGTACGCCAGCCCGTAGGCGAGGGTGGCGGGCACCAGCGCGATCAGCGCGCCCCCGAGCGCCTCCGGCAGGCCGTCGCCGGGGTGGACGAACCGGCCGGCGATCAGCAGGGCGGGCACCGCGGACAGCAGCGGCAGCGCGGACAGCACGAACCCGGTGGCGCCGTACACGGCGGCCCAGCGCAGGGTGCGCGGCGGACGCTCCTTGGGCCAGCCGCGTTCGGCCTTGCCGGTCTTCACGGCGGGCGCGCCGGCCCAGCGCTGACCGGTCGGGACGTGCCCGGTGACGCCGGAGCCGGGCGCGACCTCCGCCCGCTTGCCGATCTTCGCGCCGGGCAGCAGCGTCGACCGGGTGCCGACCACCGCGCCCGCGCCGATCCGCAACGCTCCGATCTCCAGCCGGTCGCCGTCCAGCCAGTAGCCGGACAGGTCCACCTCGTTCTCGATCGCGCAGCCCTTGCCGAGCCGCAGCAGGCCCGTCACCGGCGGCAGCGAGTGCAGGTCGACGTCGGCGGAGACCCGGCAGCCCAGGGCCCGCGCGTACCGCACCAGCCAGGACCCGGACAGCTGCACCGCCCCCGTCGCCTCCGCCAGCCGCTCGGCCGCCCACAGCCGCAGGTGCACGCCGCCGCCGCGCGGGTACGTGCCGGGGCCGACGCCGCGCAGCAGCAGCCGCGCGCCGCCGGCGGCGATCGCCAGCCGGCCCGGCGCCGAGTACAGCAGCGCCACGCCGGCCGCCAGCAGCCACCACGGCGCGGCGGGGGCCCACGGGTAGTCACCGACCAGGTGCAGCACGGCCCCCAGCACCCCCAGCAGCAGCGACCAGCGCAGACCGATCAGGGTGGCCGGCAGCAGCATCAGCAGCAGTTGCAGGGCCTGGGCGCGGCGCGGCACCGGCTCGACGGTGCGCGCCGGGCCCCCGGGCTGCGCGGACTTCTCCAGCAGCCGGGCCAGCTTGCGCAGCGTCGGCTGCTGGTAGATGTCGAGCACCGAGACCGCCGGGTAGCGGCCGCGCAGCAGCGTGGTCAGCTGCGCCGCGGCCAGCGAGCCGCCGCCGATCGCGAAGAAGTCGTCGTCCGCGCCGCGCACCTGGGTGCCGAGGATCTCCGTCCACTGCTCGGCCAGCCACGCCTCGGTGCCGTACAGCTGCTCGGCCGGGCCGGACGTCTCCAGGTCCGGCAGCGGCCAGGGCAGCGCGTCCCGGTCGACCTTGCCGGACGTCCGGGTCGGCAGGTGCTCGACGGTGGCCAGCAGCGGCACCAGCGCGGCCGGCAGCTCGGCCCGCAGCCTGGCGACGGCCGCCTCCCGGTCGAAGCCCTCCTGGGCCACCAGGTACCCGACCAGCAGCTGGTTGCCGCCGCGGGCCGTCCGCACCGCGGCCGCCGCGCCGGACACCGCGGGCAGCGCCTGGAGCGCCGCGTCCACCTCGCCCAGCTCGATCCGCCGGCCGCCCAGCTTGATCTGCTCGTCGGCCCGGCCGAGGAACACCAGCCCCTCGGGTTCGGCCCGCACCAGGTCGCCGCTGCGGTACGCCCGCTCCCAGCCCAGCGAGGTCAGCGGCGCGTACTTCTCGGCGTCCTTCGCCGGGTCCAGGTACCGGGCCAGGCCGACCCCGCCGATCACCAGCTGCCCGCTGCCGCCCATCGGCACCGGCTCGCCCGCCTCGTCGACGACCGCCAACTCCCAGCCGTCCAGCGGCAGTCCGATCCGGATCGGGGCCCGGCCGGTCAGCAGCGCCCCGCACGCGACGACCGTCGCCTCGGTCGGACCGTAGGTGTTCCACACCTCGCGGCCCTCGGTGACCAGCCGCTCCGCCAGCTCCGGCGGGCACGCCTCGCCGCCGAAGATCAGCAGCCGCACCTCGTTCAGCGCCTCGGCGGGCCACAGCGCGGCCAGCGTCGGCACCGTCGAGATCACCGTGATCTCCTGCTCGGCCAGCCACGGCCCCAGGTCCGCCCCGCTGCGCACCTGCGCCCGGGGCACCGGCACCAGGCATGCGCCGTGCCGCCACGCCAGCCACATCTCCTCGCAGGACGCGTCGAACGCCACCGACAGCCCCGCCATCACCCGGTCCCCCGGCCCGATCGGCTCGTCCTGGAGGAACATCGCCGCCTCGGCGTCCACGAACGCCGCCGCGCTGCGGTGCGTCACCGCCACGCCCTTCGGCTTGCCCGTCGAACCGGACGTGAAGATGATCCACGCGTCGTGCTCCGGCGTCGGACTCCCGGCCGCGTGCCCCGACGGCTTCACCTTCTCCAGCCGCCCGCCCGCCCCGATCACCGCGTTGACGTCCGCCTCGCCGAACACCAGCTCCGCCCGCTCGTCCGGGTCCTCGAAGTCGACCGGCACGTACGCCGCCCCCGCCGCGAGCGCCCCCAGGATCGCCACGTACAGGTCGTTCCCGCCCGACGGCACCCGCACCCCGACCCGGTCCCCCGCCCCGACGCCGGCCTCCGCGAGCTGCCGCCGCACCCGCTCCACCTCCCCCAGCAGCGCGGCATAGCTCAACGTCACCCGCCCGTCGTCCAACGCGGGCTCCTGCGGGTACGCGTCCGCCGTCGCCGCCAGCACGTCCACCAACGTCCGAGGCGGGGCCGCAGGGCGGGCACGGAACAACGCGGTCTCGGGATCGGTGATCATGGCCATACGGTCCTCGTCCTGGGTTCCCCGGCGGTCAACCATAAGCGTCGAAAACGCGACATCCCGGGAAAGTTTAGGCAAACGAGGGTGCGACATCAGAGGACGCACGCGGGTGCGGAACCAGGGACGCGGGGGAACCGCGCGCGCCGGAGGGCGCCCGACGGCGAGATCGCGACGCACGCCATGACCTGCGCGTGGCCGCGACCCTGCCGTGCCGGGCGCCCGGCTACTGCCCCCGTCGCACCGCCCCCGGGGCCTCGCGGGCGGGCCTGTCCGCCCGGTTCGCCGAGGTCAGCTGCCAGGGCACCGAGATGACCATCACCCCGGGCGTGAACAGCAGCCTGCTCTTCAGCCACAGCGCCGACTGGTTGTGCAGCAGGTTCTCCCACCAGTGCCCCACCACGTACTCGGGGATGAACACCGCCACCGCGTCGCCGGGCCACTGCGCCTTCAGCTCCCGCACGTGGGCGACGACCGGCTTGGTGATCTCCCGGAACGGCGATTCCAGTACGCGCAGCGGAACGTCCAGGCCGCTGGCTTCCCAGCCGGACCGCAGGTCGGCCGTCGCCTCGGGCTCGACGTCCACCGTGACCGCCTCGACGGTGTCCGGCCGGAACGCCTCCGCGTAGCCGAGCGCCCGGAGGGTCGGCCTGTGGAGCTTGGAGACCAGCACCACGGCGTGCACCTGGCGCGGGCGCGAGCTCTCCGCGGCGACGTCCTCGACGGCGAGTTCCGCCGCGACGTGGTCGTAGTGCCGGCGGATGCCCCGCATGGTGAGCCAGAGCAGCAGCGCGGCGACCACGGCCAGCCACGCGCCCTGGGTGAACTTGGTGATCAGGACGATGACCAGCACCAGCGCCGTGGTGACGGCGCCCAGCCCGTTGATCAGCCGACTGCGCTGCGCTGCGGCCCGCACCGCCGGGTCGCGCTCGGTCGCCAGCGCCCGGTTCCAGTGCCGGACCATGCCGATCTGGGAGAGCGTGAAGGAGGTGAACACACCGAGGATGTACAGGTGGATCAGGCTGGTGACGTCCGCCCGGTAGAACCAGAGCAGCCCGCCGGCCACCACCGCGAGCGCGATGATGCCGTTGGAGAACGCCAGCCGGTCGCCGCGGGTGTGCAGCTGCCGGGGCAGGTAGCGGTGCTGGGCGAGGATCGAGGCGAGCAGCGGAAACCCGTTGAACGCGGTGTTCGCGGCCAGGATCAGCACCAGCGCGGTCACCGCCTGGATGAAGTAGAACAGCAGCGTGTCGGAGCCGCCGAAGACCGTCGCGGCGAGCTGCGCGATCACCGTCTGCTGGGTGTACGTGTGGCAGTCGCCGGCCAGGCCGGTCAACCGGCAGGCGTCCTCGACGTAGTGCACGTGCGAGGTGAGCGCGAGCAGGGTGACGCCGGCGAACATCACCACCGCGACGATGCCCATCACGGCCATGGTGGCGGCGGCGTTGCGGGACTTCGGCGCCCGGAACGCGGGCACGCCGTTGGAGATCGCCTCGACGCCGGTGAGCGCGGTGCAGCCGGAGGCGAACGCGCGCAGGCCGAGCATCAGCAGGCCGAGGCCCTGGAGGCCGTCCTTGCCGTCGACGGCGGCGACGCCGAGCGCGGCGGTGGGGGCCTGCGGGCTGTCGCCGAAGGCCAGCCGGACCAGGCCGGTGACGACCATCAGCAGGATGCCGCCGATGAACAGGTAGGTGGGGGCGGCGAACGCCCGGCCGGACTCGCGGACGCCGCGCAGGTTCATCGCGGTCAGCAGGGCGACGAAGCCGACCGCCAGCGCCACCCGGTGGTCGGCCAGCGAACCGAACGCGGAGATGATGTTGTCGACGCCGGAGGCCACCGAGACGGCGACCGTCATCACGTAGTCGACCAGCAGCGAGGCGGCCACCACCAGGCCGGAGTTGGCGCCGAGGTTGCGCGAGACCACCTCGTAGGAGCCGCCGCCGCTGGGGTAGGCGTGCACCACCTGCCGGTAGGACATCACCACCACGGCCATCAGCCCGATCACGCCGGCGGCGACCCACGGGGTGAGGTACAGGAAGGCGGTGCCGCCGACGGTGAGGACGAGCAGGATCTCGCCGGTCGCATAGGCCACCGAGGAGAGCGGGTCGGAGGCGAAGATCGGCAGCGCGAGCCGCTTGGGGAGCAGCGTCTCGCCGAGCTCCTCGCTGCGCATGGCCCGGCCGATCACGAGGCGCTTGAGCGCCTGGGGGAGGTTGAACACAGCACGGGAGCGTATGCGCGATCGCCGTTAAGGGAACCGGCCCGTCCAATCGGCGAATTACCGACGTTTCCGCAGGTCAAACGGCAGGCGGACACTCAAATCCAAGGCCCGGAGGCCGTTAACGCCTGCCGTTAAGGATTCGTCAAGGTACGTCCGATGGGGCCGCAAACCGGGATGAAACGGTCAGCTCGGAGCCGGCAGCCGGGCCTCGATGGCCGCCAGCGCGGCCCTGATCGCCGCCACATCGGCCTTGTCGGCCATCTGGTCGCCGTCCTTCAGCTTCACCAGCAGGGTGCCGCCCGGCTCCAGCACGATCAGCGAGGTCTCCTCCACTCCGTCGCCGCCCTGGTGCCGGATCGCCACGTCCAGGTCGGGCACCCGGATGCCCTGCCGCGCGACGGCCCGGACGTCGTACCTGCCGTTCCGGCCCAGCACCGTCGGCGTCCCGTCCAACAGCCGGTTGAACCAGTCCCAGCGGGCCGCCTGCCGCACCAGCACCCAGTCCGTGAGCAGCAGCACCATCGCCCCGTACAGGCCGCCGACCAGCGAGTTGTCGTTCCCGATCACCGCGTTCTGCACCACGTTCGACAGCAGCAGCATGACCACCAGGTCGAAGGTGTTCAGCTGCGCCAGCCCGCGCTTGCCGATCACCCGCAGCAGCACCAGCAGCGCCAGGTACACCAGCACGGTGCGCACCGTCTTCTCGCCGTAGGAGATCCCCGCCTGGAACATGTCGTGCCACATGCCCGCCACGGTAGGCACCGGCGCGATCCGGCGGTCCGGCCCCCACGCCCGACGCTCGCCCGCTCGCCCGATCGGCCTAGCTCCTAGTGGCGGGTGGCCAGCAGCAGGCCGGTCGAGCAGTCCAGGTAGGTGGTGTGCAGGCGGGGGTCGGTGGTCAGCCGGTCGAGCAGCTCCCGGACGGCGCGGGCATGGTCGGTGGGCCAGGTCCGCTGCGGGAGCAGGTCGTCGACCAGGTACACGCCGCCGGGGGCGAGCAGGCCGAGCGCCTGGTCGAGGTGGTGGAACTTGCCGGGCCAGGTGTCCGCGAAGATCAGGTCGAAGCGGTGGCCGGCCAGCGCGTCGATCAGTTCGGCCCCGTCGCCCACCCTGAGGTCCAGCCGCCGGTCCGCCCCGAGGTGGGCGGCCGCGACCGCCGCCACCACCGGGTCCTGCTCCACGCTGAGCAGGGTGGTGTCCGCGTCCATCCCGCTCAGCAGCCAGCTGGTGGACGCGCCCGCGCCGGTTCCCAGCTCCAGGATCCGCCCGCCCGGCCGGGAGGCCGCGAGCGTCCGCAGCAGTTGGCCGGTCACCAGGTCGCACGACATCTCGAAGCCGAGCGACGCGCAGCCCTCGACGATCGCGGCGAGCACGGCGGAGTGGGTCTCGGTCGTGAGCGTCATGGCGCGGGCCCTCCGGAGGTGACGGTTCGTCAGCGACGATGCCACCGTAGCGGGCGCGACCCGGCCGCCCCCGGCGCATTCCACACCTCGGACGGCCCGCCGCACCCGCGGCACGCCTCCGGGCCGCCCGGGTGCCCGACGGGCGCGCGTCCGGTGGCGGATCGCGGGCCGCGCCACGAGGGTGACTTCGGGGGAGAACCGGAACGCCTCACCGGAAAGAGCGAGAGATGCCCGAAGTCACCAAACCGTACGCGACCGGCACGCCGTGCTGGATCGATCTGATGGCGAAGGACCAGCAGGCGGCGCTGGACTTCTACCGCGACCTGCTCGGCTGGCAGGGCAAGCCCGGCCCGGCCGAGTTCGGCGGGTACGCGGTCTGCGAGCTGGACGGCAGGGCCGTCGCCGGGATCGGCCCCGCGATGGCCCCCGAGGGGCAGCCGGAGCCGCCGACCGTGTGGACCACCTACCTGGCCACCACCGACGCCCAGGCCACCCAGGACGCGATCGTCGCGGCCGGCGGCAACCTGATCGTCCCCGTGATGGACGTCGGCAAGCTCGGCCGGATGCTGGTCGCCGCCGACCCGCAGGGCGCGGTGTTCGGCGTCTGGCAGGCCGTCGGGTTCGCCGGTGCCAAGGTGGTGAACCAGGCCGGTGCGCTGACCTGGAACGAGCTGCACACCAGTGACGTCCCGGCGGCCACCGCCTTCTACGGCGAGGCGTTCGGCATCGAGATCGAGCCGATGGAGGGCGCGAAGGACTACTGGGCGCTGCGGGTCGGCGGCAAGGACGTCGGCGGCGTCACCCGGCTGGCCAACGACCCGCCCGGCACCCCGGCGCACTGGCTGTCCTACTTCTCGGTGGACGACGTCGAGTCCACGGTGGACGCCCTGGTCAGGCGGGGCGGCACCGTGCTGGCCCCGCCGTTCGACATGGAGGCCGGCCGGATGACGGTGGTCGCCGACCCGCAGGGCGCGCCGTTCGCGATGATCAAGCCGAAGCCGATGCAGTCCTGACGCCTGTCGGCCCCGACGTCCCCCGCACCGCCCGTCCGGTTCGCCCCGGCGGGCGGTGCCGCGCGTTTCAGGGCAGGACCGGCCCGCAGGTGAACAGCAGCGGCAGGATCGGGGCCGCGGCGGCGGAGAACGCGGCAGCGGCGCGCAGCGCGGGGTGCGGGGCGGTGGCGGGGGCGAGCAGGCGGCGGACCCGCAGCAGCGCGGCGGGGCCGCCGGCTCCGAACGCGGCCTGCGGGACCTGGCCGCCGGCCACCCGGTACATGGCGGCGGCGAGGACGGCCCGCGGGTGGCGGCGCACGGCCCGGTCGTCGGCGGCCATCTCCAGCAGCAGCGGGGTCTCCCGGGCGGCGAGGCGGGCCAGCGGGAGGAACGGGAACGCGGCGGCGAACGCGTCCGCGGCGGTGCGGGCCAGGTGGTGGCGCCCGCGGACGTGGGCGCGCTCGTGGGCCAGCACGGCGGCGACTTCCGCGGGCGTCAGCAGGTCGACCGCGCCGCGGGTGAGCACGATCCGGGCGCGGCGGCCGGGCAGGCAGTACGCGGCGGGGACGTGGTGGTCGAGGACGTGCGCGCCGAGCCCCGGGTCGCGGGCGGCGACCAGGTCGAGCACGGTGCGGTGGCGTCGCCGGTGGCGGGCGGTGCGGGCCAGCGCGGCGGCGAGCCGGCCGAGCGGCCACAGGGCGGCCGCGACGGGCAGCAGCAGCCGCCAGCCGCCGCCGAGGCCCGGCCCGGCAGGGTGGTCGACGCCGCACAGGTGCAGCAGGCCGACCAGCCCGAGGTGCAGGTGGACGCCCGGGACGGCCAGGTGGTGGGCGGCCAGCACCAGGGCGGTGAGGAAGGACAGCCCCAGCCCCTGCCAGAGCGCGACGGCCAGCCGGGGCGCGCGGTGCGTCCAGCGGGCCCGGGCCAGCGGCAGCGGGGCGAGCACGCCGACCAGCAGCCCGTACCCGAGCAGCGCGAGCGCGGCGGTCACCGCACGTTCCCCCGACCGCCGCCGTTCCCACCGCTTTCGCCGTTCCCGCCGTTCCCCCCGCTCCCGCCCGGCCGGTCCTGGTCGACGGAGTCGATGGCGGCGCGCAGCGCGTCGAGTTCGGCCGGGGTGAGCTGTTCGACCAGGTGGACGAGGGCGCCGGCGGGGTTGGGGCTCTCGCCGAGGACGTCGCGCATCAGGGCGGCGCTGTACGCCTCGCGGGTGCAGGCAGGGCGGTAGCTCCAGGCCCGGCCGGACTTCTCACGGCGCAGCATGCCCTTGCGGTACAGGATGTCGGCGACCGTCATCACGGTGGTGTAGGCGAGCGGCCGGGACCGGTTGAGGTCGTCGACGATCTCGCGGACGGTGGCGGGGCGGCCCCAGGTCCACAGGCGGTCCATGATCTCCGCCTCCAGGTCGCCGAGTCTGCGCACTGCCGTTCCGTCCCCTCGGTCCGCCGTCTTCCGGCTCATCGTAGTGGGCGGGGGGTGGCTTGCCGGTCGTTCTACTGAACTACTAAGTTGTCTCGTAGTAGCCGCCGGGACGGCGGGTGCCCCGACCCGAGGAGACGAGACGCAGCGATGGGAACGCACCGCCGCCCCCGACCCGCCGGACGCACCAGGACCGCCGTCCTCGGCGCGGCGGCCGGAGCAGCCGTCCTGCTGCCCACCGCCCCGGCCTGGGCCGAACCCGCCACCGGCAGCCTCGACCAGGTCAAGGCGAATGTCGACGGCCTGTACGAGGACGCCGAGGCGGCCACCGAGCAGTACAACAAGGTGGACGAGCAGGCCCGCCAACTCCAGCAGAAGGCCGGGAAGTTGCAGGAGCGGCTGGCCGGGCAGCAGGCGAAGATCCTGGAACTCCAGGACTCCCTGGGCGCGTTGGCCGCCGATCAGTACCGCAGCGGCGGGATCGACCCGAGCGTCCAGCTGATGCTCAGCACCTCCCCCGACGAGTACCTGCGACGGGCCGGCCTCCAGGACCTGGCCGGCGGGCAGCAGGCCGAGGCCCTGAGCAACGCGCTGCGGCTCCAGCAGTCCATCGACCAGGAACGGGCCGAAACCTCCGCCACACTCGCCGAGTTGGAGCAGGCCCGGAACACCATGACGGCGAAGAAGTCCGAGGTGCAGGGCAAGCTGGCCGAGGCCAGCCGGGTCCTGGCCGGCCTCAAGGCCGCCGACCGGGCCCGCGTCCTGGGCGACAACGACCAGGCAGCGTCCCGTAGTTCGGCCCGCGGCCAGACGTACACCGGCCCCGCCACCGGCCAGGTCAAGGCGATCCTCGACTTCGCCTACGCCCAACTCGGCAAGCCCTACCGGTGGGGCGCCGCCGGCCCCGACTCCTTCGACTGTTCCGGCCTCACCCAGATGGCCTTCCGGGCCGGCGGCGTCGGCCTGCCGCGCGTCTCGCAGGACCAGTGGAACGCCGGAAAGCGCATCGCGAAGGCCGACATCCAGCCCGGCGACCTGCTCTTCTACTACAACGATCTGCACCACGTCGGCATCTACATCGGCAACGGCAAACTCCTGCACGCCCCGCGCACCGGCAAGAACGTCGAGATCGTCGGCATCGACGTGATGCCGTACATGGGCGCCGTCCGGCCCTGATCGTCGCCGGATCCCTTCCTTTCGCCACCGGGAGCAGTAGAAAGGAGGCATGAGCAGACAGCTGGGCCTCGCGCTCTACGTGCTGGCCATGGTGGGCCTGATCGTCGGGCTGGACTTCGCGTTCTTCCGGGACCACTTCTGGCCCCGGCTGATGCTGAACGTCGGCATCGTGCTGGTGTTCGGCGCGTGCTACCTGCGGTTCCTCAAACCCTCCTGAGGCCCGCTCACGCAACGGCCGCTCACGCAATGGCCGTTCGCGCGAAGGACGCTCGCGCAATCGCTGCTCGTACGAAGGCCGCTCTCGTGAAGGCCGCTCGCGTGAAGCCCTCCCGCACCCGGCGGGCCCTCAGGCGTCGGCGGCGTCCGAGTCGGTGACGGGCAGGCACTCGGCGAGCAGGTCGACCATGTCGCGCCAGGCACGTTCGGCCTGCCGCGGGTGGTGGCCGACGCCGGGCAGCACGACGGCGTTCCCGATGGGGTGGTGGAAGGCGTGCTGGGCCCCGCCGTAGACGGTCAGACGCCAGTCGACGCCGGCGGCCTCCAGCTCGGCGGTGAACTCCGTGCGCCGCTCGACCGACATGATCGGGTCCTCGGAGCCGACGCCGGCCCACACCGGGCAGGAAATGTTCGCGGTCTCGCCGGGGCGGCCGGTGGTGACGGCGTTGAGGGTGCCGATCGCCTTCAACGGGACTCCGGCACGGCCGAGTTCGAGGGCGATGGCACCGCCGGTGCCGTAGCCGATGGCCGCGATCCGCTCGGGGTCGGTGCGCGGCTCGGCCAGCAGCACGTCGAGCCCGGCGCGCCCGATCTCCCGCATCCGCTCCGGGTCGGCGAGCAACGGCAGGGCGCGGTCCAGCATCTCCTGCGGGTCGGTGAACCAGCGGCCGCCGTTGATGTCGAACAGCAGTGCCACATAGCCGAGTTCGGCCAGCGCGTCGGCGAGGCCGCGTTGGAAGTCGCTCACCCCGGGGCCCTCGGGCCCGATCAGGACCGCGGGCCGGCGGCCGGTGCCGGCGGGCAGCGCCAGATGGCCGACCATGGTCAGGCCGTCGGCGGGGTAGTGGACTGTGCGAGTGGTGACCGTCGTCATGCGTCCGGACTGTACGGGCTGCCGGACTCCGCTCGGTACGGTCTTAGCTGCGAGCAGAGCGGGAGGCGGTGTTCGCCGGGCAGTTGCGGCGGACCGGCCACCGGGCGGTAAGGACGTGAGCAGCTCGGCCGGTTGATGGCCCGGTTCGGCCGGTTGATGGCCCGGTCCCGGCCGCGGGAGACGGTCGGCCGGGACGGGCCGGTCAATGGGGCGGCGCGGTCAACGCTCGCGGCGGGTCCGCGGCGGCCGGGGGGTGCGGGCGGACGGGCGCACGCTGGCGAGCGGACGTCGCGGGGCGGGGATGGCCGGCGGGCGGGACTTCTGGAACATGCGGGAATCCTCGTTCTCGGTCGGCGGCCCACCGTGGGACGGGGCGGGTCGGATGCGATCAGGATGCGGCACCCGCTCGGCCGCATCCGGACGGCGCAACGGGAAGCCACCCGAACGGGCCAGGGCGGCCCGCCCGCCGGGCCCCGCAGGCGGCTGTGCCAGGATCAGCCGGCAGGCCGCGCCGACCCAGGACCCGGCGGCCGGAACGGAGAGGGATCGTGGGAACCGTCGTCGCCCCCAAGCCGCTGCTGCTCCAGGACGGGCGCCCGGCCGCCGCCGGCTGGTCGTTGGACCCGTCGCTGCGGCACCTCAATCACGGCTCGTTCGGCGCGGTCCCGCTGGCCGCGCAGCGCGCGCAGCAGGACCTGCGGGAGGAGATGGACCGCGCCCCGGTGGTGTGGTTCCCGGCGCTCCCCCGCCGGGTCGCCCGGGCACGCGCCGCGATCGCCGCATTCCTGCGTGTCCCGGCCGAGTTCACCGCACTGGTCCCGAACGCCAGCGCGGGCGCGAGCGCCGTGTACAACAGCCTGCCGCACCGGCCGGGCGGCGAGGTGCTGGTCACCGACCACGGGTACGGGGCCGTCACCATGGGCGCGGCGCGGCTGGCCCGGCGCTGGGGCGGCTCGGTCCGCACCGTGCACGTGCCGCTGGCGGCGGGGCCGGAGGAGACCGCGGCCGCCGTGCTGGAGCAGCTCGGTGACCGGACGGCGCTGATCGTGCTGGACCAGATCACCTCCGCCACCGCCCGCCGCCTCCCGATCGACCTGATCGGCCCGGCCGCCCGCGAGCGCGGCATCCCGCTGCTGGTCGACGCCGCGCACGTCCCCGGCCTGGCCGAGGACCCGCAGGCGGGCGTCGACTGCGACGCCTGGGTCGGCAACCTGCACAAGTTCGGCTGCGCGCCGCGCGGCACCGCGGCGCTCGTCGCCCGGGGCGAACTCCGGCACTCGCTCTACCCGTTGATCGACTCCTGGGGCGCGGAGGAGCCGTTCCCGGAGCGCTTCGACACCCAGGGCACGGTGGACGCGACCTCCTACCTGGCCGCGCCGACCGCCCTGGACTTCGTGCAGCAGCAGTGGGGTTGGCCGCAGGCGCGCCAGTACATGACGGAACTCGCCGACTACGCCCAGGAGTTGATCGGCGAGGCGTTCACCGCGGCCACCGGCGAGCCGGCCGCGGCCGAGGTCGGCATGCCGGTCAACGCGCTGCGCCTGGTCAAACTGCCGGCCGGCCTCGGCCGCACCCGGCTGGAGGCCGACGCCCTGCGGGACCGGATGGCAACGGAGTTCGGCGTCGAGACGGCGTTCACCAGCTTCGACGGGACCGGCTACTTCCGGCTCTCCACGCACGTCTACAACACGGCGGCGGACTACGAGTACTTCGCGGAGTCCTGCGTCCCGATGCTCTGCGACTGGGCCCTGAAGGCCCGCCAGGAGGCGTAGCCCGGTGGCCGGCTACCAGAAGGTGCCACCGGGCCACCGCCGCGTACAGGTGGACCTTCCCCTCGAACTGGCCGAGTGGCTCCAGGGCTTCGCGGAGCTCTCGCACCGGACGGTGACGGACGTGGTGCGCAGGCTGGTGGAGGAGGAACGCCGCCGGGTGGCGGCGAACTGGTCCCGCCCGGAGTGACGAGTGCGCCCCCACCGGCCCGCACTAGGACGGCAGTTCGTAGTCCAGGTGGATCCGGTGGGTGCCGTCCTCGTCGATCACGATGCCGCCGGTGCCGGTGATGCCCACCAGGCCGCCGGTGCCGCTGCCGGGCACGATCACGAAGTACTCGCCCTCGCGGCCGGCCCCCAGCGTGGTGGCGGAGTGCGCGAAGTTGAACGTCCCTTCGACGTCGTGCAGTCGGCCGGCGAACGACTCCATGGCGAGGTACGTGCCGACCCCGGCCGCATGGTCGAACGCCGAGGTGAACAGCGTGGTGGAGCGGCCCGCGATCTCGCCCTGGAACTCCTTGCGCATGGTCGCGACGCCGACGCCCACGGCGGTCTCGATATCGCCGACCGGGACGGCCGCGGGGGTGAACTCGGGGACGGTGAAGGTTCCTGATGCTCGCATGCGCGCGATGCTAGGCCCCACCACTGACAGGCCCGCCACCGACAGGCCGCCCTCGGCGGGATCATCCTCGGCGGGAGCGCCCTCGACGGGAGCGCCCGCCGACGCCGGGTGCGCGACCGTCGTGGTACGGCCGGCTACTCGTCCTGCTCGGCGACGGCGGCGGTCTCCGCGTCCAGCCAGGCCAGGTAGCCGGGCGTTCCGGCGGCGATCGGCACGGCGATCACCTCCGGGGTGTCGTAACTGTGCAACTCGACGATCCGCTCGGCGAGTTGCGGGGCGAGCGTAGCCCTGGTCTTGAAGTCGATCCGCCACTCGGCGGCGTCCTGGACCGCACCCTCCCACCAGTACACGGAGCGGATCGGGTGGACCTGGGCGCAGGCGGCGAGGCGTTCGCGGACCAGCGCGACGGCGAGGGCGCGGGCGGCGCCCTCGTCGTCGTGGGTGGTGGTGACCACCAGGTGCTGAGGCTCGGTCATGGACCGAGCCTACGGCGCGCAGGAGGGAGGCACTGGGTTGCTCGGGTGACACGCCGTCGACGTTCGACGGCGTCGCGCCATGGCGGCTCGGGCACCCCGCGCGCGAGCCGCCATGGCGCTTGACGGTTGACGGCCGCACCCCCGGTTTTCCCCTCCCGGGGAGTGGGGCCGTGCCGCCGCTTCGGTTGGCTGTCGTCGCTGACCGCCCCCGTGGGGGTGGTGCGGTCAGCGACGGGACCAGAGGGCGGGAACGTTCGGGGGTTCCCAGCCGGCGAAGGCGGTGTGCGCCTGGATGCAGACGTACGTGACGCCGTTGTAGGTGACCTGGTCGCCGACCTTGTAGCTGGTTCCGGCCTGCCAGGTGGTGGTGCCACCGGAGGAGGAACTCGGGCTCGGGCTCGGCGAGTTGCCGGTCGGGCTGCTGCTCGGGCTGGTGCTCGGCTTCGGCGTCCCGTTGACGTTGAGCACGAAGTCGAAGCTGGCCTGGCTGCCGTTGCCGACCTGGCGGACCGTCATCACCAGCGCCGGGTCGAAGATGCTGTCGGTGGCGTTCCGCGGCTCGTTCGGGAAGTACAGCTGCGTGGTCAGGATCGGCTGCCCGGGGGCCTGCACCTTGACGTGGATGTGCCGGGTGCGGCCGGGGTAGAGGCCCGGGATGATCGTGCCCAGCGTGTACGCGCCGTTGGCGTCGCTGAACTGGTGGCCGCGGAAGGTGTAGCCGCTGTTGTCGTAGTTGCCGTTGACGTCGGCCTGCCAGAAGTCCAGCAGCGCACCGGAGATGGGGGCGCAGTTGCGGCCGAAGACGTAGCCGCTGACGGTCAGCGGGGTGCCCTGGGTGCCGGGGGTGACCAGGTTGGTGCGCAGCGGGGAGCCCGGCTTGAAGTACGGGCCCTCGATCTGCTCGCCGGTGGGCGCGTCGCCGTCGTGGCAGTCGGGGGTGAGCGGGGCCGTCCCGCCTGCGGCGGCGGTGTCGCGGGCCAGGGCGGTGCCGCCGCCGATCAGCACCGGCACGGCGCCGGCCAGGGCAGCGGCCTTGAGCAGACTCTTGCGGCTGATCTGCCGGTCGCCCAGGGGGTTGTGGGGGGTGGACATGGCTCTCCGTTCGGCTGCTTCGTCGGACGCCGCCCGCCCGGATTCCCCTGGTGGGGACATGACACCTGGAGAGGTCGGGTGTCCCCGTGCGGCGGCACTGTGGGGTGCCACAGACGCTAGGCCCTGCCGGGCGGGCCGTCGATGGACGGGTGCCGCCGGACGTGGTGCATTCCTCAGCCGAGCTTTACCCACCATTGACGGTGCCACCGCCCACGCCGACCCACCGCCCTGCCGTTCGGCCCGCCACCCCGCCGTTCGGCCCTCCGTCCGCTGTCCGCTGTCCGCTGCCCGACCCGCTATCCGGCCCGCTGTCCGGCTCGCTCGCGGAACTCCCCCGGCGTGCGGCCGACTTCGCGTCGGAAGAAGCGGCAGAAGTACGCCGGGTCGGAGAAGCCTGCCGCCACGGCGACCTGACGGATCGTCATGTCCGTGGTGGCGAGCAGGCGCTTGGCCTCCAGGGTCTGCTGCTCGCGGATCAGCCGGGCCGGGGTGCGGCCGGTGGCGTCCTTCACCACCTCGTGCAAGTGACCGGCGGACACCCCGAGTTGGCGGGCCAGCGCGAGCACCGAGCGGTCGGCGCGGTCGGCCTCGGCGATCAGCCGGGCGAACCGGTCCACCAGCGGATGCACCGGCGCCCGCGGAGCGACCGCCCCCACCTCGCCCCCCTGCTGCCTGGCCACCCGCAGCGCCCGCACCAGCAGGACGTGCAACAGCGCCTGCATCACCCCCAGCCCGCCGTCCAGCCCGGCCCGGTGCTCGGCGGTCAACTCCACGAGCAGGCGGGAGAGTTCGCCGCTGTCCTGCCGGGTCGGCCGGGACGCGGGGGCGCCGGCCAGCGCGCGCAGCAGGGCCAGGTCCTCCGGGTGGCGGTGCAGGAAGTCCTCGTTGAACAGCAGGACCCAGCCGTCGAGTTGGCGCGCCCGCTGCCAGTGGTGCACCTGCCCGGGCAGCACCACGTACAGCACCGGCGGCTCGATCCGGTACTCCGCGAGATCGACGACGTGCGTCCCGCTCCCCTTGGTGACGTACACCAACTCGTAGAACGAGTGCCGGTGCGGAAAATCGGCCCGGGAGAGCGGCCCGATGGAGTCGAAACTGCCGGCGGCGAACGGCAGCAACCCGGGGTCCGGCACGTCCAGGTTGTGCAGTTCCAGGCCGGCAGGCGGTCGGAGCGTCATCGCGCCAGTGTGCGCGGACTCCCCTCGAACCGTCCAGTGGTCCAGACCAGGTTCGGATGGTGGTGGCCCCCGCACCCAGGTAGGGAAAAGTCGACCATCAGGTCTCGACCTGGCCCCGCCGACGCCGGCCGGTCCGCCGACTGGAATGGACGAGTGCTCACTCTCCTCCGCCAATTCGACCTCCACCAGCGCTGGTTGTGGTCCGCCGGCTGGCTGCTCTGCGCGGTCTGGGCGGGCGTCTTCCCGCTGGTGTCCCAACTCGGCCCGCACCGCGACTGGGGCGCCGTCGCCACGGCCGGCTACCTGCTGGCCACCGTCGTCGCCGCGCCGCTGTGGCGCCGCGACACCCGGATGCTCTCCGCCCTCCTGGCGCTCGCCCTCTCCGCTCTGCTCCCGCTGGTCCTGGCGCTGCACACCGGCGCGGGCCAGAGCGAGGTCCTGGTGATCGGCCGCTCCGGCACCGAACTGCTCACCCACGGCACGCCCTACCTGCCCTCCCCCACCTCGGTCCTCGACCTGACCCCCTACCTCCCCGCCATGGCCGTCTTCGGCCTGCCCCACGCCCTCCTCGGCCCGCACGCCACCCTCGGCGACCCGCGCCTGTGGTGCGCGGCGGCGTTCCTCGCGACGGCGGGCGACACCTGGCACCTGCTGCGCCAGAGGTCCCCCCAACTCCCGCTCTCCCAGCCGCCCTTGACGCGGACCGCCCGGACAACCCACGCCCGACTCCTCCTCGCTCGGTCTTCCTCGACGCACGCCGCAAGGGCGGCTCTCGCCCGAATCCCGTTCGCCCGCCCCTCCCTGGCACAAGCCGCCGGAACAGTCCTTCCCCTCGGCCAACTCCCGCTCGCCCACCCGCCTTCGGCGCAGGCCGCGAGGCGCGCCCCCACCCGACTCCCGGTGGCCCGCCCACCGTCGGCGCAGAGCGCTCCCACCCGGCTCCCCCTTGCCCACCCGTCCCCGGCGGACCCCGCTCGCCGCACTCAACTGCCTTCCCCCCGCTCCTCGTTGTCCCCGAGCGCCGTGGCACTTCTCGCCTCGCCGGTGGTGGCCCTGCCGCTGACAGTCAGCGGGGTCGACCTGCCGATGACCGGTCTGCTCTGCCTGGCCCTCGCCCTCGCGTCCCGGCGGCACGCAGCCGGTGCCGGACTGGCGCTCGCGGTGGCGTGCGCGCTGAAGTGGACGGCCTGGCCGGCCGTTCCGGTGGCGGTCGCGCTGCTCGCGGCGGTGGCCGGAGGGCGGGCCGCGTGGCGCTGTGCCGGGGTCGCGGTGACGGTCGCGACCGCGCTGACGGCCCCCTGGCTGGTGCTCTCTCCCGGGCCGTTGGTACGCCAGGTCTTCGCCTTCCCTCTCGGCCTCGGTGAGTGGCGGACCCCCGCAGCGAGCCCCCTGCCGGGCCACCTGCTCGCTCAACTCGGGCCCGGCGGCTGGTGGCTGGCGCTCGCCCTGCTGCTTCTCGGTGGCGGTGCGGTCGCGATCTCCCTGATCCGCTGCCCACCCACCAGCCCGGTCGCGGCCGCCGACCGCCTGGCCGCCGGACTGGCCCTGGCCTTCCTGCTCGCACCGGCCGGCCGCTTCGGCTACTTGGCGCTGCCACTCTTCCTCGCCCTCTTCACCCGCCTCGCCTCCCTCCGCCAGACCGACCACCACCCGACCGACCACCGGCCGCCCGACCACCACCCGACCCACCACCACCCGACCGACCACCACCCGACGGCCCTCCCAGCCGAGGACCCCCGGCCATCGGCCCTGATCTCCGCCCCCTGAACCACCCACTCCGACCCGCTTCGAGGCACTCATGGCCACCACACTGATCGTCACCAACGACTTCCCGCCCCGACAGGGCGGCATCGAGACCTTCGTCCACGCGATGGCCGTCCGCGTCCCCGGGCACGACGTGGTCGTCTACACCTCCGCCGAACCCGGCGCGGAGGCGTTCGACGCGACGCTGCCGTTCCCGGTGATCCGCGACCGGTCCCGGCTCCTCCTGCCCACGCCCCGTGTGGCCCGCCGCGCAGCGGATCTCGCCCGGGCCCACGGCTGCGACCGGGTGTGGTTCGGGGCGGCGTCCCCGCTCGCCGCCATGGCTCCGGCCCTCCGGCGTGCCGGCCGGGTGCAACGGATCGTCGCCACCACGCACGGGCACGAGATCTGGTGGGCCCGGACGCCCGGCGCCCGCAGCCTGCTGCGCCGGATCGGCACCCACTGCGACGTGGTCACCTACCTCGGCGAGTACACCCGCCGCCGCATCGCCCCCGCGCTCGGCCCGAACGCGACCCTCTCCCGACTGGTCCCGGGCGTCGACCCGTCGCTCTTCCGTCCCTCGTCCTCCGCCCGCCGCACCGTCCGCGAGCTGTACGGCCTCGGGGACGCGCCCGTGGTGCTGTGCGTGGCCCGACTCGTCCCCCGCAAGGGGCAGGACATGCTGATCCGCGCCCTGCCCGCGATCCGCCGCCGCGTCCCCGGCGCCACCCTCCTCCTGGTCGGCCACGGCCCGGACGAGACCCGCCTCCGCAACCTGGCCGGCCGCCACGCCCCGGGCGCCGTCGTCTTCGCCGGCGGCCACCGTCACATCGACACCGCCCCGTTCTACGCCGCCGCGGACGTCTTCGCCATGCCCTCCCGCACCCGCCGCGCCGGCCTGGAGGCCGAAGGCCTCGGCATCGTCTACCTCGAAGCCTCCGCCGCCGAACTCCCCGTCGTGGCCGGCCACTCCGGCGGCGCCCCGGACGCCGTCCTCGCCCATCGCACCGGCACCGTCGTCAACGGCCGCGACCTCCTCGCGCTCGCCGACGCCATCGCCCCGTACCTCGAAGACCCGTCCCGCGCCCACGAGTTCGGCCGCACCGGCCGCGCCTGGGTGCAAGACCAATGGACCTGGGACGCCTCCGCCGCCCACCTCACCGCCCTCCTCGCCGGCACCTGGCAGCCCACCCCGGCGGACTCCCCGGCCGCGACGTAGTCACCACCCTGGACGCCCGCCCGAAGAGCTGCTCTCGTGCCGCGGGCGCAGGGGTCAGGACGGGTCGGTGGCGGAGGCGTGTTCGCGGTAGGCAAGGACGGCGAGGACGCGGCGGTTGCCCTCGGTGGGGTCGAGGTCGAGCTTCATGAAGATGTTGCCGGCGTGCTTGACCACGGAGGCTTCGGTGACGGTGAGACGGTGGGCGATGGTCTGGTTGTTGAAGCCTTCGGCCATCAGGGCGAGGACTTCGTGTTCACGGGGAGTGAGACGGCGCAGCGGGTCGTCGGCGGTGCGGTGGGCGAGCAGGATGCGGACGACCTCGGGGTCGATGACGGTCCGGCCGGCCGCGACGCGTTCGAGCGCGTCGGTGAAGTCGGCGACGTCCATGACGCGGTCCTTGAGCAGATAGCCGAGTCCGCCCCGGTCGGCGGTGGCGGCGCCGAGCAGCCGGGTCGCGTAGGCGGTGGCGACGTACTGGGAGAGCACCAGAACGGGGAGGCCCGGGTGCTGTTCGCGCAGGTGGAGGGCGGCCCGTAGGCCCTCGTCGCGGTGTTCGGGGGGCATTCGGACGTCGGTGACGACCACGTCGGGGCGGTCCTCGTCCACGGCCCGGATCAGCTGCTCGGCGTCGCCGACCGAGGCGATGACGCGGTGCCCGAGCCGGGTGAGCAGTTCGACAAGGCCGGCCCGGAGCAGCACGGCGTCCTCGGCGATCACGATCCGGAGCACGGTACCTCCAGGCGCAGGCGGGTCGGCCCTCCGGCGGGGCTGGTCACGGTCAGTCGTCCTTCCAGGATGGCCACCCGGTCGGCCAGGCCCTGCAGGCCGGTGCCGGCGGCGGGATCCGCCCCGCCGCGGCCATTGTCGGTGACGGACAGCACCAGCACGTCACCGTCCACCCCGCCTTCGACAGCGATCTCGTCGGCCCCGCTGTGCTTGGCGGCATTCGTCAGCGCCTCGGTGACGGTGAAGTACGCCGCGCTCTCCACCGGGCCGGGGAGCCGCCGCGGCACATCCAGCTCGACCGTCACCGGCACCGGGTGACGCAGCGCCAACTCCTCCAGGGCGGCCGGGAGTCCGTGATCGGTGAGCACCTGTGGGTGGATCCCGCGCACCAGTGTGCGGAGCTGGTCGAGCGCGAGCCGCGCCTCACCCCGGGCCCGGGTGACCAGTTCCGCCACCGGACCGTCCTGCCCGCGCAGTTCGAGCTCGGCCAGGCCCAACGTCATGCCGAGCGCCACCAGTTGCTGCTGCGCTCCGTCGTGCAGATCCCGCTCGATCCGCCGCCGCTCGGCCTCGAAGGCGTCCGCCAACCTGGCCCGCGAGCGGGTGAGTTCGACCACCTGCGCCCCGAGGTCCTCGTCCCGGACCGCCAACAGCAGCCGGGCGAGCCAGACTTGTGCACCGGCCACCAGTGCACCGCTGTACGCCGCGACCACCAGCCCGAGCAGGCCGACGGCGCTTGCCGCCAGCCCGTCGACCGGGCCGGAGACCGCCCGCCCGGGCACCAGCATCACGGTGTCCGGGCTCACCGCCCAGATGAACACCGGCGCGGCCAGCAGGAGCAGGCAGAACCCGATCCCCGCCGCGAACAGCAGCCCGAGGGCGGTGAACACCGTCGACTGCAGGGCGGCGTACCCGAGTTCACGCCAGGTCGCCCGCTCCCGCAACCGGCTCCGCACCCAGCGCTGCCCCACCGTCCGATGGGGGTCGGCGAGTTGAACCGGCTCGACCAGCCGCAGCCGCCGACGCTCGACCGCCCCGACCGGCACCCCGAGAACGGCCGTCCCGGCGAGCACCGCCAGCCCGACCCCGACCGCCGACAGCGCGACGCCCGCGAGCACCCCAACGGCAAGCACCACCAAGGTCAGTACGCCCTGCACCGCCCCGCTCACCAGCAACGCCCAGGCCCGCCACGGCCACCCGGACACCAGGAACCCCAGAGGCCGCCGCCGCACCACCGCCCACACCGCGACGTCCATCCGCCCGACTCCCCCTCACCGTTCGCACCCGACTCTACGCAGCTCGGCCGTCAGCCGTGCTACTCGGCGGTCGGTGGCACCAGCAGCCGCCCGTCCGACGGGCAGCATGGGAAAAAGAGGGGGAGCTGCCCGGCCACGAGTCGAGATCTCGCACGGCGGCCGCTGTTCCCCGCTCAGACGATCAGGAGTTCGCCGCAGGATTCGGTGAGGGCGGTTCGGGCGTCCGCCGGGAGGTCGTGGTCGGTGATGAAGCAGTCGAGGTCGGTGAGGGCCGCAAAGCTGCTGAGGCCGACGATGCCCCACTTGGTGTGGTCGGCGACGGCTACGGTGCGGTGGGCGGAGGCGATCAGGGCGCGGTTGGTCTGGGCCTCGGCGAGGTTGGGGGTGGTGAGGCCGGCGTGGTCGCTGACGCCGTGGGCGCCGATGATCAGGAGGTCGACGTGCAGGGAGCGGATCGCCTGGTCGGCGAGCGGGCCGACCAGCGCGGCGGAGCGGGTGGGGGCGCCGCCGGTGAGGAGCAGGGCGGGGGCGTCCTCGCCGCGCTCGCCGGTGTGGGTGCGGACGAGTTCGGCGACCGGGAGGGAGTTGGTCACGACGGTCAGACCGGGGACGTCGAACAGGCGGGCGGCGACGGCGTAGGTGGTGGTGCCGGCCGAGATCGCGACCACGCTGCCGGGCTGGACCTGGGCGGCGGCGGCTTCGGCGAGCGCGGCCTTGGTGTCGGTCTCCAGGCCGGACTTGGCCTCGAAGGCGGGTTCCTCGGCGGTGGCGGTGCGGGCGACGGCGCCGCCGTGGACCTTGCGGACGGCTCCGGTGCGGGCGAGGGCGTCCAGGTCGCGGCGGACGGTCATGTCGGACACGCCGAGCCGGTCGACCAGTTCGGCGACCTTGACGGCTCCGTGGCGGCGTACCTGGTCGAGGATCAGCGCCCGTCGCTGGGCGGCGAGCAGTGCGCCGTCGGTCACTCGGTCCTCCACCGGGGTGCTGGGGAGCCGTCAGCATAGTCGACCGACCGAATACTGTTCGGCTCTGGTGCTGTGTGTTTGAATGTGTTGAGAATCCCAGTATCCCCTTGAGGGTCTCCGCATCCCTCGAGGAACCCCCACCCCGTGATCGCCCGCTGGAGTGCCCGATGACCACCGACGCCGCCGACGCCTTCGCCGCCGCCTACGGTGACGCCCCCGACGGCGTGTGGGCCGCGCCCGGCCGGATCAACGTGATCGGTGAACACACCGACTACAACGAGGGGTTCGTGCTGCCGGCGGCGCTCCCGCAGACCACCCGGGTGGCAGCCCGACGCCGCACCGACGGCCGGATCCGGCTGACCAGCGTGCAGGGCGACGGCAAGGTCACCGAGCTGGCCCTCGACGGCCTCGCGCCGGGCGCGGTGCCGGGCTGGGCGGCGTACCCGGCGGGCGTGTTCTGGGCGCTGGCACAGGCCGGCCACCCGGTGGGCGGCGCGGACCTCGCGTTCACCTCCGACGTGCCGACCGGCGCGGGCCTGTCCTCCTCGGCGGCGCTGGAGTGCGCCACCGCGATCGCCCTGGACGAGCTGTTCGGTCTCGGCCTGGACGCCCCGACCCGGGCACTGCTCGCCCAGCGCGCCGAGAACGAGTTCGTGGGCGTGCCGTGCGGCGCGCTCGACCAGATGGCGTCCAGCTGCTGCGTGGCCGGCCACGCGTTCTTCCTGGACACCCGGACGCTGACCGGCCGTCAGGTGCCGCTCGACCTCCCCGCCGTGGGCCTGTCGCTGCTGGTGATCGACACCCGGGTCAAGCACGACCTGGGCGACGGCGCGTACGCCGCGCTGCGGGCGGGCTGCGAGCGGGCGGCCGGGCTGCTGGGCGTGCGGGCGCTGCGCGACATCGGCATCGAGGAGCTGGCGGCGGCCGAGGAGAAGCTGCCGGCCGAGCTGCGGCCGCTGCTGCGGCACGTGGTGACGGAGGACCAGCGGGTGCTGGACACCATCCGGCTGCTGGACGCGGGCGAGCCGCGGGCGCTCGGGCCGGTACTGACCGCCGGGCACGCCTCGCTGCGCGACGACTACCGGGTGTCCTGCCCGGAGACCGACCTCGCGGTGTCCGCGGCGAACGCGGCCGGCGCGCTGGGCGCCCGGATGATGGGCGGCGGCTTCGGCGGCTCGGTGCTGGCCCTGGTCGACACCGACCGGCTGGCGACCGTCGAGCAGGCCGTGCGTGACGCGTTCGCGCAGGCCGGGTTCGGCGCGCCGCTGGTCTTCCCGGCCGTCCCCTCGCAGGGCGCGCACCGCATCGCCTGAGCAGGAGGCAGCGCCGGCAAGGGGGCGCAGGGACAGGCAGCAGGCAGCAGGCAGCAGGCAGCAGGACAGAACGAAGCCCCGCCCGGGAACTTCCCTTCCCCGGGCGGGGCTTCGCACTTCCGCGGCCGACGACCCGCGACGACCCGTGCCGGTCCACGTGGCGTACGGACCGGAACCGGCCCGGGCAGCGTCCGAAGCCGCGACGGTCCACGCAGCGTACGGCCCCGCTACAGCTCGCGCAGCGTGCGGGCGGCGGTCTCGGGGCGGATGTCGTTCATGAACGCGCCCATGCCGGACTCGGTTCCGGCCAGGTACTTGAGCTTGTCGGCCGTCCGCCGGACGGTGAACAGCTCCAGGTGCAGCGCGAGTTCGGTCGCGACGGGGCGCGGCGCCTGGTGCCAGGCGGCGATGTAGGGGGCCGGCTCGGGGAACAGGCGGTCGAAGCGGCGCAGCAGGTCGAGGTAGAGCCGGGGGAACTCGGCGCGGGCCGGTTCGTCGAGTGCGGTGAGGTCGGCGACCCGCCGGTTGGGGTACAGGTGCACCTCGTACGGCCAGCGGGCGGCGAACGGGACGAACGCCGTCCAGTGCTCGCCGGCCAGCACCACCCGGGAGTCCGGGTCGCCGACGGTGGCGCGTTCGGCGGCGAGGACGTCGTCGTACAGGTTGCGGCCGGTGGCCCGCCGGTGCTCGGCGACCTTGACGAGGGCCTGGGCGGTGCGCGGGGTGGTGAACGGGAAGGCGTAGATCTGGCCGTGCGGGTGGCCGAGGGTGACGCCGATGTCCGCGCCGCGGTTCTCGAAGCAGTACACCTGTCGGACGCCGGGGCGGGCGTACAGCTCGGCGGTGCGGTCGGTCCAGGCGTCCAGCACCAGGCGGGCCCGCTGTTCGGTCAGGTCGGCGAACGAGGCGCCGTGGTCGGAGGTGAAGCACACCACCTCGCACCGGCCGGTGCCGGGGGCGAGCGTGTACGGCCCGTCCGACCAGGGGGCGACGTGTTCGGCGGAGGAGCCGGCCAGCGACGGGAAGCGGTTCTCGAACACCGCCACCTGGTAGTCCGCGGCGGGCACCTCGCTGAGCCGGCCGTCCCGCGACGGGCAGAGCGGGCACTGGTCGGCCGGCGGGTGGTAGGTGCGGCCCTGGCGGTGCGCGGCGATGGTGACCGCGTCGCCGGTGAACGGGTCGACCCGGACTTCGGAGACGCTCGCCGCCGGGTCGAGCGGGCGGGCGTCGACCGCGTCGCGCACGGTGGGCTCGGTGTCGTAGTAGATCAGTTCCCGGCCGTCGGCCAGCTTGGTCACCGTCTTGTGCACGGCGGCACTCCCTCGAGGTTCGACCATCACGGCAAACATTTTCAAACATGAAACACCGAAATGCAACAGCCTCGGGGCGCGGGCGGGTCGCCTCCGTCCGCCCGCAGTGTCCCCACCGAGAAAACCCGCTGCGGAGTTGTCGTCGCCGTCGATTAGAGTCCGCCACTGAGAAGGGGAACGGTGAGGGCATCCTGCGTCTCGCGTCCACCGGGCGGCGGAGGTACCGCACCCGGGGCCGTTCCCCGGGGGAGAACAAGCACGTGTTCAGGACCGGACGTACGATCCTCGCCGCCACCGCCGTCGTGCTCGCACTGACCGCGACCGCCTGCGGCAGCAAGGCCACCGACGGCAGCACCACGAGTGCCAGGACCACGGCGGAGACGCCGTCGGCAGCCGCTGAGTTGACGCCAGCCGCGCTGCTCACGCAGGTGAGCCAGAAGACCTCCGCGGCCAAGTCCGCCAAGTCCGAGGTCACCATGAAGATCGGCGCCGGCGAGGCCACCAACGTGAAGGGCGCCGTCTCCTGGGAGAACGGCCTCATGGGCGAGCTGACCGGGACCATGGGCGGGCCGGCGGCCGCGAACCTCGCCAAGGCGGGCGGTGACGGCACCTTCACCGCCCGCTACCTGAGTGACGCCATGTACATCAACATGGGCCCGGCGATGGCCTCGCAGCTCGGCGGCGCGCACTGGATCAAGTACAACTACGCGGACCTCGCCAAGCTGATGGGCGCGGCCGGCGACAGCCTCAAGAGCCAGTTGCAGAGCGCCGACCCGGTCTCCTCGGTGCGGGCGCTGATCGCCTCCGGCAAGGTCACCAAGGCCGGGACCGAGAGCGTGAACGGCGTGCAGGCCACCAAGTACACCGGTGACCTCGCGGCGGCCGACATCGCCCAGGCCACCTCCAAGGGGCTCACCCAGGAGCAGGCGGACGCCCTCCAGAAGCAGTTCACCGCCGCCGGGATCACCAGCGACCACATCGAGGTCTGGATCGGCGCGGACAACCTGCTGGTGAAGAAGGTCGAGCAGATGCAGAGCAAGGCCGGCGAGATCAGCGCGACGGCGACCTACTCCGACTACGGCACGCCCGTCTCGACCAGCGCCCCGAGCGAGAGCGATGCGGTGGACTTCGCCAAGCTCATGTCGGGCGCGCAGGCCGGCTGACCGCCTCCGGCCGCCGCGGGACGCACGAACGCGTCCCGCGGCGGCCGGAGCGGGAACTACTTCTTGGCGGCCGGCTTGTCCTTGAGGCGCTGGGCCTCCTTGCGGACCTCCGCCTGGATGGTGCGCTCGCGCTGCAGCCAGTCCGGGTTCTCGTCACGGAGGGCGTTGATCTGCTCGGTGGTGAGGGCCTCGGAGATGCCGGCGCGGTTGAGGCCGGTGACCGAGATGCCGAGGCGGGCGGCGACCACCTGGCGCGGGTGCGGGCCGTTGCGGCGCAGGTCGGCGAGCCACTGCGGGGCGGTGGCCTGCATGGCGTTGAGCTCGTCGCGGGTGACGACGCCCGCCTGGAACTCGGCGGGGGTCGCCGCCAGGTAGATCCCCAGCTTCTTGGCCGCAGTCGCGGGCTTCATGGTCTGGGAGCTCTTGGGCTTGGGCGTAGTCATGCGACAAGGGTATAGGGAGTGCGCACCTGCCCAGGTCACGGTGGGTAGCCTGGACGGTGTGACCGAGATCGAACAGCCCTCCTCCCCCTTCCGCCTGGTGTACGTGCCCGGGGTGACGCCGACCAAGTGGCTGCGGGTGTGGGGTGAGCGGCTGCCCGACGTCCCGCTGGAACTCCTGCAGTCCACCCAGGAGGCCGGGCACGGCCTGCTGCTGTCGGGCGGCGCGGACGCCGGCCTGGTGCGGCTGCCGGTGGACCGGACGGTGCTGAGCGCGATCCCGCTGTACACCGAGACCACCGTGGTGGTGTTCCCGAAGGACCACTGGCTGGCCGCCGCCGAGGAGGTCACCGTCGAGGACCTCGCCGAGGAGATCGTCTTCCACCCGCAGGACGACGCGCTGGAGTGGCCGGAGGGCCTCCCCGGCCGCCCGGCGTTCGAGCGCCCGGCCACCACCGCCGACGCGATCGAGCTGGTCGCCGCCAATGTCGGCGTGCTGGCCGTCCCGCAGTCGCTGGCCCGGCTGCACCACCGCCGCGACCTGACCTACCGCACCCTCGCGGACGTCCCGCAGTCCCGGATCGCCCTGGCCTGGCCGGAGGCGGCGACCACCGACCTGGTGGAGGAGTTCATCGGCATCGTGCGCGGCCGCACCGCCAACAGCTCCCGCGGCCGGGGCGCCGCCGAACCGGCGAAGAAGCAGCCCGCCGCGAAGAAGGCCCCCGCCAAGTCCGCCAAGACTGCCAAGTCCCAGCCGCACCAGGCCGCCCGCCAGCACAAGCCCCGGACGAGCCAGACCCAGGCCAAGCGCGGCCGCAAGCGGTAGGCCGGCGGCATCCCGTTCGTCCGACGCACCGTCAGTCCGGGTTCCCTCCGTGTTCCCGCAGTTGGGGCGGTGTGGCCCGGATGATGGTCGGCGGGCATCCTTGCCGTACCGACCTAGGAGAGAAGCCACGATGGTGCATGAGCGGGCTGGGCAGCCGGCGCAGCCGCAGGACCTGATCGACGTCGCGCGTCTGGTGACGGCGTACTACACCTTGCATCCGGATCCGGCGGAAGTCGGGGAGCGGGTGGCGTTCGGGACGTCCGGGCACCGGGGGTCGTCGCTGCGGGCGGCGTTCAACGAGGACCACATCGCGGCGACGGCGCAGGCGATCTGCGACTACCGGGCCGAACAGGGCACCACGGGGCCGCTGTTCCTCGGCATCGACACCCACGCGCTGTCGGAGCCGGCCCGGGCGACGACGCTGGAGGTGCTGGCGGCGAACGGTGTCACGGTGCTGCTCGACTCCGCCGACGGCTACACCCCGACGCCCGCCGTCTCGCACGCCGTCCTGGCGCACAACCGGACCCTTCCGGCGGCGCTCGCGGACGGCATCGTGGTGACGCCGTCGCACAACCCGCCCGCCGACGGCGGCTTCAAGTACAACCCGCCGCACGGCGGCCCCGCCGATTCGACGGCCACCGGCTGGATCGAGCGGCGCGCCAACGAGCTGCTGGCGGGCGGGTCGAAGGAGGTCCGCCGGATTCCGTACGCGCGGGCGCTGGCGGCGGACACCACCGGCCGCTACGACTTCCTGGGCACGTACGTGGACGACCTGCCGGCCGTGGTCGATCTCGCCGCGGTGCGGGAGGCGGGCGTGCGGATCGGCGCGGACCCGCTGGGCGGGGCGTCCGTCGCGTACTGGGGGCGGATCGCCGAGACGCACCGGCTGGACCTGACGGTGGTCAATCCGCTGACCGATCCGACCTGGCGGTTCATGACGCTGGACTGGGACGGGAAGATCCGGATGGACTGCTCCTCCCCGTACGCGATGGCCTCGCTGATCGACCGTCGGCACGCGTTCACGCTGGCCACCGGCAACGACGCGGACGCCGACCGGCACGGCATCGTCACGCCCGACGGCGGGTTGATGAACCCCAACCACTATCTGGCCGTGGCCATCGACTACCTGTTCCGGCACCGCGAGGGCTGGCCGGCGGCGGCCGCGGTCGGCAAGACGCTGGTGTCGTCCTCGATGATCGACCGGGTGGCGGGCGGGCTCGGCCGGGAGCTGCTCGAAGTCCCGGTCGGGTTCAAGTGGTTCGTGGACGGGCTGCTGAACGGGACGGTGGCGTTCGGCGGCGAGGAGTCCGCCGGGGCGTCGTTCCTGCGCCGCGACGGCTCGCCGTGGAGCACCGACAAGGACGGCATCCTGCTGGCCCTGCTGGCGTCCGAGATCACCGCCGTCACCGGCCGCACCCCGTCCGAGCACTACCGCGAGCTGACGGCCCGGCACGGCGACCCGGTCTACGCCCGGGTGGACGCCCCCGCCGACCGCGACCAGAAGGCCGCGCTGGCCGCGCTCGACGCGTCCCGGGTCACCGCCTCCGAGCTGGCGGGCGAGCCGATCACCGCCGTTCTCACCCACGCCCCGGGCAACGGCGCGGCGATCGGCGGTCTGAAGGTCTGCACCGAGAACGCCTGGTTCGCGGCCCGCCCGTCCGGCACCGAGGACGTGTACAAGATCTACGCGGAGAGCTTCCGCGGCGCCGAGCACCTGGCGCAGGTCCAGGACGAGGCCCGTTCCCTGGTCGGCGAAGTGCTGACGAAGGCCTGACACCCGGATTGGCGCTGTTCCGCCACCTCACCACTCGTCCGGGTGGTGTGGACGCGACACGGGCGGCCGGACGGAGTACGGCAGCTGACGAAACGTCAGCATGGCGGCATGATCTCGCTTCGCCGTACCACCACGGCCGCCCTCGTCGCCTGCGCGGCCCTGCTCGCGCCGTTGGCCCCCGCCCAGGCCGGGACGCAACTCCCCGGCGGGCGCCCGCTGGAAGGCAGGGTCGCCGCGTTCCTGGACGGAATCCGGCAGGACCCGGCCCGGCTGGACGCCTTCCTGCGGCAGCTCCCCAAGGGCGGTGACCTGCACAACCACCTGTCGGGTGCGGTCTCGACCGAGCTGCTGATCCAGCTGGCCGCCGAGGACGGGCTGTGCATCGACTCGGAGACCTTCGTCTCGGCCACCGGCCCGTGCCAGGGCACCGCCCGCCCCGCCCAGGACGCGGTCACCGACCAGGACTTCCGCACCCAGGTGATCCGGTCCTGGTCGATGCAGGACTTCGCGCCGGGCCAGGAGTCCGGCCACGACCACTTCTTCGCGACCTTCGGCAAGTTCGGCGAGGCCAGCTGGCGCCACCCGGGCCGGATGCTGGCCGAGGTGACCGACACCATGGCCGCCCAGCACCAGAGCTACCTGGAGACGATGCTCACGCCCGCGTCGGGCGGGGCCGCCGCACTCGCCGCGAAGACCGGCTTCGACCAGGACTTCGCGGCGCTGCGGCAGCGGCTGCTGGCCGACGGCCAGATCCAGACGCTGGTGGACCAGGCCCGCGGCGACCTGGACCGGGCGATGGCCGAGTACCAGGACACCGAGCACTGCGGCACCGCGCAGGCCCGCCCCGGCTGCGCCGTGACGGTGCGCATCCAGTCCCAGGCCTCCCGGGCCGCCGCCCCGGCACGGGTCTTCACCCAGCTGCTGCTCGGCATGGAACTCGCCTCCCAGGACCAGCGGTTCGCCGCGGTGAACCTGGTGCAGCCGGAGGACTACCAGGCCTCGCTGGACAACTACGACCTGCAGATGCGGATGCTGGACTTCCTCCACCCGCTGTACCCGAACGCGCACATCAGCCTGCACGCGGGCGAGCTCGCACCGGGCCTGGTCAAGCCCGAGGACCTGCGCTTCCACATCCGCCAGGCCGTGCTGACCGGCCACGCCGAGCGGATCGGGCACGGCGTCGACGTCGCCAACGAGGACGACTCGGCGGACCTGCTGCGCACCCTGGCCGAGCGCAAGGTGCTGATCGAGGTGCCGCTCACCTCCAACGACCAGATCCTCCAGGTGTCCGGCCAGGACCACCCGTTCGCGCTGTACCGGAAGAGCGGCGTCCCGACGGCGCTGTCCACGGACGACCCCGGGGTGGAGCGGATCGACATCACCCACGAGTACCTCCGGGCCGTCCGGACCTACCAGTTGACGTACCGGGACTTGAAGGACCTGGCGCGGACCTCGCTGGAGTACGGCTTCGTCGGCGGGCGCAGCCTCTGGCAGGACCGCAACGGCTACCGGCCGGTGGCGGAGTGCCAGGACCGCCCGCTGGGGACGAAGCCGACGTCCGCGTGCGCGGCGCTGCTGCGGGACAACCCGAAGGCGGCGCTGGAGTGGCAGCAGGAGGGCGCGTTCCGGGACTTCGAGCAGGCGGTGCTGCGGGGCAAGTAGCCCGCGGGCGGTGAACGGCCGACGGCCCGCCGGGAGGGTTCCCGGCGGGCCGTCGGCGTGTCGGCGCCGCTGCGTCGGTGCCGCTGTATCGGTGCCGCTGCGTCAGTGCTGGCGGCGCAGGTGGGTGTGCAGGTCGTCGAGGACGTCGGCGGCCTGCGGTTCGCCGATCTCGCGGCACCAGGCGATGGCGGCCTCCAGCCGGGTCAGCGCGTCCTGGGTGCGGTCGAGGCGGTTGCCCTCGATCAGGGCGGCGTAGCGGATGGACTCGGCGCGGGCCAGGCGGGCGTCGGTGCCGAGGGAGGCGAACGCGGCGATCGCCAGTTCCATCTCGGCGAGGGCCTCCTCGGGGCGGCCGAGGCCGACCAGGGTGCGGCCGCGGGTGTCGTGCAGGGTGCCTTCGGGGCTGCCGCTGCCGAGTTCGTGGCCGTCGCGCTGGGCGTTCGCCACCACCTCGGCGGCCTCGTCGAGCCGGGCGAGGGCCTCGTCCTGGGCGGTCGCGCCGAGGGTGTCGGCGGTGATCCGGGCCAGGCGCAGCAGCATGTCGAAGGCCGCGGCGGCGTGCGGTGCGGTGCGGTGGCTGTCGAGGGCGCGCTGCCGGGCCAGGTCGGCGGCGGGCCACTGGCCGGTGCGGGCCAGCGCGACGGCGGCCTCGCAGGCGACCATGGTGTGCACCTCGCGGTCGTCCCAGCCGGCGGCGAGGTCGGCGATGTGCAGGAACTCCTCGGCGGAGGGCCGGTGTTCGTCGAGTTCGCGCAGGGTGCGGGCGAGGTCGAGGCGGATCTGCGCCTGTTCGCGGACGTCGAGCGAGGCGAAGCCCGGCTCCAGCCGGACGGCCTCCAGGACGGCGGCGGCGTCGGCGAACCGGCCGGACGAGGCCAGCACCTGGCCGAGGCGGCCGCGGCAGGAGGCGGCGTCGTCGGCCTGCCCGGCGTGGTCGAAGCGGGCGGCGGCCTCGGTGAACGCCCGTGCCGCGGACTCGTGTTCGCCGCGGGCGAGGTGGATCCGGGCCAGCAGCAGCTGTACCCGGGCGGGGACGGCGCTGCGGTCGTTGTACTCGGCGGCGATCTTCAGCCCGCGCTGGGCGAGCTCCTCGGCGCGCGCGAACTCCTCGTCCTCCAGGGCGAATTCGCCCTGCCAGCCGTGGACGGCGACCAGCTTCCAGCGGATGTCGGCGGCCACGATCCGGCGTTCGGCCTGCTCGATCAGCTCGATGGCGGCCTGCCTGCGGCCGGTCAGGACGTAGGCGCGGACCAGGAACTGGTGCGCGTTGACCTCGGTCGCCGCGTCGTCCTGCCGGACGGCTTCCGCCAGCAGGCGGCCGACGGCGGCCTCGGTGCGGGTGAGGTCGCGCTGCTCGGGTTCGTCGGCGGGGCGCTGGTGGCTGTCCGGCAGGTCCTGGCGGATCGCGACGACGGCGTGGGCGTGCAGCACGGTGAGCAGCGCGTCCTGGGCCCGGACGGCGTCGGCCTCGATCAGGTCGCGGACCTGCTGCTCGTAGCGGTCGAGTTCGGCCACCAGGTCGCCGGCGGCGCCGGTCCCGGCGTCCTCGACGTCCTCAACTCCGGCGTGGGCAGTGGCGTCGGTCCCGGTCGTGGCGTCCGGCTCGGGCAGGACCGCTGCCAGCGCGCGGCAGCCGATCGCCTGGGCGTCCCGTCCGACCTGCTGGTAGAGCTCGGCGGCCTCGGTCAGGTGGGCGGCCAGTTCGTGGTCGGGCAGGCCGTCGCGGCGGGCGCGCTGTTCGGCGAGTTCGGCGCGCATCAGGTCGAGCGGCCCGAGGTCGGGATCGTCGGGGTGCTGGTAGCCGTCGGCGGCGGCGAGGGCCTCGATGCGCCGCCACAGGGCGGCCGCCTCGGGGTGCCGGCGGTCGCGCAACTCGCGGGCGCGGGCGACGAGTTCGGCCACGCTCTCGGTGGCGGCGGGAGCTGCCTGCGCCGCGGCCGCCGGGCTGGGCGCGGCGGCGGGCGCGGGGGTGGCGGCGCGCAGGCCGAGGGCGAGCGGTTCGGCGAACAGCGGGGTGCGGGCCAGGCGTTCGCGGCGGGCGTCGCCGACGGCGGTGGTGCCGCCCCGCGCGTCGAAGCGGGCGGCGAGGGCGTCGCCCTCGGTGCGGAGTTCGGCGAGCAGCCCGTCGACCGTCCAGCTGTTGCCGGGCGGGCCGGCCACCGGGACGCCGCCGTGGCCGGTGGCGGCGAGGCGGGCGAGCAACTGCTGGGTGCCGGTCAGGAAGTGCAGGCGGGCCAGCGGGTCGCCGTGCTGGTCGAACAGGTCGCGGTTGTCGGCGAGGATCTCCAGGCCGCGCGGTTCGTTGCCGGTGAGCGCGCAGAACTCCAGGTGCAGGCCGATCTCCTCGGCGGCGCGCGAGCGGCCGCGGGCCCACCGGTAGCCGGTGAGGTGGAACGAGCGCGCGTCGTCGATCCGGCCGACCCGCAGCAGCGGCAGCAGCGCGTGGGCGCGGCTGACGTGCGGTTCCTCCGCGCAGGAGTGTTCGCCGTCGAACACCGGCCGCCAGACCGACAGCGCCCGTTCGTCGTCGCCGAGGCGGACGAAGTGCCGTGCCTGGGAGCGCAGTTCGCACGCCCGGCAGTCGCTGAACGAGGACCGGGCCCGGGCGGCCCACAGCTCGAAGGCGTTCTCGACGCCCTGGCCGGTGAGCGCGGCCAGGTGGTACTGCTCGCCGTAGTAGGGCTGGAGGTCGTGGCCGGCGCTGCGGTAGTGCTCGCGCAGTTCGCCGTGCCAGCGGCGGACGGCCTCCAACGGGACGTCGGGGACGCTGCGCAGGGCGTTGGCGACCCACTTGTAGCGCCAGTCGGTGGCGCGCTGGGCCCAGCCGTCGAAGCCTTCGGGGTGCTTCTTGCGCAGGGTGACGACCCGGGCGAAGACCACCGGGAGCTTTCGCCGTTCGGCGTCGTTCTCGTACGCCTCCATCAGGTCGAGGAGGGCGTAGGCGAGCAGCTCCGGGTCGTCGAACTGCTCGGCGGCGTCGACGAGTTCCTCGGCGGTGACGGTGCGCTGCCGGCCGTGCGGCTGTTCGTCGTTGGCGCGCAGGGCGGCGCGGACGGCGTCGATGGTGTCGAGCATCACGGCTCCCGGTGCGGCGTGGTGGGCTCGTGGCCGAGCATGGCGTGGTCGAGCAGGGCGAGGAACGAGCGGTTGAGCAGCGCGGATTCGCTGGCCTTGAGCGGGCGCCGGGTGAGCAGCAGGGCCTGGCCGTACAGCGCTTCCACGGTGGTGGTGACGAGTTCGAGGTTCCGGATCCCGGCCGCCCGCCGGACCAGCGGGTTGAGATGGTTCAGGACGAGCTGCGCGCGCGGCGCGGAGCTGCCCAGCGAGCCGAGGATGTCGGCCCACAAACCGTCGGCCTGGTCGGCGAGTTGGGTGCGGGTGCGCTCGTGCCGGGCTTCCCGGTCGTCGAGCAGCAGGGCGGGGGCGCTGCTGGGGTGGAAGGTGCGCAGCGCGACGTCGCAGTCGAACCGGCCGAGCACCTCGCGGGCGGCGGCGAGGAAGGCGGCGGCGGCGAGTTCGGTGGCCGGGTCGACGTTGTCGAGGTGGGCGGTGACGGTGGCCGGGTCGAGGTCGGCGACGCTGGTGCCGGTGCGGATCTCGGGCAGCCGGTGGACCAGGTCGCGGTCGTAGGTGTAGCCGCCGTTGATGACGCCGAGGCCGGCCGCGCCGGCGATCGGGGCGACCTGGCGGAACTCCTCGACGGTGCGGGTGACCAGGATGACGGGGTGGGCGCGGGCGAACTCGTCGAGGGTGACGTTGCCGTCGGTGGTCTCGAACGGCAGCCAGGGCAGCAGCATCTTCAGCAGCTGGTCGTCGTGCCGGGCCAGCGACTTGACGGCCAGGTGGTGGATGGACAGGAAGCGGTGCAGCAGCCCGGGGTCGCTGGCGGACAGGCCGGTCAGCCAGTCGCGGATCCGCAGGCCGAGCGCCTCCCGGACGGCGGCCAGGGTCTCGTCGGCGTACAGCGCCTCACGGGAGGCGGTGGGGCGCAGCTGCTCGGCGTCGACCACGCAGCGCACGAAGAACGCCCAGTCGGGCAGCAGTTCGTCGGCCTGGTCGGAGAGCAGCATGCCCTTGAGGTGCACCCGGTGTCCGGCGCGGCGGGAGGGCGGGACGGCCTCGGGCAGCACGTAGGCGACGCCGCTGAGGCCGACCAGCGGCAGGTCCAGGTCGATGGTGTCGAGCGGGGCGAAGTCGAAGGTGTCGCGGCAGTGCGCGGTGAGCGCCTCGCGGCGGGCGGCGGGGGTGTCGTACCGGCGGGCCCAGGGCGCGGGGGTCTGGTTGATCTGCGTGCTGCGGCCGGCGCCGTCGACCACGGTGACCTGGTGGCGCAGCAGGCTGCCGTAGTGCCGGGCGAGTTCGGTGACCCGCCGGGTGGAGGTCCACTCCTCGGCGTCGGCGCGCGGGGTGAGGATGACGGTGGTGCCGGGCTCGGGGCGGGCCGAGGCGGGCAGCGTGGTGATGGTGTAGCGGCCGTCGGAGCGGCCGCGCCACTCGATCACCGGGGCGTCGGGGGTGCGGGCGGAGCGGGTGCGGACGGTGATCTCGTCGGCGACCACGAAGCAGGCCAGCAGGCCGATGCCGAACTGTCCGATGAACTCGGCCCGGGCGTCGGCGAGTTGGCCGGCGTCCAGGGCGCCGTCGGAGGTGCGCTTGGAGCTGCGGCCGATGGTGGCGAGGAAGGTGTGGACGTCGGCCTCGGTCAGGCCGACGCCGGTGTCGGAGACCGAGAACTCGTCGCCGGTGGTGACGGTGATGGCGGCCGGCGCGGCCGGGTCGAGCTGGCGGCGGGCGGTGATCGCGTCGACCGCGTTCTGCAGCAGTTCGCGCAGGTAGACGCGCGGGCTGGAGTACAGGTGGTGGGAGAGCAGGTCGACCAGTCCGCGCAGGTCCACCTGGAAGGTGTGCGCGCTGGAGTCGTTCGGGGTCACCGGGCGGGTCCTTCGCTTCGGGGTTCGGTGCGGGTCACGGCTGCGGCCGGTCATCGGGCGCGGGCGCAAGGCGTCGGGCGCAAGGCGTCAGGCGTCAGGCGTCAGGCGTCAGGCGTCAGGCGTCAGGCGTCAGGCGTCAGGCGTCAGGCGTCAGGCGTCAGGCGTCAGGCGTCAGGCGCAGGCTGCGCGAACGCGGCGGAAGGTGTCCACCGGGTCGCCGCCGAGGTAGTTCCAGGGGTCTTCGCAGACGGCGTTGCCGATCTCCTGGAAGATCAGGTTCGCGGCGTGCGGCTGCCCGGCCAGGTAGAAGGCCATCGCGAAGGTGTTGTGGGTCTGCGCCCAGGTCCGGCCGCGGACGTGGTCGGGGTGCCGGATCGAGCGGTCGGCGGCCTCGTGGAGGGAGTCCCGGACCTGGTTGCGGCCCATGTACGCGGCGTCCTCGCCGGAGGGCAGCGAGAGCCAGTGCTCGATGTGGGCGAGAGCGACGAGTTCGCCGAGCGGGCTGCCCTCGGGGGCGGCGAGCATCGAGGCGCGGGCGAAGGAGTGCATCTGCTCGTGCGAGCCGCTCCACTTCGCGCGCAGCTGCTGCAGCCGCTGACGGTGCGAGGCCGGGTGGCCGGGGCTGCGGCGCAGCGCCGCGTCGAAGCGGTGCCGGGCGGCGGAGCGGTCGACGGACGCGCCGCGGCCGCTCATCTGCAGGAAGAGCCAGGGGCCGAGCAGCTCCGGGTCGAGTTCGGCGGCCTTGAACAGCAGTTCCTCGCCTGCCTCCAGCCGTTCGTGGAAGGTCTTCCACTGCTCCTCGCTGACGTGCTGCGCGCGGGCGGCGGTACGGGCCTCCCAGCCCCAGTGGATGTGCCGGGCGCCGTGGGCGAGCAGCGTCACCGGGTCCTCGGGGTCGGCCGCGAGGGCCTGGCCCAGCCAGCTCTCGCTGCCGGTGACGTCGGCGAGCAGGCCGATCATCAGGGTCAGGTCGTCCTGGTCGACGGCGCGGTCGAGGACGGCGCGGACGCCGGGCCAGTCGCCGGCCAGGGCGCGCTCCCGAAGCAGCGTCAGCTCGGGGTCGCCGTGGGCCGGGTCGATGGTGAGGCCCGGTGCACCGCCGCCCGTGTTCCAGCGGCGCGTCAGCCGCGCGAACAGTCCCATGCCCGGTTCCCCTCAAAAGTGCCGTTTGTCCACGTGGGCGGCGCTCCGCTGCCCGGACGGATGTTCATATCACGTCCGTGCGACAGGTGTGCGAATCAATTTCCGGTGGGACGGGCGACCGCGCCGACAGTGCCTCAGGCCCGGCCGCTGATCCGGTCGGCGAGGCCGGCGAGCGGGGAGGTGGTGGCGTGCTCGCGGCGATCGGCATGCCGGTAGACGGCGTACAGCCCGTGCACGCCGAGCCACCGCAGCGGTTCGGGCTCCCAGCGGCGGACGCGGTGGCCGACCCAGGGCAGCTCGGTGAGTCCGGTCCGCTCCCCCTTGCCCAGCTGCCGCAGCGTCAGGTCGCGCAGGGTGCGGCCGGCCAGGTTGGCGGTGGCGACGCCGCTGCCGACGTAGCCGCCGGCGAAGCCGAGCCCGGTGGCGGGGTCGAGGTCGACGGCGGCGCACCAGTCGCGGGGGACGCCGAGCACGCCGGACCAGGCGTGGTCGATCCGGGCGTCGGCCGCGGCGGGGAACATCTCCCGCAGGATCGCCCGGAGTTGGGCCACCGTTCCGGCGGGCGTGGCCCCGTCCTGGTCGATCCGCGAGCCGTACCGGCACGGGCGGCCCCGGCCGCCGAGCGCGATCCGGTCGTCGGCGGTGCGCTGCGCGTACATGTAGGCGTGCGCCTCGTCGCCGAGCACCTCGCGGCCGTTCCAGCCGATCGCCTCCCACACCTCGGCGGGCAGCGGATCGGTGGCGATCATCGAGGAGTTCATCGGCAGCCGACTGCGCTTCTGTCCGGCCAGGTTGGCGGTGAACCCCTCGGTGCACCGGAGCACCACCCGGGCCTTGACGCCGCCCTGCGCGGTGCCGGCCCGCCCGGGGGTGATCGTGGTGACGGGCGTCGACTCGTGGATCCGTACGCCCAGCCGCTCGACGGCGGCGGCCAGGCCGACCACCAGCTTCGCGGGGTGCACCCGTGCCCCGTTCGGCGTCCAGGTCGCCGCCAATGCGCCGTGCACGTACAGCCGTTCGGCGGTCTGTGCGGCGCTCAGCAGGTGCACCTCGTCCGCCCCGAATGCCTGCTCGTGCGCGAACCGCTCCTTCAGTCGCGCCAGTTGGGCGGGTGTCCGGGCCACCTCCAGGACCCCGCCGCGGTGCGCGTCGCAGTCGATGCCCTCCTCGTCGACGGCCCGCAGTGCCTCCGACACCGTGTCGTTCATGGCGAGTTGGAGCCGCCGTGCGGCCTCCTCCCCGTGCAGCCGCGCGTACCGGCCCCGCCCGGCGATCCCGTTGTACAGCCAGCCGCCGTTCCGGCCCGACGCCCCGTACCCGCAGAACTCGCCTTCCAGCACGACCACTTCGAGTTCGGGTGCGGCCCGCTTCAGGTAGTAGGCGGCCCACAGCCCGGTGTACCCGCCCCCGACCACGCAGACGTCGGCCTCGATCTCGCCGGTCAGTGCCGCCCGCCGCGCGGGCAGCCCGGTGGCCGCGTACCAGAAGGAGACGCCGCCGTTGACGGTACTCATGTGGCTGTCCTGCTTCCGAAGACGTGGGGGGTGCGATGCGTGCTGGGACGGTAGTCGGGCCGCCCCGAGCGCGGCAACGAACACCGTGTCAGCCCGCCTGCCCGCGGACTGACACGGTGTCCGGGTCACTCGGCGGCGTGCACCGCCCGGCCGCCGACGTAGGTGCGCAGGACGCGGGTGTCGGCGATCTCGTCGGCGGGGGCGGCGAACGGGTCGCGGTCGAGGACGACCAGGTCCGCGAGGTGGCCGGGCCGGAGGGCGCCGGTGCCGTCGAGGCGGTTGAGGTGGGCGGTGCCGGCGGTGTAGGCGGCGAGGGCGGTGGCCAGGTCGAGCCGCTGCTCGGGGAGGAAGACGGGGGTCGAAGGGTCGGCGCCGGGTTCGCGGCGGTTGACGGCGACGTGCAGGCCGTCGATCGGGACGGGGCTGGAGACCGGCCAGTCGCTGCCCGCGGCGAGGGTGGCGCCGGCCCGCAGCAGGTCGCCGAACGGGTACTGCCAGGCGGCGCGTTCGGGGCCGAGGAAGGGGATGGTGAGCTCGTCCATCTGCGGTTCGTGGGCGGCCCACAGCGGCTGGATGTTGGCGATCGCACCGAGCGCGGCGAACCGCGGCACGTCCTCCGGGTGGACCAGTTGCAGGTGGGCGAGGTGGTGGCGGTTGCCGCGGCGGCCGTTGGCCGCGATGGCGGCCTCGACGGCGTCCAGGGCCTCCCGGACGGCGCGGTCGCCGAGGGCGTGGAAGTGCACCTGGAAGTCGAGCGCGTCCAGCGCGGCGACGTGGGAGCGCAGCGCGAGCGGGTCGACGAAGCTGAGGCCGCTGTTGCCGGTGGCGCAGCCGCAGCCGTCCAGGTAGGGGCTGGTGAGGGCGGCGGTGAAGTTCTCCGCGATCCCGTCCTGCATGATCTTCACCGCGCCGGCCCGGAACCGTCCGTGGCTCAACCTCTCGCGCCGGGCGACGAGTTCGGGAATCTGTTCGGCGCCGCGCGTACGGTCCCACCAGAGCGCGCCGACCACCCGGGCGGTCAGCGTGCCGTCCTGGGCGGCGGTCAGGTAGGCGTCGGACGGGTCGGGGTTGCCGCCGAAGTCGCCGAGCAGGGCGTCCTGCCAGGCGGTGATGCCGAGCGAGTGCAGCATCCGCTGGGCGGCGAGCAGGCCGGCCAGGCGGTCGGCGGCCGTGGTGCCGGGGGCGTGCTTGCCGACCAGGCCGACGGCGCCTTCCTGGAGCATGCCGCTCGGGGTGCCGTCCGGCTCGCGCTCGATCCGGCCGTCGGCCGGGTCGGGGGTGTCGCGGGTGAGCCCGGCGGCCTCCAGGGCGCGGGAGTTGGCCCAGGCGCCGTGGTGGTCGCGGTTGGCCAGCAGCACCGGCCGGTCGGGCACCACCCGGTCGAGCAGCTGCCGGGTGGGCAGGCCGCCGTCGAAGCTCTCCATCGACCAGCCGCCGCCGGTGATCCACTCCTTCTCGGGGTGGGTGGCGGCGTACTCGGCGACCAGCCGCAGGTAGTCGTCCACGCCGACGGTGCCGGTGAGGTCGCAGGCGGCCATCTCCATGCCGCCGAACACCGCGTGCACGTGCGCGTCCTGGAAACCGGGGATCAGCAACCTGCCGTGCAGGTCGACGACTTCGGTGCCGGGGCCGATCAACTCCCGGACCTCGTCATGGCCGACGGCGGTGATCCGCCCGTCGGTGACGGCCAGCGCGGTGGCCCGGGTACGGGCGGCGTCGCCGGTGTGGATCGGTCCTCCGGTGAAGACCAGGTCGGCGCGGGTCATGGTGGAACCTCGAACTTTCTTTGCGGTCAGGCGGATTGGGCGGCTTCGAAGTACGGCGAGCGGCGGCCCCAGCGGGACCAGGCCGCGGCCAGCAGTCCGGAGCCGATCATCAGCACCGGCACCGAGAGCTCGAACCAGCCGTTGTCGGCGGCGAGTTCGAAGTGGTCGGCGGAGGCGTAGAAGGTCCAGGCCAGGTAGCCGCCGACCAGCAGCAGCACCACCCCGCCGAACAGCGGCGCGACCACCGCCTTCAGCCCCTCCACGAAGTCCTCGCGCAGCAGGTGCCGGAAGCGCACGGCGGAGGCGATCGCCACCAGCGCGTAGTACAGCGCCACCACGATGCCGATGGCGTTGACGGTCGCCGAGATCAGCTCGGTGACGGTCGGGATGGCCAGCGACAGCGCGGCAAGTCCCAAGGAGATTCCGGTGATCAGCCAGGTGCCGGCGGACGGGGTGCGGTAGCGCGGGTGCAGCCGCGTCCACACGGTGCCGAGGGTGCCGTCGCGGCCCATCGCGTAGCAGCCGCGCGCGGTCGGGATCACCGCGGCCTGTAGCGAGGCCGCCGCGGAGAACGTCAGCGCCACCAACGGCAGTGCGGCCAGCGGCTGGTGGGCCAGCCGCTCGGCGAAGTAGGCCAGCCCGGTCGCCCCGTTGTCGGCCAACTCGTCCATCGGCAGTACCCGTTGGAACGCGGTGCCGGCGAACAGGAACAGGCCGAGCATCAGCAGCAGCGACCGGAACCCGCCGCGGGAGGCGTCCTTCGGGTCGTGCACCTCCTCACCGACGCTGAACACCGACTCGAAGCCCCAGTAGCAGAACACCGCCAGCACCATGCCCTGGGCGAGCGCACCGAGCGAGGGAATCTCGAACGGGTTGAACCAGGACAGGCTGAACGGCTGGTCGCCGGAGAACAGCCCGTACCCGCAGAACGCGATCAGCACCGCGTACTCGAAGATCAGCAGGTACTTCTGCAGCGCCGCCGCCAGGTCCAGCCCGCGCACCGCGACCACGGTGGCGGCCAGCAGCACCAGCATGCCGATCAGTGTGCACTGGACGCTGGAGTCGGGGTCCAGCGCCACGCCCGGCAGCGCGTGCAGCCCCGCCTTGCCGACCAGCTGGACGATCGCCGAGCCGGTGACGGTGGTGGTGTACGCCATGAAGACGATCGTGGTGACGATGTTGACCCAGCCGGTCAGGAAGCCCAGCCACGGGCTGAGCGTCCGCCCCACCCAGCGGTACGAGCTGCCCGCGTCCGGCTCGACCCGGTTGAGCCGGCCGTAGCCGCTGGCGATGCCCAGCACCGGCAGAAAGGCCAGCAGCATGATGGCCGGCAGATGCAGGCCGACCACGCCCGCCATCAGCCCGAGGCCGATGCCGATCGACGTGGTGGCCGCGGTGCTGGACGCCGCGATCACCACCACCGCGCCGACTCCGAGCGACTTGCGCATCGTGCCGGGGGCACCGCCGCCGGGGACGGGGCCGCTGTCCTTGAGCGTCGTCGCCAAGGGATCACCACCGATTCAGTCGTGGGGGAACGCCCTTACGGAGGGCGCGAGTTGGGGGCGCGCCGACAGCGGAAGCGGCGGGCGCGGCAGTGCGGGGACAGTCCTGCCGCCGGGGGCGCGGCAGGACGGCGACGGGCCGGCCGCCGGGGCCGGCGCGCCGGGTGGGGGCACCGGCGGGAGGGCCGGTGGCACGCCATGAAACCCGCGCGCCGCTTCACACGTCAATGCCGTTGTCATAAGGTCGGCTGCCATGACCGACCGACCCTCCGACCGCGCACCCGACCGACCGTCCGACCGAGCGTCGGACCGCGCGCCCGACCGCGTCGTCCCGGAGGCCGCGCGCCGCCGCCGGCGCCCCACCAAGCAGGGCACCGTGCTCTCCCAACAGGTGATCGTCGACACCGCGCTGCGCCTGGTCGGTCAGCACGGCGCGCAGGCGTTCAGCGTCCGCCGGCTCGGCGCGGCGCTGGGCGCGGACCCGAGCGCGATCTACCGCTACTTCCACAGCACGGACGACCTGCTGCTCGCCGTCGCCGACGAACTCATCGGCCTTGCCCTGCGCGGGTGGCAGCCCACCGGCGACTGGCGCGCCGACCTGCGCGAGGTCGGCCTGCGCGTCCACGCGCACTCGCTCGCCCACCCGCAGGCCGCCGTCCTGGCCGCGCACCGCACCACCGGCCGCGCCAACGAGATCCGCGCCATCGAGACCATGCTCGGCATCCTGCGCGACGCGGGGTTCCCCGACCCGGACGCCGTCAGCCTCTACCACGCCTTCATCGACCAGGCGCTCGGCTTCGCCGTCCTCGACTCCGCGGCACTCGCCCTCCCCGTGCCCGCCCAGCACGCCGACCTCGCCGTCTGGGACACCGCCTACCGCACCCTCTCCCCCGCCACGCACCCGCACATCGCCGCGACCACCCGCCTGCTCGCCGCCGACATGCGCCGCAGCGCCTACCCCCTCGCCCTCGACCTCCTCCTCACCGCCGTCGCCGCCCGCCTCCCCCACCCGGGGTGAACGCCCGGCGCGCCGCCGCCGGCCCCGGTGGTGACGGGCCGTAAGGTCGGTCGCGGGTGTCGACGCGCGGAGGGCGACGGGATGCGGATCTGGATCACCTCGGTGTTCGTCGAGGACCAGGAGAAGGCGCTGCGCTTCTACACCGAGGTGCTCGGCTTCGTGAAGAAGCACGACGTGCCGGTCGGCGGCGGAGCCCGCTGGCTGACGGTGGTCCCGCAGGAGCAGCCGGAGGGCACCGAGCTGCTGCTCGAACCGTCCGAGCACCCGGCCGTCCCGCCGTACAAGGCGGCGCTGGTCGCGGACGGCATTCCGGCGGTGTCGTTCATGGTGGACGACGTGCAGGCCGAGTACGAGCGACTGCGCGCGCTCGGGGTGCGGTTCACCCAGGAGCCGACCCGCATGGGCCCGGTGACGGCGGCGGTGTTCGACGACACCTGCGGCAACCTGGTCCAGATCGTCCGCCCCACGCCCTGACCGAAGGGGCCGCGTCCGAGCCGCGCCCTCGCCGGGCGGGCAGGTGCTCCAGGAGTTCCCCGACGACGCCCTGCGGGCCGCCCGCGCCGGGGCCCGTCCGTCTGCGGGTCCCGGCGTCGGCGGCTTGAACTCCCGTCAGCCGGCCAGTACTTCGGTGGCGTTGCGGACCTGGGTCTCCAGTCCGGCCTTGACCTGCGCCATCCCGGCCGGATCGGCGTTCACCACTTCCTGCTGGTACGCGAAGTCGACGGTGTACCAGATCCCGACCACGTTGCCGCGGTGCCGGCAGTCGGCGTCCGCGCTCGCCACCTTCAGCTCGCGTGCACCGGGCTGCGGGCCGCTGTTCCACTCGGGGTCGGCGATCGCGGCGATCGGGTCGGTGTACCCGGTGACGCCGTGCTCCTCCATGCACGCCGACCACTGCGCGAACGCGGCCTGGGTGCGCGGGTCCTCCCGCGCGGCGCTCAGCGTGCGGAACTTCGCGTCGACAGCACTCTGCGGGTCGCCGATCTGCCCGTCCGGGGTCCCGGTCAGCCGGCGGTTGGCCTGGCCCACGCAGCCGCGCTCGGGCACCTTGTGCCCGTTGATCAGCTGCCCGCCGGGCCCGAACCGGTCCTTCGGCTTGTCGGACCCGGTCTCGGCCGTCCTGATCTCCGGGGCCTCCACCGGCGGCTTGGCGTTGGCGGAGTCGGTCGGCGCACCGCCCACCGGGTGGTAGCCCCAGCGGGTCATCAACTCCGCGTTCTGCCGCCCGTACCGGCCGTCGATCCGGGTGGTCGGCGCGTCCGGGTCGCGCAGTTCCTTGGACATCACCGGGAAGTGGTAGTCCAGGCCGAGCCCGGCCATGCAGGTGTCGACCAGCTTCGCCTGCGCCTGCTGAACGGCGGTGAGCTGCGCCGGGTTGAGCAGGTAGCCGTCCAACGGCAGCGGCAGCGCGTTGGCCGAGTCGGTCACGGGCGCGGCACCCACCGAGGGTGTCGGCAACGCGGACTGGCTCGGCCGCTCGGCGCTCTGCGGCGCGGCGACGGCACCCGCGCAGCCGGCGGCCAGCAGCAGCGGCAGGACGAGCAGCCCGGAGGTACGGCGGGAACGGCGCGGGTGGCGGGGCACGAGCGGGTACTCCTCGAAGTCGGGGCGGGCACAGCTGTCACGGGCCTGAACCGGCCGGCCCGAGCGAGGACGCGGCTTCCTGGCCGCGCGAGCGACCCGGTGTCGCGGTCCTGCTGACGTCGGATCGGTCGATGGTTTCGTCGGCTCAGAGGTAGAACAGGCCCGAAGCGTTGTTGTTCTTCAGGGCCGAGTTCAGGTCCACGGTGGACCAGGCCGGAATGTTCTGGCAGGCGACGGCGCAGTTGTAGCCGCTGTTGTAGTAGACGATGAACGTGCCGCTGTACCAACTGTCGACGGCGGCGGCGTTGTTCTTCACCGAGGTGCCGGAGCCGGTGCCGCCGTTCCGGCTGCTCTGGAAGTAGGAGTTCGCGTAGTCGGAGATGTTGCCGGTCTGCATGAAGACGGCGTTGTAGCCGTTCCCCGAGGAGTTGTAGTAGAGGCAGACCATGTGCGATCCGTAGCAGTCGGCAGTGATGGCCGAGGCCTCGCCGGCGGAGGCCAGGCCGAGGCCGGCGACCGTGGTGGCGACGGCGGCCGCGGCGACGAGCTTGCGAAGACGCATCCGAAGGTCCTTCCTCGACAACGACACCGGAGTGGCGGCGGGCCCCGCCGATCGGTGGCCCACGAACCCCATCCTTCGCCGACCCTGTGGCGGGCCCGTCGCACCTGTGTGGCGTCCACGGCGGTCGGAGCGGGCCGCGGCTTCCGAACGGCACGAACGGTTCGGGGCCGCGATCCTGCTGACGGCGGTTCGGCCGATGGCGCGTCGGCTCAGTTGAGCGCGCCCGAGGCGTTGTTGTTCTTCAGCGCCGAGTTCAGGTCCACCGTGGCCATGGCCGGGACGCTCTGGCAGGCGACGGCGCAGATGTAGCCGGTGTTGTAGTAGATGGTGAAGGTGCCGCTGTACCAGCTGTCGACGGCTCCGACGTGGTTTCGCACCGAGACACCCACGCCGGCGCTGCCGCTCGGGCCCGTGAAGACGTAGGGGGCGTAGTCCGGGATGCTGAAGGTCTGCTTGAAGGTGGCGCCGTAGCCGCCCGCCGGAACCTGGTAGTACAGGCAGACGAACTGCGACCCGGAGCAGTCGGCAGTGACGGCCGAAGCCTCACCGGCCGGGACCAGGCCGAGCCCGGCCACCGTGCCGGCGACACCGGCCGCGGCGATGAGCTTGCGAAGACGCATCTCGTGGTCCTCCCTCGACAACGACACCGGAGTGGCGGCGGGCCCCGTCGATCGGTGGCCCACGAACCCCATCCTTCGCCGACCCCGTGGCGGGCCCGTCGCACCCGCGTGGCGTCCGCAACCACCGGCTCCGAGCTGCGCCTCCCGCCGTGCGGTCGACCGGACGCGGCGGCACCGCGGCCACGGCCCGGGCCGTCCGCGAGCGGGGCCGCGGGCTCCGGACCGCGCGAACGGTCGGGAGCCGCAGCCCTACTGCCGACGGAAGGCCGGAGGGAAACGCCGGAGGGACACGCCGGAGGGAGCGCCCGACGGCGCTTCGGCTCAGGAGAACCTGGTCGAAATGGTGCTGTTCATCGGCAGGTTCACGTCCACCGTGGCCCACGGCGCGACGGACATGCAGCCGACGGAACAGTTGTAGGCGCCACTGCCGAAATAGATCACGAAGGTGCCGCCGTACCAACTGTTGACGGATTTGACGTGGTTCCACACCAGGGCGCCGGCACCGGCGGTGCCGTTCAAGCCGGCCGTGAAGACGGAGTTCCCGTAGTCCGGGGTGTCGGCGGTCTGCTTGAAGTAGGCGCCGTAGCCGTTCGCCGAGGTGTTGTAGTAGAGGCAGACGGCGTGGGTGTTCCCGGCGCAGTCGGCGTCGAAGGCCGAGGCCTGACCGGCGGAGACCAGACCGAAGCCGGCCACCGTGGTGGCGACACCGGCCGCGGCGATGAGCTTGCGAAGACGCATCTCGTGGTCCTTCCTCAACAACGGCGCCGGAACGTCCGACACCGGAGCGACGGCGGGCCACTCCAACAATTGATGGCCCACGAACCCCATCCTTCGCCGCCCCCGTGGCGGGCACGTCGCACCCATGTGGCGTCCACGAACCGACCGCGACCTGTGCGTCCAGCGGCCCGGTCGATCAGAACTGGCGATCACTCAGCAGCCGGCACTCCGCCCGTGAACGCTCCCGAGGCGTTGTGGTCGTTCGCCGCCCCCGTCAGGTCCATCGTGGCCCAGGCGGGGATGGTCACGCAGCCGACGGAGCAGCTGAAGTTCGGGCTGAAGTAGATGGTGAACGTGCCGCCGTACCAGCTGTCGACGGCCGAGGCGTTGTTCTTCGCCGGCACCCCGGCGCCGCCGCTGCCGTTGTTGCTGGGCGAGAAGTAGTAGTTCGTGTAGTCCGGCATGTCGAAGCCCTGCTTGATGACGGCGCCGTAGCCGTACGTCGAGGGGTTGTAGTACAGGCAGACGGAGTGCGATCCGGAGCAGTCGGCAATGATGGCCGAGGCCTGACCGGCGGAGACCAGACCGAAGCCGGCCACCGTGGTGGCGACACCGGCCGCGGCGATGAGCTTGCGAAGACGCATCTCGTGGTCCTTCCTCAACAACGGCGCCGGAACGTCCGACACCGGAGCGACGGCGGGCCACTCCAACAATTGATGGCCCACGAACCCCATCCTTCGCCGTGCCCGTGGCGGGCACGTCGCTGCGAGGTGGCGTCCATGAACCGACCGCCGGGGCGGGGCTGCGGCTCCCGGGCCGCGTGAGCGGTCGGGAGCCTCAGCCCTGCCGGCGATCACTCAGCCGATGGTGCGTCGGCTCAGTTGAACTTGCCCGAGGCGTTGTTGTTCTTCAGCGACGAGTTCAGGTCCACCGTGGCCAGGGACCCGATGTTCTGGCAGGCGACGGAGCAGTTGTAGCCGCTGTTGTAGTAGACGGTGAAGGTGCCGCTGTACCAGCTGTCGACCGCCGCGGCGTTGTTCTTCACCGAGACACCGGCGCCGGCGCTGCCGTTGTTGCCGGCCGAGAAGTAGTAGTTCGCGTAGTCGGAGATGTTGCTGGTCTGCTTGAAGACGGCGTTGTAGCCGCTGCCCGAGGAGTTGTAGTACAGGCAGACCTGGCCGCTGGAGCAGTCGTAGTTGATGGCCGAAGCCTCACCGGCGGAGGCCAGGCCGAAGCCGGCGACGGTGGTGGCGATACCGGCCGCGGCGATGAGCTTGCGAAGACGCATCTCGAGGTCCTTCCTCAACGGCGGTGCCGGAACATCCGACACCGGAGTGGCGGCGGGCCCCTCCAGTGATCGGTGGCCCCGCGAAACCCATCCTTCGTCAGGCCCGTGGCGGCTCCGTCGCACCCGTGTGGCGTCCGCGAAACGGCCCCGACCTGCGGGTCCAGCTGTCCGGTTGACCGGAATTGATTGACCGGCGGCGGCGGGGCGGCTCGCTCCGCCGAACCGTGGGTAGGCCGGGGGCGATCGACAACTCCCCGTCCCGGGACACCGTCCCGGGTCCACCCACGTACGAGGAGGAACAGATGCACTTCGGGATTCTCGGCCCCCTGGTGATATCCGATCAGACCGGTCCTCGGCCGCTGGCGGCCGCCCGCCAACGCGTCCTGCTGGCCGCCCTGTTACTGCGGCCCGGTTTCGTTCCGAGCGACACCCTCGCCGAACTCGTCTGGGACGGCCGCCCACCGGCCGGCGCCGCCACCACCCTGCGCAGCTATGTGATGCGCCTGCGGCGCTCCCTCGGCCCGCTCGGCCCGCGCCTGGAGACCGGCCCCGGCGGATACCGGCTGTCGATCACCGACACCGAACTCGACGCCCACCGGTTCGTCCGCCTCTACGAACACGGAGCCCGGCAGGTCCGCGACGGCTGTCCGGACGAGGGCCTGGCCGCTCTCGATCAGGCCCTGGCGCTGTGGCGGGGCCCGGCCCTCGCCGACATCGCCTGTGCCGTCCTGCACCACGAGGAGGCCGTCCGGCTCTCCGAACTCCGCCTCGACGTCCGCGAATTGCGCGTCGAGGCACTGCTCCGTCTGGGCCGCACCGGCACCGCCGTCGCCGAGCTGCGCAAACTGACGGCCCGCCACCCCGAGCGGGAGCGCTTCTGGGCGCTCCTGATGACCGGCCTGTCCCGCTCCGGCCGCCCCTCCGAGGCGCTCGCCGTCTACCACCGGGTCTGGCGCCACCTCGCCGACGCCATCGGCGTCGAACCCGGGCCCGAACTCCGCGAGTTGCACCACCGGATCTTGCAGGGCGACACCGCGACGCCCCTCTGGGCCGCATCCTGAGGTACCCGACCGGCCGCCGGTTGCCGCGCACCTGTGACGGCAACCCGACCCGGCGGCCACGGCTCCGACCGCGAACCGCTGCCCTCGCCGCGCGACGGTCGAGGAGACACGCACGGGCGCGAGCCGGCACCCGGCAGCGAGCCACCGCGGTCCGGCCAGGAAGCAGCGTCCGACCGGGCAGTGCCGTCCGACCAGGCAGCGCCGTCCGGCCCGCCGGCAACCTCCCGCCCGCCGGCGACTTCTCGTCCGGCAGTCACGTTCCGCTCGGCAGCGGCGTCCCGCTCGGTAGCGACGTCGCGTCGCGTCCCGGATGTGACTGCGCCTCAGGCCAGGCTCTGCGCGAGGATCCGCTCGGTCACCAGGTCGGGCGCGTCCATCGGCAGGGAGTGCCCGGCGCCGGGGACGACCTCGACCCGGGCCTCGGGCAGGATGCGGGAGATCCGGGCGGCGACCTCGGCGGAGTCGTGCAGGGCGCTGCGGGCGCCGAGCAGGACCTGGGCCGGCAGGTCGATCCGTCGCAGTTCCTCGTCGGTGAGCACGGGCGGGACGGGCAGGGCCCGGCGGAAGCCCAGGCCGGCGCGGGTCAGTTTCATCAACTCGTCCTCCAGCACGGCGCTGTTGGCGACCCACCGGGCCAGCCGGGGGCGCAGCGCGCGGGGTGCGGAGGCGGCGAGGCCGCCGGCGATCAGCCAGGCGTAGAAGCGGAAGCCGAAGCCGCTGAAGCCGGCCGGGTCGAGCAGGGTCATGGCGCCGACCCGGCCGGGGTGGTGCAGCCGGTGCTGGAGTGCGACCCAGCCGCCGTAGGAGCAGCCGACCAGGTGCACGTCGGTGAGGTCGAGCCCGGTCAGGACGTCCTCCAGCCAGGCGGCGGCGTCCGTGCCGTCGGCGATCGGTGCGGTCTGTGTACTGGCGCCGGGTTCGCCGATCGGGTCGAGGGCGAACACCTGGTGGTGCTGGGCGAGTTGTTCGAGGTGGTGGTGCCACATCAGGGCGTTGCCGCCGGACCCGGGGAGCAGCACGATCGGCCGTCCGTCCGGGGTTCCGGTGCGGTGGACGCGGGTGGCGCCGTAGGCGGTGGGGACGTCCTGTGCGGTGCGGGGGCCGGGCCAGAGGGCGGCCAGGGCGTGGTCGTAGGCGGCGTGGAATCGGTCGGCGGCCTGGGCGTTCCTGAACTCGCTCATTCGCATGATACATGTGTATCACGGCATGATACGGGTGTACCAGGGAGGCCGGATCATGAACACGAAGGTCGAGCACGAGGAGCGCCGACGGCAGATCGCCGAGGCGCTGCTGCGGATCGCCGACACCCAGGGGCTGCAGTCCGCCAGCATGCGCGCGGTCGCCGCCGAGGCCGGAGTGTCACTGCGGCTGGTCCAGTACTACTTCGAGACCAAGGAGGGCCTGCTGCTGGACGCACTGGCCCGCCTCGGCGCCCAGTTGCAGGACCGGATGGCCCGCTGGATCGCCGCCGCCGGCAGCCCGCCCACCCCGCGCGCCCTGGTCACCGCGGTGCTGGCCTGCATTCTACCCACCGACGCCGAGAGCCGGCGCATCGCCCGCACCTACACCGCGTACTACGCCCTGGTGCTCAACGACCCCGAGGCGCTGGAGAAGCACGGCACCGGCCAGGCCGATGTCCTGGAGTCCTTCCTCGCCAAGCAGTTGCGCGCCGCCCAGCAGGACGGCAGCCTCTCTCCCGCGCGCGACCCGGAGGTCACCGCCGCCGGCCTCGCCGCCATGGTCAACGGCCTCGGCCAGAGCGTCCTCGGTGGCCAGCGCGACGGCGAGCGCGCGCTCGCGATCCTCACCCACCACCTGGACGAGCTGTTCGCGCCCGCCGGTTGACGGCCCGTCGCATCAGCGCCGGTCGTCCACGTACGTGACCGCGCCGCCGTCCGCGACCCGCCAGGACCTGCTGTGTCCAACCACCTGCCACCCCTCCGGCGCGCTGCGGGCGGCGGCGATCCACTCCACCAGCGCGGGCAGCACCTCTGCGCGCAGCGTCTGCCGGGCGGCGGCCCGCCGGGCCGACGGCAGGGGCCAGACCTCGACTCTGAACGTCTCCCACAAGCCCGGATGGATGCCGCCGCCGTAGTTGCCGCGGAGCCGGGGCAGCCACTCGGCCGACACCAGCACCCCGTCCTCCCGGACCGCCCGCCAGAAGCCGACGGGCACGTCCTCCGCCCCGAGCGTGGAGCGGATGTCGGTCGAGGTGAGCGGCCAGGAAAGGCCGCGTGGCAGCTGGCGGTTGCGGGCGGGCATCCGCTGATCCTGACACGGCGTCGACCGGCCGCGCGCGGGGATTTCCGCCAGTTCCGATCCTTCCGATCCTCCCGATCCCTCCGATCCTTCCGATCCCTCCCGTTCCGGCCCGCGCATCGGAGGTCTCGGGTAGGTTGCCCGGCATGAGTGATCATGGATCCGACGCCTGGCCGCCCGCTCCTGTCCGCACCGCGCGGCTCGTTCTCCGCGAGTCCGAGGCCCGTGATCGGGCGGCGGTCATCGACCTGTTCGCCTCGCCGGAGGTCGGCACGTACATCGGCGGCGCCCGTGAGCGGGAGGAGCTCGAACGGACAATGTCGGAGACGCCCGGGCGGCGGCCCGGCCTGTTCGTGGTCGAGCTCGACGGCGCGATGATCGGCATCGTCACCCTCGACCGGCGCGACCCGGAGCACCCCAGGCGCGTCCGCCCGGAGGGCCCGGAGACCGAGCTCGGCTACATGTTCCTGCCGCACGCCTGGGGCCACGGCTACGCCACCGAGGCCTGCGCGGCCGCCCTCGACTGGTGCGCCGAAGCGCGAGCGGGCGAGCCGGTGGTGCTCTCCACCCAGGTCGCCAACGCCCCTTCGCGCCGCGTGGCACTGAAGCTGGGCTTCACCGAGGTCGAACGCTTCGAGGAGTACGGCGCCGAGCAGTGGTTCGGCGTCCGCCACCCGGCCTGAACCCATCCTCCCCACCGGGACGTTTGCGTCAGCGGGCATCCCACTGCTGTGGGGCGGGCAGGACCGGCCGACCCGCGGCCCCCAGCCGAGCCTGACCTCGCAGCGCATCGCCGAGGCGGCCGTGGCCCTCGCCGACGCGGAGGGGCTGGACGCGGCGTCCGTGAACAAGGTCGCCGGCGGGTTCGGAGTCTCCGCGACGGCGCTCCGGTGCCGTGACCGCATACGTTCACCCGGGCTGGCGCTGGCCGTGCCTGAACCGGAGGATTCGGTGGTGGCTTGCGGCCGACCCTAGGCATCGTGGCGTAGCAACAGACTGCCGAGCGTGGTTCGCCGGTGCAGGACCGCCTTGCCGGCACGCGAGGTGGAAATCATTCCGGCACCGCGTAGCGCTGCGGTGTGGGCCGAGACCGTGGCGGCGCTGACGCCGAGCCGTCGGGCGAGCTCGGTCGTGGTGCGCTCCTCGGCCAGCAGGCGCAGCAGCTCGACGCGAGTTTTCCCGATCACCTTGACCAGCGCCTCCGGACCGGCGGAGCCGTCGGGCTGCGGCAGAAAGCCGGCACCGGCCGGGTACGTGAGAGCGACCGGGCAGTCGGGGAGGGCGGACAACAGCGGCCAACCGGTCCAGTGGAAGCTGGGCAGGAGAAGCAGCCCGCGCCCGCCGAGGTGGACCTCCCGCGGCTTGCCCGGGAGCTCCCAAACGCCTCCGTGCAGGCGGGCGCCAGGCAGCAGCCCGGCCAGCACCGAGCCGACGCCGTCTTCCGCAAGTTGCACGGCCCGGCGCACGAACTCGGCGTGGTGCAGGTCCTGCACCTGCGCCCAGACAGGGCCGAGCAGCACCTCGAACGCTGCATCCTGCGCACGACGGATCAGGTGCCATGCCTCGGGAGAACCCCGGTGCAGTTCGTGGATCCACGCCGGGGCAGGGGTGCGCGCGGGTGCGTAGACGCGTTCCAGTTCGGCCCTGACCAGCTCGGCCGGGGCCCGGCGGACCTGTTCCAAGGCGTCCGGGAGGGAGTCCGCCAGCACGTCCAGGAAGCTCGGCGCCCGCCCGCCCGGGACGAGGTCCGCGAGCGGGAGGGTCGCCTTCGGCAGAGCGCGCAACACCCTGCGCCGCCATGAGCCGTGGAGAAGCTCGCCGTCCCGGCGGCACATCATCGTCAGCGCCACGTTGAGCTCCTGGAGTGGCGCGGGCCGAGGCGCGAGGCCGACCCGGGCGAAGTCGTCCGGCGTGAAGTGGATCCGGAGCACGGCTCCCCCTGCCTGTCGGCCCCAACCGCGTCCCGGGCGCCATCCTTGAGCCCCCAACCTAAACGCTCGCCGACGCCGGGCCGGGCGGGACAGCATGCACGACATGACTCACGACTTCTCACTCAGCCGACGCGCCGTCACCAGGTCCGCACTGCTGGGCGCCGCCGCCCTGTTGCTCGGCGCCACCGACCGCGCCTACGCCGATGCCGGGGCCACCGCCGCGGGCCGAGTCCCGGGCGATGCCGTTCTCACCCTGCCCGCGCCCACGGGCCGCCACCTCGTGGGGTGCCGGCCGGTGTACCTCGTCGACGACTCCCGGCGCGACCCGTGGGCGCCCGAGATCCCCGTGCGGGAGCTCATGCTGACGGTCTACTACCCGGCCCGCGACGTCGCCGGCCGCGCCCCGGCTCCACAGTTGCCGCCGCAGGCCGCGGAAGCGTTCGGAGAGGTCGCTCCGCTCAGTCCCCTCCACCTGCCCGCCGCGGGCGTGAACTGGGGCGCCACCCGGTCCCACGCGTTCGAGGGCGCGTCGCCGCTGTCGGGCCGATGGCCGGTGCTGGTGCACAGCCCCGGCGGCGGCGACCCGCGCGGCCTGGGGACATCCCTGGCCGAAGACCTGGCCAGTCACGGCGCCGTCGTCTTCTCCGTCGACCACCCCGGCGACGCCGCAGCGGTCGAGTTCCCGGATGCCCGGCCGTACCGGAGCGACACCGTGCGGACGACCGTCTTCCGCGGCGACCCGCGGGACCAGCCGGCCGTGGCCCGCACGATGATCGACGCGCGGATCGCCGACCTGCACTGCGTCCTCGGGCGGCTCCGGCACGCGGCCGACCTGCCGCTGCCGCGCGGCCTCGCCGAGACGCTCGACCTGCGCCGCCTCGGCGTGTACGGGCACTCCGCCGGCGGGAGCGCCGTGACCGAGGTGATGTACGAGGACCGACGGGTGCGTGCCGGGATCAACCTGGAGGGCTACCTGGACTACCCGCCCGACGCGCCCGGCGACGCCGCCGAACCGTTCCCCGTCGCGGCAGACGGGATTGACCGGCCACTGCTCCTGCTCGGCAGCGAGGGGTTCAATCGCCGGCAGGAACTGGACCGCTCCTGGTCGGCCCTGGCCGCACTCTCCGGTCGATGGGTCCGCAGCGCGCGGATCGCCGACGCCAACCACTGGATCTTCACCGACTACGCTGCGATGCTCCCCCAGCTCCAGGCAGCCGGGTTGATGACGGCTGCGGAGCGCAACGTGCTGATCGGCACCGTCGATCCGACCGTATCGGTCCCCAAGGTCCGCCACACGGTCCGCAGGTTCTTCGCACGACACCTGGCCGGCCACTGATCCGGAAGCAACGGCCCATGACCGCACAGGTTCACCAGTCTGCTCGTTCCCGGGTCCGGACCGTGTGGTTCGGGTCGTTCGAGTTGGCGAGGGTGAACTGCCGCAGCGGTCCGAAGCGCGCTTCGACCGGGTTCGCCCAGGAGCCGTTGGTCGGGGTGAAGCAGAGGCCCGGTTCGACCGGAGCGCGGCCGGGGTGTTCGCGGTCCCTTGCGGCGGCGGTTGACGCCCCACAAGGTGTCGGCACCGACCGACTGGCAGCCGTGGAAGCAGGTCACGCCATGGATGCGGTGGTAGGTGGCCGGCAGCCGTTCGGGGCGGCCCTGATGGACCGCCCCGCCGAACCGTCCGAGGAGCCCTCAGACCACTGACGCAGCGCTGCCCGCCTTCGCCGCCCGGCGGTCGACGAGGGCGCAGACCAGCACGGCGACCATCACGAAGGCCACCATCGCCCGGAGCAGGCCGCTCTCGGGATAGGTGTCGGCGATCGCGTGCAGGGCCAGGTACGCGGCACCGAGACCGGCCCCCGCAGCGAGGGCGAGCGGCAGCAGCGCCCGCCGGACCTGCTCGTGCCACAGCGCGGCAACCGCGGTGAACAGCCCGCCGGCCAGGGCGACTTCAGGATGGGCGAACCCCAACCCGTAACGCACCGCCAGCGCCGGCACCAGGAACAGCACCAGCCCGCGGCGCAGCACCGCGGCGAGCGCGGCCGTGGCCGGTCCGGTCGTGTCCCGTCCCGCCGGGCTCCACCTCCCGGTGACCGCCAGCGCCGCCAGGCACAGCAGCAGTTCGGGCCAACGGGTGCTCAGATGCGCCGAGTTGTAGAGCAGCGCGGTGTCGTACACCACCATCACCAGCCCGCCGACCGCCCACAGCGAGACGGCGAAGTGCAGCAACCCGACTGTCCCCGGCCGGAGTTCCGTCCCGCGGTCGCGCCGCGCCAGGGCCCACACCAGCGGGGCGGTGACGGCCGCGGACCCGGCGCGGATCAGCAGGTCCTGGCCGGTCCACGGATTGCGCAGCGCCCACTCGACCACGCCGAACACCACCGTGTACGAGAGCGCCGCCGCCCCCACCAGCGGCCACGATCCGAACGCGGCCCGGTACCGCGCCGGACTCAGCCTGCGCAGCACCGTCCCGTACGCGAACAGCACGAACGGCAGCTCCAGGAAGGCCTGCACCCGCAGCACGCTCGGCCCGAACACCCACGGCGCGGGCAGCCGCTCCGCGAGCGCCCGCACCACCGGGCTCCCCACCGGCTGCGCGAACCATCCGGTCGGCAGGTACCGCGCCACGAACGACGCGTCCCCACCGTGCACCCTCACCACATAGGCCGCACACACCAGTTGATTGACGTACACGGCACCCACCACCACCGCCAGCCCCACCTCGGGCCGAACCGCCCGCCCACCCCGCCCCACCACCGTCCCACCCAGTGCCCGCCACCCGAACCACAGGGCGGCGACCACCGAGAGAACGACAGCGAAATCGATCAGCAGTGCGGTAGTGATCATCCGCCACATCCTACGGGCGGGTGGCCGAGGCAGGTGTTCTCGTACCGCTGGCGGATCCCGCCGTCGGTGTGCGCGACGATGCGGTGCGGGTTGGCGCAGACGCCGAAGAAGCCGGTGATCTCGGCGGCGATGCCGTTCACCGACCCGATGGCTCGGCTCCCGCGCCGGGGCGTCGCGCGTCCCGACCGCACAACTCGTCAGCGTCGGCGCCGGCCCGGCCGGCAGCGGGACAATCGGCCGCGGTCCGCCATGAATCCGGACAACGTCGTACGCGACGCACCGTCGTCCTCGACCGTCGAATTCCGCAGGCTGCTTGCACGGTTGCGCCCGGTGGCCCGCCCGCCCGAACGACGCCCCCTTTGCGCCGGACGGCCCCTGCCCTCCCGACAACCACGCGTGCCGCACGCACCGCACGCGCTCGGCCCGGACTCGCCCAGAGTTCCCGCCCGTCCGTCGGGGCCCCGCCGGGAAGGACCGCACCTGGCCGCCACCTCGAACGCACGTCGCCTCACCGAACCTTTGCACGATCACGCTCCGCTGTCGATCGGCGGTCAATCCGGACCGGCCGACGGCCCCGCACGGCGGGCGAATTGACGACAGTCACGACGGCGGCAGGTAATCGCTTTCCATTCTCGGTTCGATACGACCAACCGCCGACGGACCCCGATCCGTTCGGAGACAAAGAGAGCCCATTCGGTAACGCCAACTGCCGATCCGGACGCATTCTTGGACAGCGCACCACCCTGCCGTCCGACCGCCGGCGAACCCTCCGGGCGTGGACTGGACCAGGGCTCGAACGGGCCCCGCGGCGGACCATGCGACAGAGTGCCCCAGCTGAAGAGCTTGATCACGGAACGTGATCAAGGCGTGGGCGCGGGGGGTTCACAGTTCACTCACAGACCGCTTGGGAAATCGCCCCAACAACCATTGTGGGGCCGGATGGCGAGAGGTAGAGTCCCGGTTCGCCGAAGCACGGACGGGCACCTCTGGGCATTTATCTTGGAGCGCGCATGTCAAAGAACGGTGGCATCAACAGATCGGGTTCCGACCTGTTGGATGCGTTCGCGGACACCGTTCTCCGGTGGCCCGAGCGAGCCGCGATCGAGTCCCCCGAGCACACTCTCAGCTACCAGCAACTCGCGTTCTCCACCCAGCGGTTGGCCGATCGACTGGGCGACCGGCCGGGCCCGGTCGCGGTGCCGGCCACGCACCACCCGGAGACCGTGGTGGCGTTGCTGGGCATTCTGACGGCAGGCGGCACGTACGTCCCGCTCGACCCGGGCTTCCCGGTGGAGCGGCAGCGACAGATGGCCGAAACGGCCGGCTGCCGACTGCTGGTCGGCCGCGGAGCGGGCGCACACGCCGACCAACTCGGCTTATCCCACGTCGAGTTGGCGGACGACTCGGCCGCCCGGTACACCGCGACCGCCGTCACGCCCGACGACCCCGCGTACGTGCTGTTCACCTCGGGGTCCACGGGTCGGCCGAAGCCGGTGCAGACCCCGCGCCGGGCGATCTCGGCCTCCGTCGCCTCACTCCGGGAGCTGTTCGAACTCGGGCCGGACGACCGGGTGTTGCAGTTCGCCTCGCTGAACTGGGACACCTGCTTCGAGGAGATCCTGCCGACGCTGACGGCCGGCGGCCGGCTGGTGTTCGACCCGGACGCGCACTCGGCGTCGTTCCCCCGGCTGTTGCGGATGGTCGAACGGCGCGGCATCACCGTGCTCGACCTGCCCACGGCGTTCTGGCACGAGCTGGTCCTGCACCTCACCGAAGCCGAAGCCGAACACGAACACGAACGCGGGATCGGGACCGGATTCGGTTCCGAACTCCCGGACTGCATACGGCTCGTGGTGATCGGCGGTGAGGCCGCCAACCCAGCCAGGCTGGCCGACTGGAGCCGGTTGGCGGGCAGTTCGCGGATCCGACTGCTGAACACCTACGGCTGCACCGAGACCACCCTGATCACGCACGCCGTCGACCTGCTCGGCCCGCGAGCCCCGGAGCCGGGCCGCCACTGGGAGCCGGCCGAGCGCGCACCGATCGGACGCGCGCTCCCCCACGTGGCCGAACTACTGGCGTCCGACGGCGAGTTGCTGATCGGCGGGCCCGCCCTCGCGACCGGCTACCCGGGGCTTCCGGAGGTCACGGCCGAACGGTTCGTGGTCCGTGACGGGCAGCGCTGGTTCCGGACGGGTGACCGGGCGGCCCGCGGTCAGGACGGGGTGCTGAGCCCGCTCGGACGGCTGGACCACGAGGTCAAGATCCGCGGCATCCGGGTCGACCCTGCGGAGGTGGAGGCCGGGATCGGCGCCCACCCGGGTGTGGGCGCGGCGGCCGTCACCGCCACCACGCTGGCCGGGCGGGCCGCCCTGGTCGCGTACGTCGTCCCGCGGGCCGGCGGGCCCGACCCCGCGCTTGCCGCCGAACTCCTGCTCTACCTGCGGGAACGGCTGCCCGGGCACCTCGTCCCGAGCCGGATCACCGTGGTGCCGGACCTGGTCCGCACCGCCAGCGGCAAAGTCGACCGCGCCGCCTCGCACCGCCTGCACAGCGCCGCCCCACGCTGAGACCGTCCCGCGCACCACCACCACTGCCACCCCCCGTTCGGGCATCGAACCGTCCGCACATCTGACGACTCGTCAGTTCACGTACAACCAGAGCCGCAGCACTCCGCGCGCAATCGCGCGCCCGCCCGCCGCACCACGTTTCGCGCACCATGCACCACGCACCACGCGCCACGCACAGCAGCACACACCACGCACCGCGCTGCACCACACCGCGCCGCACCGCACAGCACTGCGCAGCACCGCACACCAAGCACCGCTGACCCCGCTGGCATCCGCCAGACCACGCGCACCCCGCACCGGTCGAAGGAGACCCCGATGAGCCTCGACATGCCCGTCACCGCACCCGCCGCGCCCACACTCGTATCCGTCCCGGTGGAGGCGCTCGCGGCAGTGTTCCGCCGGGTACTGGAGCTGGACGACGTCGCGGCCGACGGCAACTTCTTTCTGCTGGGCGGCGATTCGCTGATCGCCACCCGGGTGCTCAGCGCCGTCGCCCGCCAGTACGGCGTGGAGCTGACCTTCGAGGACTTCCTCGCCGACCCCACTCCGGCCGGCCTGGCCGCCCGCATCGCCGCCACCGGCACCGTCGCGGCGGACAGAATCGCGGCCGCCCGGTGACCGGCCCGGCGAACTCCCCGAGCGCGGCGAACGCCCCCGGCGCCGCGAATGCCCTTGGCGGCGCGAACTCCCCCGGCACACCTCCGCGTTCGGTGATCGTGGTCGGTGCCGGTCCGGCGGGGCTGACGGCGGCCGTCGAGCTGGCCGACCGTGGTGTGTGCGTGACCGTGCTGGAGGCCCGGGGCCGGGTCGGCGGGCGCACGCTCGGCATCGAGGTGGCACCGGGGCGGTGGATCGACGCGGGCGCGGCCTACCTGGGCGACCGGCACACCGAGCTCCACGCCCTGCTCGCCGCCTGCGACTTGAAGACCACGCCGACCGTGATGGCGGGCGCCAGCCGCTTCGCGCTCGCCACGGCCGGGCCGGACGGGTCGAACGGGCCGGACGGGTCGGACGGGTCGGACGACGCCGCCGCGACCCGCGACGGGCGGTTCCCGCCGCTGAGCGCCGTCGCGCTGGGCGATCTGTTCGAGCAGTTGGAGGAGTTGACGGCGGCGGTCCGCCCGGACGCGCCGTGGCTCTCGCCCGACGCCGAGCGGCTGGACGCCATGACGGTGGCCGACTGGGCGGAGCAGCAACTGTCGCATCCGGACGCGAAGTTGTTCTTCCCGCTGTTCCTGGGCGAGATGATGGCGGCCGATCCGGCCCGGATCTCGGTCCTGCACATGGCGTTCTACCTGCGGTCGGGCGGCGGGCTGCGCTATCTGAACGCCTTCGAGGGCGGCGCGCAGCAGGACCGGGTGGCGGGCGGCGCGCACCGGCTGTGCGAGCGGCTGACCAGGCAGCTGCTGGACCGGGGCGGGGTGCTGCATACGGAGGAGCCGGTGCTCTCCGTCGAGCAGACCGATCGGGAGGCCGTTGTCCGTACGCCCGAGGGGAGTTACCGGGCGGATGCGGTGGTCGTCGCGGTGCCGCCGCTGCTCGCGGACGCGATCGAGTTCCGTCCCGTACTGCCGGCCCCGCGGGCGGCGTCGAGGACCGAGCGCGGCTGCGCGGTGAAGCTGAACCTGGTGTTCCCGGAGCCGGTCTGGCGGGCGCACGGCCTGTCGGGGTGGTCGGTGAACGCGGCGGGTCCGCTGCTGTCCACTGTGGACGACACCCCGCCGGAGGGGTCGCCGGGTGTGCTGACCGGGTTCGTCACGGGCGCGGAGGCACACCGCTTCGCCGCTCTGCCGCCCGAGGAGCAGCGCGCGGCGGCGGTCGCGCAGGCGTCGCGGCTGTTTCCGATGCTGCCGGAGCCGATCGCCTTCCATGTCACCGACTGGGTCAACGAGCCGTGGAGCAGGGGCTGTTACGCGGCGCTGTTCGGGCCCGGCGACTGGTCGGTGCTCGGGCCGGCGCTGACCGCGCCGCACGGCCGGGTGCACTTCGCGGGCACCGAGACCAGCACCGAGTTCTTCGGCCTGCTGGAGGGAGCGATCCGTTCGGGTCGCCGCGCTGTCGCCGATCTGCTCGGCGAGTAGGGCACGTTCGACGTCCCGGGCCGGGACGTCGGAGCACAGAGTCGGACCTTTTCCCCCGGCCCGGCGCGCGCCCCACGAGGACGCGCCCGGGCGTCGAGTCCTGCTTCGGAAGACCGGAGAGACCGGAGACCGCCATGAGCGATCAGACATCCATCGCGCCGCTTGCCGTCAGAGAGCGGTTCATGTCCGACCCGACGTTGGGTGCGGGCAACTTCCTCGACCGGGCGGTCGAGGCGAATCCGCACCGTGCGGTGCCGTTCGCGTTCAGCCACCGGCTGGACCACCGGGGGCAGGTGGCGCTGCGTGGGCACAGCCTGCTGGATCTGGTGGCGCTGCGCGACCGGTACGCGGCCTGGTACCACGCGAACGGCGTGCGGCCGGGCGACCCGGTGGGCGTGGTGATCGCCGAAGGTCTGGAACCGCTGCTGCACTTCTTCGCGCTGACCGCGCTGGGTGCGGTGCCGGCGCTGGTGAACGATGCGATGCGGCACGACGTGATGGTGCGCTACCTGAGCCATGTGGGTGTGCTGGGGGTGGTCGCGGACGACACCACCCGGCTGGCGTCGGCGTACCGGAAGGAGCCGCAACTGCGGCCGCGTTTCCTGTCGTTGACGGCCGAGGTGCAGGCGTTCGACGCGGCGTCGGCGCCGCTGCCGGAGGGGTATCCGTACCGGCACGCGGCCGAGGACGTGGTGGCGCTGATCCACTCCTCGGGGACGACGGGCACACCGAAGTCGACGATCCTGGCGCACCGGCAGTTCTGGGAGGGCAAGCAGCCGCGGATGGTGCGGTTCCCGGCGGAGCAGTCCGACCGGCTGATGTCGCTGATGCCGCACACCCATGCGGGGGGCCTGAGTTACTTCCTGACGGCGACGCTGCTGGGTCTGCCGACGGTGGTGATGTCGGACTGGCGGCGGGCGACCGTGGAGCCGGTGATGGAGGCGTTCCGGCCGACCATGGTGGCGTCGTTCCCGCGTACGTTCGTGGAGTTGGCGACGGGTGAGCTGCCGACGGCGGGTGCGGCGAAGGTGCACTCGTGGTTCAACACGGGCGACAGCGCGCACTACGGGCACATCCGGCGGCTGGTCGGGCTCGGCGAGCGGCCGGCGGGACTGATCCGGCCGTGGCTGCTGCCGCAGGAGCGGGCCGAGCAGCCGGCGTTGCCGGGTTCGCAGTTCGTGGACGGCCTGGGGTCGTCGGAGATGGGCATGGCGCTGTTCGGGCAGGTGACGTCGCCGGAGACGGAGCGCGCCGACCGCTGTGTGGGCAAGCCGTCCGAGGTGGTCGAGCGGGCGGCGGTGCTGGACGAGGACGGCGTGGAGGTCCCGGACGGCACGGTGGGGCTGCTGGCGGTGAAGGCGCCGTCGATCACGCCCGGGTACTGGAACAACGAGCGGCTGACGCAGTCGTTCCGGCAGGGCGGGTACTGGCTGACCGGCGATGTGGCGTACCGGGACGGCGAGGGGCGGTTCTACCACCTGGACCGGACGGTGGACGTGATCGACACCTTGGACGGCCCGGTGTACAGCCTGCCGTTGGAGGAGGTGCTGCTCGCCGACTGCGCCGAGCAGGTGCAGGACTGCTCGGTGGTGGGTGTTCCGCACCCGGACGGCGGGCAGCGGCCGGTCGCGGTGGTGCGGCTCCAGGACGGGGCGAGTGCGGACGGGCTGCTGGAGGCGGCCAACGCGGAGCTGGCGAAGGCCGGGCTCGCGGAGCTGGCGGCGCTCCGGGTGGCCGCCGGTGACGACGAGTTCCCGCTCGGTCCGACCGGCAAGGTGCTGAAGCGGGAGCTGCGCACCCGGCACGCCGGCCTGCTGTCCGCGGCGTCGCCCTCGGCGCGTCCCTGATGGACCGGCAGGTGCATCAGCCGTACCAGTACGTGCGGCGGGAGCTGGTCGAGCCGGACTGGCGGCGGCTGCCGGGCTGGCGGGAGGTGTCGGCGGCGCAGTGGCGGGACGCGCAGTGGCAGCGGGCGCACTGCGTGCAGAACGAGCGGCAGTTGCGGGCACTGTTCGGGCCGCTGCTGACCGATCAGTTCTATGCTGAACTGGCCGCCGACCAGGCCGAGTTCGCGACCATGTCGATCCTGCTGCCGCCGCACATGCTGAACACCATGGCGGCGGACGCCCCGCTGGAGCCGGCGGCGTTCACCGCGGCGTTCCTGGCCGACCCGGTGCGGCGGTACATGCTGCCGGTGCGCTCGGACCGGCATCCGCAGTGGCCCAGCCATCCGCTGGCGGCGCGGGACTCGCTGCACGAGAGCGAGATGTGGGCGGTGGAGGGCCTGACGCACCGCTACCCGACCAAGGTGCTGGCCGAGTTGCTGTCCACCTGCCCGCAGTACTGCGGGCACTGCACCCGGATGGACCTCGTGGGCCGGTCCACGCCGCAGGTGGTCAAGGCCCGGCTGGTGCTGCGGCCCGCGGACCGCGAGGAGCAGATGCTCGACTACCTCAAGCGCACCCCGTCGGTGCGGGACGTGGTGGTGTCGGGCGGCGATCTGGCGAACGTGCCGTGGCCGCGTCTGGAGTCGTTCCTGCTGCGGCTGCTGGAGCTCGGTTCGGTGCGCGACATCCGGTTGGCCAGCAAGTCGGTGGTCGGCCTGCCGCAGCACTGGCTGCAGCCGAAGGTGCTGGCGGGCGTGGAGCGGGTGGCCCGGCTGGCCGCCCGCCGGTCGGTCAACCTGGCGGTGCACACCCACGCCAACCACGCGGCCTCGGTGACGCCCCTGGTCGCCGAGGCGGCGCGGGGGCTGCTGGACGCGGGTGTGCGGGACGTCCGCAACCAGGGCGTGCTGATGCGCGGGGTGAACGCCACCCCGGCGGCGCTGCTCGACCTGTGCTTCGCCCTCCAGGGCGAGGCGAACATCCTGCCGTACTACTTCTACCTGTGCGACGTGATCCCGAACGCCGAGCACTGGCGGCTGCCGCTGTCCGAGGCGCAGCGCCTCCAGGAGGCGATCCTCGGCTACCTGCCGGGCTACGCGACGCCGCGCATGGTCGCGGACGTGCCGCACGTCGGCAAGCGCTGGGTGCACCAGGCGGTCGACTACGACCGGGAGCGCGGCATCTCGTACTGGACGAAGAACTATCGCACCGCAGTTGAGCTGCGTTCGGCCGAAGGGCCGGGCGAGGAGCCGCCGTTGAGCCGCCGGTATCCGTACGTGGATCCGGTGGACACCCTGCCGGCCGCCGGCCGCGCCTGGTGGGCGGAGCAGCTGGAACGCGGCGAGGGTGCACAACTTCCGGAACTTCTGGGCCTGTTGGAGGGCAAGTGAGCGAGGCGGCGGCGCCGTTGCGCCGAATGTGCTGGATCTTTCCGGACCGGGAGTCGACCCGGTCGGGGGCGATGTGGAAGCACTACTTCTGGGACATGTTCGCGGAGGTCGCCGCCGGGATGGGCATGGAGTGGTCCCGGCACGCCCCGGAGGCGGTGACGGTGGACGGCACCGACCCGGCCCGGCCGCTGGTGTACGTGGACGACCGATTGGTCACGCCCGAGGACACCCTGTTCATCACGGCGCTGTACTCGCTGCCGTACCAGTCGATGGACGTGTTCAACCAGCTGGCGCTGTGCACGGTGCTGGAGCAGGCCGGGTTCTACCTGCCGTTCCCGGCGCAGGTGTCGCTGCTGGGCAACGACAAGTTGGCGACCATGCTGTTCCTGGCGGACTCGCCGGTGCCGCCGATCCCGTCGGTGCGGATCGGCTCGGGCCGGGACGTGTCCAAGCACCAGTACGAGGTGGCGCTGGGCGAGTTGACGTTCCCGGCGATCGTGAAGCCGGCCGGCTGGTGCGGCGGCGGCGGGATCTGCCTGGCCCGCTCGGCGGAGGACGTGCGCGGCCTGGCCAGCCTCGCCCAGGGCGGTGACACCACGCTGGTGGCGCAGCCGTACCTGGGGGACGGCACGGCCGACTACCGGGTGTACGTGATCGACGGGAAGCCGTACGCGGTGCTGCGGCGCACCCCGGAGGCGGGGTCGCCGGTGGCGAACGCCAGCCGTGGCGGGTCGATGGAGTTCTGCGAGATTCCGGCGGAACTCGCCGAGGCCACGGCGTACTTCGCGAAGAAGCTGCCGATCCCGTTCTTCTGCGTGGACTTCCTGCACGACGGAGAGCGGTTCTGGTTCTCCGAGCTGGAGCCGGACGGGGTGATCGCCCCGGACTTCGACGACCCGGACCGTTCGGTCCAACGGGACGTCACCCGGGCCCGGTTCGCGGCCTACCGCGACGCGCACGCGGCGTTCCTCGGGGGTGCGGGCCGATGAGCTTCTCACTGACCGACGCGCAGGCCGGCGACGGCCTGGCGGTGGCCCGCCGGACTCTCGAACTGCTGTGCACCGTACCGGAGTTCGGGGACCGGTACACGGACGTCGCGCCGCCCAGCACGCTGGCGGAGCTGGCGGAGCTGCCGCCGCTGGCGAAGGACGACCTGAACACGGCGCTCGCCCACCTGGATCCGGCTGCCGAGCAGGGCGCCACCTGGCTGTTCCAGAGCGGCGGTTCGACCGGCGCGCCGAAGGTCGGGTACGCGCCGACCGGCTTCTACATGGCGAAGGTGTTCGAGCACTGGCAGCCGCTGGACCGCGACGACATCTTCGTCAACGCCTGGGGGGCGGGCCGGATGTGGGGCGCGCACTTCCTGGCGGCGGGCCTGGCCGACCTGTCCGGCTGCCGGGTGATCGCACTGGGGTCGGTGACCCGCGAGGAGTACCCGGAGTGGCTGGGCTTCCTCGCCGACCGGAAGGTCACCGCGATCGGCGGCACCCCGAGCGTGCTGCGGCTGTGGTTCGCCCACGCCCGTGCCGCCGGAATCGAACTCCCTTCGTTACGCAAGGTGTTGTGGCTCGGCGAGGCCTGGCAGCCGCAGCTGGAGGAGGACTTGGCGGTGGTCGCGCCGAAGGCCCGCCGGCACGGCATGTTCGGCTCCACCGAGACCTGGGTGGTGGGCTCCAACTCGCCCGACTGCCCGGCCGACACCTTCCACACCTTCCCGCACCAGCTGGTGCACGTCGGCGACGGCGGGCTGCTCGACTTCACCTCGCTCGACCCGGCGATGCTCAACCCGGTGCTGCGCTACCGCACCGGTGACGCGGGCGAGTTGACCGACTGCCCGTGCGGCCGTCCGGGTCCGGCGATGCGGGTGCTGGGCCGCCGCGACAACGTGGTGCAGGTGCGCGGCCTCGGCCTGCACGTGGACGAGCTGCTGGCCCGGGTGGAACGCGAACCGGGCGTCACCCGCGGCCAGGTGGTGATCACCGAGCAGGGCGGCCGGGCCCAGCAGGTGGAAGTGCTGCTGCTCACCACGGCCGGCGCGGAGATCGACACGGCCGCACTGCGGCGTGAACTGCTGTCCGCCACCTTCACGTTGAGCACCGCCTTCGTCCACGACCCGGAGCACGTCCAGGTCCGCACGGTGGACGCACTGATCGGCAACGACCGCACCGGGAAGACCGCGGGCTTCGTGGTCCGGGAGGCACTGTGAAACTGCGCGCACCCGAGCAACTGGGCCGGGCCTTCAACCTGTTCTTCGTCGGCAAGTCGGTCTCGAACGTCGGCGACCGGGTGACGGTGTTCGTCGTCCCCACCCTGATGATCTTCGTCCTGCACGCCTCCGCGTTCCAGGTCGGCATCGTCGCGATGGCCCAGTACCTGGGCATTCCGCTGCTCGGCCCGATCGCGGGCGTGCTGGTGGACCGCTGGGACAAGCGGATCACCCTGCTGGTCTGCGACCTGGTCCGGCTGGTGGCCGTCGGCGTCATCCCGGTCGCCTACTGGCTGGACTTCCTCTCCACGCCGCTGCTGTTCTGCTGCGTCGCGGCGGTCTCCGGCGCGACCATCTTCTTCAACGTCGGCTACCTGGTCGCGGTGCCCGCCGTGGTGGACCAGCCGCACCTGGTACGCGCCTACTCCCGGCTGGAGGGCAGCGGCTCGGTCGCCGAGGTCGCGGGCCCGTCCATCGCCGCCGCCCTGTACAGCGCACTCGGCGCCGCCTCGCTGCTGGTCGACGCCGCCAGCTACCTGGTCTCCGCGGCCTGCTTCCGCTGGATGCGGCCCTGGGGCGAACGCACCGTCGCCCAGGGCTCGGTGTGGCAGCGCCTCACCCTCGGCTTCCGACTGAACTGGCAGGACCCGGTGCTGCGCCGGGTGGTACTGGCCGCCGTCACCCTCAACTCCGGAGGGCCGATCTTCGTCACCGTGCTGCCGGTGTTCGCCTACCGGGGACTCCACGTCACCGTCGGCGTGTTCGGCGCGGCGATGTCCGCGGGCGCGGTCGGCGCGCTGATCGGCGCGATCGTCGCCCCGAAGATCAGCGGCCGGCTCGGCATCGGACGGACCCTGGCCTGGGCACTGCTGCTGCACTGCCTGGTCGGCCTCGGCGTGCTCGCCGCCCCCGCGCTGCCCGCCGGGCCGGTCATCGCCGTCACCATGGGCTGCTACGGCTTCTTCATGTCCTGCATCAACGTGTGCTCCGCGCCCGCCCGGCAGTCCCGGATGTCCGCGCAGCACCAGGGCGTCATGCACGCCGCGTTCCGCACCGCCACCTGGGGCGTCATCCCGCTCGCCGCCCTGGTCGGCGGCCTCGCCGTGTCGCTGCTCACCGGCCCGCTCGGCATCCTGGACGCGGCCCGCTGGACGATGGTCGGCGGCACCCTGCTCGCCGCCTGCTCCTTCCTGCCCGCGCTCGCCATCCAGGCCCGGATGGACGCCGACCTGCCGAAGGCCGCCGACAGCGTCACCGAGGTTGTGGAGACCCTGGCATGACGGATCGTCGGACCGTTCTGATCACCGGCTGCTCGTCCGGCATCGGGCTGGCCACCGCGGCGGCCGCGAGCCGGGCCGGCTGGACGGTGATCGCCACCGTGCGCGACCTCGACCGCACCGACGCCCTGCGGGCCGCCGCACCCGAAGCGCTCGTCCGCCGGCTCGACGTCACCGACGAGGAGTCCATCACCTCCTGCTTCGCCGCCCTCCCCCGGCTCGACGCGGTGGTCAACAACGCCGGGATCTCCAACTTCGACCCGACGCTGGAGATGTCCACCTCGACCGCGCTGCGGGCCAACCTGGAGGTCAACTTCTTCGGCACGGTGGCCGTTTCGCGCGCCGCGATGCCGCTGCTGCGCGCCTCCGGGGGCCAGCTGCTCACCATCGGCAGCGTGCACGGCGTGGTCGGCCAGCCCTTCAACGAGGCGTACTGCGCGGCCAAGTTCGCCGTCGAGGGCTTCATGGAGGCGCTCGCCCCGGTCGCCGCCGCGCACGGCGTGCACGTCTCGGTGGTGGTGCCCGGCTACGTCCCCGACACCCAGTTCGGCCACTTCCCGGACGTCAACCGCCGGACCGTGCAGGCCGCTTCGGGCCCGTACGCGGACACCTTCGGCGCGTACGTCGACCGGCTCGGCCGGAGCTGGGCGAACGCCGCGCAGCCCGCCGCGGAGGTCGCCGACGCGGTGGTGCGCGCGCTCGCCGAGGACCGGCCGCCGTTCCGCATCACCACCAACGCGTGGGCCGCCGAGTACCTCTCCGCGAAGCTCGCCGACCGCGACGGCCGCACCGTCCAGCGGCTCGCCCACGACTGGATCGGCCTCACCCCCACCCCGTGACCTTGGAGCAACCGCCATGCCCGCCAAGCCACTTCAGGCGCTCGTCGACCACGCCCGGCGCAACTCGCCGTTCTACGCCGATCTCTACCGCGACGTGCCCGCCACCGTCACCTCGCTGACCGACCTGCCCGTCATCGACCAGGTCGCGTTCTGGGCCGCCAACGCCTGGCCCGACAACCAACTGCTCACCGGCCCGCTCACCGACGCCTGCGTCTACAAGTCCGGCGGCACCACCGGCGCGCCCAAGTTCTCCCCCTGGACCCGCGAGGAACACGTCGACTCCGTCACCGCGTTCGGCGCCGGCCTGGTCAACGCCGGCCTCAAACCCGGTTGGCGGGTCGCCAACCTGTTCCGGGCCGGCGAGTTCTACAGCGGCTTCCTCTTCATCGAGTACGCCCTCCAGCACGCGCCGATCGACAACGTCCGGCTGCCGATCGCCACCGCGCCCGACGAGTACGTCGCCGACGTGATCCACGGCTTCGGCGCGGACGTGCTGGCCGGCGAGCCCATGAAACTCTCCGCCGTCGCCGAGACCCTGCTCAAGCAGGACCGGCCCGCCCCGCAGGTCGAACTGATCCTGTTCGGCGGCGACATCCTCTTCAACGACCTTCGCCCGCTGCTCCGTTCGGCCTTCCCGAACGCCGCCCTGTCCTCCATCGGCTACGCCTCCGTGGACGCCGGTCTGGTCGCCGGCCCCGTCCCCGCCGGGGACGACCTGCGCGTCCACGAGGCCTTCCCGAACCGCACCGTGGTCGAGCTGATCGACGACGCCACCGGCGAACCCATCACCGAACCCGGCGTCCCCGGCCGGGTCGTCGTCACCAACCTGTTCCGCACCCTGGTCCCGATCCTCCGCTACCCCGCGGGCGACCGCGCCGAATGGATCGACGCCGACTGCCGCCGCTTCCGCCTGCTCGGCCGCTCCACCGAGGGCGCCCGGGTCGGCATCGTCTCCATGCCCACCGAGCAGGTCCGCGACGTCCTGCTCGCCCACGACCCCGACAACCACATCACCGGCATGCAGCTCGTCCAGCGCCGCTGGGCGGGCCGCGACGGCCTGATCATCCGCCTCGGCCACACCACCCCGCCCCCGCCCGCCCTCACCGAGACCCTCCGCCAGGCCGTCCTCGCCGCCCGCCCCACCTACGCCGACGAAACCGCCATCGGCGCCATCCACCCCCTCCAGATCGAATGGGTCCCCCGCGCCGACCTCGCCACCAACCCCCGCACCGGCAAACTCCAACAGGTCATCGACGAACGCCCCGCCCACTGACCCACGACCCACGGCCCACGGCAATAGACCCGGGCCCCGTCCGCGCAGATCGAGGACGGGGCCCGGGCACGTGCGTCGGGGCGGGTCGGTCCGTGGCTGTCGGACCAGGAGGGGCCGGGCCGGCCGGCGGGTCAGCGGGACGGCGTCACCAGGCCTGCCTCGTAGGCGAGGATCACCAGGTGGACGCGGTCGCGGGCGTCCAGTTTGGAGAGCAGGCGGGTGACGTAGGTCTTGACGGTGGTGATGCTGAGGTGGAGGTCTTCGGCGACCTCGGTGTTGGAGAGGCCGCGGCCGATCAGGGTGAGGACTTCCTGTTCGCGTTCGGTGATGACGCCGGTGAGGGCGCGGGGCGGTGCTGAACTGCCGGGCGCGGGGCGGGAGGTGAGGTCGGCGATCAGGCGGCGGGTGACGCGGGGGGCGATCAGGGCGTCGCCGGTGGCGACCACGCGGATGGCGGCGAGGATGTCTTCCAGCGCCATGTCCTTGACCAGGAAGCCGGACGCGCCGGCGCGCAGGGCGCCGTAGACGTAGTCGTCGTCGTCGAAGGTGGTCAGGACGAGGACGTGGGCGGTGGAGGGGCCCGAGGTGATCCGGCGGGTGGCCTCGATGCCGTCCATGCCCGGCATCCGGATGTCCATCACGATGACGTCGGGGGTCAGGTCGAGGGCCAGCCGGACGGCTTCGTCGCCGGTGCCGGCCTCGCCGACGATCTCCAGGTCGGGGGCGTCCTTGACCACCATGGAGAGGGCGGCGCGGATGAGCGGTTGGTCGTCGACGAGGAGGATCCGCACGGTCATCGGGCACCGGCCGGCAGTGGCAGGGTGGCGGCGACGCGGAAGCCGCCGGTCGGGCGGGGGCCTGCGGTGAACGAGCCGTGCAGCAGGGCGACGCGTTCCTTCATGCCGAGCAGGCCGAAGCCCGCACCGCCGGGTTGGGTGGCACGCAGGCCGCCGCTGTCGAGGACTTCGATGGACACCTCGGACTCCGCGTGGGAGACGGTCACCCGGCAGGAGCGGGCGCCGGCGTGGCGGACCACGTTGGCCACGGCTTCCTGGACGACCCGGTAGGCGGCGAGGTCGACCTCGGGCGGCAGCGGGCGGGACGGGCCGTTCAGGCGAAGGTCGACGGCGACGCCCGCGGCGGTGGTGGAGGCGGCGAGGCGGTCGAGGTCGGCGAGGCCGGGGGCGGGGGTGAGCGGCGGCTGCCCGGACGGGTCGTCCTCGGCGGCGCGCAGCGCGACCAGCATCCGGCGCAGGCCGGAGAGGGTTTCGCGGCTGGCGGTCTCGATCTGGCCGAGTGCGTCGCGGGCGGCCTCCGGCTGGGTGGTGAGGACGAGTCGGGCCGCGCCCGCCTGGAGGGCGACGATGCCGATGCTGTGCGCGACCATGTCGTGCAACTCCCGTGCGATCCGCAGCCGTTCACCCGCGACGGCGCGCGCGGCGGCGTTCTCGCCCAGCTCGGCCGCATGCCGGCGGGACTCCCCCGCGGAGTTGCCGAGCAGCACGGCGACGGCGGCGCTCAGCAGGACGGCCAGCGCGGTGGAGGTGCCGATGATGAAACCCGCGAGCACCCGCGCGACCGGGTAGCCGACCAGGACCAGCGCGGCCAGGCCGGAGCCGAGCACCACCTGCCGGCGGGGCAGGGTCGCGGCGACGTACCAGAGCGCCACGTCCGGGCCGAGGATCAGCGGGACGTCGATCGCGGTGGAGTGCATCGCGCACGCCCCGCACACCGCGCCGGCCAGCAGCAGCCCGAGGGCGGTCAGCGGCCTGCGGCGCAGCAGGACGCAGCCGGTGAGCGAGACCGCGGCGCAGACGGCCAGCCAGATCTGGTTGCCGTCCGCCAGCAGCAGGCCGCGGTAGAAGTTGCCCCGCGACTCGCCCGGCAGCCGGACCAGCACCACGAAGGAGTACGCGAGGCCCGCCGTCCAGGCGGCCGCCGCCCAGCCGCCGGGCGAAACGCGTCTGAGCAGGGAGGGCGAGTTCACGGGCATGGGGTGATCGTAGTCAGCCGCGCGCGGGCGACGCGTCGGACCGGGGACGTACAACCGGGGAAGACACCGGCCGGAGACAGTGTCGGTGGCAGGCCGACGCGGGATGACGGTCGGTCACGGAACGGTGGTTGCCGTGATCGAAGTCAACGAACTCACCAAGCGCTACGGCCGCACTGTCGCCGTCGACGGCCTGACCTTCACCGTCCGCCCGGGCTGCGTCACCGGTTTCCTCGGGCCGAACGGGGCCGGCAAGAGCACCACGCTCCGCATGATCATCGGGTTGAACGAGCCCACCGGTGGCACCGTCACCGTCCAGGGGCGCCGCTTCCGCGACCATCCGCGCGGTCTGCGGCACGTCGGCGCGCTGCTGGACGCCTCCGACGTGCACGGCGGCCGCAGCGCGGCCGCGCATCTCGGGGTGCTGGCCCGGACCAACGCGATCCCGCTGCGGCGGGTGGACGAGGTGCTGGGGGAGGTCGGTCTCGCCGGGGCGGCGCGGCGGCGGATCGGCGGCTACTCGCTCGGTATGAAGCAGCGGCTGGGCATCGCGGCCGCGCTGCTCGGCGATCCGCCGGTGCTGCTGTTCGACGAGCCGCTGAACGGGCTCGACCCGGAGGGGGTGCGCTGGGTGCGCGGCCTGTTCCGGCGGCTGGCCGCCGAGGGGCGCACGGTGTTCGTCTCCAGCCATCTGATGAGCGAAATGGAGCACACCGCCGACCACTTGGTGGTGGTCGGCCGCGGCCGGCTGATCGCCGACGAGCCGCTGGCCGCGTTCGCCGCCCGCGGCCGGCGCAGCAGTGTCACCGTCCGCACACCGGACGCGGACGCGCTGGCCGCCGTGCTGACCGCCGCGGGCGCGCAGGTGCGGCCGGACGGGGACGAGCGCCTGGTGGTGACGGGCCTGGACGCCGACACGATCGGCGACCTGGCGCACCGGCACGGCCATCGGCTGCGCGAACTCACCACCAGTGCGGCCTCGTTGGAGTCGGCGTTCATGGAACTCACCGCCGACAGCGTCGAATACCTCGCAGGAGACTCCCGATGACCGCGCTCACCTCCGTCGCCCCGCCCGCGCCGCTCACGGTCGACGAACCGCGGGCCCGGTTCCGTGACCTGCTGCTGGGCGAGTGGTTCAAACTCCTCTCGCTCCGGTCGATCCGCTGGGGGCTGGTCCTCGGCCTGCTCGGCCTGGTCTTCCTCAACGCCAACGCGGCGATCGCCGACGTGAACGACTGGGCGCACTTCAGCGACGAGCAGCGGGCGTGGTTCGTCCCCGGCGGTGCGCTGGCCTCGTCGTTCACCAACAACGCGTGCATCGCCACTCTGTTGATCGCCGGCAGCCTGGGCGCGGTGTCCTTGGTGAGCGAGTACGCGACCGGACAGATCCGCACCACCTTCGCGGCGGTGCCGGCCCGGCGGGCGCTGCTCTGCGCGAAGATCCTGGTGCTGACGCTGGTGATGACCGTGTTCGGCGCGGTGGCGACCGGGGCGTCCTTCTTCGTCTCGCAGGCCGTCCTGTCCAACAAGCACGCCGGCATCTCCATTGCCGAACCGGGCATCTGGCAGGCCCTGTTGGCGTCCGCCCTGCTGCCGCCGGTCTGCGCGCTGACCGGTCTCGGCCTCGCGGCGCTGATCCGGCACAGCGTGGCCACCGTCGTCGCCACCGTCACCGTGCTGCTGCTGATCCCCAACTTCCTGAGCCAGAACCACCATTGGTCGGCCTGCCTGTACCACGCGACGCCGTTCCGCGCCTGGCAGGTGCTGCACGACCTGATCGGGGCGCCGGTCAATCCGCATTTGGAGTTCCCGGCCGAACCGGCCGGCGAGTGGTGGGTCTATCTCGCCTGGGCGCTGGGCGGCGTCCTGGTCACGCTGTTCTTCGGCGCCCGCCGCGACGTCTGACGCCCGCGCCGGGGAGCCGCCGGCTCCCTGCCCGGGGCGGGTGCGCGCTCAGTAGACGTCGCGGACGTACCGCTTGTCGGCGGCGAGCTGCTTCACGTGGACGGCGGCCTCCTCGGGTGTGAGGCCGCCGTGGGCGGCGACGATTTCGTGGAGGGCCCGGTCGACGGCGGCGGCCATGCGGGTGGCGTCGCCGCAGACGTACAGGTGGGCGCCGTCCTGGAGCCAGGACCAGAGGCGGCGGCCCTGTTCGCGCAGGCGGTGCTGGACGTAGGTCTTGGCGGGCTGGTCGCGGGAGAAGGCCGTGTCGAGGCGGGTGAGGGTGCCGTCGGCCAGGTGGGCGGTGAGCTCTTCGCGGTAGTAGAAGTCGGTGGCGCGGTGCTGCGCGCCGAAGAACAGCCAGTTGGGGGCGGTGTGGCCGCGGGCCCGGCGGTCGTCCAGGAAGCCGAGGAACGGTGCGACGCCGGTGCCCGGGCCGATCATGACGGCCGGGGTGGCGGGGTCGGCCGGCGGCCGGAAGTGCGGGGCGCGGCGGAGGCGGACGGGGACGGTGACACCGGGTTCGGCGTCCGCGAGGTGGGTGGAGCAGACCCCGCCCCGCCGGCGGCCGTCGACGCTCGCCCAGCGGACCACCGAGACGGTCAGCGAGACCAGCCGGGGGTCGGTGAGCGGGCTGGAGCAGATCGAGTACTGGCGGGGCGTCAGCCGCCCGAACGCCTCCGCCCACTCCCGGGCGCTCGCCCGGACGCCGAACTCCCGTGCCACGTCGATCGCTTGCCGACCCCGACTCCACCGGGACAGCGCGTCCGGGTCCGCCAGGAGCGCGCGGCCGCGGCCGGTGCGGTCGGCGCAGAACCGGAGCAGCGCCGGGCCGACCCGGGTGATGTCGAGGTGTGCGGTGAGCGCCTCGCGGAACGGGATCGGGCCGCGGCCGGGGAGGGTCACCGCGGAGCTGTCGCCGACGAACGACAGCCACTCCCCCACCAGTTCCGGCGAGTTGACGGGCTGCACGGTGAGCGCGTCGCCGACGGAGTAGTCCAGCGGCTCGCCGAGGTCGAAGGTGAAGCGGCGCACCTCCTTCCCCGAACCCGGGCCGCTCAGCAGGCGGTTGCCGACCAGCCGGGCCGCTGCGAAGTCGCGACGACGCGCGGGGACGGACGCGGCGGGCGTTCGGCCCTGGCCGGCGGGCGTTCGGCCCTGGCCGGCGGCCGTTCGGCGGAAGACGGCGTCCAGCCAGGCGGGGACGGCTGTGTCGTCGTCCGGCGCACAGTCGACCCGCGCGGCCAGCCGGCGGGCGCCGAGTTCGGCGAGGCGGGCGTCCAGGCGGCGGCCGTGGCCGCAGAAGTCGGGGTAGTGGGGGTCGCCGAACGCGAGCACCGCGAAGCGGCGACCGTCCAGCCGGGCGGCCGTGTCGGCGCTGAGCGCGTCCCAGAACGCCGCGCCGTTGTCGGGGGCGTCGCCGTCGCCGTAGGTGGAGGTGACGAACAACAGGTCGGTGTCCGGGGGGAGTTCGGCGGGATCGGTGTCCGCCAGGGCGCGCAGCTCGGCGGTCCGCCCCTCGGCGGCCAGGTGGGCGGCGACGGCGGCGGCGAACTCCTCGGCCGTGCCGGTCTGGGAGGCCCAGAGCACAAGGGCCTGCGGCGGTGCCCCGCCGTCGGCCGTGCGGTCCGCCCGGGAGGTCTCGGCCGCCGCCTCGACCCTGGTCAACGCGACGGCGCAGTACTTGAGTTCGAGCTGCTGCGAGAGCGGATCGGTCGCGTCGGAGGTGACGGCGTTGATGCAGAGGTCCGCGCCGAACAGGTCGTTCCAGTGGAACGGCGCGAAGCAGTTCCCCGGCCGGACCCGGTCGGTGACGCTGGCCGGGAGGACGGCCCGGCCGCGCCGGGAGGCGACTTCGACCCGGTCGCCCTCGGCGATCCCCAGCTCCGCCGCGTCCGCCGGGTGGAGTTCCACGAACGGCGACGGGTCGAGGCGGAGCAGCTTGGCGACCTTGGCGGTCTTGGTCAGGGTGTGCCACTGGTGCGGCAGGCGGCCGGTGTTGAGGACGAACGGGTAGGTGTCGTCCGGGAGTTCGGCCGGGTCCAGGTGGGGGCGGGGGTGGAAGATCGCGCGGCCGGAGGGGGTGGGGAAGCGCGGGGTGCCGTCGGGCCGGAGGTAGCGGATCGGGTTGCGGGCGGGGCCGGCGGGTTCGGCGGCGGGCCACTGGACGGGGGTGTCGCGCAGCCGCGGGTAGTCGATGCCGCGCAAGTCCCAGCCGGTGACGGGGTTGTGGGCCCTGCGGAGCTCGTCGAAGACCTGTTCCGCGCTCTCGTACCGGAAGCCGTCCGAGAATCCCATCGCCTGCGCGACCTCGGCGATGATCCGCCAGTCGGGCAGGGCCTCGCCGGGCGGGGCGACGGCCGGCCGCGCCAGGGTGAGGGTGCGTTCGCTGCTGACCAGGACGCCCTCGCTCTCGGTCCACAGGGCGGCCGGCAGCACCACGTCCGCATACGCGTTGGTCTCGGTCTCGGCGAACACGTCCTGGGTGATGACGAGTTCGGCCCGCGAGAGGGCGTCGATGACGGTGCGCCGGTTGCCGACGGTGGCGACCGGGTTGGTGCAGATGATCCAGCAGGCCTTGATCTCGCCGTCGGCCATCCGCCGGAACATGTCCACCGTTCCGGTGCCGACGCCGTCCGCCCGCAGGGTGCCGGGCGGCAGCTTCCACAGGCGCTCGGTGAACTCCCGGTCGGCGGAGGAGAGTACGGTGCGCTGGCCGGGCAACCCCGGGCCCATGTAGCCCATTTCGCGGCCGCCCATCGCGTTGGGCTGGCCGGTGAGGGAGAGCGGACCGCTGCCGGGCCGGCAGACGGCGCCGGTGGCGAGGTGCAGGTTGACCAACGCGTTGGTGTTCCAGGTGCCGTGCGTGGACTGGTTCAGGCCCATCGTCCACAGGCTGGTGAACTCCCTTGCTTCGCCGATGAGTTCGGCGGCCCGGTGCAGGTCCGGCTCGGCCAGGCCGGTGATCCGGGCGACCCGGTCCGGCGGGTACTCGTCGAGCAGCGGGAGCATCGCCTCCCAGCCTTCGGTGTGCCGGGAGATGAACTCGGGGTCGGTCCGGCCGGCCCGGTGCAGAAGGTGCAGCAGGCCGTTCAGCAGGGCGAGGTCGGTGCCGGGGGCGATCTGCAGGAACAGGTCGGCCTTGGCGGCGGTGGCGGTGCGACGCGGGTCGACCACGATCAGCTTGGCGCCGGCCTTGACCCGGTCCATCATCCGCAGGAACAGCACCGGATGGCAGTCGGCCGCGTTGGAGCCGATCGCCAGGAACACATCGGCCAGGTCGAGGTCGTCGTAGGAGCCGGGCGGGCCGTCCGCGCCGAGCGACAGCTTGTAGCCGGTGGCGGCGCCGGCCATGCACAGCCGGGAGTTGGACTCGATGCGGTTGGTCCGCACGAAGCCCTTGGCGAGCTTGTTGGCCAGGTACTGGGCCTCCAGGCCGAGTTGCCCGGAGACGTAGAAGGCGATCGCGTCAGGGCCGTGCTCGTCCAGGACGGCGCGCAGCCGGCGGGCGGTGTCGGCGATCGCCTCGGCGGCCGGGACCGGGATCGGCGGCCCGCCGCGGGAGGGACGCACCAGGGCGGTGGTGAGGCGTCCGGGGGCGGCCAGCAGGTCGCCGGTGGTGGCGCCCTTGGTGCACAACCGGCCCCGGTTGGCCGGGTGCTGGGGGTCGCCGGTGGTCCGCCGGACGGTGCGGGTGCCGTCGGGGGCGGTCGCGAGGTCGAGCAGCAGGCCGCAGCCGACTCCGCAGTAGCCGCAGACCGTCCGGACCGGGCCCGACGGCCGGTCCGCGTCCTGGGGCCGTTGTCCGGCCTGTCCGTTCACGGAAACCTTTCCGAGTGCGCGTCGAACCCGAACCGGCCGCGCGGTGCCGAGCCGGCCGGTCAGGCGCTGTGCGGCACTCCGGCGACCAGGATGCTCTGGCCGCGGAACTCGGCCACCACGGCGCCGGCGGTGGTGCGGACGGTGACGTCGTAGACGCCCTGCCGCCCGGAGCGGGTGCGCTCGGTCGCCTCGGCGACCAGTTCGTCGCCGATCTGCGCGGGGGCGAGGAAAGTGACCTGCGCGCCCTGGGCGAGCGCGACCGGGCCGTAGCTGTTGCAGGCGTAGGAGAACGCGGCGTCGGCCAGCAGGAACACGTAGCCGCCGTGGCCGATGCCGTGCGCATTGGCCATCTCCGCGGTGACCTTCATCCGGGCCACCGCCCGCCCGCCGGTCACCTCGTCGAGCACGATCCCCGCGCCCTGACAGGCCCGGTCGCGCTCGTACAGCGCGTCGATCCGTGAACTCCCCATCACTGCTTCCCCCAGCGAGCTGCGCGTTCTTGGGCCTCAGCATTAGATCGACCGGACTGATCGGCTGTCAATGGTCGTCCGACACCGCCGGGGCCCGCCTCGCGGGGCCCCGGCGGTGCCGGACGGGCGGGGCGGGTCAGGCCTCCCAGCCCTGCTGCGCCCCGGCGGCCAGGTCGTCGACCGTGACCGGGCCCTCGGCCGACTTCCGCTCGACGTAGTCGATCACCTGGCGCACCTCGGCCACGGTCGGCGACTGCCCGTCCGCCTTCCCGAGCAGCCTGCCCAGCAGGGCGGAGGCACCGTCCGACGTGCCGCCGCCCAGCTCGACCAGCTGGTGGGTGGCCCGGACGTGGGCGGCGCCCGCATCGGTGCTCGCGGTGAACTCCCGGTCGTAGACCGCCCGTCCGAGCCACACCGTGCCGAGCAGCTGCTCGTGCTCGGCGGGGGTGCGGGCGGCCGGGTCGGCGTTCGGCGTCAGCAGCCGCTGGACCTCGTCCAGCCGCCACGCCCCGTCGGTGACCCGCTGCTCACCGGCCCGCTGCTGGTCGGTGAAGGCGAGGTACCGGTCGCCCGGCACGTCCGTCCCGACCGTCTCGGACAGCGGGATGTCCACGGCGAACGGGACGACTCCCTTCTCCTTGACGGGCTTCCGGTCCCCGTCGAAGAGCGTCACCTCGACCTCGGCATGGCCGGCGTAGCGCGCCATCGGGGTGGCGAACTTGCCGTTGGAGATCACCTGGCCCGAGTCGCCGTGGCCGCCGCCCTCGCGCCACAGCCGCTGGGCGCCGCCGACGACCGCCGGGCTGTTGGTGGTGTCGCCGGTGAGCTTCACGCCGAACTGGCCCTGCGCGCCCGCGTTCTGCGCCGTCAGCTCGTTGCGGGTGCGGCCGGAGGCGGTGGCGTTGGCCGGACTCAGCTCGACCTTGTCGTCGACCGCCCGGTGTTCCAGCGAGACGACCTTCACCCCGACCTCGACGCCCTTGCCGCCGCCGAGCATGACCCGCTTGGACGGGATGCTCGCGGCCACCTCCATGCCCTGGGTGGCGGTGCCGAACAGCGCCGACAGGTGGCTGTGCGAGGTGACGGTCCCGACCACGGGCTCCATCTCCTTCCACCCGGACCTGCCGAAGTACTCCGGGCCGCGCAGCCGCACCAGGTCCTGGACGCCGCCGACGTCGCCGAGCCAGCGCAGCACGTCGGTGTCGCGCAGGCCGGTCTCCCAGACCCGCTCCGGCGGCACCTGGACGGTCACCGACTCGGGCGCCCGGACGGCGGCGGCCTCCCGCGCGCCACCGGCCGCGGGTACCGTCTCCCCGGTCTCGACCAGCGCCTCGAACCCGATCGCCGCGGTGCGCCGCTGGTACACCTGCTCGCCGAACCAGGGCCGCCGGGTGATGGTGAACTGCAGCTCCGCCTCACCCGCGTAGGCGCTGCCGGGCAGCTTGGCCTTGGTGGCGGCCCCGGCCGCGGTGCCCCGGGTCACGGTCTCCACGTGGTCGTGGCCGTGGCCGCCGGTGCCGGTCAGGCCGGCCGTCACCGAGACGGCGGGCGCGCCGGGCACCGGGACGGCGGTCGCCACGCCGAGGGTGCCCTGGTGGCCGGTGCCGGTGCTGCCGGTCTGGGCGAAGCTGCGCTGCACATCGGTGCCGGCGTTGAACTCGGTGGTGCCGGCGTCGCCGAGGTGCACCATCCGGTCGCGGAGCTGGGCGCCGATCCGGACGGTGGTCCGCCCGTGCCGCACCACGATCTCGTCGCCGGCCGTCATCGCCTTCAGCCGGGACTGGAGCCGGTCGGGGGTGAGTTCCGCGTCCAGCTTGCCGCGGATGCCCGCCCAGTCGCTGCCGAACGGATTGCGCGTCAACTCCGGCTGCCCTGCCGCCTTCCGGCGCAGCCCGCCGCGCTTCCAGCCGGACTCCACCTGGGACAGCACCGACTCGCCGAGGGTCCGCCGGGGAGCTCCGTCCGCTGCTCCGGGCAGCGCGTGGATGTCGGTGACGATCGCCGAGGAGTCCAGTCGCCGCCCCTCCGCGAAGCCCTTCGGCAGTGTCTCGGTGGTGCGCTCGACCGCCCCACCGCTCGGGACGGCGTCGCGCGCCGGGACGGCCACCCGTGCCACCGTCTCCACGTCCGCGCTGTGCACCCCGTCGGGCAGGCCCAGCCGCTTGAACGCGACCTTGACCTCGTACGGCGCGGTGACGTCGAAGAACACGGCGGGCTCGACGTGCTTGCCGCGGTTGGAGGCCGAGCCGACGGTCTCCGCCGCCCGGCCGTAGCCGCGGTCCAGCCGGTACGCGTAGCCGCCGCTGACGTCCACCACCTCGGTCTTCACCTTGACCTGGCCGCCGCCGTTCAGCCGGTCCCGGCTGTCGCGCAGGTTGCCCTGGCCGCTGGAGGTGCGGGTGCCGGACTCGAACTCGTACTTCTCCGCCCGGGAGTGGTAGGTCGACTCCCCCAGCTTCGCCGTGACGGTCACCTCGGCCGACCAGGTCTTGCCGGACACGGTCTCGGTGATCCGCCCGCCGCGGGTGAGCTGCGACAGCTGGGCCTTGAGCGCGACCCGGTCGAAGCTCGCGGCGATCCGCTGCCTGACCTCCTCCGACGGCTCGCCGTGCTTGGACCGCACCGCGTTCTCCACCTCGGCGCGCACCTTGTCGGCGCCGCTCAGGGTGTGCACCACATAGGAAGCGTTCAGCTCGTGACGCCCCGTCATCCGGGACGGCGCGGCGTACGGGGCCTGCTCGGTGCGGGCGGCGGTCTGCGTGGTGGTCGGGGCGGCGGTCGGCTCGGCGGTCGGCTCGGCAGGCCGGGGCGCGGTGTCCTCGGGGCGCTTGAAGCCGATGACGCCGTCCTCGGTGCGGGGCGCCTGGACCTTCACGGTCTCCCGGGCGTCCATGCCCACCTCGACGCGGACCGGCTCCGAGAAGTCCGGACGTCCGGCGCCCGCCTCGCCGGGGCGGCCGACGTGCACGTCCACCCTCAGCTCGGCCCCGTAAATCACCTGCGGCGCACTGTACTTGCCGCTGGCGTACACCCGGTCGGCCTGCCGGCCCTGCCCGCCGGCCCGCCGGCGCTGCTGACCGGCGCCGGTGACGCCGATCTCCGCGCCGGGCGCCGTCTTGGTGGCCTTGGCGACGCTGCCGCCGAGCTGGCCCTGCTCCAGCGTGGTGCGGGCGTCCAGCCGGCGGTCCACGCTGAACGTGCTCGTCTCGTTGACGGTGTTGAGCTCCGCCTTGCCGTCCTCCCGGCGGTAGGTCATCTCCTCCACCCGGGCGGTGGCCGTGACGACCAGGCCCTCCTTGCCGGGGATCTTCACCTCCAGCGGCTCGCCGCGGGTCATCCCGGTCAGCCGGGCGGCCAGGTTCGGCTGGCTGAAGCCCTGCATGACCTGGTCCCGGACGGCGTTCCAGTCGTCGCCGAACCGCTCCCGGCCCTTGGCGTCCAGCGCCGCACGGAGCGCCGCCGTGCTCTCCAGGTCGCGGACCACCACGGTCTCGCCCAGCCCACCGCTGTCGTTGCCGCCGCGCCAGACGCTGTCCGGCGGGCTGACCACCTCGTGCGACTCACCGGCGTTCCGGGACACCGGAGTCGACGTCTCGGACGGGGTGTCGGTGGTGTCCGCCCGGTCGACCAGCAGCCGGACGTCCGCCGTGACCGCGTCGTGCGCCGCGGCCGGGTCGTGCGCGACGGGCTTGCCGTTGAACGACAGGTCGAAGTGCACGGTGCCGTCGTACAGCACGCCGGGCACCTTCGACTTGCTGGTCAGCTGGGAGGTCCGGGCGTCGCCGCTGATCTCCACGTGGTCGCGGCCGAGCCGTCCGGCACCGCCGCCACCGATCAGTGCGGTGCCGGCCTTCACCCCGGCGGAGAAGCCGAGTTGGGCCGCGTGGCCGTGGCCGGCGGACGTGCTGCGCACCTGCTGCACGGTGGTGCCGATGTTGAACTCGGTCTCCTTGGTGGTGCCGACCTGCTTCAACTCGCCGACCCGCGCGCTGATCTCGACCGTGCCGACCTGCTTGCCGCGGACGTCGGTGAGCGTGACGGACACCGGTTCGCCGGCCGTCATGCTCTTCAAGTCCCGCTGGAGCCGGGCGAAGTCGACCTCGGCGAGCACCTTCTCGCGCAACTCGGGCCAGTGACCGCCGAATTCACGCTTCGCCGCCGCCTCCGCGCCGTCCAGCAGGGACTCCACGGGCAGCCGGCCCTGGGAGCTGCCGCGCGGCGCGAGGTCGAGCACGATCTCCTGGCCACCGACCCGGCCGTCCAGCAGCCGCTGCGGGGGCACCCGTAGCTCGCCGCCCGGCGCGACCTCGGGCCGCTCCGGGACGGCGACGGTCAGATCGAGGTCCACCCGATCCGTGCGACCGCCCGAACTCCCCTGCACCGGCTCGCCGTTGCGGCGCAGGTCGCCGAAGTCGAGGTCCAGCCGCATCGTCGACCGGTACACCTCGGCGGGCCCGCTGGTCTTGGACCGGGCCACCGTGCCGCCCAGGTCCAGGTTGACCTCGGCCTGGCCGCGGTCGTGGTAGTACGCGACGAGTTCCGACGGATCGCCGACACCGCGCGACTGCCGGGCCTGGACGCCGACGTTGAACTGCCACTGCGCGTCCCGGCTGGTCCCGGTCGCCACCGTCCGGTCGGCGCCGTTCTCGAACTCGATCTTCTCGGTGCGCAGGTGCGTCGACCCGGTGACCTCGCCGCGCAGCTTGACGCTGCCGCTCCAGCCGTTGCCGTCGAACGGCGCCGTCCATACCTCGCCCCGCGACAGCGCGCCGAGCATCGGGCGCAGCGTCGCCGGCCCGAAGTGCGCATCCGCGAACGCCCGCGCCGCCGCCCGGTCGCCCGGGACGGCCTGCGCGAGGACGTCGATGACCTTGTCCCGCACGGCCTTCTCGTTACCGGTCAGCCCGACCACCAGGTCGGTGCCGGCGATCGGCTTCGGCGCGAGGGCCTCCGGCCGGGGCGTCGGCTCGGGTCCGGGCGTCTCGTCCGGCTGCGGGACGACCGGGGCACGGTCGGTCGGCGGAACCTGATCGGTCGGCGGGACGTCATCGGTCGGCGGGATGTGATCGGTGGTCGGGACGTGATCGGTCGTCGACGTGTCGCCGGTCTCCGGCGCGTGGTCGTTCACCGGGAGTTGCTCGGACACCGGAATGTGCTCGGACACCGGGACGTGCTCGGACACCGGGGGGTTCGACAGCGGCGGTTCGCTGCCGTCGTAGTGGTCGCTGGCGCGGTACACCGTCACCTGGCGTCCGTCCTGGGGGCCGAAGACGGCCTGGGTGGTGCCGTCGTGGTCGACCACCCGGAGCCGGAGGCCGAGCGCGTGGGCGGTCGCCGCCGGGAGCATCTCGCCCTCGGTCGACTGCCAGCGGGTGTCCCAGTCCTGGACGGTCCGGAGCAGGGCTGCCCGTTCCTGGGCGGACGGCGGGGGCGCGTTGTCGGTCAGGTGCTGACCGACGATCTCCCGGAGCTGGTCGACGGGCAGCCCCCTGAACGCCTCCCGGGCGTCGGAGGGAAGGTGCGCCAGCAGGTCGCCCGCGGGCAGGTCGGCCCGACTGAGCATGTTGCCGCGGTAGTTGGCGACCACCTCGGCCGGCCACTCCTCCGGGCGCAGCGCCCGGAAGTGCTCCCCGACCGCGGCCTGCAACTCGCGCGGACCGCCCAGCTCCGGTGCGCCGACCGCGACCGAACGGAGCAGGCAGTAGCCGTCCCCGGCCACCAGCACCCGCTGCCCGGGCGGCGGGAACTCCACCTCCGGCGCACGAACGGACTCCGGCGTGGACGGCCGCAACTCCGCCTCCGGCGCACGAACGGACTCCGGCGTGGACGGCCGCAACTCCGCCTCCGACCCGTGGACAGGGTCCGACGTGGACGGCGGCCCGGTGCGCTCGGCCCCCTCGGGGGAGGTCGAACGGGGCGTGCTCCCCTGGCCCGCCGCCGGGCGGGACTCGGTGGTGGTCGTGCTGCGCGGGCCGAACTCGGCCGGGGCCGAGGCCGATCGGGGGCGGGTCGGCCCGCCGGTCACCCGGCCGCCGGTGCTGCCGCCGGGCGTGCTCGGCGGCGGGGTGGCGGGCGTGGTCAGCCCGGGCGTGTCCGGTCCCTCGTCACCGGACGAGGTCCGGTCGGTCGACTGCGGGACGCTCGGCTGCGGCACGGCGTTCTTCGGCGCCTGCTCGGGGTGCACGGCCTCGGGGTGCACGGCCTCGGGGTCGGTGTGGTCGAGCTTGGCGTGCTCGGCGCCGAAGCCGTCGTCAATGTCCATGGGCTCGGACGTGTCGTGCGGCAACGGCTCGTCGCGGGTGAACGTGCTGTAGCGCTCCATGAATTGCGGGTCGTGCGGCCCGGAGATGTTGGTCTCGTGCCGGTCCGCGACGGAGGCCCACAGCGTCCACGAGGGGTCGAAACTGTAGGGCATCTCCCCGGGCCGGGCGGGAACCACCCGGCGGTCCGTCAGGTCGGCCCAGCGCAGCGTGCCGTCCCGGTCGTGGACCAGCGCGACGGCGTGCCCGGCGCCGGTCTGCCCCGCGCCCAGCACGGTGGCGAAGCTGCCCGGCCCACCGGCCTTCACCTTCGCCAGCAGCCCGTTGACCGCGTCCGGCCCTTCGCCGAACAGCGCGGGCCCGTCGTGCCGCTTCCACAGCACGTTGCCGGGGATCGGTTCGACCGTGCCGTGCAGGGTCTGCCCCGAGACCCGGGGGCGCCCGAAGTGGGTGTCCCGGTACGCCTCGACGTTCTCGAAGCAGGCGTTCAGGTCGCGGCCGGGCTGGAAGCCCTCGGCGGGCCGCACCGGCGACTGGTGCGGATTGACCTTCTGGAGCAGCGAGTTGCTCATCGGCGGGTGCAACTTGGATGCGCCGCCCAGGTAGTCCACCAGCTGCCCGGTCAACTCGTGCTGCGGGCCGACCGCTTGGTAGCCGCGGTCGTACATCACAGCGTCGGAGTTCTCGTACGCGGGGGTGCGCTGCCGCTTGGCCTGCGGCCGGTCCGGCTCGACCTCCCTGCGGATCGTCACCCCGTCGTCGTCCCGACCGCGCTTGCGGTCGTTGCGGGCCTCCTCCCGGGGAACGGTCTCGCCGCCGCTCTCAACCACCCTCTCGTGTCCGGTGGTTGGCGTGGTTGACGTCGGGCTGTCGATGTCCATCGGCTCGACGTCGTGGCTGGTGGTGCTGTGCTGCCCGGTGCCGTACTGATCGGTGCCGTGCTGCCCCGTGGCGGGCGTGCCGAAGCCCTCGCCGGCCGGCGGCGGAGGCGGCGGCGCCTGGTGGGCCTGGATCTGCTTCGTCGCGTCCTCGCCCATCCGGTCGATCCAGCGGCCTCCGCTCTCCGGGTGGAGTTCCTGGAGCAGCTGGTCGATCTTCCCCTGCCGCGAGTGCGGCGGCGCACCCGCGCCGGGCCCGCCGCCCTCGCCGAGCAGCGTCCGCATGGAGCCTTCGATCAGCAGCAGCCGGTCGTTCGTGGCGTGCACGTTCTGCGCGGCGTCGGCCGCCAGTTGCTGGGTGACGTTGCGGACGTCCTCCAGGGTGTGGCCGGGCTGCCGAAGAGCGGTGACGGTCTCCAGCTGGCCGGTCAGGTGGCCGCGCATCTCGCCGATCTGCTGTTCCAGCAGCCCGAACGCGAAGTTGTCCCGCTTGAGGCCGCCCAGCACCCCCGCGGCGGCCGTGTCGAACCGTTCGAGCTGCTCGCGGGCGGTCACCTCGTAGGTGCCGACGGTCATCCGGACCCGGTCCGCCTCGGTGGGCGGCTCGAAGTTCAGCGGGCGCCGGTTCTCCCGGCCGATGTGGTAGTTGCCCGCCTCCTGGATCACCTCGTGGCTGATCACCTCCCAACCGTGCTCGCCGTACTTGAGCATGTTGGTGGCCTCGTACAGCTGGGACTGCTCGGGCGACCGGTACTCGTCGAGGCCGAACCAGTCGGTGACCGACTTGCCGGCCCGGAAGTCCGCGGTCAGGCCGAGGTTCGAGGACGAGGTGTACGACTGGACGTGCCAGACGGTGAAGCTGTGCGGCGTCACGTCGGTGATCGCCAACGCACAGCCGTTCATGCCGCCGGTCAGCACCAGCCCGTCGCCCGGCCGCGACGGGTCCGGGTGCATCGGCACCACGGTCTTGCCGATCGCGCCCGGCACGTTCGGGTCCGGGCGGCCGGTCTTGTACGGCACGTACGAGCCGGTGACGTAGTGGTGGTCCTCCTTCGGCTCGGGCAGCTTGATGCCGGCCGGCGGCTCCAGGAAGTTCGGGTCGTGCTGGCGGTACTTCTCCCAGGCCGGGACCAGCACGAAGCCGTTCTTGCCCGGACCGATGTTGGAGCGGTCCGGCTCGACCGTGAACCAGTGCCGGTCCGCGGCCTCGACGGCGGCGACGAAGGCGTTCGCCTGGTGCTTCGCCAGCTCGGGCATCCGCTGCATCGCGCCGTCGGCGAAGGACACCGACACCGGTGCCTTCGACAGCAGCTCGGCCGGGTCCGTCACCAGCCAGTGCTCCACGGTGCCGCGCGGCGGCAGCAACGGCTCGGCCAGCGGCGGCTGCTGGTTGTGCGGCGGCTGCTGGTCGTGCAGCGGCGCGTCCTGGGGCGTCGACTCGTGAACGGTCGTCTCGTGCACCGCTCCTGACGCACCGTCATGATTGCTGACGGGCGGAGGCGGTGGCGGCGTCGAGTGGTGACCGCTGCCCGACGGCACGCCCTCGCGGACGGTGCTCGACGGCGGCGGGGGCGGCGGAGCGACCGGGCTGCCGAACCCCCGGGTGCCCGTGCCCGTACCGTGCGCAGTGGGCGCGGGCGGCGGCGGGGGCGGCGTCGACCCGCCGAGGGTGAGGTTGTCGAGCCGGCGGCGAGTGGCGTCCGGCAGGTCCTCCGCGTCGGAGTCGCTGTCGTCCCGGCGTCGCTTCCGGTTCGGGGTGTCGGCCGTCCCGTCGTGCATCTGCACGTCGGTGTCCGGACGGTGCGCGGTCTGCGAGTCGGCGTCGGCCATCACCACGTCGTGGTCGGGCGTCGACGTCGGCTGCGCCACGTGGTCGGGCCGGTACAGGCCTTCCACGCCGAGGCGGCTCAGCTGGTCGTCGGTCAGTTCGGCGGCGTCGGCCCGGTTGGCGAACTCGCCGGACGAGGAGACCGGGAGCTTGTCGGCGTGCCCGGCCGGAACGCCGATGTCGTCGGCGATGATCCGGGAGCTCGGGCTGGGGTCGTTGCCCTTCACCACCTTGTCCAGGTCGCCCTGGGTCTTCGGTGCCATGATGTCGCGCAGCTCCGGCGGCACCAGCCCGTTCGCCTCCAGGCCGCGCACCGCCTGCAACAGGTCGGCGGTGTGCGGCGCGTACAGCGTCTCCGGCGGCAGTTGCTCGTGGGCGACGGCGGTCAGCAGCTCGGGGTCGCGGATGAGGTGCGGGTCCAGGAAGTTCTGGATCCACTGGTTGGCCCGGTCGTCGCCGAATCGCAGGTTGGACGCGCTGTTGGACAGGCCGGCGGTGATCTCCTCGATCAGCGCGGGCACGTCCTCGGCGCGCGCCGTCAGCGCCTGGTCGAACATGGCGGCCGGGTGGTTCTCTCCCGCCCCGGCGCGCGCGTGCATGCCGCCGTACTGCTGGGCGACCAGATCCCGGTCGAACAGCATCTGGGCGTTCCGGGACGCGAGCACCTTCTCCGACTTCGTCGAGCTGGACGTCAGCTGGTCGTCGTACAGCTGCTTGACCCGGTCGCGCACCTGCTGGGCGTCGGCCAGCCGCCGGCCGGCGGCATCGACGGCGTCCTGCTTCTGCTTCAGGTCCTTCTGCGCGTCGGTGTCCTTCTTCCCCGTCTCCTCCGCGGCAGCGGCGTCCTTCGCCGCCTTCTGCTGCTTGGCGGCGTCGCCCGGGTGGTCGGCGGCGTCCTTGGCGGAGCTGTCGGCCTTCGCCTTGGCCGTGGTGTGGGCGGCGTCGGCCGCGTTGGCCGCCTGCTCGGACTTGGTCTTCGCCTTCTGGCTGGTGGCCAGTGAACTCTGCGCGCCGATCAGGTCCTTGTGGGCCGGCGTCTCCTCGAAGGGGTCGTTCGGCTTCTTCTCCCTGGCCTTCGGCGGGACCATGGGTCCGGTCGGATCGCCCAGTTCGGACAGCCGCCGGTCGATCTCGCTCCGGCGCACGTCGGCCCGGTCGGCCGCCAGCTGGTCGGCGAGGTCGCGGTACCGCTGCTGGGTCTCGGGCGTCGAGAGGTCGCCCGGGTTGCGTCCCAACTCGCGCAGCGCGTCCGCCTTCGGGCCCGCCTGTCCGACCCGACCCGCCTGCTCGACGTGACCCGCGAGATCGTCCAACTGGCCGGCCAGCCGCCGCTGTTGCTCGGGGGTCAGCGGCCCGCCGTGCTCGGCGGCGGCGCGGAGCGAGGCCACCGTCTCGTCGATCTTCTGCGGTCCGGTGATGCCGTTGACCAGCGCCAGGTCGTCGACGGCGCCCTGCTTGATCTTCCCTTCGACCGCCCCCATCGCGTCGTGCACGGCGGTGAGCTGCTCGTGGGACGGGCCCGCCGGGTTCACCTTGGCCACCTCGGCGGCCAGCCGGTCGAGCTCGCCGCGGGCGGACACGTCCAGGCCGGACCGGCCGAGCTCGTGCTCCAGGCTCGCCACGGCCGCCTCGGCGCTGTCGCGGTCGGTGACCCCGCGCGAATCGAACGCGTCCGCCAGCCGCTCGTTGCCGTACGTCGTCCGCAGGTCCACGTCGTGAACGGTGGCGGCCAGGTCCTGGCGGACCAGGAAGGCGTGCTCCGGGCTGCCCTCGGCGAGCCGGGACTCCGCCTGGGCGCCGAACGTGTCGTAGATCCGGAGCCGGTCCGGGGCCATCGCGGTCACGAAGTCGCCGAACGCGTCCGAGACGGCCCGGTGCTCGGCCTCGTCCAGCGAACGCGCCTTGTACACCGCCGCCGTCACGTACTTGTGCACCATGTAGTCGGCGATCACGTGGTTGCGGTTGACGGCGGCATCGGCCAGTTTGACCTTGCCGTCCTTCATCCGCGTCACGACCTTCTCGGCGTGCGGCTGCTCCTGCATCAGCCCGTGCTCGGAGTACCCGAAGGCCTTGTGGTAGCTGTCCTCGAACGGCTTCCAGGGATCCGCCTTCTTGGTCACCCGCCCGGGAGGGGGCACGGGTACCGGCACGCCCTCGTCGCGGGTGCCGCCGGTACGCGGCGGAGCCTTCTTGTCGACCGCCGCCTTTGCGGCCGTCAGGTCCTTCTCCCGCTGCTCGCGGTCCCCCTGCAACTTCTTCTGCTGAAGCTCCAGGTCGTCGACCCGCTTCTTGTGCACGTCCTTGGACTTGGTGGCGACCGCCTGGTTGGCCTTGGCCTCCTTCAGCAGTTCGTCGACGCGCTTCTCCTCGGCCCGGATCCGCTCGATGGTCTTCGGCAGGACCCGCACCTCCGCCTCCTGCCGGTCCCTGAGGCGGTCCGCCAGGTCCTTGCGCTTCGTGTCACCCTTCAGCCGCTCGTGCTCGAAGATCGCCAGCCGGTCGGTCTGCTCCTGGGCGCTGTCCCTGGCAGCCTTCAACTTCTCGTACCGGTCCTGGAGTTCGGCACGCTGTTCGGGGGTGTGGCCGCCCTTGTCCCGCTCGGTCTTGGCGGCCGTCACCTCCTCGTTCAGCTTGGCGACCGCCTGGTGCAGTCCGTCCGCGTTCCGCGACAGCACGTCCACGTGCAGACGCTTCTCGTTCCGGTACTGGGAGAGGATCGCGTCGGTGTCCTTGTCCTCCAGATCGGCCCGCGAGTAGCCCTCCAACGTGCCGCGGGCATCCTTGAACTCCGGGGAGTTGCCGAGGAAGTCGTCGATGGTGTCGAAGGTCTTCTTGCCGTCGATCTTGTGCGTGTACTCGCTGCCCTTCGCCGCCGGCGGCTGGGCCGAACCGCTGTGCCCGGCCGGGGTGTTGGCGGGCGGCGGGGGCGGGAGCTGGTCCTTCGCCGACGGCGTGTCGGTCTGCGGCCGGGGCTCGGACGCAGGCGGCTGGTGCTCGGGCACGGGCGGAAGGTGATCGGGCAGGGGCGGCAGGTGATCGGCGGCGGGAGGCGCGTGCTCGGCGGCCGGAGGCGCGTGCTCGGTGGTCCCGCCGGTGCCGTCCACGTGCTCCATGAACTCGCGGAAGCCCTCGTAGGTGGCGTTCTGCTCGGTGGTCTCGCGCACCGGGTTCGCGGCGCCGTCGTGGATGGCGGACGGGTCCTCGCCGTAGAGCTTCTTCAGCAGCGGGTACAGCTCGGGCTCGTGCTGCTTCACCCACTCCGGGCCGTTGTTGCGCGGCACGTTGGTGTACGGGTCGGTGCCGTGGTTCGTCCCCAGGTAGGCGTTGGTGGCCTGGGCGAAGTACTCCTGTTCGTTCCTCGACGAGTAGTTGCCGAGCGTGTCGCCGTCCGGCCAGTGCACGGGCTTGCCGGCCTCCGCGTCCGCCTTCTTCTTGTTGAAGACGTCCGTGATCGTCTGCTTGTCGTGCCCGTTCAGCCCGTACTCGTGCACGGTGTGGCTGAACTCGTGCGTGGTGGTGGAGTAACCGTCCGCGTAGTGGGAGGAGTTGCCGATCGTGGTGTGCTCGCCGAGCAGGTTCTCCTCGGTGACGGCCGAGTGCCTGCCGCCCGAGCCGCGCATGTCGTCGTAGCCGCGACCGCCGCCCGCCTCGGAGTTGTTGCTGGTACCGCGCAGGTCGTGCAGGCCCGGGACGTCGGGCATCCGGACGTCCTTCGGGACGACCGCCACGTCCGCGCCGTTCTTCATCAACTGCGCTGCGGTGTCCGGGTCCTGGAGCAACCGGGCGACCTGCTGCTGTGCCTCCAGGCGCGCGGACGGGGCCTGCTCGGCCCGCGGGTCCACGTGCACGATCAGCTCGGAGGCCACCTTGGCGAAGTCCTTCGGCGGCAGCGCGTCCTTCAGCGCGTCCACGAACTTCGGGTCGCGGGCCAGCCAACGCCGGTTCTCCGGCTTGAGGTTGGCGAGTTCCTGGGACCGCTGCTCGGGCGTCATGCCCGGCAGGTCCTGCCGCAGCCGGTCCGCGTCGGCCGGGCGGATCCGGGAGATGTCCCGCTGGGTGCCGCCGAGCTGCTCGACGGCGTCCCGCACGTTGGCCGTCCGGCCCAACCGGTCGAGCTCCTCCTGACGTTCCTGCCGCTGACGGTCCAGCAGCTGGTCGTGCACCTGCTCCGGGTCCGGGCGGTTCGTCGTCGGCTCGTTGCCGTTGCCGGGCCTGGTCTCGCCGACCGGCCTGGTCTCGCTGCCGGGCCTGGTCCCGCCGACCGGCCTCGCGCCGTTGCTCGGCTCGGACGTCCGGCCCGCGCCCGGGCGGATGGTGCCGCCGACCGGACCGGCCTGGTTCGGGGTGGCAGCCGGCCTGGCCCCGCCCTGGTGCGGGACGGTCGTGGACGGCGCGGCGTGGGCCGAGGCCCCGGACCCGCCGCCGTGCCCGCCGGCCCCGCCGACCGGGCCGGGCGTGAAACCGCCCGCCATCGGCGCACCGGCCATCGGGCTCTGCGCGGTGTTCGCGGTCGGCGCGGTGTCACCCAACCCGTCCGGAACGATCTGCCCCGGCACCTGCTCCGGCCCCGCCGCCGGACGCGTCGTGGCCGGCCCGGCCGAGAGCCGGGTCCCGCCGTCCAGGTGGGTCCCGCCACCGGCCCCCGCCGCGTGCCCGGCACCGCCGAGCACACCCGCCAGGTTGGGCATCGAGGACGCCCCGGCACCGCTCGGCCGCGGCTCCCGCGGATCGTTCTGCGGAGTGGGCTCGTAGTCGGCCGAAGTGTCGTGCGCAGCCGCCGGGTTGACGCTCTCCTGACGCGGGATCGACTGCTGGACGGGGGTCGGTTCCGCAGTGGCGTGCGAGGACGTGACGCCCTCCTGCCTAAGCACCGACTCGTGCGTCTGCGGCGCGGTGTGCGCAGCGGGGACCGACTCGGGCGACGGTGCGACGCTCTCCTGACGGGGAGCCGCCTCGTGGACGTTCGAGACCTGCGCCGGCTCCTGCGCCGATGCCACGTTCTCCTGACGCGGAACAGACTCGTGCCCGGCCCCGGCGGCCTGCGGCGGCACGTTCTCGTGCGACACCGGGACCGACTCGCGCGACGGGACGGCAGTCTCCTGCAGCGGCACGGAGTTGTGCTCCTGCGACGCGGCGTGCGAGGCCACCGTCTCGTGCGAGGGCGACGACGGCGGCGGAGCCGGCAGCGGCTCGGAGCGCGGCGTCACCGACTCGTGGGTGGGCGCGACGTTCTCCTGACGCGGCATCGACTCCTGCGCGGGCGCAGCCGGCTGCGACTCACTGCGCGGGCCGACGTTCTCGTGAACCGGCGCCGACGCCTCCTGACGCGGCACGGACTGCTCCGCCCCCGGCGCAAAACTCTCCTGACGCGGCATCGACTCCTGCGCGGGCGCAGCCGGCTGCGACTCACTGCGCGGAGCAACGTTCTCGTGAACCGGCGCCGACGCCTCCTGACGCGGCACGGACTGCTCCGCCCCCGGCGCGACGTTCTCCTGACGCGGCATCGACTCCTGCGCGGGCGCAGCCGGCTGCGACTCACTGCGCGGGCCGACGTTCTCGTGAACCGGGGACGACGCCTCCTGTCGGGGCGTCGACTCGTGCGCCGCCGCAGCCGGCTGCGACTCGGTCCGGGGAGCCGTCTGCTCCTGGACGTGCGTCGCCGCCTGCTCGCGCGGAGCGGCAGCCGGGGCCGGGGCCGGGGCGGACTCGTGGCTCGGTGCCGGGGCAGCGTTGTGCTCGGCGGACGGCGAACCGACGGCGGACGGGGCGTCGCCGCCACGTCCCGCACCGAAGGGGCTCAGCCCGTTCACCTTCGACGCACCCGCACCAGCACCAGCACTCGTCTCGTGCGACGCACCCGCACCCGCACCCGAGCTCGACGAACCCGAGTCCGCCGTGTGCGGGGTACCGGAGCTGCCGGAACTGCCGGAGTCGCCGGACGGCCCGTGGTACGCGCTGTTGCCCACCGAGGTATCGGGCTTGTTGAAGCTGGGGGTACCGCCGTGCTCACCGGCACCGGCGCCGGAACCCGGGAGCTTCGGCGCCTCCGCCGCCTTGGGCGTCGCGAAGTGGCCCTTGGCCGCGGACGCGCCCGCGTGCAGGCCCGCGCCCGCGCCGCCGGAGAGGCCGGAGCCGAGCAGGGAGCTGCCGTCGACCTTGCCGGTGGTGACCGCCTGGGTGATGACGTCCGCGCCGACGCCGACCGCCGCGCCGGTGGCCATCTTGCCGGCGGTGGTCTTGAGTGCGGCCTCGGCGCCGAGCTTCTCCGCGCCCTTGGCGATTCCCGCGCCGAGCAGGTGACCGGAGGCGCCGCCGACGGCACCGCCGGCCGCGCTCATGCCGACTTCCTTCATGTCGATGCTCTTCCGGTGGCCCTCGGCGAGTTCGATGCCCTGGGCCAGGAAGTTGATCGCAGCCATCTGGGCGGCCTGCTTGACCGCCATCGTGATCATTTCCTTCAGCAGCACCTTCAGGGTGGCCGAGACGGTGGCCTTGCTGGCCGCGATGAACGCGGGCACCTCCAGCATCGACGCGCCCGCGGTGAACGGCGCTTCGGCCTCCGCGGTCGCGATCTCGAAGGCGAGGATGCCGAGTTGGGCGATGATCGTGATCTTCGCCGTCTCCGCGGAGTTGGCGACCTGCTCCAGCATGTCGCCCATGCCGTTCAGCGCGTTGATCGCGCCGGGCAGGTAGCCGGGGTCCTGCTCGGTGCCCTTGCCGACCGAGTACTTCTCCCAGTACTTGCCCAACGCCTCGGCGGCGACGCCCTGTTGGCCCTCCAGCGCGCGCTTGACCGTGGCGTCGGCGCTCTGCGCGGCGTCCTTCAGGCTTTCCGCCGCCTTGCGGCAGTGGTCGGCCATGTCACGGAGCTGGTCCTCGTCGGCTTCCGGCCAGCGGCAGCCCGCGAGCAGCAGGAGCACCCACTGGAGGGGCTCCGGGAGTTCGACAGCCATCTGGTCAGTGCCTTCCGCTCTGGGAGATCCGCGGGGTGATCCGCATCGGGACCGGGTTCGACAGCTGGGGCGAGGCCGGCATCGGCGCGCTGCCGGGGTCCACGCTGTCCAACTCGTCGATGACGCCCTGATCGGCGTTCTGGTAGCCGTCGGCCATCGCCTTCAGGCCGTCGGCGATGCCCTTGAGCGCCTCGGGCAGGCCCTTGATGACGTCCAGGGTGTCCTTGCTGTACTTCAGGTAGCCCTTGTCGCCTTCGGCGAACTGCTTACCCGACTCGTCGTTGCCCCACGGGTTCTGGGACTCCAGCGCGGGCAGGTACGAGCTGAGCATGCTGTACAGCGAGCCGACCTGTTCGGAGACGGCGAGCATCGGCGACACCGCCGCCTGGTACTGCCCGGGGTCGACCTGGAAGCCCTGGCCGCTCCCGGACCCGCCCTGGCCGCCGGCCGCGGGCTTGGCTCCGGCCCGGTTGCCCGCCACCACGGTCCCCACCCTGTCCGCCGTGCGCCGGGGCTCCACCGGCGTCTCGGCCACCAACGGGTGCAACTGCTGTGCGGCGGCGACGGGTTCACCCTGGCGCAGCATCTTGTCCGCCATCAGGCGGGGCTCCATCGGCGTCGCCGCATCGGCCAGCGTGAACGGCTCCACCGGCGTCGCCGCATCGGCCGGCTGCAACGGCTGCAACGGCTCCACCGGCTGCGCAGCGGCCACCGGTTCACCTTGACGCAACACCCTGTCCGCCATCACCCGGGGCTCCACCGGCGTCGCCGCATCGGCCGGCGCGAACGGCTCCACCGGCGTCGCCGCCTCCGCCCGCTGGAACGCCTCGGGGGCGATCCGCGCCGACCGCGCCTGCTCGACCGGTTCGAACGGCTCGACGGGGGTCGCCATCTCGACCCGCTCGAACGGACGGAGCGGGGTGCCCGCCTCGGCCTGCTGGAACGGCTCGGGGGCGACCGCGCCCACCCGGGGCCGGGCGGGTTCCGCGGCTTCGGTGGCGGCGTACCAGGCCTGCTCGTCGTTGCTCATGGTGATCCTTCGTCAGTTCGGTTCGACGGCGGACGCGGTCAGTCCGTGGCGGGAGCGCCGGACGTGGCCAGGCGGGACAGCGCGGCGCGCAGGAACGGGCTGGGTACCTGGAAGCCGCCCTCCTCGCGGAGCGGGGCGCGCTGCGGCTTCTCGTCCGCACCCGCCGCAGCACCTGCCGCGGTGCCCGGCGAAGCGGCGGCCGGTACGTCCGCATGCCCTCGGCGGGCGGCGGCGCTGCGCGAACGCTCCAGGTAGCCGTCGTCCGCGCCGCCGCCGGGCGTCTCCGCCGGGGCCGCGGCGCTCTCCCGGCGGCTCGCCAGGTCGGCAGCCGGTGCGCTCGTGTCCGCTGCCCCGGCACCGCCGATCCCCGAACCGCCAGCCGCGGAGCCGTCCGCCGCATCCCCGGCACCTGCACCCGCACCCGCGTCCGTGCCCGGGCCCGTGCCGAGCAGGATGCCGGCCAGCTGGCTGAGGGCCTCCTGCTCGCTGGCGGGGCCGGCCGGTGCGACCGGCGTGGGCGCGGGCTCGGGGGTGATGAAGGTGCCGTCGGAGCGGGCGTCGTCCAGCCAGCGGCGGCGGGCGCGGTGCCAGTGGCGGTCGCGCTCGCCAACCTCGCCGGCCTGGCCGAGGATGCCGCTGTCGTGCAGCAACTCGTCCTCCTCCTCGCCCTCGGCGCCGAACCGGGTCGGGCTGAGGAAGCGGTTGCCCGCCTTGCCGTCCTTGCCCTTCCCGCTGCGGCCCGCGCCGCCCATGCCGGGCATGTGGCCGCCCGCAGCGCCGCCGGCGGCGCCGCCGCCTGCCGCGCCGCGACCGGCCGCGCCGCCCGAGGAGAGCCCGCTGGAGCCGACCCGGCCGGCCCCGGCCGCGCCGGACATCCCCTTGGCGGACGCCCCGCCGGCCGCGCCGAGTCCGGCTCCGCCGCCGGCCCGGGAGGCCAGCGAGCTGCTGCCGAGGCCGCTGCCGCCGCGCAGCGCCGAGCCGCCACCGGCCCCGCCGACGCTGCCGACCTTGCCGCGCATCGCGGAGCCGCCGGCGCCACTCGCGCCGCCGCGCGCGGTCGAACCGCCGGAGCCGCTGAACGGGCTGCTGGTGGTGCCCTTGAACGGGGTCAGGCTGCGAGTCTGGGGGCCGCCCGAACTTCCGGTGAAGTTGCCGACGTTGGGGAGCCCGGGGAAGCTTCCGAGGGAGCTGCTGCCGGGGCCGCCGCTGCTCAGGCCGGGGCTGGGCGTGCCGCCGAGCGGCGAGTAGTGGCTGCTGGAGACCGAGGGCGTGCTGCCGAGGCTGCCGAGGTCGCCAAGACCGGCCAGGTTCAGCGGGCCCGCGCCGGAGCCGCCGCTGAGCGGGTGGAACACCGGTGCCCCGCTGCCCGAGCTGCCCGAACCGAAGTCGGGCATGTTCGGGGTGGGCATCTTGAACGGCGCCAGGGCGGGGCCGCCACCGGAGCCGCCGGAGCTTCCGCCGCCGCCGAACTGGTCCGCGCCGCCCACCGACCCGACCCCGCCGACGCCGCCGAACTGCCCTGCACCGCCCGCCGATCCGGCCCCACCGGCCGCGCCGGCCCCGCCGAACTGCCCCACGTCGCCGATGCCGCCGAACCCGGCCGCGCCGCCCGCGGCTCCGGCCGCGGCGAGGTGCGCGGCCGCCGCGTTGGGGGCGTCCGGCAGCGAGAACGGGGTGGGGGCGCCCGCCGCGCCGGGGGTGTTGCCCGCCCCGCCCGCGCCGAAGATCCCCTCCGGGTTGTTGCCGCGGGCGCGCGCGGCCGCCTCGGCGGCGTCCGCCCCACCGGCTCCGCCCACTCCGGCCGCCCCGCCCGAACCGCCGGACGCGCTCTGCCCGTTGAGGGAGCAGGTCTTCGCCATGCCGCTCATGTCGGCGATGTGGGTGGCGTTCTTCCGCAGCAGGCCGTCCACGTGGGTGCCGACCTGGCCGACGTACTGGTGGTAGAGGGCTGCGGCCTGCTTGATGCCCTCGGAGTTGGCGATGTCGTCGTGCTTGCCCGCCGGGTTCTGCTCCATGTACGTCTTGACGTACTGGAGTTCACGGACCATCTCGTTCTTGGTGTCGGTCACCGCACCGGTCGCGCCGTGCAGCGCGTTGGCGACCGACTGCCCGGACTGGAGAGTGGTCGCGACGTGCGATTCGTCGCCGCCGGCGAACTTCTGCAGGTACTGCTGGAAGCTGTCGGCGGCGGGACCGGACATGCTGGCCATGGCCCGCTGGGCGGCCTCGGTGATCGCCCGCACGTTGGTGTCCGCGACCTGGTTCCACTTGTCCCAGGCGGCGGCGAGTTCACCGAGGAGTTCCTCGTTGGCGTCCGGGAAGGCGATGTCCTTCCCGTTCTCGTTCTTCTGGACGGTCTTCAGTACTTCGGCGAGGTCGGCAGGCAGCTCGATCATGGCGGGAGTCTCTCCGGTGTGACGATCGTGGTCGGAGCGGGGACGGGTGAGCGTCCCGGGTGACGGTTCGGCGGTGCAGCGGGGCGACGGGAAAGCCGGACGCCGCCGCGCCGGACGAACAAGTCGCTTGACAGGACGGTCAGATGACCTGTCGCATGCCGGGGCCGCCACCGCCGCGGATCGGGTCCGGGATGTCCTTGTGGTGGTTGTAGTCGAGCTTGGGCGCTTCCACGCTCTGGTAGCCGTCGTCCGTGTTGGTGTTGCCGATCGACGCGACCGGGGTCGGCGGCGGCGGGGTCACCGGGTCGGCGGCCGGCACGCGGTTCTCGCTCGACAGCGGGGCGGTCACCTCGACCGGGCCGCCGGGCACCCGCGGAGCGGCCGGCATGTCCCCGTGGGTGGAGATCTTGCCGATCTCGCCGCCCTGGAGTTCGTCGTTGGCCCGGTGCCGGGCAGCCATGGTCTGGAGGTTCTGCCCGACGGCGGTGGCGTTCTTCATCAACTCGCGGATGCCCTCGAGGACTTGCTGCTGGTGCTTGTCCAGGCCACCGACCGCGGACCCGCCGCCCTTGAGGGCCTTTCCGACCAGGTCGGTGCCGTACACCGAGCCCTCGACCTGCTTGACCACGGCCTCCAAGTGGTTGGCCGGGCCCTCCAGTTCAGCCAGCAGGCTCATGATCTTCTTGGCTGCCGTCTCGACCTCGTCCAGGTCGAGCCACACCGTCTCGTCTGCCATCGTCCACCCCTCCAGGTCACCGCCCCCGGGCGGCCGGACACCCGTCGGGCCCGCCCACCGGCCGGGCACGCCGCAGCGCCCGCACCGGATTCAGGGCAGGCCAGGGCACCCGAGGCTGCCGCACCCGCTCAATTGTCAGGTAACTTTACTAGGCACTCGGGGGCGTCCGGCCAAGCACGTCCGCCGAGGTGACAGGACGTCACCTCGGTACGAGCTTTACAGAACGACAGACCGGGACATCAGTCCCGAAGGTATGCAGTTGGTAAATTCCTGGTGTGAATCACTCGCCTGGTAGCCGGATGGGGCGCTTCGCGCCGAGACAGTCGTGAATGTCCGGTGATGATTGGGCAGTTTTTGACTAAAAGCGGAAGCGGCCGGCCCTCATTGTGCTGAGGCCCGGCCGCCGTGGGCGGTGACATCCACCCCCACCGGTGGTCACCGCCCGGCTTGCTGCTCCTGGTACGCCTCGATCACCGCGTCGATCGGGATCGACGGCCAGGTGCTGAGCTCACCGGTCGCCCGGTCCACCACGCCGGTGGAGTCCCCGAGATCGGCCGGCGGCCGAACCGCCCCGGTCACCGGGTCGACCTCCAGCGGCGCGGGCGCGGCCCACACCACCCAACCGAGATCGAACTCGCGGAACCTGACCTCACGTCCGGCCCCCTCCGGGGCGCCTTCGTTCAGCCATGCCTGGGCCTTCGTGAGGGCCTGCTCCTGGGTGATCATGCCGTTCCTCCTGTGGTGCGATGTGCCGCGCCGAGCGCGGACAGGGCTGTGACGGTCGCGGTGACATCGACCGAATCAGGCAGTTGCTGCCCGGCGGGGCTGCGGTGCCGGAGCGTCAGCTCCCGGCTGCGGTCGGCCCGGGCGACGACCAGCACCTCCCAGCCGTCCTCCGCGGCGGGCTGGGCGGTCAGCCGGACCGTGACCCGGACCGGCCTCGTCCCGGGCCGCAGGAAGGTCCGGTCGACGATCTCGGCGATCCGGCCCTCCGGGTCCGCCTCGTCGAGATCGAACTCCCGGTAGAGGATCGGAAGTTCGACGCCTTCCCCCTCGACGGTCAGGGCCAGTCGGCCGAGCGCCGGCACCCCGTGCCGCCGCAGCGGGCGGGTGGCCTCGGCGGCCAGCGCCATCCCGGCCGCCAGCAGTTCGCTCGCCGGGCCGGTGTCGACCCACCCGTCCCGGTGCACCTCACGCGGCAACGGCTCGGGCTCCGACCAGTGTCCACCGACCCCGACCCGGGCCGGGGCGTACCCCTCGACCAGGCGGGCCAGCCCCTCCTCGGGCGTCGCCCCGAGGTACCACCAGTCGCTCCGGCCCTGCCGGAACAGGCGCCCCCGCCCGTCGACGGCGAGCACACCGTCACCGGTCCGCCCGACCGGGAACACCGACACGCCCAGCCTCCGAGCGAGCGCGGAAGCCGCCGTACGGCTGCCGCGCGCCGTCTCCGAGTCGATCACGGCACTGTGCGCCGCGACCTCCACGCCCAGGCCGACCTGGGGGATCGTCAGGTCGCCGTAGTCCCGGAGGAAACGCTGCGCCGTCTCGGACGGTTCCACCAGGGCGTCATCGTCGATGACCGCGACGACCGTCATCAGCAGTCGCCGGTCCGCCTCCGCAGTGGGTCGGCGGCCCTCGGTCCAGCCGGCCTCGACCAGGGCCTCACGCAGCCCCGCAGTGAAATGGATGTCCGTCATCGCTCGTCCCCCTCGACCAGCTGCTGGACACCGAGCTCGGCCAGCAGGGCCGCGCAGGAACGGCAGGGCGGCACCGGCCGGCCGTGCTCCGCGTCGTCGTCCGGCCGGACCGCGATGCTGCGGATCCAGCTCTCGGCGAAGTGCGGGCGGGCCTCGTCCAGCGTCAACTCCGCCCCGTCACCGCGCTCCTCGTCCAGCCGGCTCAGCACGTCGGAGATCAGACCGCTCTCCGCACACCGGGCGGCGAACGGCTCGCGCTGGTACGGCGGCAGCCCGCCCAGGAACTCCCGCACCGCCGGGTGCAGTTCCGGCTCGTCCTCGCCCACCGAGTTGGACTGGGTGTAGACCGTCCGCCCGACGAGCAGCGTCGACACCGTGTGCGGCACCTCGGCCTCCTCGACCGGCCGGAACCGGTCCAGCACGGCGTACGGGTTGAGGCCGAGGAACTCGACACCGTCGTCACTCAGGAAGAAGTAGCTGCCGCCACCCGAGACCACCAGCTGCCCCGGCCCGTCCACCTCGGTCCCGACCGGAACCACCGGATCGCCCAACCCCTCTGCCAGTTCAGCCAGTTCGGCATCAGCGACCGGCGCGGGCGGCACCGTCCGCAGCGCCCCACCGGACGCCGTCGGCAGCGTCAGGTCACCGAACCGCCCGAGGAAGGACAGCGCCTCCCGCACGGCTGCGGACTCCTCCCCCTCCGACCCGTCGTCCGCCGGGCCGCGCATCCAGCCGGCAAGCAACTCACGAGCCCGCTCGCCGATGTCACGCGAGGGCGACCAGCCGCAGCCGGCCAGCCACGCCATCGTCGCGTCGGGGTCGGGGGATTGAGGCATGAGCGTTCTGCACTCTCTTTTCGGACGGCCGGTCGGCCGCAGTCTCGACAGTAGATACTACCCGGAATTCGACACAACGTCAGGAATGCCGGATGTTGGCCCGCAGGGTCAATCCGTGAACTGGAAGACCTTCATGCCGAAGAATTCCACCACCGGGGCACAGTTGGGACAGGGGGCCTTGTATTTACCGTATTTACTCACCGCCTCAAACCCCGAACCATCCTGCGTCTTCCGAACTCCGGTTTCCAGGGGACGGATGAATGCCTTCCCGAGGATCTCCTTCGACTTCTCCAGAGCCTTGCGCACCTCTCGGGGGTTGCCCATGTCAACCCCCGTGAATCCACCGTGCACCTGCTCCAGCACCTTCGTCATCACGTTCGGCTCGGCACACTTGCAACGAGTTAGCTCGGAACCGGCGGGGTAGCTGTTCCAGCCCATCTCATCCTTGATTTCCGCGTACCTTTCGTCCCCCTTTTTGGCATAGGCGAATTCGATGATCGGGTCGACATCGGCAGGCGTGTGATCATTCGGCACCCCCTTCGTGCTGCTCGCAGTGGCGACGATCAAATGCTGCGTGCCGTCCTTTTCTCCGACGTACACCGCGGTGGCCACGCAGCCGGGAAGTTCCGTCTTCATCTCGTACTGCCCACGTTTCCACTCGGCCTTCTCCTTCTTCACCCTCCTGTTCTCCGCTGGGAGCTTCTCCTTGAGGGAGGCCGCCATGGAATCTCCGGACTTGATCGCCTCCGTGAAGGCCTCGTCGAGGCTGGCGTTCGTCATCTCCTTCGGCGGGAAAACGTAGTACCTGCCCTTTCCGCGTCCGGCATCTACGAAGTCGGGTTTGGGGCTGGGCGCGCTCGGACTCTGGCCCGACCCGGGGCCATCTCCCCCCTCAGCGGCCGGCCACGTCCGGTCGTCGACACGCTGCTGGCCGTCACCGCCCGCGTGCCCCTCCCCCTCGCCTTCGTGCTGCGTTCCCCCCCACGCCTGCTCCCGCTCCCGCCAAACGGACTCCTCCGGGTTCCTCTTGTAGGGGCCGCCCTCCTCCAACTTGGCCTGTTCGGCATGCCATTCGTTCAGCAGCTTCCGACGGCCGGCCAGCTCCTTCAGCCGGGCCTCCGACGGGTTTTCCTGCTCGTCAGCCGATTCCTCCTTGGTCAGCCGTCCATGCTTGTCGACAAGCCACTCGCTCTTGTCGAGCCACCTCTGCCACCGGTTCAAGGGGGCCTGGCGATTCCCGTTGATCTCCTTCTGCTCGTCCTCGATCTCCTTCAAATCGCTCTTCAACTTGAGGCGACGCTTGTCCAGATCCTGCTGCTGCTCGTTCAGGGACTGGCGCTTCCCCTCGAGCTCCTCGATCGCCGCCGAATCGCTGTTCGGATCCTGCTGCGGGCGGTCCAGGGAGCGGCGGTTCCCATCGAGCTCCTTCTGCTCGACCTCGATCGCTGCCAAATCGCGCTCCGACTTGCGACGGCTCTCGTCCAGCTCTCGCTGCCGGCGATCGACGGCGCTCTGCTCACGGTCCAGCCGCTGCTGGTCCACGATCAACTTCTCGCGCCGAATGTCCAGTTCGCTCTTGATATGCGAATTCCGCCGCTCCTCCGGGGACTTACGATCATTTTCGAGAGCGCTCTGGCCAGGAGCGATCCGCTCGCCGTCCAGCTGCTTCCGGTCCTCCGGTGACTTCTCACGCCGAGAGTCCGGTGCGCTCTTGGCCTGCTCATACTGATCCTGCTCGTGGAGCTCGCGCTCCCTGTCGAGCTTCGCCTGGTTGGCTTCGTGCCTCTGCCATTTGCCCTTGAGGCCCTCGTGGTCGGGTTCGAGCCTCTTCTGGGCGGCGGCGAGCCCGCGTTCGGCTTCTTTGAGTTCACTCTTGGCTTTCTCGAAGTTCGCCGAGTCGGCTCGGAATTTCTTCCTGGCAGCAGTGGTTTTGGCGTTCTTCGCGGCGTGCTCCAGTCGATAGCCTTCGCCGTCCAGCTCCTCCCGTGTGCGCTCCAAGCGCCTCCGCGTGAGGTACAGCCCCTCCCGCCGGTCATTCAGCTTCTGCTGCTTGCGATCGACTTCGCCCTGTTCATCGTTCAACTTCCGATGATTATCGTCCAGCTCTCGCTGCTTTTTGATCAGCTCTCGCTGCTTGTCGATCAGCGTTTTGCTCTCATCATCGTTCTGGGCCCGGGCCGGATCATTCTGCTGCGCCGGAGCGATCCGTTCGCCTTGCTCGACCAGGGCCTCGTGCCGGGAGATTCGCTTCTGTTGCTCGGCCAGCCGCTTCTGCTGGTTGTCCAGGCGCCTCTGCTCCGCGTCCAGGAGATTCTGCTGCGCGTCCAGGTGATTCTGTTCAGCGTTCGACTGCCGCCGGTTCGACTCGTAGCGCTTCTCGGCCAGCGTCCACTGCTCGTCGACCAACCTGTTCTGCCGCGCGGCCAGATCGTCCTGTTGCCTACTCACGCGCAGCCGCTCGGCAAGCCGTTCCATCGTCCGTACCGATGGGTTCGGCTTTGCTTGTTCGTTCGCGAGCCATTTCTGCCAATCGGACCGGTCGTCCTTGCGCTTCGCCGCTTCCTTTCGGGCCGCCTCGGCCCGCTTGGCCTCGTCGATGGCGTCCTTCTTCGACTTGCCGATACCGCTGGTGTTGGCCCGGTCCGACGGGTTTTCGGCCTTGACAGCCGGCTTCGAGTTGCCTGTGCCGCCGGTGCCTGCCGGCTCCGACGGGGCGGGGTGGTCGGCGGTCGAGCGGCCGGCGGGCTGCTCGGTGGGATGGACGGGCGCGCGGTCGGGGGTGAGCGGGATCGCGAAGAGGCCGCCCTCGCCCGCGTACAGCGGCTTGTCACTGACCCGGCCCAACTGCGGGTCGCTGTAGACGATCTGACCCTCGTGGTTCATCGCGTGCCAGGTGTGGCTGCGGTTGTCGCCGTCACGGCTGGTGATCACGGCCTGCGAGCCGTGACCGCTGTCCAGCAGGGTCTGCGCCAGCTTCTCGTGCGCGGCCTGCCCCGTACCCAGGTGCTCGAACTTCCCGCCGAGCACCTGCTCGGCCCGGTCGCGGCCGCCCTTCTCGCCCAGCCCGTTGCCCTCCAGGCGCGGCGCGGCCACCGTCGGGCGGCCGTCGACCGTGTCGACCATCGCGAGCGCGGCGTCCAGACAGTTGTTCTTCTGGTTCGCCGTGTGCGGCTCGCCACCGTTCATCTTCTTCAGCCAGTCACCGACCCGCGGGTCCGGGTGTCGCTGCGGCGAACCGTCCTCGTTCTTCGGAACCGCGTCGTGAAGCTCCCGCTGCTCGTGCTCGGACGGCGGCTTCAGCCCACCCTCGACACCGAACGGACGCCCGTCCGACGCCGGCTGACGCGGACCGTCCTGGTGCTCCGCCGACTCGTGGGCGCGCGAGGGCTGTTCGTGCACCTCCGGGCTCGGCGTGTGCTCGGACCCCAGGTGTGGCGTCTCCGCGCCGGCGTGCATCTCGCCGATCCCGCCCGGTGCCGCCGGAGCGGCGTGGTGCTGCACCGGGTTCCCGACCGGCGAGTGGTGTTCGGGGAGGGGATAGGAGTGGACCCGGTGGTTGTCGGGTGCCGTGGCGCTCGTCGCCGGGCCCGGCTCGCCGTGCGGCTGGGCCGGTCCGTTGATCAGGTGGACGGCCGGCAGACCCAGCAGATCCGCCGTGCCGGGAATCCTTCCAATACCGGCCGAGGTCCTGGAGTGCAGGTGGTCGCCTCCGAGCACGGCCAGGTACTTGCCGCCGCGGTTGGGGGCATCCGCGGTGATCAAATCATGAGCGTACGTGTTCATCAGGCGGAGTCGCTCGGGAGAGCCGCCGTCCGCAGCGTCCTCCCGGGCCGGATAGCCGTCCACACCGCGGACCCTGATGCCCTGGTCCTTCGCTGCCGCCAGCATGCCGCGCAGGTCCGCGTTGTTGCCCTCGTCGTACCTCTTGAGCATGGTCTCCAGGTTGTGGGGCATGGCTGCCCCGGGCGGCGAGGCCAGGTAGTTGTCCAGGTCGTGCTGGAAGGACTCGTCGCGGACGGCCTCGAGGTAGATGGTGTCGACACCGCTGGCGCGCAGTTGCGCCATGTTCCGCTGGAGGAAGTTCCAGGCCGGGGAGTCGCGATGGATCTCACCGATCACGACTCCGGGGAAACCGGGGTGCCCGTTGTTGCCGTTGAGCAGGTGGTCCACGCCCTGCCACGCGGAGTCGTGGGCGCCGAGTTGCTCCGCGATCCGGTCGCGGTCGATCCACACGCCCTGTTCGGAGTTCTGCTCCGCGAGGGCCTTCAACAGGTTCCGGCGTTCCTGCTCCTGCTCGCGGTTCTGCCGGGACCGGTAGTCGTTCGAGGCGGCCTGTTCGAGCAACTCAATGCCCGAGGGAGCGTGCAGGTAGTCGCCGGTCAGACGCTGAAGCGGCTCCTGGAGATTGTAGGTGACCCTCGGTTCGATGAGATTCATCGTTTTCGGGTCGAGGTAGGACTTGAAGACACCGTCCTTGACCTTGACGTTCGGCTTCCCGTTCGCCGTCCTGCCCAGTGATTCGGATGGGCCGGGCTGGCTGTTCCGCTCCTCGCGGATCACATCGTGGAGCTTCTCCACCACGCGACCGGTGGCTCCGGGGTAGATCTTGCTCGCCAGTGACTTTCCGGTGCGCTCGAAGCGGTTGTTCGACGGCGGATAGACGATCGACGGCGCTTCCGGGGCCTGGTGGAGCAGTTTTCGCCCCTCAGGGGTGAGCCCGTGCTCCGTGATCAGCGACGGCCCCCCGCCCAGCCCGGCCGGCTCCGGGTCCGGGCGCAGGGGCCCCGACGGCGTGGAATCGGTGTGCGTGGTCGGGGCCTTGTCGCCGGTGCCCGCCGGCGATTCGGGCGGCGTCGGCGTACCCGGCCGGGTGCCCGGCGGGGTGTCGAATGGCGTCTCGAACGGGTTCTGGTTCGACTCCTCCTGATGCCACGTCTGCTGCTGCGGCGTTTCCTGGCTCGGCGCGGTGTCCTGGTGGGACGGGACGTGCGGGGGCGCAGGCGGTGCGGGAGGCGGCGGGGGCGCGCCGTGGTTCGACACCGGGGGTGCGGGCGGCGGCGGAGGCGGGCCGTTGTGCGTCGACTGGGCGGGCGGGGGCGTGGGAGTGGTGCTGCTGCTCGACGCGGAGTCGACCGGCGGAGCTTCTGCGGCCTTGGCCGCGTGCGCCTCCAGGAAGGCCTTGGCAAAGTTCTGCCTGGCCTTCGCGTCGTCGGCGTAGCGCCCCGAGCCGAGTTCCTGTTCGATGCTGTGGAAGAGCTGCTTCTCGTTGGGAGAGCCGCCCTGCACAAGGTGCTCGACGGCCCTCCAGTAGTCCTCCGGCGGGACCCGGAACTTCTTGAAGCTCGGGTCCGCCGCCCGGAGGGCGTCCTTGGCAGCGTCGGCCGCCTTGGTGGAGAGGCCGCCCTGTCCGTCGGCCGGCACGTACTCCTTGCGGAGGTTGCCGCCCTCCCCGACGAACTTCGACTCGTTGGTGAAGATGTTGTGGTACTCGATCAGCGCGGGATTGGTCGTCGACTTGTCGATACCGAAGCCGTCCAGGACCTGCTTGTGGTGGCCCAGTTCGTGCTGGATCACGTGCTCCTGGTTGAACCCGCCCACCGCGGTCGACTGGTTGACGACCAGGATTCCGGGGCGCCCGTCCTTCGGGCCGATGTAGGCACCCTCGCCCATACCGCGGACGAAGCCGGTGGCCGAGCTGTGGTCGCCCGTCCGGCCGCCGTCGATGTCTCCCAGGGTGAGGTCGAGTGTCCCCTGCCCGAGGTGTTCCTTGCCGATGACACCGCTCGCGTAGTCCCGCAGCGGGGTGGAGACGGTGGCGCCCTCCGGCACGAACACCATGACCGGGAGCTGGTCGTGCGGAATGCCCAGCGTGCGGCCGTACTCCGTCATCCGCTCGGGAGTGGGAATGTGTGGCTCGGTGAGTTCCGGCATCCCGTCGATGGCACCGGGCGAGTCGTCCGGCCGGTGTTCCTCGGGGTTCGGGGAGGTGTCGGAGTCCTGCTTGGGCTCGGTCTCGACCGGGCGGTCGCCGGCGCCCTGATGGCCGTCGGGGTGCTCGGTGGGATGGACGGGCGCGCGGTCGGGGGTGAGCGGGATGGCGAACAGGCCGCCCTCGCCCGCGTACAGCGGCTTGTCACTGACCCGGCCCAACTGCGGGTCGCTGTAGACGATCTGACCCTCGTGGTTCATCGCGTGCCAGGTGTGGCTGCGGTTGTCGCCGTCACGGCTGGTGATCACGGCCTGCGAGCCGTGGCCGCTCTCGCGCAGCATCTCCGCCAGCTTGGCGTGGCCGTCCGGGCCCGCGCCCAGGTGCTCGAACCTCGCGCCCAGCACCTGCTCGGCGCGGTCGCGGCCACCCTTCTCACCCAGACCGTTGCCCTCCAGGCGCGGCGCGGCCACCGTCGGGCGGCCGTCGACCGTGTCGACCATCGCGAGCGCGGCGTCCAGACAGTTGTTCTTCTGGTTCGCCGTGTGCGGCTCGCCACCGTTCATCTTCTTCAGCCAGTCACCGACCCGCGGGTCCGGGTGCCGCTGCGGCGAACCGTCCGCGTTCTTCGGAACCGCGTCGTGAAGCTCCCGCTGCTCGTGCTCGGACGGCGGCTTCAACCCACCCTCGACACCGAACGGACGCCCGTCCGACGCCGACTGACGCGGACCGTCACCACCGTCATGCTCCATCAACTCCCGCTCGTGCGAAAGCTGCTCCTCATGCGAAGGCTGCTGCTCGTGCGAGGGCTGCTGCTCGTGCGTCACATGCTCGCCCAGGCCGGCCGGGTCCTCCGGTGTCTGGATGTGCGACGTGCTGCCGTGCTCGTCCCCGAACGGGTTCGGCAGCTCCGAGGCGGGGCTGTTGTGGCCCGACGAGACGGCGTGGCCGTCCCCGAACGGGTTCGACGCCTCGGAGGACGGGGTGCTGTGGCCCGACGAAACGGCCTGGTCGTCCCCGAACGGGTTCTGCGCCTCGGGCGTGGGGTGGCTGCTCGACGAACTCGCGTGATCGTTCCCGAACGGGTTCTCTCCCGACGGCCCGGCCGTGGGGTGACTGCTCGGCGGAACGGGCGCTGCGGCCGGGGCGTGCTGCTGGGAGTGCGGCGGCGGGACCGGCGGCGCAGCGCCGGCATGCTGCTGCATGAACGGCGGCGGAACGGGCGGCGCAGCCGGAGCATGCTGCTGAGTGAACGGCGGCGGCACCGGCGGCGCAGCCGGAGCGTGCTGCTGCACGAACGGCGGCGGTACGGGCGGCGCAGCCGGAGCGTGCTGCTGCATGGGCGGCGGCGGGACCGGCGGCGCGGCCGGAGCGTGCTGCTGGGCGGGCGGTGCGGTCTCCGGTGCGGGCGCGGCGTGCTGCTGGGTCGGCGGTGCGGTCTCCGGCCCGGGTCCGGCGGCCTCCGCGGCGGCGTGTGTCCGCGCGTGCGCGAGCAGGTACGCCTTCGCGAAGTTCTGCTGGACCTTGGGGTGGTTGGAGTACGGCCTCGTCCCGACCGCCTCCACGATGCCGTCGTACAGCCGTTGCTCGTTCGGGGTCTTCGGCAGCTCCGCGACCTTGTTCCAGTACCGGCCGGGCGGGAAGAAGGCGTCCTCCGGCATGCCGAGCGCCTGCTTGACCGCCTTCGCCTCGCCGTCCAGGAGGCCGCCCTGCCCGTCCGACTTCTGGTAGGTCAGGCGAGGCTTCTTACCCGGGCCCTCCTCGAAGAACTTCACCTCGTTGGTGAGCATGTTGTGGTACTCGATCAACGCAAGGTTGTTGCGCGTCACGTCGAGGTCGAGGCCGTCCAGCGACTGCTTGTGGTGCCCCAGTTCGTGCTGAATCACGTGGTTCTGCTCGAACGAGTCCTCCCCCGTGTTCATCCGCTGGTTGACCACCAGCACGTCCGGGGCTCCGTCCGCGCCCTTGACGTACGCTCCGCCCGCCTTGCCGGAGATCACCTTGGCGGCCGCGGTGGTGTCACCGGGCTCGTTCCCGTTGATGTGACCGAGGGACAGGTTGCCGCCCTCCTCCGACAGATGGCCGACGATGCCGTTTCCGTACTCGTGGAACGGCGTGGAGGCGGTGGCGTTGTCCGGCACGAACACCATGACCGGGAGCTGGTCCTCCGGAATCCCCAGCCGCCTGCCGATCTCCTGCATCTCTTCGAGGGTGGGGATGTGCCGCTCGTTCCGCAGGCCCTCGTACGGCGACGGGTCGTTGTACGTCTGACCGGCCGGCGCATCGTCCGGCCGCGGCTCCTCGGTGCTGGGTGACGTGTCGGACTCGGGCCGGTTGGTGGGATCCGTCTCGGGCTTCGGCTCGGTCTCGGGCTTCGGCGTCGCCTCGTTCTTCGGGGACGTCTCCGGCTTCGGCTCGGTCTCCGGCTTCGGGGCGGCCTCGGGCTTCGGGGACGTCTCGGGCCTCGGAGCGGCCTCGGGCTTCGGGGACGTCTCGGGACGGGCGCCGGACTGGTGGTTGTCGTTGCCCGCAGCGGAGTTGGGGCGGTCGGTGGGGTGCAGCGCACCGCCGTCCGGCTTGACGGGGACGGCGAACAGGCCGCCCTCGCCCGCGTACAGCGGCTTGTCGCTGGTGCGACCCATCTGCGGGTCCACGTAGACGATCTTGCCGTCCTGGTTGACCGCGTTCCAGGCGTGCGAACGGCCTTCGCCGTCGGTGCTGATGATCAGCGCCTGCGAACCGTGGCCGCTCTCCAGCAGGGTCTGCTGGAGCTTGTCGTGACCGCCCGCGCCCGCGCCCTGGTGCTCGAACCGGCCGCCGAGTGCCTGCTCGATCCGGTCGCGGCCGCCCTTCTCGCCCGCGCCGTTGCTCTCCACTCGCGGTGCCGCCCCGGTGGGGTGGCCGTTGTAGGTGTCGCGGAAGGACAGCGCGGCGTCCGCGCAGTTGTTGTTGCGGCCCGGCTCCCGGAAGCCGTCGCCGTTGAGCTGCTTGACCCAGTCGCCTTCCAGGGGGTTGGGGTGGACCTTCGGCTTGCCGTTCTCGTCGCGCGGGACGGCGTCCTCGATCCGCTGCTGGTCGTGGGCGCTGGGCTCCTTCAGACCGCCGGGCTTGTCGATCGGACGCTTGTCCGACGCGGGCGGACGCGACTCGCCCTCGTGCTCGGTGACCGGGCGGTCGTGCGACGTCGGCCCGTTGTTCTCGGTGGGCTTCGCCGTCGGCCCGTTGTTCTCGGTGGGCTTCGACGCCGGCGCGTGCTGCTGCTCCGGCGTGACGTGCGGCTCGGGGCGGGTGCCACGGCCGCCACCGGGGCGAATCGTGCTGCCACCCTGCGGGGCGCCGTCGGCGTGGGCCGGCCTGGGCGTAGCGGCGGACGAGGTTGACGGGGTGTCGGGTCGGACACCGCCGCCACTGTGGCTGCCGCCACCGACCGGCCCGGGCGTGAACCCGCCACCGCCCATCGGCGGGACGGCACCCTGGTTCGGGCTCTGGGTACCGGTGTTCGCCCCGGTGTCGCCGACGCCGTCGGGCATGCCGTGGCCCGGGACGGTCGCCCCGTCCGGACGCGGCAGGGTCGCACTGCGGGCACCGTCGAGGTGCGTGCCACCACTGCCACTGCCGCCACCACTGCCGTGGCCGGACGACGACGAGGCACCCGCGAGGTGCGCCGCGCCACCGAGAACGCCGGACAGGTTGGGCACCGGCCCCGCACCGGACGACGGACGCGAGGCGCTGTCGTCACCCGACGGCTGGACGGAGTCCCGGTCGCCTGCCGAACTCTCGCGCCCGGAGGGCGAGTTGTCGCGCCCGGAAGGCGAGTTTTCGTGGACGGACGGCGGGTTGTCGCGGACGGGCGTGCTCGCCGTGTCGCTGTGCGCAGGCCGGCTCGACTCCTGGCCCGCCAGCGACTCGTGCGCCGCCGGACGCGACGGGGTCTGCTCGGAGAGCGGCTCGTGCGACGGACGAACCGCCTCGGCAGGCTCGCGGACCGGCGCGCCGGCCTCCCGTGCGTCGGGACGGACGGTCTGCCCCTCCGACTCGCCCCGGCCCGACTGCTCGTGCGCAGGGCGCGACGGGGTCTGCTCGGAGAGCGGCTCGTGCGACGGACGAACCGCCTCCGTCTGCTCGTGCGCGGGACGCGACGGCGTCTGCTCCGTCAGCGGCTCCCGCATCGGCCGCGTGGCCTCGGCCTGCTCGCGGTTCCCGCCACTGGACGACTGCTCGTGGGACGGCGAGGTCTGCTCGTGCGCAGGACGCGACGGCGTCTGCTCCGTCAGCGGCTCGTGCGACGGACGAACCGCCTCGGCCTGCTCGTGGTTCCCGCCACCGGACGACTGCTCGTGGGACGGCGAGGTCTGCTCGTGACCCCGGCCACCGCCGGTCGCCTCCGCGTACGACGGCGGCGGAGCCTGCTCGTGACCCCGGCCACCACCGGTCGCCTCCGCGTACGACGGCGGCGCGTCGCCGCTGCTGCGGCCGGAGCCGAACGGGGACAGGTTGCCGACCTTGGAATCTCCCGAACCCGACTTCCCGCCGCCCGAGTTGGAGCTGCCGGCGTCGAATCCGTCGGAACGCGACTTGCCGCCGCCGGAGTTGGACCCGCCGGTGTCGAAGCCGTCCGAACGCGAGGCGCTGCCGCCCGAGTTGGAGCCGCTGCTGCTCTCGCCGGACGGGCCGTGGTAGGAGCTGCCGCTGTCCCCCGACGAGGTGTCGGGCTTGGTGAACTTCGGCGGGCCGTCCTGTCGCCCGCCCTGGCCGGACCCGACCGGGTCGGGGATGTGACTCGGGGCGTCGCCGGGCTTGGGGGCGGGCGGGTGTGCGCCGGCGGCGCCCTGCGCCATGTGGCTGAGGCCCGCGCCCGCGCCGCCGGAGAGGCCGGAGCCGAGCAGGGAGGAGGTGTCCACCTTGCCGGTGGTGATGTACTGGGTGGCGGCGTCCGCGCCGACGCCGGTGGCCGCGCCGATGGCCATCTTGCCGCCGGCCGAGTTCGCGACGTGGCCCAGGCCCATCTTGGCGGCCGCGCCGCCCAGGCCCGCGCCGATCAGGTGTCCGGCGGCGCCGCCGATCGCGCCGCCCTTGGCGTTCTCGCCGACTTCCTTCCAGTCGATGCTCTTGCGGTGGCCCTCGGCGAGTTCGATGCCCTGCGCCATCAGGTTGATCGCGGCCATCTGGGCGGCCTGCTTGGCCGCCATCTTGACCATGTCCTTGAGCAGCGTCTTCAGCGTCGTCTGGACGAACGCCCGCGCCGCCGCGATGAACCCGGGCACCTGGGCCATCGAGGCACCCGCAGTGGGAATCGCCTCGGCCTCCGCCGTCGCCAACTCGAAGGCCAGGATGCCGAGCTGGGCGACGATCTGGATCTTCGCCGTCTCGGCCGAGTTGGCCACCTGCTCCAGCATGTCGCCCATGCCGTCGAGCGCGTTGATGGTCATGGTCAGGCGGCCCTGGTCGTCCTTGGTGCCCTTGCCCACGGTGTAGGTGGCCCAGTACGCGGTCAGCGCATCGGCGGCTTCGCCCTGCTGGCCGTCCACGGCGCGCTTGATCGCCGCATCCACGCCCTGACCCGCGTCCCGCAGCGTCTCAGCCGCCTTGCGGCAGTGGTCGGCCATGTCGCGGAGCTGGTCCTCGTCGGCTTCCGGCCAGCGGCAGCCGGCGAGCAGCAGGAGCACCCACTGGAGGGGCTCCGGGAGTTCGACAGCCATGGGTCAGTGCCTTCCGTTGGGGCGGGTCATGCTGGGGGTCATCGGGACGTGCACGGGGCGGGTGGGCGCGGTCGGCGGGGCACCGGGCGCGCTCGGTCGACCGTCGCCGTCCATGCCGTTGAACGCGGCGGTCGTTTCCTCCTCGGCGCCCTCGTAGTTCGCGGCCATCTGCTTCAGACGGTCCGCGATGTCCGCGATCTCCCCGGACAGCGACTTGAGCGTCTTCAGGGTGCTCGCGCTGTACTGCGAGTAGCCGTTCTCACCCTCGGCGAACTGTTTGCCGGACTCGTCCTTGCCCCAAGGGACTTGAGCCTCCATCGGCGGGAGGTAGGCCATCATCGACGCCGACAGCGAGGCGATCTGCTCCGAGGCGCCGAGCACCGGCGAGACCGCCGCCTTGTACTTCTCGGGGCTGACGGCGAACCCCGTCCCGGCGCCACCCGAACCCGAACCCGAACCCGAGCCCGAGCCCGAACCGCCGCCGGCCGCGGTGCCGTTGGCCGCTCCGGCCCGCTGCCCCGCCTCGGTCGACTGCCGCGGCACGCCGTCCTCGATCGGCGTCCCCTTCGACTTCAACGCCGACTCGGTCCCGTCGGGCGAACTGAGCGGCTGACCGGGCGTCGCCGGCACACCGTCCTCGATCGGCGTCCCCTGCGACTTCAGCCGCCCCATCTCGGCGGGCATCGCGGGAATCGTGTCCCCGAGCGGCATGCCCTCCGATGCCTTCAGCCGCGCAGTCTCCATCGGCATCGCCGGAATCGTGTCGCCCAGCGGCATGCCCTCCGACGTCTTCAGCCGCGCGGTCTCCATCGGCATCGCCGGAATCGTGTCCCCGAGCGGCATGCCCTCCGACGTCTTCAGCCGCGCAGTCTCCATCGGTTCCCCGACGGCCGTCCCGACCCGGTACGCGGGCATCTCGTCCGCTGGGAGCCACCCGGCCCGCGCCGCCTCCGAGATCGGCGCACGCTCCTCGATCCGCTGGGCAGGCATCACGTCCGGCTCGAACCGCCCGAACTGCGCCTCCGAGATCGGTGAACGCTCCTCGATTCGCTGAGCGGGCATCACGTCCGGCTCGAACCGCCCGAACTGCGCCTCCGTGAACGGCGCACGCTCCTCCACCCGCTGGGCGGGCATCACATCCGGCTCCATCCACCCCACCCGCGCGGGTTCGCCGAACATCGGCGCCTCCACGCCGATCCGCTCGCCTTGCGGTATGCGCACGGTGTGCGCGGGTTCGATGTCGGGATCGATCGCGAACCAGGGCACGTCGTTGCTCATGGATGTTCCTTAGTGAGTGCGGAGGGGGCGGGTGTGGTCAGTCCGCAGCGGGCACGGCGAGGCGGGTGAGCGCGGCGCGCAGGAAGGGGCTGGGGACCTGGTAGCCGCCCTCCTCCCGGATCGGGGACGGCTTCAGGCCGCCGGCCGGAGCCGCCGCGGCGGCCGCCGTCGTCGGCGCGGCCGCCGTCTCCGCGACCTCGCCGTGGCCGCGCCGGGCGGCGACGCTGCGCGACCGCTCCAGGTAGTCGCCGTCCGCACTCGCCTTGGACTCGCCCGAGGTGGTCTCGGCCGCGACGCTCTCCTGACGCGGCGTCACCGACTCCCCGGTGGCAGCGACCGCTGCCGTCTCCGTGCTGCCGGCCGCCGTCTCGGCGCCCTCGCCGGGGGCGGGTGCGCCGAGCACGGCGCTGGCGAGCTGGTTGAGCAGGGCCTGCTCGCTCGCGGGGGCTGCGGCTGCCGCCTCGGCCTCCACCACGGGCTCGGCCTCGGGCGCGGTGAGGACGCCCTCGGCGCGGGCGTCGTCCAGCCAACGGCGGCGGGCCCGCTGCCAGTTGCGGTCGCGCGGGTCGACCTCGCCGGCCTGGCCGAGGATGCCGCTGTCGTGCAGCAGCGCGGTCTCCTCCTCGCCGCCCTCCGCGCCGAAGCGGGTGGGGCCGAGGAACCGGTTGGCGCCCTTCTTCTCGCCCTTGCCGCCGCCGCGTCCGCCGCCCATGCCGCCGCCGTGGCCCCCGCCCGCGCCACCCGCACCCGCCGCACCGCGGGCACCCGCACCACGGGCACCCGCACCGGCCGCTCCGCCGCCGCGCGCGCCGCCACCGGCGCCCGCGCCGGCCAGCGCGCCGCCGGCCCGGCCCATCGCGCCCATCGCGTTGCCGAAGGAGCTCGCGCTCATCCCGCCGGCGCCGCCGAACGCCCCGCCGCCACCGCCGAGTCCGCCCGCTCCGCCGCCGAACGCGGAGAGCCCCGCGCCTCCTCCGCCGACGCCGCCGAGTCCGGCGCCGCCGAAGCCCAGGCCTGCGCCGCCGGAGCCCAGGTCGCCGAGGCCGGCCAGGTTGAGCGAGCCCTTCGGGCTGACCGGGAGGGGGGTGAACACCGGCGGGTTGCCGCTGCCGGAGGTCAGGTCGGGGATGTGGCTGACGGGCGGCGTGAACGGCTTCAGGATGCTCGGTGTCTTGGGCGCGGCGTGGCTGCCCGCACCGCCCCCCGCACCGCCGCCGGCGCCTCCACCGGCACCGCCGCCCGCACCGCCGCCGGCCCCGTCCCCCACACCGTCACCGCCGCCGCCGAGGCCGTCCGCGCCGCCCGGCAGGCCGCCCGCGCCGTCGATCCCGAGGCCCGATCCGCCGCCGGCCCCCGCACCGCCGCCTCCGCCGCCGCCACCGCCGTTGAGGGTGCAGGTCTTGCCGATGCCGTTCATGTCGGCGATCTGGTTGGCGTTGTTGCGCAGGATGCTGTCGACCTGCGAGCTGACGCCGCCCACGTACTGGTGGTAGAGGCTGGCGGCCTGCTTGATGCCGGCCGAGTTGGCGATGTCGTCCTTCTTGCCCGCCGGGTTCTGCGCCATGTAGGTCTTGGCGTAGTCGAGTTCCCGGATGATCTCGTTCTTGGTGTCGATCATCGCCTGGTGCGCGCCGTGCAGACCGTTCGCGATGTCGGTGCCGGCCTTGACGGTGGTGGCGACGTGCGAGGCGTCTCCGCCGGCGAACTTCTGCAGGTACTGCTGGAAGCTGTCGGCGGCCTGGCCGGACATGCAGGACATGGCGCGCTGGGCGGCCTGGGCGATCCCGCGGATGTGGGTGTCCGCGATCTGGTTCCACTTGTCCCAGGCGACGGCGAGGTCGCCGATCAGGTCCTCGTTGCCGTCGGGGAACGAGATGTCTGAGCCGTTCTCGTTCTTCCGCACGGTCTTGAGTACATCGGCGAGGTCGGCCGGCAGCTCGATCATGGCGGGGAAGCTCTCTGGGAATGGGGGGTGCGGCGGCTGACACCGGATCAGCCGCCGTGGTGCGGACGAGCGGCGTGGATCAGATCAGGTTGCGGCCGGGACCGCCGCCGACCGGGCCGTGCGGCTCCGGCGGGGGCTTGGGCTTGTTGTAGTCCAGGTCCGGCCCGGTCTGGGTGTGGTAGCCCCCGGTGTCCGGCTGCGGCGTCGGAGCAGGCGCGGGCGCGGGCTCAGGCGTCGGAGCGGGTGCGGGAGCGGGCTCGGGGGCCGTGGACGGGTCGGGCCCGGGGGCCGTGGACGGCGTGGACGGCGTGGACGGCCCGATCGGGGTGCCGTCGCCGGTGGTGATCCTGCTGAGCTCGGAGGCGTGGTGCTCGTCGTTGGCCTGGTGCCGGGCGGCCATCGTCTGCAGGTTGGCGCCCATCGTGGTGGCGTTGGAGAGCAGCAGCTTGATGCCCGCCAGCACGTCCTTCTGGTGCTGGTTGAACCCGCCGACCGAGGAGGTGTCACCGGTCAGCGACTTGCCCAGCAGGTCGGTCCCGTAGACCTTGTCCGTGACCATGTTGATGTGGGCTTCCAACTGGGCGTACGGGCCTTGCAGTTCCTCAAGCAGCGCTGCGATTGTCTTGGCTGCTGCCTGGACCTCGTCCAGGTCGATGTTCACGCCGTCGCCGGCCATGCCGTCCCGCCCTCTCCCGATTACTGCTCCCCGACGGTGCGAACCGTTGCAGGGGGGACCCGGGCAGCCGGGTGAGCGAGGGGCCGGAACGCGGTGCCACGGGCAGTCCCGCGCACCCGCGGCTGCCGCACCCGTTCATCCTCGCGGCGCGCGTTTGCCTTCCGCTTGCGCCTCACTAACGCGCTGGTGCCGCGCGCCGACAGACGGCGACAGCGGGGCGACCTCGAAGGCCGACGCGGAGGCGGGAACGGAGGCAGGGACGGAGGCGGAGGCGGGAGCGGAGGCGACGGCGGGGCGCAACTCGGTTCAGCGCGATTCGAGTTCGGCGGCCCGCTGGCGGTGGGTGGAGGCCTCCCGGGCCAGGCCTGCGGCGTCCTCGGCGGCGGCGAGGGCGCCGAGCACCTCGGCGGTCGCCTCGTCGTGGCCGATCCGCTCGGCCTCGGAGAGGGCCTCGTGGAGCCGGCTGCGGGCCTCGGTGTGGCGGCCGAGTGCGGACAGCGCCTCGCCGCAGCTGGTGTGCAGCAGGACCCGGCGCGCGGACGGGACCTGGTCGGCAGTCAACTCCAGGCCGTGCAGCGCCCGGTCGATGGCCTGCGCGGGGCGGCCGGTGACCAGCAGGTGGCGGGCCAGGTGCTGGAGGGCGAGGGTGACGGTGTGGGTGTGGCCGATGGCGAGGGCGATCTCCAGGGCCTGGGTGAGGTTGCTGCCCGCCGCGGCGGTGTCGCCGAGTTCGGCCTGCACGGCGGCCAGATTGACCAGGGCGACGGCCCGGCCGACCTGGTTGCCGGCCCGGGCGGCGAGTTCGGCGGCCGGGGCCAGGCAGGCGACGGCCTCGGGCAGCCGACGGTTGGAGACCAGCACCCAGCCGAGCATGGCGCGCACCTGGCTCTCGCCGTCCGCGTCGCCGCACTCCAGGGCGGCGTCCAGGGCGTGTTCCAGCTGCGAAACCCAGCCGTCGCGCAGCCGTCGCAGGATCAGCGGCCACTGGGTGAGGACGAGTCGCCAGACCCGTTCCGGCGAGGCGGTGGCGATGACGTGGGCGAGGGTCTCGCGGTGCGCGCCGAGCCAGTGGATGGCCTCGTCGGCGTCGGCGAACTCGGGGACGGCGCGCGGCCGGTGGCTGCCCGCCGGGGGTTCGCAGCACGGCTTGCTGCCGGGTTCGGCGATCTGCACGGCGGCCAGGCCGGTGTGCAGGTACTGGTCGGCGAGGCGTTCCCGGGCGAGGCGCTGTTCGGCGGGGTCGGTGCGGCTGCTCAGCTCGCGGGCGTACAGCCCGACCAGGTCGTGCAGGGTGTAGCGGCCGCCGTCGGTCTCGGTGGCGAGGTGGGTGGCGGCCAGCTGCTCCAGCGCCTCGGCGGCCTCCGACAGTTCCAGGTCGCTCAGCGCGGCGGCGGTGTGGGCGTCGATCACCGGGCCGGGGTGGAGGCCCAGGGAGCGGAACAACTTGGCGGTGGTGGGCGGGAGTTGCTCGTAGGAGATGCGCAGCGCGCTGGCCACGCTGATCTCCTCGGCGGCCAGGTGGCCGAGTCGGCGCTGCTCGTGCCGGAGCTGTTCGGCGAGCGCGGCGAGGCCGCGGCGCGGGTCGGCGGCGACCTTGGCGGCGGCGATCCGCAGCGCCAGTGGCAGGCCGTCGCAGAGCCGGGCGAGTTCCCGGGCGGCCTCGGGTTCGGCGGCGATCCGGGCCGGGCCGAGCACCCGGGCGAGCAGCGCGGCGGACTCCTCGGGGTCGAGCACGGCGAGCGGCAGCGGGCGGGCGAGTTCGGCGGCGACCAGGCCGAGCATCCGGTGGCGGCTGGTGACGACGGCGACGGAGTCGGCGCCGGCCGGCAGCAGCGGCCGGACCTGGGCGGTGTCCCGGGCGTTGTCGACCAGCACCAGCAGGCGGCGGCCGGTGGTGATCCGCCGGTACAGCGCGCTGCGGGCGGCGGTGCCGGCCGGCAGGTCCTCGCGGGCGACGCCGAGCGCGGCGAGGAATTCGGCGACCACCTCGTCCAGGTCGCGGGCGGGCCGGTCGCTGAAGCCGCCGAGGTCGGCGAAGAGCAGGCCGTCGGGGAAGCGTCCGGCGTTGCGGTGCGCCCAGTGCAGGGCGAGGGCGGTCTTGCCGACGCCGGCCGGTCCGGTGATCAGCGCGATCGCGCCGTCCGGTCCGCCGTGCACCGCGTCGGCCAGGGTGGCGAGTTCGGCCTCCCGGCCGTGGAAGCCGCGCGGGGCGCGCGGCAGCAGGTCGATCGCGGGGAGGTTCTCGATCGCGGGCGGCGCGGCGGGCATCGGGATCACGAACTCGACGGGCCGGCCGGCCGCGGGCGCGGGCGCGGCCGGCTCGGGTGCCGGCTCGCCGCGCAGGATCCGCTCGTACGCGGCGTTCAGCGCCCGGCCGGGGTCGACGCCGAGCCGGTCGGCGAGCGATTCGCGGGTGCGGTGGTACCAGTCGAGCGCGTCGCACTGCCGTCCGGCCCGGAACAGCGCGAGCATCAGCGCGGAGACCAGCGATTCGCGCAGCGGGTGGGCGACCGTTTCGGCGCGCAGCAGTTCGGCGGCCCGGGCGGGGTCGCCGAGCCGCTGGTAGTGCTCGGCGAGGGCTTCGACGGCGGCGAGCCGGTTCTCCTCCAGGGTGTGCCGCCAGGCCTCCAGCGGGGGGCTGGCGACGGTGCCGGTGAGCGCGGGGCCGCGCCACAGCGCGAGCGCGTGCTCCAGCGCGGTGGTGACGTCCGCCGAGCGCGGCTCGACCCGGGCGGCGGCCACCAGGGTGTCGAACTGTTCGACGTCCAGGCACCCTTCGGGCAGGTGCAGGGTGTACGCGTCGCCGGCGGTGGCGAGTTGGACGCCGCGCCCGGCGGCGCCCTGCTCGGTGAGCAGGGCGCGCAGCCGGGATATGTGGCTCTGCACCACGGTGCGGGCGTTGGCGGGTGGTTCGGCGACCCACAGCGCCTCGGTGAGCTGGGCGACCGAGACGGCCCGGTTGCGGCGCAGCAGCAGCAGGGCGAGCACGCTGCGCCGCTTCTCCGGTCCGAGTCGCAGTTCGCCGCCTTCGGCGTCCTCCGCCGAAACGGCCCCGAGCAGCTGGAACTTCACCGTGGTAACCCCCAAACCCCCCCGAGTTTGTGTTCGGTGACGGAGGCTACCGGGTCGTTATCCGGTACATGCAATCAGGGCCGTCGAACGGGCCGTCAGAGGGTGACCGCACCGCCGGGGGTGACGATCCGCAGGCCTGCCTCGTCGAGTTCGATGGCGAGCGGGGTGCCGTCCAGGGCGGCCTCGTTGAGCAGGGTGGAGCTGCTCAGGTGCCACAGCCGCAGGGTGCCGGCGGCGTCGCCGGCGGCGAGCAGCGCCTCGCCGTCGAACTCGCGGCCGACCACGGCGCGGACGGCCGCCCCGCCGCCGGCCAGCTGGGCGGTGCGCTGGCCGCTCTGGACGTCCCAGACCAGCACGTCGCCGTCGCCGGCGCCGGCGATCAGCACCGGCCGGCCGCCGATCTCGGTGAAGGACAGCACCTCGGCGGGCCGGGCGAGACCTTCGCAGACCGGTCCGGCGGCGCCGCTGCCGGCGTGCCACATCCGCACCTTGAGGTCCTCGCCGGCGGTGGCGAGGATCGGCTGCCCGCCGGCGACGACGGCGGCCAGCGCGGTGATCGGTCCGTGGCCGGTGGCGAAGCGGCGGCTGTCGTCGCCGGTGGCGGCGGCCCGGACGGCGATCACGCCGTCGCGGCCGGCCGAGGCCAGCAGCGGCTGGTCGCCGGTGGTGAAGGCGAGTCCGGTGACGGGGCCGGCGTGCGGGACGGGCAGCGGGTGGGCGGTGCCGTCGGCGAGGCGGTGGCTGCGGACGGCGCCGGCGGTGGTGCCGCAGACCAGCAGCGGGCCGTCGGGGCCGTCGGTGGTCAGGTCGAGGCTGTGCACAGGGCCGCCGTCGGCCGCCAGGTCGAGGAGTTGACTGCCCGTCGGGGCGTCCCAGACGGCGAGCGTGCCGTCGCCGAAGCCGGCGGCGAGCACGGGGCGGCCGTGCAGCTCGCCGGCGGCGAGCGCGGCGAGCGGGCTGCCGGGCCGGCCGGCGGGGGCGCCGGCGCGGGCCTGTCCGGTGGCGGCGTCCCAGACGCTGATCCGGCCGGTCTCGTCGCCGGTGTACAGGACGCCGTCGACGGCGGCCAGCGCGGTGAGCCAGCTGCCGGCGGGCCAGCCGTGCAGCGGGCGGCCGTCGTACACGTCCCAGGTGCGGACGGTGCCGTCGAGGGCGCAGGAGGCCAGCACGGGGCGTTCGTCGAGCGTGGTGAAGGCGAGGCCGGTGACGGTGCCGGTGTGGCCGGCGAGCTCGGCGACCGGCTGGCCGGTGGCGAGGTCCCAGATCCGGACGGTGCGGTCGTGGCCGCCGGTGGCGAGCACGGCCTGGTCGTCGATGGTGAGGACGGCCATCGAGCGGACCTCGCCGCGGTGGCCGACCAGCAGGTGCAACTGGTCGCCGCTGCCGGCGTCCCAGACCCGCACGGTGCCGTCGGCGGCGGCCGCGGCCAGCAGGTCGATGCCGGCGCAGTGCGCGGCGCGCAGCACGGTGGCGCCGTGGCCGCCGGTGGGCAGGTTGCCGAGCACCCGGCCGTCGTCGGCGCGGACGGCCCGCAGGTCGCCGCCCTGGCCGGCCGAGAACGCCACCGGGATGTCCCGGCAGACCAGCGCGGCCACCGCCTGGGCGCCTTCGCCGCCGGTGGAGCCGTGCACCACCTGGCCGGTGGTGGCGTCCCAGACCTGCACCGAGCCGTCGGCGCCGCCGACGGCGAACAGCGAGCGGCCGGCGACCTCGCCGAGCGCGACGGCGGACGGGGCGAGGCCGGCGTCGGCGTCGGAGCCGCCGAGCGAGGCGGCGTCGTCGAGCGCGGTCAGGCCGAACGAGCCGTCCTCCTCGACGAGGGCGTACGCGGCGCGGCCGCCGACGGTGCCGACGGCGGCGGCGCTGCGGGCGGGCGGTACGGCCGGGTGGCCGAGGGCGACCGCGCCGGGCAGCGCGGCGGGCTCGCCGGGCTCGCCGAACACCTGGGCCAGCAGCGTCGCGAACGGGGCGACGGCGGCGGGCACGGGCGCGTCGGTGCCGTCCGTCCACTGCCGGTCCGCGCGGCCGTTCAGGCCGGCCACGGTGAGCCGGCGGCCGACGGCGGGGGCGGCGGCGCCGGGCACCGGCGCGGGGGCCTCGCCGAGCGTGCTCAGGACACGGACGATCAGCGCGGCGTCGACCCGGCCGGTGCGCTCCTGCCCGTCCCGGACGGCGTGGAACCCCTCGGGGGTGATCAGCAGTTCGCCGAGCGCGCCGTCCTCCAGCCGGAGGCTGCTTTCTGACATGTCGTCACTCCTGGTTCAGGTGCGGGGCATCGGGGAGCCCGTGGATCAGCAGAGGTCTTCCGGTACGAGCGTCGCGTACACGGCGTCGTGCAGCCGCTGGGTGCGGGAGCTGCGGAACAGCGCGGGGCGGTAGCCGGCCCGGCGGAAGCCGATGGCGGCCCCGGTCAGCTGGCTGGGCATGTTGTCGGCGGCGGCGAAGGCGTCGATCCGGCGCAGGCCGATCCGTTCGAACCCGAACCGGCACACCAGGCGCATCGCGCTCTTCGCGGTGCGCAGCCGGCGGTGTTCGGGCAGCAGCCAGACCGCGATCTCCGCGCTGTCCTGCGTCGGGTCGAGGTTCACCAATTCGCCCCAGCCGACGGCCGATCCGTCCGCCTCCAGGGTGAAGTAGGCGGCCCGGCCGGTCTGCCAGAGCAGCTCCGGGATCTCGGCCAGCCACTGCTCGGCGGCGGCCTGGTCCCGGTGCGGGATCACGGCCTGCAGGAACTCGCGCACCAGCGGGTCGTGGGTGCCGCGCAGGACCAGGGCGGCGTCCGACAGCTGCGGCCTGCGCAGCAGCAGTCCGTCGTCCGTCAGCGGATCGTCCCGCACCTCGGCGAGCGCTCTCATCGGATTCCCCCGTCGCCCCGGGGTCGGCGTGCCACCCCGGCACACCCTCCCCGGCCCTTCGACCACGCGTCAAGTCAACCATATTCCACGGCTGTTCCCGCACGTCAGCGGGACGTTAGCGGAACGTGAGCCCGGGCCCGCAGACTCAGTGGTGGGGTTCGTCACTCCAGTCCCGCCGCCCACCCGGCCCACCTTTCTCTCCCGGGCCGGGCGCCCCCGCTACGGGCGGCGGGACACCCCTGTTCGGCGCTCCGCGTTCGGGTTCAGCGCTCCGCGCTCGCCCCCTCGGGGAGCGGGACGGCGCGCAACTCCCGCACCACCGCCCGCACGGCGGCGGTCCGGGCGAGTTCGGGGGTGGTGACGTAGCCGACCTGCCGGGACGGGCGCTCGGGGCCGAGGTCGGTGACGGCGAGTCCGTCGGGCAGCCGGTCCAGGGTGAGCATCGGCATGATGGCCATGCCGAGGCCCTGCGCGGCGAGCGAGAGCACCACGGTGTCGTCGGAGACGTTGATGGTCGCGGGCGGGATCCAGTCCTGGCGGCGCCACCAATCGGCCGTGTAGGAGCCGCAGTTCTCGTCCCAGTCGACCAGCGGCAGGCTGCGCGGGTCCGGGTGGCCCTGCTGATGGGCGAGCGCGTAGCCCTCCCGGTACAGCGGCGCCTGGAGCAGCCCCGCCGGGATCGCCGCGCCCAGCGTGGCCAGCGCCAGGTCGGCCCGGCCGTCGGCGACCTCCCCGGCGGTGCCCCGGCCGAGGTCCCGGACGACCCGCACTTCGGGTTCCAACTCCGGGTAGTTGACGGCCAGTCGGGCCAGCACCGCGGGCAGCACCCGCCCGGCGGCGCTGCGGAACGCGACGATCCGCACCTTCCCGCGCGGCCCGCCCGGCTCCCCCGGCCCGCCCTGCCGGGCCTCGCCGGGCAGCGCCGCCAGCAGCCGCAGGATCCGCCGGGCGTGCCCCGCCACCCGCTCCCCCGCCGGCGTCGGCACCGCCCCGCGCCGCCCCCGCTCGAACAGCACCGCCCCGAGCTTGCGTTCACACCCCCGCACCGCGTGCGACACCGCCGACTGCGTCAGCCCCAAGCGCTCCGCGGCGGCGGTGAAACTGCCGCTGTCGGCCACCGCCACCAACACCCGCAGCTCCTGCGGGACCAGATCCTCTGCCACCACCGCAGCGTAAAGGACGCCCCGCGCCACGCCCCCGCCCCCCGCCACGCCCCGTCCCGGAACGCCACCGGCCCGGCTGCGCCGCGGCCCCGGGCCGTCGACCGCCGGAGCTCCGCCGGACCGCTCGGCAGGTCCGCCGGAGCACCGGACCAGGTCGGCCGCCTCGGCGCGGTCGCCGGCCAACAGGAACCCGTAGCACCGCAGTTCGCCCCTCCTGGCGTCACCGGCCCGGACAGCCGGTCCACCCGTTCGGCCACGATTCCCCCTCCCGTTCCCTTCTCGCTCCCCTCCCGTTCCCTCTCGTCCGTCACCGCGAACGGCCCACCGGCTCCGTCGGGGACGCCCGGCCGCGGCGTGGCCCGCCCGGTTCAGGCATGAACGCCGCTCATGGATCGCGGGCTGCCATCAACGCCGGGCCCTGCCACGGCCGCGACGCCCGACCTAGCGTTTCTCCTCGTCAACCCCTCCCCCCTTCCGGAGTGTTCACCATGTCCAGCACCGCCACCCGCCACGCCCGGGCCGTCCACCTGGTCGCCCGCCCGACCGGGCTGCCGACCGCCGACCAGTTCGTGTTCGTCGACGACGAGCTGCCGCCGCTCGCCGAGGGCAGCGCGCTGGTGGAGAACGCCTACCTGTCCGTGGACCCGTACATGCTCGGCATGATGGAGGATGCCGACGGCGGCAACGAACTGAACGCCCCGATGGAGGGCCGGACGGTGGGCCTGGTGGTGGAGTCCCGCTCCGCCGCGCTGCCGGTCGGCACGGCGGTGATCCACCGTCGGGGCTGGCGCACCCACGCCGTGGTGCGGCGCGAGGACGTGCGGGTGCTGCCGGACCTGCCGGGCGTGCCGCTCAGCGCGCACCTGGGCGTGCTCGGCGGCACCGGCCTGTCCGCGTACGTCGGCCTCAGCCGGATCGCCGAGCTGACCGCCGGCGAGGACGTGTTCATCTCCGCGGCGGCCGGCGGCGTCGGCACCGCGGCCGGGCAGCTGGCCCGGCTGCTCGGCGCCCGCCGGGTGATCGGTTCGGCGGGCTCGCCCGCGAAGACCGCCTACCTCACCGAACAGCTGGGCTTCGACGCCGCGTTCGACTACCACGACGGCCCGGTCGCCGACCTGCTGGCCGCCGCGGCCCCCGACGGCATCCACGTCTACCTCGACAACGTCGGCGGCGAACACCTGGCCGCCGCGATCAGCTCGATGCGCGACTACGGCCGGATCGCCTGGTGCGGCGCGATCTCCCAGTACGTCACCGAGCCGCCCGCCGCCCCGCACAACCTGTTCGAGCTGGTCGGCCGGAGCATCCGGCTGGAGGGCTTCCTGGTCCGCAACCACATGGACGCCCAGGAGGAGCTGTACGACCTGCTCGGCCCGCATCTGGCCTCCGGCCGGGTGGTCTCCCCCGAGACCGTGCTGGACGGCTTCGACCGCACCGTGGAAGCCTTCCTCGGCGTGTTCGCCGGCGCCAACACCGGCAAGATGATGGTCCGCCTGTAATGCCTACAACTGCACTGCTGCCAGCCGCAGTTGTTCGTCCTCCACGATCCGTACGGCGAGTGCGCGATCGGAGATGTCCACCGCCTCGGGGGCCGACTCGGCCAGCTCGCTGCGGCGCGCATAGCTGTCGAACAGCTCCGCCTTGCCGCGCAGCCGCTCCACCAGGCCGCGGTCCAGGCTGTCCGTAGCGAGCAGGCGGTGCACCCGGACCCGGCGGATCTGACCCATCCGCTGGGCCCGGGCCACCGCCTGGTCCTCCAGGGTCGGCTTGAGCTGCGGCTCGCACAGCACCACCACGTTCGCGGCCTGGAGGTTGAGACCGAACCCGCCGGCCTGGATCTGGCACAGCAGCACCGCATGGCCGTCCACCGCGCCGAACGCGTCCACCAGCTCCTGCCGGGCCTCGGCGGGCAGCGACCCGTTCACCGTTCCCGCCACCGCCTCCCCCAGCGCGTCCGCCACGGTGGCCAGCACCTCCCGGAAGTACGAGAACACCACCACCTTGTGCCCGCTGTCGGCCGCCTCCGCGACCAGTTCGCGCAGCCGCCGCAGCTTCGCCGAGTGCGCGGGCTCCGCGTACGCGGCACGCCGCATCGCCATGAAGTTGCCCTCCGCGACCGCGGCCGCGTACGCCGCACGGTCCGGCCCGGACAGCTCGTCCCACTCGTCCACCCGCACCACGTCCGGCAGTTCGGTCAGCACGTCCTGCTGGTTGCGGCGCAGGTACGCGGGCGCGACGGCCCGCCGGAACGCCACCGATCCGGCCACCCCGAGGCCGGCCGGCAGCTCGCTCACCAGCTCCGGCTGGAGGTGCCCGATCAGGGTGCGGAACTCCTCCACCCGGTTCTCCATCGGCGTGCCCGTCAGGAACAGCACCCGCTCGGTACGCCCGGCCCACCCCGCGACCAGCCGGGTGCGCAGCGCGGCCGGGTTCTTCACGAAGTGCGCCTCGTCCACCACCAGCGCGGCAACCGGATCCTCGGGCAGCGTGCGCAGCGACTCGTACGTCGCCACCAGCACGCCGCCCTGCTCCAGCCACTGCGCGCGGGCGGTCTCCCGTTCCTGGCCGTGGTACCGGTACGCGGCCAGCGTCGTCCGACTCGCCGTCTCCCGTTGCCAGTTGACCAGCACGGACGCCGGGCAGACCACCAGGAAGTGCCGCTCCCCCGCCGAGGCGAGGTGCGCCAGCACCGCCAGCGCCTGCACGGTCTTCCCGAGCCCCATCTCGTCGCCGATCATCACCCGCTTCCGGGCCAGCGCGAACCGGGCCCCGAACGCCTGGTAGCCGCGCAGCGAGACGGTGCAGCCCCGGTCGTCCAACGGCTCGGCCCGCACCTGCTCGGCCAGCCCGTCCGGCAGGTGCCCCTCGGCGGCGCCCCTGGTGCCCCCGTCGACCCCGGTGAGCGTCCCCGCCTCTTCGAGCAGCGCCAACTCGGCGTAGAACTCGGCGGCCCGGTGCTCGAACTCGACCCAGACCTCGACCTCTCCCGCCCCGGGCCGCAGCAGGTCGGCCCCGGCCTGGGCCAGCCGCAGCGGGACTCCGTCGGCCTCCGCGGACGCCAGCTGCTTCTCCAGCGACTCGACCGCCCGGCGCGCCTGTTCCCTGCCCTCGGCCCCGGCCAGCACTCCCCGCACCCACCCGCGGGCCGGCCGCGCCGCCGCCAACGGCTCGGCGAGCTGCCGCTCGATCTCTGCCGCCTCCTGCGCCGCCCGGCGCGCGCCCGGGCCGGCCACCACCAGCCGGTGCAGCGCGACCAGCAGCTGCGTGCTCTCCGCGTCCGGCCGCGCGGGGTCGATCCGCACCGCCGTGCTGCGCTCCACCGCCTCGGCGATCTGCCGCGCCGCCCCCACCAGCTGACTCGCCGTCGGCCCCCCGATGCCCGGAATCCGCACCAGCTCCTGCGCGCTCACCCCGGCCACCTGCGCCACCGTCCGGTACCCCGCCCCCGCCAGCACCCCGGTCTGCAGCCGCCCCTCCGTGACCTCCTTCAGCCGCTCGACCGGTATCGCCTCCAGCTCGGCCCGCACCAGCGCGCCGTAGATCCCCGCATGGGCGTCCACCACCGCCCCCACGGCCCCGGCGCGCGCCGCCACCACCCCCGCGGCCGCCTCCCGCAGCCGCCCCGCCCGCCCCACGACCTCCCTGGCCCACCGCCCGCTTCCCACTGCCACGCCTCCTCGCCCGACCCGCCGAACCCGGCCATTCTGGCAGCCGGGCCCGTCACCCGGACCTGGGCCGACCGGCGCCCCGGGTGCGGCGCGGCGCACGAAAACCGGGTGCCCCGGCCGGGCGCCGTTGCGAGACTGACCGGCATGACCCGACCTGAACTCTCCGAGCTCGACCATCTGCGGGAGATCGAGCGGCTGGCCAGAGCGGTGACGGACGCCGCCTGGAGCGAGGGCCGGCTCGGCGACGAGAGCGGAACGCCCTTGCAGCGGGCGCTGGTTGCGCTCTCCCGGGGGCTTCGCCACTACCACTTCCCCGGGGACGGCTGCCTCGACGAGGAACGCGACCGCCCCGATCTGAAGGTCGCGGGGGTGGTGGTCCTCCGCCCCGGGGCGATGCCGGACGGCATGGCGGAGACCTACGAGGAGGCGTGTGCGCGGCTCGGGGTCGAGGCCCGGCCGGAGGGGTGGGCGCTGTGGAACACGTGGGGCGACGGCGAGGTGCAGGTGACGATGGTGGTCGCCGCGGTCGACACCACCGAGGGCCTGCTCAGGAACTGGTCGCGGGGCATCGTCAGCTACCCGGTGACGCCCGTGCCTTCGCAGATCGCGGTCGTCCACCACGGCTGGGCCGCCCACATGGTCTTCTCCCCGTTCGGCGTGCGGAAGTTGGGGCTCGGCGGGCAGCCGTGACGCCACGCCGCCCGCCGGCCGGAGGAGCGCCGCGTGTCAGGCCAGGTCGAGGACGTCGGACAGGCCCGCGGCGGTGAAGGCGGCAGCGAGCGGCTCGCGGCCCTCCGTGAAGTGGGCCCAGCTGTCGAAGTGGACGGGGACCACCCGGCGGGCGCCGAGGAGGCGGGCGGCTTCGGCGGCGCGGGCGCTGTCGAGGGTGAGGAGGGCGTTGTCGAAGAGGCCGGTGCGGGCTGCGCCGGCGAAGAGGACGGCGGTGTCGACGGGGGCGTAGCGCTGGGCGACGAGGCCGACGACGTCGAGGGAGGCGTTGTCGCCGGAGACGTAGACGACGGGCAGGCCGGGGCCGGTCAGGACGAACCCGATGACCTCGCCGATGACGGGCTCGCAGCCGTCGGGGCCGTGCTGGGCGGGGACGGCGGTGATGGTGACGGGGGCGCCGGTGGGGGTGGTCAACTCGACGCTCTGCCAAGGGGCGAGGCCCTTCGCGGTGCCGCCGAGCCGCTCCGCGCCGCCGCGGGTGGTGAGGGTGAGGGGGACGTCGGCGAGGAACTTTCGGCCGCTGTGGTCGAGGTTGTCGGGGTGCTCGTCGTGGGAGAGCAGGACGGCGTCGATCGGGCCGAGGGCGGCGGGGTCGACGGTGCCGGGGTGGGTCTTGACCAGGGCGCCGCCGCGGGGGATCGGGTATTCGCCGGCGGCGTCGAAGGTGGGGTCGGTGAGCAGGCGCAGGCCGCCGTACTCGATCAGCGCGGTGGGGCCTCCGAAGACCTGAACGGGGGTAACAGCAGCAGCCATGACACACCTCACGGAAGAGAAGAACGTTTGCCGTGAGAGGAATCTAACGGTGCATCACGGAGAACCGCAAGCTTCAACGTGAGAAGAAGTCGGGAGGGCCCTCCTCACCTGCGGCGGAGGCCTCTACCATGAGGGTCATGAGTCAGCGCAGCGCCACCACCGCCCAGTCCCCCGCCCCGGGCGCCGAGCAGTACCCGGCGCTGGACTTCGTCAACTCGCTGCTCACCCTGCCCACCGGCCCGCTCGACCTGATCGGCACCCCGGAGCAGGCCACCGGCTGGCTGGTCGAGCACGACCTCGCCCCGGCCGGCGGCCGGGTGTACCGGCCGTGCACCGACCGCATCCATCGACTCAGGGCAGAGCTGCGGGAGTTGATGGCGGCCCACACCGCCGGCGGCCCCGCCCCCACCGGCGCGCTGGCCGCCGTCAACGCCGCGCTGACCGCCACCCCGTCCGCGCCACTGCTGCACTGGGACGCCGAGCGCGGCCTGCACCGCGCCCTCCCCCACCCGGCCGACCGGATCGCCGACCATGCGATGGCCCGACTCGCCGCCGACGCCGCCGAGTTGCTCACCGGCCCGGACGCCCCCCGGCTCGCGGCCTGCGGCGGCGCCCCGTGCACCCGGTTCTTCGTCCGCACCCACGCCGGTCGGCACTGGTGCTCCACCCGCTGCGGCGACCGGGTCCGCGCCGCCCGCGCCTACGCCAGGAAGCGTGCGGCGAACGAGAGTTGAAAAAGCGGAACCCCGCCCGGCCGTGAAGGCCGAACGGGGTCCCGAGGAAGCGAAATGCGTTACGCGACCGGGCGGGGGAAGGTCGGGTACTCGACACCGGAGACGTGCTGGACGACCCGGACGACCTGGCAGGAGTAGCCGAACTCGTTGTCGTACCACAGGTAGAGGATCGCGTTGTCGCCCTCGACCTTGGTCGCGCCCGCGTCCACGATGGAGGCGTGGCGGGAGCCGATGAAGTCGCTGGAGACCGCGTCGGGCGAGTCGATGAAGTCGATCTGCCGCTTCAGCGGGGAGGTCAGCGAAACCTCGCGCAGGTGGTCGAGAACGTCCTCACGGGTGGTCTCGCGGGCCAGCTGCAGGTTGAGGATGGCGATCGAGACGTCCGGCACCGGGACGCGGATCGAGCTGCCGGTGATCTTCGCCTTGAGGTCCGGCAGGGCCTTCGCGACGGCGGAGGCGGCGCCGGTCTCGGTGATCACCATGTTGAGCGGCGCGGAACGGCCGCGGCGGTCGGCCTTGTGGTAGTTGTCCAGCAGGTTCTGGTCGTTGGTGAACGAGTGGACGGTCTCCACGTGGCCGCGCAGCACGCCGTACTCGTCCTCCATCGCCTTCAGCGGCGGGACGATCGCGTTGGTGGTGCAGGACGCGCAGGAGATGATCTGCTCGTCGGGCTTGATGGTGTCGTGGTTGACGCCGTGCACGATGTTCGGGACGTCGCCCTTGCCGGGGGCGGTCAGCACGACCTTGGCGACGCCGGGGCGCAGGTGCTTCGACAGGCCCTCGCGGTCGCGCCAGCGGCCGGTGTTGTCGATCAGGATCGCGTTGTCGATCCCGTACGCGGTGTAGTCCACCTCGCTGGGGTCGTTCGAGTAGATCACCTGGATCGCGTTGCCGTTGGCGACGATCGTGTTGGTGTCCTCGTCCACGGTGATGGTGCCCTGGAACTGGCCGTGGATGGAGTCGCGCCGCAGCAGCGAGGCGCGCTTCACCAGGTCGTCCGGGCCGCCGCTGCGGACCACGATGGCGCGCAGGCGAAGGCCGCCGGCCTTCTCGACCAGCAGGCGGGCCAGCAGGCGGCCGATCCGGCCGAAGCCGTACAGGACCACGTCGCGGGGCGCCTGGCGCTCCAGCTTGTTCTCGCCGGTGGCGCCGGCGACGGCCTCGGCGGTGAACTCTTCGACGCTCAGGCCGCGGTCGTCCGCACGGTACGCGGCGGCGAGCAGGCCCAGGTCGATCTGGGACGGGCCCAGGTCGAGGGCGGTGAGCGCCTGGAGGAACGGGAAGGTCTCGGTGATCGAGAGCTCCTCGCCGGCTATCTGGCGGGCGAAGCGGTGGGTCTTCAGGATGCTGACCACCGACTTGTTCACCAGGGAGCGGCTGTGCAGCAGGACGGTGACGTCCCGCTCGCGGTGCAGCCTCCCGATGATCGGGATCATCGACTCCGCGAGCTCCTCGCGGTTCTTCCAGTCCGTGAACACGTCGTCGTTGACAGTCACAATTCAACTTTCGAGGGTAGGCCGAGCTAGGCGCCCCCATGCTAGCTTCGGCAGACCGGTCGACGACGGGGTGGTCCCCTCGCTGACCAGCAGTGGTGTGCCGGACGGAGCCCGTTCGAACGTGATCGCGACCACACCGCCGGCACTCTCCGCCCGCTCCGGTGCAGCTCGGTACCGAATCTGACGCCACGTCAGCTCTATTCCGGGCCCGGCCGGGCGTGACCAAGCTCACCCACGTCGAATTCATCACCCCACGGGGTGATGTCTCATCATTTTCGGCCACTTGGGGCTCTGGGATGGAGGAGAGTGGGAGCCCCGGCCGGGCGGCCGCCCGGCACGGGGTGCAGGTCCGGCCGTCCGAGGCCGGGCCGCCGCGAGGAAGGGACGGCCGTCCATGCCACACCTGGCCTACCAGCGGGCCGCGCTGGTGTTCACCCTGTTCGACAGCAATGGCAACGGGGTGCTCGACGCCGAGGACTTCGACCTGATGACCGAGCGCGTCCTGGAGGTCGCCACGGACTCAGCGGAGGCCGACCGGCAGGCGCTGGCCGCCAGCATCAGCAACTACTGGGCGGTGATGGCCAAGACGCTGGACGTCAACGGTGACGGGTTGGTCACCCCCACCGAGTTCCGCGGCTTCGTCCTCAACCCGGAGCTGTTCGGCGCCACCGCCGCCGTGTTCGCCGACGCGCTGGCCGCGCTCGGCGACCCGGACTGCGACGGCCTGATCGAACGGCCCCGCTTCCTCGCGCTGATGACCGCGATCGGCTTCGACAAGCCCAATATCGAGGCCCTGTTCGACGCCTTCGGGCCGGACGCCACCGACCGGATCACGGTGGCGGTATGGGCCCAGGGCATCCGCGACTACTACTCGCCCGAGAAGGTCGGCATCGCCGGTGACCACCTGGTCCCGAATCTTCGGGTCTGACCTCTCCACCCGTTGTAAGGAGCCCGTTTTGACCGCACCGCTCATTGCCCTGGCCGTAGGCCGCGGCACCGGACCGGACCTCGCCCCCGTTTTCGAGCGGGTGCTCCGCCGGATCACCCGACTGCACGGTGTGGAGGCCGAGTTGGTGCGGTCACCGCGGCTCTACCACTCGTACGTCTCGCTGCGCGCCGAGTACGCCGACACCGCCGAGATCACCCGTCTGACCGCGCAGGACGCCGCGCACTACGAGCAGTTCTGCCGCGAGCAGGCTGCGGCCGGCGTCCGGGCCGTGTTCCGCACGGCGATCAACGCCCAGTCGCTGTACTTGGTGCGCCAGCGCCTGGCCGCCGTCAAGGTCGAGCCGCTCGACGCGGCCGGCGCCCGCCTGCTGCTGGTCCGCGACCAGGCCCAGGGCTTCTACACCGGCGAGAACCAGCACACCCCGGGCCGGGTGGTGCGCACCATGGAGTTCAGCCGCGACGTCACCGAGCAGGTGGTGCGCTACGCGGTCCGCCGGGCCCGCGACCTGTGGCCGGAGGGCCCCGCGCGGGTCCAGATGGCGTACAAGTTCCACCTGCTGGACGGGGCGCTGGACGACTGGGCCGCCGCGCTGTCCACCGAGCTCGGCCTGGAGATCGCGCTGTTCCAGCCCGACACGGTCAACCGCAATCTGATCGCCCACGGCCCCGAGGACCGCACCGTGCTGGTCGCGGGCAACGAATGGGCCGACATCATGCACGTGGTGCTGCTCGACCGGTACGGCTCGGAGCGGCAGGAGAATCGTTGCACCGAGAACGTGCACCTCCATCCGGACCTGCACGGCCTCACCGAGTACCAGACCGTGCACGGCTCCGCCGACGACCTGGCGGGCCGCGATCTGGTCAACCCGGTCGCCACCGTTCGGGCCGCCGCCCGGATCGCCGAACGCCACGCCGGGTGTCCGGGCGCCGAGGCCGCCGTGGAGGCCGCGCTGGCCGCCGTCCGGGCCCGCGGCATCCTCACCCCCGACCTCGGCGGCACCGCCAGGACCACCCAGGTGGTGGACGCGGTGCTGGGCGAACTCGCCGTCGCATTAAAGCCGTTCGTGCCGGCCGCCAGGTCGTCCTCGGCCCGCGTCGTCGCCGGGTCGGGCAGCGAACGGGCGGGCGCCCGATGAGCACCGGCACCACCGCGACGGCGACGGCCCTGGTGGTCGTCGACCTGCAGAACGACTTCTGTGCGGGCCCGGTCGCCGCCGCCCGCTTCCCCGGCGACCCGGAGCGGCTGGCCCGCGTCGCCGAGCACACCGCCACCGCCGTCGACCGGGCCCGCGCGCTCGGCGTCGACGTGCTGTTCGTCCGCTTCCTCGGCGACGAGGCCCACCAGGGCCCGGCCTGGCAGCGGCGCGACGCCGCGCTCGGCAAGCGTCCCAAGTGCCTGGAGGGCAGCTGGGGCGCCGAGTTCCACGCCGCCGTGCCCCGGCCCGGCGAGGCCGTGTTCACCAAGCGGGCCTGCTTCGACGCCTTCCTCGACCCGGAGTTCGAGCCGCACCTGCGCGCCCGCGGCATCCAGCACCTGGTGCTGGCCGGCCTGTTCGCCGACGTGTGCGTGGACTCCACCGCCCGCACCGCGTTCCAGCGCGGCTTCCACCTCACCGTGCTGCGCGACTGCACCGCCGCGCTGCACCTCACCGACCAGGACGTGCTGGGTTTCATGGCCCGCGTGTACGGCGCCCGGATCACCGACCTCGCCGACGATCAGCCTTTCGTTCTCCCGGAGCTGCCGGGGACGGCCGCCGCGACCGACCGGGTGGGTCAGTCGTGCCGATGACCGCCCCCGTTCTGGACGACCCCGGTGTCACCGCCGGCGTCGGCCGCACCGCCCTGCTGGTCGCGCACGCCCGCGCGCTGGAGGCCCGCCGGCCCGACGCGCTGGCCGTCGACCCGTTCGCCGAGCACTTCGTCCGGGCCGACCCCGGCTGCGCCGACTGGCCGCTGAACCCCGACGAGATCGCCCCGGGCGACCCGCTGTGGGGCAGGCTGGCGGCCTACTTCGCGCTGCGCACCCGGGTGTTGGACACCCACCTGCTGACGGCCGTCCGGACCGGGGTACGCCAGGTGGTGCTGCTCGGCGCGGGCCTGGACTCGCGGGCGCACCGCCTGCCCTGGCCGCCCGGCACCACCGTGTGGGAGCTGGACCGGCCGGAGGTGCTGGCCTTCAAGCAGCGGGTGCTGGACGAACTGGAGGCCGTCCCGACGGCCTGCCGGCGGACGGTGCCGGTGGATCTGCGCGGCCCGTGGCCGCAGGCGCTGACGGACGCCGGGCTGGACCCGCGGCAGCCGGTGGCATGGCTCGCCGAGGGGCTGTTCCTGTACCTGCCCGCGGAGGCCGAGGTGCTGGTGGCGGACGCGCTGGACGAGCTCAGCGCGCCGGGCTCCACGCTGGCGTACGAGGTCAAGCTCGGGCTGGAGGTGGCGAAGGTGCGGGCCAGCCCGGTGTACACGGCCGCCCGCACCAGGATCGGCGTGGACCTGCTGGCGCTGTTCGCCCCCGGCCCCCGCCCGGACACCGCGGCGCACCTGGCCGCGCGCGGCTGGGCGACCACCGTCCGGACGCCGTTCGACCACGGGGCGGGCCTGCCGCGGGCGCCGCGCCGGGAGCGCGACGACGCGCTCGCCGCGAACCGCTGGATCACCTGCGTCAAGGGCCGCTGACGAAGGGAGCGGGGCCGGGCGTCCACCGCCCGGCCCCGCTCCCTGACGAACGCGCGGACGCGCGGACGGTCAGTAGGGCTTCACCAGGACGTGCGCGGCGCCGGGGATGCCGATCTTGAGGAGTTCGTCCTCCTCCGGCGTGGTGGGCGTGCCGGTCTCCTGCTTGAGGATGGCCCGGGACAGCGACTGGACGAACATCGCGCGCGGGCGGCGGCGGTCCTCCCAGGCCCGGAGCGCGGCGGGCACGTCGGCGGCGGCGTCCAGTTCCTGGGCGAGCACCAGGGCGTCCTCGACGGCCATCGCGGCGCCCTGCGCCAGGTGCGGGGTGGAGGCGTGCGCGGCGTCGCCGGCCAGCACCACCCGGCCGACGTGCCAGGGCGCGTCCACGGTGACCTGGGAGATCCGCGAGTAGACCACGGTGGCCGGGTCGGTGATCTGCGCGAGCGCCTCGGCGACCGGGCCGGTGAAGTCGGTCAGCCGCTCGGCGAGCTGCTCGTGGGCGCGCTCCGGGTCCGGGCGGAAGTCCTCGGCCTCGGCGAACACCGAGCCCAGGTACATCAGCTCGTCGGTGATCGGGGTGAGCAGCGCCTTCGCGGCCACGTTGCCGGTGCTCATCACCACGCCCCGCACCTCGGCCTGCCGGGGCAGGGTGACCCGCCAGTTGGCGAAGCCGGTGTACTCGGGGCGGAAGCGGTCGCCGTACAGGCGGGTGCGCAGCGGGGAGCCGATGCCGTCGAAGCCGACCACCAGGTCGTAGCGGCCGGTGCTGCCGTCGGACAGCGTGACGTCGACGCCGTCGCCGTCGTCGGTGAGGTCGGCGATGGTGGTGCCGAACCGGACGGTCGCACCGGCCTCGGCGGCGGCCCGGCCGAGCACCTGGGCGAGCGCCGGGCGGGGGATGCCGTTGTTGGCGGGGGCGCCGTCCATCTGCGGCTGCGGGATCTTCGCCAGGGGGTTGCCGGCCGGGTCGCAGATGGTCAGCACCTCCCATTCGTAGCCGACCTCCAGGCAGTCCTCCAGGATGCCGAGTTCGCGCATCACGTGCAGGGCGTTGGAGGGCTGGATGATGCCCACGCCGAGGGCGTCGAACTGCTCGCGGAGTTCGGCGACCTCGACGCTGTGGCCGCGGCGGGCCAGCGCGACGGCGAGGGTGAGTCCGCCGATGCCGCCGCCGTGGACGAGGACGCGCAGGGGTATTGCCATGGTCTTCTCCGATGGGTTCGGGATGGGGCCGTAACGGGCGGGCGGGCGGCCGGGTCAGCCGACCGGCAGCGCCATCAGGTGGTCGACCAGGGCGAGCAGCGCGTCCCGGCCGAAGCTCCGCTCACGGACGTCGCCGACCAGCATCGGGACGTGCGGGTCGAGGTCGAGCGCGGCCCGGATCTCCTCGTCGGTGCGGGTGTTGACGCCGTGGAAGCAGTTGATGGCGACCACGAACGGGATCTTGCGGCTCTCGAAGAAGTCGATCGACGCGAAGCTGCTCTCCAGCCGGCGGGTGTCGGCGATCACCACGCCGCCGAGCGCGCCGTTGACCAGGTCGTTCCACATGAACCAGAAGCGTTCCTGGCCGGGCGTGCCGAACAGGTAGACCACCAGCTCGGGGCTGACGGTGATGCGGCCGAAGTCCAGGGCGACGGTGGTGGTGGTCTTCTGGTCGACGCCGGCCAGGTCGTCCACGCCGACGCTGGCGGTGGTGAGGTACTCCTCGGTGCGCAGCGGGGCGACTTCGCTGACCGCGCCGACCAGGGTGGTCTTGCCGACGCCGAAGCCGCCGGCGACCAGGATCTTGCACGCGGCGGCGCCCACCTGGGTGATCGTCATCTCAAAGCCTCCTCAGTCCCTCACGTACAGCGGCCAGCAGGCCTCGGTCGGCGCCGCCCGCGGCCCGGGCCACCGAGATCGGGGCCCGGGCGGTCAGGAGGCCCTGCTCGACGAGGTCGCCGAGCAGGATCTTGGTCACGGAGACCGGCAGGTCGAGGTCGGCGGCGACCTCGGCGACGGCGGCGGGGGTCCGGCAGCGGCCCAGGATCATCCGGTGCTCGGGCTGGAGCCGGCCGGGCCGGACCGGCGCGCCGTAGGCGTCGACCGGCTCCGGTACGGCGGTGAGCAGGGTGATCAGGGTGAAGTCGTCCCGCTCGGGTGCGGTGCGGCCGCTGGTGATGGTGTACGGGCGGACCATGCTCTCCGCGCCGTCGTCATCCGCGTCCTCGTCCCAGTGCGAGCTCACCCGCGCTGCCCGCTCCGGGCGGCGAACGCGTCGAAGTCGCCGCGCTGCGGGGTGCTGAGCTTCTGGCCGACCTGCTGGACCAGGTTGTGCATGGCCAGCGACATGACCTCGGCGTCGACGTCCTGGGAGGCGACGACGGCGAGGTGGGTGCCCTGGCCGGCGGCGATCACGAACAGCCAGAGGTCGGCGAGTTCGACGATCACCTGGTGGACGGGGCCGCCGGTGAACAGCTGGCCGACGCCGCGGGCCAGGCTCTGCTGGCCGGTGGCGATGGCGGCGAGGCGTTCGGCGTCGGGGCGCTCGATGGTGCGGGAGTGGCTGACCACGAGACCGTCGTCGGAGAGCAGGACGGCGAGCCTCGTCCCGGCCACCGAGTCCACCAGGCCGTCCAGCAGCCAGTCGAGGTCCTGGTGGGTGGCGGTTGTGCGCGTCATGACCGGTCTTCTCTCGTCGGGATGGTGTGGGTGTTCCAGGTGTCTCCGGGCTCCGGCCGCTCGCCGGGCTGCGGTGTGGTGTCCGCAGTGGGCTGGGTGGCTTCGGCCCGCGCCTCTCTGGACCGCCGCTGGAACGCACCGATCGCTGCCCCGGCCCGTCGGGGGGCCGGTCGGAACAGCGGGTTCTCGTCCCAGCGCGGCGGAGCGGGGGCGGCCGGCGCGGTGGCCGGGTCGAGCCGCAGTTCGTCGACCAGGCTGGCCTGGCGGACGCGGCGCGGCAGTGGCGGTTCGGCGCCGGGCAGTGCCGGGGTGAGCGGCACGTACGGCGCGGGCACCGCCGGGGCGGGGACCGGGTAGGTCCCCGGGGCGGGGAACGGGGAGGCCGGCGCCGGCTCGTACGGGACGGGCGGGTGGCCGCCGGTCGGCTCGGGCCGGTACTGCACGGGCAGCCCGTACGGGGCGGGCGCCGGCGCGTAGGGCATCGACTCGCCGGCCGGGCCGCCGTACGGGGCGGCGGGGTGCTCGGCGGGCTGCTGCGCGTCGGCGAAGGGCTGCTCGTGGACGATCGGGGTCTGCTCCGGGCCGGGCCCGCCGAACAGCTCGTACGGCGGGAACGGGTCGTCGGCCCGGTACGGGCTCTCGACCGGCGGGAGGGGCAGCTCCTCGGGCGAGGCGTGCAGCTCCAGCAGCGCGTTCTCCCGGTCGGGCACCTCGGCGAGGCCGGTGACGCCGGCCAGGGCCCGGCCGCGGGAGCGGGTGGGCAGGCCGCCGGTGGGCGGCGCGGCGACCAGGGTCGGGCGGGCCGTCGGGTCGGGGACGATCAGCTCGTCGGGGACGAGCACCACGACGCGGGTGCCGCCGAACGCGGACTGGCGGAACTCGATCCGCAGGCCGTTCTGGTCGGCGAGCCGGGCGACCACATAGAAGCCGAGGCGGATGTCGTCGCCGCGGGCGAGCACGTCGGCCTTGGGCGGACGGGTCATCAGCAGGTTGGCTTCGTCGATCTGTTCGTCGTCCATGCCGAGGCCGCGGTCCTCGATCTCGACGGCGATGCCGCGGCTGACCCGGCCGGCCCGGACCTCGACGGGGTTCGGCGGGCGGGAGAAGCTGAGCGCGTTCTCGATCAGCTCGGCGAGCACGTGGGCGACCGGGCCGACGGCGCGTTCGGACAGCCAGGGGCTGCCGTCCAGGTCGATCATGACGCGGCGGTAGTCCTGCACCTCGCCCTGGGCCGCGCGCATCACGTCCAGCAGCGGGACGGGCTTGCGCCAGCGCCGGTGCGGGGTGCCGCCGGCCAGGATGACCAGGTTCTCCTCGTAGCGGCGCAGTCGGGCGGTGAGGTGGTCAAGGTCGAACAGGCCCTCGAGGATCTCCGGGTCCTCGTGCTTGCGCTCCAACTCGTCGAGCTTCTTCAGCTGCTGACCGATCAGCAGCTGGGTGCGGCGGGCGATGCGCTGGAGCAGCCGCTCGTAGGCGCGGTGCTGCTCGGCCTGGGCGACGGCGGCCTGCAGGGCGCTGGCCCGGGCCAGGTTGAAGGCCTCGCCGAGCTTGGCGAGTTCGTCCTCGGTGCGGACCCACGGGTCGGGCTCGATGGCACGGACCTGCTCCTCGACGTCGATCTGCTCGCCGTTGCCGAGCCGCTCGACCACCTCGGGCAGCGACTTCTCCAGCTCCTCGGCCTGCTGGTGGAGGCCGCCGATGCGGCGGCGCAGCGTGCGGGTGAGGCGCCAGCTGGTGATGCCGACCGAGACCAGGGCGATCAGGCCGGCGAGGGTGGTGAGGCCCAGGCGAACGGCGAGGTCGAGGGTGATCCGCTTGGCCTTCTCCACGATGAACGCGGTGCGGAACTCCATCAGCCCGACGAGCTGCGGGTTGAGGGCGTCCATCGACTGGCGCCAGGCGTCCTTGTCGGTGGCGAGGACGACCCGGCCGCTGCGGTCGGTCGCGGCGGGCTTCAGCAGCTCCTGCTCGGCGCGGACCTTGGCCTGCCAGGCCGGGCTGTTGACGATCTGCTGCCACATCTCGGTCTGGGTGGCGTCCAGGTTGGGTGCGACCTTGGTGCCGAACTGGAAGTCCTGTTCGGAGATGGACTGCCGGACCTGCTGGAAGTCCTCGACGCTCAGCGAGCCGGTGGCCCAGCCGCGGGCGAGCAGCGCGTCGGCGCGGGAGATCATCTCCTTGGCCCAGAACAGGTCGACGAGCGGCGCGGAGACGGTGGTGATCCGGCCGTCGTCGACGTGGCTGAGGGCGCCGAACAGCCGCAGGTCCACGGCGATCAGGTCGGTGTAGTAGCCGTACACGGCGGCCTGCTGCTGGTCGCTGCCGCTGTCCACCAGGGCGCGCTGCGCGGGCAGCTGGTTGATCGCGGACCGGGCGTCCCGGACGGCGTCGCGGACTTCCTGCGGCGCGCTGCCGGCCTCGACGCCGGACAGCTTCTGGAACGTGGCGACGGCCTCGTCGGTCTTGGCGCGCTGGCTGCGCAGCGCGCCGGTGACGCCGCTGTGACCGGCGAGGGCTTCGGCGCTCAGGCGCCGTTCCTCCTGCAGGTTGTAGTACACGATGTTGGACGGCTGGCCGGCCTGTTCCGCGAGCATGCCCTGGGCGGCCAGTCGCTGGAAGGAGTACAGGAGCTGTCCGCTGGTGACTGCCCACAGGGCGGCCAGCGCCACCGCAGGGACGATGGCCAGCACGAGCAGGGTCGCCCGAAGCGACAGCCGGCCCTTGTTGATCCGCCGAGGCGCGCGCGTGGGCAGGACATTCTCCTTGGGGGCGACGCCAGTCGTTCAGAACTGGTCGAATCTGATGAGGACTCTGACGGGTGGATCTTAGTATCACCGTATAGCGGCCCATAAAGCCGCCATGGCGGTCCGGCGCCCCGACACGGCACCGCCCGCGGTGTCCCAACATCCTTTCCGGCCAGGCGCGATGAGCCGCCCGAAGGTCAACACCCCACTGCACGGCGGCTCTTCGGCACACGACCGACTCGGCTCGCGCGAACTGCCCGCCCCAGCACCGGAACTGAATCCCCACCCGGCGCCGGAGCGGCCCGCGAACCATCCGTCAGGGCCGCCGGCCGAACCGTTCCGGAGTCTAGCGCTCCCCCGGTCGAGCCTGGCATGACCCCTGCCGAAACATATCGAAAACCGTACTTGAACAGCCAAAATCTCCCCGACCGGCCCGGGAATCGCCCGGAGCGGTTCATTCCGCTTTTCTTTCACAAACTCTTGACATTGCCTCAGCTACCGGCCGGCCGGCTCCCGCCCCCGCTCCGGGTCGAAGGCCCGAGTTCGGCGATCAGCCGGCGGTAGGCGTCGAACGCCTCCTTGCGGGTGTGGTCGTCGCGCAGCAGGCCGAAGCCATGGAACAGGCTGTCGCCGCGACTGTCCGCGTCGCGCAGCGCGAACAGCGTGTACCCGTCGACGTTCAACGCCGCGGCCTGCCCGGCGACCGCCCGGACCACCGTCTCCAGCACCCGGGCCTGCTCCCGCTCGGATCGCCCGGCGCCGGTCGGCCAGCCGTTCTCGCAGATCCGGATCGGCACCGTCGCCGGGATGCCCGCCCTGGGCAGGTCGGTGTTCCGGAAGCCGTGCAGCACCCAGGCCACCGTGTCGGCCAGCCGCTCCGCCGGGCAGGGACGGAACACGTCCGGGAAGAAGTCCAGCCCGACGTAGTCGAGCGCGTCCAGGAAGCGGGCGTCGGCGAGCTCGCCGAGCGCGTCCCAGAACGGTGCGGCCGGGTCGAACGACGGCACCGCGTTGAAGCCGACCTCCGCGGACAGGCCGAGCATCCGCACCTCCTCCTTGGCCGCGACCACGCCCGCCACCAGCGCCTCCCGCACCCCGGGGATGCCGCCGTCCAACACCGGCAGGTCCATGTTGGGCTCCTCGCAGATCTGCACCGAGCCGAGCCGCGCCCCGAGCTCGCGCACCTGCCCGCGCACATACCGCTCCCACCCGTCCCGACTGCCGGTCGGCTCGCGGAACTGCAGCACCAGGTCGACCTTCCGCCCCGGCCGCTCCAGGTACGCCTCCCAGCCGCCGGGGGTCTGCTCCGGCGCGGCGACGGTGGACGCGAACGACCGGTACACCCGGACCAGGAACTCCGGCTCCGCGCCCTGGAGCGCGTCGAGCGCCTCGGCCACCTGCCGTGGGTCGTCCGGGCTGACGGGGTGCACGATCCCCCGCTCGTCGCCGAGCAGCGCCCCCGGGTAGATGCCGAACCTGAACTGCCGCTGTGCGTCGTCCACTTCGCCCCCTGGCTCGACATTCTTGGTGTCACACCAATTTTTCAGTGACTCTACCATTTCCGGGCACTCCCCTAGCATGGGGCGCATGGGCCTTCGCGAGACCAAGAAGCAGCAGACCAGGACCGCCATCGCGGACGCCGCGCTGCCGCTGTTCCTGGAGCGCGGCTTCGACCAGGTCACCGTCGCCGAGGTGGCCCGGCACGCGGGTGTCTCCACCAACACGGTCTTCAACTACTTCGCCACCAAGGAGGACCTGTTCTTCGACCGGCAGGCCGAGGTCGAGCAGCACCAGGCCGCCGTGGTCCGCGCCCTCCCGCCCGACGGCTGCCCCGTGGCCGCCCTCCGCGACGACCTGCGCGACGCCCTCCAGGTCGCCGACGGCCACCCGCTCGGCATCCACCCCGGCACCGCCGCGTTCTTCCGCACCATCGAGGGCAGTCCCGCGCTGCGCGCCCGCGAACGCGAGATCGCCGAGCACGCCGAGACCGCCCTCGCCGCCGCCCTGCCGCCGTCCCCCCGCACACCGTTCCTGGCCGCCGCACTCGCCGCCACCCACCGCGCCACACTCCGCGAGCTCCGCCGCCGAATCCTGGCCGGCGACCCACCCCACACCGTCACCACCGAACTCGCCGCAGCCCTCACCGACGCCTACGACACCCTCTGCCACTGCCCGCAGCACCCCTGACCCCCCGGGGACCGGGACGCCGGCCGCCGTCCGACCCCTGTCGACCGCCCTCCCGACGCTGCGGTTTCCCCCAGGGACGAACCGGACACCCTGCCGGGAGACGGAACTTCCGCAGGGTAAAGGCGGTAACGCATGGAACTCCCCAGCGTGCTCGGCGTGTTCGCGCACCCCGACGACGAATCCCTCGCCGCCGGCGGCCTGCTCGCCCGACACGCCGAAGCCGGGGCCCGGACGGGCGTGGTGACGGCCACCTGGGCGCAGGGCACCCATCGCATCCCCGAACTGGCCGCAGCCCTGGCCGAACTGGGCGCGGGGCCACCCCGCCTGCTCGGGTACGCGGACGCCAAGGTTCCCGCCTCCGCCCCCGGGCAGCCCCGCCTGCTCGACGCCCCCCTGGAGCCGGCCGTCGACCGACTGGTCGCCCACCTGAGGGAGTTCCGCCCGGACTGGGTCGTCACCCACGACGCGTACGGCAATCTGACGGGCCACCCCGACCACCGGCACACCCACCGTCTGACGGTGCTCGCCGTCCACGCTGCGGCCCTCCCCGGTCTCCACCCCGAACTCGGCGCCCCGTGGCCGGTCCGCCGACTCCTGCTGGCCACCCACCCGCACAGCGCCGCACAGGAGTTGGGCCCCCTCCTGCTGCGTCCCGGCCGCACCGCACACAGCGTCCCCGACGCCACGGTCGAGGCCCTCGACGTCACCCCCTGGCTCCCCCGCAAGCTCGCCGCCGTCCTCGCCCACCACTCCGAGGTCCGCCGCGGTGCCCTCCCCGGCCGCCTCGCCGCAGCCCCACCCGCCGTCCGCGACCGACTGATGCAGACCGAGTGGTACCAGTCCCACCCGCTCCCACCGACAGCCTGAACGACAGGCCCCCGAACTCGCCCGCCGGAGAACGGCCCATCAACCGCACCCCCGCGCAGCGGACCCCGCCGTCCGGGGCTCCCCGCCTCTCCCTTCCCCGCCCTCGCCCCGCGCAGCGCGGACCCTCACCGCCCCACCGCCCCCGCGCCTCACAGGCCCTCCCCCTCCCCGGCCCCGCGCAGCGGATCCCCCCGCCCGGGGCTCCTCGCCGCCCCTTCCCCACTCTCGCCCCGCGCAGCGGACCCTCGCCGCCCCACCGCCCCCGCGCTTCACAGGCCCTTCCCCTCCCCCGGCCCCGCGCAGCGGACCCCGCCGTCCGGGGCTCCCCGCCGCCACCCCCGGGCTTGACGTGGCACCGACGAGCGGCGAAGGTGAGCCGCACCATCTGACATGTTGCGTGTGAAATGACACCATCGGCCCCACGTCAACCCGAAACGGCGTGCTTGTGGCGGGCCGCACGCGAGGGGAGGGCCGGGCCCGTGGAGTTGGAGTTGCGGCACCTGCGGGTGCTCTGCGCGATTGCCGACACCGGGAGTGTCGGGCGGGCGGCGGCGGCCATCGGTGCGTCGCAGCCCGCCACCAGCACCCAACTGCGGCGGATCGAGCACCACTTGGGCGCGGTCGTGTTCGAGCGGACGGCAACCGGTGTCGTGCCGACGACTTTCGGGGCGGAGGTCCTCGCCGCCGCCCGCGAGGTGCTCTCCCGGGTGGACCGTCTCGGCGATGCCGTCGCCGCCAACGGCGAGCGCCCGCACCGGGAGTTGCGGCTGGCCACCGACTGTCCGGCGCTGCTGCCCGGCACGCTGGCCCGGATCCGCCAACTCCGGCCCGAGCTCCGGTTCTCGCTGTCCGCCGGCCCCGACGAGCCGTTCGATCTCGCGCTGGCCCTCGACCGTCCCGACTCCGGCCGACGTCCCGTCCCCGCCGCGCTCGCGGCCCGCGTTCTCGCCACCGAGCCGGTGTTCGTCGCGCTGCCCGCCACCCATCCGCTCCGTCATCACGCGGAGCCCGCCCTCGCCGATCTGGCCGCCGAGACCTGGCTGCTGCCCGCCGTGGACGCCGCCGTCCTCCGGGCGGCCTGCGACTCGGCGGCGTTCGCGCCCGCCGCTGTTCGCCAACTCCCGTACGGGCGGCGGGAGGTGCTCGACCTGGTGGCGGCCGGGCTGGGCGCGGCCCTGGTCCCGGCGAGCACGCCGCCGGCCCCGAACACTCTCATCAAACCGCTGCTCGGCGCGCCGCTCTGGTTGCGGTACGTCCTGCTGTGGCGCCGGACCGCTCTCGGTCCGGCGCTCGCCGACACCGTGTTCGCCGCGGCCACCGCCGCCTGCCGCGAACTCGCTGCCGAGGCACCGCACTTGCATGCCTGGGCGGGCCGGACGTTCCGGCCGCCGCGGGCCCGGTGACGGTCGCACGACCGGTCGGACACCAAGAACTCCCCACCGATGTTATGCCGCCGCAGTGCAATGTCATATGACCTGTGACATTGTTCTGACCCTCGCCCCGGTGCCACGATTCATGCGTTCCCCCCGCATCTCCCCAGCCCGTACTCGGTGCACTCCCCCAGCCCCAGCACATGCCCCGGTGCCCACCCCGGCACCTCCCCCGGCTTCAACTCCACCCCCACCCCACAGGAGAAGCAGTGCGCGTGCGCATATCCCTCCCCGCGCTGGCAGCCGGCCTGCTGGCTGGTTGCGCCACGGCGGCCACCCTGCTGCCCGCCCCGGCCTTCGCGGCCACCGGCGGACAGTCGAAGGCCGCCGCCCCGATCACCTCCGCCGTCACCTCCGGCGTCGCCTCCGCCCTCGACGCGAAGGCCCCCGGCGGCGCCGTCCCGAAGCCGCTCGGCCCGATCGTCGCGGCCGCCCCGGACGCCCCGGCCCCGGTCTCGGCCCCGCTGCCCCCGGCCCTGCTCGGCCAGGCCGTGATGGGCCAGCCGGCCGGCACCGCCGTCCAGACCACGCCCCGCCCGGCAGTCCAGCAGCCGAAGCAGCAGAACGCCAAGGGCCTGCTGGCCGCGCAGAGTTGCACCCCGTCCGATTTCGGATCCCGCTCCGGCGCGGACCTGGTCTCGTACGTCAAGGGCTCGACCACCGCGTGCATCGGGACGCTGTACAACGTGACGGGCAGCGACGCCGGCGCGATCTTCAAGCAGGCGAACATGCTGACCGTCGCCAACGCCTTCAAGGACCTGGCGGCGACGTACGACGGCACCAACAACGCCAACATCCTTCAGCTGGTGCAGTTCCTGCGGGCCGGCTACTACGTCCAGTCCTACAACGCGGGCAGCGTCGGCAGCTACGACTCGACGCTGACCGCCGCCACCAGGGCGGGCCTGGACACGTTCTTCGCCGGTCAGCACTGGAAGGACGTCTCGGACGCCAACGGCCTGGTGCTGTACGACGTGCTGGTGCTCACCGACAGCGCCAATGTGCAGGCGAGTTACCTGGGCACGTACAAGCAGGTGCTGAACGGCTACAGCAACAGCTACAACGCGTACCCGAAGATGGTGAACGCGGTGAACGCGGTGCTGTTCGCCCCGCTGTGGCGCGGCAACTGGAACACCGACTTCGTCAACGCGCTGAACGCCGACACCTCGCTGATCAGCACCCTCGGCAGCTTCACCATGAACCACAAGGACCTGCTGGGAACGGCCAATTCCTTCCTTGAGGTCAACGCGGGCAACGACCTGGCCCGGATGTCCGGCGACAGCGCGACGATCGAGGCGGCGGTCCGGCCGCTGGTCAAGCAGATCCTCGACTCGACGCCGATCGTCGGCGCCGGCGGCCCGCTGTACGTGCACGTGGCGTACCAGGCCAACACCTATGACAACAATCAGTGTTCGACGTACGGCACCTGCGACCTGCCCAACAAGCTGATCAACGCGGTGCTGCCGAACGTCCTGGTCTGCGACAACAAGACGCTGCGTGCCCAGGCCCTGACGGTCGCCCAGCTCCAGCCGGTGTGCGAGAGCCTGCGTGGCGAGGACGCGTTCTTCCACAACCTGGTCAAGGACAACGGCCCGATCCCGGGCCAGTACGGAAAGACTCTTCAACTTCCGGTGTTCGCCAGCGCGTTGGACTACCAGACGTACTCGTGGGCGATCTGGGACAACTCCACCGACAACGGCGGCGTCACCATCATGGACGTCACCGACCCGAACAACCAGCCGGTGTCGATCATGTACCAGAAGTCGTGGAACGACGACTTCGCGGGCAACGTCTGGAACCTCAACCACGAGTACACGCACTACCTGGACAACATCTACGACCTGAAGGGCAACTTCGCCACCGAGATCTCCGTCCCGGACATCTGGTGGATCGAGGGCGTCGCGGAGTACGAGTCGTACGCGTACCGGGGCGTGACGGACACCCAGGCGATGACCGAAGCCGCCAAGCACACCTACAAGTTGAGCACCCTGTTCCAGAACACCTACGACAACTCGGACTCCACCCGGGTCTACCCGTGGGGCTACCTGGCCGTGCGCTACATGATGGAGAAGCACCCGGCGGACGTGACCGCCATGCTGGGCCACTTCCGCACCGGGGACTACCAGGGCGGGTACGCGGTCTACAACGGCCTCGGCACCTCGTACGACGCCGACTTCGACGCCTGGCTGAACCAGTGCGCGGCCGGCGCGTGCTTCGCCACCGGCCCGACCGCGCTGTTCGACCAGTCGGTGAACGGCGCGACGGTGACTCTGACCGACCGCTCGGTGGTCACCAACTCGCCCGCGCAGCTGGTCTCCTGGCACTGGACCTTCGGTGACGGCAGCTCCTCCGACGAGCGCAACCCGTCGCACACCTACGCCGCGGCCGGCACCTACACCGTCGCTCTGACCGTCACCGACTCCACCGGCCGCTCCACCTCGACCCCGGCCGGCGTCACCGTCACCACCGGCGGCACCGGCGGCACCACCCTGCCGACCTGCACCGACCAGCGCACCGACGCGATGGGCCAGAACTGCCAGCGCACCGGCCGCACCCGCACCGCCGGCAGCGTCGACTACCTGTACGTCTACCTGCCCGCCGGCACCAGCACCCTGAAGATCACCACCACCGGCGGCACCGGCACCGCGTACCTGTACTACAACGACGCCACCTGGGCCTCCCCCAGCGCCTACACCGCCTCCTCCACCACCCCGAACAGCACCACCCAGACCATCACCGTCACCACCCCGCAGGCCGGCTACCGCTACCTGAGCCTCTACGCGGCCACCGACTTCTCCAACGTCACCGTGGCCACGCAGTTCTGACCCCCACTCCCCCACCTGCCGACGGGCAGTCGCGGCCTCCCATCCGCGACTGCCCGTCGGCTGTTTTCCGCGTACGCGCCACCGCCCGGCCGCCGCCCGGCCTCCCCGCCACCGCCCCTGACGGCCCGCCAGTGCTGTCGGTGCTGTCAGTGCCGTGCGGAACAGTGCGCCGCCACGAGATCCCGCACGGCCGGCATGTGGTGGGGCACCACCATCGAGGCCCCCGATCCCGGCGCCCTCGCCAGGTTCTACGTCGAACTGCTCGGCCGGCACCTCGGCCACAAGGAGCCCGGCACCGCCGCCGTCGCCGCCTCCCCGCAGGGGCCGTTCCTGGTCTTCCAGCGGGCCGACGGCTACCGGGCCCCGGTCCGGCCCCCGGTCGACGGCGAGCAGCGCCCGATGATGCATCTCGACTTCCAGGTCGGCGACCTGGACTCCGCCGTCGCCCTCGGCGCCACCCTCGCCGCCCGTCAACCGCAGCCGCACGTCCGGGTCCTGCTCGACCCGGCCGGCCACCCGTTCTGCCTCTGCCACGACCCGGACTGACGCCACCACCCCGGCCCGGCGCCGACCGAGGACCGAGGACCGACCGCGGGCCGAGGGCCGAGGGCCGACCGCGGATCCAAGCCGCAGCTGTCCGGGCGCAGTGGCAGGAAAGGTGGGGTATACGTCATTGCTGCCAACCGGTGCCACGGGCGAGGGTGGGGGCATGGACGATCGCAGCGTGCTCTTCGTGCTCTTCGACGGGGTGCAGAGCCTCGATGTCACCGGCCCGCTGGAGGTGCTCGCGGCGGCCGGCTACCCGATCCGCACCGCCTCGCCCGGCGGGCTCCCGGTGCGGACGAGCAGTGGGCTGCGGCTGCTGCCCGACGAGGACCTGGCGCAGGCCGCGCCGCCGTGCACGCTGATCGTCCCGGGCGGGCCGGGGGCCCCGCAGTCCGCACCCGAACTGGTCGGCCGGATCGCCGAGTTGGCGGAGGGCGCCGAGCGGGTGGCGTCGGTCTGCACGGGCGCGTTCCTGCTCGCCGAGGCGGGGCTGCTGGCCGGGCGGCGGGCCACCACGCACTGGGCGCACTGCGAGGCACTGGCCCGCCGGTTCCCGGACGTGACGGTCGATCCCGACCCGATCCACGTCCGGGACGGGCGGGTGACCACCTCCGCCGGGATCACCGCCGGGATCGATCTGGCGCTCGCCCTGGTCGAGGAGGACCACGGCCGCGACCTCGCCCTGCGCATCGCCCGGCACCTGGTGGTGTTCCTGCGCCGCCCGGGCGGCCAGGCCCAGTTCTCCACCCAGTTGGCCGCCCAACTCGCCGTCCGCCGGCCGCTGCGCGACGTCCAGAGCTGGATTACCGAACATCCGGACGCCGACCTGTCCGTCGAAGCCCTGGCCCGCCGCGCGTCGCTGTCGCCGCGCCAGTTCGCCCGGGTCTTCACCGCCGAGACCGGCACCACCCCCGGCCGCTACGTGGACGGCGTACGACTGGAGGTGGCCCGCCGCCGACTGGAGGACAGCGACGACGGCATAGAACAGGTCGCCCGCCGCAGCGGCTACCGCAACCCGGAGGCGATGCGCCGCGCGTTCGCCCGCACGCTCGCCGTCAGCCCGATCGACTACCGCCGACGCTTCCGCAAAGCATCCTGACGGGGCGTCACACCGATCCCGAGAGGCACCCGATGAAGATCGCCATCCTGCTCTTCGACCGCTTCACCGCCCTGGACGCCGTCGGCCCGTACGAGATCCTGGCCCGGATGCCCAGCGCCGAGGTGGTGTTCACCGCCGCCCGGCGCGGGCCCGTCCGCTCCGACCTGGGCAGCCTCGCGCTCACCGCCGACGCGACGCTCGACGAAGTCACCGCCGCCGACCTGCTGCTCGTCCCGGGCGGCCCGGGCTCGCTCGACCAGCAGGAGCGGCCCGAGGTGCTCGACTGGCTGCGCGCCGTCGACGCCACCACCACCTGGACCACCTCGGTCTGCACCGGCTCGATCCTGCTGGCCGCCGCCGGGCTGCTCACCGGCCGCCGCGCCACCACCCACTGGCTCCTGCCGCAGGCGCTGGCCGCGTTCGGCGCCGAACCGGTGGACGAGCGGGTGGTGTTCGACGGCAAGTACGCGACCGCCGCAGGCGTCTCGTCCGGCATCGACCTCGCCCTGCACCTGGTGGGCCGGATCCACGACGCCGAGACCGCCCAGGGCATCCAGCTGCTCACCGAGTACGACCCGCAGCCGCCCTACACCGCCGGCTCCACCCGGACCGCCCCGCCCGCCGTGGTCGACGCGGTCCGCGCCCAATACGCCATCCCGAGCTGACCCCGCGGCCCCGGAACGCCATAAGCCCCGCGGCCCAGTGAGCCCCGCAGCCCCGTGAGCCCCGTGAGCCCCGCAGCCCAGTGAGCGCCGTACGGCGCGTCGCCCGGGCCCGGTCACCCCGCCGCGGGGCCGCGTCCGGGCTGCGGGACGACGAAGAACTCGCTGACGAAGCACACGACTTGGCCGTCCTCGGCGTGGCCCACCCAGGTCGGGTAGTGGCCGTCGCCCCAGCCCGTCCGGAAGGCCACCATGGTGTGGCCGGTCGCGGGGTCGGCGACGGTGGCGGGGCGGTGGCCGGCGTCGTGGATGGCGTCGACGACCGGGTCGGCGTCCTGTTCGACCAGTTCGCCGATCGGGCCGACGGCGGACGCGTCCAGGAAGCAGCCGGCACCCGCGTCCACGCCGTAGCCGAAGAAGTCGTCCTGGCCGAGCGCCTGTTCGTCCTGGCCTTCGCTCAACGCCAGTTGCCACCACACCGCCGGACGGTCGCCGACCCGCAGCAGGGCGGCGGCCGTCCGGGTGTCCGAGGAACCGGGGCCGTACGCGTTGCGCACCTCGACCACGGCCAGCGTGACGGGGTAGCGGCCCGGGGGCACCACGACGAGGAACGGTTCGTTCTCGTCCACCAGGCCCACCACCGGGTCACAGGCCACCAACCGCCCGGTGGGGAGCGCGAGTTCGGTCTCGGGCAGCGCAACCACGGTGGCCGTCCGGTCACTTCCGAGGTCGTACTGGCTGCCCGGAGTGAACAGTCGCGCCACGTCGGGGGCAGCAAGGGGCATCAGGGGGCTCGCTCTCGTCGCGCTCGTCGCTCACGGACCGGACGCGAACGGGCTTTTCCGGACAGATCGTCGGACGAACACCACCCGCGCGCGGCCCCCACGGTAGCGCCCCTCCCGCCCCGGCCCCGAAACGGCCCGGGCCCCGGCGGACGGACGGCCGAACCCCGGGCCAGGCCCGATCAATGACGTGGCGCCGGTTCCGGCGGCGTCACTGCGGCGGACTCTGTGGCGCGGATCACGGCAGCGGCCCGCCGGGACCGGACAGGCACAGGTGTGGAGAATTCGATACGCGCGCGGATCAGAGCCGGGGATCCGAAGGCCTTCGGCCAGGTCTTCGAGGAGCACGCCGGCGCCGTGCACCGGCACGCGCTCCGGATGACCGCGGACCGGTCGGTCGCCGAGGACGTGGTCTCACCGACATTCCTGGAGGCCTGGCGCCTGCGCGCCCGGGTGGAGCCCGAGGACGGGAGTCTGCGGCCGTGACTGCTGGGCATCGCCACCAACGTGTTCCGCAACTCGCGGCGGGCCGCACGCCGCCACCGGGAGGCGCCGGCCGAACTGCCGCCGCGCGAGGACGCTCCGGACTTCGCCGTCGAGCTGACCGGCCGGATCGCCGACGCCGAGCAGCTGCGCGCGGCGAAGGCCGCCCTGGAGCGACTGCGTCCGGCCGAACGGGAGGTGTTCGCGCTGTGCGTGTGGGAGAGCCTGGACCACGCCGCCGGCGCAGCAACCTGATGCTGCGGCGGGCCGTTCCGGTCGGCCTGGCCGCCGCCGCGGCCGCGGCCGTGTTCGCCACCGGGGCCGACCTGGGCTCCGCGCCCGGCCACCACACCGTCGCGGTCGGCGGCAGCCCGTCGCCGCTGGAGGCCGGCCAGGTCGCGTACACCTTGCAGAACACCGGCGAGGGCACCGTCGCGCTCACCGTGCTGAACCAGAACGAGCCGGTCGACGTGGCCCGGCTCCAGAGCGACCTGGACCGGCTCGGCGTGCCCAGCCGCGTCTACGCGGGCGAGCCCGGCTGCCAGGCCCCGAAGCCGAACTCGCCGCCCGTCGACACCTCGGACGCCGCACTCCGGGCCCTGAACGGGGACAGCCGGAGCCGGGCGGCCTACTTCGGCCGGGACATCTCCTCGGACGGGCACGCGCAGGTCCTCACGGTGCGCCCCGGGGCGCTCAAGCCGGGCGTGCGGCTCTTCATCCACCTTCCGCTGGCCGTGACCAGCCCCGAGAACGGGTTCCGGCAGTTGGAGGCCGGGCTGATGACGGATCCGGCCCCCGCCTGCATGCCCGCCGCGACGTTCAACAACCCGCTGGCCGACCTGTACCCGTCGGCCACCGCGGCCCCGGCCACAGTCCCCACCGCGACCCCGACCGCAGACCCCACCGCGGTCCCCACCGCAGTCCCCACCGCCGGCCGCTGACCGGTCCGACCGGCGTGCGGGTGCCGGGCGCCGCGCCGGGTGGGAGATCATTCTCGACATGACCCCCGTTCTGGTGTTCGGTATCGCCCTGCTGCTCTCGCTGCTGACCCGTCGGCGGTGGAACGGCGGCGGCGTGCCGATGCCGGTGGCGGCGCCGGCACAGCCGCCGACGGCGCCCGTCCCCGACGGGTTCGATCCCAGGCAGTACGGGCTGGTGTCGAGCGCGGAGCTGGACCCGGGGCGCGCCGGGCCGCCCCTGCCGCTGCTGCGGCGGAAGGAGCTGGAGGCACTGGCCGACTCCTGCCTGGCCGGCGGCTGGCGGGCCGCCGCGGCGTACGTGGCGGCGGCCGGCGAGGACTGGGACGAACGGTGGTCCCGGCTGGACTTCCTGACCCGGGTGGCGGCCGAACGCGACGCCTGGCTGACCGAATGGCGGGCGTCCGGCACCGAGGCGTGCGCCGCCACCACCGTGTACGCGCGGCTGCTGGTGCAGCGCGCCTGGGAGGTGCGCGGCAGCGCCGTCGCCCACCAGGTCCCGGCCGAGCAGCTGGCCGCGTTCAAGTCCGTTCTGGGCGAGGCGAACGCGGCCGCCCGGGAGGCCGCCGAGCTGGACCCGCGCGACCCCGGGCCGTGGGTGGTGCTGGTCACCACGGCCCGCGGCGTCCCGCTGAACCGGCGCCGGTTCAGCGCGCTGTGGCAGGAGTTGACCGCGCGCGCCCCGCACCACGTGGCCGGGCACTGGCAGGCGATGCAGTACTGGTGTGCCAAGTGGCACGGCAGCGACGCGCTGATGCTGCGGTTCGCCGAGGGCGCGGTCCGCACCGCCCCGCCCGGTTCCGTGCTGCCCGGGCTGTACCTCCAGGCGCTGACCGAGCTGGAGCAGCGGCACGGCCTGTCCGGCCTGCCCGACGCGGCCCGCCTGCACGAGCTGCTGCCCGCCGTGGCATCGGCGCTGGCCGCCGTCCCGGCACCGCACGACCAGCTCCCGCTGCTGCGGCACCTGTTGGCGCACTTCGCGCTGGTGTCCCGTCAGCCCGGGCTGGCGCTGGACCAGTTCCGCGAGCTCGGCCCCTGGTGCGGCGCCCACCCCTGGACCTCCACCCACCACCCGGTCCGCGCCTTCGACCACGCCCGCGCCGTCGCCGCGACCCACGCCACCACCGGCTGACGCCCCGCCGGACCACCGGCTGACGCCCCGTCGGACCACCAGCGCGCTCCGATCGGAGCGCGCCCCCTTCCGCTGCGCTCGCGCGCGGGGCGGCGACCTGGACCGCAAAGCGCCGTGACCGCCCCCGGGTTCGGTCGTTATCCCCGAACGTGAGTGCCGATCCCCTGGCCCCGACGGGCGTCAGCGACGAAACGATTCAGCAGTCCCCGATCTACGCCGGGTCGGTGCCCCTCCGGCGCCGGTCCGGCCGCCCCGCGCCCGGGCCGATCGACCGGGAGCGGCCCCGACCGGCCGCCCCGCCCCGGCTCTCCGACTGCGCCACGCAGATCGAACCCGCCGCCCCGAAGCCCACCCCCGCGCCCGCACGCCGCGGACGCGCCCCCGTGCCCGCGCGCACCGCCTTCACCACACCCCCCGCGCGCACCGCACGCAGCACGCCCCCCGAATGCCCCTCCGCCCCCGAGGCCGCCACCCCGTCCGCGTCCGTCCACCCGAGGGAGACCCGGTGACCCACCAGAACACGCCGAGCACCTGGCTCCGGCCCGCCGACGAACCGGACTGCGTCCTGCGGCTGGACGTCACCGTCTGCCCGTGCCCGGGACTACAGGTCAGCGTCCCGGCCCGACTGCGCTACCACCGGTCCGACCCGTACGCGGTGCACCTGGACTGCCACGCCGACCTGGAGGAGCCGATCACCTGGCTGTTCGGCCGCGAGCTGCTCGCCGAGGGCCTGAACGGGCGGGCGGGCATCGGCGACGTGACGGTCCGCCGGTCCGGCTCCGACCCGGAGCTGCTGGCGATCGCACTCAACACCCCGGGGCACACCGCCGTGCTGTACACCCCGTCCGCGCCGGTCCGGGACTTCCTGCGGCTGTCCTACCGGGTGGTGCCGCCGGGGACGGAGTACCAGCACCTGGACACCGGCGCCCTGCTGCACCGCCTGCTGGACGACGGACCACCGGCGCACCGCGACCGGCCCCAGCCGGAGTGAGCCCCGCGCACCCCCGTCTTCGCCTCCGCCCCGCCTCCTCTGCCTCCGCCGCACCGATTTCCCCTCCCGCGCGTTGAACAGGGGGCTTTGCGAAACCTGGATACGCCGCCGACGCCGACCGTACGACTTCCCGAGCTCCGAAGGCCGGCCTCTCGGCAGTCCGCCCGAGGAGTTGTCGATGCCGCACGTCCGTGGACCCAATCTCGCGCTGCGCAGCCGCATGGCGGAGGCCGGGTGGAACGGGCCCGCCCTGGCGGCGGCCCTGCAGAAGGTGGCCCGGGAGAGCGGGTTCAGCGTCGGCTACGACCGGACCACGGTGGCGCACTGGCTGTCGGGCACCCAGCCCCGGCACCCGGGCCCGCAACTGCTGGAGGAGGCGTTCGCCCGGCGGCTGGGCCGTCCGGTCACGCGGACGGATCTCGGCCTCCGGTCGGCCGAGTCGGCCGCCGGCGACGACCTCGACCCGGAGCCGGCAGACGCGCTGACGGGCCTGCGCCGACTGCACGCCAGGCCGTACTCCGGCGACCCCTCGGACGAAACGTTTCAGCCTCCGCTGTTCCGAATCCGACTGCTCCCGGCCCCCCGCAGCTCTCCCCCGTCGGCACCCGCGACCGCTCCCCCGCCCTCCCCCGGCCCATCCGTCCTGTCCGTTCCCTCCGTTCCGCCCACCCGGCTCGCACCGGTGCTGCGCCGCTCCGGCCCGGAGCGGGTGGGGTCGCGGCAGGTCGAGGCGGTACGGGAGATGACGGCGTTCGGGGCGCGGCACTACGACGGGTACGGCGGCGCAATCGCCCGCAGCCCGCTGCTGGGGTACCTGCGAGACCACGTGCTGCCCTGGCTGACGTCCTCCGCCGGCGACCTTCGGCACCGCGAACTCCTGGTCGCCGCCTCCCAGTTGGTGCGCCTGGTGGGACGGACGTACACCGACGACAACCGGCACGGGGAGGCGCAGCGGCACTACCGGTTCGCCTACCGGCTGGCGGCGGAGGCGCAGGACGGGCAGGCGCAGGCGATGGCGCTGCGCGACCAGAGCACCCAGGCGGGGGCGCTGGGGCACCAGGCGTACGCGTCCCGGCTGGCGGACGCGGCGGCCGAGCACCTGCCGTCGGACACCGCGCCGGGGGTGCGGGCGTTCGTGGTGGCGCAGCAGGCGGTGGCGGCGGCCCGGCTGCGGCAGTCCGACGAGGCGCTGCGATTCCTGGAGGAGGCCCAGCAGTGGGCGGCCCGGTCGGTGGCGGAGGGCGGTCCGCACCAGTATCCGGAGCCGGCACTCCTGTACCAGGCGGCGCAGGTCCACCGTTCCCTGCGCGCCACCGAGCTCTCGCTGTCCTACCTGCGGGCGTCACTGCGGGCCCGCCCGACGGGCGAGCACCGGACCATCGGGGTGTCGCTGCTCCAGCTGGCCCACCTGGAGCTGGACGCGGGCAACATCCACCAGGCCAGGCGGGCGTACACGAGTTTCCGCGAGCGCCAGGACGCCCTGCGCTCGCCGGCCACCTCGCTCCAACTCTCCCGACTGGAGGGCCGCTTCGCCCGCCTGGGCGGTTAGGGTCCGGGGCCGCGTCCCAGGACGTCGGCCCCGCCGTGGGATCGGTCTACTCCACGTTGGTGGCGACCACGGTCCACGCGTTGGTCGACGTGTCGTCCAGGCGGAGGTCGAACGCGAAGGTGATCGGCCTGCGCTCGCGTGCGTCGCCGCGGAGCACCTGCTCGGTGCGCCGGTCGACCTCGTAGTAGACGCCCTCCGCGTCGACCGAGACCCGGAAGACGATCGGGTCACGAGAGAGCAGCGAGCGCACCGTGACCGACTTGACGACGGCGTTGCGCATGACGGTCCGGTTGACCGTGCGCACGGACGTGAAGTCCAGGCTGCCGTCGTTCATGACCCACTCTTCGAGGAACCGCTCGACGGAGACCTCGAGTACGGCCTTGTCGAACCGGCCGTCGAGCACGCTCAGGTCGCCGACGGCGGCGTCCGCGTCCGTGCTCCAGGAGATGTTGGTGAGCGACAGGATGTCGCCCGCGCCCCTGACCGCGGTGTTCCCGGCGACCTCGAGGACCGCCTCGCGGGCGATCTCCTTCTGGTCCCAGCTGTCCGTCTCAATGGCGTTGGTCAGGTGGTACGCGCCCTCGGCCGCCTGCTCGATCGACGATACGATCCACTCGCCGGCCTGGTTCTTGCGCAGCGTCCAGTACTCGACCGGGCGGGTCGAGCCGTCCTTGCGCACGGAGTCCGTGCCGTAGGTGCGGCGCACGTAGTCGTTGAGCGTCGCGGTGATCCGGAAGGTGACGGTGTCGTTGACCTCGCCCGCGCGGTTCGCGACGTCGACCAGTTCGACCACCGGGCCGGAGACGATCTCCACCACGTTGATCTCGCCGCGCGACTCGTAGTCGCGCAGCTCTTCGGCCCACTTGCCGTAGAGCACCGGGGAGAGGATCTGCTGCAGCATGGCGTGGTCGTTGCGGGTCCAGGCCTGCTGGGCGGTCGTGTACAGCCAGACGGCCCGGCTTTCGAGGGCGGCCCGGTTGAAGCTCGGGTCGGTGTCGGCGATGGCGTCGACCCGGGCCCCGATCTGGGCGGCGCGCTCGCGTGCCTGCTCGTCCGCGCGGTGCGCCGTACGGTCCGACACCGTGTTCAGGTCGGCCGCCTCCTTCGCCTTCCGGCGCCGGTACTTGATCCACATGACCAGGAGGAGGATGGCCACGACGACCAGCAGGGGGAAGATCCCGCCACCGCCGCCACCGGCCACGAAACCGTAGCCGAAGCCGCCGCCGGTGGACCCGTGGAAGGTGCTGCCGCCGCCCCCGCCACCGCCGCCGGTGAACCCGTGACTACCGCCACCGCCACGGGCGTACGCGACCGCCGGGCTGCTCAGCGCGACGACTCCAGCGACCACAGTTATCGAGCGACGGGCGCGCACGGGGCTCCCCCTTCAAGAATTCGGAGCTGTTCCTCGCGAGCCTACAAGCTGGGCCGCCCGGGTGGCTCCGGGGTCGACGAGTCTCCTGCGGGCGAGGCCGGTGGGCCGGCCGGATCGGGGATCCCGGGCTCGCCGCTCGACCGGCCGGAGCGGTGGCTTGGCAAGGCCGCCCGCCGAGTGGTCAATGGTGGCATGAACGATCCTTCGTACTACTCCCTGGTGGCCCCGGCGCCCGCCCCGGCCGAATCTCCCGCCCCGGACGGGCACGCCGAGATCCCGTCGGCCGAACCACCGGGCGACGGCCCGGCAGCACCCGGCACCTGACGCCCGTCCGACCAGCGGCGCACGCGCCGACACCCGACATCCGACGCCCGACGCCCGACGCCCGACATCCGAGGCTCGCCGCCCGACGCCCGAGGCTCGCCGCCCGACGCCTGACGCCCGCCGGGGCCGGAGCCGGGGCCGGGGCCGGAGCCGAAGCCGGGCCGGCTCCGGGTCGGGCGTTGTTGCCCGGGCCCGGGCCGGCCCGCTCCGTGGTGCCTGCCCGGGGGCAGAAAGGGTTCTCCGCGTGCTGGTCACCGGGCCCCTCAGGAAGCCCGTCCGCCCAGGGCGGGGACCCGGAGGCGGGCGGCGGTGGGGACGGGGACGCGGCCGACCGGGGCGACGGTGGAGAGCGGTCCGATGGGGCGGACCCGATAGCGGTTCAGGTGCCGGCGTTCCGCGTCGCGCAGGGGTCGGCTGCGGCCGGTCCCGGCATCGGTCGGCACGGTGACCGTCCGGGCCTCGAAGACCAGCTCGCCGTCGCGGCGCGCCTCGCAGGCGGTGCCGATGGACGCCTTGCCGAGACGTTCCACCCAGATCTGCACGGGGAGCGGGGCGGGGCTGTGGTAGAGCGGCGTGCGGTAGTCGATCTCATGGCGGGCGATCATGAACCCGTCCTCGAACAGCTCCTGGCCCTCGCTCTCGTCGTACAGCAGGCAGTACACGGCCTCCTGCACGTACTGCAGGACCTTCAGGTTGTTGATGTGTCCGAAGGCGTCCATGTCGCCCCAGCGGGTCCGGCACGAGTAGGTGTACAACGGTCAGCCGTCCATCCGGTGGTCGGTCCCGAAGCCGAGAGTGCGGCGCAGGTAGCCGTAGGCGTACGGGGAGCGGTGCAGAGCGGCGTCGTCGCCCTGCTCGTAGACCTCGCTCGCGGTGTCCAGGACGGCGAGGCCGAGGATCTTCTCCGTCCGCCGGCAGAGGTGTTCGAGTTCGGTGAGTCGCTGGGATGCGGGCAGGCCCGCGAGGGCTGCGCACACCTTCTCCACCTGATCGACCCCGCCACGGTACTCAGTCATCGGTTCCTCATTTCCTGTCGGACTTGATGTGTGTAGGGCCTCATCCGCCGAGGGGAAGGACAGGCGGATCCGTTGACGCCAAGGTCCTTCCGGTGATCAAACTCGGTCCCCCCGCAGCCGGACATGGTGGGGCTCCCTGTGTTTGGTTGAAGATCGCTGCGTTCCTGGACTCTTTCAACACAGCCCTCCACCCGACCCTGTTTCAGCGGTGGCCGACCTCCTGAACCGTACGTACACCAACCCAGACGAGGCGGTCGACACCCGGAGCCGACCCGGAACGCGCGACCATAGGGTGATCACATGACCTGATGGGCTGCCCGCGGTGCGGCCGCCCGACCACGAACGGCCGCACCGCAGCACCGCACACCGGTCCGACGTCAGGCGCGGGCCTGCCTCCACTCATCGGCCAGCAGGCCGAGCAGCACCTGGTCCAGGAACTCGCCCAGCACCCAGGCCGAGGACCGCAGCCGCCCCTCGACCACGAACCCGTTCCGCTCCGCGGCCCGGATCATCCCGTGGTTGTCCGCCAGCGTGTCGACCTGCAGGCGCTGAAGCCCGCGCACCGAGAAGGCGTACTCGCACAGCACGGCGACCAGGTCCGAGCCGTACCCCTTCCCGCGGCTTGACGGCAGCAGCCCGAGCCCCAGGTGCGCCGACCGGTTGAGGTGGTCGATGCCCCAGACGCTGGCCACCCCGATCAGCTCACCGTGCTCCAGCTCGACCACCGAGAACTGCACGTTGCTCGGATCGTCGGCCACCGGATGCGGCGGCCTGCTCCCCACCGCGACCGGCTGCCACGGCCGGCCTTCGGACCGCGCCGCGGTCACCACGTCGTTGTTGAGCTCCCGCTGCACAATCGGCAGGTCCTCGTCGTGCCGGGCCCGCAGCCCGATCTTCTCACCTCGAAGCATTCAGGCTTCCTATCCGACGAACACCCGCTCCGGCAAACGCTTTTGACACCCCGCCGCACGCGTCGCCTCCCCTCCCCCGCGCTCGGCCCGCCGGGCCCGGTCCCGGCTCCCGAAGAGGCGGGGATCCGGCACCGCCGGCCCCGGTCCGCGCACCGCTCGGCGGGACATCGGGGCAGGTCGAAGGCCCGGTCGGCGTTCGCCGACCGGAGTTGACGGGTCGTTCGGACTTCCACCACCCTTCCACTAATTGATTAGTGGAAGGGTACTTTCCCCATGCGCTCAGCCATGCCCGCCCCCGTGCTCCCACCCGCCGCCACCGCACCCCCGCCGACCGCCGGCCTCGCGCGACTGGCGCCCGCCCGGCTCTCACCCGCCGTGCTCGCGTGGGGACTTGGCGTCCTGTTCGCCGCGCTGTACTGCTGCGTCTCGCTGAACCGGTACCGCCGGCTGGAGAGTCAGGCGTACGACCTGGGGATCTTCGAGCAGGCGGTGCGGGCGTACGCGCACGGGCGGGCGCCGATCGTGCCGCTGAAGGGGCCCGGGTACCACCTTCTCGGCGATCACTTCCATCCGGTCCTGGCCGTGCTCGCGCCCGTGTACCGGGTGTTCCCGGACGCCCGGACGCTGCTGGTGGCGCAGGCGGTGCTGATGGCGCTGGCGGTGGTGCCGCTGGCGCGGTGGGCGTGCGAGACGGGCGGGCGGCGACGGGGGGTGCTGGTCGGCTGCCTGGCGGGGGCGTCCTGGGGAGTGGCCGCCGCAGTCGGCGACGACTTCCATGAAATCGCCTTCGCCGTACCGCTGTTGGCGTTCGCGGCGGTGGCGCTGGGTCGCCGCCGGCCGGTCGCGGCGGTGTGCTGGGCGCTGCCGCTGGTGCTGGTGAAGGAGGATCTGGGGCTGACCGTCGCGGCCGTCGCCGTACTCGCGTTCCGGCGGGCGCCGCTCGGCAGCCGGGCCCGGGTCGCGACGGTGGGCGTGGCGCTGTTCGGCGTGGCGGCGACGGTGGTGACGGTCTTCCTGATCGTCCCGGCCTTCAACCCGACCGGCGGGTTCGACTACGGCAGCCAGCTCTCCGCCGGGCAGGCCGCGTCCGCGCCGTGGACGGTGCCGCTGCGGCTGCTGTGGCCGCCGCTGAAGTGGCTGCTGCTGGCGCTGATGGCGGCCACGGTCGGCTTCGCGGGCCTGCGTTCGCCGCTGGTGCTGATCTGCGCGCCCACCCTGGCCTGGCGGCTGCTGGCCGACAACCCGCACTACTGGGGCGTCAGTTACCACTACAGCGCGGTGCTGATGCCGCCGCTGCTGGCGGGCCTGGTGGAGGCCGTGGGCCGCGCCGGCCGCCGCCGGGCCCGCCGCACCCTGGCGCTGGCCGCCCTGACCGCCGTCCTGACCCTGCCGTTCTACCCGCTGCGCGACGTGGCGCTGCCCTCGGCCTGGGGGACGTCCGAGCGGGTGGTGCAGATCCGGGCCGCGCTGGCCCGGATACCGGACGGCGCGAGCGTGGTGGCGACCAATCACCTGGCCGCCCAGCTCGCCGGCCGGACGGAGGTCGCCCTGGTGTGCCGGGAGCCCGAGCCGCCGCTCGGCGCGCTGCGCCCCGACGGCGCCCCGGAGGGCGGCCCGCAGTGGGTGGCGGTCGACCTGGCCGACCCGAGCGTGCACGTGCCGTGCCCGGCCGCCGAGACCTGGCGGATGCTGGTCCGCTACGAACAGGACCTCGGCTACCGGGTGGTGGTCGACGACGGCGACCTGGTGCTGCTGCGCCACCCCTGACACCGCCCGCTCCGGCTTGACCGCAGCGCCGCCCTCCGCCACCATTCCACTAATCAACTAGTGAAAGGGTGATGCAGCGTGATCGAGTACCGCCTCGATCGGCGCAGCGGCGTCCCCACCTATCAGCAGATCGTGCAGCAGACCAAGCAGGCGCTGCGGCTCGGTGCGCTGCAGCCGGGGGACAAGCTCCCGACGGCCCGGGAGGTGGTGGAGCGGACGGCGGTCAATCCCAACACCGTGCTCAAGGCGTACCGGGAGTTGGAGCGCGAGGGCCTGGTGGAGCCGCGTCCGGGGCTTGGCACGTTCGTGCTCCGCTCGCTGTCCCGGCCGGGCACGGCCGAGGACGGCCCGCTGCGGGCCGAGTTGACGGCCTGGGTGGACCGGGCGCGGCAGGCGGGGCTGGACCGGGAGGACATCACCGCGCTGGTGACCTCCGTGCTGGATCAGCGCTTCGAGTCGGGGGTTCCCCCGGTGGAGCGGGAGACGAGGAGTGAGGGGGAGCGATGAGCGAGGTCACGGGCCCCGTGCCCGCGGTGTCGGCCGTGGGGCTGGGCAAGAGTTACCGTCGCGGCCAGTGGGCGCTGCGGGACTGCGGGTTCACCGTCCCGGCGGGCCGGGTGTGCGGCGTGGTGGGGCCGAACGGCGCGGGCAAGAGCACGCTGTTCGGGCTGATGGCGCAGCTGTTCGCGCCGTCCGAGGGCGAGTTGCGGATCTTCGGCGAGCCGGCCGGCGCGCCCGGGCTGCGCGAGCGGATCGGCTGTGTGACGCAGAGCAAGCCGCTGTACCCGTCGTTCACCGTCGAGGAGACGCTGCGGCTGGGCCGGGAGCTCAACCCGCGCTGGGACGAGGCGGGTGCGCGTCGCGTGGTCGAGCTGGGCGAGCTGTCGCCCACGGCCCGGGTGGGGTCGCTGTCCGGCGGGCAGCGCAGCCGGGTGGCGTTGGCGCTGGCCATCGGCAAGCGGCCCGAACTCCTGCTGCTGGACGAGCCGTTGGCCGATGTGGACCCGCTGGCCCGGCACGAGCTGATGGGCCTGCTGCTGTCGGAGGCCGCCGAGCACGGCACCACCGTGCTGATCTCCTCGCACCTGCTGGCGGAGCTCGACGGCGCGATCGACCATGTGCTGCTGGTGCAGTCCGGCCGGGTCCGGCTGGCCGGCGAGCTGGACGAGATCCTGGACAACCACTGGCTGGTGACGGGCCTCGCCGACGGGCCGCGCCCGCCCGGTGACGCGGTGGAGTGGCGGGTGACGGGCCGTCAGGCCACCGGCCTGCTGCGCACCGACTCGCCGGTGCCGGACGCGTGGGAGCCGAGCCGCCCGCAGCTGGAGCAGCTGCTGCTCGGCTACCTGCGCAACCCCGACTCCCCCGCACCGAATGCCCATGGAACTCCCAGCACTTGCGAGGCCGCCGCATGACCACCGCAGAGCTCTCCTCCGGGACGGCCCCTCGGCTGTCCGTGCTGCTGCGCCCGCGCGGCGCGTTCTGGCCGGCCTGGCGGCAGAGCCGTCCGCTGCGCCGGGTGGCGGGCGGGCTGCTGCTGGTCGCGGTGCTCGGTCTGGTGACGGTGCATCTGCTGATGGCGGACGCCGAGTACGGTCTCACCCACGGGGTGTGCACCGACCCCGGCGCCTGGATTCAGCCGCAGTGCTCGGACCTGAACGACCGGATCTTCCGGCTGAACACGGTGTTCCTGAACGTGGTGCAGCCGGCGATGGTCGCCCTGCCGGTGGTGGTCGGCATGTTCGTGGGCGCGCCGCTGCTGGCGCAGGAGTACGAGCGCGGAACGATCCGACTGATCCGGTCGCAGTCGGTCTCCCCGGTGCGCTGGCTGGCGGCCCGGCTGGTCGTCCCGGCGGCGGTGGTGGCGCTGTCGGCGGGAGTGGTGTCGGTGCTCACCGCCTGGATCTGGCGGGCCGACATCGCCGGCCACCGGATCCTCGCCTACTCGCCGTACCCGGGCTTCACCTATCACACGCTCGGCCTGGCCCCGCTGGCCTGGTCGCTGTTCGGGCTGGCGCTCGGCGCGGCGGTCGGCGTGCTGCTGCGGCGCACGGTGGCGGCCATCCTGGTCAGCGGCGTGCTGGTGGTGCTGGCGGAGGTGCTGATGCGCCAGGTCCGGCAGTACTTCGTCCCGCTGGTGCACAGCACCGACCCGAACAGCCGTAACTATCTCGGCCACTTCATCCAGCCCCAGCAGTCGTGGGTGGTGAACGACGGCGTGGTGCTCGCGGACGGCACCCGGCTGCCCTCCTCCGCCTGCGGCGCCGACTACCAGGTCTGCGAGAACGCGCCCTCGGTCTGGGGCGACTACCACCCGGTGTCGCACTTCGTGCCGATGCAACTCGTCGAGGCGGGGCTGCTGTTGGTGCTCTCCGCCGTGCTGGTCGCCCTGGTGTTCCGCCGGGTGACGCGCACCGCGCTCTGAGCATCCACGCTCCGGGCGTCCCCGCTCCGGGCGACCGCGTCGCTGCTCCCGGCGCTCCCCCGGCCCCGGACGGTCCTCGACCGTCCGGGGCCTTCGCGTCACCCGACCAGCGTCAGTGCGAGGACGGCCTCCGGCAGGGCGACGACCACCAGGCCGTCCGGGGTGACGGCGAGGGAGCGGACGGTCGCGCCGAGGCGGATGTCGGCGCCGCGGTGGCGCTCGCCCCAGCGGCGCAGCCGGAGCAGGCCGTCGGACCAGGCGGCGGCGAGCAGCAGCCCGGCGGGGGTGGCGCCGAGGGCGGTGGCGGTGACGGGGTGCGGGCGCCGGTCGACGGGGGCGGGCAGCGGGGGGCGGCCGGGCATCCAGGTCCAGACGCGGCCGTCCTCGCCGCCGCTGACCACCAGGGTGCCGCCGTCGGCGTCGGTGACGCCGACGGCGGTGACGGGGCCGTCGTGCAGCGGGGTCTCGGGGCGGTGGGTGAGGCCGGTGGAGAGCGTGCTGTGGCTGGTGGATCCGTCGGGGTGGCCGAAGACCAGCGCGTCGTGGTGGCCGGCGACGGCGGTGCAGGGGCCGAGGGTCTCGACGGTGCCGGGCGGTGCGCCGACCGCGCCGCCCACCGCGACCGGGCGGAGGGTGCCGGAGGCGTCCAGCAGCAGCGCCCCGCCGAACGGGGTGGCGGCGAGGGCGCGCGGGTGGGCTTCGACCGACTCGCCCGAAACGGGCCCGGGTTCGCCGGTGGCGGGGTCCGTGAGGCGCAGCGCCGTCCCGTCGGCGATCAGCAGGGAGCCGGCCGTCGGGCCGATGCCGAGCGCGGTCATGCAGGGGCCGGCGGCGGGGCGGTTCCAGACGGTGTGCCAGCGGGCGTCGGCGAGTTCGGCGCAGTGCGCGGCGGATTCGTCGTCGCGGCCGGTGAGGAAGGCGTGCAGGACGGCGGCGCGGTCGGCGGGGCGGGCGAGCGGGTCGCGGTCGGGCACGGCGAGCCGCCAGGCGTCGGCGAGGGCTCCGGCGGGTGCGCCGGCGTCCTTCGCGCGCTGGAACGCGGCGGTGACGGAGGCGGGTTCGGCGTACAGCAGCAGGTCGAGCTCGTCCAGCATCGGCGTGGCCGGGTCTCCGAGGGAGGCGTGCCGCAGCAGCAGCGCGAGCCGTTCGGGGTCGCTGGCGGCGAGGTCGGGCCCGCCGTCGGCGCGGACCGGGATGCCGCCGGCGACCTCCCACATCATCGCGGAGTGGTCGACGGGCGGCCGGTCGGCGGCGACCCGGTGGGCGACCTCGTCGGGGCGCAGCCGCCAGCGGTCGGCCATCGGCGGCGGGGGCAGCAGGTCGGCGGCGGACTTGACGGTCGGTTCGCCGCCGGCGCCGGGGAGGGTGGCCCACAGTTCGGTGCTGAGCGGCCCTTCGGCGGTGGACAGCGCGGTCAGGGCGCCGCGTTCGGCCGCGGGGAGGGCGGCCCACCAGGTGTCGGCGAGGGCGGTGGCGCGTTCGGCGGGCGGGCGGTCCGGGTCGAGGGCGGCGCCGGGGGTGCGGGCGGCGAGCTGGGCGAGACCGGGGCTGGGGTGGGTGGCGGCGGGGTCGACGGGGTGGCCGGCCAGCCGGGCGCACCAGGCGGCGTACTTCTCGGGGTCGGTCCACTGCGGCTGGTCGAGGTCGAGGACGGCGCCGCCCGGGGCGGCGGCGGTGAGCAGGTCGGCGGCGGGGCCGTGGGCGGCCTCGACGACCAGCAGCAGCCAGGGGACGGACAGCAGCGGGGCGAGCAGTTCGCCGGCCACCCGCTCGGGGGTGCCGGGCAGTCCGGCGCCGCCGGCCCGGTCGAGGTCGGTGACGACGACGGTGCGCGGGGTGCCGTCCTGGAGCACTTCGAGGAGTTCGGCGGGGGTGCCGGCGGTGAGTCCGAGCAGGTCGGCGAGTCGGGCGGTGGCCGAACGGACCGTCAGCCCTTCGACGTCCAGCAGTGCGTGGACGCGGCGTCCGGGCCGCGGGTGGTCGGGCGGGCAGGCGGCGGCCAGCCAGGTCAGCAGGTGGGTGCGGCCGCTGCCGGAGGAGCCGGCCACCCGGCACAGGCGCGGGCCCCGGGCGTCCTCCAGCCAGGCGAGCAGGGCCCGCCCGGCGGGCTTGCGGCCGGCCCCGAGCGGGGGCACGCCGGGCGGCGGCGCGTCGGCCGGGACGGGGTCGGCGAGCGGCCTGCCCAGCCGCGGGTTCGGCCGGAACGCCGCGCCCGGGCCGGGCGGCCAGCTGCCCTGCACGTTCTGGACGGGAATCCGCCCGGCCGGGTCGGCGCCCTCGTACAGGGCGTACCGCCAGGCGTTGCCGCCCCCGGTCCGCTCCTGGTCCTGTCCCTGCGTGCCGGTGTGCTGCTCGCCGCCGTTCACTGTGTGCGCTGTCCTTCGTGTCCTGTCCGGCCCCGTGTGCCGGCCCCCGTCCACGGGGCGGCACGGCCCGGCTGTCCCGCCCGGCGTGGCCTGTCCCCCGTACATCTCCGGCGGGCGTCAGCCTACTGGAGCTGCGCGTACGTCCGTCCGGCCGGAACCCGGGGGGCGGTCGGGAGCGTGGTGACGGGGAGTGGGGGCGGCGGAGGAGTGGAGGAGACGGCGTGATCATCTGGGTGAACGGGGCGTTCGGCAGTGGGAAGACGACGCTCGTCGACGAGGTGCGCGGGCGGCTGCCCGAGGCGTTGGTGTTCGATCCGGAGGAGGTCGGGTTCCTGCTGCGCCGGGTGGTGCCGGAGCCGTCGGGGGACTTCCAGGACCTTCCGCTGTGGCGGCGTCAGGTGGTGTCGCTGGCGGCCGGGTTGGCGGCGGAGTACGGGCGGCCGGTGCTGGTGCCGATGACGCTGGTGCGCCCGGCGTACCTGGCGGAGGTGTTCGGCGGCCTGGCGGCGGCCGGCGTCCCGGCCCGGCACTTCTTCCTGCGGGTGCCGGACGAGGTACTGGTGGCGCGGATCGACGGGCGCAGTTTCTTCCCGGACGATCCGGCGCGGGACGAGAAGGTGCGGGCCTGGTGCCGGTCGCGGATCGCGGAGTGCCGGGCGGCGGAGGCCGCGATGCCGCCGGAAACCGCTTTCCTGGACGGTGGACTGACGCCCGCGCAGCTCGCCGACCTGCTGCTGGCCGACGTCGCGCTGTGAGCTGACTCACACTGCGCGCCGCCGTGTCACTTTCCGCGGCCCGGAGAGGCTCTCAGCTCCGACACGATCGACAGTGATCGGCCGACCCGATCGACAGCGATCGGCGGCGATCGGCGGAGAGGACACCCGGGATGACCGAGGAGCGGGCGGCACAGGCGGCGGCACGGACGGCCTCCGACGAAGCCACGCGGGAGTACGCGGAGCACCGGGAGCTGCTGTTCTCCCTGGTCTACAACCTGCTCGGCAGCGTCGCCGACACCGAGGACGTGCTGCAGGACACCTGGCTGGCCTGGGCGGCGCGGCGCACGGACGTCGCGGCCCGGCCGGTGGAGCACCCGAAGGCGTACCTGGTGCGGGTGGCGGTGAACCGGGCGCTGGCCCAGCAGGCGGCGGTGAGCCGCCGGCGCGAGACGTACGTGGGGCCGTGGCTGCCGGAGCCGCTGGTGGGTCCGGCGGCGGAGCCGGGGGCGGCCGGGGACGCGCCGGCGGCGGTGGAGCGCGCCGAGTCGGTGTCGATGGCGCTGCTGGTGGTGCTGGAGACGCTGTCGCCGCTGGAGCGCAGCGCGTTCGTGCTGCACGAGGTGTTCGGGTACAGCGGCGCGGAGATCGCCGGAATCCTGGGGCGCAGCCCGGCGGCGGTGCGGCAGTTGACGAAACGGGCCAGGGAGCACGTGCGGGCCGGGCGGCCGCGGTACGAGCCGGAGCCGGCGGTGCGGCGGCAGGTGACGGAGCGTTTCCTGGCGGCGGCCCTCGGCGGTGATCTGGCGGCGCTGCTGGAGTTGCTGTCGCCGGAGGTGACGCTGTGGGGCGACGGCGGCGGGAAGGCGCCCGGGGGTCTGCGTCCGCTCACCGGCCGGGCCAAGGTGGCACGGCTGCTGGCGGGTCTGGCGCCGAGGGCGGGCCGCGGGCTGGACGTCGACTGGCGGACCGTCAACGGCGCGCCGGCGGCGGTGCTTTCGGCGTTCGGCCGGGCGTTCGCGGTGCTGGTGCTGGATCTGGCGCCGGACGGCGACCTGATCTCCGGCATCTACGCGGTGTCGAACCCGGACAAGCTCGGGGGTCTGGTGTGAACCGGGCGGCTCGGTGGTTGACGGCGCCCGCCGGTCGGCGCGGCAAGTGGGTGGTGCTGGCGCTGTGGGCGGTGCTGCTGATACCCGCCGTGCTGCTGGCGGGGCGGCTGGGCGGGGCGGAGCAGAACGACAACGCGGCGTGGCTGCCCGGTGGTGCGGAGTCCACCGCCGTGGTGCAGCGCGCCGCCGCGTTCGGGGCGGCGGACACCGTGCCGGCGATCGTCCTGTACGACCGTCCGTCCGGCGTCACGGCCTCCGATCTGGCGAAGGCGCAGGCCGACGCGGCGGCGTTCGGTTCGGTCCCGGCGGTGGTCGGCGCCGTGCAGGGGCCGGTGGCCTCGCCGGACGGGATGGCCCTGCAGACGGTCGTCCAGCTCCGCAAGGGCCGGGACGGCTGGGAGGGCCTGGGCCGCAGCGTGGACGCGCTGACCGCGATCGGCGCCGCGCACGCGGACGGCCTGGGGTTCCACGTCACGGGGCCCGCCGGGTACGCCTCCGACTCGATCAAGGCGTTCGGCGCGGGCGGCAGCCTGACCGCCGTCACCGCGGTCGTGGTGGTGCTGATCCTGCTGCTCACCTACCGCAGTCCGTGGCTGCCGCTGCTGTCGCTGGTCACCGTCGGCGGGGCGCTGGCGGTCGCGGAGGCGGCGGTGTTCCTGCTGGCCCGGCACGCCGGGCTGGTCGTCAACAAGCAGACCGGGTTCATCCTGGTGGTGCTGGTGTTCGGCGCGGCCACGGACTACGCGCTGCTGCTGATCGCCCGCTACCGCGAGGAATTGACACTCCATCATGATCCGCACCGCGCGATGGCGTTGGCGCTGCGCCGCTGCGCCCCGGCGATCACCGCCTCGGCGGCGACCGTCGCCGCCGGGCTCGTGCTGCTCGTCCTCGCCGAGCTGAACTCCACCCGGGGCATGGGCCCGGCCTGCGCGGTCGGCGTCCTGGTCGGCTGGCTGGCGATGCTCACCCTGATGCCCGCCCTGCTGGTCGTCTGCGGACGCCGCGCGTTCTGGCCGCGCCGCCCCGAGTACGGCGCCGCCGCACCCGCCGGCGGCCGGATCTGGACCCGCCTGGGCGACGCGATCGCCCGCCGCCCGCGCGCCGTCTGGATCGGCACGGCCCTCGCCCTCGGCGCGCTCGCCCTCGGCTGCTTCTCGCTGCGTGCGGACGGCCTCGCCGACACCGAGCAGTTCACCGGCCACCCGCAGACCGCCGTCGGCAAGCAGATCCAGTCGGCGCACTTCCCGGCCGGTGCGGGCGACCCGCTGTACGTGGTGGCGAACGCGGACGCCGCCGAGCCCGTACGCGCCGAACTCTCCGCCCTGCCGGGCATATTGACGGTTCATCAGCCGATGGTCTCCGGGTCCCGGGCCCTGCTCACCGCCGAGCTGTCCGCGGATCCGAGCAGCCGGGACGCGCTGCACACCGTCTCCCTCGCCCGCACCGCGGTGCACGCCGTGCCGGGCGCGGACGCGCTGGTCGGCGGGACGACCGCGATCGCCCTCGACACCCGGGACGCGGCGGCCCACGACGACGCCCTGATCATCCCCGTGGTGCTGCTGACGGTCCTGCTGATCCTCGCCGTCCTGCTCCGCTCGGCCGTCGGCCCGCTGCTGCTGATCGGCACCGTGGTGCTCTCCTTCGGCGCGGCTCTCGGGGTCTCCGCCCTGGTCTTCCGCCACCTGTTCCACTTCGCCGGGACGGACGCCGCCTTCCCCCTGCTCGCCTTCGTCTTCCTGGTCGCCCTCGGCGTCGACTACAACATCTTCCTGGTCACCCGCATCCGCGAGGACGCCCGCACCCTCGGCACCCGCCGCGCGGCCGGCACCGCCCTCACCGCCACCGGCGGCGTCATCACCTCCGCCGGCCTGGTCCTCGCCGGCACCTTCGCCGCGATGGCCTCCCTCCCCCTGGTCTTCGCCGCCGAACTCGGCTTCACCGTCGCCTTCGGCGTCCTCCTCGACACCCTGATCGTCCGCTCCGTCCTCGTCACCGCCCTCACCCACCACACCGGCCCCCACCTCTGGTGGCCCACCCGCCACCCCTGACCCCGGCAGCTCCCCGCCGCCGGCACACCGCCCCGTCGATCGACAGCCGCACGAACCCGCGCCGGCGCGTTCGCGCAGGTGGTCCTGCCCGTGCCCGGGAGGCCGCACATCGGCGCCACCGTGTTCAATCGCCCGGTCATCCGGCCAGGTTGGGCCCGAACGGGACGGCCGTGTCGATCCGCGTTGTTTACCTGGTCTATGACGACCCGAAACCTGGCGTGCCCCGGCGGGAGTGGAGGCGGCTCCGATCGGCGGGCCGGCCGTGATTGCGGCCGGGGGTACTTCCTCGGCGTTCGTTTCGGGGGATGCCGGGGCCGTCGTGCGGTAATTCGCGGGCGGCCCGGCGGTCGGTGCGCAGGCCTACTTCTCGCCGATAGGCCGCAGGCCCCGGCGGCCGCCGAAAAGTTCACCGTTCCGGGTGATCCGGCGTGCCGCCCGAAACGGCCCCGGCCGTCCGCACCGGGGTGATGGTGCGGTCGAACGGGGCCGTCGATGTCTGTGCGCCTACTGCCGTCAGACCAGGTGGTCGAAGGCTCCGGCCTTCGCGCCCTGAACCATGGCCCGGATCTCGTCGCGGGTGTAGACGAGCGGCGTCTGCTCCGGCCGCTTGGAGTCACGGACGGCGATGAACGCGCCGACCACGCCGAACTCCACGCAGTTGTCGTTGCCCCCGCTGAACGGGGACTTCTCCCAGGCGACCGCTGAGAAGTCCAGTTCGGCGGGGACGGGCTTGGTGGTGCTCAACTCTTACAGCTCCTTGAGAATCTTGCTGATCTGGCTGCGGGTCTCGGGTGGGCCGAGGGCACGGGCCCGCAGATGGTCGAAGACCTCGGTGTAGCGCTCCACATCCTCGGATCCCTCGAAGTACACCGAGTTGGTGAGATTCTCCACCCAAACCACCTCCGGATTCGAATCCGGGAAACCCATCAGCATGAACGATCCGTACAGTCCGGGATGGAAGCCGGCCGAGAACGGCAGCAACTGAAGCGCGACTCCCGGACGCGGCGAGAGCTTGAGCAGGTGCTCCAACTGCCCTTTCAAAACAGTTCGGTTGCTCCCGATCCGCGCTATCGCTGCCTCGTCGATCACGGCCCAGAGCTTCGGAGCGCCCTCGCGGTCCAGCAGCTTCTCCTGCCGTTCCATCCGCAACGCCACGAGCGCGTCGATCTGGCGGTCCGTCAGATCGACCCGCATCTCGGCGATGACCCGGCGCGCGTAGTCCGCGGTCTGCAACAGGCCCGGCATCAGCTGGGGTTCGTACGACCGCAGGCTGCTGGCGCTGGACTCCAGTGCGAGATACCCGCCGTACTGGGTGGTGTTGATGACCGCCGAGTACTTCTTCCACCACTGCTGGCGCTGGGCCTGGTCGGCGCGGACCAGGTCCAGGATGTCCTCCCGCTCGGCCGGATCGGTGACCTGGTAGCAGTCCAGCAGGGCCTTCACCAGCAGCGGAGTGGTTCCCCGGTCGCCGTTCTCGATCCGGCTCAGTGAGCTCTGGTTGACCTCCACCACCTCGGCCACCTGGGTCAGCGTCAGCTCGCACTCGTCCCTCAACTCCTTGAGTCTGGACGCGAGCTGACGCCGGTAGACCGACTTGGGCGTGGGGTTTCTCTTCGCCATGGGCGGCAGTCTCCACCGAGCCGAGACCGCACAGCAACTAGATCGGGGGAAATCCGGCTGGGCATATTGCCCACTCGGCAATCATGGAGGCATGCTGACTCCAGGTAGCGCGCCGTGACTCCATTGTCGCTCCTCGTGGCACAGTCCATCGCCTGCCTCGCACCGGCCACCGGGGTGTTCAACTGCCCCGGCACCGGCGCGACCGCCGAACCCTTGAGCGATCCACCGCCCCACCAGTGGGCCGACGGATCGCTCCACCGCACCGGAGCCCGCCATGCGCGAATCCCTCGCCCCCTCACCGCACAAGTCCGGCTCCACCCAGGGCTTCTATCTCTCACCCCGCCATGACGGCTTCGTCCTGCACATGAACGCGGGCCCCGCACACCTGGTCGAGATGCGCGCCCAGGTCTTCAAGGCCGTGACGTCGGCCGGCGCCACGGAGGAGGTCGCGGACGCCGCCCGCCTGGTGGCGAGCGAACTCGTCGGCAACGCCGTGCGCCTGTGCGGCCCGCACGCCCCCGTCGTCGTACTCGTGTCCCACACCGAACAGCAGGTCGTCGTCGAGGTCCACGACCCCGAGCCGACCGTCCTGCCCTGCCGTTCCGCCGAACCCCCGGACAACCCCCGGGCCAACACCGGCCGCGGCCTCTGGATCCTCGACGCCCTCGCCCCGGGCTGGACCGTCACCCCCACGCCCCTCGGCAAGCAGATCACCTGCACCCTCCCCCGCCACTGATCTCCGCCCGCGCCGCCGCCGGCGGCCCCCTCACCACCCCCGCCGCAGCCCCAGCGGGTTCCGCAGGCGGGAGATCAACTCCCGGCGCAGGGCGCGGTCCTGCGCGGTCTCGGCCGGGAGGTCCAGTTGGACGATGTCGACGCCCGCGGCGCGCAGGAGGTGGATGCGGGTGGCGACGGTGGCGGGGGATCCGGTGTAGGCGTTGGCGAGGTTCCGGCGGATGTAGGAGGCGATCTGGTCGGGGCCGGCGAGGCCCCGCTCGCGGTCGCGGTCGAGGGCGACGGCGTCCAGGTGGCGGGTGGACTCGGGGCCCGCCGCCAGGCGGATCGCGTCGCGGCGCAGGCGCCGCAGGTGCTGCTGGGCGGCCGTGTCGGTGTCGGCGAGGACGACGGTGACGTGCCGCCAGATCCGCAGGGTGCGGCCGTGCCGGGCGGCGGCGACGCGGGCTTCGGCGATCCGCAGCCGGGTGTCGGGCAGCGGCAGCGGGGGCACGGCGTACACCTGCGCGTACTTCGCGGCGAGTTCGACGCCCTGCGCCGAGGAGCCGCCGAAGGACAGCAACTCGCTGCCGGGCGCGGGCCGCAGGCCGGGTCTGGCGGCGCGCAGCGTGTAGTACTCGCCGTGGTGGTCGAGGTCGGTCTCGGTGGCGAGGTACCGGGTGAAGACCGAGAGGTACTCGTCGGCGCGCCGGTAGCGCTCCGCCTTGGGCAGGGTGTCGCCGTCCCGGGCGACGTCCGCGTCGCTGGAGCCGATGATCACGTGGGCGCTGATCCGGCCGCCGGAGAGCCGGTCCAGGGTGGCGAGCGAGCGGGCGGCGGCGGTCGGCGAGGTGGTGCCGATGCGGTGGGCGGCGGCGATCCGCAGTCGGCTGGTGGCGGCGAGCGCCCAGCCGGCCACCAGCCACGGGTCCGGCCAGGAGGAGGACTGGACGACGAGCGCGCTGTCCAGGCCGTCCTCCTCCAACTCCCGTGCGGTGCGGCTGATGTGGGCCGGGTCGGCGGTGCGTTCGCGCGGGTCGGGTGCCCAGCGCAGGGCCTGCCGTTCGGCGGGGGTGTTGCCGAGGACGGCGGCGGCGCGGACGCCGCCGCGCAGTTCGAGCTCCATCGAAAGGTCTCCAGGTGACAGACGTGCTTCACGGTGGCGGGCGGGCCGCCGGACGGCGGCCCGCCGCGGGACAGTCGGCGGTCACCTCGCGGCGGGCCCGAGCCGGGCGAGGGTGTCGAGCAGCCGGGTGCGGCTGGTGAACACCTCGGGCGGCAGCGAGACGTACAGCTGGATGGCGGTGACTCCGGGCTGCTGGTAGCGCAGGATCTGTTCGCGGCACTCCTCGGGCGAGCCGCTCAGGAACAGCGTGTCGACGACCTCGTCGGGCAGCGCCCGCTGCGCGCCCTCGTGGTCGCCGTCGGCCCAGCGCTTGTGCGTCTCGGCGAGCAACTCCCCGTTGCCGAGCCACTGATGGAACTTGCGGTAGGGCTCCCGGTTGAGGATCCAGGCCAGGAACGGCCGGCTGGCGCGGTGCGCGTACGCGGTGTCCTCGGTGGGGCAGACGAACACCTTGACGACGAGCTCCTTGCCGGGCGGCTGCGGCCCGACCGCGTCCAGCACCTTCGGCAGGTCCTGGGCGCCGAGCAGGTTGGTGATCGCGCCGTCGCCCTCGGTGAAGCCGAGCCGGAGCATGCCCGGCCGCAGCGCGCCGAGGATGACCTTGACCGGTTCGGTCGGCGGGTGCGGCAGGCGGTAGCCGGTGATGGAGAAGGTGTCGAACTCGCCCGCGACGTGTTCTCCGCGCAGCGCGGCGGTGAGGAACCGCAGCACGTCCCTGGTCCGCTTGAACGGCTCGTCGAACGGAATGCCGTTGATGTCGGTGACGTGCGCGGGAACCGACGCCCCGATGCCCAACAGCACGCGCCCGGGGGCGAGTTGGGCGAGCGTGGCGGCGGTCTGGGCGAGCACGGCGGGCCCGCGGGTGTGCACGGGGACGATGCCGGTGGCGACCCGCAGGTGCGGCGACCAGGCGGCGGTGGCGGCGAGCGGGGTGAACGCGTCGGTGCCGCCGCCCTCCGCGCTCCACACGTCGGTGTAGCCGAGTTCCGGCAGCCGCTCCACCAGGAAGCGGTGACGGTCGATGGTGAGCCCGGGCAGCGGCAGGGTGATGCCCCAGGCCGGCGTTCGGTTCTGCGTGCTCAATTAACTACCTCTTCCGATACATGAATTGACGGCTCGTCACTTTCCGACCCGGACGGTGGTGAGGTCGAGGAACCAGGACTGCGGCTGGACGAGCCCGTGGACGGTCGGCGCGAGGGCGCGCGGGTTGCGGTCGTTGACCACGAACAGCCACGGCGCGTCCTCGGTGACCTGGCGCAGCGCGCTGCGGTAGTCGGTCTGCCGGGCCGCCCGGTCGGGCTCGGCGGCGGCCGCGGAGATCAGGCCGTCGACCGCCGGGTTGGCGTAATGCCCGGTCCAGAACGGGCTGTTGGAGCCGATGAACAGCGGCAGCAGCGCCTCGGACTGGAACAGCGTGGTGGACTGCGCGATGGCGTCGGAGCCGAGCGCGACCTGGCCCTTGGCCTCGGCGCCGATCAGGGTGGTCCAGTCGGTGGTGCGGATCTCCACCTTGATGCCGACGGCGGCGAGGTCGCGTTGCAGCGCCTCGGTGATCGGGACGGGCAGCAGGTTGCCGGAGCCGCCGGTGGGCACCGTCACCGAGGTGCCGAACCCGTTCGGGTAGCCGGCCGCGGCGAGCAACTGCCGCGCCTTGTCCGGGTCGTGGGAGTACCGGTTGCCGGCCGGGTCGTAGGCGGCGGTGGCCCGCGGCGCGGCCTGGTACGCGGGGTCGGCGGTGCCGTGCAGCAGGGTGTCGGCGATGGCCTGCCGGTCGATGGCGTAGTTGGCGGCCTGCCGGACCCGCACGTCCGCCCACGGGCCCTTGGCGGTGTCGAGGATCCAGTACCACAGGTGGTCGTAGCTGTTGGTGAGGATCTGCGCGCCGGCGGCCTTCAGGCTGTCCAGGTCGTCGGGGTTCGGGTACTCGATCCAGTTGACGCCGCCGGAGCGCAGCGCGGCGGTGCGGGCGGCCGCGTCGGGCAGCGCCTTGACGATCAGCCGGTCGAGTTTGGGTGCGCCGCGCCAGTAGGAGCGGTTGGCGGCGAGTTCGACCTGTTGGCCCTCGGTCTGCGAGACGAATCCGAACGGGCCGGTGCCGACGGGGTGTTGGGAGAAGTTGGCGGTGCCGCTCTTGCGCACGGCGGTGGGGCTGGCGATCAGGACGTGTGCGAGGTCCTCGGGGAAGTGCCCGTTGGGTGCGGTGGTGACCAGTTCGATGTGGGTGTCGTCGGTCTTGCGGTAGGACGCGATGTCGCCGGCGTACTCCTTGGCGGCGGCGCCGAGCGCGGCGGTGTACTCCGGGTCGGCCGGGTCCAGGTAGCGGTGCAGGTTGAACAGCACCGCGTCGGCGTCGAACGGTGTGCCGTCCTGGAAGGTGACGCCCTGCCGGAGGGTGAAGGTCCAGGTCAGACGGTCCGGGGCGACCTGCCAGGACTCGGCGAGCGCTCCCGTGACCTGCGGCGGCCGGTCGGTGTCCTTGAGCAGCTCGTACCGGGTGAGTCCTTCGTAGATCTGGAAGCTCAGCAGGCGCTTGCCCTCGAATCCGGCGCCGCCGATCACGGTGTCCAGGTTCGGCAGTTTCCCGGTCGCCCCGATCACCAGCGTGCCGCCACCGGCTCCGGCTGCGCCGTCTCCCGCCCCGGCGTCCGTGGTGGCGGCGCAGCCGGCGCTCGCCAGCAGGACGGCGGCGGCGGCGAGCGCGGCGGCTCTGGAACGGATGCGGGCGTACGTGCTCATGACGGTCCTTCGTTCGGTTCGGTGGTGGTGCGGACGTCCGGGTCGCGCAGTGCGACTGCCGGGCCGGAGGCGGCCAACAGGTCTCGGGTATAGGGGTGTTGGAGTGACGACCAGAGGGTTTCGGTGGGGCCCTGCTCGACCACTCGGCCTGCGCGCAGCACCAGGGTGCGGTGGGCGAAGCGGGCGACGGCGGCCAGGTCGTGCGAGACGAACAGGTAGGCGGTGCCGGTGCGTTCGCGCAGTTCGGTCAGCAGCTCCAGCAGCCGCCGCTGGGTGGCGGGGTCGAGCGCGGAGGTCGGCTCGTCGCAGACCACCAGGGCCGGTCCGGTCGCCAACGCCCGTGCCACGGCGACGCGTTGCAGCTGCCCGCCGGAGAGTTCCCGGGGGAACCGGCGGGCCAGCTCCGGCGCCAGACCCACCTGCCGGAACAACTCACCGACCCGCTCCGCTCGTTGACGTCTCGGCACGCCGTGCACGCGCAGCGCGAAACCGACGGCCTCGCCGGCCCGCAGCGCCGGGTTCAGCGACCCGCGCGGATGCTGCGGCACGAACTGCAGCCTCGCCCGCACCGCCCGGTCGGCCCGCGCCCGCAGCCGTGTCGGGTCGCGCCCCTCGAACGCCACCGCCCCGCCGTCCGGCCGCACCAGCCCCAGCGCGAGCCGCGCCAGCGTCGACTTCCCGGACCCGGACTCCCCCACCAGCGCGACGGCCTCGCCGGCCCGCACCTCCAGGCTCACGCCGCGGACGGCCGGCTTCCCGGCCCAGCTCTTGGAGACGTCGTCGAGCCGCAGCAGCGGGGCGGAGTCGAGTCGGTCGGAAGTCGTCATCGGTGAGCACCCGCAGACGTGGTGGCGGTCGGAACGAGCAGGGTCTCGGCGGGGCCGGTGGCGGTCGGGCGGCCGTGGTCGAGCACGGCGACGGTGCCGCCGATCCGGGCGGCGGCCGAGAGGTCGTGGGTGACCAGGAGCAGGGCGAGGCCCTGCTCGGTGCGCAGCGTGGTGAACAGGTCGAGGATGTGCGCCCGGACGACGGCGTCCAGGGCGGTGGTGGGTTCGTCGGCGATCAGCAACTCGGGCCCGCACGCCACCGCGAGCGCGATCGCGGCTCGCTGGCGCAGCCCGCCGGAGAGTTCGTGCGGGTACGCGGCGGCCGTCCGCGCCGGGTCCGGCAGGCCGGCGGCGGCGAGCAGCGGCAGCGCGGCCGCCCTCGCCGCCCTGCGGCTCTCGGCCAGGCCGTGCCGGCGCAGCACCTCCGCGAGCTGGTCGCCGATCCGGCGCAGCGGGTCGAGCGTCGCGGACGGGTCCTGCGGGACGTAGCCGATCCGCCGCCCCCGAATGTCCGTCAACTCCCGTTCGGACAGCCCCAACAGTTCGGTCCCGCCGAGCCGTACCGAGCCCGTGACGTGCGCGCCCCGCCCGGGCAGCCCGAGCACCGTCCGCGCCACCGTGGTCTTCCCACTGCCGGACTCGCCGAGCAGGACCAGCGCTTCCCCGGCCGCGAGAGCGAGGCTGACGCCGTCCACGGCCCGCACGCCGCCGGGGTACTCGACCGTCAGCTCGTCGATCGCCAGCACGCAATCGGATGTCTGCGGACGTGGTGTGCGCTTGTCGCGCCGTTCCGTCCCCTCGCTTCCCCGGGGGGACCTCCAGCTCCCCCGGCTTCGCGCCCGTCCGCGTCCCGCACTCGCCTGCCCACCCGCCCCGAGCGCCTCTCCGAGGACGTTGAACAGCACCGACACCACCAGAATCACCAGCGCCGGAATCGCCGCCAGCCACGGATGCGTGAAGATCGCCGGCCGCAGCTCGTCGAGCATCGCCCCCCACTCGGGCGTGGGCGGCGCGACGCCGAGCCCGAGGAACGACAGCCCGGCCGCGTACACGATCGCGAGCCCGACCAGCGAGGTCGCGTACACCAGGACGACGGGGGCGACCACCGGCAGGACCTGCCGCAGCACCAGCGCGGCCCAGGTCGCGCCGCTGACTCTCGCGGCGTCCAGGTACTCCGCCGAGCGGATGCGCCGGGTCTCGGTGAAGGCGACGCGGGCGACGGCCGGGGTGAGGACGACGGACAGCGCCAGCACGGTCGCGGTCAGGCCGGGCGTGAGCAGCGTCGCGACGGCGATGGCGAGCAGGACGCCGGGGAAGGCGTACAGGACGTCGAGGGTGCGCAGCAGGGCCTGTTCGGTGAGGCGTCCGCCGAGTCCGGCGGCGATGCCGAGCAGGGCGCCGAGCAGGGCGGCCACCGCGACGGGCAGCAGGCCGGCGGTGAGGGACGGGCGGGCGGCCCAGAGGAGGCGGCTGAGCAGGTCGCGTCCCTGGGTGTCGGTGCCGAGCGGGTGGCCCGGGGTGCCGGGGTCGAGCAGCCGCTCGGCGAGGTGTCCGGCGGTGGGGTCGGCGGGGGCGAGCAGCGGCGCGGCGACGGCCAGCAGGACGGGAAGCAGTGCGCCGGCGGCCACCAGGGCGAGGCGGAGTCGATTTGTCGTCATGTCAGCTGGTCCGCACCCGGGGGTCGATCGCGGCGTGTGCGGCGTCGACCAGCAGGTTGATGCCGACGAAGGCGGTGCCGACGATCAGCACGCCGCCCTGGATCAGCGGCAGGTCGCGGGCGGTGAGCGCGTCGTAGAGCAGCCGGCCGAGGCCGGGCCAGGCGAACAGGGTCTCCACGAAGACCACTCCCTCCAGCAGGTACGCGAGTTGCAGGCCGCCGATGGTGAGCAGCGCGGGCGAGGCGTTGTGCGCGCAGTGCCGCAGGACGGCGGCGCGGCCGAGGCCGCGGGCGCGCAGGCCGTCGGCGAGGTCGCCGTCCAGGACGCTGGAGAGCGCGGCGCGGTGGACCCGTGCGGTGAGGCCGAGCGGGACGAGGGCGGCGGCGGTCGCGGGCAGCAGCAGGTGGCGCAGCAGGTCGCCGGGCCCGCCGGCGGCGAACGCGTCGTGGGTGCCGCCGGCCGGGAGGAGTTGCCAGTGGACGGCGAACACCGCGATCAGCAGCAGCGCCACCGAGTACTGCGGGGCGGAGACGGCGAGGGTGGAGGCCGCGCCGCACAGGCGTCCCCACCAGCCGTGCGGGCGCAGTGCGCCGAGGGTGCCGAGCAGGACGCCGCCGGCCAGCACCAGGGCGAACGCGGCGGCGGTGAGCGTCAGGGTCTGGCCGAGGGCGGGCAGCAGCAGCGCGGTGACGGGGCGTTGGGTGGAGACCGAGGTGCCGAGGTCGCCGGTGAGGGCGTGGCCGAGCCAGTCGAGGTAGCGGACGGGCAGCGGCCGGTCGAGTCCGATCCGTTCCGCCAGGGCCTGCCGGGCTTCGGCGGGTGCGCCGGGTCCGAGGAACGCGGTGACGGGGTCGCCGGGGACGAGCGCGACGGTGGCGAAGACGACGGCGCTCACCCCCAGCAGGGTGGGCACCGCGAGCAGCAGGCGGCGCAGCAGGAACCCGGTCACGGCGTGCTCGGGCGGTGCGGGACGGTGGCGGGCATCGGCGGCGGGTCCTCCGGTTCGGCGACGGGTGGCGGCACCGGATGTGCTCGGTGCTCGGGGCGCGGCCCGTCGGGTGTGTCCAGGCCATGGGCCTGCCTTCGAACCCGCAGGGCAGAAGGGGGTTCGAAGACTGGCCATAGGGTCGCCGACGGTGCGCGGGGCCAGCCAGCCAGGCGTTCATGCTGGTACCGGTGGTCATAGGAGCAGCGGGACGGGGTATCGCGCTGGGGGCGAGGTCCGGGGAGAACTTTCCTTGACCGCCCGTCAGCAGCATCCATACGATTTCCGGTATGGCATATCGGCGGACCGACTTCACCCTCTGGGGGATCGGCGGCTCGTGGCACCGCAGGTGCTTCGACGAGACGTGTCGCCCCGGCACGGTGCGCCGCCCCCTGGCCTGATCGGGCCCCGGCGTCCGCCCGTCCTCCGCCGGGATCCGCGCGCCGCCGTCCGGCCGTCGCCGATCCCCACGTCCCGTGCCGGGCCCCACGCCCCGGCCCGCCGCTTTCGAGGGGACCTCCGCCATGCACCCGTACCCCGTCACGCCCTCCCGCCGGGAGGTCCCGTGCCCGCGCTGACCCGTGGCTCCGCCCGTACCCTGCGCCCGCCCACCCGGCGCGGCACCAGGACGCTGGACGCCCTGCACACCGAGATCGACAACCCGCTCGACCTGCTGGCCGGCCATCAGCTGCTCGCCGACGCCGCCCGCCCCGCGCCGGAGCCCGCCTGCACCTGCGGCCACCCGCTGTGCCCGGCCCGCGCGCACCGGCCCGCCGCCACCCGGATCTTCCTGATCGAACGTCACCCGGTGGTCAGCGCCGGGCTGCGCAGCGTCCTCGCCCCCGACCCGGACCTCGCGGTGGTCGGCTCCGCGACCGACCCCGGGCACGCGGTGGCCGCCGTCCACCGGGCCCGGCCCGACCTCGTCCTGCTCGGCCGCGGCTCCGGCCTCGACGCGGACCTCGCCGCCGTCGCCGCGCTGCGCCGACCCGAGGGCGCGCCCGACGCCCGCGTGCTGCTGCTGCGCCGCGCCGAGACCACCACCGAGGCCAGCCGCATCCTGCTGGCCGGCGGCAGCGGCTGCTTCCCGCTCGACCTGCCGCCCGACCGCATCCTCGACGCCGTCCACCTCGCCGCGGCCGGCGCGACCCTCTTCCTCCCCGCCCCGACCCCGCTGCGCCCGCACCCCGCCCCCGCCGAACGCCCCCTCGACCAGGCCGGCCTGACGGACCGCGAACGCCAGGTCCTCACCCAACTCGCCTTCGGCCTCAGCAACGCCGAGATCGCCCGCCGCCTGGCCCTCGCCGAAGCCACCGTCAAGAAGCACCTCACCCAGGCCATGCGAAAAACCGGCCAGTCCGACCGCCTGCGCGCCGCGCTCTACGCCGTCCGGCACGGCCTCACCGGCTGAGCACCCACCGCCGGGGCCGGGACCGCCCTCGGGCGCGTCAACTCTCCGAACCGACCGGCGGGCCCCCTCAGCGCGGCATGCCCCGGCCGGACTGCCGTACCCGGTCGCGCAGTCCGTCGTCCCGGGCGTCGGGCCTCTCGTGGATCGACACCGGCGGCCCCGTCCGTACCGGGACGTCCCGGAGTTCGGCGGGCGGGGCGGCGGCCGGCGGGTCCCAGTCCACGTCGATGCCCGCCCGGTCGGCCGGCACCAGGACCGTCATCACGAAACCGTCGGTGAGGGCCTGGACGACGGGGTGCCGGGTCTGTCGGCGCCGGGCCAGCAGCGCGTTGACGAACTCCTCGAACACGGCCGGGTCGATCTTGCACTCGTCCGCGCCCATGGGGCCCAGGCCGGACGGCAGGCCGATCTCCTCCTCGAAGACCGTCACCTGGCGCAGGAACAGCCGCGAGGCCCCGTTGGACGGGTTCCAGAGCGTCTCCTCCCCGAGGTCGTAGTACTTGGCTCATCCGATGTCTCCCTGTTCGGCGGAGCGGCGACCCCAACGGCCGGACGAGGTCGCACGCCAGCGGGTTTCCCGGCTACTGCGCCCGCGTGCCCGTCGCCTGCGGGCGGCTGACCCGGGCCGTGCAGGCGGCCGCCGTGGCGAGGGTGACGGCCGCGCACAGGGCGGCCGTGGCCAGCAGGCGGGGCCAGGCGACGGCGATCGGCGGGTCGGCCAACAGGCCGTTCAGCGCGGCGTGTTGAGTCACAGCGGCCAGCGCCGTCGCGGCCGCGGCGAGCAGCGTCCCCGCCAGGACGGCGACCGCCGCCTCCGCCACCGCCACCCCGACGATCTGTCCCCGCACCGCGCCCGCCAGCCCCAGCACCGCGAACTCCTTGCGGCGGCCGGCCACGGCCATCGCCAAGGTGCCCGCGACCGAGATCAGCGAGTACGCCAGGGCGATGCCGAGGATCACCACGGCCGCGTTGTCGGCCTGTTCGGCAGCCTTCGCGCGTTCGGCCGCGAGCATCGCCGCACGGGTGGTCACCCGCACGCCCGTCCCGGCCAACGCCCGTTCGATCGAAGGAGGTTGAGACCCGTCCACGTACAGCAGGCTGGGCGGCACCGCCCCCGTGAGCGACGCCGAAAGGTACGCGTCGTCGCCGCCGAGCCCGCGCGCCACCACGGCCGCCACCACCACCGGAACCCGGTCACCCGTCGGCAGCAGGGCCACCAGGTGGTCGCCCACGGCGATGCCGTCGGACTCGGCCGCGTGCTCGTCGATCACCAGGAAATCCTCGGGCAGCCCGCTCAGCGACCCGGCCCGCACCGGCGGCGTGAACGTGCGGCCGAACGCCGTCGCCGGCACCGCCTGCACGCGCAGCGAGTCGAGCTGTTCGCCCGCTGCCGTGCCGATCTTGACGTTCAGCGAGGTCACGGGCGTGACCACGGCACCGGGCAGCGCGGCCAGCCGCTCGGCGACCCCGGTCGTGCCGGGCGGCGGCAGCACCACGTCCGTCGCGTGCACCTCCTGGCGCTGGCGGGCCAGCACGGCGGCGTCCGCCGACTGCTGCACCGTCAGCAGGGTGCCGACCAGGCCGACCGCGAGCACGATCGGCGCCACCGTCGCGGCGGTGCGCCGGCGTTCCGTCAGCACGCTCTCGCGGACCAGCATCGGACCGGCCTTCGCGGAGCGCCCGAGCGGCCAGGTCAGCACCCGCACCAGCGGCGGCAGCAGGACCGGTGCGAGCAGCGCGAACGCGCCGACGTACAGCACCGGAACGACCTGGTACTTGCGGACGTTGGCGGCCAGGTACGGCTCGGTCCGGGCGATGACGACGCCCGCGACGACCGCGCCGATCAGCAGCGCGCCGCCCAGCAGCAGCCGCAGCGGCACCCGGCCGCGCCGCTCCACCGCACTGTCCCGCAGCGCCTCGGCCGGGCGGATCACCGAGACCCGGACCAACGTCGCCGCCGAGCCCGCCAGCGCGGCGGCCAGCCCGAGGGCGAACGCCACCAGCAGCGGCAGCGGACTCAGCGGCACCGTGAACCAGGACGGCGCGACGTCGTGCCGCAGCATCCAGCCGCGCAGCGGGCCGACGGCGAGCGGCGCGAGGGCGCAGCCGAGCAGCGCGGCGGCCGTGCCGATCAGCGCGGCCTCGCCGAGCACCATCCGCCGCACCTGCCGGGGCGCGGCCCCGACCAGCCGCAGCAGGGCGAGTTCGCGGCGGCGCTGCTCGGTGGCGAACGCGAACGTCGCGACGACCACGAACACGGCCACGCAGACGGCGAGTCCGGTGGTGCTGCCCGCCATCGCCTGGGCATTGGCCAGGGCCTGCGCGCCGCCGGTGTCGTCGGGGTCGAGCCCGGTCCGGTCCTGGCCGGCCAGCACGACGGCGCGTTCGCCGACCAGCGCCCGAAGTTGATCGGCCGGCAGGTCGACGACCAGCGCGTTGACGCCCGGGGAGAGGCGCTGTGCCTCGGCGTCGGTGAAGAACGCGGCCCGTTCGAACCAGCGCCCTTCGGTCACGCCGACCACCCGGTGGTCCGCCGACCGGTGGCCGATCAGGTCGGCTGCCGCGCCCGCCAGCACGACCTCGTCGGGGGCCTGCGGGGGCCTCCCGGCAAGCAGCCGGTAGCCGGCGTACGCGGCCGAGGACCACGGGTGGCCGGTGGCATCGCCGTCGAGGTGGACCGGGAAGCTGCGGTCGGGGGTGGCGCCCGCCGCGACCAGCCGCGCGACCAGGTCGTCCGGCAGCACCGCCGGGGCCTTCATCGGGTGGTCGGCGAACCCGGCCGGGGCGACGACCGTCCCCGCGTCCCGGAAGCGCTGCGGGCCCGGGTGGGGGGTGCCGAAGGTGGCGGTCAGGACCAGCGCCATGGTGCCGATCATCGTGGTGCCGAGCGCGAGCGCGACGAACGCGCCGAGGAAGCTCGCCCAGCGCTGCCGCAGGGTGGCTGCCGCCAGGCTCAACACGCTTCCACCCCGGCCTCGTCGATCCCCTGCCGCGCGTCGGGCGCCTTCGCCCTGCCGGGTTTCTGCTCCCCGCCGGGCTCCTGTTCCCCGCCGGGTTTCTGCTCCTCGTCGGGCTCCTGCTCCTCGTCGGGCTCCTGTTCCTCGTCGGGCTCCAGCGCGGCCATCCGCAGCGCGACCGCCTCCGCCGTCGGGTCGTGCAGCTCGCCGACCACCCGGCCGTCCGCGAGGAACAGCACCCGCTGGGCGTACGAGGCCGCCACCGGGTCGTGCGTCACCATGACCACCGTCCGGCCGTGCCGCTCCACCACCTCGCGCAGCAGCGCCAGCACCGCCCGCGCCGAACGCGAGTCCAGCGCGCCGGTCGGCTCGTCCGCGAAGATCACCTTCGGCCCGGCGGCCAGCGCCCGCGCGATCGCCACCCGCTGCTGCTGACCGCCCGACAACTCGGCGGGCCGGTGCCCGCCGCGCTCCGCCAGCCCGACCTCGGCCAACCGCCGGTCGATCTCCGCCGGGTCGATCCGCCGCCCCGCCAGCCGCAACGGCAGTTCGACGTTCTGACGGGCCGTCAGGACGGGCACCAGATTGAAGGACTGGAACACGAACCCCAGCTGCTCCCGGCGCAGTTCGGTCAGCGCCCGCTCCGACATCCGATGCACCGGCGCCCCGTCGAGCAGCACCTCCCCCGCGTCCACCGGCTCCAGCCCCGCCGCACACAGCAGCAGCGTCGACTTCCCCGACCCCGACGGCCCCATCACCGCCGTGAAACTCCCCGCCGCGAACCCGGCGTCCACCCCGTCCAGCGCCCGCACCACGCTCTCGCCCCGCCGGTACGCCCGCCGGACCCCGGCCAGCCGCACCACTTGCTCCCCCGCCGCACCATCACTGTTCACCGCCCAGACGCTAGGGCCCCGCCCACCCGCCGCGCCTCCGGACCACCCCTGATCCGAACCCTGATCCGTCCCCGACCTGCCCCTGCCCTGCCCGCGACCTACGGCCGGCCGCCCTTGGCGCTGTCGACGAAGAAGTCCCTTACGTCCCGCGCGAATTCCTCGGGAACCTCCATCGCTGCGAAGTGGCCGCCGCGCTCGAACTCCGACCAGTGCCGGATGTCGAACCGCCGCTCCGCCAATGGCCGGACCGACTGCGTGATGTCGTGCGGGAACACCGCCACGCCGACCGGCACCGGGCACGCCGCCGTCCCGCGCGGGGTGTCGTGGTGCAGCCGCGCCGAGGAGGCGGCGGTGGCGGTCAGCCAGTACAGCGAGACATCGGTGAGCATCCGGTCGTCGTCGATCGGCGAGCGCGGATCGACCCAGTGCGCGAACCGCTCGGCGATCCAGACCAGTTGGCCGACCGGCGAGTCCGTCAGCGGGTAGCCGATGGTCTGCGGGGCGAGGGCCTGGAGCGCCTGGTACGGCGGCCGGGCCGCCATCAGCTGCCGGACCTTGTCGAGCCGGGCCTCGTCCGTCGCCGACAGTTCGACCTCGGAGTTCGGATCCGGCGGCGTAGGAAGGTAGTTGACGTGCACCCCGACGACCCGCTCCGGCGCGAACGCGCCGAGCGCCAGCGAGATGCCCGCGCCGAAGTCGCCACCCTGCGCTCCGTAGCGCTCGTAGCCGAGACGTCGCATCAACTCGGCCCAGGCGCGGGCGATCCGGTCACTCTCCCAACCGCGCTCGCGGGTCGGCCCGGAGAATCCGTAGCCCGGGATGGACGGGATCACCAGGTGGAAGTCACGCGACAGCGGCTCGATGACGTCGAGGAACTCCAGGAACGAGCCGGGCCAACCGTGCGTGAGGACCAGCGCGAGCGCGTCCGGCCGCTCGGAGCGGACGTGGACGAAGTGGATGTTCTGGCCCTCGATCTCGGTGGTGAAGTGCGGGAGTTCGTTGAGTTCGGCCTCGTGCCGGCGCCAGTCGTACCCGGTCCGCCAGTGTTCGGCGAGCTCCTTGAGCCGCGCCAACGGGAAGCCGTAGTCCCACCCGGCGTCGGCGACTTCGTTGGGCCAGCGGGTGCGGGCGAGCCGATCGGCCAGATCGTCGAGGTCGGCCTGCGGGATGTCGATGCGGAACGGCTTGATCACAGTCTTCACTCCAGGAGCGCCACTTGAGCAAACGTTAGTGCCACTAACAAAGCTAGACTGTTAGTGGCACTAACGCAACGGCTGGAGGAACCCATGAGCCCGTCCCCCGATCCGACCCCGGCCCGCCTGCGCGCCATCCCCAGCCGGCTGCTGGCCCAGGCCTCCACAGTCGCCGACCGGCTCGTCGGCGAACGCCTGGCCACCGAGGGAGCCCGCAAGTGGCACTTCGCCGCGCTGGCCACCCTCGCCGAGACCGGCCCCGCCAGCCAGGCCGAACTAAGCCGCCGCACCGGCATCTACCGCAGCGACATGGTCGCCGTCCTCAACGACCTCGCCGACACCGACTGCATCCGCCGCACCCCCGACCCCACCGACCGCCGCCGCAACGTCATCACCCTCACGCCCACCGGCCACCAGCGCCTGCAACGCCTCTCCGCCCTCATCGCCGAAGCCGAAACCGAACTCCTCGCCCCCCTCACCCCCGCCCAACAGTCCGAACTCACCCACCTCCTCACCCTCCTGGCCACCCACCACCGCCCCACCCACCCCACGCAGTAGCCCACCGGGGCCACCGCACATCAGTGGCGGGCGAGCTACAGCTCCCGAGTCGAACCCAGCTGACGGAATGTCAGTCAGTGGCCCAGGTGATGTCGCGCTCGTCGATGAAGTAGCGGCCGTCGAAGCAGAGGAACACCTTGCGCACGGTGTCGTTGTCGGCGAGCCAGGTCTTGTGCCACGCCACGACGGTGCCGGCGCCGTCCACCTTCGGGAAGTACAGGCCCTCGCGACGTTCGGGCTGGTTGTAGAACGCGTCGCCGCTGTTCATCCGGAAATCGGTCCTGATCAGCATGTTGCTGTCGACGACGGGGGCGAACAGGCGGGCCGGGAAGTTGGTGCGGGCGACGACCTTGGGCGCGACATAGTGATAGTTGACGTCGACCTCGTCGGCGTCCACGTAGCGGGCCGGGTCGCCGGCGAGGCGGTGGAAGGTCTTGCGGACCGTGTCGGACCCCTCGAAGCCCTCGGTCCACGCGGTGAGGCCGCCCTCCTTCCCCTGCCAGTACCAGGCGGTGCGGGAGTAGTCGTCGAACGCGAAGGAGTCGAGCGTCGTCCCGGCGGCCAGCGTGCGGCCCGCGACCTCCAGCAGGTAGGGCTCGTAGATCGACTCGATCACCCGCGAACGAGGCTCGTAGACCTTCGCGGTCACCCGCACCCGCCCGGTGCCCGGCGCCAACTCGACCACGGGATCCGGCGCGGCCACCACCGGGACGGCGGGTGCCCAGGCGGTACAAGTCAGGTCCTGCGCACCGGTGTTGGTCTCCAGCACGAGCGGCCGACCGGCGGCGGCCTCGGCGGGCGGGGCCAGGCCCAGGACGCACCCGGAGAGGTCGTTGATCGCCTTCAACCGCTCGGTCCCGCTCTGGACGTACGCCCGCCACGTCTGACGCCAGTAGGCGGTGTCCGACCCCGTGTCCTCGAACTTCGGCCGCAACGTCACCGCCGCCCCTGCACCAGAACCCTCCGCCGTCAGATACAGCCCCGTCGCCGCATGCCTGATCCGCGACTGCGCCACCCGAAACCGCTCCGCCACCCACAACTGCGGCTCCCCCACCCCCTCCCGGACGAGCCCCACCACCCCGCCGTCCCGCCCCTCGGCGGCCTGCGCCACCAACGACGGATCCCGGTGCAGACGCAGCACGAACGGTTCCGTGGGCCAGTCGACCGCCATCGCCATCAACCTCTCGTCAGGTGAACATGACACAACGTCAGCAATGATCACCGACCTCCCCCACGGACACCAGGGGCCTGCTCCGGACCAGGGCCGCGACGCCTCACCGACCGGCGGCAGCTCCGCCCTCGCCCTGGTGCGCCGCTGTGGGGTGGCGGGTGATGGGGTATCCAATCTCGTACGCATCGGCCGACATGCGGGTGTCGTTGACCTCCACCACCGTGCCGTCAGGAAAACTTGCGGCACGCAGGACAACACCTCGTCCATGCCGCCGAAACACCGACTGCCCGGACAGGAAATCGTGACGGGAATCGTGTCAGAAGCCTGATCTAGGTTTGGCCTGTGAACCACAGCAGCTCCGAGGCCGGGGCGCCCCGGGAGCCTGACTTGCCGCCCCACCAGGTAGTCCTGGCGGAGACTGATTGGGGTTCGCTCCGGACGGCTTTCGGGGACGGTGGGTGCCTTCCCGAAGTCCTGGCACGGTTGCTGGATCCCGATCCCAAGGTGCAGGTCGTCGCTCTGTCGGAACTGAGTGAGCTGGTCGGGCACCAGAACAGCATCTACGAAGCCACCGCCCCCGCCGTCGTGTATGTCGCCGGAATCCTCGCTCACCCGGCGGCTATGAACCTCCGGCCCTACCGCAACGTCCCCATCCGCGCGGCACTGTTGAACTGGTTGGCCTCCATGGCCTACGACGCCTCCGACGAGATTGTCGACCACACCGAGCAGTACTTCCCCGGTTTCCTCACCCGAAGCGGAAAACTGGCGGCCTTCCGGGACCTGCGCCCGATGCTCTATCGGGCGGTTGCGCCCTTCCTGGAGGACAGTCACGAGGACGTGCGCGAAGCCGCCGGCGTCGCCGCGCTCGTCCTCGCCGAACACCCCGGGCTCGCCCAGCACCGCGATCACCTCGCCGTGCACGCGCGCCGCATCCTGGACACCGGCAGCGGCGAGCTCAACCGGCGTGTTGCCCGGAAGGCTCTCGAAGCATGGGGCCACGACGTCACCGGCATTGAACCTTTCCAGGAGGATTCCGGGGACTGCGGGCCGCACAGCGACGGCCGCGGCGATCTCGAACCTCCCTTCTGACTGCGCAGCCTCCTTCACGCCACGGCCCACCCGCCGGGTTCGCCGTGTCGTTCTCGGTCCGGTCGGGTGAGCGGGTGAGCCGCTGACCCGGTCAGCCGCTGATCGGGTGAGCGGCCGATCGGGTGGCCGGTCGGAGGTGGCGGGAGTGTCGCGGCCGGGTGGCCGGGCGGGTGCTCCAGGCTCGTCCGCAGAAGGAGGCGATGACCATGGTTCCCGTTCGCCGATCCGGGCCCGTCACCCGCGCCGCTGTGCTGGTGGTTGCTCTGCTGGCGGCCGCCACGGGGTGCAGCAGCAGTGGGAAGTCTCCTGCTGCGGCGGGCAGTCCGACGGAGGGCGCGACCGGCGGGCAGGCGGGGACCGTGACGGTGACGGAGAAGGAGTACTCGCTCGCGTTCTCGGAGACGCAGCTCTCGCCCGGCAGCCACACGTTCGTCGCCCACAACGCCGGGACGACGGACCACGCGCTGGCCATCTCCGGCCCCGGCGTCACCACCGTGCAGACCTCGCCCATCCCGCCGGGCGGCGAGGCCCAGCTCACCGTCACGCTCCAGCAGGGCAGTTACGAGCTGTGGTGTCCGATCGACGACCACAAGGCGCTGGGCATGGACGCCCACGTCCAGGTCGGCGCGGGCGCGGCGGGGTCGCCGACCGGTGCGGGCAGCGCCGCCTCGCCGGCCGGCAATGGCTACTGAGTTCCAGGAACGGCACTCCGGCACCGGGCGGCTGCTGCTCCGCCGGGTGCTTCAGCTGGTCACGGCCGCGGCGCTGGCGGTGAGCGCCGCGGTGCACGCCGATCTCGCCCCCGGGTACGACGCGATCGGCGCACACCTCACCCAGGGCACGCTGTTCCGGCTCGAAGCCGCCGTCGCCGCGTTGGCCGCGCTCCTGGTGCTGGTGGCCGGTCACCGGCGGTCCGTGTGGGTGTTCGCCGCCCTGGTGGCCGCGTCCGCGCTCGGCGTCCTGCTGCTGTACCGGTACGTGGACGTGGGCGCGCTCGGCCCGGTGCCGAACATGTACGAGCCCGCGTGGTTCCCGAAGAAGACCACGACCGCGATCGCCGAGGCCGTCGCCACCGTCACCGCGATCGCCGGATTCCTGACCGCCCGACGCCCCCACTGAGCTCCGAGGCCTCAAGATCGATGAACTGGACGCCCAGGTAGGGAAGTTGCTCCACCCGCACGCCGACCACCCACGCCGAACGCCCCGCCGAGGGCCTCGCGGAGGGCGACGAAGGTCGCCCCGGGGGGATCCGTTCGGGGCTTCTGAGGGTCGGTGGGTGCTGCCTAGCGTGGCTGGAAGACGTAGCCGTGCGGGTCGGAGGGAGCACCGATGGGCGTCGTACCCGAGGGCGGGACCGGGCCGGTGGGGAGGCAAGTTGCGCTGCTTCCCGTCGAATCGGTGGAAGACAGAGAGCATTGGCGCTCGCCGTACCGGTCGATGCCGGATGCCGAGCGCTCGGCGCTGTGGCGCAGGCGGCTGCACGAGGCGGAGGCCGGGCTGACCAGATACCTGGTGAGTCTCGGCGACGAGCCGCAGCTCGCGGAGTGGTTCGCGTTGCAGGGCGAGATATTCGCCGATCTGCCGGACGGGTCCGCGCCGTCCGCGCAGTGGCAGCGGTTGTTCTTCCGGGGGCAGGCGCTGATGGAGCGCTTCCTGGTGCGGCACTACGGCGAGCAGGTGCTCGCCGCGTGGGCGGCGTCCAACGCCGAGGTGCACCGCACTGTCGAGCCGGACCACGGCCGGGGCGCGGCGGACCCGATCCACCGGATCGCCCGCCAGGCCGAACTGTACGGCTCCGACTACGAGTTCGACGACGCCGTGCCGCCCGGCCCGCGGCACGCCGCGCTGACCATCACGCACTGCGCGATCTGGGACTACCGCGAGCAGGCCCGCCGCAGCGGGGTGACGATCACTCTCGCCTCGCCGTGCACGTACTGCACGCACGCGCTGTCCGCGAACATCCGCGCCAAGGGCTTCCGCCCGGCGCACCGACTGCTCTCCGGTCCCACCGGCCACGGCTGCCGCTGGGAGTCCAGTGCGGAGAGAGAAGCCGACGAGACGACGGGGGCGTCCTGATGTGCGGAGTGACGGGCTGGCTGGACTGGGCGGACGACCTGCGGCTGCGGGCGGCGACGGTCCGCCGGATGACGGAGACCCTGCTGTGCCGGGGGCCGGACGCCAACGGGATCTGGCTGTCGCGCCACGCGGCGCTGGGCCACACCCGGCTGGCGGTGATCGACCTGGACGGCGGGCTGCAGCCGTTCGCGGACGGGGAGCCGGCCCGGGCGGTGCTCGCGTACAACGGCGAGCTGTACAACCACCGTGAGTTGCGGGCCGAGTTGGAGGCCCATGGGCACGTGTTCCGGACCCGCTCCGACACCGAGGTGGTGCTCCGCGCCCACCTCCAGTGGGGGCACCGGGCGCCGGCCCGGTTCAACGGGATCTTCGGGTACGCGCTGTGGGACGCGCTGCGTGAGGAACTCCTGCTGGTGCGCGACCACTTGGGCATCAAGCCGCTGTACTGGCACCGGCACGCGAACGGCGTGCTGTTCGGCTCCGAGCCGAAGTCGGTGCTCGCGAACCCTTTGCTGCCCGCCGAGTTGGACGCGGCCGGCATCGCCGAGCTGTTCGCGCTGCCGGCCGCGCCGACCGCCGGACACGGCCTGTTCCGCGGGCTGAACGAAGTCCGGCCCGGCCACCTGGTGCTGGCGAGCCGCCATTCGGTGCGCGAACTCCCGTACTGGCAGCTGGAGTCGGCCCCGCACCCGGACGACGGGCGGACCACCCGGGCCACCGTGCGGACGCTGCTCGCGGACGCGGTGGAACGACAGCTGGTCAGCGATGTCCCGCTGTGCACGCTGCTGTCCGGCGGGGTGGACTCCTCGGCGATCACCGCGCTGGCCGCCGCGGCCCGGGAGCGGGCCGGCCACGGCAAGATCACCAGCTTCTCGGTGGACTTCCCCGGCAGCGCCGACCGCGCCCCCGACGCCTGGCGCACCAGCCAGGACGCCCCGTTCGTGCAGGCCGCCGCCGAACACATCGGCACCGTGCACACCAGCGTGCTGATCCCCGACGACGACCTGCTGGACGCCCGCGACGCGGTGCTGCGGGCCCGCGACCGGCCCGGCTGGGGCGAGATGGACGCCTCGCTGCACCTGCTGTTCCGCGAGGTGCGCCGCCGCTCCACGGTCGCGCTGTCCGGCGAGGCCGCGGACGAAGTGTTCGGCGGCTACCCGTACTTCCACGACGCCGAGGCGCTGGCCGCCGGCACCTTCCCGTGGCTGCACGGCCGCACCACCCCGGCGGCGCTGCTGCGCCCGGAGGTGCGCGCCGAGGTCCGGCCGGCCGAGTACACCGAGGCCGCGTACCGCAGCAGTCTCGCCTCGGTGCCCCGGCTGGCCGGCGAGGACCCGGCCGCGGCCAAGGTCCGGGAGACCTTCCACCTGGCGCTGACCCGCTGGCTTCCGCCGCTGCTCGACCGGGTGGACCGGGTCTCGATGTCGGTCGGACTGGAGGTCCGGGTGCCGTTCTGCGACCACCGGTTGGTCGAGTACCTGTGGAACGTGCCGTGGGAGCTGAAGTCCCCCGGCGGGCGGGCCAAGGGGCTGCTGCGGGACGCGGTGCGCGACCTGCTGCCGCCACAGGTCGCGGACCGCCCGAAGTCCGGCTACCCGTCGACCCCGGCGGTGCGCTACACCGAGGTGCTGACCGCCCGCGCCCACGAACTGCTGGCGGACCCGGCCGCGCCCGTGTTCGACCTGGTGGACCGGGAGTCGGTGCGCCGCCATCTCGCCGAGGGCCGGCCGCTGCCCAGTCCGCGCACCGCACCGAACCCGGTCGGCGGCCTGGACCACCTGGTGCAGGTCGACGAGTGGCTGCGCGCCTACCGGGTGGGTCTGCGATGAGCGCCCCGGCGCAGGACGTCGACCGCACAGCGCAGGACGTGGACCGCACGGCACAGGACGTGGGCCGTGCAGCCCGGGAGGCGGAGCGGGCAGCCCGGGAAGCGGAGCGCTCGGCCGCGGCGGCGCTCGGCCAGGCCGAGTTCCGGGCGGCCGCCCGGAACTGGCCGACCGGTGTCGCGGTGCTCACCGCCCGCTGGGCGGGCATCGACCACGCCAAGACCGTCTCCTCGTTCAGCACCCTCTCGCTCGACCCGCTGCTGATCGGCGTAGCGGTCTCCCGGCGCAGCCCGCTGACGGCGGCGGTGCGCGCGTCCGGGCGCTTCACGGTCGCGGTGCTGGGTGAGCAACAGGCCGCGCTGGCACGCCGGTTCGCCACCCCGGGCGCGGGCCGGGCACCCGGCGGGTTCGCCGATCTGCCACTGCTCACCGACCCGACCGGCGAGGCAGCACCGGCCGGCGGGCCCGCACCCACCGGCGAGGCAGCACCGGCCGGCGGGCCCGCACCCACCGGCAAGGCAGCACCGGCCGGCGGGGCAGTGCCCACCGGCGGTCCCGTGCCGGCCGGCGTGTCCGCCTGGTTCGACGCCCGGTTGTACGCCGAACTCCCGGTCGGCGACCACCTGTTGCTGGTCGGCGAGGCACTCGCGGTCGGCGAAGGCCCGGGCCTCCCACTGCTGCACCACGCTGCCCACTACCGGCGACTCGGGCCGGAGCTCCCACCAACTGACGTCTCAGCGCAAGGAGTCGGCGCATGACCCTGCTGTCCCCGGAGCCGCGCGGCCTGCTCACCGGCGCCCGCTACCTGGCCGAACTCGACGACGGCCGCGAGCTGTACCTGGACGGGAAGCGCGTCGCCAACCCGGCCGAGCACCCGGCCTTCCGGCCCGCCGCCGAGGAACTCGGCCGGCTCCTCGACCTTCAACACCTCCCCGAGCACCGCGAGTTGCTCACCTGGAAGGATCCCGACACCGGGCTGCGCCTGGCCCGTGCCTACCAACCGCCCACCACGCTGGACGAGTTGCGCGTGCAGCGGCGCAGCGCCGAATTCTGGCACGCCGAGGCGCTCGGCCAGCAGGGCCGCTCCCCGGCGTTCATGGCCTCGATCGCCGTCGGCGTGCACGACTTCCGCCACCAGCTGGCCTCGGCCGATCCCCGGTTCGGGGCCAACGCCGAGGCCTGGTACCGGCATTGCGCACAGAACGACCTGGTGCTGTCGCACGCGCTGGGCGACCCGCAGATCGACCGGTCGGCGAACCCGCTGGACGATCCCGACCTGGCGCTGCGCGTGCTGGCGGAGAACGAGCAGGGCATCGTGGTGCGCGGCGCGAAGCAGCTCACCACGCTCGCCCCGCTGGCGCACGAGGTACTGGTGTACCTGTCGGCGTCGTTCACCCAGGGTCGGGCCGAGCAGTTCGTGGTGTGGTTCGCGCTGCCGCTGAACACCCCCGGCCTGATCACGCTGGCCCGCGAACCGCTCGGCACCGCCCCGTGGGGCCACGGCCATCCGCTCGGCGCCCGCTACGACGAACAGGACGCGATGCTGTTCTTCGACGACGTCCTGGTGCCGTGGGACCGGGTGTTCCTGCTGCGCGACGCCGATCTGGCGCGCCGCGGCCTGGCCCGGATCAACGCCTGGAGCGCGTACGTCGGCCACATCCGCTACCGGGAGCGCCTGCGCACCCTGCTGGCCACCGCCACGCTGCTCGCCGAATCGATCGGCGTCAGTCAATTCCGCAACATCCAGGAGGACTTGGGGCAGCTCGCCGGGTACGCCGAACTCACCGAGTACTTCCTCGACGCGGCCGAGAACCGCGGCGCCCGCACCGACGCCGGCCTGTTCGCCCCCGGCGACACCTTCGCCTCCCGGGTCTGGTCCGCCGAGGTCGCCGGCCACGCCGTCGAGATCGTCCGGAAGATCGGCGCGTCCGGCCTGCTGATGCAGCCCTCCCCCGGCGACCTCGCCAACCCCCGGCTGCGCCCGCACCTCGACCGCTGGATGCGCGGCCGGAACATCGACGTCGAGCTCAAGTCCCGCCTGTTCAGGCTGGCCTGGGAACTCACCGGGGACGGCTTCGGCCAACGCCAGGACCTGTACGAGTACGTCCACCGCGGCGACCTCGCCCGCAACCGCATCACCGTCTTCCACCGCTACGACCAGTCCGCGACCAGGGCCCGGCTGCTCGCCCTGCTCGACCCGGCCACCGGTCCCGAACCCACCGACGAACCCGAACCCACCGCCGCCGCCACCACTGCCCCCGCCGCCACCGAGGAGGCCCACGCGTGAGCCCGTCCGCCGTCGAGATCCAGGCCCGCACCCTCGCCGGGTACGCCGACGCCAGCCGACTGCGCCAAGTCCAGGACCGCGACTGGGTGTTGGACCGCGTCACCGACGCCCCCGACACGCTGATAGACCTCGGCAGCGGCATCGGCCAGCTGCTGGAGACCGCCCTGCAACGGTTCCCCTCGCTGCGCCTGGCCGTCGGCCTGGAACGCTCCGAGCACCGGATCGCCGAAGCGTCCAACCGCCTTGCCCCGTACGGCGAACGCGCCGTCCTGCACGCCGCCGACCTCACCGCGCCCGAGCAACTCCCGTACCGCGCCCAGGTGATCACCCAGACCTCGGTGCTGCACTGGCTGTACCCCGACGAGGACCGGATCTTCGCCTGGGTCGCCGACCACCTCGCCCCCGGCGGGCGCTTCCTGCTCACCACCTACCACCCGGCCCGGGACGCCCACGGCCTGGGCGGCGAGGACGAGTTGGTCCGCGAGGCGCTCGCCGCGCTCGGCACCCCCGCGGCCGACGTCCCCGCGCTGCTCGCCGCACACGGCGTCCTGCCGATCGCCACCCGCACCCGCACCGTCGACGACCTGCGCACCGTCCTCGCCCCGCACCTGAGCGTCGCCGGCCACGCCGAACGCGAGGCGGTGGTCACGGTGGAATCGGCCGAGCAGTACGAGCACTTCCACGCCGCGACGTTCGGCGACTACTACGCCCGGGTGCTGCCCGCGGCGCGCCGCGCCGACTTCTACCGGGAGGTCGGGGCGAGCGCGTGGCGGCGGCAGAACTCGCTCGGGTGGGTCAGCCGGATGCCCGTCCGGCTCTGGGAATTGACGGCACATGAGGAGTTTGTTTCAGGAACCGGAAACCGCCCGCCCCGCACCTAGTCTGAGTGCGCGACGACCCCGGAACCACCCGCGACGAGGAGCCACCCGTGTCCACCCCCGCCGTCAGTCAGGAGCTCGGCGCCTTCCTGCGCGCCCACCGCGAACGCCTCCAGCCCGCCGACGTCGGACTCACCGCCACCGCGCGGCGGCGCACCCCCGGGCTGCGCCGTGAGGAGGTCGCCTCGCTGTCGGGCGTCGGCCTCGCCTGGTACACCTGGCTCGAACAGGGCCGCGTCACCGCCTCCCGGCAGGTCCTGGAGGCGGTGGCGCGGGCGCTCCGCCTGGACGCGGCGGGCCTGCGGCACGCGATGCGCCTGGCCGGCTACCACGAGCCGGTCCCCGCCGACCGCAGCGCCGCCGAGCGGCTCACCGACGCGGTCCGCCCCGTCCTCGACTCCTGGCCCGCCAGCCCCGCCGTCCTGCTCGACCGGCACTTCGACCTGCTCGCCTGGAACGCCGCCTGGACGGCGCTCTGGGGCTCCCCCGAGAAGGTCGACGCCGACCGCCGCAACCTGATGTGGCTGATGGCCGTCGACCGCCACCTGCGCAGCGTCCTGCACGACTGGGAGCCGCTCGCCATGAACATCTTCCAGCACTTCCGCGCCCAGGCCGGCCCCGCCCTCGCCGACCCCCGCACGGACGAGCTCTACCGCCGCCTCGAAGCCGACGCCCCCGACCTGCGGCACTGGTGGGGCTGCCACACCGTCGCCGAACTCACCGCCCGCGAGGTGGTCGTCGAACCGCCAGCCCTCGGCCCGCTGCGCCTCACCCTCAGTTCCTTCCACCCGGTCGACGACCCGTCGGCGCTGGTGCTCCTGTTCACCCCGAACACGGCGGCGGACTTCGCGCGGATGGCGGACTTGACGAGCCGTCCGCTGCGCGCCACCGCGTAGCGCCGGCGACGCCCACCGCCGGCCGGGGCCGCGCGCCCGGACCGGTCCGCGAACGGCGGCCCACCCCCGTACCGGGGTGGGCCGCCCGGGTGTGCCGTCGTGCCCTTGTCACAGGGCGGTTCGGCCGGGTGCCGGCATGGTGCGGCGGTTCGGCCGGGTGCCGGCGCCGATGGCACTGCCCCCGGCGCGGGGCCTCGGGTCAGCCCTTGGGAGACGCCGCGTTGCAGCCCTGGGCGAACTGGTTCGCGAGCGCCGGGATCATGGCCATGGCGTCGGCGAGGCTGGAACAGGAGGCGCCGGGGTTGCCGTTGGCGGGTGCGGCGGGCTTGTGGCCGGTGAGGTGGTCGGAGAGGCCGCCCGCGGCGGCGGTGGCGGTGGCGGTGCTGCCGGCCAGCGCCGCCACAGCGAGAGCTCCGGCGGTGAGAACGGTACGGATGCGCATGGGTCCTCCGGTGACGGTGGCCGCCCTCGGCGGCCGCTCGCCCCCATGCATCCCGCGCGGCGGCGCCCGTCACGCAGGGCGTCACCCGGACGGAACACCACGGAACATCGGACGGAACACCGGACGGAACACCGTCCGTTCCGCGCGCGCCCCGCGCGTACTCACCCCTGCTGCCGCAGGCTCCGCGTCACCAGCCAGGCCCCGCCCGCCGCGACCACGGCCAGCGCGACGCCGACGACCAACGAACCGTCAGCGACCTTGCCGAAGGCCCCGATCGCCCAGGCGCCGACGCCCGTGCCCGCGTACATGGTGGAGGTGAGCCAGGCGCTGGAGGTGGCGCGGTGGGCGGGGGCGACGGTGCCGGCCAGGGTCTGCTGGTCGGTGACGAAGCCGCCGGAGGCGACGAACCAGAGCAGCACGCCGAGCAGGGAGAGCGGCAGGCCCGGGCCCGCGACGGCGAGGGCGATGCCGGCGGCGAGGAGGAGGGCCCAGAGCGGGAGCAGCGGCAGGTTGGTGCGGCCCGCCGCCCGGGCCTGGTCGCCGAGGCGCCCGCCGAGCAGGGAGCCCGCCACGCTGCCCGCGCCGACCAGGGCGCCGACCAGGCCGAGGGCCTGCACGGAGAGGTCGAAGCGTTCGCCGAGGACCGCACCGAGGAAGGTGTACGCGCCGAGGTTGGCGGCGTTGAAGGCGGTGTTGACCAGCAGGGCGCGCCGCAGGGCGGGGGCGCGCCAGGCCGCCAGCACCACCAGGATCGTGCCGCCGCCCGCCGCGGCCGCCCGCGGGGCGACCTGGCGGAGCAGCAGCGGGACGGCGGCGGCCGTGCCCGCGGCGAGGGCCCAGAACGCGGCGCGCCAGCCGGCCGCGCCGGCCAGCAGTCCGCCGAGCGGGACGCCGACGACCTGGCCGGTGGAGAACAGCGCCATGCCGAGTCCGAGGGCCCGGCCGCGCACCGCGTCGGGGGCGGTCTCGGCGATGTGCGCCCAGATCGCGGGGCCGGCGGCCGCGGCGGCGACTCCGGCGAGGGCCCGGGAGAGCACCAGCAGGGTGAGGTCGGTGGAGAGCGCGGCGGCGGCGTTGGAGAGGACGAACAGCACGGTGCCGGCCAGCAGGGTGCGGCGGCGTCCGAACCGGTCGCTGGCCAGGCCGAGGAACGGTGCGCAGACCGCGTATACCAGGACGTACGCGGTGACGGTGGAGGCCGCGGCGGCCTCGCTGACGTGGATCGAGCCGGCGATGGTCGGCAGCAGCGGGGAGACCAGGAAGGTCTCCGTCCCGAACAGGAACAGCAGGGCGAAGACGCCGGCGTACCGCCACCGCCGGAACGCCGGTTCGGCGGCCGGTGTCGGCCCCGCGGCCGGTGCCGGCTCGGCGGCCGGTGCCGGCTCGGCGGCCGGTGCCGGCTCGGCGGCCGGTGTCGGCTCCGCAGCCTGGGGAAGATCGGACACGTCGCTCACCGCGACCACCACCTCGTCAGCGGCGCGCGGCGCGTCCTCGGACCGGGGACGCCGTCGGCCGCGCGCAGGAAGTACGGAGGCCCGATGCGGCCATCCTGGGCGGCGGGCCGGATCGGCAACCAGACAGGCGTTGGTCCTGTGACCGCAGCTCACACGCTGATGGAGTGTCAGCAGGTATGGACCGCCGCCGGAAGGATAGAAGGGCGGCATGCGAGTTGTTCCGGAGTCGGTGGCGGCGCTGGTGCGCCGCGGTGCCAGGGACCCGTTCGTCGTGCAGACGGTGCGGGCCACGGTCGCGGCGACGCTGGCGTACGTGGTGGCGACCTGGCTGAGCCGGGAGCCGGTGCCGTTGACGGCGCCGCTGACGGCGCTGCTGGTGGTGCAGGTGACGGTGTACTCGACGCTGAAGACCAGCGTGCGGCGGGTCAATTCGGTGGTGGTCGGGGTGCTGATCGCGATCGGGTTCTCCACCGTGGTGGGGCTGTCGTGGTGGAGCCTGGGCCTGATCATCCTGGCGTCGCTGACGGTGGGGCGGTTCGTGCGGGTGGACGAGTTCGTCCAGGAGGTGGCGATCAGCGCGATGCTGATCCTGGGCGTCTCGCAGGTCACCACCCAGGCCTGGGACCGGGTGCTGGAGACGGTCATCGGCGCGGTCGTCGGCCTGCTGTTCAACCTGGTGTTCGCGCCGCCGGTGTGGGTGGACACCGCCGGGGAGAAGATCGAGGACCTGGCCCGCCGGGCCCGCCACCTGCTGCTGGACCTCGGCGAGGAGCTGGGCCGGCCGGTGCCGGTGGAGCGGGCCGCCGAGCGGCTGCACGAGGCGCGCCGCCTGGACCAGGCGATCGCCGAGGTGGACGGCGCGTTGCGGCAGGCCGAGGACAGCCTGCGGATGAACCCGCGGATCAGCGAGGGCCTGCTGTCGCGGCTGGTGCTGCGCACCGGCCTGGACACCCTGGAGATCTGCGTGGTGGTGATCCGGGTGATCGCCCGTTCGCTGACCGATCTGGCCAAGCGGCGCACCGTCGACGAGCGGCTGTTCCCGGCGGAGGTCGCGGTGGCGTTGGAGGAGCTGTTCGCACACATCGGCGGGGCGCTGGTGAGCTTCGCGGTGCTGGTCACCACCCAGGTCAGCCGGAACGCCGAGGAGGCCGAACAGCGGCTGACGTCCGAGCTGGCCGCCGCCTGGACCTGCCGGGAGAACGTCGCGCAGCTGCTGCTGCGCCGCATCCAACAGGACCCGCAGGCCTGGCAGTTGCACGGCTCGCTGCTCGCCGAGGTGGACCGGATCCTCGACGAGCTGGACCTGGAGCACCGCTCCCGCCGCCTGATGGAGGAACTCGACCGGGCATCGGTCGCGAACCGCGAACGCTTCTCCCGCTTCGCGGGCGTCCGCCGGCTGGCCCGCGGCGAACGCCTGCGCCCGCGCCGCCGCCGACGGCCCGACAACCGGACGGCATGACGACGCGGCGGCATAACACCGTGGTGGCGCGGCGGCGTGACGGCATGACGAGCGGAGAGCGCCCCCGGCAGGCGGCCTGACGGTCCGTCGGTGATCCGGCAGGCCGTCGGAGTGGGGCCGCTCGACCGTTGGAACGAAACGTCGTACCGGACCGGAGTGTTGTGGCGGCGGGCGGCGAGGGCCCGGTGAACCTCGTGGGGTGTCGGCGCGGTGCCGGCAGCTCCCGTCCACCCCTCCGGAGTTCTCCATGGCCTCAACCCTGGCCGGGCGACGCCTGCTTGCCCTGCGCGCCGGTGTCCTCGTCGGTGCCGCCGCGCTGCCGATGGCCGCGTCCGCGGCGCCCGCGTTCGCCGCGCCCGGCGACAACGGCGACGTGAAGATCCACAGTACCGGCGTGCCGTTCAACGACCCTCGGGACGAGTCGAGGGTCTGCAAGTTCTACCTGGACGCCTTCAACTTCGAGACCGTCCAGCTGGTGTCCTGGGAGATCGACCAGCAGCAGCCGCCCGGCAGCCGGACGCTGTCCGGCAGCATCGTGCTGAACGGCGGCACCGGCCACAGCACCAACCTGTCGCTGCCGAACGGCACGTACCGGCTGGCCTGGAACTTCATCGGCCAGACCGGCCAGGCCAAGCAGAAGGCGTTCACCGTCGACTGCGGCTCCGGCGCCCCGGCCTCCCCGCCGGCTTCCCCGCCCGCCTCGCCGCCCCCGAACCCGGCGGCCGCGCCCGCGCACCAGGGCCACGTGCCGAAGGGCGGTGTCGCGGCCGGCGCCGGCGGCGGCTCGCACGGGCTGAACCCGGCGGAGATCGCCGTCGGTGGCTCGCTGCTCGCCGGCGGCGGGTGGCTGGTGGCTCGCCGGCTGCGCCGCTCGCGCCGTTGACCGCACCCCGGCGGACTCCCCGCCGCCGGAGGGCCCGTGGCGCCGACCCCGTCGTGGTCGGCGCCACGGCCGTCGCCGTGCTGTTCGGCAGCATGCTGGTGCGCGACGGCCTGACCGGCGACCGGCCACCGGCCCCGGGAGCGGCCCCGTCCGCCCCGTCGCGCGCCGTCTCGCTCACCCCCGACTCCCCCGCGCTGGACCCGTCCGCGCCGCGCCGGCTGCGCATCCCGTCGATCGCCGTGGACGCCACGTTCACCGATCTCGGCCTGGACGCCCGGGGCGAGTTGGAGACCCCGCCGACCGAACGGGCCAACCTGGTCGGCTGGTACCGCGACGGTGCCATGCCCGGCGCCGACGGCACCGCCGTGGTGGTCGGGCACGCGGACGACCGGCGCGGCCCCGGCGTGCTGTACCGGCTCGGGCTGCTGCGCCCGGGCCTGGCCATCGCCGTCACCCGGGAGGACAGGCGGACCGCCACCTTCACCGTCGACGAGGTGCGCTCCTTCCCGAAGTCGGCCTTCCCGTCCGAGGAGGTGTACGGGACGACCGGCCGCGCCGAACTGCGGGTGATCACCTGCGGCGGCCACTACGACCGGAAGAACGGCTACGACTCCAACACCGTGGTGTTCGCCCACCTGACCTCCAGCAGCGCCGCCACCTGACCGGCCGGTGCTAGCGTCCGACGTCGCGTCGGGCCGCGTCGGCCAGGAACGCCGCACCGAACAGCGCCGCCGCCAGCGCCGCGACCAGCAGCGGGCCGGGTCCGTCCGGGCGGCCGGCGGTGCGGACGGCGCCCATGAAGTCGACCGCCCCCACATGGTTGACCAGCAGGTACCACAGCGGCAGGTACAGCGCCTGGAACGGGCGGTGGCTGCGAACGACCCTGCCGAGAGCGAGGGCCAGCGCCGGGACGAACAGCGCCCCGGCGAACCAGTGCGCGGCCCCGGGGGCGTCGCCCGCGGCGAGCATCCGCAGCAGCGGGCCGAGACCGGCCACCGCCGCCAGCACCGCACCCGACGCCCAGTCGGCCAGCAGCCGCAGCCTCGGCGCGGGGTGTGCGGCGAGCAGCTCCTCCAGTCCGTTCTCGACCTGCTGGGAACCCAGCCGGGACCAGATCAGCACCGGCCACAGCCACAGCACGGGCAGCAGCAGACCGGTGGCGACCGGCAGCGGCACGGCAAGCGCGGCCACGCCCAGCGCAGCGGTGACGGCCCACCAGGTCCACCGGATGCCCTGCACCAGGATCCGGGTCTGCCCGACCAGCAGCCGCCCGAACGCCCCGGCCCGCACCGGCGCGGTGTGCGGCAGCACGCCGAACGGCGCGGGTGCGGCAGGCCACCCAGGCGCGGCGGGCGACGCGGGCGCGAGGTCGACCGTCGGCCCGGTGGTGGTTTCGCCCTTCCGCCGGGAGTTGCGGGCCGGGTCGAAGCGGCCGAACCAGAGCGCGGGCAGCACGGCCAGCGCGGCGGCGCACAGCACGATCGTCAACCGGGTCGCCAGGAAGCCGCCGGTGAACTGCGCGCCGTCCCAGTCGAAGGTGCGCAGCGGCTCCGGGACCTGCGTCAGGCCGAGGCTGAACTGCCCCTCACCGAGAGGGAGTTGCTGCTGCCGGAGGGCGTCGGCCATGGACTGCGTCACCTGCTGCACGCCGATCCCGCCGAGCGGGGCGGCGCCCGACTGCCCGCCGACCGCGAGGACCAGCGACAGCACGAACCAGACCACATTGCCGAACCCGGCCCGCAGCGGCGGCACGGCGTCGAACAGCACGGCGGCTGCGGCGGTCACCGCGATCAGCGGCAGCGCGATCGTGACGAACGGCCCGAACAGCGCGACGGGGTGGACGGACCGGTCCTCCCCGCGGACCAGTTGCAGCACCAGTGCGGTGCCGGCCAGCACGCCGAGCATCGAGCCGAGCACCAGCAGGTTGGCGAGGAACTTCGCGGCCAGGTAGCCGCCGGTGCGCAGCGGGGTGGCGGCAAGGATCTCGCCGACCCGGCCCGCGGCGTCCCGGGCGATGCCGCCGCGGACCACCCAGAAACCGCCGACGGTGAGCCACAGCGCGCCCGCGAGCGCGGTCGCGGCGCCGACCCAGGCGCTGTTGTAGACGCCCCGGTTGCCGCCGACGTCGATGATCACCCAGCGGCTGTCGGCGGCGGGCACCGCCAGGTAGCCGAGCGCGACGGCGGCGAGCAGCGTCACCGCGTACACGGGCCGCCGCACCCGGTCGCGGAAGTCCCCGGCGGCGAGGCGGACGAGTGCGGTGCCGGTCATCGCAGCGCCTCCGGCCAGGCGGGCGCGCCATACACGGCGGTCAGGTAGGCGTCCTCCAGGTCCGGCGCCACGTTCACGGCGTCCGGGGTGGGCGGGTGCCCGGCCAGCACCCGCAGCCGGACGCCGTCGGCGGTGCGCACCGCGCGGCCGACCTGGTACCGGGCCTGCACGGCCGGCACCTCGGCCGGTGCGACGACGGTCTCCCAGACCTGCCCGTCGAGTTCCCGCAGCAGCTGGTCGGGGGTGCCGCGGCGGAGCAGCCGGCCGTGGGCGAGGACGGCGAGGTCGGCGGCGGTCGCTTCGACGTCGGAGACGATGTGGGTGGACAGCAGCACGATCCGGTCGGCGGCGAGTTCGCCGAGCAGGTTGCGCAGCCGGACCCGCTCCTCGGGGTCGAGCCCTGCGGTCGGCTCGTCCACCACCAGCACCTTGGGGTCGGCGAGCAGCGCCTGGGCGATGCCGACCCGGCGCAGCATGCCGCCGGAGTAGCCGCGCAGCGGACGGCGGACGGCCTCGGTCAGGTTGACCAGTTCGATCAGCTGGTCGATCCGGTCCCGCGCGGAGCGGGCCGAGAGGCCCTTGGCGGCGGCCAGATAGGCCAGGAACTCGCGTGCCGTCAGGTTCGGGTACACGCCGAAGTCCTGCGGCAGGTAGCCGAGTTCGCGTCGCACCTGGTCGGGCGCGGCGAGTGCGTCGACGCCCCGGTAGCGGTAGCTGCCGCGGGTGGGGCGGGTGACGGTGGCCAGGATCCGCATCAGCGAGGACTTCCCGGCGCCGTTGGGGCCGAGCAGTCCGGTCAGGCCGGGGCGCAGGTGCAGCGTGAGGTCGTCCAGGGCGCGTTTGCCGCCGCGGTACTCCTTACCGATTCCGTCGAGTTCGATGGTCGGTTCGGTCATGGGTGGTTCTCCATGGTTCTGCTTCTCCGTGGTTCGCGGGGGCGGGCGGTCGGCCCTGGAAGGTGCCGGTCAGCCTTTGAGGTCGGTGGCGCGGCCGTCGCGGGTGACGGCGACGTTGCGGGGCACCTCGACGCGGAACCTGGCCTCGCAGTCGGCGAGTCCGGTGCAGCCGGCGTGCAGGTCGAGGGTGCCGTCCTCCAGCGTCCAGCTGAGCTTCTTGCTGCCGAGCTGGGCGCCGGTGTCGAACCACCGGGTGACCTTGACGTCGGTGCGGTCGGCGGGGATCAGGTCGGTGGGGTTGCCGTGCGCCTTGACGTCCAGGGTGGTGCCGGTGAACGCGAAGGTCTGCTCCTCGGGCTTGGCCTTGGAGGCGTCGGCGCAGCCGGTCAGCGGCAGCACGGCGGCCACCGCGAGGGCGAGCAGGGCGGTCTTCGGGTGCAGGCGTCGGTTCACCGGTTCCTCCGGGCGGCTCGATCGGGTACGTCCCCGAGCCTCGCCGATCCGCGTGCGGCTGCCATCTGCCGTTCGGCAGATATCCGGTGACGTCTCGTCAACACGCGCGGGCGCTACCGGCGAACGGGTGACGCCGGGTTCGCCCTGGTCGACAGGGAGCTTGTCCGGCAAGGGCTGCGAGGGTGCGTCCGCCGCCCGCCGCCGCATCGGCACCGGCCATCGGGCCCGACGGCGCGCCCGGCCCGGACTACGGTGGCCCCGTGCCCGAGCAGCCGGACCGGACTCGACCCGGAGGAACCATGTCCCGTAACGCCAAGGCGATCGCCGCGCTCGTCGTCGGCATCGTCGCCGTGACGGTCGGGGCCCCCATGCTGGCCGACATGTCCGCCGGCGTCGCGGCCCACCGGAAGGCCCCGCCCGGCGTCACCATCGACTTCACCGGTCCGGGCGACGCGGTCGGCGCCGGCTTCGCAGGCACCGGCGCGGCCAAGGACACCTCCGGCACGCAGGTCGGCACCGCGCACAACCTGTGCAACGCGGACGCGATCCAGAACCGCTCGGCCGGCACCCTCTGCACCGCAGACCTGGCCTTCGACTCCGGCGACCGGGTCGCCTTCACCGTCGTCATCCCGACCGACGACCCGACAACCACCGCCTACCCGAGAACCTTCGACGGCGTCGTCACCGGCGGCACCGGCGCCTACCGGGGCCTGACCGGCGCCGTCCACTTCGCCAACACCGCCACAGCCGTCTACCAGCTCACCTGGGACACCTGACCACCAACACCCCACACCCCACCCCGAGTTCGCCCACCTCGGCGGCACGTCGATGCTCGAACTGCTCGACCAGGCCCGGGCGGAGACGCACCACCAGCGGAGCGTCCAGTTCCTGCTCCGCCGAGGGGACGGCCGCACGGCCCGGGCGCGGGCCGGGACGTAGCTGTGCGAAGGCGTCTCCTCCTCTTCCTGAACGGCCTCGGCCCGAGTTTCGTCGCGGGCAGGTGGGTGAGGTCGCGTATTCCCGGGGGCGCGGTGAATTTCGCGGTCGGCGATCGTTCCTGCTCTACCGTCCGCCCGGCGTGAGCCCGTTCTCGTGGGCGATGATCGCCAGGTGGACGCGGTCCCGGGCCTCGAGCTTGGCGAACAGGCGCGCGACATGGGTTTTCGCCGTCGCCGCGCTGATCACCAACCGCTCGGCTATCTCGCCGTTCGACAGCCCCTGTCCGACCAGGGCCAGCACCTCGCGCTCCCGGTCGGTGATCCCCGCGATGAGACGTGGGCCCGCGGCGGGCCCGGTGTCCGGCGCGGAGGCGGCGGATGCTGCGGGCGCGGCGGGGGCGGCGGAGGTACCGGCGAAGTCGGCGATCAGCCGTCGGGTGACGCTCGGCGCGATCAACGCGTCGCCGGCCGCCACCACGCGGATCGCGTCCAGGATCGCGTCCAGGGCCATGCTCTTGAGCAGGAATCCGCTGGCGCCGGCGCGCAGCGCGCCGTAGACGTACTCGTCGTCGTCGAAGGTCGTCAGCACCAGCACCTTGGGCGGGTCCGGCTCGGCGGTCGTCTGCCGGGTCGCCTCGATCCCGTCCATGCCCGGCATCCGGATGTCCATCACCACGACGTCCGGCCGCAGCTCGCGTGCCAGGCGCACCGCCTCGTGGCCGTCGCCGGCCTCGCCGACCACCTCCAGGTCGGTGGTGCCGCCGATCAGCATCCCGAGTCCGACCAGCATCAGGGGTTGGTCGTCGGCCAGCAGCACTCGCACGCTCATGCCGGGAACCTCGCCGTCACCCGGAACCCGCCCTCCGGACGCCGGCCCGCGCTGAACTGGCCGGACAGCAGCGACACCCGCTCGCGCATGCCGAGCAGGCCGAAGCCGCTCCCGCCGGCCGCCACCGCGGGCCTCGGCCGGCCGGGCCCGCCGGGACCGTCGTCCACCACCTCGATCGTCACTCCTGTCGGCTCGTAACCCACCGCGACCCGGCACGTCCGCGCGCCGGAGTGCCGCACGACGTTCGTCACCGACTCCTGGACGATCCGGAACGCCGACAGCTCGATCTCCGGCGGCAGTTGACGCTGCTCGCCCTGCCAGGCCACCTGGACCCGCACCCCGGCGTCGGCCGTCCGTTCGGCGAGCCGCGGTATGTCGGCCAGGCTGCCGGCCGGCGCCAGCGGAGCGGCCCCCGGCATGGCGTCATCCGGCTCGGCGCGGCGGAGCGCCCCGAGCATGCGCTGCAGTTCGAGCAGCGTCTCCCGGCCGGTGGTCTCGATGCCGGTCAGCGCCTGCCGCGTCTGCTCGGGCTTGGTGTCCACGACCCGCGCCGCCGCTCCCGACAGCACCGTGATGATCCCGATGCTGTGCGCGACGCTGTCGTGCAGCTCGCGGGCGATCCGCAGCCGCTCGGCCATGACGGCGCGGGCCGCCTTCTGCTCGTGCACGGCTCCGAGGTATTCGCGGCGTTTGCGGTGCACCCCTCCGAAGACCCAGGCGGCCGCGAACCACAACGCGAACTGTCCGGCCCACTGGATCGCGTCGCCGAGCTTCTCCCCGGGGTAGACGTGGAGGTTCTCGACGAACACGGCCGCGACGGCCGCGACGGAGCCCACGGCGGCAGCCTTCGGCCGCCGGACGGCGAGGTACCCGGCCAGGACGACGAGCAGGACGAACACGATCCAGGGCCGCACGCCGACGAGGTGGCCGAGGACCGATTCGCCCAGGATCACCGCGAAGACCGCCCCCGGCCGACGGCGCGTCAGCAGAACCGGAAGGGCGAGCACGATGCACAGACCGATCATCTGCAACTCGGAGGGCCCGCCGGGAAACCGGAACAGGTCTGCGTGGTGCGGAATCTGAGCGATCGACCAGATGAGCATCACCGCGTAGAAGCAGGCGGTGGCCAGCACCACGGCCTGTTCCGTCAGCCAGGTCATGCGCTCGGATGTCGAGAGACGCCGGAGAAGCTCTTCCATGCGGAGATCGTATTGAGCCGCACAGGCTCCGCGCGTCGCCCCGGGGATGTACGCGGGTACACCCCCGAGCCGAGGGCCCGGGGAACAGTGACATCCACCGGCCGACGCGACGGTTCACGCTCTGTTCGTAGCTTCGTGGCATGACGAATCCGCCGATGGTCGACATCCGCGAGGCGACGAAGAAATTCGACAACGGCCCGCCGGCGCCGGCCGGTGCGACCTTGTCCGTGGCGTCCGGCAACAGCGCCGTTGCGGGCCGGCAGTCCGCGCGGAACCGGCGCCGTTTTCCTTGCCGGTGGCCCGAGTTGGCGCTCATCGGCTGCGGAGTCGCAGTACTCGCCTGGGCGTTCGTGCTCTTCGTCGCCCTGCCGTCCACGACGACCGCCGCGCATTGGTCGGCCGCCTGGGCCGGGCTGGACGTCATGGAGGCGCTCGGCTTCATCGCCACCGGGGTCCTGGCAGCGCGGGGCGATCTCCGACGGGTCCTGTCTGCCGCGGCCACCTCGGTGCTGCTGCTGGTCGACTCCTGGTTCGACCTGATGACAGCGGGGCCCGGCCGCGATTTCGCCGTGGCGCTGGCCATGGCGTGCTTCGGCGAACTGCCGCTTGCGGTGGTCTGTGCGGTCGTCGCCTGGCGATCGCTCCGAGTTCCGACACCAACCGTCGATCACTGAAAGACAGAGGACCCTCGATCATGAATCTTCGTACTGCGCTCGGTCGGCCCGGAGCGCGCTGGGGGTTGACCGCGGCGGCGGCCGGCACCGCGGCCCTGTCCTGGTGGATGTTGGACTCCGCCCCCTATCCGTACGCGCAGCGCTGGCTGCTCGATCTGCCCCTGCCGCTGCTCAGCCAGGAGCGGCTCGACTCGATGCTGGAGCTGCGCCGCGGCGAGCGAGTCCTGGAGGTCGGACCGGGTACGGGCCTCCAGGCTCTGCGGACCGCCCCGCAGCTGGGCCCCGACGGTCGACTGGATGTCGTCGACATCCAGCAGGAGATGCTCGACCACGTGATGGGCCGGGCCGCACAGCTCGGTGTCACCAACATCGCGCCGACCCGGGCGGACGCCCACCACCTGCCGTTCGAGGACTCCGTGTTCGACGCCGCCTACCTGGTGACCGCCCTGGGCGAGATACCGGAGCCGGACGTGACGCTGACGGAGCTGAAGCGGGTGGTCAAGCCGACCGGGAGGATCGTGGTGGGCGAGTTCTTCGACCGGCACCAGGTGCGGCGCACCACCCTGGCCCGCCATGCCAATGCCGCGGGGCTCCACGTGACCCGGCTGATCGGCCCGCCGTTCTCCTACTACGCCCGGCTGACGCCGTGCCGACCGCACGGAGCAGGGAGCCGCTGACACTTGCACGCGCCCACCACCGACGACGGCGACGGCAACGGCCGCGGTGGAGCCGACCGGTCCGCCCGGATGCGTTGCAGAGGGCATGCCGCACCGCGATGCCCACTTCGTCGTCGGTGTGGGATGGGGAGAGGGCCGGCCAGGCCAGTCGCCGGGCCGGCGCGCCCGGCAGGGCGAACAAGCCCTCCTGCGCACCCCGATGTCCGAGCAGGTCGGCGGTCGACGCTTGGCGCTCGCCGCTCGGCGGTCGGGCCGGTACTGGGCCTCCTGGGAGCATGCCCGCTCATCGCGCAGCCGGAGGGCGCCGAGTTCCTGCCACGGGCGGCCGAGGTGATCGCCCGCAGGGCCGAGCAGCTCTGGCGCGAGTACCTGCCGGCCGTCGACCGGGCCGCGGCCGCGCAGCCGGACCTCGCGGCGCCGACCCGACAGCGGTCCGACCGCGACGAAGGGCGACCGCACGAACACGCCGACAAGTGTTTCGGCCCGCCGCACCTCCTCACCCCCGCTCCCGCTCGCCCTTCCCGCCCCCGTTCCCGCCCTCCGCGACGCCCGGACTCGCGCAGGTCGGCCCTCCGCCCCGACGCTGGAATGTGAAGGAGGCGTGAATCCATGATCACCGAACAACAGATGCGTTCCGTGCTGCACCACCCCGTGCACGATGCCGAAGGCAACCGGATCGGCACCGCGGACAACCTCTTCCTGAACGACGCGACCGGCCGGCCGGAGTGGGTCAGCATCAAGACCGGACGCCTCGCAGGCGGCCAGTCCTTCGTCCCGATCCGCGACGCCGAAGTGGTCGGCAACCACCTCCAGGTCCCGTTCGCCAGAGACAAGGTCAAGGACGCCCCGCACGTGGCCGTGGACCGCGGCGGACACCTCTCCGAACAGGAGGAACGGCGGCTGTACAGCCACTACGGCATCGACTGGGACGACGCCTGGAGGACCGCCAACGAGCCCGGCGAGGGCGGCTGGGCGCACCGCGACAGCGGCAGCGCGGCCACCACCGGCAGGACCGAACGGGCTGAACGGGCAGAACGGGCAGAACGGGCTGAACGGGCCGAGCGGACCGAGTCGGCGGCCATGCCGGGCACCGGCCGGGAATCCGCCGACACCTCCCGCATGTCCGGCACCCGGATCACCACCACCAGCGGAGAAGGCACCACCGGCGCGGCAGCCACCGGCGTACCGACCACCAGCGACCGCACGCGGGCCGCACGCGCAGACGACCGCGTGGGCGACCGCGTGGGCGACCGGGCGAGGGACGACGTGATGACCCGCTCCGAGGAGCGGCTGCAGGTCGGCGTCGAACGGTACGAGACCGGGCACGCCAAGCTGCGGAAGTACGTCGTCACCGAGGAGGAACAGCGGACCGTACCGATCCGGCACGAAGAGGTCCGGGTCGAACGGGAGCCGATCACCGAGGCCAACCGGGGCACGGCGATGTCCGACGAGCCGATCGCCGAGGCCGAGTACGACGTCGTCCTGCACGCGGAACGCCCGATCGTGCGCACCGAGGCCGTGCCGGTCGAGCGGGTGCGCCTGGTGACCGAGGAGCACATCGAGCAGCGCACCGTCACCGGCGAGGTCCGCAAGGAACGCATCGAGGCCGACCTGTCCGACACCACCACCTCCCGCCCGACGACCGACCGCCGCAAGGGCGACATGGCCTGACCACCTGCCGGCCCGGGCCGCGACCGGCCGAACCGGCCCAGACCCGGCCCCGAACAGGCCGAACCGGCCGAACCGATCGGGTCGGCCGCGGCCCCGGACCGTCAGGTGTGCGGCGCGCAGAAATCGATCACGTCGCAGTCGAACACGTCGCAGTCGATCGCGTCGGTACTGAATCAGGTCGGTACCGGATCACGTCGGTACTGGATCACGTCGCAGCAGAACGCCTCGAGCCGAGCCACCGCCCGGCCGCTGTGGTCAGTTGGTCGGATCCCAGAGTCCGGCCGCGTCGCCGCGGGCGAGGTGCTCCGCGTAGATGTCGACCTTGCGGGAGATGACGGCGCGGCAGTCCTCCAATTCGCGGATCCTGGCGTCCACGCGCTGTCGGTGGGCGTCGAGGAGCGCGAGGCGCTCCGCCTCGTTGCCGGGGCCGGAGCGGACCAGGTCGGCGAAGCGTCGCAGCTCGGCGAGGGGCATCCCGGATTCCCGGAGTTTGACGCAGATCAGCAGCCATTCGACGTCGAACGCGGTGTATCTCCGCCGGCCGCCGGCGGTGCGTTCGACCGGGCCGATCAGCAGCCGTTCGCGCTCGTAGAAGCGCAGCGTGTCGATGCTGAGTCCGGTCCGCCGGGCGACTTCGCCGATGCTCAGCGGCTCCGTCGCGGTCTCGGTGGCTGCCATGGCGGCCAGCCTAGGCCCTGGCGAGCCGCGACTTGATCTGGACCTCGCTCCAGCTCGTAGCGTCCTCGTCATGAACCGTTCCGAACAGCTGCCGCTCAACTCGCCCTTCTCCGCCGCCAGTAGCGCCCGTGACGTGCTGGCGGGCGTCGATCTGTCCGGCCTGCATGCCGTGGTGACCGGCGGCTACTCGGGTCTCGGGCTGGAGACCGTCCGTGCGCTGGCCGCCGCCGGGGCCCGGGTGGTGGTTCCGGCCCGCCGTCCGGAGGTGGCGGGTGGCGTGCTCGCGGAGGTCGCGGGGTGCGAGGTGGTCCCGATGGACTTGGCCGACCTGGGCAGTGTGCGCGCCGCCGCGGCCCGGATCGCCGAGACGCTTCCGCGGATCGACCTGCTGATGGCGGTCGCCGGTGTCATGGCGACTCCCGAGCGGCGGGTCGGGCCCGGCTGGGAGTACCAGTTGGCCGTCAACCATTTCGGGCACTTCACCCTCGTCTGCGAGCTCTACCCGCTGCTCGCGGCCGCGGCCGGCGCCCGTGTGGTGGTGAGCAGCTCGGCCGGCCACGCCCTGACCGGATTCCGCTGGCACGACCCGCACTTCGGCACGGGCTACGACAAGTGGCTGGCGTACGGCCAGGCGAAGACCGCCAACTCGCTGTTCGCCGTGCACCTCGACGCCCTCGGGCGCGGCGACGGCGTCCGGTCGTTCGCACTGCACCCCGGGAAGATCATCACGGGGTTGCAGCGGGAGATGACACTCCGGGAGCAGGTCGACCGCGGCTGGGTGGACGAGCGCGGGGCCGTGATCGGCGCCGGTTTCAAGACGGCGTCCCAGGGCGCCGCCACCGGCCTGTGGGCCGCCACTTCGCCGCTGCTCGCCGGTCTCGGCGGGCTGTATCTGGAGGACTGCGAGGTCGCCGTCGCCGCCGCCCCGGGGACGCCGATGGACGACGGCGGCGTCCGCGCCCACGCCGTCGACCCGCTGGCGGCCGAGCGGCTGTGGGAGCTCTCGCTCGCGGCGACGGGCGCCCGGCCGATCTCCGGCTGACGCCGCCCTCCCGCGGCCGCGCGCCACCCCCGGGGTCGACCCCGGTGCACGCGTGACACCGCAGATGGGGGATCGTTGGAGTTCACACGAACGATTTTCCGGGGCCCGTTCCCGGAGCACGAGAACGAACGAAGGAGACCCTCATGATCTTCATCGCGGTGAAGTTCACCGTCCGCCCCGAGCAGAGCGACAAGTGGCTGGACCTGGTCGCCGACTTCACGGCCGCCACCCGCAACGAGCCCGGCAACCTGTTCTTCGAGTGGTCGCGCAGCGTCGACAACCCGCACCAGTTCGTCCTGCTGGAGGCCTTCGCCGACGACGAGGCCGGCTCGCAGCACGTCAACTCGGCGCACTTCAAGGACGCCATGGAGAAGATGTCCGGCGCCGTCGCCAGCATCCCGGAGATCGTCAACATGAAGGTCCCCGGCAACGGCTGGTCCGAGATGGCCGAGGTCCAGCCGCGCGGCTGACCTTCCGGTCCGTATCGGGCGCCGTCGGTACGATCCGGACGACGAGGATTCGCGCCGGGGGCGCCCGGGACGCCGGCGAGGTCGCCCGGCTCCACACGTCGGGCCGGCAGCACGCGTACCCGGGGCCGATGCCCGCCGGATACCTGGCGGGGCCGCTGCCGTCCGAGCAACACGCCCTGCCGCAGCGGAGATTGAGGGACCGCCAGGCCGGGAATCTCGCACCGCCGGCGAACGGCCCGGCGATCGCGGCGGCACGTCACCGGGCGCCGACGACCCGTCTCACCCGGGTTCGACCGGCCGATACGGCTGCTGATCACGGCTGAGCTGGAGGGCCCGGTCGACGATCCGCCACGAGACGCGGTGCCTGCTCAGCGCCCACGCCTCGGACCCGTGCCGGGCGCCGTCCACCCACTCCCGGAGCCCCGGCAGCGCCAGCTCGCGCAACGTCCGGCGGGCGGAGACCCGCTCGCCGCTCGGGACGGGCGCGACGGCGATCCAGACGCTCGACCACCAGTCGGGGGGCAGGCCGGTGCCGTAGTTCGAACCGGTCGACGGCATCCACGTGGCCTGAAGCACGGTCCCGTCGGCCCCGGGGAGGTCGGCGAAGCTGAGCCGGAGCGCATCGGACGGCGTCTCGCCGAGCACGGAGCAGATGTCCGTCGAGCTGAGCGGCCACGAGAGGTGCCGCGGCAGGCGGCGGTTACGAGCTGGCACCCGCCCGAGGATGGCAGACAACCTGGGGAAACGCCCGAGAATTTCCGCACGGAGGCGGTGACGCCCCGTCAGCCTCCCGGACCTGCCCCGGGCCCGACCCGGGCCGCGGCCGGTTCCCCGGGTCACAACTTCGCGACGCCGTCGATCAGTCGGCCGAGTTCGGCGTCGGTGTTGTAGTAGTGCACGGAGGCCCGGACCACCTCGGACGGCTTCTGCGTGCGGAGGTCGAACCTGGCCCCGGACGGCCGGGAGACCGAGGCGGTCACTCCGGCGGCCCGCAGCCCGTCCACCAGGTGCTGGGCGTCGCAGCCTTCCTTGGTGAAGGTGACGATGCCGCTGCGGACCTGTCCGCGGTCGTGGACGCGGACGCCGTCGAGCCCGGTCAGGCCCGCCCGCAGCTGTTCGGCGAGGGTGTCGATGCGCCGGCGGATCGGGTCGAGGCCGAGGTCGAGGGTTTCGTCGACGGCGGCGCCGAAGCCGAGCAGGGCGGCGACGCCGCGTTCCCAGGTCTCGAAGCGGCGGGCGTCGGGGCGGACCTCGAAGCTGTCGGGGCCGGTCCAGGTGGCGGCACGCAGGTCGATCTGCGGCGGGTCGAGCTCCGTCACCACCTCCCGATCGACGTACAGGAAGCCGGTGCCGCGCGGGCCGCGCAGATACTTGCGGCCCGCGCCCGACAGCAGGTGGCAGCCGATCTCCCGGACGTCCAGCGGGAGTTGGCCGGCCGACTGGCAGGCGTCGAGCAGGTAGAGCGCGCCCGCCCGGCGGGCCAGTGCGCCGATCTCGGCGGCGGGCTGGACCAGGCCGTCGTAGGTCGGGACGTGGTTGACGGCGACCAGCCGGACGCCGCCCCGGCCGAGCATCTCGGCGAGCGCGTCGAGGTCGACCTGCCCGTGCTCGTCGTCGGGGATCGGTTCGACGGAGACGCCGTGGCGCTGCTTGGCCTGCAGGAACGCCAGGCCGTTGGACGGGTATTCGCTGCGGGAGGTGAGGATGCGGTCGCCGGGGCGGAACCCGATGGCGTAGAACGCCATGTCCCAGGCCCGGCTGGCGCTGTCCATCAGGGCGATCTCCTCGGGCCGCGCGTTCAGCAGGCGGGCCACCGAGGCGTACACGGCCTCCACCCGGGCGTCCTCCCGGGCGGCCGCGACGTAGCCGCCGAGGCGGGCCTCCAGGTGCAGGTGGTCGACGACGGTGCGGGTGACGTGTTCGGTGTGCAGGGCGGAGCCGGCGTTGTCGAAGAAGGCGCTCTCGGTACAGCCGGGCGTCTGTGCCCGCAGGTGCGTGATGTCCATGGTGCGTGCCAACTCCCTGTCGGGCCGGGGTAGTAGCGGCGCCGCGCCGTCGTTCCGGGCAGCCCCAGTGCTTCTTGTACCCCGCACACCACGGCAAGCATGCCGGGTTCACCCGGTTCCCGGCAGGACACGGCCGCACACGCCAGGCCGGTGACGTCACCCACGAGCCGTCAGGAGCCGTCACGAGCCGTCAGGAGCTGTCAGGGGCTGTCACGGGCCGTCCGGGAAGTGGCAGGCGGCGGTGTGGTCGACGCCGGGGGCGGCGGGGGCGACGGGCGGCAGTTCGGTGGCGCAGCGGGTGCGCTGTTCGGGGGCGAGGGCGGCGTGGACGGCGCAGCGGCTGCGGAACGGGCAGCCGAGGTGGCGTTCGGCGGGCGACGGCGGGTCCCCGGCCAGCAGCAGGCGGGGGCGGGCGCGCTCGGCGGCCGGGTCGGGCAGCGGGACGGCGGCGAGCAGGGCGCGGGTGTAGGGGTGCCGGGGCCGGGCGAAGACCCGTTCCACGGTGCCGGTCTCCACCGTGCGGCCCAGGTACATCACGCTCACCCGGTCGGCCAGGTGGCGCACCACGGACAGGTCGTGGGAGACGAACAGGTAGGCCAGGCCGAGTTCGGCCTTCAGCTGCTGGAGCAGGTTGAGCACGCCGGCCTGCACGGAGACGTCGAGCGCGGAGACCGGTTCGTCGAGGACCAGCAGGTCGGGGCGGACGGCGAGGGCGCGGGCGATGGAGATCCGCTGGCGCTGGCCGCCGGAGAACTCGTGCGGGTAGCGGTCGGCGTGCGCCGGGTCCAGGCCGACCTGGCGCAGCAGTTCGGGGATCCGGCGGCGGGCCTCGGCGGCGGGGGTGCGCTGCGCGAGCATCGGTTCGGCGATCACGTCGCCGACCGGCATCCGCGGGTCGAGGGAGGCCGCCGGGTCCTGGAAGACGATCTGGACGCGGGCCCGCAGCCGGTGCGCGGCGGCCCGGTCGAGTGCGGCGGTGTCCTGCCCCAGCAGCTCGATCCGTCCGCCCTGCGGGGCGGTCAGCTTGAGGATCTCGTACAGCGTGGTGGACTTGCCGGAGCCGGACTCGCCGACCAGGCCGAGGGTTTCGCCGCGCCGGATGTCCAGGTCGACGCCGTCCACGGCGAAGGTCTCGCCGATCCGGCGGCGCAGCAGGGAGCCGCGGTAGCGGGGGAAGCTGCGGGTGAGGCCGGTGACGGTGAGCACGCTCTCGCGTTCCGCGCGCGGCCGGTCCTCGGCGGCGGCGGGCACCGCGGGGACGGGGTAGACCTCGGCGGGCGCGGGCCGGGTGGCGGCGAGCTGCGCCGCGCGCACGCACGCGGCCAGGTGTCCGTCGTCTCCGGCGAGTTCCGGTTCGGCGGTGCGGCAGCGGTCCTCGACCAGTGGGCAGCGGTCGGCGAACGGGCAGCCGGGGCCGTGCAGTTCACCGGCGGCGGGCGGGCGGCCGGGGATCGGGACGAGCGCGCCGCTGCGGCCGTCGAGGCGGGGGACGGCGCCGATCAGGCCGAGCGTGTAGGCGTGCCGGGGCGCGGTGAACAGGTCGTCCACGGGGGCGGTTTCGACGATCCGCCCGGCGTACATGACGGCGACCCGGTCGGCGCTGCCGGCGATCACCCCGAGGTCGTGGCTGACCAGCACCAGGGCGGCGCCGGTCTCCCGCTGGGCGGTGCGCAGCACGTCGAGGACCTGGGCCTGGATGGTGACGTCGAGGGCGGTGGTGGGCTCGTCGGCGAGCAGGATGTCGGGGTCGTTGGCCACCGCCATGGCGATCATCGCGCGCTGCCGCATGCCGCCGGAGAACTCGTGCGGGAAGGCGTCCAGGGCGCGGGCCGGGTCGGGGATGCCGACCAGGTCGAGCAGGTCGGCGGCGCGTTTGAGGGCGGCGGCCCTGCCGACGTCCTGGTGGACGCGGACGGCTTCGGCGATCTGGTCGCCGATCCGGTAGACGGGGGTGAACGCGGACAGCGGGTCCTGGAAGACCATGGCGATCCGCCGGCCGCGGATGTCCGCCAGCTGCCGGGCGGGCAGGCCGACCAGTTCCTGGCCGTCGAGGCGGACGGAGCCGCCGATCCGGGCGGCGGCGGGCAGCAGGCCGAGCACGGCGAGCGCGGTGACGGACTTGCCGGAGCCGGACTCGCCGACCAGGCCGAGCGTCTCGCCGCGGCGCAGGTCGAGGTCGACGCCGCGGACCGCCGGGTGGTCCCCGAAGTCGACGGTGAGGTTGCGGACGGCGAGCAGCGGGGTGGTCAAGGGGTGCTCCGGCGCGAGGTGGTGACGGATCGGCGGCGGCGGGTGCTGGTGGGGTCGAGGGCGTCGCGCAGGCCGTCGCCGACCAGGTTGACGGCGAGCACGAACAGCACCAGCAGGCCCGCGGCGAAGTAGAACAGCCAGGGGAAGACGGGGGCGTCGGCGGCGCCGGCGGCCAGCAGGGTGCCGAGCGAGACGTCGGGCGGGCGGACGCCGAAGCCGAAGTAGGACAGTGCGGCCTCGCTCATCACGGCGCCGCCGACGGTGATGGTGGCGTCGATGATCAGGAACGAGGAGACGTTCGGCAGGATGTGCCGCCAGATGATCCGGAACGGTCCGACGCCCATGAACCGGGCGGCGACCACGAATTCGCGCATCCGCAGCGACCGGGTCATCGAGCGGATCACCCGGGCGGTGATCATCCAGTTGAACACGGCGAGCAGCAGCACGAAGGCGATCCAGCCGCTGCCGCGCAGCCGCGGCGAGATCACCGCGATCACCAGGAACGCCGGGAAGATCAGCATCAGGTCGACCAGGAACGTCAGCAGCCGGTCCGTCCATCCGCCGAAGTATCCGGCGCACGCCCCGACCAGGGAGGCCAGGCCGGTGGAGAGCACGGCCACCAGCAGGCCGATCACCAGGGACTTCTGGAGGCCGCGGACGGTCTGTGCGAACACGTCCTGGCCGAGGCCGTTGGTGCCGAACCAGTGCTGTGCGGACGGGGGTTGACGGAGCGCGGTGTAGTCGGGGGTGGCGTAGTCCCAGGGCGTGAGGTAGGGCCCGAGGAACGCCAGCAGGAACAGCAGGACGAGGACGACCAGTCCGAGGAGCGCTCCGCGGGAGGCGGCGAGGCGGGCGGCGGCCAGCCGCAGCCGCCCTGCGGGCGCCCGTTCCGCCGAGGGTGCCGGTTCGGTCGGCTCCAGCAGGTCCGCGCTCATGCCGTCCTCACTCGGGGGTCGAGCGCGGCGTGCAGCGCGTCGGCGAGGAAGCCGGCGGCGAGGACGACGACGGCGGCGAAGAGGTTGACGGCGACGACGGAGTTGACGTCCTGTTCGTTGACGGCCTGGATGAACCACTCGCCCATGCCGTGCCAGCCGAAGATGGTCTCGGTGAAGGCGGCGCCGGTGAACAGGCCGAGGAAGGCGTAGGCGAACATCGTGGTCATCGGGATGATCGCGGTGCGCAGGCCGTGTTTGATCAGGGCGCGGCTGCGGGTGAGGCCCTTGGCCTGGGCGGTGCGCAGGTAGTCCGCGCCGAGGACGTCGAGCATGGTGGAGCGCTGGTAGCGGCTGTAGGTGGCGAGTCCGCCGAGGGCGAGCGACAGGGTGGGCAGCAGCAGGTGCAGGCCCCAGTCGGCGAGGTGGGCGCCGAGGCCGCCGGACAGGTTGGGCGTCTCGTAGCCGGTGAACGGGACGACGTCGTGGCCGGCGGCGTTCTTCGCGGCGATCGCGCCGTTCTTGAGCAGCAGGGCGAGCAGGAACACCGGGGTGGAGAGCAGCACGAAGGAGAGCACGGTGAGCGCCCGGTCGGAGAGCCGGTACTGCCGGACCGCGCTCCATGCGCCGGCGGCCACGCCGAGCAGCATGCCGAGCACGCTGCCGACCAGCAGCAGGCGGAGCGACACCCAGATCCGGCGGCCGAACTCGTCGTTGACGGAGGTGTCGTGGATGGTGCGGCCGAGGTCGGCGTGCAGCAGGACGCCGTCCGCCCAGGTGGCGAAGCGCTCGACCACGGGGGTGTGGTCGTTGAGGTTGAGCGCGGTCAGCTGCCGGTCGACGGCGGCGGCGGAGGGCCGCGGCTGCTTGGCCTCGAAGTAGGCGCGCGGGCCGAGGGCGGTGCCGGTGAGCGCGTAGGCCAGGAACACCGCGGCGGTCAGCAGCACCACGTAGTAGCCGAGCCGCCTGGCCAGGTAGCCCGTCACGGAGCGCCTCCGGCGTGGTTCGCACACCTGCGGAACATGGTCATTTGCCTTCGCTAGTACGGACTTTGACGCACTTTTGCGCAGCAGTTGTACGCCACGCTCGCCCGGCCCGTCCAGAGTCGGGGACGCCTGCGGTTCGACCGGTCCGGCGAACCTGCTGGTCACAGCTGATCAGACGGGTACGGACGGGGTATTGCGGCGGTGTTTCGCTCCGTTTCGTTTCGATCAGTTCCGCGCATCACCCTGGTGGGAGCGGCTGATGGGCTGTTACGTTCGGCCCGCCGGCACCGACTTGGCTGCCCACGATCAAGCGTCGCCACACCTGACGACGACCGCCGACTCTTCGAGACCCGAGGACTCCGCCGATGCACACATCGCCCGCCACCCGCCGAATCGGCCGCGCCGCCGCCGCTGCCCTCGCCGCGCTCCTGGCCGCGACCGCCTGCAGCAGCCAGGGCGGCTCGGCGGACGTCGCCAAGACCGTGGTGCCGACCGTGGACGCCGAGGACAACAACCCGCAGCCGCTGGAGAACATCAAGGACGGCGGCGAGCTGCGCGAACCGCTCCAGCAGTGGATCACCCAGTGGAACCCGTACCAGGTCGACGGCAACTACGGCGACGCGGTGGAGATCATGGGCTACGTGGAGGCCAAGATCTTCCGCGTCGACGCCAAGGGCGCCTACCACCCCGTGCCCGAGTACCTGGTCTCCGCGGAGGTCACCTCCACCTCGCCGCAGGTGGTGACGTACAAGCTCAACCCGAAGGCGGTCTGGTCCGACGGGACGCCGCTGTCCTACCGGGACTTCGAGGCGGTCTGGAAGGCCTCCAACGGCAAGGACCCGGCGTACAACCTGGCCGACCCCGCCGGCTACGAGCAGATCTCGGGCGTCGAGCAGGGCGCCGACGCCGGCGAGGTGAAGGTGACCTTCTCGGAGCCGTACGCCGACTGGCAGAGCCTGTTCCGGCCGCTGCTGCCGGCCTCCGGGCTGTCGACCCCGCAGGCGTTCAACGAGGGCTGGATCGAGAAGGTCCCGACCTTCGGCGGCCCGTTCGTGGTCTCCACCATCGACAAGACCGCACAGACCATCACCCTCACGCCCAACCCCCGCTGGTGGGGCCCGAAGCCGAAGCTGGACCGGATCACCTTCCGGGTGCTGGACGCCGCCGCGATCACCCAGTCGTACCTCAACAACGAGATCGACTTCGCCTCCGCGGGCACCGCCTCCTCCTACGGCCAGCTCAAGGACGCCAAGGACTCGGTGATCCGCACCGGCACCCCGTGGGACGAGGTGCACATCTCCTTCGGCAGCAACGGCGCGCTCGCCGACCAGAAGGTCCGGCAGGCGCTCGGCCGGGCACTGGACCGCGCCTCGCTGATCAAGATCGCCAACAAGGGCGTCCCGATCGAGTTCAAGCCGCTCGACAACCACCTGTTCATGACCAACCAGAACGGCTACAAGGCCAACTCCGGCGACTGGGCGACGTACGACCCGGCGACCGCCAAGAAGTGGCTGGACGAGGCGGGTTGGAAGGACTCCGGCGGCACCCTCAGCAAGGACGGGCAGCCCCTGGAACTCCACTACGTGATGAGCGACGGCTCCAACCAGACCCAGGTCGACCTGGCCAGCGCGGTGCAGAACATGCTCCAGCAGGTCGGCGTCAAGCTGACCATCGACAAGGTGCCCAGCAAGGAGTACTTCACCAAGTACATCGACCAGGGCAAGTTCGACCTGGCCAGCTGGCGCAACACCGACTCCTTCCCGCTCTCCAAGACGGTGGCGCTGTTCCGCGCCCCGCAGGGCGACAACGTGTTCGGCAACTACTCGAAGCTGAGCACCCCCGAGATCGACTCCCTGCTGCGCAAGGCCGCCGGCACCCTCGACCCGGCGCAGGCCGCCGCCCTCTACAACCAGGCCGACACGAAGATCTGGGAACTCGGCCACACCGTCGAGCTCTACCAGCGCCCCAGCATCGTCGCGATCCGCAAGGGCCTGGCCAACTACGGCGCCAGCAGCCTCGCCGACGTCGTGATCACCTCGGTCGGCTGGCAGAAGTGACCGACGATGCCCCGTCACGACCACCGTCGTGACGGGGCATCGACCCGTGGGCCGCACGGGGGCTACTTACTGCCCTTGAAGTCCTCCAGGGCCTGCCGGACGGTCGCCGCCATGTCCTGGCTGCCCACGTGCCCGGAGTCGTCGAAGATGTGCAGCTTCGCGTCCGGCCACGCCTTCGCCAGCTCCCACGCGGTCTGCGCCGGGCAGCCCATGTCGTACCGGCCGTGCACCAGCACGCCCGGAATGCCCGCCAACTTGTGCGCCCCGCGCAGCAGTTGGTCCTCCTCCAGCCAGGCGCCGTGGCTGAAGAAGTGCGAGCAGATCCGGACGAACGCAATCCGGTCGTCCATCTCGCGGTCGCTGTACATGCCGGGGATGCCGTTCGGCTCCCCCTCGATGACGGCGTCCTCCCACGCCAGCCACTCGTTCGCGGCCTGCTCGCGGACCGCCCGGTCCGGGTGCTCCATCAGCTGCGCGTACGCCGCCAGCAACCGGTAGACGTCACCGCCCCGTTCGCTCTCCGGCACACCGTCGCGGAACCGGTCCCACGCCTCGGGCCGGAACCCGCCGACGCCCCGGTACAGCCAATCCGTCTCGGCCCGCCGGGTGGTGGTCACCGCCTGAATGACGATCTCGCTGACCCGCTCCGGGTACTGCTGCGCGTAGGCCAGGATCAGCGTCGACCCCCAGGACGCGCCGTCCAGCAACCACCGCTCGACACCGAGGTGTTCGCGCAGCCGCTCGATGTCGTCGATCAGGTGCCGGGTGGTGTTCAGCGCCATGTCCGCCGCCGGATCACTCGCGTGCGGCGTGCTCAGCCCGCAGTTGCGCTGGTCGTAGCGGATCACCCGGTAGGCCGCCGGGTCCCACGCCCGGGTCGGACGCTTCGGGAAGCCCGCCCCGGGCCCGCCGTGCACGTACAGCGCGGGCTTGCCCTCGGGGTTGCCGAGCTGTTCGTAGTAGATGCGGTTGCCGTCTCCGGTGTCCAGGAAACCACTGTCGTAGGGGTGCATCGGCTCATAGAGATCAACCATGACCGTCGATCCTAGGCCGCCGCCCGCCCCACCACCCGCCATTTTTGACCGCCCGTCAGCTCCGGTGCTTCACCCACAGCAGAACGCCGCACTGTTCCCCCGGCGCCGCCGGTGCCTACGCTGGAGGGGTGAGCACTCAAGAGCGGAACGAAGCCCGAGTCATCCCGCTGCGCCCGCAGCAGCCCGCGCCGAAGGAACCGCTGTGGCGCGACCTGGTAGGCGGCGTGCTGCGCCGCGAACGACTGGCCCAGCAGCGGACGTTGAAGGACGTCTCGGAGGCGGCCCGGATCTCCATGCCCTACCTTTCGGAGCTGGAGCGCGGCCGCAAGGAGGCCTCCTCGGAGGTCCTCGCGGCCGCCGCCCACGCCCTCGGCCTCGACCTCGGCGACCTCCTGTCGCTGGCCCAGGGCGACCTCGTCCGCCACTCGCAGACCCGCCGCGCCGCTCCGGCCGCACCGTACAACGGGCTCTGCCTGGCGGCCTGATCGACGTCGGACGGCCGGTCCGGCGGCGGTGTTCCACTGCCGGACCGACCGTTCGCGTCAGGCCGGCCGCGTCAGGCCGGCCGTTCGCGTCAGGTCGGGAGGATTCGTCGGTTCAGGACCTGGTCGGCCAGGCCGTAGGCGACCGCCTCCTCGGCGGTGAACACCTTGTCCCGGTCCATGTCCGCGCGCAGCGCCGCCGCGTCGTGGCCGGTGTGCCGGGACAGCACCTCCTCGACCTGGGAGCGGATCCGCAGCATCTCCTTCGCGGCCAGGCTCAGGTCCGAGACCGTCCCCTGCCGCCCGCCGCTGGCCGGCTGGCCGAGCAGCACCCGGGCGTGCTGGAGCACGAACCGCCGCCCGGGGTCGCCGCCGGCCAGCAGCACCGCCGCCGTGGACGCCGCCTGCCCGACGCAGAAGGTCGAGATCGGTGACTGGACGAAGGTCATGGTGTCGTAGATCGCCATCAGCGAAGTGAACGATCCGCCGGGCGAGTTCAGGTAGATCGCGATCTCCTCGCCCGGGCTCGCCGACTCCAGGTGCAGCAGCTGCGCGATCACCACGTTGGCGACGCCGTCGTCGATGTCGGTGCCGAGGAAGATGATCCGCTCGTTCAGCAGCCGGCTGAACACGTCGTAGGACCGCTCGCCCTGCGCGGTGCGCTCGACGACGTAGGGAACCGTGTACGAGCCCATGTCACAGCCCCATCCGTCGACGGTTCGCGGCCGGGCGGATGTCGGCCAGCGACTCCACCACCTGGTCCACCATCCCGTACTCCATTGCCTGTTCGGCCGTGAACCAGCGGTCGCGGTCGCCGTCCCGGGCGATGGTCTCCTCGCTCTGACCGGTGTGCGCGGCGGTGATCCGCTCGATCGCCTGCTTGGTGTACTCCAGGTTCTCCGCCTGGATCGCGACGTCCGAGGCGGTGCCGCCGATGCCCGCCGACGGCTGGTGCATCATGATCCGCGCGTTCGGCAGCGCGAACCGCTTGCCCGCCGTGCCCACCGTCAGCAGGAACTGCCCCATGCTGGCGGCGAATCCCATCGCCAGCGTGGAGACGTCGTTCGGGATCAGCCGCATGGTGTCGTAGATCGCCAGGCCCGCCGTCACCGACCCGCCCGGGCTGTTGATGTACAGGCTGATGTCGGTGCGCGGATCCTCCGCGGAGAGCAGCAGCAGCTGCGCGCACACCCGGTTCGCCGACACCTCGTCGACCTGGGTGCCGAGCAGGACGATCCGCTGCGCGAGCAGCTGCGCCGCGAGGTGGTCGTCGAAGCGGCTGGGCGGCGTGTCGCCGTCCTCCGCGCGGGGCTGGAACGAGTGGGGCATCGGGAGTCTCCTCCTCGGGGCGGGAGTTGCGTCGTCCACTCCACTGTTCACCCCGGACGGCCCCCGGCGAACGGTTCTCTGCCCGCCGCAGATTCGCCACCGGCAGAGCGTCCGGCAGGACACCGGAGCGCGGCCGGCCCGGCACCCGCGGGGCGTCGGACAAGGCGCCGGACCGCGGCCGGCCCGGCACCCGCGGAGCCGCCGGTCAGACCCCCGGGGCCGGCCGGACAGTGATCCCGTTGCGTCCCAGCAGCGCCGCCGTCACCCCGTCGCCCGGCACCAGCGCGCCTGCGAACGAGCCGTCGTACACGGCGCCCCGGCCGCACGAGGGGCTGCGGGGCATCAGCACCGCCTCCGTGCACCCGGCCCGCTGCGCGGCGAGCAGCGCCCGCTCGGCCCCCGCCACGAACTCCGCCGTCACGTCGTGCCCGCCGTCGTCGACCACCCGCGCGGTGCCGTCCAGCACGTCGTGCCCGTCCCCGCCGATCAGCTCCGCCGGGCGGCGCGGCGTGGCCAGCCCGCCCGCCACCTCGGGGCAGAACGGCACCGCCCGCCGTCCGTCGAGCAGCTCGGCGAGCGCGGGCGACGCCTTGTCCCGCCCGTCGAACCGGCACGGCACCCCACGCAGACACGCACTGACCAGAATCGCTTCCACCCGCCCAGGCTACCGGGCCCCACCGCCGCCCTGACCTGCGGGAACCCGCCCGGTCGGGCGCACTGCCGACGGGCCGTCAGGAGCAGATTCCGACGGATCGCCATTCAACGGACAATTGACATGCACTCGCAAAATCGGCCCGTGGCGGCACTACCGAGGGACGCTCCGCCCCTCCAGGATGAATGCCGCCCCGGCCCATCTGTACGACGTACCGTGCCGACGTCTCTCGCCCTCCCTACGGGCCGGTCGGAGCCTGCTGCCCGTGGTCCCTCCTCGACCGGACCCGGCCACGGGGCGAACGGAGCCATGCTCGCCCGGCCGCGCCTCACCGCCACTTGGCCGGGCCGCAGGCGCGAGCGGCACCTCACCCTGTAGGCCATGTGCGCCTCGGTCTCCGCCATCGCGTTCTTCGCCGTCGGCGGCGCGATCGTCGACCGCTTCGCGCCCTCCCCGCTCCGTCCCGAAACCGGCCCCGGTCCGACCTCCGGCCGCCCGCCGCCCGTCTCCGGGCAGCGATCGTCGGGCGGGGCCGGTTTCGGCTGACTAGGTCGTACCGACCCCCGCCGGCTAGACTCTCGCCACATGACCCGCTCGGACTCACATTCTTCGTTCCTCGAGAACCCGTACATTCTGGACCTGTTCGCCGGTCCGGGCGGTCTTGACGTAGCCGCGCACCTGCTCGACGTGCCCAGTCTCGGCATCGAATGGGACAAAGACGCCTGCGAGACGCGCTACGCAGCGGGGTTGCAGACCGTGCACGCGGATGTCAGCGAGGTGCGCCGAGACCGGTTCGAGGACTTGCCGAGCGAACTGAACGTGCTGGCCGGGGGGCCGCCGTGCCAGACGTATTCGGTGGCCGGAAAGGGCGCGGGTCGGCGATCCCTGGAGAAGGTCGAGAAGGTCCTCCATTCCCTCATGGACGGCGTTCCCGATCAGGAGATCGACGAGCAACTCGCGCAACTGGGCGACGACAACCGGACCGCCCTCGTCCTGGAGCCCCTTAGGTACGCGATCAAGGCCCTCGGCTCCACGAAGCGCAACGGACGTCCGTTCGATGTGATCGTTCTGGAGCAGGTACCGCAGGTCAAGGCCCTCTGGGAGGTCTACAAGACAGCCCTGGAGACCGGTCTGCCCAAGCCCGACGGGACCAGGGTGAAGTACGAGGTCGCCGAGGTCGCCACGCTCCCAACCGAGGCGTACGGCGTTCCGCAGACCCGGCGCCGGGCGATCCTCATCGCCCGCCTCGCCGGGCACGGCATCCCGAGACTCCCCCAGCCCACGCACCACACCTACCGGACCAACAATCCGCTCCACGGCGGCCCCGACGACCCGAACGCGCTGCCGGAGTCGCAGTCCGGTCAGATGGCGCTGTCGTTGGAGTCGCACCTCAAGCCCTGGGTGCCGATGTGGGACGTCCTTCGCGCCACGGAGCAGTGGCCCGAGGGAAGGAAGTCCCGCTTCGAGATCCGTTCGAACTACGGCAGCGGCGGCAAGCCCGACAACCGCGGCATCCGCACCTGGCAGCAGCCCTCGTTCACCGTCACCGGCAAGGTCTCCCGCAATGCCGTCAACCACCCCGGGGGCGGCAGCCCGCACACCCCGGATCGGCTGACCATCCCCGAGGCCGGCATTCTCCAGACCTTCCCGCCCAACTATCCGTGGAGCGGCGGGGACAAGTCCCAGCAGGTGGGCAACGCGGTGCCGCCGCTGTTCGGCATGCACGTGCTGGCGGCCGCGCTCGCCCTGCCGTGTCCTCGGGAGGAGATGGTTCGGGAGCACTGGCCCGAACCTTCCGCCGAGGACCGGGCCACGCTTCGCAAGAGCGGCTGCGGAGACTCGTCGGGTTGCGGACCCGACTGCCCGAAGCCCAAGCGTCAGGCCTCCTCCTCGACCTCCTCGGACTCGCCGCGTCCGCGGACCGGCGCGTCCGCGAAGAGGTCGGCGAAGTAGTCCACCAGCTGGGTCACGGAGGATTCCGGCGCGGGCTCCTCCTCGGGCCCGGCCGGCAGTGCGTTCCGCGACACCTGGCGGGCGGTCTCGGCCTCGGCGATCCAGTCGAGCAGCGGCCCGGGGTCGCGCTCGGGGTGGTCGGGGGCGATCACGTCGTACATCAGCGTCGCGGCGGAGGCGTTGACGGCCCCGGCCAGGGCGTTGACCTCTCGACCGCCGCTGATCGTGCCCTTGCCGATCAGTCGGGCGATCGCCTGCGCGGTGGGCCGATGGTTGATCACGGACATCCGGAGTGCCGTGTTGAGGACGTCCTGGATGCCGCAGGCCGTGACCACCGGTGCGTAGTCCGGGCCGTCCCGGAAGAGTTCGGCGGCCCACCAGAGACGGGCGAAGGCCTGCTTGTGGTACGGGCCGCGGAAGCGGTCGGCCGCCACCTTCACGACCGCGCCGTCCTTGGGTTCCGGCAGGTGCCGCCAGACCACGTAGTCCGGGGCGACGCCGAGGGCCAGGTAGTTCCACAGGGCCGGGTCGGCGGCCTCGCGGCGGGTCAGCCGGAGCGCCGCGTGCAGGCGCGGGGCCAGCCACGCGTCGGCCTGGGTGACCTTGAGCCCGTTGGTCCGGCAGTAGGCCATGGCGTCCTCGACCAGGTCCCGAACGGGGCGCAGTTCGCCACGCCGGTCGGCGTGCGCGAGCGGTTCGGTGACCTGGTTGAGCTTGATGCTCGGCACGTTCTCACGGCCGGTGAGCAGTCCTTCGACGACGAATTCGATCGCCTCGGAGTCCGGCAGCAGCGCGAGCCGCTCGGGGAAGTGCTCGGGTCGGTCGGTCATGCGTCGTCCCCCTGTGCGAGGCGTTCCAGGTCGCGAACGGTGGTGGAGAGCGTCCGGGGCACGTCGGCCCGTCGGGCGGCGGCGAAGTGGATCCGGGCCTGGAGTTCGCCCCAGCCCGCGGCGGACGTTCCGGTGCGGGCCGCGTGAACCTCGCGCAGCGCCGCCTCCGGCGTGCGATCGGGGTACACGTCGGGGAGCATCTCCCGGAGCACCTCGCCCTGCCAGCCGTGCGGAAACACCGGTGCGCCGTCCTCCTCGACCTCCAGGTCACCGACCGCGGAGTGGAACACGGCCGTCCAGACCTCGGAGCACATCTGGGCGAGCAGGAGTTCCCGAACGGTCTTCTCCGCGCCGCTGCCGCCGGCGGCTCCGATCAGGTCGCCGAGCCCTTCGAAGTCGGTGTTGACGCGGACGGCCGGGATCCGGCCGGTGGTGTCGACCAGCCAGGGCGACTCCTTGAAGCGCTGGAGCCGGCTTCCTCCGGCGCCGAAGTTGACCATCTTGACCTCGAGTTCACGGGCCAGCGCGGGCGTGGCCTCGTTGACGTCGACGAGCCATTCGACGTCCGAGGTGGCGATCACCCGCCCGGGCACACCGTCGACGGTGGCCACCACGTGCACGGCCACCGAGGCCCGGTCGAGCAGGTCGCACCGGCGCAGGTACAGCTCCGCCGTCCACTCGCGGCCGTCGTCCGCGGGCCGGTGGAACTCGGTCGCCGTGCGGGTGTTGGTGGCGCGCTCGGTCAGCACCGCGACGAGCCTGACGTCCTGCCACGGTCCGGACGGGTCGAGCGCCTTGGCCGGAATGCCGCCGGACAGCCGGAGCCGGGCCTCGGACCACTCGGACCGGTCCTCGTCGGGCCCGAGGGCGACCACGTGCTCGACGACGGAGACGTACTTGCTCTCCACGTCGTCCCAGGGCTCGCCCTCCGCCCTGAGCCGGGCGCCGTCGATCCGCCAGGACACATTTCCGGTGAGCCGCCGGTAGGGGTAGACCTTCACGCCTGCTCCCCCTTTCCGCTGCGGAGTTCGACCACCAGGCCGGTCAGTTGGGCCCGGACCGGGTGACGGGAGACGTCGGTGACGCCCCGGAAGACGGCCTTGCGGCTGCCCGGCGACACCTGAACCGCGCCGTCCACGATCTGGCAGCCGCTGATGGCGACGAGTTCCTTCCAGGGCGCGGCCGGGCGAGGGCCGGACCGCACGTCGAACTTGGCGACCGGCGTGACCGGACGGTCGGTGTCCATGCCGGCCGGAACCCGCAGGTCCACGGTGACCGACCAGGCCCCCGTCTCGTCGACCAGCGCGTCCACGTTGTCCAGTTCGGGCATTGCCGAGGATTTCGTGGAGGTCTTCCTTTTCTTCGCTCCTCCGACCTTCAACCGGCCGGCGATATTGGCCTCGCCCCCACTGTGGCGCTTGGCCTTGGGCACGGCGACGAGTTCGCGCACGGCATTGTTCGCCGCGGTGGTCAGATTCGCGATGCGGCGGTGCGCGGAGGGCGAATAGGAAAGCCGAAGTTCCTCGGTCTGTCCCCATTTGTTGTGCTCCGGCGGCTCCGATGCGCGCAGGAATTCCTCGGCCTCCTCGGCGCCGGGCGCGGCCGGGCCGGCGGCGCGGCCGGTGAGGAGGATGGCCTGGAACGGGTTGGTGCCGATCGGCAGGTTGCGGACCTCGCTGTCCTTGACGGTCATCCGGTTGCCCCGCATGGAGACCAGCCGGTTCTTCTTGCCGTCGGCGTCCTCCGCCCCGGTGACCAGGACCACCGCCTGGTGCGGCACCCCTCCGTGGGTCCGGCCGCCGTGGAGCGGCACGTTGAGCTGCACCGTGGCGAGCGCGACCTGGCTCAGGTCGGTGAGGCGCTCGACGGTGGTGCCGTCCAGGAAGGCCCGCAGCGCGCGGGTGCGGGACGGCTGGACCAGGGCCGGGTCCACGTGCTCCTCCTCGATGAGCACCTCGCCGTTGCGGTAGGTGCGCACGGAGGCCTCCAGGTGCGGCTTCTGCTCCCCTCCGCCGGTCATCGCGGCCCAGAAGTTCCGGCCGAGCGCGTCGACCAGCCGGGCGTGCATGCGGTGGACGGAGTCGTCGTCCTCGCCGCTCTCCTCCTCGTCCGCGGTGTCGCCGACGGGCAGCAGGCTGGCCACGTCGTGGGCGCCGACGATGAGGAAGGATGTGCCGGGAGCCGCGCTGTCACGGGTGAGGAGGAGCTTCTCGACCGTCTCCTCGTCCGCCCACCAGGAACGGACCACGTCCGCCGATTCGGTCGTCGGGTCCGGACGTCCGAACCAGGCCGGGCCGGCGCACGCTCGGCCGTCGACCTCGCGCCAGGGAAGGTCGAGCCGGCCGACCAGGCGTCGTTCGGTGCGGCCCTCGTGCGGTACGGAGAGGGTGGAGTTGATCAGCACCAGGCCGAGTCGGCTGGTCGCCCACAGGGTGGCCTTGCCCAGGCCGTAGGAACCGCCGGCCCCGGCGTCCCGCTTGTTGCTGTCGAGTTGGCGGCGGACGACGGCCGCGAACAGGCCGTCCTCGTAGTCGCCGCCGGTCAGACCGGTCGCGTTGTAGTCGTCGACGCGGAGCAGGACCAGGCGGTCGTGCTGGTACATGTCCCGCAGCCCGGCGGCGATCGTCCGCGACACCTTGCTGTGCTTCCCGCCGTCCGCGGTGAGCGCCTCGTAGTGCGGGAGCAGGTGCTCCCAGTCGATGGCCTCGCGGAATCTCGCCAGCGCCTCGCCGGTGAGTTCGTGCAGCGTGTAGCGGACCCGGACCGGCTCGGCCGGGTCGAATCGCGCGTCCAGGCTGTTCTGGGTGGCCTCCCGCGCCAGCACGGAGACGTCGGCCTCGAAGGCGAACGCGGCGGCGTTCCCGTACTCGCGCCCGCCGTCGGCGTGCGCCGGCCGGTGGTACCAGGTGACGGGCACCCGGAGTTGGGCGTCGGCGGCGCGGGTGTGGATGGTCTCCAGATCCGTGTTGAGCACCCCGGCGATGCGCCGGATGGTGTCGTCCCTGGGCACGGAGCGGCCGACGATCCAGGCCGACACGGCGGCCCTGGTCACCTCCACCTCCTCCGCCAGCTCGGTCTGGCTCTTTCCCGCGTTCCTGAGCTGACGCGCCAGCCAGGGGCCGAAATCCTCAGCCGCCTTCACGTCCCACCTGCTTCCGCCCGGCCTGTTCCACAAGGTGGGAGCCACTCTACCCGAGTGCTGTTGACAACGACAGGGCCTTGTCAAGCATCCCTTGACACACCTGCCGGACAGAGGGGTAGATGCCGAGGGCCGTCGAAAAATATGACTTTCACCTGTGCTCCACTTTGCCCGAATTTTCCCGGAACGCCCGGAATTGTCGCCGAAGCCATCCGGAGCGAACGGCACTTGCGCCGCCCACCGAAACCATGGAATAGTCGCTGCCACTCCCCGGCGGAACGGCCGCAGGAGAGGCTCTGGGGACAGGGCCAGAAGTATCAAGTTTTCCCATGGGGGGAAATCTCTTCAGCCGCCCGGCGATCCCGGCCATCGTGGATTCCGTGTGTTCCTTCGCGGCGCGTTCCCCTCTGCACTACCGCACCACTTGCTCCATTTCTCTCGTGCACAAACCCACGAATGCGAAAGCGCAGGTACCCCGGTGTTCCCGCAGAATTCCCCGCTCGACCGTATCCGCTGACGGCCCCCCGCCGCCCACACCTCCTCCCCGCACCCGAAGTGGAACCATCTGTGGCCGATCAGCACTCCCCCGTGATCCGCACCGTCGACGAGCAGTCCCGCCGTGTCCTGGAGACCTACGCCGTCGACCCGGGCCTGATCCCCGAGCACGCCAACGGCGAGCGTCGCATCACCCAGGGCGGGTACGGCGACCGGCAGTTGCTCGAACTCGTCCAGAACGCCGCCGACGAGCTGCGCGCCGAGCCCGGCGGCCGGATCCAGGTCGTCCTCACCGCGACCCACCTGTACTGCGCCAACCAGGGCGACCCGATGACGCCGGAGGGCGCGGAGACCATCCTGCGGATGAGCATGTCCCGCAAGCGCGGCGGCCAGATCGGCCGGTTCGGCGTGGGCGTGAAGTCGGTCCTGGTGGTGACCGACGCACCCGAGTTCTTCGGTCTGAACGGCAGCAGCTTCGGCTTCGACCGGGCCTGGTCGTACGAGCTGATCCGGAATGTGCCGGGGGTACGGGAGCGGCTCGGCGAGGCGTTCGAGGCTCCGGTGCTGCGGATGGCCCGCCCGCTGGACACGGCCGCGGAGCGGCTGCGGGACCAGGTGCTGGACGAGCTGATGGAGTGGGCCACCACGGTGGTCCGCCTGCCGCTGCTGCCCGGCGCCGCCGACCGGCTGGGCAAGGACATGCACGGCCATCAGGGTTCGGCCAGTCACGAGACCCGGGAGGAGTTCCCCGCCGGCTTCCACCTGTTCTCCCCGCACGTGGGACCGGTGGTGCTGGAGGACCGCCGGCTCCGTCCGATCGCGCGCCGGGTGCTCCGGTCCGAGCGGGCCGGGAGCCTGCACACGATCCACGAGGAGCGGGTCGGCAGGCCGCCGGCCACCTCCCGGTGGCGGGTCTTCACCCGCTCCCACGAGCCGGGCGCCGAGGCCCGGCAGGACGCCGGCGAGCTCCACGACCGGCTGTCCATCGACGTCGCCTGGGCGGTGCCGGACTACCGGCCGGACGAGCGGACCGGCCTGCTCAGCGCCGCCGACGCCCGCGGGCGCGGCAGGTTCTGGTCGTACTTCCCGACCAAGTACGAGATGACCCTCAGCGGCATCCTGAACGGGGCGTGGAAGACCAATGAGGACCGGCAGAACCTGCTCGACTCCTCGCCGTTCAACGTCGAGATGCTCCGCGTCGCCGCCGGACTGGTCGTCGACTCGCTGCCCGACCTCGCGCCGGCGGAGGATCCCGGCGCCTATCTCCCGCTGCTGCCCGGCCGGTTGAGGGCCGTGGAGACGATCAGCTGGGCCGACCGCCTGCTCACCGAGCAGATCTGGCTGGCCGCCGCGCGGCGTCCGTCGCTGCCGGACCAGGACGGTGTCCTGCGCGCGCCGAGCGAGCTTCGGCACCCCGATCTGGGCAAGGACAGCGCCTCCGTCAACCGCTGGCTGTGGGCGTGGCATGCGTACCCGGACCGCCCCCGCAACTGGATCCACCCCTCGGTCGAGGCCACCGACATCCGGACCGGCAAGGTCCAGCACATCCTGGCCGCCGCCGACCGGGAGCGGGAGTCGGTCGTGGACTGGTTGGAGGCCCTGGTCTTCGACGGCTCGGCGGAGGCCTCGGCGGCCGCCGTCCGGATCGTCGCCGACATGATCAATTCGAACGCCGCCTGCGCCGCGCAGGCCCGCACGGCCCGGATCGTACTCACCGAGGAGAACGGTCTGGTCGCGCCGCTGGGCAGCGTGGTGTACCGCCGCACCGAGGAGGATGGCCTGCCGGAGTCGCTGGTCTACGTGGACCGCGCGCTGTCCGACGACCCGTCGCTGCACTCCGCGCTGACCGCCCTCGGCATCCAGGAGGCGGACGTCCGGGGTCGTTTCGTCAGCGTCCTCGAACAGGGCTTCGACGGGTACGGCCCGCAGGAGTGGAACCGGTTCTGGGAGCTGTTCCACCGGGCGGGCTCCTCCGTGGTGGGACACGAGGTGACCGCCCGGGTGTCGGCGCCGATGGACACCCTGATGGTGAAGACGGCCGACGGGCGTTTCCACTCCATGCGCGACTGCCTGCTGCCCGGCCCGGTCGTCACCGCGGAGAGCGACCCGGCGATCGCCGTCGATCTGCGCTTCCACTCCGACGACACCGGGTTCTTCCGGGAGTCGGGGCTCCGCGACCGTCCCACCGCCGGTCACCGGCCGGAGGAGGAAGGGTGGTTCGAGGAGTACCGGGAGGCGATGCACGCCGCCTACTGCCGCAAGCTCGACGACCGGGCCGCCCGCCCGACCCTGGCCAGGACCAGGATCGAGGGCGCCGCCGTCGGCGGGCCGCTGCACCTGCTGCCCCGTATGTCGGAGCAGGCCCGCGCGGCGTTCCTGCAGGCCCTGCCCGAGGACGCGCTGCTCGCGAACTGGACGCTGCAGATCGGCGCGCAGACCGCCACCCGCCGGCCGGTGTGGTCGCCGGTCCGCTGGATGCTCAACCGGCACGGCCGGGTGCGGACCTCGCAGGGCCTCAAGCCCCTCAAGGAGGCGGTGGGCCCGCAGCTCGATGCCTACCGCGACGTGCTGCCGGTGGCGTCGATCGGTGAGGAGAAGGCCCGGAAGCTGGGCCTCGCGAGCACGGTCGAGAAGGTCCGCGCGGAGCAGTGGGCGCAGCTCCTGGAGAAGCTCCAGGCGAGCGAGGACGACGCCTTCGTCGGCTCCACCTACGCCCTGCTGACCCGGCTGGAGATCCCTTTCCCCGAGGACTCTCTGACCCGCTGTCGGGTCGGCAACGCCTGGGACACCCGGGTGGACGGCGAGATCGCGGTCGCCGCCGGCCGCGACGAGTACCGCTCGCTGCAGGCCGAGCGGGTGCCCGCGCTGCTGATGCCGAACCAGGAGTCCGCCGACCTGATGGTCGAGCGGTGGGGCATGCTGCGTCACGACGACGTGGTCAGCCGGGAGACCCGGCACGAGTCCAGCGTGGAGCCGCTGCCGCTGGTCGAGGAGTTCCCGACGCTGCGCCAGAAGGTGGGCAGCTCGGTCGACGCGTACTCCCTGCTGCGCTGCTCCACGTTGGAGGAAGTGGTCCGCACCCCGCACGGCGCCCGGGCGAAGTCGTTGGAGAGCGCCCGCCAGGGCAACGTGATCAAGGTCGTCGACTCGCTGGACCGGATCGGCGTGCTCCGCGCGGTGGACCGTGAGCTGGGTCTGCGGATGGGTGACGCCGGCTGCCGGGTGGTGCTGGAGGCCCAGACCCGTCAGGAGCAGGACGAGCGGACCCGGTCCGCGTTGAAGGCGGTCCGCGCGGCTGCGGACGTGACGGCGAAGCTGGAACTGTTGATCGGCGCGGAGTCCCTGCGCGACCGGCTCCCCGCCGGGCTGATCGAGGCCGAACGGCAGGAGCTCGACGGGCACGAGCCGACCGGCCGTCGGATCGCCCAGCTGGCGTTCAACGCGCACGGCGACGGCGTGCTGAAAGTCCATGCCCGGGACATCCAGGAGCGCTTCCCGAACGCGCCGTCGTCCTACACCGGCGGCTCCGCCGCGGTCTCGTTCGTCGCCGAGCTCGGTCTGCCCGCGCCCTTCGCCGGCTACCGGGCCCCGGCGCTGGAGCAGAGCTTGATCGTGGAGGGCCCCCGGGACTTCCCCCGGCTGCACGACTACCAGGAGCGGCTCGCCCTCAACATCTTCGAGATGCTCGACCGGCTCGCCCCGCAGCGCGCCATGCTGTCGCTGCCGACCGGTGCGGGCAAGACCCGCGTCACCGCCGAGGCCGTCATCCGCTGGGTGAAGCAGACCGGCGCGCTCCGCGGGCCGATCCTGTGGATCGCCCAGACCGAGGAACTGTGCGAACAGGCCGTGCAGAGCTGGCAGTTCGTGTGGAGCAGGGCCGGCGCGCAGGAACGCCTGACGATCAATCGGCTCTGGACCTCGAACGAGGCTGCCCCGATCGTCGACGGTCCCCAGCTCGTCGTGGCCACCGATGCCAAGCTGCGGGTGTGCCTGGACACCGAGCGGTACGCCTGGCTCCGGGACGCCGCGCTGGTCGTGGTGGACGAGGCGCACGTCGCGACCAGTCCGAGCTACACCGAGATCCTGAACCTGCTCGGCCTGACGCAGCACCGCACCGACCGGCACCTGCTCGGGCTGACCGCCACTCCGTTCCGGGGGCACAACGAGGAGGAGACCCGGCGCCTGGTCAACCGGTTCGGCGCGCGCCGCCTGGACGAGGGGGTCTTCCCGTCCGGTGACGCCTACGGTCACCTCCAGGAGATCGGCGTGCTGGCGCGGGTCGAGCACAAGGAACTCGCCGGTGGCACCATCGAGTTGTCCCGTCAGGAACGGGAGAGCGCCGAGCAGTTCAGCCTGCTGTCCAAGGCCGCCGAGCAGCGGCTCGCCGACGACCACGACCGCAGCCGCCGCATCGTGGCCGAGATCGCGGCCATGGACGAGAACTGGCCGGTCCTGGTGTTCGCCACCTCGGTGGAGCACGCCAAGTACCTGGCGGCCAAGTTGAAGGACCGTGGCATCTCGGCCTCCTCGGTGGACGCCACCACCTCCGACAACGACCGCCGGGCCCGGGTCCGGGAGTTCCGCGACGGCAGGGTGCGGGTGCTCACCAACTACGGCGTCCTCACGCAGGGTTTCGACGCCCCCGCCACCCGTGCGGTCGTCGTGGCGCGCCCCGTCTACAGCCCGAACGTGTACCAGCAGATGATCGGCCGCGGTCTGCGCGGCCCCCGCAACGGCGGCAAGGACACCTGCCTCATCCTCAACGTCCGGGACAACATCCGGAACTTCGACACCGCCCTCGCCTTCACCCGGTTCGAGCACCTGTGGAGCAACCGTTGACCGTCCGCCACCAGGGCGATCCCGCCCTGACCGCCGAGCAACAGGCCGTCGTGGACCGGCCGTGGGACGCCCGACTACTGGTCACCGCCGGGGCCGGGACCGGGAAGACCCACACCTTGGTACGCCGCATGGACGCCCTGGTCGGGAACGCGGACCCGGACGAGGCGCTGGACGCCTCCGAGCTGCTGGTCCTCAGCTTCTCCCGCGCTTCCGTCCGCGAGCTGCGGGACCGGATCGCCCGGTACGGCGAACACGCACGACGGGTGCGGGTGCAGACCTTCGACTCCTGGGCCTACTCCCTGCTGCTTCAGGCTTACCCCGACGGGGAGTGGTCGCCGCTCTCCTTCGACGAGCGCATCCGGGCGGCCACCACGGCGATCGAGAAGGGCGCGTTGGAGTTCTTGGAGGCCGGTCCGCCCACGCACGTGATCGTCGACGAAGTGCAGGACCTGGTGGGCGCCCGCCGGGAGATGGTGGAGGCGCTGCTCGACCGGCTGCAGGAGTCCTGCGGATTCACCCTGGTCGGCGACTCGGCGCAGGCGATCTACGACTTCCAGATCGAGGACCCGGAGGAGTTCGCCAACCGTACCGATCTCTTCCTCCGCTGGGTGCGAATCTCCTACGCCGACGACCTGGAGGAACTGCGGCTGACCCAGAACTTCCGGGCCGTCACCTCCGACGCACGCACGGCGCTCCCGCTCGGCCCCGCCGTCCAGAGCATCGGCAGCGCCCCCGAGGGCGCCGACGCGGCGGCCGAACGCCGCTACGGGGAACTGCGGGACCTGCTGGACGAGGTTCCCGACCTCGGGTCGTTCGCCGAGCCGTTCGCACTCGACGTGCTGAGGTCGTTCTCCGGCACGTGCGCCGTGCTGTGCCGGGACAACAGGCAGGCGTTGGTCGTCTCGGAGCTGCTGCACGCTCAAGGGATCGCGCACGCGCTGCGGCGCCCGGTCCGGGACCGGTCCGTGCCCTTCTGGGTCGCCGAGCTGTTGCGTCGGGCCCCGGGCGCGACGCTGTCCGAGGAACGGGTGCGCGAGCTGCTCGCCGCGCTGCCCCTGCCCGAAGGCACCGACCTCGACCGGGTGTGGCGGTCCCTGCGGGCGGCGGCGCGCGGCGCCGGTCGCGGCACCGTCGATGCGGCGGGGCTGCGTCGGCTGGTCGCGGAGCGCCGGTTCCCGGACGAGCTGGCCGATCCGGAACCGGCCCGGCTAGTGGTGTCCACCGTCCACCGGTCGAAGGGGCTGGAGTTCGACCGGGTGATCCTGCTCGCCCCGCCGACCGTCTCCGAGCTGCGCCGGCGCACCGCGGAACCCGATCTTCCCGCCGAGGCCCGCGCGCTCTACGTCGCGATGACCCGGGCCCGCGAGGACCTGTACCGGATCGCCGCGCCCGACACGGTGACGGTACTCAGCCACCGGCCGACCGGCCGGTTGTACCGGGGTTCGCCGAACGCGCGCCTGCGCTGGCGGCGGGACGGCGTGGAGGTCAGGAGCGGCGACGTCGAGACGCTGGAACCGGCCTGCGCCGGGGCCGACGCCCCCGGTGCCCAGGCCTACCTGCTGGAGCACGTCCGCCCGGGGGACCCGGTGACGTTCCGGCTGCGCGACTCGCTGCCGATGGGCGTCGAGCAGAGCCCCCCGTACGTGCTGCTGCACGACGGGCGGGAGATCGGCGACGCCTCCGAGGCGTTCAGGGCCCAGCTGCACTCCGTCCTGAAGGTCGGTGCGGCCTGGGAGATCCGCTGGCCGCAGGAGCTCCACGGGCTGCGGATCGACGGCCTGGAATCGGTGGCGGGCAGCCCGGCCGCCGGGACCAACGCGGGCATCGGCGACCACGGGGTGTGGATCGCCCCGCGCATCAGCGGAATCGGACGTTTTCGGCACTCCGCCGGAACCGGGGAGGAACAGGAATGACCATCCATGCGGGCCGGCACGCCGACCACTACGAGGTTCGGGAGGAGCTGGTGGCGCGCCTGCGCCGGGAGCTGTTCGGGCCCGAGGCGGGGGACGCCGACGCGGATCGCTCCGAGGTCCTGGAGCACGACGCCCCGATCACCCGCTACCCGATCGGGGTGCTCCATCCCCGCCCGGCGGATCCGGCCGTCAACACGGAGTTCCTCCAGGAGATCGGCCTGCAGCTGGGCCTCGACGAGGAACCCCTGATCAGGTCGGCGGGCCTCGACGAGTCCGACTCGAACCCCGACCGCCCGAACTCCGGCGGACGCCGCCCCTCCAGCGTCGGACTCACCTTCGCGGTCGACCGCGCCTCCTGCGAGCAGATCGTGGTCTCGGCGCGCGCCGCCGTGTACGAGCCGGAGGACGCCGAGGGCCGCCGGATCCCGGCCCGCCGGAGCGAAGCCCGGACCACGGCCGACCAGCGGGAACGCTGGCGCAGGACGGATCTGGACCTGCCGGACACCGTCATCGACGTCACGTACCCGAGCCGCCGGACCCACAAGCTGATCCACGGTGTGGTCCACCTGCACGTGCACGTGCGCCGACCGGTTCCGCAGACCGACACGGTGACCGTCACGATCACCCTGATGAATGAGCAGAAGGTCGGCGAGCGGGAGCTCCAGGATGCATTCGCTCTGTTCCAGACCGGTCTGACGGTCCGTGCCGCGAACGGGTCGAGCGCATTCGTGGAACGCCCGACCACGCTGTCCGCCGTGGACTCCGAGCTGGAGAGCAGTCGGTTGCTCCACCGACACGCCCCCACGTTCGCCGTCGGTCACGGCTGTGCGGCGGTCTGGGACTGGGCCCCGCCGCCGATCGGCGTGACCGATGTGGTGCGGGCGGGCGTGGCAGAGGTCCGCACCGAGTTCGTGCCCACGCACGAGGTGCTGCTCACCGACTCCAATCCGACGATCGACGCGAGCGCCCTCACCATGCTGGGTCTCGCCGAGAACGACGACTCCCGGGTGATCGACGCCCTGGAGCGGTTGGCGACCGGCTACGAGCAGTGGATCGGGCGGAAAAACGCCGAGGCGGCCGCCCTCGTCGGCTCGGCGTACGAGAGCGCCGCGGCCGAGCAGGTCCGCGCCTGCGAGGAGGCCCTGGGCCGCATCCGGGAAGGCATCGCCCTGCTGCGCGACAAGCCCGACCTGATGGCCGCGTTCCGGCTGGCCAACCGCGCGATGGCGACACAACGGGCCAGAAGCGCCTGGGTCAAGGACGGCCGGGTCGGCGAACCGGATCCGGCCACTGCCCGCTGGCGCCCCTTCCAGATCGCTTTCGTGCTGCTGTGCCTCGCCGGGGTGGACGACCCGAAGCACGCCGATCGAAACGTGTCCGATCTGCTGTGGTTCCCCACCGGCGGCGGCAAGACCGAGGCATACCTCGGTCTGATCGCGCTGACCGCCTTCCTGCGGCGGATGCGCCTCGGCGCGGCGGGCGGCGGTGTCACCGTCCTCATGCGCTACACGCTCCGGCTGCTGACCCTGCAACAGTTCGAGCGCGCCGCGATCCTGATCTGCGCGATGGAGGAGCTGCGCCGGGAGAATCCCGATGTACTGGGCCACGAGGAGATCTCGATCGGCATGTGGGTGGGGCGCTCCGCCACCCCGAACACCCTGGCCGCGGCCGCGCAGCAGCTGTCGGCGGCCCGCTCGGGCCGGGTGCTGCAGACCGAGAACCCGGTGCAGTTGCACGCCTGCCCGTGGTGCGGCACCGCCCTCGACGCGCACCACTACGCGGTGGACGAGGACGCCGAACGGATGGACGTGCGCTGCCCCGGCGCGGGTTGTCCGTTCGCCGGTGGGCTTCCCGTGCACCTGGTCGACGAGGCCGTGTACGCGGCGAGGCCGACCCTGGTGATCGCCACCGTCGACAAGTTCGCCTCGATGCCGTGGCGCGAGCGGACCGCGGCCCTGTTCAATCGCGACCGCCAGGACTCCACCCCACCTCCGGAGTTGATCGTCCAGGACGAACTGCACCTGATCTCCGGTCCGTTGGGCACCCTGACCGGCCTCTACGAGACCGCCGTCGATGTGCTCGCCGACCGGCCGAAAGTGATCGCTTCCACCGCGACCATCCGTCGGGCGGCCGATCAGGGCCGGGCGCTGTTCGCCCGCGACGTACGTCAGTTCCCGCCCGCCGGCCTGGACGGCCGCGACTCCTGGTTCGCCGTGGAGACCCCGGCGACCGACAAGGCCTCCCGCCGCTACGTCGGCCTGCTCGCCCCCGGCACCAGCCAGTCCACTCTGCTGATCCGCACCTACGCCACCCTGCTCCACCAGGCGATGCGCACCGGAGCGGACCCGGAGGTGCTCGACGCGTACTGGACGCTGGTCGGCTACTTCAACAGCCTGCGGCTGCTGTCGGCCGCCGAACTCCAGGTCCACGACGACGTCGTGGCCTACCTCGACCATCTGGCGGACCGCGACGGATGCGAGCCGCGTTCGGCGGGCAACTGCTCCGAGCTGACCAGCCGGGTCGACGCCAGCGACATTCCGGCCCGGCTGAAGCAGATCGAGCGCAGACTGACCGACGGCAACCCGGCGGACGTGATGGACGTGCTCCTGGCCACCAACATGATCGCCGTCGGGGTGGACGTGGACCGGCTCGGACTGATGGCCGTGATGGGTCAGCCGCAGACCACGGCCGAGTACATCCAGGCCACCAGCCGGGTCGGCCGAGCCCACCCCGGCCTGGTCGCGGTGATGCTCAACTCGGGCCGTTCGCGCGACCGTTCGCACTACGAGAACTTTCAGCACTTCCACTCCGCGCTCTACCGCGAGGTCGAGTCCACCTCGGTCACCCCGTTCTCTGCCCGTGCCCGCGAGCGCGGGCTGCACGCGGTGATCGTCGCGCTGGCCCGCCTCCTGATCCCTGCGGCCCGCGGCAACGAGGACGCGGGCCGGATCGACCTCTTCGGGGACGAACTGCGGTCCCGGATCCGTCCGCTGATCCTTCGACGGGTCGAACTGGTCTCGCCGCCGGAGACCGCCGCCGAGGAAGTCGCCCATGCCGCCGACGACTTCGACACTTTCGTCGAATGGTGGGAGGACGAGGCCGCGGCGCACGGCGGCCTGCACTACGAGTCGCGGCGCGGAAACCGCGCCCGCTCGCTGCTCAAGCCCTTCGACGACGCCCTGGAGGGCGTGGCCGCGTGGGAGACCCTGTGGTCGCTCCGCGACGTCGACGCCGAGTCCGCCCTGTTCATGGAGGCATCCCGATGACCCCGCCCCCCTCCCGTCGCCGGCGCGGCACCACCGGCTCCGCCGCACCGGTCCACACCCTGCCCCGCCGCGGCGCGGTCCGTCGGGCGCAGGCCATCACCACCTACGGCGTGGGTTCGCTGGTCGCCGTGGACCAGGAGTCGTTCATCGTCTCCGGCATCGACGAAGCGGGCGACCAGTGGTCGCGCGACGAGGCGCCGGTGATCCACGAGCGGCGTCTCGCCCGGGTGCTGGGTGTGCAGCACTTCCGGCTTCCGCCCGCTTCGACGGACGGCAGCCGCGACGGCATCCGGGTGCGGCGCTTCCCGCTGTGGCACCACTGTCCGGAGTGCCATGCGCTGGACCACGTCGCGAAGTTCAACTCCCCGCCCGGCCGCAACGAGTGCGGCGAGTGCGCGGAGCCGCTGGTTCCCTCCCGTTTCGTGGTCGCCTGCGAGGACGGACACATCTCCGACTTCCCGTACCGGGACTGGCTGCACCGGCAGCAGAAGGGCGAGGGCAGGTCCGCCGCCTGCGGCGGCCGCATGAGCCTGCGCTCGTCCGGGCGCACCTCCTCGCTCCGTTCGGTGGTGCTCTCCTGTTCCTGCGGAGTCCCGGACGCGTCCATGGAGGGTTCGTTCCGGCGTGGCGCGCTCCGCGACTTGGGCATCGGCTGCCGCGGCGAGCGGCCCTGGTTGAAGGGCGCCGAGCGGGTCCCCTGCTCCAGGGCGCTCCGGACCCTCCAGCGCGGTTCGTCCTCCGTGTGGCAGCCGGTGCTCCGCTCGGCGCTCTCCATCCCGCCGTGGAGCGACACCCGGATGAACGTCCTGTACGAACACTGGGACGTGCTGCGGACCGCCGCCGACATCAACCAGCTCGCGATCCACCTGAGTTACCTCTTCAAGGACGTTCCCGCCCCGATGACCGCCCAGCAGGTCTGGGAGCGGATCAACGCGATGGAGGCGGAGGACCCGACCGACGAGGGCGCTGCGGACCGCACCCAGGACCAGCGTTACCTGGCCCTGCGGAACCTGGAGTACGAGCGCCTGTGCGCGGGCAACCCCGAGGAGTCCGGGCAGTACACCGAACAGTTCATCTGCGAACCGCCCGCCGGCGACGACGAGCCCCTGCACGAGCTGGGCCTGGTCGCGCCGATGCTGGTGAAGAAGCTCCGGGAGGTCCGTGCGCTCAAGGCCTTCACCCGGGTCGTCGACCCGGAGAGCTCCGCCGAAGGTCACGAGGCGGCGCTGTCCGCCGCCCCCACAACGTGGCTTCCCGCCATGGAGGTTCACGGCGAGGGAGTGTTCCTCCGGTTCGACGAGAAGCGCCTGGACGCGTGGGCCGAGCATCCGGAGGTCGTCGATCGGGTGGCCCGGATGCGCGACCGCCATCAGCAGGTGCTCACCGAGCGGGCCACCGACCCCACGCTGGTCCCCACCTCGCCGGCCACGCCCCGGATGGCGCTGCTGCACACCTTCGCACACGTGATGATCAACGAGTGGAGCCTCGACTCCGGCTACCCGGCGGCGTCACTTCGCGAACGGATCTACTCGGGCGAGGACATAGCCGGCGTCCTGATCTACACCGCCACCAGCGACTCGGCCGGCAGCCTCGGCGGCCTGGTCGCCCAGGGCGAGGTGGATCGGCTCGGTCAGGCCGTCCGGTCGGCGGTCCGGCGTGCCGAGTGGTGTTCGGCGGACCCGCTCTGCATGGAGACGGAGATCTCCGGCGCGGGCGGGACCAACCTGGCCGCCTGCCACGCCTGCGTGATGCTTCCGGAGACCAGCTGCGAGCACAACAACGGTCTGCTCGACCGGGCGCTCCTGGTCGGCACTCCGGAGAATCCCGCGGTCGGCTTCTTCGCCGATCTGCTCGATCGGTGATTCGCCGGTGATCGCCCCGCGGCGGGATCACGTCATCGACGGTCCCGCCGCGGGGGCTCCGTGCCCCAGTGCGGCCCGGATCGCCAGCCCGAGCGCCCTGGCCACCGGTGGCGGCGACGCGTGGCCCACCTGCCGGTAGCGCAGTGTCTTGGGGCCGGCGAAGGACCACTCCTCGGGGAATCCCTGCAGGACGGCCGCCTGCTCCACGGTCAACGGCACCAGGGTCCCGCCGTCCTCCGAGGTGTCCCACCCGACCTCGGGCCCCGGGACCTGGTTGGCGACCGTCGCCCCGTTCACCCGCATCCGGGCCCAGGCCCGCTTCGACCCGGCCATGCCCAGATCGGGGCCACCCCGGTTCCACGATCCCCCCACCAGCGTGGGCGCCACCTCCGTGGCCTGCTCGGCCCAGGCTTCGGCGTGGGGCCAGCCGCGCGCGGCCATCGACGCGCCGAGCGCCTCGCCCACGGTGACCGGTTCCCCTTCCCGGGGCTCGGGCAGGACGAAATCGCGGATGGCGTCCCCCTTCAGGGCCACCAGGACGCCCTGCTTCCGGCCCTGCGGAACCCCGTGATCCTTCGCGTCGACCACGTACCACTGGTGCCCGTATCCGAGATGTTCGAGTTCGACGGCCACCTGGTCGCGAATCGATTGGTAGGCGGGCTTGAACGCCAGGGCGGCAACGTTCTCGAGAAGCAGGGCACGCGGCTGCACGCCGTGCAGGAGCATGATCGTCGCTTCGAGCACGCGCAGTTCCTCGGCGCTGTCCGCGCGCATTGCCGTCGCGCTTCCCTTTACCCGGGGCAGACCCGCGGCGAGAAGGTCCACATCGTAGACCGCCTGATGCTCGAACGGGTCGAAGTCCAGCAGGTCCATTTCGAGTACGTTCCAGGCGGGCCGGTTCAGCCGCAGCGTTTCGCAGGCCACCGAACGGTTGTCCAGCAGCAGGACCGGATCGAAACCCGCCTGCTCCAGCCCGAGCGCGAGCCCCCCGGCGCCGGCACACACGGCAAGACAGCTGAGGCGTTCGGAGCGGGACTCGACCATGATCACCGTTCATTCCTGGGAGCCGGGGACTTGGGCCTCGATGATCGCACCCCCGTCGTACACCGTCGACAGCCGTCACCGGATTCACCGTCGGGCCGCGCCCCTCGGCCGGAGAACGCCGGGCGGATTCGATCACGGGACCGGCAGGATAGGCTGGCGCGGCGTCACGCGCCGAAATCGTCGAGGGGGTAGTTGTGGTCGGGGATACACCGCGTCTTGAGATCCGATTCCGGGGGCGCGTCATCGAACACCTCGGAATCGACATGTACCAGTCGCCGGTGGCGGCAATCGCGGAACTGGTCTCCAACGCTTGGGACGCGGACGCCAAGAACGTCGACATCTCGCTCCCTCCGCACATCAGTCACGGTTCGGAAATCGTCATCCACGACACCGGCGACGGGATGACCCTGCTGGAATGCCAGAACCGCTACCTGAACGTGGGCTACAACAAGCGCAAGGACGCCAATACCTCGTTCACTTCCGGCGGGCGCCCGATGATGGGCCGGAAGGGAATCGGAAAGTTCGCCGGCTTCGGAATCGCGAACCTGGTCACGGTGGACACCGTCAGCAGGGAGACCGGCGAACGCACCGTCTTCGAACTGAACGCGGAACAGTTGATCGAGGGCGTCGACAGCTACGCCGAGAGCGACCCGTTGCAGGTCAACGTGGTCGATTACGAAGAACCTTCCGAAAGTCGCCGGAAGAACCACGGAACCACCATCACCCTTCGCGAGCTCACCCTCAAGAAGACGCCCAACTCGGAACAGTTCCGAGTCAGTATGGCGCGCCGATTTCTCCTCATGGAGCGGTCGGACGATTTCACCGTCACGGTCGACGGCCTGCAGATCTCCGACGTCGAGAGCCCGGAGAAGGTCGAATTCTCCTTCCCACGGGACTACGCGCCGGGCCAGGCACCCGACGGTCTGACGATCGACGGCGAGTGGGGCGTCGAGAAGCTCTCCACCGGGCATCGCGTCCGGTGGCGTTTCGTGTTCTACAAGCAACCGATCGGCGAAGAAGAGCTGACCGGCATCTCGGTCTTCAGCCATCACAAGCTGGCGCAGCGTCCCTTCCTCTTCAACCTCACCGGCGGCTTCGGCGGGCAGCAGGGAACCAGTTACCTCTCCGGACGGGTCGAGGCCGACTTCCTGGACGATCAGGCCCGCGACCTCATCTCCACCGAACGGCAGCGGGTGAACTGGGACGCGGAGGCATCCGAGCCCCTGCTCGCCTGGGGCCAGGCCCGGGTGAAGTCCCTGCTGAAGATCTGGCAGAACTGCCGGGCCGAGGCGAAGGTCCTGGCCATGCGCGACAGGATCTCCCCCTTCTCGACCCGGCTCGGACGACTGGAACGACCGGAGCGGAAGATCGTCGAGCGGGCACTCCAGTCGATCGCCAAGATCCCCTCCCTGAATGACGATCAGTTCGCCGACCTGGCCAACGCCATGCTCTCCGCCTGGGAGGGCGGTCGACTGAAGGGGCTCATCGACGACCTGGCCTCCGCGGACTCGATGGATTCGGACGAGCTCGTACGGATTCTCGCCGAGTCGCGAGTGATGAGCGCACTTCACGCCGCCGAGCACGTGAAGGCACAGCTCAACCTGATCACCGGCCTGGAGGAGCGGGTCCAGCACCGCGAGCTCGAAAATCACATCCGTGACTACATCGCGGAGAATCCCTGGCTCATCTCCCCGCGCTGGGAGACGTTCCGTGTGGAGCGCGGAATGCACGGGCTCATGGAAGAGGTCGCCAAGGACGTGTTCAAGAAGGACTGGAACGCCCGAGTGGACCTCGTCCTCGCCTCCGGAAGTCAGCTCCTGGTGGTGGAGTTCATGCGCCCAGGACTGAAGATCGACTGGGACCATCTGGGCCGCTTCGAGCGGTACGTGACCCGCCTTCGCCACGCCACCGCAGGACGATTCTCGGACTACCGGGCCGTCTCCGGCCTGCTGGTGGCGGACCATCTCGACCGGGACCCGGACGTGATGGACAAAATCGCGAAACTTCGCGGTGACGACATGGACGCCACCGACTGGGTCGGCCTTTTCGAACGCGCCCGGCAGCAATGGAGCGACTACTTCGACATCCTCTACAGCCGCGCGCCGGAGGACGGACGAATGCAGCAGCTCGCCGACGGCCAGGTGCCGCCCGCCGCGATCGGCACCCAGCGGGTGCACAGCTGAGCACCCGCCTTCGAAGTCAGGCCCTGCCGGTGGCCGCGACCGCCGTCAGGCCCTGTTCGGTGGGGCCGTAGACCCGGCCGCCGCCCGCCCAGAGAGGGACGGTGAGGGTCGTGGCGGAGGCCTGGAAGTCGTAGGTCCAGCGAGCGTTCCCGGTGGTGGGGTCGAGGGCCCAGACCTTGCCGTGGACCCAGAGGTAGAGGGTGTCGTCGGCGAACTGGGCGCCCAGGTTGGTGGCGAGGGCGCCGGCGGGGAGGGCGCCGGCCCAGTGGACGGTGCCGTCGCTCGCGTTCAGGGCCTGGATCCTGACGGTGAGGGTCTGGTAGTCCACGGCGACGGCGAAGACGGTCGTGCCGTCGGCGTTCGCCACCGCCGCCTGGTAGGTCATCGTGGCGTCGGTCTTCCATGCCACTCTGCCGTCCGCCGGGTCGAGGGCGTAGACCCGGTCGGCGAGGTAGAGCAGGCGGCCGCCGGCGGAGTTGTGCGGGCCGTCGGTGAAGGGCTGGAGGAGGGGCCCCGAGCCGAGGGTGGTGCCGGGCGGGGTCTGCTGCCAGGCGGAGATGCCGGCGTTCGCGGTGTCGATGCCCTGGAGGGTGGACTTGCCGTTGGCCATGTCGGTCGCCTGCCAGAGCAGCCGGGTGCCGGTGCTGGGGACGGCGAGGCGTCCGCTGCTCATGCCGGGTGACGGGAAGCGCTGTTCCCAGCGGAGCTCGTGGGTGGTCGCGTCCACCGCCCAGAGGAACATCAGCTGGCCGGGGGTCGCCGTGGAGGAGCCGTTGCCCTGGACGTGGACGGCGCCGTCCAGGATGCCGCAGACCGCGCCGCTGGTGGCGCTCAGCCCGGGCCGGGTGAACGTCCAGGAGACTTCGCCGGTGGCCAGGTCGATCGCCTTGAGCGAGGTGCGGAGGGAGAAGTCGGGGGCGGTGATCGGCTCCCGGGCGACGTAGTAGCCCTTGCCACCGGCGGCGACGACCTGGCCGAGCGTCGGGGCCGGCATCGCGCCCGGGGCGGTCTTCGGGGCCCAGCGGGGTTTGCCGTCCCGGTCGTAGCCGCGGATGCTCTTGGCGTCGACGGTGAGGATGCTCTCGCCGTCCGCGACGAGCTGGTTGACCGGGTCGGGCACCGGCACCGTCCACAGCGCGGTGGCGATGTTGGTGGTGTCGAGCGAGCGCCGCGGGTCGGTGAGATCGGGCGGCGCCGCCGAACTGCTCTTCACCGCGCGGGACTTGTCGGGGCCGAGCGTCAGGTATGCCGCCGTCCCGCCGCCGGCCAGCACCACCGCTCCGCCGGCCAGCCCGAGGAGCAGGCTCCGCCGGGCGGGACGCTTCGACTCCGGTGCGGCGGGCGGAAGTTCCCTCGTGGGTGCGACCGGCGGCGGGGGCAGCGCGGGCGCCAGCACCGCTGCGGAACGTTCGACGGCGGCGACCAGCGTGGGGTGCAGCCACCCGCCGGGCGGCTGCGGTTCGAGCCGTTGGGAGTCGACGAGTTGACGGGTGGTCGGCCGGTCCGCCGGGTCCTTGGCGAGGCAGGCGGCGATCAGCAGGCGCAGCCCGGCGGGCACCGCGGCGAGGTCGGGTTCCTCCGCGGCGACCCGGCGGACCACCTCGACGGGGTGGCCGCCGCCGAACGGGCCCGCGCCGGTCGCGGCGTGCACCAGGGTCGAGCCGAGCGAGAAGACGTCGGAGGCGGGGCCGGTCGGCCGGGCCAGGGCCTGTTCGGGCGACAGGAAGGAGGGGGTGCCGAGAATGGAGCCCTCGGCGGTCAGGACGCTGTCGTCGGCGGCGCGGGCGATGCCGAAGTCGATGACGTGCGGGCCGTCGAGGGCGAGCAGCACGTTGCTGGGCTTGATGTCCCGGTGGACCAGCCCGGCGGCATGGATGGCGGCGAGCTCCTCGGCGATGCCGGCGGCGAGGATCCGCAGCACCGGCTCGGGGAACGGCCCGACCAGGCGGACGGCCTCGTCGAGCGGGACGCCGGGGATGTACGCGGTGGCGAGCCAGGGCAGCGGCGCGTCCGGGTCGGCGTCCACGACGGGAGCGGTGAACGCGGAGGACGCGGTGCGGGCGGCCGAGACTTCGCGCCGGAAGCGGTCCCGGAACCGCTGGTCGTCGGCGAGTTCGGGCCGGATCAGCTTGACCGCGACGGTGCGACCGCCGGCCGACCGGCCGAGGTAGACGGCGCCCATGCCGCCCGCACCGAGCCGTCCGAGCAGCAGGTAGGGGCCGACCTGGACGGGGTCGGTCGGTCCGAGCGGATGCATCGTCAATGTCCCCTCGCGGGCCGAATGGTGCGGATCGACGGGCCTGCGGCGGCGGATCGCATCGTCAATTCCCCCTCGCGGGCCGGGCGGTGAGGGGGGGCGGAGCCGCGACGGGAGGATCGCATCATCAATCCCCCCTCGCAGGACGGGCAGTGAGGAGCAACAGGCCAGCCCTGGAAGATCGCATCGTCAATTCCCCTTCGCGGACAGGGCGGTGAGGATCGACGGGCTGCCGGCGGCGACGCACAGGCGGCCCGCGCCGGCCGTCCAGGTCAGGGTTGCCGGGTCGGTGCCCTTGTAGCCGGAGTACTTCCAGCGGGCCTTGCCGTTGGCGGGGTCGAGGGCCCAGACCACCGCGTCGCGGCCGATCCGGTAGAGGGTGTCCTCGGCGTACAGCAGGTCGGCGCTGTACGTGCCGGTGGCGGTGCCGTCGGGTGGCAGCGGGGTCTTCCAGCGCGGGGTGCCGCTCTTCAGGTCGAGGGCGCCGACGGAGGAGCCGCCGTCGATGTCGGCCCACAGGCAGTACAGCAGGCTGTCGTCGGGGCCCTGTGCGAAGGCGCTGCCGTTCGGGCGGGGGCCGAGGATGCCGGGGGCGGACCAGGCGGGTCTGCCGGTGGCGGGGTCGAGGGCGGTGACGGCGCCGTCCTTGTCGGGGGTGAGGAACCAGCCGCCGGCCGCGGCGATGCCGAAGGACTGCAGGCGGGCCTGCCAGGAGACGGAGCCGGTGCCGTCGAGGGCCGTGAGGCGGTCCGCGGCGGACACCAGGATCCGGTCGCCGTCGGCCGGCAGGGCGGCTTCCAGCAGCAGCTCGCCGTCGCCGTGGAACCAGGCGGTGCGCCGCCCGGCCAGGTCGACCGCCCACACGTTGCTGCCCTGCTGGTTCTGCCCCTGGCCGAGGCCCAGGACGTACGCGGTGCCGCCGCGGATCCCGGCGAGGCGCAGCACCCCGGCCGCCTTCGGCTTGTCCAGTGTCACCCCACCGTCGGCCTTCCCGTCGGCCGGGTCGATGGCGAGCAGCACGGTCGCCAGGCCGCCCAGCCCGCCCGTACTGCCCATCCCGGCGAGTTGGATGCGGTGGCCGTCGAAGGCGGCGACGGGGTGCGGCTGGGTGGAGTCGAGCGCGAAGGTGAGGCCGGCCGTGGCGTCGTCCAGCGTCCACTTCGGCTTGCCGTCGCCGTCGACCGCCCAGGTCTGCCGGGTCGTGATGCCGACCACCGCGCCGTCCAGCGACAGCAGTTGGACGCACGGCAGGGTGACCTGGTGGTTCTGCCAGAGCGGGACGGCCTCCGGGACGTCCGCACTCGGCCGCACCGGCGGGGCGGCCTGCTTGCCGGACGCGCTGCCGCGGCCCCGGTCGATCAGCGCGTAGGCGGCGCCGGCCGCACCGGCGGCGAGGACGCCCCCGCCGAGCGCGAGCAGCGTCCGGCGGCGCGGCCCGCGCGACGGCGGCCGGTCGACGGGCGCGGTTGCGGACTCGGGGGCGCGCGGGGGCATCGGCGGTGGTGCGGGCGCCGCGGTGAGCACGGCGCGGACGGCGCGCACGTCGGTGGCGACGGTGGGCGGCAGCCAGCCGTCCGGACCGGCGGGGTGGCCGGCCAGGGCGACGTGCGCGACGAGTTGACGGGGCGTCGGACGGTGCGCCGGGTTCTTGGCGAGGCACGCGGCGACCAGGGTGCGCAGGTCGGCGGGGAGCTCGCCGAGCTCGGGTTCGGTGTTGACGATCCGGAACAGCACGGCCGCGCCCGCCCCCTCGCCGAACAGGTTCCGGCCGAGGGCGGCGTACGCCACGGTGGAGCCGAGCGAGAACACGTCGGCGGCGGGCGTGAGCGGCTCGCCGAGGGCCTGCTCGGGGGACATGTACGGCGCGGAGCCGATCACCGAGCCGGTGGTGGTCAGCCCTTCGGCGTCGGCGGCCCGGGAGATGCCGAAGTCGATGACGTGCGGCCCGTCCAGCGCGAGCAGCACGTTCCCCGGTTTCAGGTCGCGGTGGATCAGCCCGGCGCCGTGCACCTCGCCGAGCGCCTCGGCGAGTCCGGCGGCCAGCGTGCGGACGGTCGCGACGGGCAGCGGGCCGTGCCGTTCGACGGCCTGACGCAGCGCCAGGCCGGGCACGAACGCGGTCGCCATCCACGGCAGCGCGGCCTCCGGGTCGGCGTCCACCACGGGCGCGGTGAACGCGCCGGACACCCGCCGGGCGGCGGCCACCTCCTGCCGGAAGCGCTGCCGGAACTCGGCGTCCTCCGCCAGCTCCGGCCGCACCACCTTGACCGCGACCGCCCGGCCGCCGACCGAGCGCCCCAGGTAGACCGCACCCATGCCGCCGGCCCCGAGCCGGCCCACCAGTGCGTACGGCCCGACCTGCCGCGGATCCATCCCGTCGAGTGGCTGCACCTGCCCGTCCCTTCCCCGTCGGGTGCGCGGACCGAACCCTACGGTCTGCGGGCGGGGCGAGGAAGCCGATCACACCGAATCCTCACCTCGGCACGCGACTTGATGGAACGTCAGTTCAATCCGGCGCGGTGGGCGAACAGTGCCGCCTGGACCCGGTTCTCCAGCCCGAGGCGGGTGAGGATCCGGTTGACCCGGCTCTTCACGTTCGCCTCGGTCAGGCCGAGGGCTTCGCCGATCCGGGCGTTGGACAGGCCGCGGCCGACCAGCACCAGTACCTGGAGCTCCCGTTCGGTGAGCAGCTCGACGCCTTCGGCCACCGGAGCGTCGAGTGCGGGCAGCAGGGCGGGCGGCAGCGCGGTGAGGGTGTCGATCAGCCGACGGGTGACGCTCGGCGCGAGCACCGACTCACCGGCGGCGGTGGCCCGGATCGCCCGGGCCAGTTGCTCGGGGGCGCTGTTCTTCAGCAGGAAGCCGTCCGCCCCGGCCCGCAGCCCCTCGTGCACGTACTCGTCCAGGTCGAACGTGGTGAGCAGCAGGACGCGCGGCGCCGGCCCCGGGCCGGGCCACTCGGCGGAGATCCGGCGGGTGGCCTCGATGCCGGTGGTGCCGGGCATCCGGATGTCCATCAGGACGACGTCGGGCCGCAGTTCGACGGCGAGCGCGAACGCCCGTTCCCCGTCGGCGGCTTCACCGATCACCGACAGCCCCTCACGCCGGTCGATGACCAGCCGCAGCGCCGTCCGAACGATCTCCTGGTCGTCGACGACCAGCACCCGCACGCTCATCCGCCCGCCTCCCCCGCCAGCGCCGGCGCCGGCGCCAGCGACTCCACCCACGCCCACGCCTCCGACTCCGACTCCGCCCGCACCGACAACCCGGCGCCCCGCCCGCTCATGCTGGCACCTCCCCCGCCCGGGTCCGCGCCTGCGCCCACTCGCCCGACTCCGCCCGCACCGACAGCTCGGCGCGCAGCCGCCAGCCGCCCCCGGCCTGCGGCCCGGCGTCCAGGGTGCCGTCGAAGGCCGCCGCCCGTTCCCGCACGCCGATCAGTCCCCGCCCGGAGCCGGGGACCGGCCGGTGGCCGGGGGTCGGCGGGCCGTTCTCGACCTCGATGACCAGCCGTCCGGCGGCGGCGCGGACGGCGATCCGGACGGCGACGGGGCCGGCGTGCTTGAGCACGTTGGTCAGCGACTCCTGGACGATCCGGTAGGCGCAGACCTCCAGCCCGGCCGGGAGTGCGTCGTCCACCGGGAGTTCCACCGCCGTGTCGACCCGGCAGCCCGCTGCCCGAGCCGCGTCGGCGAGCCGGTCGAGGTGGGCGAGGGACGGTTCGGGGGCGAGGCACTGCCCCCGGGTGGACAGCAGGCCGAGGATGCGCCGCATCTCGACCAGCGCGGTGTCCGCGGTCCGGGCGATCTGCCCGACGCCCTGGACGGCCAGCAGCGGATCGTCCGTCAGGACGTCCTCGGCGGCCCGGGCCTGCACGGCGATCGCGCTGACGTGGTGCGCCACCACGTCGTGCAGGTCCCGGGCGATCCGGGCCCGCTCCCCGGCCACCGCCTGCCGGGCGTTGCGTTCCTGCTCGGCCCGCAACCGCCCGTTGAGCTCGCGCAGCCGGTCGGCGTCGGCGCCGATCCGGCGGCGGCCCGACCCGAGGATCCAGGCCAGGGCGAAGAAGAACACGAACGTGGTGGTGCTGATGGGCTCCAACGACCCGAGCTGCGGCCGCTCCCAGTGCCCGCTCAGGGCGTCGCCCGCCGTGACCGCCGCCAGGCACAGCGCGGCGCCGAACACCCCCGCCCGGCGCGGGGCGTAGCGAGCCAACGCGTACACGCCGAGCATCAGCAGGTACGGGCCGGGGATCTTCCCCGGGATCGGGTCGAGGAGTCGGAACAACAGGTACACAGCTGTCATCGCCGTCAGCACGGCCCCGGGCCACCGTCGCCGCCACAGCAGCGGGACGGTCTGCGCGGCCCACAGTGCGACAGCCCAACTGCCGGGCACCGGCGTGTGGTTCAGCACGGTAGCGGCGTCGAACAGGGTCAGTCCACCGCCGAGCGCCGCGTCCGTCAGCCGCGGCCGGTCGGCGATCCATCGGGGTGCGGCACGCAGCGCCGTCGTCGTCCAGGTAGCCATCGGTCCGTCAGGTTAGACCAGCGCCTCCCCGGTGCGGATCCTCCGCCGGGCGCACATCGATGGTTGCGTGGGCAGCCGCCGGCGGCACCCGCCGATCCGCCCGACGCCTGCCCGGTCTACTCGGCGTGCACGAGGGCGACGCTCTCCTGTTCCTGCGGCTCGGCGTCGTTCACGGCCGACGCGGGAACGCCGAAGATCCGGTCGAAGGCCCAGTGGTAGGCGAACGTGTAGAAGGGGACGTAGACGATGAACACCACGTCGAGCAGGAACGCCCGAACCAGCGTGATCTCCAGCCACCACGCGATGAGCGGGATGAGGAAGCAGATCAGGGTGGCCTGAAATCCGACCGCGTGCAGAATCCGACGCCACACCGTCCGGGTACGGTCGGCCTGACGCGATTCCCATGCCTCGAAGAGGTAGTTGTACGCCATGTTCCACAGCGTCGCGATGACCGTGATCATGATCGCCAGCGGGCCGGTGGAGGAGACCGAGTCACCCGTCAACAGCGTCATCACCGTCGTGCCCACCGCCAGCCCGAGGACCTCGTATCCCCCGACGTAGACCAGCTTCCGCTTTATGCCCTGCACAGTGATTTCTCCCAGTTCTTCTGTCTGCGTACGAGGAAGCTAGTTCAGGTACGCTGGCGCAAAAAGCAAGGTTCTTTCAGAAGAACTGACAGAACCGAACTGCCGGAGCTGCCGGAACGGACGGAGCTGACAGGTGAGGGGCGTATGGCGCTCTCCAGCGACGACATCACGCTGATCCTGGCCGTGGTGGACCACGGCTCCTTCTCCGGCGCGGCCCGCGCACTGCGCCGGGTCCCCTCCGCGGTCAGCATGAGCGTCGCCAACATCGAGGCCGAACTCGGCTACCCGCTGTTCGACCGCTCCCACCGCGAGGCCGTACCGACCGCCCAGGCCATGGCCCTGGTGCCGCAGGCCCGGACCATCGCCAGCAGCCTGCGCCTTCTCCAGGTCCACGCCGCCCAGCTGTCCCAGGACCTGGAGAGCACCCTCACCGTCGCCGTGGCCACCGGCATCCCGGACCGCGGCCTGCTGGACGCCGTGATCCGCATCGGCGCCCGCTACCCGCTCCTGCGCGTCAACCTGCTCCGTGCACCCCAGGACCAGGTCCGCACGATGCTCCACCAGGAACGCGTCGACCTGGCCCTGATGGCCGCCGCCACCCGCACGGACCGGGAGGAAGCCCGGGTCACCGTAGGAGAGGAGACCTACGTCGCCGTCGCCTCGGCCACCGTCGACACGCCCAGCCTTCCCATCGACCTGCGCCGCCTGGAAGACCTGAGCACCAGCCGCCAGATCGTGGTCTCCGGCCCCGACGACCCCATCGAGCGCCTGCTCCTCATCTCCGACGACCGCTGGCACGTGGACTCGGTGGAAGCCGCGATCGACCTGGTCCAGGGCGGCGCGGGCTGGGCCAACCTGCCCACCACCTCGATCCGGCCGGCCGTCGCCGCCGGCCGCCTACAGGTCCTGAAGTTCGAGAACACCCGGAACGGCGTCCTCCTGCCCGTCCATCTGGCCTGGCTGCGCCGAAATCCCCTGCGCAGGGCCGCAGGAGAGGTCGTCGAGCTGATGCACCACGGCCACCGCTGAGCATTCGGCGGAGGCCGCGCACCGGCCCGATCGGCACTGCCGAAGTGGCGCCGGAGAGAGCGCTTTCCTCCGCCGGGCGCACATCCTTGGTTGCGCAGCGCGCCGAAGTCTCGCCGTGCGGGCCGACGTGCCGGGCCCGGACGGCCGCCTAGCGTCGCCCCCATGACATCCGACATGGCATCCGACATGGCATCCGACGCGGCATCCAACTCCCGTGAAACATCCCGTCGTTCGTGGTGGCGCAGTCGCCCGTCCCTCCTCCTGGCCGGCACGGCGGCCATGCTGTTCGCGGTCGGCGGCCGGTGGGACGTCGCCGCGTCGGCCTGGGTCTTCCCGGTGTTCCTGCTGGCGTTCTCGCGGCGGTCCGGGGTGTGGTCCGGGGCGGGGTGGGTGTGGGGGGCGCATGGGGCGGCGGCGGTGTTCTGGGTGTGGGAGTCGGCGATCGGGTTCAATCCGGTGGTGGTGGGCGGCGCGGTCGGGCTTGCCGCGTTGCAGACGGCGCCGTTCCTCGTCGACCGATTGCTGTCCGGGCGGTTGCGGCCGTGGCAGGGGGCGCTGGTGTTCCCGGCCGGGTTGGCTGCCGCCGAGTTCCTGATCACGGTGCTGTCGCCGTTCGGGACGGCGTTCGGGTCGCTGGCGGTCACGCAGTACGACAACCTGCCGCTGTTGCAGGTGGTTTCGGTGACCGGCCCGTACGGCGTCGGCTTCCTGATCGGGTGGTTCGCCGCCACCGTCCTGCGGATCCGGCGGTGGCCGTCGTGGCGCAGCGGCGCGGTGTGCGGGTCGGTGCTGGTGGCGGTGCTGCTAGCGGGCGGGGCCCGGCTGGCGTCGGGGCCGGACGGGGGGCCGACGGTGCGGGTGGCGGGGGTCAGCCCGAGCCGGGCGGTGGTCAACGCCGAGGAGGCCGCGCTGGAGCAACTCTCGGCCGAGAACGTGCAGTTCCGGGCCGCGCCGGGGGCGGAGGCGGGGGCGATCACGGACGCCGTCGAGGCTGATCTGCTGGCGTCGACCCGGCGGGAGGCCGCGGCGGGCGCGAAGATCGTGGTCTGGCCGGAGGAGGCGGTGCGGACGCAGGAGGCGCAGGCGGGTGCGGTGATCGCGGCCGCGCAGGAGGGGGCCCGGCAGTCGGGTGTGTACCTGGAGGTGGGGCTGCGGGTGGACAGTGCGGCCGGCCCGGCGCAGGACCGGGACGAGGCGCTGCTGATCGACCCGTCCGGGACGGTGCTGTGGACGTACCGGAAGGCGCACCCCATCCCGGGCTCGGAGTCGTACGCGCCCGGCGACGGCCGGGTGCCGGTCGCCGACACCCCGTACGGCCGGATCGCCGATGTGATCTGCTACGACGCCGACTTCCCGGCGCTGATGCAGGTCCGGGCGGACCTGATGCTGGTGCCCTCGCACGACTGGCGGGAGTACGGTTCCGCGCACACGAAGAAGGCCGCGCTGCGGGCCGTCGAGAACGGCTACAGCCTGATCCGCCAGGACTCGGCGGGCGTGTCGACCGCCTTCGACAGCCGGGGCCGCGTGCTCGCCACCGCCGACTGGTTCGGCACGGACCAGCAGACCGTGGTCGCCCAGCTGCCGACGCACCGCACCGCCACGGTCTACAACCGGATCGGCGACACCTTCGCCCGGCTCTGCCTGGCCGCCGTCGCCGCCCTCGCCGTCACCGCCCTGATCCGCCGTCACATCGGCGAGGAACGTTGACGATCTCCGTCGATCACCGTCGCGCCGGCACCGGGCGTTCTGGCAGGGTGGCGTACGGACGGCCCGGCAGCGAACGGGCCCGGGGACGGCAACGGGGGAAGTGTGAGCGAGACAGTGACGGTTCCGGCGCCGCGCGCGGCCGGGCGGGCCGAGCCCGACGGCGACGGACACATGATCGTCTGCGGGGGCGGGCCGCTCGCGCACCGGTTGGCGGTGCAGCTCTCCGCGCTGTACGACCGCCGGGTGGTCGTGCTGGTGCCGTCGCTGACGGAGCGGCACGGGCCGCGGCTCGTCGAACTGGCCCGGGAGCGGCCGGGTTCGGTGGAGGTGCTGGAGGCGTCCCGGCTGGACGTGGCGGCGCTGGAGCTGGCCGGGGTGAGGGGTGCGGTGGCGCTCGCCCTGACCTCGGGGGACGACCACGCCAACCTTCAGGTCGCCCTGAACGCGCGCCAGTTGAACCCGGAACTGCGGCTGGTGGTACGGGTGTTCAACCGGCGGCTGGGCCTGCGGATCGAGCAGGCGCTGGACCGGGCCGCACTGGCCCGCAACCCGGAGCTGACCAGGGCCGAGCTGGAGGCGTCCACCACGGTGCTGTCCACCTCGGCGACCGCCGCGCCGGCCCTGGTGGCGGCGGCGGTGTCGGGCCGCAGCCAGGCGGTGCAGGTGGACGGCCGGCTGCTGCGGACCACCGTGCGGCGGGCCGGGGAGGCCGCGTCGGGACGGGAGTTGGCGACGGTGACGGCCGTCGGCCCGCCCGACGAGCCGGGGGACGGTTCGGCGCTGCTGCCCGCCCCGGAGGCCACCGGGGGCGAGCGGCTGGTGCTGGAGCTGCTGGGCGACGGGTCGACGACGGCCCGCCGGCGCCGACTCCCGGGGATGCCGGGGATGCCGTTCGCGTCGCTGTTCTCGGCGCGGCTGCGCTGGTCGTTGGCCGGAGTGGTCGCGCTGGTCGCACTGCTGGCGGGAACGACGGCGGTGCTCACCGGGGAGTCCCCGGCACACTCGGCGTGGCTGCGGCTGATGGACGTGCTGGAGATCGCCGATCCGACGGAGGAGGGCGGCCGGACCGGCAAGGTGCTGCAGATCCTGACGGCGATCAGCGGAATGATGCTGATGCCGCTGCTGATCGCCCTGGTGCTGGAGGCGCTGGGCACCTTCCGCACCGCGACGGCGCTGCGCCGCCCGTCGCGCGGGCTGACCGACCACGTGGTGCTGGTGGGCCTGGGCCGACTCGGCAGCCGGGTGCTGGAGCAACTGTGGGACCTGGACGTGCCGGTGGTGTGCGTGGAGGCCGACCCGGCGGCGGTCGGCGTGGCCCGGGCGCGGGCGTTCGGGGTGCCGGTGGTGATCGGGGACGCCACCCAGGACGGGGTGCTGGAGGCCGCGAAGGTGGACCGCGCGCAGGCGCTGCTGGCGCTCAGCAGCGACGACTCCACCAACTTCGAGGTGGCGCTGGCGGGCCGCGAGACCGCGCCCGAACTCCGCACGGTGCTACGGCTGTTCGACGACGACTTCGCGGAGAACGTGTACCTGACGCTGCGCGACTCGTACCCCGAGGCACAGACCCGCAGCCGCAGCGTGGCCTACCTCTCGGCCCCCGCGTTCGCGTCCGCGATGATGGGCCGTCAGGTGATCGGGGCCCTCGCCGTCGGCCGCGAGGTGCTGGTGATCGCCGCCGTGGACGTGGCCCGCTCCCCCCGGCTGCGCGGCGTCACCGTGGCCGACGCCCACCGCCCGGGCCTGTGGCGGGTCCTGGCCGTCGACCTCGCCCCGCCGGAGCTGCGCAGCCCTGACCTCGCCCAACCGCACGTCAGCGGACCGGAGTTGCTCTGGTCGCCGCCCGAGAACCAGGTCCTGACCGAGGGCGACCGCATAGTGGTGGCGGCCACCGCCCGCGGCCTGGGCCTCCTGGGCTCCCGCAGCGACTGAGGCCGGTCAGCGGGACGGGCGCTGCGGCGCGCCGAGGTAGGCGAGGACGGCGAGGACACGCCGGTCGCCGCTGTCCTCCGGGGGGAGGTCGAGCTTCACGAAGACGTTCCCGATGTGCTTGTGCACGGCCCGCTCGGTGACCACCAGGCGGTCGGCGATCTCGGAGTTCCCGTACCCCTGGGCCATCATCGCGAGCACCTCGCGTTCGCGTTCGGTGAGCCTGGACAGCGGGTTGCCGTGCGTGGCGAACAGTTGCCGGACGACGTCCGGGTCCAGCGCGGTGCCGCCGGCGGCCACCCGGTGCAGCGCCTCCAGGAAGTCGTCGACGCGGGCGACCCGGTCCTTGAGCAGGTAGCCGACGCCGGCGCCGTCGGCGAGCAACTCCCGGGCGTAGGTGTCCTCGACGTACTGGGAGAGCACCAGGATCGGCAGGCCGGGGACGTCCTTCCGGGCCCGCAGGACGGCTCTGATGCCCTCGTCGGTGAAGGTCGGCGGGAGACGGACGTCCACCACGGCCACGTCGGGCCGGTGCGCGACGGCGGCCGCGACGAAGGACCCGGCGTCCCCGGTGATCGCGAGCACCTCGTTGCCCAGGGCCTCCAGCAGGGCGCAGAGCCCCTGCGCGAGCAGCGCGTTGTCCTCGGCGATCAGGATGCGCACGGGCACTCCACGGTGATCACGGTGGGGCCGCCGGCCGGACTCCGCACCCGCAGCGCCCCGTCCACCGCCTCGACGCGTTGTCGCATGCCGCGCAGGCCGCTGCCGAGGCCCTCGGCGGCCCCGCCCCGGCCGTCGTCGGCGATCTCCGCGCGGACGGCCGCCGCCGTCCTGGTCAGGGTGACCGCGACGGTACCGGCGTGGGCGTGCTTGGCCGCGTTGGTGAGCGCCTCCGTGACGGCGAAGTACACGGCGACCTCGATCTGTGCGGGCACGTCGCCGAGTTCGCCGACGGCAAGGGTGGCGGGAACCGGGCTGCGGGCGACCACCGCGGAGACCGCACCGGCCAGGCCCCGGTCCGCGAGGATCGGCGGGTAGACGGAACGCAGCACGTCGCGCAGTTCGGCCATCGCCTCCTCCGCGCCCTCCCGCGCCCGGGTGAGCAGCGGGCCGACCGCGGCCGGGTCTGAGCCGAACAGCCGTTCGGCGAGCCCGAGTTGCATGGCGAGCGAGACCAGCCGGGCCTGGGTGCCGTCGTGCAGGTCCCGCTCGATGCGGCGCAGTTCGCTGCCGTGCGCGTCGATCGCCCCGCTGCGGGTCCGGTCCAGCGCCGCCACCCGATCGGCGAGCGCCGCGGCGGCCGACGGGGCGAGCAGCCAACGGCTCACGGACGCCGCCGACCTGGCCACCAGCGGCGGGCCGAACAGGGCGAGCAGCACGCTCAGCAGGAACTGCGGCACGCCCGCGTACACCACGGACGCCCAACTGTCGATCGGGACGTCCAGGATCAACCGGATCGGGTCCTGCGCGGGGAACAGCCACCACAGGCCCGCCAGCACCGACACGGCCACCGGGAACAGGAACAGCGCCACGCCGAGGATCCCCAGCACGGTGCCGGCCACCAGCTGCCCGGGCGCCCAGCGCAGATCGCGGCCGGTCGCCGAGTCCGACAGCATCACCAGCAACGGCCTGCGCCCGTGCGGTCCGGCGACCGCCACCGGCGCCGCCCACCGGCCCAGCCGGGCGCGTTCGGCATCGGCCAGCCGGCGCAGCAGCCGCAGCTCGTACGGCAGGACGAGCAGGCCCAGGCCGACCAGGCAGAGCACCGACGAGTAGACCAGCACGGGCACCACCACGATCAGGGCCAGCCCGCGGACGAACACGGCCGTGCAGTACCCGGTGGCGCGCGCCGAACGGGCGGCCACCGCGAGCGACTTCTCCCACTTGTTCACGGCAGCCAGTCTTTCCCGCCCGAACCGCCCGGCGCAGTGGAGCCTGCTACACCGTTGATCGACGAGCCTGCACCATCGTCCCGGCCGGGGCGCGGTTCGTAGCGTCCGGGCCATGAAACCGAACCCACCCTCCGGCCTCCTCCCGTTCCTCGCCATCAGCTTCGCCGGCGCCTGGCTCGCCATGGTCCCGCTCTGGCTCGACGGCCTCCGCCGGACCAGCGCCGCACAGGGCACGCCACCGCTCGCCGCGCTCTGCATGATCCTGATGATGCTGGTCCCGGCCCTGACCGCCTTCGGGCTCACCGCCCACCGCCACGGACCACGCGCGGCCGTCCGAATCCTCGGACTCACCAGGGCCACCCCGTGGCGGCACGAACTCCGCTCCGTGGCCGCCGCGTTGACGATCCCGCTGGCCCTCACCGCCGGCGGCCTGGCCGTGGCGGCGCTCGCCGGCCGGTACTCCCCCGCCCACCTGCCCGGCCCCACCGCGATCACCCCGCTGGCACTGAGCGCGCTGGTGTCCGTCCCGCTGTACTTCGGCGAGGAACTCGGCTGGCAGGGCTACCTGCTGCCCCGCCTGCTCCGCTACGGCCGGACCCGCGGACTGCTGATCGGCGGCGCGATCTGGGGCGCCTGGCACGTCCCGATGACCGCCCTCGGCGGCAGCTACCCCGGCCACTCGGTGCTGCTCGGCATACCCGTCGCCGTGGTGACCGCGACGCTGCTCGGCACCGTGATCGCCACCGTCCGGCTCTCCACCGGGTCGGTCTGGGCGGCGGTCGCGGCGCACGTCTCCCTCAACGAGTTCGCACTGCCGCTGACCCGCGAGATCTCGGCCGGTCTCGTCGACCCCTTGTTCGCCGGCCCGTTGAGCGTCACGACCTGGCCGGCCACCGCTCTCGCCGTCCTGGCCACCTGGCTGGCCCATCGCCGCCGCGCCGGGCGGACGGAACTGGGCTGTACGGAACAGGAGTTGAGCGGGTCGCACCGCCACGCCGCCTGACGGGTCCGGGCCGCTGCCCGGAGGCGGCGGCCCGGACGCAGGCCGTCAGTCGGCGGCCAGCCGGTAGCGGCCGGACTGCCGGAGCATCAGCCCGTCGTCGACCAGCGTGCGCCGCAGCGAGACGGCGTCCAACAGGCCGCCCTCGCACCAGGGTTGCAGGCGCTCGGTGACCGTCCGCTCGTCGTACTCCCGGCCGGTCGCGAAGGTGGCCCCGGCGAGGTGGCGGAGGACCGCGTGGCGGGCGTCGCTGTCGTCCTCCGGGAGGTCCACCAGGACGCCGCCGCGGATGCGCCCGCGCAGTTGCGGGTCGGGCTGGTCGTTCGCCGCCTCGTCGGCCAGGCGGCGGGCGGCGCTGTCCGCGGCGGCGGCGAGGGCGGCGTCGTTCAGGGCCACCGTGCCGCGCCCCTGGACGAGCAGGCCGGCCCGGACCAGCCGTCCGATGGCGGGGGCGGCGTCCGGTGCGGCGAGAGCGGAGACGGCGAGGATCTCGGAGGACGTCGTCGCGCCCAGGGCGACCGCCGAGAACACCCGGCGCTGGGTCGGATCGGCGAGTTGGATGGCGAGTTGATCGGGTGTCATGCGGGAAGCGCATCCTCTCCGGGGCTGTCTGGTCCTGACCGAATCCGGTCGCAACTCACGTTACTCGCACCCGAGTTCGACTCCGAACCGTTTTGCCGCCGGCCCGTGCACCGACTGCCGCTGCCGGGCAACCTCCGGTGCACGAACGCACAACTGCGGTGCGCCGGCCCGGCCTAGCGTGACGGGTGATCAGGGTCCGCACTCCGGCGGGCCCTTGAGAGAGGAGAACTGCGATGGCGCAGGGCACACTTGACGAGAAGACGTACGCCGCGGTCGAGCTGGCCGAGCGCGTGCTGGCGGGTGAGCCGGTCGCGGAGCCGGGCGCCCGGCCGTGCGCGGAGCAGTACCGCGTCGCCGTGATGGACTGGCCGTTCAACTTCTGCTGAGCGCACCCCGCCGGACCGCGACGCCCCCGGCGTCCGTGACCCGGCATCCGTGATCCGCCGCCCCGGGCCGTGCCCGTCCCGACCCGGGACGGCGGTACGCCCCCCTTTCGACCGGGAGGTTCCCGTGAAACTGCCCCGCCTGTTCCGCCGGCTGATTCCGCTGGTCGCGGCGCTCGCCGCGCTCGGCACGATTCCCGCCGCCGCCACCACGTCGAAAGCCCAACCGGCCGACGTGCGAGGGACGTTCGCCGTCGGCCCGCAGTACGACAGCACGCACGTGTACGTCGCGCCGGGCACCGAGCAGGCGTTCGTGGCGAGCTGGGTGTCCACCTTCGGCGGCTCGACGATCGGGCCGGTCGCCACCCAGGTGACTCCGACGCCCAGCCGGACGCTGTCCGAGCTGGTGATCTCGCCGGTCGGCACCCTGTCGGTGTTCGACTACACCACGCCGGTCCCGTACCCGTTCGGCGCCGAACGCACCGGCTGGCTGGTCACCGACCTGGACCGCGCGGTGCGGGCCGCCCGGGCCGACGGCGCGTCCGTGCTGGTCGCGCCGTTCGCCGACCCGATCGGCCGGGACGCGGTGGTCCAGTTCCCCGGCGGGATCAACGCCCAGCTCTACGTGCACACCACCCCGCCGAACTACCCGGCGCCGGCCAGCGTGCCGGAGAACCGGGTCTACCTTTCCCCGGACTCGGTGGACGCCTTCCTGCACAGCTACCGGTCGTTCACCGGCGGCCGGATCGTCTCCGACGACCGGCGGGCCGACGGCGCGGCGATCGGCCTGCCCGGCACCCGCTACCGGCTGGTGCGGCTCACCTCCGGGTTCGGCGAGACCGCCGTCGTGGTGACGGACGGCCACCAGCCCTACCCGTTCGGCCGGGAACTCACCGGCTACGCGGTGCCGGACCTCGACGCGACCCTGGCCCGGGCCCGGTCCGCCGGTGCGACGGTGCTGTGGGGGCCGGTCCGGGCGGACGGCCGGACCGGTGCGATGGTCGAGTTCCCGGGCGGCTACGTCGCCGAGCTTCACGCGACCTGACGAAACGTCATTTCGGTTCCGGCCTGCTGCCATTCGCGGGGGGACACCCCGTAGGCGGCCCGGAACGAGCGGCTGAAGTGACTCGCACTGACGAACCCCCAGCGGCCCGCCACCGCCGCCACAGTGGTCCGGGCCGCGGCCGGGCCGGCCAGCGCCCGCCGGCACACCTCCAGGCGTCGGCGCTGGATCCAGCGGGTCACCGTCTCGCCCTCGAACCGGAACAGCTTGTGCAGGTGGCGCACCGAGATGTGGTGCGCGGCCGCGATCCGTTCCGGCGTCAGGTCCGGGTCGCCGAGGTGGCGCAGGATGTGGTCCTTCACCCGGGCCAGCGTGGCGAGGGCCGTCCCGGGCGCGTCCGGGCCGCCCCGCCCGCACCGCTCCTGGCCGAGCGCGGCGAGCAGGTCGAGGGTGGTGGCGGCCAGCCGGGCGGCCACGGCCGGCTCCAGCGTCCCGGCCGCCTGCGCGAGGCGCTCCAGGTGGCCGGCCACCAGGCGGGCGGTGCCCGCGCCCGGGTCGAACGCCGTCGCGGTGAGCACCCGCAACTCGTCCTCCCCCAGGCCGCCCACGGCACGCGGCCAGTGGAACGCGGTGAAGGCGAACGGCCCGTCGAAGTCCTTGGCGAACGGCCGCCCGGCGTCCGAGAGCGCGAAAGCGCCCGGGCGCAGCAGGACTTGACGGCCGTCCTGGTCCAGCCGGGCGGTGCCGCGGCGCTGGAGCGCCACGGTGAGACGGTCCTCCCCGCCACGGGCGATCAGGCCCGCACTGCGCACGGCCTGCTGCGGCCCGGCCTGCACCAGGGAGACCCGGAGGGCGCCCAGCCGGTGGGTCACGATGGCGGCCGGTTCGGGCATCCGTTCCCGCAGCCGCACATCCAGCGGGACGAACGTACGGGAGACCGCCTCCTCCCAGTACGCGGCCCGCTCGGCAGGCGGGACGGCGGCGGTGTCGAGAACGACGGACATCAGCACTCCTCAGATCAGGGGCCGGACACCACAGCGCCCGACCGACAACTGCACCGGGCCGCCAGGCTCCGGCCCCGGGCACCACGGCTACCGGCCCACAACACCGCAGCACGCTGCCCACGCCACTCACGCGGCGACAGGAACGCCCGGCCGAAATGCGCCGGGCCGGCGAGGGCTACCCCCGACACCAACAGCCCGAACGGGCCGACAGGACGACGAACTTCAACACTCCTCAACTCGCACGGCCCGGCTGCCCGGCGGCATGGCAACCGACCCGACCGGTGCCCCGGACCCGCAACTCACGCCGCAGCGCGCTGCCCACGCCACTCACGCGGCGACACCCCGTACGCGGCCCGGAACGCCCGGCTGAAGTGCGCCGGGCTGGCGAAGCCCCAGCGTTGGGCGACCGCCGACACGGACGGGCCGGACGGGCCGCGCCGGGACAGCTCCTGGGCGCAGGCGTCCAGGCGGGTGCGGCGGATGAGTCGGCCGACCGTCATCTCCTCGGCCTCGAACAGTCGGTGCAGGTAGCGCACCGAGATGTGGTGGGCGCGGGCGATCGTCTCCGGCGACAGGTCGGAGTCGGCGAGGTGCCGCTCGATGTGGCCGCGGACCCGTCGGACCAGGTGGCCGTTCGGGGTGTCGTCGGCCTCGGTGCGCCGCGTCGCGGCGAGTTGCGCGGCCAGGGTGCCGACCAGGTCGGCGACGGTGCCGGCCAGCCGGTCGGCGACCGGCGCGGGGTAGTGGTGCGCGGTGCCGGCCAGCGTCTCCAGGAACGGCAGCAGCACCGACCCGAACCCGTCGGCGGCCGTCACCGGCACCCCGGTCACCTGCTGCCACTCGGCCGCGGGCACGCCGAGCAGCCGGCGCGGCAGGTGGAACAGGTGCGCGCGGAACGGCTCCGGGTAGTCGACGGTGTACGTCCGCCCGGTGTCGAACAGGACGAGTTCGCCGGGGCCCAGCACCGTCCGCCGGCCGTCCTGCGTCAGCACCGCCGTCCCGGACACCTGCACCCCGATGCCCGCCATCGGCTCCCCCGTCCCCGACACCTGCACCCCGATGCCCGCCATCGGCTCCCCCGCGTCCAGGGCCGGCCCGCCGGCGGGGAGTGCCGTGTCCGCCTCCAGGGTGGTGATCCGCAGGTACCCGACCCGGGACCTGACCACCCGTTCGCCGGTCCGTTCCGTCGTGGCCGGGCCCGCCGGCCACGGTCCCGCTGCGGCGGGCGCGCACCCGCCCGCTGTCCGCACACCCATCTCCGACTGTCTCCCTCCCGGATGCCCTGCTGCGAGCGTGCGGCACCGTCCGGGCGGCGGCTTAAGTCATTTGACTGCCCCTCCGAAGCGGTGCACTGCCGGTCGGATCGGCGTGCACGGACAGCACATTCGGGCCCCGTCCGGGCGCGGATCAGCGCTGGTCGAGCGCGTGTGCGAGCGCGGCCCGCGAGGTGATGCCGAGCTTCGGGAAGATCTTGTACAGGTGTGCCCCGACGGTGCGCGGCGAGAGCTGGAGCCGCCGGCCGATCTCCTTGTTGGTGAGGCCGGTGGCCGCGAGCCGGGCGATCCGCAGTTCCTGCCCGGTCAGTTCGGTCGGCTCCCCGGTCGGCCCGCCCGCGGGCGCCGTGACCGCCTCGCCCGCCGCCCTCAGTTCCTCCTCGCACCAGTGCATCCACGGCAGCGCCCGCAGCCGGCCGAAGTCGTGGTGGGCGGCCCGCAGCACCTCCCGCGCGCCGGGCCGGTGGCGGCGGCGCAGCCACGAGCCGTGGGCGAGTCGCAGCCGGGCCAGGTCGAACACCCACTGCTCGGCGCCGGGGACGACGTACGCCGCCCGGTAGGCGTCCTCGGCGTGCTCGTCGTCGGCGGCCAGCGCGGTGGCGGCCGCGAACAGGAAGGCGTGCCGGTCGGAGATCGCCGCGGAGCCGGCTGCCCGCGCCGCCGCGAGGTGCGCCAGCGCCTCGTCCCGGCGGCCGGTGTGCACGGCGGCGGCGACCTGGTCGAGGACCAGCGCGTGCCGCCACGGCGGCCCGCCGACCGGGTGCCCGGGCGTGGCGAGGACGCACAGGTGCGCGTACGCCTCGTCGTGGCGGCGGTGGGCGAACGCGACCAGGGCCCGCAGGTGGGCGAGGCGGTCCAGCACGTACCGCATCCGGGCCCGGGTGGCGATCGGCCGGATCGCCTCGTCGATCTCCCGCAGGCCGGCCTCGTCGCCGCGGCCGGCCAGGAAGTGCGCGTAGGACTGGCGGAAGATCAGGGCGTTGGTGCGGTAGCCGAGTTCGTCGGCGATCTCGGCCTCGCGCAGGCAGACCGGCGCCTGGTCCCAGCGGCCGAGCAGGAAGTCCTGGTGGGCCTTGGCCTTGGCGACCGAGCCCTGGGTGGCGTAGCTGTGCTGCCCGGCGAAGCGCTGCCACACCTCGCCCTCGGCGGAGTCGAGCGCGGAGGCCGTCCACAGCAGCAGCCAGGCCGCGCCGGCCTCCTGGTCGGCCGGCAGGTCGCGGGCCAGGGCGAGCAGGGCGTCGGCGGTGCCGGGGCCGGGGGCGGTCCAGGCCGTCAGGCAGAGCCGGCCGGCCTCGGAGACCTGGTCGCGGTGGCGTTCCAGGGCCCGCCAGGTCCACGGGTCGTCGGTGTAGGCGGCGGCCAGCAGCAGCTTGAAGAAGGCCTGTTCGACCAGTCCGCCGAAGGTGTCGGCGCCCGGCGCGGTCAGCGCGTCCAGGACGGCGGGCAGCAGCGCGGTGGAGGAGTCGAAGTCGATGCGGTGGCTCTGGTCGACGTACACCACCGCGTACCCGAACAGCGTGGCGACGTCCGCGGGCACGGTGGTGGCCGTCAGCTCCTCGACCAGCGCCGCGGCGTGGGACAGCTGCCCGCCGCGGGCCGCCATCACGGCCGCCCAGGTGAGCCGGCGGGAGCGGTTGCAGGAGTCGGTGCTGAGCACGGCGGCGCGCTCCAGCAGCAACGCGCCCTCCGCGTCGCCGCCGCGCGCGGCGAGGTCGCGGCCGGCCTCCTGGAGGCGGGCGGCGAGGGCGTCGTCGGGCAGCAGCGCGGCGGCGGCCTCGTGGGCGAGCCGGCGCGGGTCGTCGGGGGCGAGCGCGCCGGCCAGGTCGCGGTGGGCCCGGCGGCGGTCGGCGGCGGAGGCGGCGGACACCACGGCGGTGCGGGCCAGCGGGTGACGGAACACCAGCTGCCCGGTGTCGTCGAGCCGGGCGATGCCGTCCGCGTCGAGCCGGGCCAGGGCGTCGCCGAGGGCCCGGCCGTCGTCGGCCCGCAGCCGGCCGCCGCGGCCGGACCCGGAGCCGAGCGCCGCCATCAGCAGCAACCGGCCTGCCTCGGGCGGCAGTTCGCCGAGTCGTTCGGCGAATATTCGCTCCAGCTTCCGGCCCAGCGGCAGGCGCTCGGGCAGCGGCGCGAAGCCGCGCTGCTGGGCGGCGGCCAGCTGCCCGGGCAGCTCGACCAGCGCCAGCGGGTTGCCCGCGGCCTCGGCGAGCACCCGGTCCCGGGTGGTGGCGGCGAGGTCGGGTCGGCGGCTGTCCAGCAGCGCCGCCGCGTCGGCCTCGGGCAGCGCGCCGATGTCCAGCGCCTCGGCCGACCAGACCTGCGCGGACCGGCCGCCGGGGCGGCCGGCGATGACCAGCACCACCGGCAGGCGGGTGGAGCGGCGGTGCAGGAAGGCGAAGACGGTGGCGCTGGACGAGTCCAGCCACTGGAGGTCGTCCAGGACCAGCAGCACGGGCGCGGTGCGGGCCGCCTCGTCCAGCAGGGCCAGCGCGGCCGCGCCGACGGCGAATCCGCTCGGGGTGCCGGAGCGGACGCCGAAGGCGCTCTCCAGGGCCTCGCGCTGATGCCCGGTCAGCGCGGTGGAGTGCTGGAGCAGCGACCAGAACACCTGGTGCAGGGCGCCGAACGCGAAGTCGGTCTCCGCCTCCGTGCCGACGGCGCGCAGCACGGTGAACCCGCGGGCGCGGGCCTTGTGTTCGACCCAGGCCAGCAGGGTGCTCTTGCCGGCCCCGGCCTCGCCGCGCAGCAGGACCGCGGAGCCGCTGCCGTCCTCCTCGGCCTGCACCAGTGCCGCCGTCAGCAGTTCGGTCTCGCGTTGCCGTCCGACCAGGCCAGTAACCCGCCCGCCGTCCACCGTGCCTCATTCCCTCGGACGGCCCGGCCGGTCCGCGCCCCGGGACGCCAGGGTATCGCCCGGCCGGGCGGCCCCGGCAGTACGCCCCTGGCCTGCGGCTTCACGCCCGGCAGTGGACGGCGGTGAGGGCGTCCGGCTCCGTTCGTTCCCGGTGGAGGACGGCGGTGACGGCGGCCAGCTCCGTTCACTCCCGGTAGAGGACGGCGGTGACGGCGGCCAGCGCCGCACCGGCCACCAGCGCCCAGGCGAGCTGCCCGTGCAGCACCAGGACGGCGCCGGGGATCGCGCCGGCCAGCATGGTGGCGACGGACAGGATCCGGCGGCGCTGGCGGGGCGCGGTGCCGCCGGCCAGGCGGGAGTCGGCGGCCAGTCCGGTCAGGGTGAGGGTGAGCACGGTGGTGGTGAGGTCGGGGACGCCGAGGCCGCGCACGGTGGCGTTGCGGATGCCCATCGCCACCGCGCCGAGCGTGATCACCGCGTACCGGACGGGCCCCTCGACCGCCCAGAGGAACGCCACGGCGGCGGCCGTGCCGTGCAGCGCGACCTCCAGGACCAGCGCGGTGCGCAGCCGGCCCGGCCGCCGCCCGGTGGTGAACCGGCCGGCCAGCACCGCGCCGAGCAGGAACGCGCCGAGCGAGGTCATCGAGGCGGCGACCGAGAAGCCCGGTGCGCCGGCCAGGGCGAACGCGATGACGACCACGTTGCCGGTCATGTTGGCGGTGAAGACGTGGCCGAGGCCGAGGTAGCTGACGGCGTCGATCAGTCCGCTGGCCATGGTGAGCCCGAACAGGGCCAGTGCCAGCGGGTGGCGGTCGGTGATCTGCGACGCCGGGGTGGCGGTGGACACGCCTGTCTCCTCGTCGGGGTTGGCGGGCTTCCGGAGTTGACCGATCATCACAGGAAGCAGGGGTCCTGCGGCAGCGCCGACTGCCCGGGGACGGGGGCGGGGACGGCCCGGCCGCGGGCCAGGCGCCAGGCGTACTGCTCGTCGGAGTCGGCGGCGGCCTCCAGCACCCGGTCCGCCTGCCGGGCGCCGGCCAGGCCGGGCGCGGGGGTGGCCCGGTAGCCGCCGAATCGGGCGACGGGGCTCCACTCGGGGCTGATCGCGGGCAGGTCGGCGACCAGGCCCTCGTGCTCGGCGACGGCGTGCACGATCCGGCCGCCGACCACCGTGAGCACCGACTCGATGTGCGCGATGTCGGCCTCCTCGACCGTGAAGTAGTCGGCGCCCAGCACCGCCAGGTCGGCGTAACTGCCCACGGCCAGGCGGCCCTTGACGTCCTGCTCGCCGGTGAGGCGGGCGCCGCCGAGGGTGAACAGCTCCAGTGCCCGGGCCCGGTCGAGGCGGTTGTGCTCGGCGGCCAGCCGGCGGCCGGAGACGGCGCGGCCGGAGACCAGCCAGTGCAGTGCGACCCACGGGTTGTACGAGGACACCCGGGTGGCGTCGGTGCCGCCGGCCACCGTCAGGCCGCGGTCCAGCATGGCGCGCAGCGGCGGGGCCTCGGCCGCCGCGGCGGCGCCGTAGCGGTTCACGAACGCCTCGCCCTGGAAGGACAGCCGGTTCTGCACGGAGACCGCGCCGCCGAGTGCGGCGATCCGGTCCAGGCTCTCGCCGCTGACGGTCTCGGCGTGGTCGAACAGCCAGCGGTTGCCCTGCGGGAACAGGCCCTCGGCGGCGAGCTTCTCGAACACGGCGAGGTCGCGGCGGATCGTCTCGTCGTAGGTGGCGTGCAGCCGGAAACCCCAGCCGTGCTCCATCAGCATCCGGACGGCCTGCTCGAACTCGCTCTCGTACGCGCCGAGTTGCGGGCGCGGTTCGGCGAAGTTCTCGAAGTCGGCGGCGGCCCAGGTGAGGTTCTCGCCGGCGCCGTTCAGGCGCAGCCACGCGTCTCCCTCGCCGGGGCGGACGGTGTCGATCCAGCGCCTGAGGTCGTCGAGTTCCTGGCCGGCGGTCTGCGGGAACAGGTGGTAGGCGATGCGGAGCGTCAGCTCGCCGCGGCGGGCGAGTTCCATGACGGTGCCGTAGTTCTCCGGGAAGGCCTGGAAGCCTCCGGCGGCGTCGATCGCGGAGGTCAGGCCGAAACGGTTGAGTTCGCGCAGGAAGTGCCGGGTGGAGTCGAGCTTGTCGGCCTCGTCCAGGGTCGGGGCCTTGGCCAGCGTGGAGTACAGCAGCAGCGCGCCGGGCGCGGCGATCAGCAGGCCGGTGGGCTCGCCGTCGTGGCCGCGGACGATCTGGCCGCCGGCCGGGTCGGGGGTGTCCCGGGTGAAGCCGGCGGCGCGCAGCGCGGCCTTGTTGAGCAGCGCCGACTGGTACAGGTGCAGGACGAAGACGGGCGTGTCGGGCGCGGCGGCGTTCAGCTCGGCCAGGGTGGGCAGCCGGCGTTCGGCGAACTGGTCGGCGGACCAGCCGCCGACCACCCGCACCCACTGGCCGGCGGGGGTGCGTTCGGCCTGTTCGCGCAGCATGGCGAGCGCCTGGCGGAGCGAGCGGACGCCGTCCCAGCGCAGTTCCATCACGTAGTTGAGGCCGCCGCGGATGACGTGCAGGTGCGCGTCGTTGAGCCCGGGGACGACCCGCCGGCCGAGCGCGTCGACCACCCGGGTGCCGGGGCCGACCAGCGCGGCGACGTCGGCGTCCTCGCCGACCGCCGCTATGAGCCCGTCGCGGACGGCGAGGGCGGTGGCCTGCGGGCGGCGCGGGTCGTTGGTGAACACCTTGGCGTTGCGGACGACCAGGTCCGCGGGCTGGTCGGGGGTGCCGGGGCGGATTCCGACGACGGGCATGCTGGACAAGGCTGGTCCCCTTCGGGCGTACGGGAGGTCGGCACCGAACCTAGGCATTCCACCGCCCGCCCAACACCTCCCCAGCGCATGGCCGTTTGCCCCGGAGTGCACGGTCTCCGCCTCATGCGTTGTGGGAACAGTGCCGGGCGCGCAGCGGGCAGAACGGGCCGCCGGTCACGGCCTAGCGTGGTCGACGTGGCCCCCCGGCCGGCCCGGACGTGTGCCCGCCGGTTCGTCAATTCCCGTTGTTCTCACGAAAGAAGGTGCCGTTGTGGTCGACTTCGCCAACGTCAAGGCCGCCCCGAGCCCGGACCTGATCACCCCTGACAACGCGATGATGCTGTTCGTCGACCACCAGCCGCAGATGTTCTTCGGCACCGGCTCCGGCGACCGCACCTCGATCATCAACTCGACCGTGGGCCTGGCCAAGGCCGCGAAGATATTCGACGTGCCGGTGGTGCTGTCGACGGTCGCCGCCGAGTCCTTCTCCGGCCCGATCCTGCCGCAGCTGCGGGCGGTCTTCCCCGACCAGGAGATCGTCGACCGCACCAGCATGAACGCCTGGGAGGACGCGGCGCTGGTGGAGGCCGTCAAGGCCACCGGCCGCACCAAGATCGTCCTGTCGGGCCTGTGGACCGAGGTCTGCCTGGTCCTGCCCGCGCTCTCCGCGCTGGCCCAGGGCTACGAGGTGTACGTGGTGGCGGACGCCTCCGGCGGCGTGAGCCCGCGCGCCCACGAGCACGCCCTCCAGCGGATGACCGCCGCCGGCGCCGTGCCCGTCACCTGGGTGCAGGTGCTGCTGGAGCTCCAGCGCGACTGGGCCCGCACCGAGACCTACGTCGCCGTCACCGACCTGGTCAAGGAGCACGGCGGCGCCTACGGCATGGGCGTCGTCTACGCGCAGTCGATGATCGACCCGCACGCCGCGGGCTGACCGGCATGGACACCGGACTTCTCCTGCTCCGCCTGGTCGTCGGCCTGCTGATCGCCGGCCACGGCGTCCAGAAGATCAGCCACTTTCTCGGCGGCAACGGCCTGGAGGGCGGCACCGCCGAGTTCCGGGGCGACGGCTTCCGGGGCGGCAGGCTCACCGCCCTGGCGGCCGGCGGCACCCAGATCGGCGCCGGACTGATGCTCGCCGCCGGCCTGCTCACCCCCCTCGCGGGCGCGGGCGTCATGGGCGTCATGACCGTCGCCCTGACCGTCAAGTGGCCGCACGGCCTGTGGGTCCAGCACGACGGCTACGAGTTCCCGCTCGTCCTGATCGTCACCGCCGCCGCCCTCACCGCCACCGGCCCCGGCCGGTGGTCCGCGGACGGCGCGCTCGGCCTGGCCGACTGGCCGCTGTGGTGCCTCGCGCCGGCGGTGGTCGCGGGCGTCGGCGGCGGCCTGGCGACCCGGCTCGTCCTCCACCGCGAGTGAGACGCCGCGAAGCGGACGCCACCGCGGACGGGCTCGGTCCCCTGGAGCGAGAAATCGCCCAGGGGCCCGAGCCCGGACGATCCGACTCCCCCGATCGCACCCAGCATGTGACTCGTCAACGGCCCGCACGCCGGGCCACCCCACGGACGAGAGTGAAGTGCCATGCCCTACATCACCGTCGGCCAGGAGAACACCGCCGCGATCGAGCTCCACTACGAGGACCGCGGCACCGGGCAGCCGGTCGTGCTGATCCACGGCTTCCCGCTGAACGCGGCCTCCTGGGAGCGCCAGGAGGCCGCGCTGCTCGACGCCGGCCACCGGGTCGTCAGCTACGACCGGCGCGGCTTCGGCCGGTCCTCGCAGCCGGCCACCGGCTACGACTACGACACCTTCACGGCCGACCTGAACACCGTGCTGGAGACCCTGGACGTGCGCGACGCCGTCCTGGTCGGCTTCTCGATGGGCACCGGCGAGGTCGCCCGCTACGTGTCGACGTACGGCTCGGCCCGGGTCGCCAAGGTCGCCTTCCTCGCCTCGCTGGAGCCGTACCTGCTGCAGACCGAGGACAACCCGGAGGGTGCCGCGCCGAAGGAGTTCTTCGACGGCATCGTCGACGCCGTGAAGGCCGACCGCTTCGCCTACTACAGCGAGTTCTTCCAGAACTTCTACAACCTGGACGAGAACCTCGGCACCCGGATCAGCGAGGAGGCCGTCCGCAACAGCTGGAACGTCGCGGCAGGCGGCGGCGCGTACGCGGCCTCGGCCGCACCGTCCACCTGGTACACCGACTTCCGCGCCGACCTGCCCAGGATCGACGTTCCGGCGCTGATCGTGCACGGCACCGCCGACCGCATCCTGCCCGTCGAGAACACCGCCCGCCCGTTCCACCGCGCGCTGCCCGCCGCCGAGTACGTGGAGATCGAGGGCGCGCCGCACGGCCTGCTCTGGACCCATGCCGCGGAGGTCAACGCCGCACTGCTGGCCTTCCTGGCCAAGTAGGGACGCGCGCGGATCAGCACCCTCGCCGGGTCGGCAGGCGGACGGCCTCCCGGCCCGGTGGCGGAACCTGGCCAATCTGCAAAGGGGGCCTGTCATTTCCCCCAAGGGATTGTCATGCTGCTGCCCAACTCCCGTACAGCACAACGAACTTGACCAACTGTGCGGAGTGGCACGTCAGCGCCCGGACCGCCCCACGGTGCCAACCCCGGCGCCCCGGTCCGCGGCGCGACCGCGCACCTGCGGTTTCGTGGAAGGGACCCCGCACGTGAAGCGAAAGCCGACAGTCGGAGCCGTACTCTCCGCCGCCGTCCTGCTGGCCGGAGCCGTCCAGGTCGCCGCCGCCCCCGCACAGGCGGGCGTGCCGCCGGTCGGGCAGCAGCGCGGTGCCCTGCTCGCCCTGGCCGGGGCCGAGGCCGCCCCACTGGCCGAAGCACTCGCGCTGGGCGGCCAGGAGCGACTGATCGTCAAGGACGCGGTGCTGGACGCCAACGGCGACCGCCACCTGCGCTACGAACGCACCCTCGCCGGCCTGCCCGTCGTCAACGGTGACCTGATCGTGCACCAGCGGGCCGACGGCTCGATCACCTCCGTCGACCGGGCCTTCGACGGGCAGCTGTCGCTGCCGACCCTCACCCCGAGGCTCTCCGCCGACCAGGCCGCCGCAGCGGCGGCCGCCGGCCTGCGAGGAACAGCGCTCGCACAGGTCGGCGCCACCGGCGCGGCGCAGCTGGTGGTCTGGGCCGGCGGCGACACCCCGCACCTGGCCTACCGGACCCCGGTGGAGGGGGTGCGGGCCGACGGCACCCCCAGCCGGCAGCAGCTGATCACGGACGCGGCCACCGGCGCGGTGCTCGCCGACGACGAGGACCTCCGCACCGCGGCCGGCACCGGCACCGGCTTCCGTGTCGGGACCGTCCCCCTGACCACCACGCAGGCCTCCGGGACCTACCAGCTGAAGGACGCCACCCGGGGCAACCAGTACACCGTCGACGCGGGCCTCGGCGGCAGCCCGCTGTTCACCAGCGTCACCAACATCTGGGGCAACGGCCTCGCGTCCAACCGCCAGACCGCCGCCGTGGACGCCCAGTTCGCGGCGGGCGCGACCTGGGACTACTTCAAGAACACCTTCGGCCGCAACGGCATCAGGAACACCGGCGTCGGCATCAGCAGCCGCGTCCACTACAGCAACAACTTCATCAACCTCTTCTGGGACGACGCCTGCTTCTGCATGACCTACGGCGACGGCCCCGGCAACGCCAAGCCGATGACCGAACTGGACGCGGCCGCCCATGAGATGGTCCACGGCATCAACTCCGCCACCGCCAACCTGCCGTACAGCGGCGAGCCCGGCGGCCTGGACGAGGCCACCTCGGACATCTTCGGCACCATGGTCGAGTGGTACGCCAACCTGCCGGCCGACCCGCCGGACTACTGGATCGGCGAACAGCTCGACTTCAGCGGCAACGGCGTCCCGATCCGCTACCTGGACCAACCCTCCAGGGACCACAACTCGCCGGACTTCTGGTACCCGGGCATCGGCACCCTGGACCCGCACTACTCCTCGGGCCCCGCCAACCACTTCTTCTACCTGCTGTCCGAGGGCAGCGGCCCGCAGGTGATCAACGGCGTGAGCTACGACAGCCCGACGTACGACGGCTCGACGCTCACCGGCATCGGCCGGGACAAGGCCGCCGCGATCTGGTACCGGGCACTGAACCTCTACTTCCTGCCCACCACCACCTACGCGAGCGCCCGCAAGGCGACACTCAGGGCGACCCTCGACCTGTACGGCGCCCCGGAGTACGCCGCGGTGGCGGCGGCCTGGAAGGCCGTCAACGTCAACTAGGCCCTCTCGTCCGGCAGCCGGCCGGTCCCGGGCGCGAGGTCAGTCCCGGGACCGGCCGACCGCCTGCCACTCGCGCGGCGTCATCCCGTACGCCTCCCGGAACGCCCGTCCGAAGTGGCTGGAGTTGACGAAGCCCCAGCGCCGGGCGATCGCCGCGACACCGAGCTGTGCGGTCGTCGGCCGGCGCAGGTCCCGGCGGCACCGGTCCAGGCGCTGCGCCCGGATCCACGCCCCGACGGTCGTCCCCTCCTGCTGGAACAGCTTGTGCAGGAGCCGCAGCGAGACCTGGTTCGCCGCCGCGATGGCGGACGGCGACAGGTCCGGGTCCGGGAGGTGGTGCAGGATGTGGTCCTTGATCCGCGCCAGCGAGGCCGCACTGTGCGCCGACTGCGGTCTCGCCGCCCGCCCGCAGCGGTCGTCGACCAGCAGCGCCAGCAGGTCGAGCGCGGTCGCCGCGGCCCGCCGCCCGACCGCCTCGTCCAGCACCGGCGCCTCGCGGGCCATCCCGGCCAGGTAGGTCGCCACCAGTGCCGCACTGCCCTCGCCGGGGCCGAAGGCGATGGCGGTCAGATCCCGCAAGTCCCTTTCCTGAACGTCCAGTTCGGCGCGGGGGAAGTGGAACGACGTGAAGGCGAAGTCCTCCCCGAGGCGTTTGCGGAACATCCGCGACGCGTCGGTGATCGAGAACTCTCCGGGCCGGACGGACGTCTCCCGCCCGTCCTGCTCCTTGAGCGCGGTGCCGCGCTGCTGGAGCGTCAGGATCAGCGACCCGTCGCCGTCCCGGGCGGTCGGCCGCCCGCTCCGGGTCACCGTCTGCGGGCCGGCCTGCACCTGGAGGATCCGCACCGGGCCGAGCCGGTGGCCGACGATCGTCCCCGGCGACGGCTCGTCCTCCAGGAACTCCACCGCCATCGGCACGAACGCCCGGGACACGGCCTCACGCCAGCGCTCCGCACGATCGGCGGCGGACAACGGCTCCGCGGACAACGGACCTCCTCTTCCCGCGCCGGCCCCTCGGGAGTCGGCGCCGACATCACACCACCTCGGGGCCCGGCGGCCCAAAACGCCGAACGCCGAACGCCGAACGCCGAACGCCGAACGCCGAACGCCGAACGCCGAACGCCGAACGCCGAACGCCGAACGCCGAACGCCGACGGGAGCAGTGCCCCGCCGGCGCCCGGCTCACTCCTGTCGGTCCGTCAGAGCGCGGACACCCAGTACCGGTCGAACGTCATCGTCCCGTTGGCCGAGGCGCCGGCACGGGTGCCGGTCGTGGTGGTGGCCAGGGTGTACCAGGAGTCGACGTAGTCCGGGTCGTCGGTCCACCAGGACGACGGCATCGCGTCGATGATCGCGTTGACCAGCGGGATGTACGCGCCCTGGTCGGTGATGGTCAGCAGCGCCGCTGCGAGCGCCTTGGCCAGCGAGGAGTAGTTGGTGTCGCCGTCGTCCTCCATCATCACGACGTCGGCCAGGTTGTACTTGTACAGCGACCAGTTCACCAGGATCTGGTTCGGGTAGTACGTGGTGTTGGCGTAGTCCAGGTACGGCATCGTCACGGTGTCGACGCGCACCTTGCCGTCCAGACCGAAGCCGGTGACCAGGTCGAAGATCTCCGCGGCGCCCTTGAACCAGGGCTCCTTGACGTCCTTGACCGTGACCGAGGTGACCCGGGTGGTCCAGAAGCCGCCGGCCGCCGCAGCGGTGTTCGTCGGCGCGCTCGCCGGAGCCTGGAGGCCCGCGGCGGCGAGCTCCTGCTGGAGCACCTTCAGGCCGGCCTCGGTGGCCTTGTCGGTGTCGACGTCGACCAGGATGACCGGGCGGTCGGGGGCGTGGTCGGCGGCCAGGTCGTACGCCTTGCCGGTGCTGTCGTACGCGACCACCGCGGTGGCGTGGTCGTCCGACGGCGAGGACGCCACCAGCGGCTCCACACCGTCGGCGGCCGCGCCGACCAGCCGGACCCGGAGCAGCGAACCGGTGTCCGCGCCCAGGCCCTTGGCCTCGACGACCTGCCGGTCCGCCGTCGCGACGCGCTCGCCGAGACCGGCCGCGCCCTTCGTCGCCGAACCGGCGGTGAGGCCGTGCAGTCCGACCGCCCCGCCCTTGGCCAGCGCGCCGGAGACCTGGCGCTGCCACGCCTTGTCGGCCAGTGAGAGCGCGAGCGAGCGGGCCGTGCCGTCCTCGATGGAATCCACCGCCGAGACGCGCGTCGCGTGCCGCTGGGGGCCGGCGGCGACGGGCGCAGCGGACGCGAGGCCCGGGGCGGCGGTGACGGCGAGACCGGTCAGCGCGACGCCGGTCAGCACCGCGCGGAACCGTTGTGCAGAGTGCAGGGAGAACATGGGGGAGCCTCCACCTGAAGCGGCCGCCCGCCTTCCGGGCAGGCCATGGACGCCGGACCCGGGCCGGGTCCGGCGTGATGGTTCCTGGAGCGGGACCATGGTGGGGCATCAGGGATCTACGCGGATAGAGCCCAAGTGACCGACCAGTACGACCAGTGGTGAAGTGTCCGTAATGTTCACGCCAAATCGTGACCGTGTCTGCTCAAAATCTCCGTCCGCCTTCAGGACAGGTTCTGCTCGATCGCCGCCAGGTAGTTGCGCATGAAGTGGTCCCGGATGCCCTCGCCGGTGGGCGAGAACGCGTCGGCCGCCACCCCCTTCGCACGGTTGGCGAGGCCGCCGACGAGGCCGGCGCCGCTGTCGTGGATCCGGCCCTCGGAGTCGATCCAGCGCAGCGCGTCGACGTGGGTGAAGGCCGGCTCGGGGGGCAGCTGGGGGACGATGTCGTTGTTGTTGACGAAGCGGTAACTGCGCTGCTGGAAACCGTTGTTGTAAGCCGCGGCGAGCAGCCGGTCACAGGTCCGGGGCTGGCCGAAGGTGACCACGCCGTCGGCGCGGAGTTCGGGGTCCTCCAGGTAGAGCCGGGCGGCGGCCAGCATGGCGAGCGCGCCGCCGAGGCTGTGCCCGGTGAACCACACGGTCTGCCCGTTGGTGCGCAGCTCAGCGATGGTGTCGCGGACGGTCGGGAACACCGATCTCAGCGCCTCGGCGAAGCCGTAGTGCACGTAGCCGGTGTCGGCCGGGCCGGGCCAGGGCGGGGTGGTGCCGTCGGTGAGCCAGTCGCGGATCTCCTTGGGCTCGGTGCCGCGGAACGCGGTGATGATCATCCGGTCGCTGGCCGCCGTGTACGCCTGGGTGTCCTGGAGCGGGAACGGCGGGGTGAACGCGGTGGCGTGATGCCGGACCGTCGGGAAGCCCCAGTCGTGGGCCTGCCGCTCGACGGCGGCGTCGTCCTGGTAGGCGAGATCGGAGGCCCTCGCCAGCCAGTAGGCGTGCGGGAGGCTGTAGTCGGTGACGGTCTGGTCGGGTGCGGTGGGGACGGCCACGGGAGGTGGCTCCTTCCTCGGAATGCCGGTGTCGCCGACGAAAGCGCAGGTCGGCGACGGGGTGAGGGCGCCATCGTGCGTCGCGCGGGCGACCCCGGCCCGGCAATCCGGGGCCGGACACGGCGGCGCAGGGGGGCGCAGCAGGCGCACTCCACCGGCAGTCCACGCCCCCAGGGGCGCGCGGTCGGCGCGGTGGCTGTACCGGCGACGCCCCGGGCCCGGATGATGGGGGCGCTCGTCCACCCGTCGATCCGAGGAGACCCTTCCGTGTCCGAACTACCCTTGCCCGAGGCTGAGTTGTGGCTGCTGCTCGGCCCCACCGTGCTGAATTCCCCGGTCGCGAAACGGCTGGCCAGGGACTTCACCGAGGCGTTCGGAGCGCGGTTCGCGGTGGTGTCGACCGATCGGCTGCTGCTGGGCGTGACGGGCGGGAAGCTGGCCCTGTACGACCTGACGGGGCGTCCGGTCACGCCGCCCCGGCTCGCGGTGGTGCGGCTGGCGATGACGTCGCTGAGCAGCGATCGGGAGATCACCCTGCTGCGCCAACTCCAGGCGATGGGCACCGCGTTGATCAACCCGGCGGAGTCGATCCTGACCTGCGCCAACAAGTTCTGGCAGCTCCAGCAGCTCGCCGAGGCGGGCCTGCCCGTCCCCGACACCCGCACCTACACCGACACCCGGCCGGACCGGGCGCTGGTCGGGATCCCCGAGCCGTGCGTGGTGAAGGCGGTGCGCGGCAGCGGCGGCCACCGGGTGTTCCTGGCGCCGGACGCCGCGACGGTCGCCGATGTCCAGGGCAGCCTGCGCCCCGACGTGCCGTTCCTGTTCCAGCGCTACGTGCGGCACTCGCACGGCCGGGACCTGCGGGTGATCGTGGTCGACGGCCGCCCGGTGGCCACCGGGCTGCGCACCTCGTCCAACGGCCTGATGCAGTCGAACGTGACGCTCGGCGGCACCGTCGAGCCGTGCCCCGGCCGCTATCCGGCGGCGGAGCAGCTGGCGGTGCGGGCCGCCGAGCAGATCGGTCTGGTGCTGGCCGGCGTCGACCTGCTGTTCGAGGAGGACGGCACCTTCACGGTGTGCGAGGTGAACGCGAACGTCCGCTGGGGCGCGCGGGTCACGCAGGTGACAGATGCCTTGATCGCGGCCTGCGCCGACAGGTTGACCAGCCGTCAGATCCGGTAGGCCGCGACGTACCGGGCGGGGTCGCCGCGCAGCTCGCCGTCCCAGCGGGCCAGGGTCTGCTGGGCGAAGGTGCGGCCGGTGGCGACGATCTCGTCCAGCGGGTCGAGCCGGCCGGGCACGTGCGGGGGTTCCAGTCCGGCGGCGACCCGGGCGTCCAGGCCGGCCCGGGCCAGGCGCAGCAGTTCGACGGCGAGCGGGCGCACCGGGGTGTCGCCGAGGCGGGCGTCCAGGCCCCGGACGGGGAGTTCGGCCCGCGTGGCGCGGTGGTCGGCGGCGCTGTGCCGGGCGGTCAACTCCCAGGCGGCGTCGCAGGATTCGCGGTGGTAGCTGAGGCCGGTCCAGAGCGCGGGCAGCGCGCCGAGGTGGGGGTGGGGCGGGCCGTCGGCGCCGCGCAGTTCCAGGGTGCGGCGCACCCGGGTGTCGGTCCACAGCTGGTCGAGGTGGGCGGCCCAGCGCCGCGGGGCGTCGTCGAGGCCGTGCCGCAGCAGTTCGGCGAAGCTGCCGTCGGGGGCGCGGTGGTAGCGGCCGTCGGCGGTGCGGTAGTGGATCAGCGGGATGCCGAGCGCCCAGTCGACGACGTCCTCGGCGCCGACGTCGGACCGCAGGCCGGGCGGCAGCAGGCCGGTCCGGCGCGGGTCCATCCGCAGCCAGGCCCAGCAGCGGTGGGACAGCAGTCCGGACGGGCGGCCCTGGTGCAGCGGCGAGTTGACGAACAGGGCGGAGACCACGGGGGCGACGGCGGTCTGCATCCGCAGCTTCCTGGTGAGGTCCGCGGGGTCGAGGAAGTCGAGGGTGGCCTGGGTGGAGAGCGACAGCCCCATGATGTGCGGGGCGCGGGCCCCGGCCGGGCCGAGGTCGGCGAAGTACTGGCGCATCAGGGCGCCGCGCGACATCGGCACCCAGTCGACGTCGGCGAGCCGGCCGAAGGGCAGGTTGCCGCCGGGGACCAGGGCGAGTCCGAATCCGGCGGCCAGGTCGGCGAGCCGGGCCAGCGCGGCGCGGACGTCGTCCATGGTCTTGCCGACGCCGGGCCCGGGGAGGGAGGAGTACTCGATCTGCCCGCCGTGCTCCAGCGTGACGGTGCTGCCGTCGGGCAGCCGGACGCCCGCCAGGCAGTCGGCGTCCCACTGGGGTTCGCCGCCCCAGTGCCGAAGTACCGCTTCCAGCACGGCCCGTACGCCGCGCGGGCCGTGGTAGCGGGCGCCGATGCCGGTGGCCGGGTCGAGCAGGCCGCACTCGACCTCGACGCCGACCTGTTCGACGGTGTCCGCGGCGGGCGTCAGCGGGGCGAGCAGCTCGGCCCGGTCCATCAGGTGGCGCTCACGGGGGCGGCGGTGTCGGCCTGCCGGGCGTGTTCCAGCAGCAGGCCGACGGCGCCGAGCGCGGACTGGGCGGCGCCCTGGCACCAGGCGTGCGCGCCGGACAGGTGCTCGCCGGCGAAGAAGACCCGCGGCCGGTGCGCGGGGTGGGGCGCGCCGAGCACCGACAGGTAGCGGGTGTGCTCGCCGGGGGTGAGGTGGGCGAACGCGCCGCCGCCCATGCCGGTCTGCACGTCCCAGTTGCAGTGCACGATGTCGTCGACGTCGCCGGTGATGCCGGGGTGCAGCTGCTCCAGGCACTCCAGCACCAGGGCCTCCCGGTCGGCCTGCTCCAGTGCGGCGAACCGCCGCGCGTTGGCCCCCCACAGGTACGCGCCGAGCAGCGCGGCGGGTTCGGCGGAGCGCTGCCGGTCGGCGGCGTCCCAGCGGGGGGTGCCGGAGCCGTTGACGCCGCCGTCGGTGCGCACCGCGTTGTCGGACGGGTACCAGCACTGCTGGATCGGCAGGTCGGTGAAGCTGCCGCCGCCGTGGATGCCGTCCTCGATCTCCCAGCGGCGGCGCGTCACGTGCAGCACGGTCTTGGCGCTGGACGCGTAGCTGATGCCGCGCACGGCGTGGCGCTGTGCGTGCGGCAGGCCGGGGGTGACGGCGATCTGGTCGAGCGCGGGGGCGGGGATGCAGCAGACCACGAAGTCGGCGTCCTCGTCGAGCCGTCCGCCGATCCGCCGGCCGCGCACCCGGACGCCCTCGGCGCGCAGCGTGATCTCGTCGATCCGGGTGGACAGCCGCAGGGTGCCGGGGCGCAGCGCCCGGACGAAGGCGTGCACCAGGGCGTCCATGCCGTCGGCGAGTTCGACCTGGCCGCGGTGGAACAGGCCGAAGTAGTCGACCAGGACTTCCAGCAGCGAGGACTGCTCGTAGTGGGCGAGGCCGCTGGCGTGCCCGAACAGGTCCCAGGCGTCCTGGGAGAGGTGCTTGTGGACGAACTGCCACAGCGACACCGAGGCGGCGCGCTCCAGCGCCGGATCGTCCCAGTGGCCGGCGAGGGCGCGGCGCTGCTGTTCGACGCTGAGGGCCCGCCAGACGGGGGCGAGGATCCGGTCGAGCAGCGCGGAGGGGGTGTGGCGTTCGTCGGGGCGCAGCGCGAAGGCGGGGAACAGCGAGGAGACCTCGTCGACCCGGACCCGGCTGCCGCGCAGGTGGTAGTAGGCCCGCGGGTTGGCGTTGACGAAGGGCCGGGTGGCCAGCGCGAACCGTTCCACGTAGTGCAGCACGCAGTGGTGGTTGGCGGGGATCCGCATCGCGCCGAGGTCGGCGTGCGTGCCGTCCCAGAACCGGTGGGTGCGGATCCGCCCGCCGGGCCGGTTGCCGCGTTCGTACACCGTCACGTCGAAGCCGCGCTGCTGGAGCTCGTATGCGCACACCAGGCCGGCGATGCCGGCGCCGATCACGACCACGCGGCCGCCCGGGCCGGCGGTCGGGGTCAGCAGGGCGCGGGGGAACGCAAAACTGGTGTCGAACATCGGGACCCCTTACGGTGCGCGAACCGCGCGGCGCCCGGCCTCTGCTCGCACCCGTCGGTCGGCCGGACCTCACCGCGCCTCCCCGACACCGTCCCACCGCCCTGCCCGGTCCGCATCTGGGGCTCGGGACGGCCGGCCCCCCGTCCGGCCACGGCCCCGGATCAGGACCGGGGCGGGTCCGCCTGCCTGTGCTGGAGCCACCGGCCGGCCAGCGAGACGGCCACGGTGAGGGCCAGCGCCAGCAGGGCGTCGACGCGGGAGTCGGCGAGGACGATCATCACGGCGTACAGGCCGAGCAGGGCGAGCAGGACCGCCCAGGTCAGGCCGGGGAACAGCCAGACCGCGGTGCCCTCGACGGGTTTGCGGCCGTCGGCGCGGTCCTGGCGGCCGAGCACCAGGTGAGCGGCGGCGATGCCGATCCAGGTGACGTAGACGGTGTCGCCGGTGACGTCGACGAGGCGGCTGAAGGCGTCCGTCGGGTGGACCACTTCGAGCACCAGGCAGGCCGCGGCCAGTGCGGAGGTGAACAGGATCGCGGTGTGCGGGGCGCCGCGGCGGGAGATCCGGGCGAACAGCGCGGGCGCGTCCCGGTCGCGGGCCAGCGCGAACAGCATCCGGGAGCTCGCGTAGACCTGCGAGTTCATGGTGGAGAGCATCGCGGCGAACAGCACCACGTTGAGCACGGTGGACGCGCCGGGCATGCCGAGGTGGTCCAGGGTGGCGGCGAACGGGCTGTCGCCGACGGCGGCGCTGTTCCACGGGAGCAGCAGCACCACGACGGACAGCGAGCCGAGATAGAACACGGTGACGCGCCACAGGATGGTGCGGGTGCTCTTGCGGATCGCGGCGGCGGCGTCCTCGGCCTCACCGGCGGCGATGGTGACGATCTCGGTGCCGGAGAAGGAGAACATCGCGCCGGAGGTGGCGATGACGATCCCGCTGAATCCCATCGGCAGGAAGCCGCCCCGGCCGAGCAGGTTGTCGGCGCCGGGGGCGGGCGTGCCGGGCAGCAGGCCGGCCACGGCGACCAGGCCGACGCCGATGAACAGGGCGATCACGGCGACCTTCACCCAGACCACCCAGAACTCCATCTCGCCGTAGGCGCGGACGGAGCCGAGGTTGACGGCCGTCACCGCGGCGAGCATCAGCACGGCGATCAGCCAGACCGGCAGCGCGGGGATCCAGCCGTGCACGATCTTGCCGGCCGCGATGGACTCGATGCACATGCCGAGCGGCCAGCCGACCCAGTAGATCCAGCCGCTGGCGAAGCCGGCCCAGCGGCCGAACGCGAGGCGGCCGTACACGGCGAAGGCGCCGGTGTCGGGGCGGGTCACCGACATCTCGGCGAGCATCCGCATCACGACGATGACGATGGCGGCGGTCACCGCGTAGGCGATCAGTACGCCCGGGCCGGCCTGCTGGATGCTCACGCCGGAGCCGACGAACAGCCCGGCGCCGACCGCGCCACCGATGCTGATCATGGTCATGTGGCGGCTGAGCAGGCTCCGCGACAGCTGGGCCCCGCCGACGGCGACGGCCGTGTCATGGGCGCCCTCCGGCGGCCGGGCCCCTCCTGCGGCGGGGTGCTCTCCCACGTCGGAGTTCCCTCTTACGTCGAGGCTCTCTCTGACGCCCGGGGTCTCTCTTACGTCGCTCACGACGGCAGCTCCACTCCGTGCCGGACCTCCACCTGGTGCAGCAGCGCGCGGAACAGCGGCAGCCGCAGCTCCGCCAGGGGCTCCAGCGCCTCGGGGTGCCACTGGACGCCGACCGTCCAGGCCGCGTCCGGGTCGCCGACCAGCTCGATCGCCTCGACACAGCCGTCGTCGGCGCGCGCCGAGACGACCAGGCCCTCGCCGACCCGGTCCACCGCCTGGTGGTGCCCGGAGGCCACGGCGATCCGGTCGCGGCCGAACGCCTCGGCGGCCGCGCTGCCGGCCGCCAGCACGACCTCGTGGGTGGCCCACTCGACACCGGGCTCCGGGTTGTGCGGGACGTCGGTCGGCGCCATGTCCACGTGCAGGGTGCCGCCGCGGACGATGTTCAGCAGCTGCATGCCGCGGCAGATGCCGAGCATCGGGCGGCCGTTGTCCAGCGCGTACCGGACCACGGCCTCGTCGAGCCGGTCCTGCACCGGGTTGACGTCGTACAGCGACGGGTGCTTCGCGTCCTCTCCGTACCGGGCCGGGTCGACGTCGCCACCGCCGGGCACCACGAAGCCGGCGCAGTCGGCGAGCTGCTCGGCCGACGGGTCGCCCACGGCGTCCGGCTCCAGCAGCACGGGGCGGGCGCCGGCGGCCCGGACCAGGTTCACGACATCGTCGAAGATCCGGTTGGCCTCACCGATGCGGATGTCGGCGCCCGGAGCGTCGCCGTCGCTGAGGCGGACGGGTATCCCGATGAGGGGTTCCGGGTGATCGGTGGCGCTCATAGGCTCTCCCTGAACGGCTTGCGGATGAGATGTGAAATCTAGAAGATAGATTTCATGGATGGCAAGGGGTGGACCCAACACATCGAGCCGGTGCGTGCGGCGGGAGCGGCCGAAGCGATCGCGCGTCGGCTCGGCGAGCTGATCGGCGCACGGATCCTGGTCGGGGGTGACCGCCTGCCGCCGGAGAAGACGCTGGCCGAGCTGTTCGGCGTCGCCGTGATGACCGTCCGCCACTCGATGGCGGTGCTCCGCGAGGACGGCCTGATCGAGACCCGGCGCGGCCGCGGCGCGGGCACCTTCGTGGTCCCCGACATCCTCACCCGGATCGGCGAGTTGACCGCCCTGCACCCGTACACCCGGTCCGACATCGAGGAGCTGACGGCCTGGCGGATCGCGATCTCCGGCGAAGCATCGGCCCGCGCCGCGCTGCGCGCCTCCGACGCCGGACTGGCCCGGATGCGCGAACTGGAGGCCGCCGCCGACGCGGTCGTCGCCGACGCCGAGGCCTATCGCACCGCGGACGCCGGCCTGCACCTGTACATCGCCGAACTCTCCGGCTCCCGCCGGCTACTGGAGGCCGAACAGGGCATCCAGCACGAACTGACCCGGCTGCTCGCCGGCCACCCCGGCGGCACCGAATCGCGCAGCACCCCCTCCCAGCGCCACCGCGCCCTGGCCGGCGCGATCGAGGCCCGCGACCCGGCCCGCGCCCGCAAACAGTTCGCCATCCACGCCGCAGCCACGGCGGACCTCTGCCTGCCCTTCGTCCAGCAGCCCACCGAGTCCTGAACTCCCGCCGGGATCAAGCGACTTCGACCCGGCCGACACGCCCTCCCGACCCACGCCCGCAAACAGTCCGCCCTCCACACCGCAACCACCGCAGACCCCTACCCACCCTCCGCCAAGCAGCCCACCGAGCCCTGAACTCCCGCCGGGATCAAGCAACTTCGACCCGGCCGACACACCCTCCCGACCCACGCCCGCAAACAGTCCGCCCTCCACACCACAGCCACCGCAGACCCCTACCCACCCTCCGCCA
>NZ_JBIVPU010000001.1:0-355839 GCF_044754805.1 Kitasatospora sp. NPDC092948 | reverse complement strand
CCCTCCACACCACAGCCACCGCAGACCCCTACCCACCCTCCGCCAAGCAGCCCACCGAGCCCTGAACTCCCGCCGGGATCAAGCGACTTCGACCCGACCGACACACCCTCCCGACCCACGCCCGCAAACAGTCCGCCCTCCACACCGCAGCCACCGCAGACCCCTACCCACCCTCCGCCAAGCAGCCCACCGAGCCCTGAACTCCCGCCGGGATCAAGCGACTTCGACCCGGCCGACACACCCTCCCGACCCACGCCCGCAAACAGTCCGCCCTCCACACCGCAGCCACCGCAGACCCCTACCCACCCTCCGCCAAGCAGCCCACCGAGCCCTGAACTCCCCGCAGAGTCCGAGCAATTCGACCCGACTGCCGCTCCCCCGGCCCCACCGCGCCCCGGCCTGCGCCCGCAAGCAGTCCGCCGACTCCTGAACTTCCCTCGGCGTCAGGAGAATTCGACCTGCCCGGTGGCGCCGAGCCGGTCGACCAGGGCCCGCAGCCCGCTGTGGTCGCGTACCAGCAGTCGCCGGGACGGGTCGGCCCGGCAGTCGTCGAGGATCCGTTCGCCGTTCGGGATGCGGGCCAGTTCCATCACCCGGCGCCAGCTCGCCCAGTCGGTGGCGGCGAAGGCGGTCAGGCCGCGACCCAGCAGGCCCAGGAAGCGATGCCGCCGGTCGGCGTCCAGCCGGTGGAAGACGGTCTCGGCGAGCACCGCGGTGATCGAGGCGTGGCAGTACTCGTCGCGGCTGTGCAGCCGCACGGTCGCGCTGTTGACCGGCTGGATCCGGGTGTCGTCGGCCAGCAGGTCCAGGTAGGCGTTGACGGACATCTCCGCCACCACCGCGAACGCCAGCGTGATCAGTGGCCGCTGCCACGACTCGTCGGCCGCCTCGCACAGCGCCGCGTGGTCCCGGACGGTGCACGGCGGCGGCAGGTCGGTGACGGCCCCGGGTAGGCCGCGGCGGCGGTGCGTCAGCGCGCTTGCGTCCAGGTGCATCAGCGAGTGGTACTGCTCGTCGACCATCGCCTGCGCGACCGAACGGCGCAGCGCCTCCCCGCGCGCGCCCGCGTACGCGCCGTCCAGTGCCTGCGCGAAGGCCGCGTTGACCACGTACTGCTCGGCCTGCACGGTGCGGTGGTTGTAGGCGATCCAGGCCCAGGCCAGCAGCCGGGTCCGGGCGTCCGGCTCCAGCTGCCGGTAGGCCGGGTGGTCGTGGAACGGCAGGATCCGCTCGGGATAGTCGGGCCGGCCCGGGTCGAACAGGGCGTCCAGATCGGCCTCGTCCCGTTTGACCGCGGCCCGCCGGTGCCAGTTGTCGGCCAGTCGGCGGACCACCGCGCTCTCCGTCGGATCGTCCGGGTCGTGGGCGGGCGCCCCCGGCAGCAGACTCTCGGGGACGCCCGGCGGGGGCCGCCAGTCGGACTCCGGCGTCACTGCCCGGAGCCGTCGACCCGGCCGGCCCCGTCGAAATGCGAACCGGAGCCGTCGACCCGATCGGCGCCGTCGAAGTTCTGCCCGTACCAGTCCTCGGGCAGCACTTCGGCCTCCGGGAGCGGGCAGGCCACCGGCTGCGACAGGTCGGCGTCCATCGACTTCATCCGGTGGAACTGCTCGCCCAACGGGGCGATCACGTGCTTCTCCACCTCGTGATAGGTGGTCAGCCGGGACAGCGGCACCCGCCGCAGGAACCAGTGGCCGCGCAGGTCGCAGCCGATGTCGCTGCCGCGGAAGTGGCCGGTGGTCCACCCGGCGCTCTCCAGCTCCTTGGTCCGCTCCAGCCGGAAGAACTGGAAGATCTTCTCGGCAGTGTCCATCGCCCGCTCGTGCGGGTCCGCCGGGCGCGGCTCGGCGACGCCGAACCAGCACTCCGGTTCGTCCGCGTCGTCCAGGTAGGCGTCGTTGAAACCCAGCCAGGGCCAGACGAAGGCCATCAGCCGCGCCCGGCCCATCGGACAGTCGTCGCCCGACGTGCCGGGCGGGACGGTCGTCGGGTCGAGGTAGAACCGGCCGAGCCAGGTCGGCAGCCACAGGTAGAACGGGTAGGAGCTGTCGTCCGAAAGCAGGTAGCTGTTGGCGTTGGAGAACAGCGCCTGTCCGCCGATCGGCTTCAGGCTGACCCCGTACTCGGGGATGGAGAAGCGCACGTTCAGCACCTCGAAGAAGGCGCGGACGTCGGTGAAGTACTGCTCGAGGTGGCGGTATCCGTCGACCGCCGCCGCGGGAACCTGCTGCCTGAAGGTCATCGTCGACCCCGATCGTCCGGGCCCGCGCCGCGGCGCGGACAGCTGTTCCGTCACATACCGCGACTGGATCACTACAGTCTGATTGGACCGGTTCGCGCCCGCACGACCAGCGGCGCTCGGAGCAACCGGCGGCCGGAGGGACGGGCACCGGGATGTGGGATGTCGCCGTGGTGGGTGCGGGCGTCGGCGGCTGCTACCTGGCCCACCGGCTGGCCGGGCCGCGCACCGCGCTGTTCGAGGCGAGCGCCCGGATCGGCGGGCGGTTGCGCTCCGCGGCCCTGCCGGGGCTGCCCGAGGTGATCGCCGAGTACGGGGCGATGCGCTTCGACCCGACCGAGCACACCGTCACCGACCTGGTCCGCCACCTGGGCCTGGCGGCCGTCGACTTCCCGGTCGGCCGCCCCGAGAACCTCGCCCACCTGCGCGGTGTCCCGCTCCGCACCCACCAACTGCTCGCCGGTTCCGCCGAATTGCCGTACCGGATGCGGCCGGCCGAACGCGGACGCACCGCGGACGGCCTGGCCGAGCTGGCCGCCTCGCAGGTGCTGCCCGACTTCGCCGCACTGCGCTCGGCGATCGGCGGCACTTCGGCGATCGGCGGTACTGCGGCGGCGGTGGAGCACTACCGGCAGGCCCGGCGGGCAGCCCGCTGGCGGGGGCGGGCGCTGCACGAGGTGCCGTGGACGGCCGTGCTGGACGCCGGGCTCGGCCCCGAGGCCGCGCGATTCGTCCAGGACAGCGGCGGCTACGACCAGCGGACGGCCGCCGGCAGCGCCGCGCACTGGCTCGACGCCATGGCCCAGAACCCGCCTGGCGTCGGCCTGTTGCGCCTGCGCGACGGTTTCGAGGCACTCCCCCGCGCCCTGCACCGTCGCTTCACGGAGGCCGGCGGAGCGACCTTCCTCGAACACCGACTGACCGGCCTGGAGCGCTCCGGCGCCGGTTACCGGCTCCACTTCGAGCGGGCGCAGGCGCTGGCCCGGACGGTCGTGCTCGCCCTGCCGCCGTCGGCCGGCGCGACGGTGCTGCCGCTCCCCGGGGCAGCCGCCCAGCTCCACGTCCCCGCCGTCAAGCTCTTCCTCACCTACCCGACCGCCTGGTGGCGCGAGGCGGGCGTCACCCACGGGCGGAGCACCACCGACCTGCCGAACCGTCAACTCTGGTACTGGCACACCCCGGAGGTCGACGGCCCCGCCGCCCTGCTCGCCGTCTACGCGGACGGCCCGGCCCACCCGCACTGGGCCTCGACCTCGCCTCAACTGGCCTCCCACGCGCATGAATTGGCCGTCCGGATGCACGGCCTGGACACCGCCCCGCCCCCGACCGCCGCCCGCTGGCAGGCCTGGCCGGCCGCCTGGCCCGTCTGGCGGCCCGGCCCCGACCCCGACCGGGTGATCCCCGCGATGCGCCGCCCCCTTCCCGGCGAGCCGGTCCACTGGATCAACGACGCCTGGACGCCCCGCCCCGGCTCGGTCGAGGGCGTCCTACAGGCCGCCGAGAGCGTCCTGCAGGCCGGCTTCGGGCTCGACCCGCCGCCCTGGCTCCGGCCGAACGCGACGCACTGGGAGCCGAGTTGACGCCACCGGCGACCGAACCACCCCTGCCCGAGGAGCACACCGTGACCGCCACCGTCCCCCTGCCCAAGGGCCGCCTGCTCGATGGCCGACCGCTCGCCGACCGGCTCGCCGCCGTCCCCGCCGTCGTCGACCGGCTCGGCGGCGGGCCGGACGACTGGGCGGTCAGCGAGATCGGCGACGGCAACGTCAACTACGTGCACCTGCTGCATGGGCCCGCCGGACGGCTCTGCGTCAAACAGGCGATGCCGTACGTGCGTGCCGTCGGGGAGTCCTGGCCGCTCACCCCGGAGCGCGCCTTCTACGAGCACCGCGCCCTGCTGGAGCACGCCCGGCACTCCCCCAGGGTGCCCGAAGTCGTCCACTACGACGCCGAATTGAACCTGCTCGCGGTCGAGCACCTGGCACCCCACACGGTCCTGCGACAGGGTCTCGTCGACGGCGTCCGCTACCCGCACCTGGCCCGGCAGCTCGGCGAGCACCTGGCCGCCACCATGGTCGGCACCAGTGACCTCGGCCTGCCGGCGACGCGGAAGCGGCCGCTGGTCGCGCTGTTCCACGGGAACACCGAGATGACCGGCCTCATGGAGGACATGGTCTTCACGGAGATCTACCACCCGCACCCGCGCAACTCCTGGACCAGCCCCCAACTCGACGCCGTCCTCGGCCGGTTGCAGGCCGACACCGCCGTCCGGACCGCCGTCTCCCGGCTCAAGCTGCGCTATCTGACCTGCACCGAGGCGCTGTTGCACGGCGACCTGCACACCGGGTCGGTCCTGGTCACACCGGACGACACCCGGGTCATCGACCAGGAGTTCGCCTGCTACGGCCCGATCGGCTTCGACCTCGGCACCCTGCTGGCCCACCTGCTGATCGCCCACTACGCCCAGCCCGGCCACCGCCCGCCCGGGCCGGACCGCGACGGCTACCAGGACTGGCTGCTGGCCGCCGTCGACGAGCTGTGGCACGAGTTCACCCGCCACTACCTGGCCCGCTGGGAGCGCGCGACCGCCGGCACCGCCTACCCGCGCGTGCTCTTCCCCGACCCCGCCGAACTCGACGCCGAACGCCGGCGCCACCTCGGCCTGGTCCTCGCCGACACCCTCGGCTTCTGCGGCGCGGAGATCCTCCGCCGGGTCTTCGGCTTCGCCCACGTCGCCGACTTCCAGACCATCCCCGACCCGGCCGTCCGCGCCGCCTGCGAACTCCCCGCCGTCGCCCTGGCCGTCCGCCTGCTCACCCACCCCGAGGCGTTCCCGACCGTCGCCGCCCTCACCGCCGAAGTCCGCACCACCGCAGGCCGTACTGCCTCGGGTCGCACCGCCGACATCCGCACCGCCGACATCCGCACCGCCGACATCCGCACCGCCGACGCCCGTACCACCCACCCGAACTGACCCACCATCAACCGATCGGTGGATGCCGGCCTCCACCGCAGCGCTCTCCGACCGTGGCCGTCCGGTCGATCCGGCGGCACCGCACCCGCTGCCAGGCTGCTGCCATGGCAATCATCGAGGTGGAGAGCCTCGTCAAGCGGTACGGCGGGCACACCGTGCTGAACGGTGTCGGCTTCGCCGTAGAGCAGGGCGAGATCTTCGGCATCCTGGGGCCCAACGGGGCCGGCAAGACCACCACTGTGGAGTGCATCGAGGGGCTGCACAGCCGGGACGGCGGCACCGTGCGGGTCTGCGGGCTCGATCCGGGGCGCGACGGCCACGAGGTGCGGCAGGTGCTCGGCGTGCAGCTGCAACAGAGCGAGCTGCCGGACAAAATGACGGTCGGTGAGGCGCTGCAGCTGTACAGCTCCTTCTACCGGCGGCCGGCCGACTGGCGGGAGCTGGCCGAGATCCTGCACCTCACGGACCGCCTCGGCACGCAGTTCCGCCGGCTGTCCGGCGGTTGGAAGCAGCGGCTGTCGATCGCGCTGGCGCTGCTCGGCACCCCACGGGTGGCGGTGCTGGACGAACTCACCACCGGGCTCGACCCGCAGGCCCGCCGGGACGTGTGGGGCCTGATCGAGCGGATCCGCGACCGCGGCGTGACGATCCTGCTGGTCACGCACTTCATGGACGAGGCGGAGCGGCTCTGCGACCGGCTGGCCGTGATCGACGCCGGCCGGGTCGTCGCGCTCGACACCCCGGCCGGGCTGACGGCAGCCGGCGGCGGGGCCGGGCAGCGGATCCACTTCCGGCCCGCCGAGCCGCCGGACGATGCCGCGCTGGCCGCACTGGCCGCCCTCCCCGAGGTCAGCGGCGTCGAACGGGCCGGCCGCCGGCTCGTGGTGACGGGCACCGGGCAACTGCTGCTCGCCGTCGCCGGGCTGCTCGCCGCCCACCGGATCACCGCCCTGGACCTGAGGGTCGAACAGCAGTCCCTGGAGGACGCGTTCGTCACCCTCACCGGCCACCCCGACGCCTGAGGAGTCCCGTTCCATGCCGTCCCCGCTGTTCCGACTCACCGTCACCGAGACCAGGCTGTTCCTCCGCGAACCGGTCGTGGTGTTCTTCGCGCTCGCCTTCGCCCCGCTGCTGCTGGTCGTGCTCGGGCTCGTCCCCGCCATGCGGACCGCCAGCCCCGAGCTGGGCAACGTCCGGCCGATCACGCTCTACCTGCCGATCGTGGTGGTGCTGGGCCTGGCCCTGTTCGCGCTCAGCGGCCTGTCCCAACTCTTCGCCGGCTACCGGGAGAAGGGCGTGCTGCGCCGGCTGCGGACCACACCGGTGGGCCCACTGCTGCTGCTCGGCGCCCAGCTGCTGATGGCCGGCGTGCTGTCCCTGGCCACGATGCTCGTCATGCTGACCGTCGGCCGCCTCGCGTTCGACATCCACCTGCCACGGCTGCTCCCGGCGTACCTGCTCGGCTACCTGCTGGTGGCGTCGGCGATGTTCGCGATCGGCCTGCTGGTCGCCGCGCTCGCCCCGAACGGGCGCAGCGCCGCCGCGGCCGGGTCGCTGGTGTTCTTCCCGCTGGCGTTCTTCGCCGGCCTGTGGCTCCCACGTGCGCAGATGAACGACGTCCTGCTGACGATCAGTGACTTGACGCCGCTCGGCGCGGGCGTGCAATCCTTGCAGGACGCCACCGCCGGGCACTGGCCGCACCCGATCCACCTTGCCGCCCTGCTCGGGTGGACGACGGTGGCCGGCGCACTCGCTGCCCGGCACTTCCGCTGGGAGTAAGGGTTTTGAGCATCGACGCGGAGCCGCGCACCGCGGTCGACCGGCGGGAGCGCACCGCGACGGCAACCTTCCGGGCCCTCCCATTCGTCCTGCTGCTCTGCAGCACCGCCGTCACCGTGCTGCAACTGCTCCAGCGCGCGCCGATGCCCGTCCCGCTGCTGCTCGGGCTCTCGGCCGCCGCCGCGCTGTGGATGCTCGGCTTCCAGTTGCTCGGCCCGGCCCGGCGGAGCTCCCGGGTGCGCGGCGGGTACTGCGCGGGGCTGATCCTGCTGTCGGCGGGCCTGGTCGCCGTCGCCCCCTGGTACGGCCTGTTCGCCTTCGCCGGCTACCCGTTGGCGTTCCAGCACCTGACGGGCCGTCCGCGCTATGCGGGCGCCGCCGCCACCGCGCTGATCTCGACGACGGCGTTCATGGGCGGCGTGTCCGGCATCGCCGCCGCCGGCCTGTGGTGGGACTGGGCCGGCGTCGGCCTGATCTCCGCGGTGCTCGCCGGCGCGCTGTTCCACTTCGTCGAGACCGCCGACCGGCGCAACGCCGAACAGCGGCTGGCGCTGACCCGCCTGCACGAGGCCAACGCCCGCCTGGAGACTGCGCTCGCCGAGAACGCCGGCCTGCACGCCCGGCTGATGGCCCAGGCCCGGGAGGCGGGCGTGCTGGACGAGCGGCAGCGGATGGCCCGCGAGATCCACGACACCCTGGCCCAGGGCCTGGCCGGCATCCTCACCCAACTCCAGGCCGCCGAACAGCACCTGGACGCTCCCGCCACCCTGCGCCGCCACCTCGGGCACGCCACCGGCCTCGCCCGGGAGAGCCTCGTCGAGGCCCGCCGCACCGTCCACGCCGTGCAGCCCACCGCCCTCGCCGAGGCCCGGCTCCCCGACGCCATCGACGACGTGGCGGGGCGCTGGTCCGCGCTCCACCTGATCGACGCCCACCTGACCACCACCGGCGACGCCCGCCCGATGCACCCCGAGGTCGAGGCGGCGCTGCTGCGCACCGCCCAGGAGGCCCTGGCGAATGCGGCCAAGCACGCCCGCGCCACCCGGGTCGGCCTCACCCTCTCCTACCTGGACGACCTGGTGACGCTCGACATCCGCGACGACGGCGTGGGCTTCGACCCGGCCGCCGCCCGCCCCGACCGCTCTCCCGACGGCGGCTTCGGGCTCGCCGCCATGCGCCGCCGGGTCCAGCGCCTCGCCGGACAGCTCGTCGTCGAATCGGAACCGGGCGGCGGAACGGCGATCTCGGCCACCGTCCCCGCCATCCCCGCCGTCCCCGCCGTCCCCGCCGGAGGCGTCGTCGCTGCCGAAAGCACCCCCGGAGGCACCTGGTGATCACCCTGCTGATCGTCGACGACCACCCCGTGGTCCGGGACGGGCTGCGCGGCATGTTCGGCGCCGACCCGCGCTTCGAGGTGCTCGGCGAGGCCGCCGACGGCGCGGAGGCCGTCACGGCCGCGGAGCGGCTGCGGCCCGACGTGGTCCTGATGGACCTGCGGATGCCCCGCACCGACGGCGTCACCGCCATCAGGGAGCTCGCCCGCCGCGGGCTGCCCACCCGGGTCCTGGTGCTCACCACCTACGACACCGACAGTGACGTGGTCCCCGCCCTCGAAGCCGGCGCCACCGGCTACCTGCTGAAGGACACCCCCAGGGAAGAGCTCTTCCACGCCGTCGAAGCCGCCGCCCAGGGCCGCCCCGTCCTCTCCCCCGCCATCACCGCCCGCCTGATCGGCCAGGTCCGCCGCCCCGCACCCGCCGCACTCTCCGCCCGCGAACTGGAAATCCTCGAACTGATCGCCAAGGGCACCACCAACCGCGAGGCCGCCCGACAGCTGTTCATCAGCGAGGCCACCGTCAAGACGCACCTGCTCCACCTGTACGCCAAACTCCAGGCCACCGACCGCGCCTCCGCCGTGGCCGCGGGCTTCTCCCAGGGCTACCTGACACCCTGACTCACCGGCGCAGCACCGACCTTGACGCACCGACGCCCGCAGAGGTGCTGATGCCGCGCCGACGCCCGGGCATGCCGACGCCGCCGGACGGCGCTGGGGCGGCCGTCGGCGGAGTCGGCGCAGGAGGCGGCCCCGGGGGTGGCAGCCGGCCGTTGCCGCCGCCCTGCCCTGTGTCGTTCCCCCGTGGGCTCCGGGGCCGCCGCCCTGCATTGGCAACTCTGCCAAGTGCAGGGCGGCTTCTCCGAGTTCCCCGGACGATCCCGGACGATCCCGGACGGTCGGGCACTCTCCCGCAGGGCGCGCGACGGGCGGACCGGGGAGTGGGGACGATCAAGCGGCAGGAGCCCAGCGGTGATCAAGAGCGCGTGGCAGACGCAGTGAAGGCCACCCGTCAGCGCCCACTCGACATGGCGGTAAACCCCGATGAGTCGGGCCGGCGACCACCGGACCCGCAGCCCGGCCCTGTTCGCCGAACTCAACAGCTCGCTCGCCACCTCCCCCGCCGGCCCGCCTCGGCACCTGAGCGCGACTGCAAGAGATTTCATCATCCGCAGAATCGAACGCGCGCGTCTCCGTCCGCGCGACCGCCCGGGCACCGTCCGCGCACACCCACCAGCGGCGACGACGCCCGAAGCGCCCTCCGGACACGATCCAACTCCCCCTCGAACAAGGTGAGTCAAGGGTTCCGTTTGCGCCGCGCTGGCTCAATCACCGCCTTGCGACCGATCGTTCGACTGCTTAGCGTGATCCGGCGCTCACGTTGAGCACCCAACCACCCCTCTGGGAGCCGCGAATGACCAGCTACATCGAGCCGATCGAGCCGACTCCGTACATCGTGGAGCAGAACCGGGCCGCAGTCACCACGGCGCCGGGCCCGAACACCGACTTCGAGGATGCGTCCCGAGGGCTGATCGCCGTCCCGGACGTCGCCGCCATCTACTCGCGTACCGACCCCACCAAGGTGGTGTGGGACTTCACGGCCTACGACTTCCTCGCCGACACCGACTGGAAGGAGGCCCCGTCGACCGCCAACCCGCTGCTCTGGCGCCAGGGCCAACTGGCCTCCCAGGCGGGGCTGTTCCACGTCACCAGCCTGCACGGCCGGACGATCCACCAGATCCGTGGCTACGACCTGTCCAACATGACGATCATCAACGGCGACACCGGCCTGATCGTGATCGACCCGCTCGCCAGCTACGAGACCGCCCAGGCCGCCCTGGCGCTCTACCGCAACGCCACCGAGGACCGCACGCCGATCTCCACGCTGATCTACACCCACAGCCACGTCGACCACTTCGGCGGCTCGCGCGGCCTGTTCGCCGAGGTCGGCGACCAGGTGCCGGCCACCCTCAAGGTGTACGCGCCGACCGGGTTCCTGGAGCACGCGGTCAGCGAGAACGTGTACGCGGGCCCGGCGATGGCCCGGCGTGCCGAGTACATGTACGCCGCCGCCCTGGACAAGGCACCGACCGGGCAGATCGGCACCGGCCTCGGGCAGACCAACTCCATCGGCGAAGCGACGCTGATTCCCCCGACCGACAACATCGGCGACGGCCCGTCCACCTTGCAGGCGGAGTGGAAGTCCAGCTACGTGATCCCGTGGCGGCGCGGTCTTTACGCGCGGACCATCGACGGCGTCACGGTGATCTTCCAGCTGACGCCCGGCACCGAGGCCCCGGCCGAGATGAACTTCTACTTCCCCGAGATCCGGGCGCTGTGCATGGCGGAGAACGCCACCCACAACCTGCACAACATCCTGAGCATCCGTGGTGCCCAGGTGCGCGACGCGCACGTCTGGTCGACCTACCTCACCGAGGCGATCCAGGCCTTCGCGCCGTACAGCGACGTCGAGTTCGCGTCCCACCACTGGCCGCACTGGATGTCCGAGAACATCGTCGAGTTCCTCAGCAACCAGCGCGACATGTACGGCTACCTCAACGATCAGGCGCTGCGGATGCTCGACGCGGGCTACACCGGCATCGAGCTCGCCGAGAAGCTCCAGACGCTGCCGCCGAACCTCGCCGACAAGTGGTACACCCAGGGCTACTACGGGTCGCTGAGCCACAACTTCAAGGCCGTGTACCAGCGTTACATGGGCTGGTACGACGGCAACCCGGCCAACCTGTGGAAGCTCCCGCCCACCCCGGCGGGCGTCAACTACGTGCAGGCGATGGGCGGCGGCGCCGCGGTGGTGGCGCTCGCCCAGCAGTCGTACGACGCGAACGACTACCGGTGGGCGGCCGAGCTGCTCAACCACGTCATCTTCGCGTCCGGCAGCGCCGACAACCCGGTGGCGGACGAGGACCTGGCCCAGGCCAAGACCCTCCAGGCCCGGACCATGACCCAGCTGGGCTACGGCTCCGAGAACGGCACCTGGCGCAACGCCTACCTCAGCGGCGCCTGGGAGCTCCAGATGGGCCACGCCCAGCCGCCCACCATCACGGGCATGTCCGACCTGGTGCGCAGCATGGACCTGTCGCTGTTCTTCGCCGGCATGGCCAAGAGCATCGACGGCCCGACGGCCGGCGCCGAGCAGCTCACCCCGATCGTCCTGCGCTGGACCGTCACCGACGACCCGGCCGCGGACGGCGGGACGGACATCGGCACCACGGTGCTGCGCAACGGCGTGCTGGTCTACGCCGACGGCACGTACGAACTGGCCGGCGACCCCGCGGCGACCATCACCATGACCCGCGACACCTTCAACAACCTGGTGATCGCCGGCATGGACTTCAAGGCCAACTTCGACGCCGCCGTCAACAAGGGCGACATCCAGATCGACGGCGACCCGACCGCCCCCGACACCGTCCTCAGCTACCTCACCTTCCCCGACCCGGTCTTCCCCCTCGTCACCCCGCGCCCGAACCCGGCGCACAACTGACCACCGGCGGGCGGGGCCGGGCCTGTCGCCCCGGCCCTGCCCGCCGCGTCGCCGCCTCCTTCCGCCGGAGGCGGCGTTCCGCTCCCCCGTACAATGCGACACCGAACCGTCGCGGGCCCGGCCCGCGGCTTGTGGTGGCGACATGGACGGAGGGAGCCCGGTGCCCAGCCAACGGTCCATCAACGAGGCGGAGCGGCTCGTCGGGGCGAAGCTCGGCGGGATTCCCGTCCGGGCGGAGCGGATGGCGGCGGTGGCCAACATCTACCGGGCGGCGTCCGCGGTGCGGCAGCATCTGGAGAACTCGGTGCTGCGCGGCTCGGACCTGACGTGGACCGCGTTCGTGGTGCTGTGGGTGGTGTGGGTGTGGGGCGAGTCGGAGACGCGGCGGGTCGCCGAGGAGGCGGGCATCTCCAAGGGGACGTTGACCGGGGTGTCGCGGACCTTGGAGTCGCGTGGGCTGCTGCGGCGCGTCGACCACCCCACGGACGGGCGGCTGGTGCTGCTGGCGCTCACCCCGGAGGGTGAGGAGTTCATGCAGGGGGTGTTTCCCGCGTTCAACGAGGAGGAGTCGTTCGTCACCGCGCAGTTGAGCGACGCCGAGTGCGAGAGTCTGGCCGACGGGCTGCGCCGGGTGGTGCGCCAGGTCGAGGAGCACGGCGAGGACCGGCGCCGCTCGTTGCTGAACGGCGAGGAGCCGGCCCCGCGCCGCAGCGGCCGGCGGCCCCGCGCTTAGGAGCCGGCCCCGCACCGCAGCGGCCGACGGCCCCCGGGGTTAGGAGCCCGCAGCCTCCCGCACCAGCATGTCGAAGATCGACTGTTGCGCCGGGTCCTGGTGGGCGGTGTCCTCCGGGTGCCACTGGACGGCCACCAACCAGCCTTCGTGGCCGGTGAGTTCGAGCGCCTCGACGGCCCCGTCGGCGGCCCTGGCGGTGGCGGTCAGTCCGTTGCCGGGGCGGTCGACGTGCTGGTGGTGGTAGCAGGAGGCGTCCACGGTGTCCGCGCCGGTGGCCGTGGCGAGCGCCGAACCGGGGGTGAGCGGGACGGCGTGCCGGAGGTGCCGGTGTTCGCGCTCGGGGCCGCCCATGTCCTGGTGGAGGGTGCCGCCCAGCACGGTGTTGACCACCTGGAGGCCGCGGCAGATCGCCAGCGTCGGGACCCGGCCGCCGATCGCCGCCCGGGCCAGCTCCAGGTCGAAGGCGTCCTGCTCGTCGTCGACGTCGTACACGGCGTCGTGCACGTCGGGCGCGCCGTACCGGTGCGGCGCGAGGTCGCCGCCGCCGGGCAGCAGCAGCCCGTCGAACCGGGCCAGCCTCTCCCGCACCTCGGCCGGGTCGGCGACGCCGCCGGGCGCGTGCGGGTGCAGGGTGACGGGCTCGCCGCCGGCCCGCCAGACGGCCTCGATCAGGGCGCGGGCGTTGACCTCGGCGGCGTACCGCAGCGCGGAGGTGTTGGCGGCGAAGCGGGCGGGGATCGCGATCAGCGGGCGGTAGGTCACAACTGGATCCAGGTGGTCTTGAGTTCGGTGTACTTCTCCAGCGCGTGCGCGGACTTGTCGCGCCCGTTGCCGGACTGCTTCATGCCGCCGAAGGGCACCGAGAGGTCGCCCTCCTCGTAGCAGTTGACCCAGACCGTACCGGCCCTGAGGCGGCGGGAGACCCGGTGCGCGGTGGACAGGTCGGACGTCCACAGGCCGGCGGCGAGGCCGTACTCGGTGGCGTTGGCGAGGGCTACGGCCTCGTCGAGGTCGTCGAAGGCGAGGACGGAGAGGACGGGGCCGAAGACCTCCTCGCGGGCGAGGCGGCTGCCGGGGGCGACCTGGTCGAAGACGGTGGGTTCGAGGTAGGAACCGCCGGTCGAGGCGAGGGTGCGGCTGCCGCCGGTGCGCAGGCGGGCGCCGTCGGTGAGGGCGGTGCCGACGTGGTCGAGGACGCGGCCCAGGTGGCTCTCGCCGACGAGGGCGCCCATCTCGGTGGCGGGGTCGAGCGGGTCGCCGATCCGCAGGGCGCGGGCGCGGGCCACCACGGCCTCGGTGACCTGTTCGGCGACCGAGCGGTGCACCAGCAGGCGGGACGGCGCGGTGCACATCTCGCCCTGGTTGAAGAAGATGCCCCAGGCGGCGGTGGCGGCGGCCCGGTCCAGGTCGGGGGCGTCGGGCAGGACGATGTTGGGCGACTTGCCGCCGAGCTCCAGCCAGACCCGCTTGAGGTTGGAGTCGGCGGCGTAGTGCAGGAATTGACGGCCGACGGCGGTGGAGCCGGTGAAGGCGAGGACGTCCACGTCGGGGTGCAGGCCGAGGGCCCGCCCGGCGACCGGGCCGTTGCCGGCCACGATGTTGAGCACGCCGGGCGGCAGTCCGGCCTCCAGGCCGATCCGGCCGAGCCGCAGCGCGGACAGCGGCGAGTTCTCCGAGGGCTTGAGCACCACCGTGCAGCCGGCGGCCAGTGCCGGCGCGATCTTCCAACCGGCCAGCGTGAGCGGGAAGTTCCACGGGACGACCGCGCCGACCACGCCGGCCGGCTCGCGGGTGACCAGGGCGAGCGCGTCGGACGCGGTGTGCGGGGCCTCGTCGGTGAGCTTGTCGGCGAGGCCGCCGTACCAGCGGAAGGTGTTGATGACGGCGCGCAGTTCGATGTCGTGCGCGTCGGTGACGGGCTTGCCCATCTCCAGGCTGACGGTGAGCGCGAGTTCGGCCCGGTGCTGTTCCAGCAGGTCGGCGAAGCGCAGCAGCACCCGGCCGCGTTCGACGGGGGCGAGCCGCGGCCAGGGGCCGTGGTCGAAGGCCCGGCGGGCGGCGGCGACGGCCGCGTCCACCTCGGCCTCACCGGCGTCGGCGACCTCGGCCAGCACCCGGCCGTCCCGGGGCGACACCACGGCGAACGCCCCGCCGCCGGCCTCGTCGGCGCCGTCGATCAGGTGCGTGGTGACGGGGCGCAGCGCCTCGGCCCGGCGCAGCCAGTCCTCGTGGGTCATGGGGTCCTCCAGAACGGGCGGGCGCGCCCAACTGTCGGGCGCGCACCGCGGGTTGAATCAGGTCTGCGAACGCCGTTGGCGGATCCGCTGGTTGATCACGCCGGCCGCGAGCACCACGGGCACCGACAGGATCAGCCACAGGGCCGTGCCGAGTTGGCCGCCGATCAGGGTGGTGAAGTTGGCGAGGATCAGCCAGATGGCGCCGGCGATGCCGAGGGCGCCGAGCACGGGGGCGATCACGGTGTTCCACAGCCGGGTGTCGACCCGGTTGCGGCGGAAGAACACCACGACCGAGACCGAGGTCAGCAGGTAGAGCAGCATCATGGCGAGCACGGCGAGTCCGCTGAACCAGGAGAACAGGGTGAGCACCGGGTCCTGGCCGGCGATCGCGAACGGCACGATCAGCAGCACGGCGATGACGGTCTGCACCCGGCCGGCCGTGGCGGGCGCGTGCCGGCCGTTCAACCGGGCGAGCGGGGCGGGGAGTTGGCCGTCGCGGCCGAGGCAGAACAGGTAGCGGGCGGCGGAGTTGTGGAAGGTCAGCACGCCGGCGAACAGCGAGGTGGCGAGCAGCACCGGCAGCACGTTGTTCACCCAGCCGCCGAACAGGTCGGCGATGGGGGCGAACACGAATCCGGCGGAGTCGCCGGCCTCCAGGGCCGCGTTGGCCGCCGCGGGGGCCTGCGAGGCGCCGTGCGCGGAGATCAGCGACCAGGAGGTGAGAGCGAAGAATCCGGTGACGACCAGCACCGAGAGGTAGGTGGCGCGCGGCACGGTCTTCTTCGGGTCGCGGGCCTCCTCGCCGTAGATGGCGGTGGCCTCGAAGCCGAACATGGACGCCAGGGCGAACATCACGGCGATGCCGGGCGCGCCCTGGAGAGCAGCCGACGGGGAGAAGCTCTCGGCGGCGCCGAGGCCCTCGGGGCCGCCGCCCTTGAACAGCGTGACCAGGCCGAAGACCAGCAGGATGCTGAACTCGGCGAGCACGAACGCGGCCAGTACCTTGGCGCCCATCTCGATGCCGGCGGCGCCGAGCGCCTGCACCACGGCCATGGTCACCAACGTGTAGACCCACCACGGGAGATGCAGCGGGGTGTGGGCGGAGACCAGCGAGGAGACGATGGAGCCGTACAGGCCGTACATGCCGGCCTGGATGGCGCAGTAGGCGAACAGGGCGACGCTGGCGCCGCCCGCTCCGGCGGTCCGGCCGAGGCCGGTGCCGATATAGGTGTAGAAGGCGCCCGCGTCGACGACGTGCCGTCCCATCGCGATGAAGCCGACGGAGAACAGCAGGATGACGACGCCCGCGACCACGTAGGCGGCGGGGGTGCCGGAGCCGTTGCCGATGGCGACCGAGATCGGGGCGGCGCCGGCGATGCCGGTCAGCGGGGCCTGGCCGGACAGGACGAAGAAGAGGATGCCCAGGACGCCGAGGGCATTGGGCTTGAGGGTGGCACTGGTGGGGGCGTGCCGCACGGTCCGTTCGTGGGAAGCCGTCTGACTGTCCACACGGATCACCTGCCAGATCGAAGTGGGGGAATCGTTTCAGGTCAAACGAGTTGCCTCATCGTGGAGGCAGGCGATCCGTTTGGCAAGGGTTTGACGCCGCTCGCGCGGTAACGGTTTGAACGAGACGACGGGCAGCAGGCGCGCAGGTCAGCGCAAGTCAGACCCCGAGTCCGACCCCGAGTCAGCAGGGGCAACGGGCGACGCCAACCCCGCCAGCAGCGCCCGGAGTTCGGCCAGCGCGTCCTCCGTCGCCGCCCGCTCGCCGAACACCAGCTGGTGCAGCACCAGGCCCTCCAGCGCGGCGAACACCAGCCGGGACAGGCCGGGGCTCACCGGGCCGGGCAGAATCCGGCCCAGCTCGCGCCGGCTGGCCTCGAAGTACTCCTCGTACAGCCCGCGCAGGTGCGCCAGCAGCTCCGGCCGGCGGCGTGCCTCCAGCATCAACTCGTACTGGAACACCTGGAGTTCGGGCCCGGCCTCGACCATGTCGACCAGGCCGGTGGCGAATTCCGCCGGGCCGTCCGCGCCGGCCTCCAGCGCGCTGGAGCTGATCGAGGAGCGGATGGCGTGCGCCACCGCCTCCTCGATCAGCGCGTCCCGTGAGCCGAAGTGGTGGACGACCAGGCCGTGGGTGACCCCGGCCTCCTCCGCGACGGCCCGGTAGGTGAGGTTGCGCAGGCCGCCCCGGGCCACCACCCGCACCGCCGCCTCCAGCAGCGCGGTGCGGCCCGTCCCGTAGTTCTTCACGCGCTTGCGGGTGGTGGGCTTGGGGTCGGTCATGGCCGTGACCCTACCGGGAGGCACCGGTTCAGCGCTTCGGCGGGCGGATGCCGCGGAACTCCCAGTCCCCGCCGAGCGCGGTGGACAGCACCTCTTCCGACTCGGTGGGCTGCGCGCCCACGTCGGTGCGGATCGCCGTCGGGCCGGTGACGATGTGGTTGGTGAGCCGGCCGAGGCCCTCGACCTCCACCTCGACGACGTCACCCGGATGCACCGGACGGGAGTTGGCGGGGGTGCCGGAGAGCAGCACGTCGCCGGGGTACAGCGTGATGGTGCGGGCGATGTCGGCGACCAGGTAGTGCATGTCCCAGGTCATCTCGTCGGTGGAGCCGTCCTGGACCACCTCGCCGTTGACGTAGGTGCGCAGCTGCTTGCCGCGGAAGTCCCAGTCGGTGACCAGGCCGGGGCCGAGCGGGCACAGCGTGTCGGCACCCTTGACGCGCAGCATCGAGCCGGCGTCGGTGTCCCGGAAGTCGTGCAGGCCGTAGTCGTTGGCGACGGTGTAGCCCGCGATGTAGTCGCCCGCCTCCTCGGGGGAGATGTTGCGCGCGGTCCTCCCGATGACGATCGCCACCTCGCCCTCGTAGTTGAGCCACTTGCAGCCCTCGGGGCGGACGATCGCGCCGCCGTGCGAGTTCAGCGAGGAGGTCGGCTTGTGGAAGTAGGTGGGGGTGTCGGGCAGGCCGATCTGGAACTCGTCCACCCGGCTGCGGTGGTTGAGGTGGACGGCGATCACCTTGGACGGCACCACGGGCGGCAGGTGCTGCGCGTCGGCGACGGCGACCCGGCGGCCGTCGCCGGCGACCAGGTCGTCCCCGTCGCGGACGGTCTCGACGACGGCGCCGTCGAGGAGGATGCGGCGGTACTCGGGCACGGTGGGGGCCTTTCTAGGCGAGGCGGTGGGGATTGCGGGGGGCGTTCTCGTCGGGCAGGCCGCTGCCGGTCCAGCCGTCGTCCGGCCGGTCGAACCAGAGGTGCACCTGCCCGGTGCCGATCGAGTTCTCGTACTCGCCGTACTGGCGGGCCTTGGCGGTGCAGGCCTGCTCGCCGAGGGCGCCGGCCATCATCAGGTAGTGGGCGAACCTGGCCTCGGGCTTGTACTGCCCGAACTCGTCCATGGTGTCGAGCACCCGGTCGTGCCGCCCTTCCTTGAACCAGGCGATCCGCTGCTCGTCGGCGGCCCGCGCCTCGGGGGTGAAGATGTGCACCGGGTCGCTGGACTCGTGCTTGCGCAGCTCGCGCAGCGGCCAGAAGGTGTGCGACAGCGCGCCGGAGGCGATCACGATCACCCGGCGGCCGGGGGTGGCGGCGATGCCGTCGGCCAGCGCGCGGCCGAGCCGCAGGTGGTCCTCGGCGTCGCCGGTCTGGCAGACGCCGATGGTCACCCAGCGCTTGTCCGGCAGGCCCTCGCCGAGGTACTTCCACAGGTTGACGGTGGCGTAGAAGATCGGCAGGTACGGGTCGTCGATCGGGGTGATCCAGGTGCCGTGCTTGTCGGCGAACTTCCCGATGTTGTGCGCGAGTTCGGGGTCCCCGGCGAAGTCGTACGGCATCCGGCACATGCCGCGCGGCAGTTCCTCGGAGGTGAACAGCCCGGCCCGGCGCTGCTGCGCGCTGACCACGAACTCGACGGTGGTCGCCCAGTGCGAGTCCAGCACCACGACGGTGTCGTAGTCGTCGCGCTCGAACACCTCCCGGCGCAGCTGCTGGAGGCCGGTGACGAGGGTGATCTCCCTGCCCTCGTTCAGCTCCCGCCGGATCTCCTCGGGGAGCACCACGGTGGGGACGTGGGCGAGCAGGCCCGCCCCGACGATCTCACCCATTCTCCTGCCATCCCTTCGGCGCGGTGACGGTGTTCTTGAGGTCGCAGTAGAAGTCGAAGCTCCAGGTGCCGCCCTCGCGGCCGACGCCGGAGTGCCGGGAGCCGCCGAACGGGGCCTGGAGGTCGCGGACGAAGAAGCAGTTGACCCAGACGGTGCCGGCGACCAGCTGCCCGGTGACGCGCTCGGCGCGCTCGCGCGAGCCGGTGGCGAGGGTGGCGGCCAGGCCGAACCGGGTGTCGTTGGCGAGCCGGACGGCCTCCGCCTCGTCGCGGAAGGTCTGGAGGGTCAGGACGGGGCCGAAGACCTCCTCCTGGACGATCTCCGAGTCCTGGGCGACGTCGGCGAGCAGCGTCGGGGCGTAGAACCGGCCGGCCAGGCGGTGGCCGCCGATGACGGCGCGGGCGCCGGCGGCGATCGCGCGCTGCACGAAGCCGTCGATCTTCTCCAGCTGGCGCTCGTGGATGTTCGGGCCGATGTCGGTGGACAGGTCGCGCGGGTCGCCCTGCGCGAGCTGCGCGGCCTTCTCGACGAGCCGGCGGGTGAACTCCTCGGCGACGGACTCCTCGACCAGCAGCCGGGTGGCGGCCAGGCAGACCTGCCCGGCGTTGTCGTACTGCTCGACGGCGAGTTCGACGGCCAGGTCGAGGTCGGCGTCGGCGAACACCAGCAGCGGGGACTTGCCGCCGAGTTCGAGGCTGAGCGGGGTGAGCTGGGCGGCGGCCGAGGCGGCGATGTGCTTGGCGGTGGGGACGGAGCCGGTGAAGCTGATCCGGCGCACGTCGGGGTGCGAGGTCAGCGCGTCGCCGATCTCCGAGCCGAGGCCCTGCACGACGTTGAACACGCCGGCGGGCAGCCCGGCCTCGGCGGCGATGTCGGCGAGCAGCGAGGCCGTCATCGGCGTCCACTCGGCGGGCTTGAGGACGACGGTGTTGCCGGCGGCCAGCGCGGGGGCGATCTTCCAGGTGGCCAGCATCAGCGGCGCGTTCCACGGCGTGATCAGCACGCACGGGCCGGCCGGGTCCCAGCTGACGTGGTTGGTGTGGCCGCGGGTGTCGAAGTCCTCGTGGTCGAGGGTGAGCAGCCAGTCGGCGAAGAACCGGAAGTTGTGGGCGACCCGGGGCATGACGCCGCGCCGGTGCGAGCGCAGCAGCGCGCCGTTGTCGGCGGTCTCCACGACCGCGAGGTCCTCCAGTCGCCGCTCGACGCCGTCGGCGACGGCGTGCAGCAGCCGGGCGCGTTCGGCGCGCGGGGTGGCGGCCCAGCCGGGGAAGGCGGCCTTGGCGGCGGCGACGGCGGCGTGCGCCTCGGCGGCGGTGCCGCGGGCGATCTCGCCGAGCACGCCGCCGTCGATCGGCGAGACGTCGGTGAAGGTCTCGGCGGAGGCGACGCGTTCGCCGCCGATCCAGTGCCGGGTGTCGACGGGGACCCCGGCGACGGTGGTGAGGTGTCCGGTCATGTCGTCAGATTCCTTGTGGTGCAGGGGAGTTACGCGGACACGGTGGTGGTGTTGGAGGCGAGCAGCCGGCCGCCGTCCCAGACCACGCCGACCTGCCGGTAGTAGGCGGCGATGGGTTCGCGGATCTCCAGCCGGGCGAGTTCCTCGGTGGGCGACTCGAACAGCTCCAGGTCGGCGTCGCCGACCCAGGCCGGTCCGGCCTCGAAGGAGGCGGCGCCGGTGGCGATCAGCTCGTCCAGGGCGAGGCCCTGGCCCTTCTCGACGGAGGGCAGCCAGCGGTGGTGCGCCATCGGGTGGCCGTTGACGAAGCCGTTGCTCTCGGACGGCTCGCGCAGCGTGACGACGGCCTGGGCGAGGCGCCGGTCGGCGGCGGCGAGGGTGGCGCCGAACCGGGCGCCGGCCTCGATCCGCGGCGCGGGGCCGTAGGGGTGGGGGCGGGTCTGGTGGATCGAGCCGAGCTTCTTCGGGTAGCCCTGGTGCAGACCGCGGGCGATCGCGAAGTCCTTGTCGACCCAGATGTACACGCAGCGCGAGTAGGTCTGGCCCTGGAACTTGCAGCGGACGACCGCGAAGGCCTCCTTGTACTGGGCGAGCACCGGGTCGAGCAGTTCCTGCCCGGAGGCGGAGCAGGACTGCCAGTCGGCCCAGATCAGCGCGACCGCGCCGGGGTCCTCGTCGGCGAGCTCCAGCGGCGCGGGCAGCAGTTCGCGCACCCGCTCCGGGTCGGTGCGGTACTCGATGGTGAGCAGGTCGCCGGAGTAGCGCCACGGCGGGGAGGGGATCAGCGACGAGTTGCCCGTCGCGGTCTTGGGGTGGAAGTACCCACGGACATCGGCCACTTGGATTCCTTACGCGGTGAGGGAGGGCTGCTGGAGCAGCTCGGCGCGGTGGCGGGCGGCGGCGGCCGCGGCCTGCTGGCCGCCGAGGGCCACGACGCCGACCAGGCGGCCGCCGTGGTGGTAGCCGACCAGGACGTCCCCGTCGAGGTCGCCGTCCAGGACGCGCACGTCGTCGCGGCCGAGGGCGGGGGCGCCGAAGGACTGGAGGCGGAAGTCGTGCTGGTCGCTCCAGAAGGTCGGCAGCGGCGCGAACGCGTCGAGGTCCGGCTCGGCGCCGGTGAGGTGCGCGACGAGCACCTTGGCGGCGTGCTTGGCGCTGTCGGTGGGGATCGACCAGTGCTCGACGCGGCGGGGGACGCCGTCGTAGCGGGCGTTGGGGAAGCGGGCGACGTCGCCGACGGCGACCACCTCGGGCCGGCCGCCGACCCGCAGGTGCCGGTCGGTGAGGACGCCGTCGGTGAGGTCGAGGCCGTTGCCGTCGAGCCATTCGGTGTTGGCGACCGAGCCGACCGACTCCACCACCACGTCCGCGGGCAGCACCCGGCCGTCGGCGAGCGCCACGCCGGTGACGTGCTCCTCGCCCTCGAAGCCGGTGACGCCGCAGCCGAGCGCGAAGCGGACGCCGCGCTGTTCGTGACGGCGCTTCAGCGCACCGCCGAGCAAGTCGCCGAGGGGCCCTGCCATCGGCAGCGGCAGCGGGTCGACCACGGTGACCTCGGCGGCGCCGAGGGCGACGGCGGTGGCGGCGACCTCGCACCCGATGAAGCCGGCGCCGACCACCACGACGCGCACGCCGGGGACGGTCAGGGCGTCGCGCAGCGCCTGGGCGTCGTCCAGGGTGCGGACGGTGTGTCGTCCGGCGGTGGGGCCGGGGCAGCGCAGGCGGCGCGAGCGCATGCCGGTGGCGGCGACCAGCGCGGCGTAGGCCAGCTCGGAGCCGTCGGAGAGTCCGACGGTCCGGCGGTCGAGGTCGGCGCGGACCACCGAGGTGCCGAGGCGCCATTCGACGTCGGCGACGGCGGCCCGGGGGCGGAAGGCCAGCGACTCGAAGGACGCCTTGCCGGCCAGGACCTCCTTGGACAGCGGGGGCCGGTTGTACGGCGCGTGGGGTTCGTCCCCGACGAGGGTGATCGGGCCGGTCCAGCCGGCGGCGCGCAGCTGTTCGGCGGTGCGCAGGCCGGCCATGGAGGCGCCGGCGACCACAACGGGTGCGGCGTTCACCGGGGTCAGCCTTCGATCCGGATGGCCTGCAGCGGGCAGACGTCGGCGGCTTCCTCGACGTCGGCGCGCAGCGTCTCGTCGGGGTCGGCGACGTACGCCAGGCGGCCGGTTTCGTCGAAGGAGAAGACGTCGGGGGCGGCGAAGACGCACTGGCCGTGGTCCTGGCACTTGTTCATGTCGACGACGACCTGCATGGCCGGTCCTCCTGGGGGTGGGTGGGGCTGAGGGGGCGCCGGGAAAGTCATTTGGCGTCAAACAACATAGGAACCGGTCGACCCCGGGTCAATAGCTATACGGATGGATAAATTTCTGTGTCCGACCCCTTGCGGGCCGGTGACCTGCGTCTCTACGGTTGGCCACCAACAGCGGGCGGTTCCTGCGGCTGGCCGCAGTCCTGACGCCGCCGCTCCCCCACCCCCCAGGGCCGCGCGCCCCGGTCTCGGCACGTCGAGCAGCCGTACCCCCGCGCACCCTGGGCGGCGCCCCACACTTCCCCACAGGAGACACCGGTGAGCGCATCCGACACCCCGCCCGTCCGCCACCACATGGAGCGGCTGGCCGCCCAGGGCATCGACGTGGTCCGGGTGACCTATCCCGACCTGATCGGCACCGAACGGGCCCGGGACGTGCTGCTGGACCACCTGCCCTCGGCCACCTCCCACGGCCTGGCGTTCTGCCGCGCCGTCTACCACACCAGCCCGCAGGGCGACGTGGTCGCCGTCCCCGGCGGCCTGGACGCCGGCCTGCCCGACATCAGCGTCCGCCCCGACCTGGACACCCTCACCCCGCTGCCGTGGGAGCCCGGCGTCGCCAGCTGCCTCGGCGACGTCACCGACCCGGCCACCGGACGCCCCGCCCCCGAGTCGCCCCGCGACCTGCTGCGCGCCGTCGTCGAGAAGGCCCGCCAGGTGGGCCTGCACCCGATCGTCGGACCGGAGCTGGAGTACTACCTGTGCGAGGAGGACCCCGGCACCGCCCGGGGCTGGCGCCGCTACAGCGACGCCGCGGGCGTCGTCTACACCGCGGGCCTGCGCGCCGACGGCGACAACCACCTGCTGCGCACCCTGCGCCTGCTGCGCGACCTGGACATCGACGTCACCAGCGGCAACCACGAGTTCGACGGCGGCCAGTTCGAGATCAACCTGACCCACTCCGACGCCATGTCGGCCGCCGACCGGGCCTTCCGCTTCAAGGCCGCCGTCAAGGAACTGGCCCGCAAGGAAGGCCGGTTGGCCACCTTCATGGCCAAGCCGTTCCTGGGCGCCGGCGGCTCCGGCTTCCACCTGCACCTGTCCTGCACCGACGAGGACGGCGGCAACCTGTTCGACGACCCGGCCGCGCCGTACGGCCTGAGCGCCACCGCCCGCCACGCGGTGGCCGGCATCCTCGCGCACGCCCCCGCGCTCGCCGCGCTCTCCAACCCGACGATCAACTCCTACAAGCGCTTCGGCCCCGACACCCTCGCCCCCTGGCTGATCGACTGGGGCCTGGACAACCGCAGCGCCATGGTCCGCATCCCGCCGGAGCGCGGCGCCGGCTCCCGCTTCGAGCTGCGCCTCGGCGACGCCAGCGCCAACCCCTACCTGCTGATCGCCGGCACCGTCGCGGCGGCCCTGCTCGGCGTGATCGCCGGCGACGAGCCGCCCGCCCCGCTGGAGGGCTACGGCTACGACCCCGCCAAGTCCCCGATCCTGCCGCAGTCGCTGCCCGACGCGCTCGACGCGCTGGAGGCCGACACCGCGCTGACCGAGGTGCTCGGCAAGGACTTCACCACCGCCTACCTCTCGTACAAGCGCGACGAGGTCGCCCGCTTCCATCGGCACGTCACCGACTGGGAGTTCACCGAGTACGCCTACCACCTGTAAGCCGAGGAGCGATTCCCATGACCACCGCTGCCGTTTCCGGTGCCGTGCCCGAGCCGATGCCGCTGGACCAGGTGAACCTGGCCGATCTCGACAACTTCACCGACGGCGTCACCCCGTACCGGATGTTCCACACCCTGCGCCAGCAGGACCCGGTGCACTGGCAGGAGGAGGAGGCCCCCAACTCCGGCTTCTGGGCGCTCACCAAGCACGCCGACATCGCCCGCGTCGACCGCGACGCCGAGACCTTCACCTCCGCCCGGTTCGTCAACCTGGAGGAGGTGGACGACGACCAGATCAAGAAGCGCGCCTCCATCCTGGAGCTCGACGGCGTCCGCCACCGCGCCCTGCGCAGCCTGCTCCAGCGCCAGTTCGGCGCGAGCGTGATCAACAGCTACGCGGACTTCCTGCGCGGCCTGACCGCCACCACGCTGGACGCGGCGCTCGCCAAGGGCACCTTCGACTTCGTGAAGGAGGTCTCCGCCGACTTCCCGATCAACGTGCTGGCCCGGCTGCTGGACGTCCCGCCGGAGGACAACCAGCAGCTGATCGACTGGGGCAACCGGATCATCGGCAACACCGACCCCGACTACGCGGACGTCCTGCTGCACAGCGCGGAGAGCGAGAAGTACCGCGACCTGCCGTTCCGCTCCCCCGCCTCGCTGGAGGTCTTCGCCTACGGCCGCGAACTCGCCGCGCAGCGCCGCGGCGGCACCGGCACCGACCTGATCTCCCGCCTGGTCAACGAGGTGCCGAAGGACGGCGTGCCGCTGTCCGCGCAGGACTTCGACAACTACTTCCTGCTGCTGGTCGTGGCCGGCAACGAGACCACCCGGCACACCATCAGCCACTCCATGCTGGCTCTGCTCCAGCACCCCGAGCAGCTCGCCCGCCTCCAGCAGGACCCGTCGCTGATCCCCGCCGCGGTCGAGGAGTTCCTGCGCTGGGCGTCCCCCGTCTACCACTTCCGCCGGACCGCGACCCGGGACGTCGAGGTCGGCGGCAAGAACATCAAGGAGGGCGACAAGGTCGTCATGTGGTTCGCCTCCGGCAACCGCGACGAGGAGGTCTTCGGCAACCCCTACGACTTCGACGTCACCCGCAAGGACAACGACCACATCACCTTCGGCAAGGGCAGCCCGCACCTGTGCCTGGGCAACCTGCTGGCCCGCACCGAGATCCGCATCATGTTCGAGGAGCTGATCCCCCGCCTGGCCTCGATCGAGCTGGCCGGCGACGTCCCCCGGGTCCGCTCCAACTTCGTCAACGGCATCAAGAAGCTGCCCGTCTCGGTCACCCTCGCCTGACGGCCCGTCGTCTCCGGCCGTGCTTCCCGCCGTTGGGGCGGGAAGCACGGCATCGGCGGCTGCTACGGCAGCGGTTCGGGGTCCGGGAGCCAGGAGTCGAGCGGCACCCGGCAGGAGTTCAGCACGTAGGCGACCAGGGTGTAGAGGCCGACCAGGGTGAGCAGTTCGAGGATCTGCGGCTCGGTCCAGCTGTCGCCGAGCGCGCGCCAGGTGTCGTCGCCGAGCGCCGCGTCGCGGTGCAGTTCGTCGACGGCGCGCAGCAGCGTACGGGTGCGGTCGGTGTGGCCGTCGGCGTCCGGGCCCTCGGCGATCCGGGCGCGGTCCTCGCCGGTCAGGCCGAGTTCGTCGGCGAACCGGGCGTGGTGCGCCCACTCGTAGGCGGAGCGGGTGCGCCAGGCCACCCGCAGGACGACCGTCTCCCGGTCGCGGTCGGGCAGGGTGCCGCGGCCGAGGCGGTCCAGCAGCGGAAAGAGCGCGGCCAGCAGGGTGGGGTCGGCGGCGAGGGTGGCCAGCACGTTGAGGATCGGCCTCCCGTCGAGGCCGGCAGCGGTCAACAGCTGTTCGGCGTCCGGGAATTGACGGGCCACGAGGTCGCGGATCCGGGCCGGCTCCAGCGGCGCGATGCGGGGCGGCTGCGGGGCGGTCACGGCCGCACCTGCTCGTGGTAGCGGTGCATGCAGCCCATCAGGCCGAGTTCGTCCGGGGTGCCGTCGCCGCTGAGTTCGCGGTGGACGGCGCCGATGTTCAGCACCAGGCGCTCGGCGTCGTCGAGGTCGGCGAAGTCGGTGGTGTCGAACGTGCCGGCCGCCTCCAGCGCGGCCTGGCCGAGGGCGTACGCGGCGGTGGCGTGGTCGCGGACCCGCAGCAGGTAGTCGCGCTGGCGGCGGACCTCGGCCGGGCCGACCACCGGGCCGTGGCCGGGGACGACGGTGGCCACGCCGAGCGCCAGGATCACGTCCAGGGCGGCGATCCAGCCCTCGATCGGACCGGTGTGGATCACCGGGTGGCCGCCGACGAACAGGATGTCCCCGGCGAACAGGGTGTCCGCGTCCGGCACGTGCACCAGCACGTCGCCCGCGGTGTGGGCGGGCCCGACCTCGATCAGGCGCACCGTCCGGCTGCCGACGGCGAGCTCCAGCTCGCCGCTGAAGGTCCGGGTCGGCGGCGTCGGGACGATCCCGGCGAAGTCGAAGGTCTCCGCCATCTTCCGTGCCACCGGCGGCAGTTGCCCCCACAGCGCGGGATCGCCGCCGATCCGGGCGAACAGCGCGGAGAACTCGTCGCGGCGCATCGCCTCGGCGGCCGCGGCGGAGGCGACGATCTCGCGCACGGCGAGCAGCTGGTTGCCCCACCAGTGGTCGCCGTCGCTGTGGGTGTTCACCAGCGTGGTGATCTGTACGCCGGGCAGCACCCGGCGGGCCTCCAGCAGCATCCGCCGGGTCTGCGGAACGGTGAACAGCGTGTCGACGAGCAGCGCGCTGCCGTCGTCGCCGACCACCAGGCCGGCGTTGCTCCACCCCCACGATCCGTCGGGCTGGAGATAGGCATGGGTGGCCTCGGCGACCTGCTGCCAGCCGAAGGCGAACGGAACTGCCATGGTTGAACCCCCTCCTGATGTGGACTCAGATCCAAAGCTATACCCAGGTACACTTTGGTGGTCAAGTACACTCCCGGCATGACGACCGCCCAACCCGAGACCGCCCAGCCCGAGACCGCCCGCCCCGGGACCACCGTCCGACCCGAGACCGCCCAGCCCGATCGCCGGGAACGCCGCAAGCGCGAGACCCGGGACCGGATCCTCACCGCAGCCATCGACCTGATCGTCGAGCGCGGCTACGAGGCGACCACCTACGACCTGATCGCCGAGCGGGCCGACCTGGGCCGGCAGACCGTCTTCAACCACTTCCCGCGCAAGGAGGACCTGGTCACCGCCTGGGTGCAGGCCCGCCGCGACCGCCTCGACGCGCTCGCCGCCGACACCGCCGCCGACCCCGACCGGCCGCCGCTGCTGCGCCTGACCGAACTCTTCGAGTCCATGGCCGACTTCGACGACCGCGAACGCGCCGTGGCCCGCGCCCTGTACACCGCCGGGGTCCTGGTGCGCGGCTTCCTCCCCGGCGCGCCGCCGCCCCCGGCCCTCGCCACCCTGCTGACGCTGGCCCGGGACGCCGGCCGACTCGCCCCGGACCTGGACGTCGCGGTGGCCGCCGAGATGCTCTTCGACAGCTACATCGGCACCCTCCAGCGCTGGCTGGAGGGCGCCGACGACGGCTTCCCGCTGGCTCGGATGCTGCGCACCAAGGCCGAGCTGGCCGTCCGGGGCTTCGCCGCTACACCTTGACCGTCGTCCACGTCCCCGGCTCGGACCGGCGGTAGGCCTCGAACAGCTGCAGGATGTGGAACGCCTGGTCGAGCGACCCGAGTTCGGGGGACGTGCCGTTCAGCACGCAGTCGCAGAAATACCTGATCTCGTCGACGTACCCCAGGTAGAAGAGGTTCTTGTTGTACAGCTGCCCGTACGTGTACTCGGGCTCCCAGTGCAGCGGCGCGCTCTCCGTCGGCACCAGGTACGACCCGGTGCGGCCGTACGCGCGGGGCGGCGTCGGCCGGTAGTAGGTGACCGAATTCCCGTTCTCCACCAGCACGTTGGCGTTGTCGCCGATGACCTCCACCCGGCTGGACGGGCTGCTCGGCGACTCCCCGGCGGTGAGGTGCATGGTCCCGATCGCGCCGGACTCGAACCGCATCACGGTGACGCTGGCCCCGGTGCGCTCCTCCCACTCGTGGCTGATCCGGTCCAGCGGGCCCATCAGGTGGAGCAGCACGGCGGCCGGATGGAAGATGCAGTCGAGGAACCAGTTCATCTCCACCAGGTCGGTGCGCCGCTCGAACGCCGGCATCGACAGCGGATAGCGGACCGAGATCGACGACGGCCCGCCGAACTCCGCCCCGGAGACGATCTCCTTCACCCTGGTCATCGCCGGCGAGAACACCGTCTTCATGCCCGTCACCACGACGCGCCCGGCCCGCCGTGCCGCGTCCTGGAGCAGCTCCACCTCGGCGCTGGACGTCGCGGTGGGCTTCTCCATCCAGACGTGCGCCCCCGCGGCCAGGCAGTCGAGTGCCAGGTCGACGGCCTGGAGCCTCCCGTCCGGGTCGTACGCCGTCACGATGAACACCGCGGTCGGCCGCTCCCGTTCCAGCATCTCCCGGTGGTCGGTGTAGGCGTGGGCGGCGCCGAAGATCCGCGCGTACTTGGCCGCCCGGTCGCCGTCGAGGTCGCAGATCGCCCGCAGGTCGACCGGGGCGTACTGGAACGACGGGTAGACGTTCCGGTAGGAGTGCCCGCCCGCGCCGATGAAGGCGCAGCGGATCGGGTCCTCGTACTCGAACTGGTAGCGGACGGGCCCGTCGAAGTCCGTTGTGGTCATGGTCTTCCCGCCTCCTCAGTCGGCCGCCGCGAGCGCCGCGCGGGTGCTGGTCACGACGTGGTCGATCTCCTCGTCGGTGAGGTACGGGTGGATCGGCAGCGAGATCACCTCACGGGCGTGCTTCTTCGCCCGGCCGTCGCCGACCACCCGGTGCGGATGCCGTGCCAGGAACGGCAGTTCGTGCAGCGCGTACGGGTAGTGCACCAGCGTCTCGACGCCGGCGGCCTTCAGCGCGGCGGCCAGCTCGTCGCGCTTCGGGGTGCGCAGCACGTACTTGTGGAAGATGTTCTCGCGCAGCGAGCCGTGCTCCGGCAGTCCGCACCCGAGGTCGCCGAGGCCCGCCGAGTAGGTCGAGGCGGTCGCCCGGCGCTGCTTCAACCACCGTTCCTCCTGGGCGAGTTTGACCTCGAGGACGGCGGCGGTCAGCGAGGACATCTGCGAGTTGTGCCCCAGCCGCACCACCGGCCCCGCCGTGCCCTGCTCGAACCCCCAGCGGCGGAGCTGCTCGACGCTCCGGGCGACCTGCGGATCGTCCGTCAGCACCACCCCGCCCGTCCCCGGCGCGGGAATGACCTTCATCGCGTCGAAGCTGTGGCAGCCGGCCAGCCCCAGCGTGCCGCTGCGCCGCCCGGACACTTCGGCGCCCAGTGACTGCGCCGCGTCCTCGACCAGCGCCAGGCCGTGCGCCCGGGCGAACTTCTCCACCGGGTCGGGCTCGGCCATCCGCCCGTACAGCTGCACCATCACCAGTGCCCTGGTGCGCGGCCCGACGGCCTCCTCGGCGAGGTCGAGGTCGATGGTGCCTTCGTCGGTGACGTCGACGAACACCGGGGTGGCGCCGGTCCGGACGATCGCGTGCAGGGTCGCGACGAACGAGATGTCGCCGACCAGCACCTCGTCGCCCGGGCCGATGCCGGCCGCGACCAGGGCGAAGTACACGGCGTCGGTGCCCGAGTTGACCAGCCGGGCGTGGCGGCGGCCGGACAGGTCCGCCAGGGTCTGTTCCAGGCGCTGGACGGACTCGCCGTTCATCACCACCCCGGAGCGGAACACGTTCTCGATCGCCGCCATCATCTCCGGTCCGATGTCGTCGAATTCGCGGTCGGCGCCGGTGAACGGCACCTTCAGGACTCTGCTCATGGTCAGCTCTCCGTCCGAGAGGTCTCCGACGCGGACCGGTGGCCCAGGCGCTCCGCGCGGGGGTGGACGCCGCGGTGCGGCAGCGCCGGGAGGATGCCGTCGAGGGCGGCGGCGATGCGGTCGCTGACCCGGGAGTCCCAGCGCTCGGGCCGCCGGGTGGGCCGGCCGGCGGCCAGCGCGAGGATGTCCCGGGTGGGCAGGTGCAGCCAGCTGTCGGCGAAGTGTGTGCTGCCGCAGGCCCGGGTGACTTCGCGGGCGCTGCCGGGCACCGTCGCCAGGCAGGCGACCTTCGCGGCGGCGGCCTCCTCCTGGACGCCGTCGGAGTCCGTCACCACGAACGCGCAGTTGCGCAGCAGCGCCCCGAAGGCCAGGTACGGCTGCGGCGGCAGCACCCGTTCACTCAGGCTACGGTCGAGCAGCCCGTGGTCGGCCAGGTGCCCAGCGGCCCGCGGGTGCAGCGGCAGCACTGGCGGCAGGCCGTGCGCGGAGAGGTCGCGCAGCACGTCCAGCACCGGCTTGGGGTGGCTGAGCGCGGCCGGCTTGTGCAGTGTCGCCAGCACGTAGCCGCCGCGGGTGAGGCCGAGGCTCTCCAGGGTCGTGGCGTCCTGGTCGGGGTCGTGGTGCGCGAGGTGGCACTCGGCCATCGGGTTGCCGACGAAGTGCACCCGCTCGGCCGGTATGCCCTCGCCGTGCAGGGCGTCCACGGCCTCGGCGGTGGTGGCGAGGTGGTGCTCGGTGCAGGAGGTGACGATGCGGCGGTTGGCCTCCTCGGGTGTGCGGTCGGGCGAGCGCAGGCCCGCCTCCAGGTGGATCACGGGGGTGCCCCGGCGGGCGGCGACCAGGGCGGCGGCGACGGTGGAGTTGACGTCGCCGACCACCACCACGGCCTGGGCCGGGTGCTGGTCGAGGTCGCGTTCGACCAGGGTGCAGAGCCGGCCGAGCTGCTCGGCGTCACTGGCGGCGTCGCCGCAGCGCAGCCACCGGTCGACCCGCAGGTCGAGCTCGTCGCAGAGGCCCTGGCCGAGCCGCGGGTCGAAGTGCTGGCCGGTGTGCACGTACGACCAGGCGGCGCCTGGCGTGCGCATCTTGCCGACCGCCTGCTGGAACGTCCAGACCTTGGGGGTGTTGGGCCGTGCGCCCAGGTAGACGGTGATCGTCGGGCCGGTGTCCATGTCTCCCACCTGCCTTCCTCGCAGCCCTGGTGGGGCTGTTCGTCGAGCTACCGAGGAGCCTAGGTTCGGCCCGCGCGGGCCGGGCCGACGGTTGCGCCGATCGGCCGCCCGGCCCCGCCGGGCCCGCCGGCCTCGGGCCCCGCACCGCCTCTTCCGGCCGTGCCGGTGCGGGCGCGGCCACGCCGCCGCCACTCGTTCGAGTGAAACCCCCGGCGCTCTACTTGCCGGCCAGGCCGTAACCCCCGTCGACGACCAGGGTCTGGCCGGTGATGTGCCGGGCCGCGTCCGAGGCCAGGAACGCCACCGCCGACGCGATCTCCGCCGGCTCCGCGGGACGGCCCAGCAGGTTGCCGCGCGCCTGCCGCCAGGCACCGTCGTTCCACGTCGCGACCATGTCGGTGACGGTGAAGCCCGGAGCGACGGCGTTCACCCGCACCGTCGGCGCGTAGCGCTTGGCCAGCGACACGGTCAGGTTGCCGAGCGCCGCCTTGGCCATGGAGTAGAACACCGTCCGGTCGCTGGCCAGGCCGTCGACGCCGCGGATCGACGACACCAGCACCACCGCCCCGCCACCCTGCGCGACCATCTTCGGCAGCAGCTCCTGAAGCACCCCGACCGCACCCCACACGTTCACCGCGAACGCGTCCGCGACGTCCGCGCGCGACGCCTCCTCGAACGCCACCACCCGGTTCACGCCCGCGCTGAACACCACCACCCGGGGCAGCCCGTGCGCGGCCACCGCGTCCGCGACCCCCTGCCGCACGGCCGCCGCGTCCGCCAGGTCGAACGCCACCGTCGGCGCTCCCAGCTCCCGCCCGAGCTCCGCCAGCCCCGCGCTCGGCGTCCGCCCGTGCAGCACCACCCGGCAGCCCTGCGCGTCCAGCGCCCGCGCCGTGGCCGCACCGATCCCCCGCGACGAACCCAGCACCAGCGCGCTCGCGGCCTCCGGCATCCCTGCTCCTCCGTCCTCGGGTACGTGCAGGGCCATGCTGCCTCCGGCACCGCCGGGGGCGGCCGGAACCCGCCCGTGGACGATCGAAGATGGCCCGATTGGCGTCCCCCGGCCGACCGCGCCGACCGTATGCTCCCCCGATGGAGACCGACGGCATCGAGCGCGACTGCGAAGTCCTGGTCGCGGGGCCCTACTTCGCGGACCTGGTGTTCCACGGGCTGCCCCGGCCCGTCGAGCCCGGCGGCGAGGTGTTCGCCGCCGGCTTCGCGCTGGTGCCGGGCGGCGCGTACACCCTGGCCATGGCCGTCCACCGGCTCGGCCGCCGGGCCCTGTGGAGCGCCGACTTCGGCACGGACGTCTTCAGCGCCGAGGTGCTGTCGGCGGCCCGGACGGAGGGCCTGGACGAGCGGGCGTTCCGCCACCACCCCTCGCCGGTGCGGAGCCTGACGGTCGCCCTCTCCGGGCCGGACGACCGGGCGATGGTCAGCTACCAGGACCAGGTGGCGGCGCCCCCGCTCGCGCCGCTGCTGCACCGCCACCGGCCGCGCGCCCTGATGCTTCCCCAACTCCTTTGGGACGAGGCCACCTTGGAGGCCGTCCGAACCGCCCGCCGAGTCGGCGCCCTGGTGGTGATGGACTGCCACGACGTACCGGCCTCCCTAGCCGACCCGGCGGTGCGCCGCATCCTCGCCGAGGTCGACGTCTTCACCCCGAACACCGCCGAAGCCCTCCGCCTGACCGGCGCCGCCGATCCGCACGACGCCCTCGCCGAACTCGCCGCGCTGGTACCGACCGTGGTGGTCAAGCGCGGCGCGGACGGCGCGATCGCCCTCCACGACGGCCGCCGCCACGCCGTCCCCGCCGTCCCCGTCCACCCCGTCGACACCACAGCGGCCGGCGACTGCTTCAACGCCGGCCTCGTCCACGCCCTACTGACCGGCCACGACCTGCCCACCTGCCTGGCCATCGCCTCCGCCTGCGGCTCCGCCGCCGTCACCGCCCCGGGCTCCGACGCCGCCCTCCACGCAGCGGACCTCGCCGACTGGCTGACACGACTCCCCTGACCATCGCCCACTCCGCACCACGCCGCCCGCCGCCCGATGCCGCCCGAGCGTCGCCCCGAGCTCCGACCCGGCCCACCGCGCAGCGCACCTCACCGACCGGCTGACACGACTCCCGCAACCCGCAAGGCCAGCCCCGACCGCGAATCACCCCCGTCACGAACCTCGCCACCCCCCCCTTGCGGCTCCGCCCCACCACCGCCCCGGGCTCCGACGTCGCCCTCCGCGCAGCGGACCTCGTCGACGGCCGACGCGTCGGCCTGGGCATCCTCGGGTGACCTCTTCACCACATCGGGTTGTCGTGTTAGCGTCCGTCGAATGTCGAGGATTCTGGTCACGGATCTGGACGGCACCCTGCTCGGCGGCGACGCCGAGGACCGGCTGCGGCTGCGGGAGGCGCTGGACCGCCACCCCGAAGTGACGGTGGTCTTCGCCACCGGCCGGGGGCCGGAATCGGTCCGGGACGTGCTGCGCGACCCGCTCATCCCGCGTCCCCGCTGGATCATCGCCGACGTCGGCGCCACCCTCCTCGACGGCGTCGACTTCTCCCCCGTCGAACCCCTCCAGGGGCAGTTGCGCGCGGGCTGGCCTGGGCCGTCGCGGGTGCGCGCCGCGCTGTCGCGGTTTCCGGCGCTGCGGTACCAGCACGGGGTGCCGCAGGACGGCCGCTGCTCGTACTTCCTGGACCCGGACCTGCTGACCGACGAACTCGTCTCGGCCGTCGAGGAGTTGGGCCTGACGTGGGTGTACTCCGGGGAGCGGTACTTCGACGTGCTGCCGGCCGAGGCGTCCAAGGGCGGCGCCCTGCGCGCGCTGGCGGAGAAGCTGTCCTGGCCGGCCGAGTCGATCCTGGTGGCCGGGGACTCGCTCAACGACCTGTCGCTGTTCCGGCTCGGCGCGCACGGGGTGGTCGTGGGCGGCGCGGAACCCGCGTTCGACACCGCAGTGGGCGCCGACCCACTGGTGCACCGACCGGGCCGGCCGGGTGCGGCAGGCATCCTGACGGCGCTTCAGGCCCTGGGCTGGGTGGCCCGCGACGCCTCCCGGCACGCGCTCGTCGTCGGCTACCACCGCCCGCCGCCGCGGCACCGGCCGCCCGCCAGCCCCAACGGCATCCTGCCCACCCTGACCAGCGCCTTCGCCGACGGCTTACCCGGGCTCTGGGTGGCCGCCACGACCGGGCGCCCGGACGAGGAACCGCCGCTCTCCGCGGTGCCGGTGAGCGCCGAGCAGTGGAGCGGCTACTTCCACCGGGCCTGCAAGGAAACGCTCTGGCCGGTGCTGATGTCCGAACCGGAACGCTCGGTCTTCGACCCGCACTCCTGGTCCGCCTACCGCGCCGTCAACGCCCGCTTCGCCGACCACCTCGCGGCCCGCGCCGCGCCCGGCGCGACCGTGTGGCTGCACGACTACAACCTCTGGCTGGTCCCGGGACTCCTCCGCGACGCCCGGCCCGACCTGCGCATCGGCCTGTTCCACCACACGCCGTTCCCCGCACCGGAGGTCTTCGCCGCCCTCCCGGTCGCCGCCGAACTGCGCGCCTCCCTCACCCGACTCGACTGGGCGGGCTTCCACACCGCGGCCTTCGCCGCGCACTTCCGCCGGTCGCTGCCGTCCCCGCCCCGCACCGGCGTCCACCCCCTCGGCATCGACCGCCCGGCCGTCGAAGCCCTCGCCCGCACCCGAACTCCCGCGCCCCGACCGGCAGTCGGTCAGTTGGTGCTGTCCGTCGAACGACTCGACTACGCCAAGGCCCCCGTCCAGAAGGTCGACGCCCTGGACCGCCTGCTCACCGCCCGCCCCGACCTGCGCGGCCGGGTGACCTTCCGGCTGATCTGCCCGCCGCCCGAACCGGGCATCACCGCGTACGACACCACCCGCCGCCTGCTCGAACAGCGCATCGCCGACGTCAACACCCGTTGGTGTCGGCCGAGTTGGCAGCCCATCGAGTACCGCCCGGACAGCCTCACGTTCGCCGAGGTGGTCGACGAGTACCTGGCGGCCGACGTGTTCTGGGTGACGTCGCTCCAGGACGGAATGAACCTGACGGCCAAGGAGTTCATCGCCGCCCGGTCCGCCCTCCCCCGGCCGGGCGTCCTGGTGCTCTCCCGTCACACCGGCGCCGCGGCCGAGTTCGCCGACGCGGCCCTCCTCACCGACCCGCGCTCCCCCGAGGACCTCACCGCCCGCCTCGCCGAAGCCCTCACCACCACCCCCGCCGAACGCCGCACCCGCATGGCCCGCCTCTCCGCCCTCCTCCCCCACGACCGCCCGGTCGACTGGGCCACCCGCGTCATCGCCGCCATCCGGCAGGCGCCGCACCGCAGTTGAGAGCGTCAGCCGGTGGTGAGGACCATCCGGAAGCGGGCCCGGCCGTCGAGCATCTTGTGGTAGGCCTCGTCGGCGCGGGACAGCGGGAGGGTCTCGATCATCGGGCGGATGCCGTGCAGGACGCTGAACTCCATGGTGTCCTGCACGTCCTGTGCGGTGCCGGAGGGGTGGCCGCGGAGCTTCCGGCCCGCCATCAGGAGCTGGGCCGGGGTGACGGCGAGCGGGGTGACGTCCGCGCCGATGACGACCAGTTCGCCGCGCGGGGCAAGGCCGTCCACGGTGGCGGTCATGGCGTCGGCGTTGGCGGCCGTCGCCAGCACCATGCGGGCCCCGCCGAGGGCTTGCAGCGCTTCGGCGACGGGGGTGTCGGAGGTGCTGTCGACGTAGTGGTGGGCGCCGAGCTTCTCGGCGAACGCGGCCTTCTCCCGACCGCGGGCGATCGCCACCGTCTCGTAGCCCATCGCGGCGGCGAACTGCACCCCGAGGTGCCCGAGCCCGCCGAGGCCGAGCACCGCGACCAGGTCCCCGGGCCGGGCGGAGCCGCGCCGCATGCCGTTGAAGACCGTCACCCCCGCGCAGGACATCGGCGCGGCCTCGGCCGCCGTCAGCGCATCGGGAATCCGGGCCAACGCGTCCACCGGCGCGACCACCTTCTCGGCGAACCCGCCGTCGTACGCCCAGCCCGGTACTTTCAGGTTCGGGCAGACGATGAAGTCGCCCTCCCGGCAGGCCAGGCAGTGCCCGCAGCTGCCGCCGAACCACCCGACCGTCACCCGGTCCCCCACCTGCCATCCGTAGTCCGCCGCTTCCTCCCCCAACTCCTCGACCCGGCCGGCGATTTCATGCCCTGCCACCTCGGGGAACGAGACCCCGGGCAGCGCCCCGCTCAGGAAGAGCGCATCGCTGTGGCAGACCCCGCAGGCCTCCACCCCGATCCTCACCTGCCGCCGCCCCGGCCGTGGCACCTCCCGCTCGGCCGACTCCAACGTGCCGTTCGGGGCGGTCGCCTGCATGACGCGGTACATGCCCATGTCTCTGCGCTCCAGGGTGAGGTGACGGTGATTCGGAGGAGGGCCGCGCCGTCAGCCGAGGGCGCGGTCGAGGTTGAAGGCGGCGCTGATCAGCGAGAGGTGGGTGAACGCCTGGGGGAAGTTGCCGAGTTGTTCGCCGGTGCGGCCGATCTCCTCGGCGAACAGGCCGACGTGGTTGGCGTAGGTGAGCATCTTCTCGAAGGCCAGCCGGGCTTCTTCCAGGCGGCCGGCCCGGGCGAGGGCTTCGACGTACCAGAAGGAGCAGATGGAGAAGGTGCCCTCGGCGCCGCGCATGCCGTCGGGGCTGGCCGCGGGGTCGTAGCGGTAGACGAGGGAGTCGGAGACCAGGTCCGAGGTGAGGGCGTCGAGGGTGGAGAGCCACTTGGGGTCGGTGGGTGAGACGAACTTGGCCATCGGCATCATCAGCAGCGACGCGTCGAGAACCGTGCCGTCGAGGTCCTGGACGAAGGTGCCGCGTTCGCCCGACCAGCCGCGGGCCATGATCTGCCGGTAGATCGCGTCGCGGGCCTGCTGCCAGCGGGGCAGGTCGGCGGGCAGGCCGCGCCGGTTCGCCATCCGGATCGCCCGTTCGAGGGCGACCCAGCACATCAGCCGCGAGTACACGAAGTTGCGCCGGCCCGCGCGGGTCTCCCAGACCCCTTCGTCGGGCTGGTCCCAGTGTTCGCAGAGCCAGTCGACCACCCCGCCGACCTCGTCCCAGTGCGCGCTGCTGATCGGCTGGCCCCACTTGTCGTACAGGTAGACGGAGTCGATCAGCGCGCCGTAGATGTCCAGCTGGAGCTGCCCGGTGGCCGCGTTCCCCACCCGCACCGGGGACGACCCCAAGTGGCCTTCGAAATGCGGCAGTTCGATCTCGGGCAGGTCGTGGCGGCCGTCGATGCCGTACATGATCTGCAGCGGTCCTTCGTCCCCGGTGCCGCGCATGATCCCGTTCTCGGAGAGGAAGCCCATGAACGCGTCGGCCTCCGAGGTGAAGCCGAGGCGGAGCAGCGCGTAGATGCAGAACGCGGCGTCGCGGACCCAGACGTAGCGGTAGTCCCAGTTGCGCTCGCCGCCGATCTGCTCGGGCAGGCTGGTGGTCGGGGCGGCGACGATCGCGCCGGTGGGCGCGTAGGTGAGCAGTTTCAGCAGCAGGGCGGAGCGGTGCACCATCTCCCGCCACCGGCCGTGGTACCGCGACTGGGACAGCCAGCGCCGCCAGAACCGGACGGTGGCCTCGAATTCCTGCTCCGCCTCCCGGCGGGGGCAGGCGCGTGGGCCGATCTCGTCGTTCACCCGGTCCAGGGCGAACACCGCGGATTCGCCCTCCAGCAGTTTGAAGTGCGAGGTCACGTCCTGTCCGTCGGTCTCGACGGGCACGGTCGCGGTGAGTGCGACGTCGAGCGACGGAGAGTGGAACACCGCGTGGCCGTCGACGAGTTCGACGGTGTGCGGCTCCTGTCCGTAGCCGAAGCGCGGGGCGATCGTCGCCCGGAACGGCAGCGTCCCGCGGACGCTGACCACGCGGCGGATCAGCCGGTGCCGGTCCGCTTCGCGCGACTCGTCGACGACCGGCATGAAGTCCTGGATCTCCGCCACGCCGTCGGCCGCGAAGAACCGCGTGATCAGCACGTTGGTGTCGGGGAAGTAGAACTGCCTGGTCCGGGACGGCGCGTCCGCCGCCAGTTCGAAGCGGCCGCCGCGGTCCGCGTCCAGCACGGCCGCGAACATGCTCGGCGCGTCGAAGCGCGGGCAGCAGTACCAGTCGATGGTGCCGTCCGTCGCGACCAGCGCGGCGGTCCGCAGGTCGCCGATCAGGCCGTGCTCGGAGATCGGCAGGTACCGGTAACCGCCGAGCCGGTCGAATCCGCCAGTGCTGCCTGGCCGTCCCATGCGGCCTCCTCACCCGATCGGTGCGGGGCATCGAGCCGAACCTTCTGTTTCATGCTAGATCGAGGCCCGCGCGAGTGCCGAACACGCCGAACGCTCCGACCGCTCCGAACCCGCCGGGAACGCCGGGAACGCCGGGAACGCCGGGAACGCCGGGGGCTCCTGGGCCGCCGGGAACGCCGGTGCCCGGCCTGCTCGGGTGAGCGGGGCCGGGCACCGTTGCCGAGAGTGTCAGAAGGTCACTGCTGGTTGTCGTCCCCTTCGCCGCTGCCGAGCCGGTCGAGGTCGTACGACCAGATGCCGCGGCCGTGGGTGCCGGCGTAGAGCAGGCCGTCGGGGCCGGTCCGGAGCTGCATCACCGTGGTGGTGGGCAGACCGTCGCCGATCACCTTCCAGTTCTTCCGGCCGGGCGCGCGGTAGAACGCGGCCAGGTCGGTGCCGAGGGCGAGGCCGCCGTTCGGCAGCAGGCGCAGCGTGTTGGTCGGGACGTCGGGCAGGTTGGCCGAGATGTCCGTCCAGGTGGCGCCGCCGTCACGGCTCTCGAAGACGTGGCCGATGCCCGCGCCGGGACCCTCGGTCCAGGCCCGGGAGAAGCCGCTGAAGGTGACCAGGACGTGCTTGGCGTTCGCCGGGTCGACGGCGAAGGAGGAGACGTACCGGTTGGGCAGGGTGCCGTCGACGGGCAGGTTCAGCTGGTGCCAGCCGGTGCCGTCGGCGTTGCCGACCGCGATGCCGCGGGTGAAGCCCTGGTTGTTGCAGGGGCCGCACCAGCCGGCGTACACGGTGCCGCCGGAGGAGGCGACGGCGGTGGCCACGTGGCCGGCGCCGAGGTCGTAGGCGGCGTTCCACTCGTCGCTGCTGCGGATCGCGAAGCCCTTGCTCTGCACCCAGACGTGCTGGCCGCCGGCCACCCAGGTGTTGGCGTTCTTCACGTCGGCGGCGATCGGCGCGATGAACCGGGCGGCGTGGGTGTCGTTGTCCGGCGGGGCGATGTCGTAGGTGGTGGCCTTGGACGGGTCGTCCTCCCAGGAGCCGTCGTTGACGGCGCAGTTCTGGGTGGCGCGCATCTCCAGGTAGGCGTACTCGGCGGCGATGTTGCAGCCGTTGTTCGGGTCGACGATGCTGTCGCCGCCGTCGCCGCCGAAGTTGGAGCCCATCACCTTGTCGTGGGCCCGCAGGATCGACTGGCCGTTGTCCTGGAGGCCGCCGCTGACGATGACGCCCTTGCCCGAGCGGTCGGCCGGGTCCTTGCCCACGCCCACCGAGTAGTACTGGAGGGTGTCCATGGTGCCGTCGTTGAGCGAGGTCCAGTCGGTGGCGTGGCCGAGGGAGTCCGCCCTGCCGTTCAGCGGGCGGCTGTAGATGCCGCCGTCGTTGCCGACGTACACGGTGGTCCGGCCCTGGTAGCTGCCGAGGGCGACGGCGTGCTGGTCGGAGTGCGGGGTCTGCGAGCAGGTCCGCTTGGCCGGGTCGATGTCCCAGCACGGGAAGTAGAAGTTCCAGTACGGGCCCGGGGTGGTCCAGTCGGCGCCGCCGTTGCGGCTCTCGTAGACCTCTTCGAGCCCCAGGTAGACGTGGTCGGCGTCGTTCGGGTCGACCTGGAGGAACTGGTTGTACCAGGACTGGATGCCCGGGTGGTAGTAGTCGTCCTGCTGTGCGGAGCCGGAGTCCTTGAGCTTGTCCGAGTCCGCGACGAGGGTCCACGGGCCCAGCGGCGAGCCGGACTTGGAGACGTACACGCCCTGCAGGTTGGTGTCCGGGTCGCTCGCCAGCTTGGTCGGCGACTCGTCGACGGCGTAGTAGCGCGAGCCGTCCTTGGACCGTTCGAAGGTGACGTTGCCGACGTCGGCGGCGTCGGTCGGCAGGTCGCCGAGCGAGCTCAGCCGCTGCCAACTCCCGTCCGCGGCCCGGCTGTAGAAGCCGTTGTAGGCGTCGCCGCTGCGCCAGCCGAACGCCAGCACCACCTTCGACGGGTCCTTCGGGTCGAACGCGATGTCGTTGGCGATGTTCTTGTACGGGGCGTTGTCCGCCTTGGCGTCGGCGCCGCCGGGCAGGAATGTCGGGTTGGGCGCGAACTCCAGCTTCCAGGGCCCGGACAGGTCGGTGGTGGAGTGCGTCCACACGCCGCGGCTGGTCGCCGCCCACACCTTGTCGCCGTTGAACCGCAGGGCGTGGATGACGGTCGACTCCAGCTCGGTGCCGCCGATCCGGTCGCCGGGCCGGAACTCGCCGTGCTCGGGGTCGGCGAGGACGTACACGCCGGTGCCCACGTACGCGGTGCCGCCGGTGTTCGCCTCGCCGGTGGCGTACCAGAGCCGGCCCGAGCCGTCGAGGCTCAGCGCGCCGGTGGACAGCGAGGGCAGCCTGTCGGAGATCGCCTGCCAGTGGCCGCCGCCCGAACGGGAGCGGTAGACACCGCCGTTGGCCCCGCCCGCGTACACGTTGCCGGCGTCGTCGGCGGCGATTCCGGTCACCCGGCCGGTGACGTTTCCGGCGCCCGCACCGGAGTTGGAGTCGGTGTCCCGGTAGCGCGGGTCGTCGGAGTTGTACGGCTTGTCGGTGACGTGGGTCCAGGAACCGACGGTGTGCGGCAGCGACTGGAGCTGCGCCCAGGCCGCGCTGTACGCGCCCGGGGCGACCAGGCCGGGCGCGGTGCGGGCCTCGGTGAACTGCTCGGTGGCCTCGGCGGAGTTCTCCGCCTCGTCCGACCCGTCCTCGCCGCCGGCCCGGGCCGCGGCCGCCCCGGCCTTGGCCTGCTGTGCGGGCGACCGGCCGAGGTCCGCCAGGTGGCGGGCCTGCCAGGGGCGCTGCGCGGGCGTGGGCGCCGCGACGGCCTGGGCGGTGGTCAGTCCGAGCGCGGTGATGGTGACGGCGCACATCAGTAGCCGTCGTCGCTGCCTGTTGGGCACGATGCGGTGTCCTCCCCTGGAGCGTTCCGGGCCGCGCGATCGCATGGCCCGGTGAACCAGTGGCAGCTTTCCGGTTCGCACCGCAAGCGTGAAGAGCGCGTACATAACGGATGCCTAAAAAGTGTCGCACGCAAAGCAATTGACGCTGCATCAGTCAGCTGTCCGCCCCGGACGGGCGTGTCCGCCTGCACCATGACCCGGCCGGACGACGGCAGGGTGCTAGAAATCCCTGGTGGACGATCACCCCGAGCCCCCGACCCGGCGCTTCTTCGTGGCCCTGGCCCCGCCCGACGAGGCCAAGGACGAGCTGGCCCGCGCCCTGCAACCCGCCTACGCCGCCTATCCGCTGCTGCGCTGGAACCGGATCGCGGACTGGCACATCACGCTGGTCTTCCTCGGCGAACTCCCCTCCACCGCCGCCCCGGTGCTGCGCGCGGCGCTGCCCGGCGCCGCCGCCACGCACCCCGCCCTGCGGCTGGGCCTGCGCGGCGGCGGCCACTTCGACGGGCGGACGCTGTGGAGCGGCATCACCGGAGACCTCGAAGGGCTGCACCGACTCTCCACCGACGTACGGGAGTTGATCCGATCCCACGGGCTCGACTTCCCCGACCGCCCGCTGCGCCCGCACCTGACCCTGGCCCGCGCCCGCCGCGAGGACCCCACCGGCGTGCCACTGGCCGCCGCCGGCCTCGCCGACTTCGCCGGCCGGACGTGGTCGGCCGAACGCCTCCACCTGGTCGCCAGCAACACCGCCCGCGGCCCCGGCCCGATCCGCTACCGCGACCTCGACTCCTGGCCACTCGCCCCCACCACCCACCCCGGCGACAGCGCCCCGCCCGCCGACCGGTAGCCGACGGACGCACGCCCACCGCACGGAGGCACGGCACCCTTAACCCCGCCCTCGCCCTCGCCCTCGCCCTCGCCCTCGCCCTCGCCCTCGCCCTCGCCCTCGCCCTCGCCCTCGCCCTCGCCCTCGCCGACAAATCGGAGGATTTCCGCACCCATCCATCAATCGGGTGACGGTGCGTCAACTGCTCTGCACAATCTCCGCCTTCCGTTCTACGAACGTTCAGAGACCGGCTCCTGATCGCGTCGCGTCAACTGCCTAGGGTCTGCAACGGTTTCGGCGGAAGGCACACAGTCAGACATGGACACACTCCTCGCGGTCCGGGCCCGGGCCATCACCAAGTGCTTCGGTGACGTCGTCGCGCTCGACGGCGTCGATCTGGAGGTGACGCAGGGCCGGATCCACGGCCTGGTCGGGCCGAACGGCGCCGGGAAGACGACGCTGCTCGGCCTGCTGCTGGGGCTGGCGGTCGCCGACAGCGGCAGCCTGGAGATCCTGCGCACGCCGGTCGGCCGGGCGCTCGCCGCGCCGGACGGGGTGGCCGGGTTCGTGGACGGCCCGGGCCTCTACCCCGCGCTGACGGCCCGGCAGAACCTGGCCGCGCTGGCCGCGCTCCGGGGGCGGGCCGCGGGGGTCGCGGAGGCGCTCGACCAGGTCGGGCTGACCGATGTCGCCGACGACCGGGTCGGGGGCTTCTCGCTCGGCATGCGCCAGCGGCTCGGACTGGCCGCCGCGCTGCTCACCGAGCCCCGGCTGCTGGTGCTCGACGAGCCGTCCAACGGGCTGGACCCGGCCGGCAAGCGGCACGTGCACGGCGTGCTTGACCGGCTGGCGGCGAACGGCACCGCCGTGGTGCTGTCCAGCCACCGGATGGACGACCTGGAGGCGCTCTGCTCCGAGGTCACCGTTCTCGCCACCGGCCGGGTGGTGTTCTCCGGCCCGCTGGACAAGCTGGCCGCCCAGAACGACGAACTCGACTACCGGCTGCTCACCTCCGACCCGGCGGCGGCCCGCCGGACCGCCGCCGGCACCGCCGGGGTCCGCGTCGCCGACGGCGGCGAGCGGCTCGTGGTGCGCGCGCCGGTGCCCGCGCTGGACGACCTGGTGGTGCGGCTGGTGCAGGCCGGTATCGCGGTGCGCGAACTCGCGCCCGTGGTCTCGCCGTTGGAGGCCGCCTTCCTCGCCCTGACCGAGCAGCCGCAGGAGAACGGCCGATGACCGCCACCCTTTCCGTCGCCCCGACCACCCGCCGGGTGCCGGTGGTTCGCGCCTACCGCTTCGAGCTGGTCAAGCTGGTCGCGCAGTGGCGCATCCGCCTGCTGCTGCTCGCCTGCTGGCTGGCCCCGGCACTCTTCGTCGCCGGCGTGGCGCAGCAGAACACGCTCCCCACCGACACCCTGTTCGGCCGCTGGATGCACGCCACGGGCTGGGCCGGTCCGCTGGTGACGCTCGGGTTCGCGGGCAGTTGGGCGCTGCCGCTGCTGACCTCGATGGTCACCGGCGACGTGTTCGCCGCCGAGGACCGGCTCGGCACCTGGCGGCACCTGCTGGTGGCGGTCCGCTCGCCCCGGCGGATCTTCGCCGCGAAGGCGCTGGCCAGCCTGACCGTGCTGCTGGTGCTGGTGGCGGGCCTCGCGGTGTCCGCCACCGTCGGCGGCCTGCTGGCGGTCGGCAACCATCCGCTGGTGGGTCTCGACGGCCACCTGCTGTCGCCGGGCGACGCCGCGCTGAACGTCCTGCTGGCCTGGCTGTGCGCGCTCGCCCCGACCTTGGCGCTGGCCGGCATCGGCCTGCTCGGTTCGGTTGCTCTGGGCCGCTCCCCGATGGGGTTGCTGCTGCCCGCGCTGGTCGCCCTGGCGATGCAGCTCGCCCAGCTGATGCCGCTGCCGGTCGGCGTGCGGCTCGCCCTGCCCGGCTACGCGTTCATCTCCTGGAACGGCCTGTTCACCGGGCCGGTGCAGGTCGGCCCGCTGCTGATCGGCGTGGCGGTCGCCCTGGTGTGGGCGGTGGGCACCACGCTGCTGGCCCGACTGCTGTTCCTGCGGCGGGACTTCACCAACCCGGCGCACGACGGCCCCGGGCGCCGCGCGCTGCTCCTCGCCGTGCTGCCGCCGCTCGCCCTGCTCGCCGTCACCGTCGGCGTGCTCACCCCGGCCGTCGGCACGACCGGCTCCGGGATCGAGCAGGACAAGGTGCAGCGCTCGGTGGCCACCGCCTTTGCCCACCTGTACCGGCTGCAGACCGCCGAGTTGAACCGTCCCGACGTGACGGAGGCGCAGCTCCAGGTCACGGCGGCGTGCGACAAGGGCAGCACCCGGGTCGAGCCGGAGGGCCCCGGCAACGACTGGCGCTGCGTGGTGACCTGGCACCTGCCGGACGTCGAGGCCACCGGCACGGCCGTCTACCAGCTCGACGTCGCCCCCGACGGGCGGTTCGTCGCCGACGGCGACGGCCCGAAGGAAGTCAACGGCTACTTCCTGGTGCGCACCGCCACCGGCGACGCGCCGAACCCGCTCTGGCAGTTCGACGGCAACGTCGAGCTGCTTCCGGCACCTTCGAAGGGATAACAACCATGCAGGTCACACGTCGTCGCACGGGGGACAGTACGGGGGACGCGCAGCAGCCGGGCGGTCGCAGGACCCGCCGCCGGACGCTGGTCACGGCCGCCGCCACCGCGGTGGTCCTCGCGGCCGGCGCGGGCGTCGGCTGGGCCAAGTCGGACGCCTTCGGCAGCAACCAGGTCGGCCAGGTCTACGACCAGGGCGAACTGGTCTCCAGCAACCAGTACATAGCCCCGTACGGCGAGCGGCTGGTCATCGACAACGGCAAGATCATGTCGTCCGTGGTGAGCCCGGACGGCACCCACCTCGCGGCGGCGGTCACCGACGGCGGCGCGGCGCTGGCGATCGTGGACGTGCGGAACTGGAAGGTGCAGCAGCTGGTCTCCAGCGCCGCGACCTCCGTTCCGAAGATCAGCACCAACAGCGTGGGCCAGGAAGGCCCGACGTACTCGCCCGACGGCAAGCAGCTGTGGCTGGGCCAGCCCGACGGGTACACCCGGTTCGACGTGAACCCGGACGGCAGCGTCGCCAACCCCAAGGTCGTCAAGATCGCCAAGGTCGGCTCGCAGCAGTCGCTGGTGGCCGGCCTGGTGTTCGCCGCGGACGGCGCGACCGCGTACGCGGCGGTCAACGGCCAGAACCGGGTGGTGGCGATCGACACCGCGACCGGCACGGTGAAGCAGAGCTGGGCGGTGGGCATCGCCCCGCGCGCCCTGGTCCAGGTCGGCGGCAAGCTGTACGTCAGCAACGAGGGCGGCCGCCCGGCCAAGCCCGGCGAGTCCACCATCAACTCGTACGGCACCGACGTCCCGGCCGACCCGAACACCGCCGCCACCACCACCGGCACGGTCAGCGTCATCGACCTGGCGAACCCGTCCGCCGCGCCGGGCAGCATCGACGTCGGCCTGCACCCGACCGCCGTGTACGCCAAGAACGGCACGGTGTTCGTCACCAACACCGCCACCAACAGTGTCTCGGTGATCGACGGCAAGCAGGACAAGGTCGTCCAGACCATCGCCACCCAGCCCTGGTCCGAGGCGTCGATCGGCTACGAGCCCAACGCGGTGACCCTCACCGACGACGGCCACCTGCTGGTGACCCTGGGCCGGGCCAACGCGATCGCCGTCTACAAGTACGCGGGCCCCAAGGAGCCGGCGAGCTACCTCGGCCTGCTGCCGACCGACTACTTCCCCGCCGAGATCTCCTCGTCCGGCAACCAGATCCTGGTCTCCAACACCCGCGGCATCGACGCCCGCCGGGTGAGCGGCGCGCACGGCACCCACGACACCACCTCCAGCGTGGTGCGGTTCGCCCTGCCCAGCGACAAGGAGATCCGCAAGCAGACCGCCAAGGTCTTCGAGCAGAACAACTGGACCAACAACGCGGCCAAGCTCGCCACCGGCAACAAGGCCCACGCCGTTCCCGTCCCGAACAAGATCGGCGACCCGTCGACGATCAAGCACGTCTTCCTGCTGGTCAAGGAGAACCGGACCTACGACCAGGTCTACGGCGACCTGCCGCAGGGCAACGGCGACGCGACGCTGGCCCAGTTCGGCGAGAACGTGACGCCCAACCAGCACGCGCTGGCCCGGCAGTTCGGCCTGTACGACAACACGTACGACATCGGCACCAACTCCGCCGAGGGCCACAACTGGCTGATGCAGGCGGACAACCCGGAGTACACCGAGTCCTCGGCCGGCGAGTACATCCGCAGCTACGACACCGAGAACGACGCCCTCGGCCACCAGGCCAGCGGCACCCTGTGGAGCGGCGCCCAGGCCTCCGGGAAGACCGTCCGGGACTTCGGCGAGTTCCACCAGTTCCTCACCAAGCCCGCCGACGCGACCTGGCAGAACCTGTACTGCGACGCCAGGACCATGCAGGCGACCGGCAACGGCTCGGCCTACCGGCTGACCTCCTCCTCGCCGATCCCGTCCCTGAACAAGGTGTCGGTGCCGGCCTATCCGATGTTCGACACCAGCGTCCCGGACATCTACCGGGAGCAGATCTGGAAGCAGGACTTCGAACAGAACGGCCCGGCGAACCTCAACATGCTGTGGCTGTCCAGCGACCACACCGGCGGCCCCGCCAACGCCGCCGCCCAGGTCGCCGACAACGACCTCGCGGTCGGCCGGATCGTCGACGAGATCAGCCACAGCCCCTACTGGAAGGACTCGGCGATCTTCGTCGTCGAGGACGACTCGCAGGCCGGCCTGGACCACGTCGACGGCCACCGGGCCCCGATCCAGATCATCAGCCCCTACGCCCAGCACGACGCGGTCGACAGCCAGTACTACTCGCAGATCAACATGATCCGCACCATCGAGCAGATCCTCGGCATCAAGCCGATGAACCAGAAGGACACCGCGGCCACCCCCATGACCTCGGCCTTCACCAACACCCCCGACTACACGCCGTTCACGGCCCTCCCCAACCGCACCTCCCTCACCAACGGCCTCGCCACCGCCCCCTCCTGCGGCCTCGACGTCCCGGCCACCCCCGACCCGGCCGCCCCGCGCGCCGCGACCGGCACCGTCCCCGCCGACCAGGCCGCCCTGGTCCAGCAGTGGACCGAGTGGAAGCAGCACCAGCACTTCACCGGCATCGACGCCGCCCCCGACCGCGCCAACCCCGCCCAGATGAACCACCTCACCTGGTACGAGGCCCACGACTGGAAGACCCCCTACCCCGGCGAACAAACGCTCCTCGCTCCGGCGGACGTTCCCGGCGCGACCCTGCCCTCCGCGGAACTCGACGGCTGACGCTTTCATTTCCCGGGCCTGACGAGGCCCCACTGCCCGAGCGGGTGGTGGGGCCCCAGACCGGCCGACGGACCGGCTCGCGCCTCGTCGAAACGCCCGGCCTTCACAGCCGCTGCATCCCCCGTTGGGGGGAATCAGGTGGAGGGCCCTGTGGCGCAGTCCGGCGTAGGCTGCCGGTCATGACGACGGCGGTGGGGAGTCTGATCGAAGAGCTGCGCCGTGGACTGGGCATGTCTCAGGATCAACTTGCGGCGAGACTCAATGAGTTGGGCAACCGTACAACAGTGACACGGCAGTTGATCAGCCGATGGGAGAACGGATACCAGGGCCGGAAGCCCGGCCCGCTCTGGCTACGTCATTTGGCTACCGCCTTGCAGGTGCCCCTTCACGCTCTCGAGAGTGCGGACGTGAACCGACGAGCCTTTCTGACGAACGTTGCCGCGACCGCCATAGCACCCGCGACCGCCTCGGACTTGCTGTCCCACGGCTTCGCGGCTGCTCTCCACGGCGGGCCGTCCCTGGACGATTGGCAGGAACGGCTCTACATCTACGGCCAGGACTACATGTCGTCCGGTGCGGAGGAGATCCAACGCCGTCTCGCCGCGGACATGGTGGTGCTCCAGCGACAGGCCGAGGGCCCGCACATGTGGGAGGTGGCTGCTCGACTCTCAACTCTGTTCGCCAAGACGTTCCCTGGCACCGACGCGGCAAGAACCACGGGTTGGTACGGCATGGCGGCAACTGCGGCCGACCGGTCCGACGACCAGGCTGCTCGGGTCTGGGTACGGGGGCGCGCTGCGATCGCACTCGGCTATGAAGGCGCCTCGCTGGCAGTCGCGGAACGGCTCGCCGACCAGGCCCTGGCGATCGACTCGCGTCCGTCCCTGGGCCGACTCAACGCACTCATGGGCAAGGCGCACGCTGCCGCGATCCGCGGCGACCGGCGGGCAGCCCTGCAACTCAACGACGAGGGATGGCGAGTCTTCGAGCGGGTCGCCTCGCCGGCGAACGAGCAGTCGGACTACGCGGTGCCCGAGTGGCGGATGAACGTCTTTTCGTCCCTGCTGCTCGCTCGGCTCGGTGAGGAGAAACGCGCCGAACACGCCCAGGAGCAAGCACGTCTGTTGCTTCCACCTTCACTTCCGCGGTTCGCCACGCATCTTGAGCTGCACCGCGGGCTCATGCTCGCCCAGGCAGGCGATCGCGCCGGTGGAGTGGCGTACGCACGGGCGGCACTGAGCCAACTCCCGCCGAACAAGCGCTCCCTGACGCTGCGCCTGTTGATGGCCGAGGTGGAGGCGGCCTAACGGTCCGGCTACCCCATGCGGCTACCCCCTGCCCGACGACCTGTGGTGGCACGCAAAGTTGTGTCCCGCACGGTTCGGAGCGATCGGGGACAGCGTGACCAACGAGCTACTTGCACAGTTTCGGGCAGAGCAGTTCGAGCAGGCGCGTACGGCGTGCGCCCACCTGGGCAGTGCGCTCAACTCCATCGGTGTCGCCCTGCCGGGACTCAAGGTGGAGCAGACGGCCTCGGGCGACTGCCGGTTGGTACTCGGCAACTTGGACATCGGCCCCGGCAAGAGGCTGGCATTCGCCGTTCTCGCAGGTGCACCGGTGCTCCACGCGATCAAGGCGGTCCCGAACGCCGACGAACTGCTGGTCGACACGGCTACGGGCCGACTCGGCAGGTTCCGCGGCGTGGAGGGCGAACTGTGGCGGCTCGCCGGGGCGTTCGGCAACGGCGAGCCGTGGACAGCCGATCCGCTCAAGGTAAGGGAGCCGACCGTCAACGAACGGGTCCGCACCCACATGGCGGCCGTCATCGGCGAGGAGGGGATAAGCGGTGCCGCGCTCGGCTTGCCTTGACGGACCTTGTCGCGTCCCGGCCTGCCTCACCGATCAGCCCTCGACGGCTCCCGCTCGGGTCGCGTGCCAACCCCGCGAGCGAAGCGGGTGCACCACCCGGCCGGTCACCCGGTCGGCCGGACACTCGATCCCCCCAGGAGGGGAAATGAAGACCGACCTGTACAAGCTCCCGACCGTGGGCTTGGCGCTGGCCAAGGCGTGCGGCGGCAACAGCGGCGACGGCGAGTCCGAGTCGTGCGCGACCATCGGCACCATCCCGGGCACGGTGGACGCCTACGCGCTCGGTGACAGCAAGCTGGGTGCCGGTTCGCCGCTGCTCCGCTTCACCGGAGCCGAGCTCGACGCCCTTGCCGCCCGGATCAACGTCATCAGGGCCACGGCGGCCTGAGTTTCAGGCTGACGCACCACTGAATCACGCGGGGGTCGCTGGTCTGAGTCTCAGTCAGACCAGCGACTCCCGCTCCGTGGAGGATACCCGTGACCGATCTCGCCCACTTCCATGGCTACGGCCCGTGGATCGGTAGGCCCGACCAGTACCACGCCGAGTATCTGCGGCGCCCCGCCCCGTTCGACGCAACTTGGCAAGCGATGGTCTCCAGCATGAAGTCGCCGGACCAGGAAGCGCACCTGCCATTCGAGCAACGGACGATCCCGCCCATGCAGACGGGGCACTGGCTGTTGCGTCGCCCGCCCTACCTTGGGCGGCAGACCTGGGCGGAGCCCAAGGAAGCCGCCGAGTGGCTGGCAGGCATGTACGACCAGTACCCGCCAGCTCAGCGCACGGACGGAGCTCCGACGGACATCGGAACCGCGGCAAAGGCGGGGTGCGCCACGACGGCCCTTACCCACGGCACCGACGTGGTGTGGGTCCACTACCTGCCTGGCGAACGCATGTTCAGCGCTTCGGTAGTCGCATGCCCGAACCGGTTCCACCCGCACACTCCGTGCCCATACCCTCTCTCGTGATCGGAGAAGACTGCATGGCGCTTGCCACGCTGATCGGCCCCCGGGGGACCGAAGCACTGTTGCGGGCCTGCCCGGTCGAACCTGCGGTGTACCGCCGCGGCGGATCCGAGCTGGACGAGCGGATCACGCTTCCGCTCATCGGGGCGTACATCGACCACGGGCTGACGGATCCCGCGTTCACCGCCGCTGTCAAGGATGGGAAGGCCGCGCACCCTGGACGGTTCTCCCGGGACGGCAAGCTGCGTCCCGGGAAGTTGCGGGAGCTGTTCGAGGGCGGGCACACGGTCAATCTGCGGCACCTGCAAACGCGAGTGCCATACCTGGCCGAACTGTGCCGCGAGATCGAAGCAGAGACCGGCTACACGATGTTCGTCTCGGGCCTGGTCACCCCGCCCGGTGCACAGGGACTCACGCACCATTGGGATCAGTTCCTGGCCGTGGTGACACAGCTTCACGGCCGCAAGCGCTGGCCGCTCTGGCATCCCGAAGTCCAGTTCCCGGTGGACGAGTACCTTGCATCCCCCACCATGTGGACAGCAGAGATGCAGGAGCGGTGGAACAGCACCGAGCCGTACATGGTGTTCGACCTGGAACCCGGTGACACGCTGGTCATGCCGCGCGGATGGGTCCACAGCCCGCACTGCCTCCCGGGCGATCCCGACCCCTCGCTGCACTTGACCTTCGCGCTGCGGGAGCGGATGTCGCTCGACCTCGCGGAAGCCCTGGTGCGCACCGCACTCGATCGTCCCGAGTTCCGGACAGGGATCGCACCGATCCGACTCACCCCCGAGAACCTGCCCGACACACTTACAGACACGCAGACACAGATTGTCCGGTATCTGGCCACCACTTCCCCGGCAGACGTTGCGAACACCGTCCGTGCGGCGCTGTTCCCGAAACCCGCCGGATAGGGGCAGAGGCCGGGGCGCGGGCGGGTGCGGAACCGGGGGCCGTGTTTCGCGCATCGGTCGGATAATGAGGTGTACGGGCCAAAAGTTCTCGACTCCGGCGCTGATCCCCATGCCCCACCGCCCCACCGATCGCAACCAGTACGCGGACCTGCTGCGGGTGGGCGCGATCTGTGCCGTCGTGCTGGGGCACTGGCTGTTGACCGACATCACGTACCGGGGCGGGCGGGTTTCGGGGCAGGATGCGTTGGAGGTTGTCGGGTGGGGGCGGTGGGTGACGCTGCTGTTCCAGGTGATGCCGGTGGTGTTTCTGGTCGGCGGGTATGCCAATGCCGTGTCGTGGACGGCGCACCGTGACGGCGGTGGGGGCTGGGCGGGGTGGGTGCAGCGTCGGGCTCTGCGGTTGTTGTGGCCGACGACGGTGTATGTGGGGGTGGTCGCGTTGGCTGCCGCCGCGGCCTGGGCGGGTGGCGCGGGACCGGCGGAACTGGCGCAGACCGGCTGGTACTTGGCGCTGCACCTGTGGTTCCTGCCGGTCTATCTGCTGCTGATCGCGCTGACGCCCGCGTTGCATGCCGCGCATGCCCGTTGGGGGCTGGCCGTGCCGGCCGTGATGGCGGTCGGCGCCGCACCGGTGGATGTCGCGATCCTGGGACCGCGGCTGCCGCTGCTCGGGTTCGCCAACTATCTGCTGGTGTGGGGCGCCATGCACCAGTGGGGGTTCGCGTGGCACGACGGCAGCCTCACCCGGGGGCGCCGTCCGCTCGGGCTCGCGTTCGGCGGTGTCGTACTGCTCGCGGCTCTGCTGAGATGGGGCCCGTTCCCGGTGGACATGGTCGGGGCGGGCCTGCACGCCGGGAACACCACGCCCCCGTCGATCGCGCTGCTGGCCTTCGCCGCCGCCCAGTGCGGCCTGCTGCTGGCGGCGGAGCCCGCTGGGCGGCGACTGCTGGCCTCGGCCGCGCGGCAGCGCCGTCTCGCCCGGGCCAACGGGGCGGTGATGACCGTCTACCTGTGGCACCCCGTCCCGGTGGTGCTGGTCGCCGTCACCCTCTACCCGGCCGGACTCGCGCCGCAGCCGGCCATCGGGACCTGGCAGTGGTGGGCCCTGCGCCCGGCCTGGTTCGCCGTCCTGACGGCAGTCCTGATCGCCGTGGTCACCGTGCTGCAACGGGCGCAGCGGCCCCTGCTCCGCCTGCCGCCCGCCGCCGGCCACTCCCCCGCCCTGCTCGTCAGCGGCCTCGCCACCGTGCTGCCGGCCCTCGGCTGGCTGGCCCTCAACGGTTTCGCCCCGGCCGGTCGGCCGGCCGTACTCGCGCTCGCGGCCTACGCGTGCGGGTTCGGCCTGGTGGTGCGCTCCGGCCGGTTGCGGCAACGGGTCCGCCCCGCCGCAGGGGGGTGGCGGCGGGGCGGGGGCGGCGTCCGGGGAGACGCCGGGCCGGGGAGTCGGGCTGTCAGTACCAGAGGTCGGGGCTGATCTGGTACTCGTAGCCGGAGCCGGGCTGCCAGTAGAAGCGGGCCTCGGCCTTGTAGTCGTGGCCCGCACTCGGGTTGGTGAGGGTGAGGGCGTAGCTGGACTGGCCGGAGTTGCAGGCGATCGTGGTGGAGAGCGCCTGGCTCTGGGTGGTGTAGTCCCAGATGATGATCTGCTCGGTGCAGTTGTTGCTGGCGAAGTTGGTGTTCACCGTGGCGGTGACCTGGCCGGAGCCGGCACCGATGCAGGCCTGCTCCCAGGCCGGCCCGCCGCAGCCGCCGCCGCTGGCGGCCGAGGCGGCACCGGCGCCCGTCAGCGCGATGCCGCCGGCCATGGCGGCGGTGGCCAGGGCCAGGGTGGCCTTCCGAACTCCCTTGAAGGACATGAGCGTTCCCCTCTCTCAGTCGATCCGGCCGGTCGGCCGGGCACGTGCAGAAGGTTCGTCGACCACGATGGACATTCGATGAGCATGAGCATGACCGACATGGACGAAACGACCGGCACGGCACGACCGGCATGGCGGGCAAGGCACGCAGGTCCGGCAGGTCCGGCTCAGGCCAGGCCGCGCAGTAGCTCCTCGACCTCGGCCGCGTCGCCCGTCAGCTCCAGCCGGCGGTAGTGGCCCAGCGACTGCTGGAGGCAGATCCGGGCCCGGTCGGGGTGGCCCAGGTGGGTCAGGGCCTCGCCGAGGGTGCGCAGGACCGTGCCTTCCAGCAGGCTGCCGATCCGGCGGGCGTGCGGCAGCGTCTCCTCGGCGGCCCGGACGGCGGCCCGGTCGCGGCCGGCCGAGAGGTGGATGCGGGCGATCAGGCTGCCGGTGGCGGCCACGAAGGCCGCCATGCCGAAGGAGCGGAACCGCTCCAGCCCGTAGGCGGCCTGCGCCAGGGCGGGTTCGAGGTCGCCGCACAGGTGCAGCACCCGGGCGAGGTAGTACCGGCCGACGGACTCCGAGATCGACACCTGGCGGCCGGTCAGTTCGGCGCACTGCTCGGCGGTCCTGCGGGCCTCCGCCAGGTGGCCCAACTGGGCCTGGTTGAAGGCCAGTTCGCCGAGCACCAGGCCTTCGGCGTTCTCGTCGCCGAGGCGGTGGAAGAGCTCGGCGGCCTGCTCCAGGCAGGCGACGGCCTCGGCGTAGTCGCGCAGGGCGCGGGCATTCGCGCCGAGCAGTTTCAGGGTGTCGGCGCGCAGCCGGAGCCGGTCCTCGCCGTCGCACAGGGCCAGGCAGCCGCGCAGTTCCCGGCCGGCCTGCGCGTAGGAGTTGGCGTGCCACAGCATGCCGCCGCGGACCGAGCGGGCCAGCGCCTCGGCGTCCCGTTCGCCGCGTGCGCCGGCGGCGGCGGCGACCTGGCCGGCGAGGTCGGCGACCGTGAACACGTAGCTGCGGCCGAACAGGATGGAGCTCATGGTGTCGAGCAGGTCGACGGTGTCGGCCAGCGGCAGTCCGTCGTCCTGGCAGGCCCGGTGGACGACGGTGCGGTGCAGGGCGGTCCGCTCCCGCATCCAGGCGGTGGCCTCCTCGATGGTGGCGAAGCGCTGCCCGCTCGGGCCGTCCCCGGCGCGGTCGCGGTGCGCGGTGCGTTCGGCGTTGCGCGCGCTGGCCACGCAGAAGTCCAGCAGCCGGGCGAACGCGGCGGTGACGGAGGCCGGGGTGTCCTGCTGGGCGCCGCGCCGGCGGGCGAACACCTTCAGCAGGTCGTGGAAGCCGTACCGGTCGGCGGCGGGCGACTGGAGCAGGTTGAGGTCGACCAGCGCCTCCAGGAGGTCGCGGGTCTGCTCGGGGCCGCGGTCGAGCAGTGCGGCGGCGTCCGCGACCCGCAGGTCGGGGGCGTCCGGCAGGGCGAGCAGCCGCAGCGCGCGGGCCTGCTCGGCGGTGAGCCGGGCGTAGGAGAGGGCCAGGACGGGCTCCACCGCGGCCTGTTCGTGGGCGAGTTCGCCCAGCCGGGTGCGTTCGTCGGCGAGGCTCGCGGCCAGCTCGGCGAGCGGCTGCCCGGGGTCGGCGGCGAGCCGGGAGCCCGCCACCCGCACGGCCAGCGGCAGGCGGCCGCAGGCGGCGACGATGGCGGCCGCCGCCTCGGGTTCGGCGTCGATCCGGGCCCGGCCGGCGACGGCGGCGAGCAGGTCGAGCGCCTCGTCGGTGGCCATCGCGTCGAGCGGCAGGTGGCGGGCGCCGGGCAGCGTGGTGAGCCAGCCGCGGCTGGTGACCAGCACCGCGCAGGTCCGGGAGCCGGGCAGCAGCGGGGCGACCTGTTCGGCGCCGGCCGCGTTGTCGAGCAGGATCAGCAGCCGGCGGCCCGTCACCGTGGTGCGGAACAGCGCGGCGCGTTCGGCGAGGTCGGCGGGGACGTCACGGTCGGCGACGCCGAGGGCGGTGAGGAAGCCCGCCAGCGCCTCGGCCGGGTCGAGCGGCACGGCCTGCGCGCCGCGCAGGTCCACGTGCAGCCGCCCGTCGGGGAAGTCCGCGCGCAGCGCGTGGCCGACGTGCACGGCCAGGCTGGTCTTGCCGACGCCGCCGAGGCCGTTGATCGCCGAGATGACGACGGCGCCCGGGTCGGGCTCGGCGAGCGCCGCCGCCAGCCGGGCGACGTCCGCCTGGCGGCCGGTGAAGTCCGGTATCCCGGCGGGCAGTTGCTCGGGCACGGCGGTGGGCGCCGGTCCGGTCGGCCGGGGGTCGGCAACGGGCCGGGCGGCGGTTGCGAGGCTCGGGTCGGCGCGGCGGATGCGCCGGTGCAGGTCGTCGAGGTCCTCGCAGGTCAGCCCCTCGGCGAGGTAGAACCGCCGGGCGTCCTCGTACACCGCGCGGGCCTCCTCGGGCCGGGCGGACAGGTGGTACTCCAGCATCAGCAGGGCGCGGAACCGCTCCCGGTAGGGGTGGGCGAAGACCGCCTGGTCGAGCTCGACCAGGCAGGACGGGCCGCTGCCGAGTTCGACGTCCAGGCCGAGCCTGGTCTCCAGTGCGTCCAGCCGGCGTTCCGTCAGGTGGCGGCGGAGTTCGGCGGCGTGCGGGCCGGGCAGGCCGGCCAGCGGCTCGCCCGCGTGCAGGTCCAGTGCGCGGGCGAGCAGGTCGCGCGCCCGGGGCCGTTCACTGGCGGCGAGGGCCTCCTCGGCGCGGGCGACCAGGCCGTCGAAGGCGACGGCGTCCACCGACTCGGCGGGGACGTCCAGCCGGTAGCCGCCGTCGACGGTGACCAGCAGGTGCCCGGCGTCGTGGTTCCTGAGCTCCCGGCGCACCCGGTAGGCATGGGTGGCGAGCACGGACCTGGGGTTGCCCGGCGGGTTGTCCTCGTCGAAGACGCCGTCGCCGAGCCGGTCGGCGGTGAGCACCCGTCCGGGCGCGGCGACCAGCATGGCGAGGAACGCCTGCTGCTGGCGGCGGCCGAGTTCCAGCTGTCGGTCGCCGCTCCAGGCGGCGAGCGGGCCGAGGAGTCGGAAGCGGAGCCCCTGCGGGGCGGCGGCTGTCTCCATGTCAGGTCTTTCTCCGTACTCGTTCCGCCCGGGCCGACGCCCCCGGAAGCGGGCGCTCGCGGGCAGCAGGTGCTCGCGGGCGGCAGGCCCTCGCGGGCGGCGGGCGCTCACCGGAAGCGGGCGCTCGCGGGCGGCGGGCACTCAGGGGCGGTGGGCGCCGCCCGCGTGCGCGGAGTCGGGCGGCCCGGGGTGGTGCATGGGGTGCGACCGGACGGCGGGCCCGGGGCGGGGACTGCGCGCCCCGGGCACCGCCGCGGTCGTTCAGCAGCCGGTGAGCGGCGGCAGCATGACGTAGGGGCTCTCGACCGAGCTGGGGCTGATGATCCCGCCGTGGAGCTGGCCCGGGACGTACGTGATGCCGGGCTGCCGTTCGAAGACGACGCGGTTGCAGGTGTCGGTGATCAGCAGGTCGCCGCTGCGCCAGAGCGTCACCCGGGCGTGCGGGTTCCCGGCGGTGCCGCTCTCCCAGCACAGCCCGCCGTTCGCGTTGAGGACGACCAGGTCGCCGTCCTCGCGGATGACGGCCTTGGCCCCGCAGTTGACGGTGCCGGACGCCCAGGTCGCCTGCTGGTGGGAGAAGTCGTTGTTCGGCGCGTAGTAGGTGACGAGGTTCCCGTCCCGCTGCATGATGAGCCGCGCCGTGCCGAACTGGCCCGGGTTGTCTATGTGACCGTTGTTGCTCGCCAGCAGCTGTTCACCGTCCCAGATGCTGGCGGTCGGCTGGTCGTACACGGCGTGGGCGGTGCCCTGGGCGGTCAGCACGGTCGCTGCCGCCAGTGCGACGGCTGCCAGTGCGCCGAGTCCCCGGGTGGCTCGTACGGTGGTGCGGCTCAACTTGTCGTTCCTTTCGGTGGTGCTGTCCACAACGGGTGGCGATGCCCGTGACCTGCGTCTACGGGCTGATGATCACCTCGCAGACGGGATTCTGGGACGCGCGGATTGACGCGCGATGAACGGTGGCGTTTAGGCGTCGGCGGACGACCCGGCTGGCGACCTGGCTGACGAACCGGCTGACGGGCCGGCTGACGGGCCGGCTGACGGGCCGGCTGACGACCCGACGGGGAGCGGGGCGGGGAGCACGGCGGAGATCGGCCAGGCGGGGCGGCGCACCAGCCGGTCGGCGGCGGCCCGCAGCGCGCCGGGCAGGTGGTGGCAGGCGGCGGCGAGCGCCCGGGCGGCGGCCGGCTCGCGGTCGGAGCGCTCCCGGCCGATCATCCGGGCGAGCAGCTCCAGCGCCTCGTCCGGGGTCAGCGGTCCGACCGGGACGGTGCTCGGACTCCCGTCCCCCGCCCGGCCGTCGATGACGACGACGGCGGCGTTCCCGGGCCCGGCGGGCAGCAGCGGCCGGACGTCCTCGACGCCGGTGGCGCCGTCGATCACGACCAGGACCCGGCGGTCGGCGAGCAGCCGGAGGTACAGGGCGCGGCGGTCGGCGGTGCTCGCCGGTACGGCCTGTTCGGCCACGCCCAGGGCGCGCAGGAACGGTGCCAGGAAGCCGGCGGCGGCCCGGGCGTCCGTGCCGTGCAGGTCGGCGTACAGCTGCCCGTCCGGGTGGTCCGGGGCCGCGAGGTGGGCGGCGCGGACCGCCAACGCGCTCTTCCCGGCACCGGGCGGGCCGGTGACGGTGACCAGCGGCGACGAGGCCCTCCGGGGCCCGGCCAACAGTTCGGCGATTCTGGCGAGTTGGCTGCGGCGTCCGGTGAAGTCGCCGGGGTCGGGCGGGAGTTGAAAGGGGCGCAGGACCGGTCGGGCGGCCGGTCGCGCGGTGGGCCCGGCCGCCCCCTGCGCCTGCTTCTGCGTGTGCGCCGGTATCGGTGCATGCGGGTCGAGTTCGCGGAGCGCGCGCTGTGCCTCGCCCCGCCGCCCGGCCAGCATTCGGCGCTCGTGTTCGGCGAACGGGCCCGGGACGCCGTCCAGGGCGGTGCCGTGCCAGAGGCCGAGGGCCGCTGTCAGCAGTTCGCGGGCGCGCTGCGGCTGCCAGTTCAGGCGGGCGGTGGCGGCGTCGGCGAGCGCGGCGAGGAAGGCCGTCCGGTCGATGACGGCCGGGTCGACGTCCAGGCAGTACCCCTTGCCGACGTGCCGCAGGACTTTCCCGTCGCCGCCCAGTGCGCTGCGCAGCCGGTACATGTTGCCCGGGAGCGCTCCGGCCCGGTCGGGTGCGTCGTCCCCCTCTTCGCCCCAGACCCCGTCGATGATCTCACTGACCGTCACCGGTCGGCCCGCGTGCGCGAGGAGCACGGCGAGCACCGCCCGGTCCCGGGCCCGGTTGATCCGCAGCTCCTGGCCTGCGCGCCGGGCCGTCAGGGGGCCGAGGGTGGTGAAGTGGAGCTCCAGCGCGTCCTCCCCGCGGTGATCATGTTGACGTTCCGTCATGTTATCGCTCTCCGTCACGCCGCCCGCCGGGCCCCGGAACAGGGCCCGAAACCCCGGTCCCACGCCCCCGGCCCACGTCCGGTCCAGGGCCCGGGCCCGCGTTCCGGCCCGCGTTCGGGCCCGTGTTCGACACGGGCTCGACCGGCCCGCGATCCCGGGATCGTGAGCGGTGGCAGGAGGCCGACGGGGCCTCCCCGACAGAGGAGCCGACGATGGTGGAATTCAAGATCGAGGTTGTGGTCCTCCCGGTCGCGGACGTGGACCGGTCCAAGGAGTTCTGGACCCGGATCGGGTTCCGCGAGGACGTCGACCACTCCGGCCCGGGCGGCTTCCGGGTCGTCCACTTCACCCCGCCCGGCTCGGCCGCGTCGATCATCATCGGCAGCGGCGTGACCGACGCGGCGCCGGGCTCCGAGCACGGCGTGCACCTGATCGTCGACGACATCGTGGCGGCCCGCGCCGAGTTGACGGCGGCCGGGGTCGAGGTCAGCGAGGTCTTCCACGACGCCGGCGGGGTCTTCCACCACGCCGGGACGGCCGAGCGGCTGGCCGGTCCGCACCCGGAGCGGCGCTCGTACGGCTCGTTCCTGTCCTTCGCCGACCCGGACGGCAACACCTTCGTCCTCCAGGAAGTCACCACCCGGGGCCCCGGCCGGACCGACCACGTGGTCTACCGCTCCGCCGCCGAACTCGAGTCGGCACTGCGCGACGCGGCCGCCGCCCACGACAAGCACGAGGACGAACTCGGCCACCCCGACGCCGAGTGGCCCGCGTGGTACGCCGCGCACATGGCCCACGCGGCCGGCCTGGACAACTGAGCGGCCGGCCGCACGACGAAGCACAGGAAAAGCGGGTGCGCGCCGTGTCAGCGGAGAGCGGGTGCGACGGCACCGCGACGGTTGCGGGCCGGGACGCCGGGCAGCGTGGCCGCACGGTGGCCCGGGCCGGACGGCACCCGCTGCTCACCGACGGAGCGCGCCAAGCGAACCACGCGACGAAGAGCGGGATCGGACAGATGCAGCCAAGCCGATGCGACGGCACCGCGACGACAGCGGGCCATGAAGCCAGACAGCGGGACCGCACGGTGGCCCGGGCCGGACAACACCCGCCAATCGCCGACGGAACGCGCCAAGCGAACCACGCAACGAACAGCGGGATCGGACAGATGCAGCCGAGCCAGCACGACAACAACACCACCACCCCGGGCCGCAACGCGGTGACCCGGTCCGGACGACACCCACTCCCCACCAACAGGACACGCGAAGCAAACCGCGCAACGAAGAGCCGGATCGGACAGATGCAGCCGAGCCAGCACGACAACAACACCACCACCCCGGGCCGCGACGGCGGGCAGGCGGAACTGGCAGCGTTCATGGAATCCGCCGCCGGACGGGCTCTCGTGGTGCGTGGCTCGGCGGAGGCCGACCGTGTTGCGCTGCTGGCCCGGATCGTCGCGTTGGCCGAGCAGCAGGGCCAGCGGGTGGTGCGGGCGGCCGGCGTGGAGGTGGAGTCCGCGTTGCCCTGGGCCGGACTGCACCAGTTGCTTCTCCCGCTGCTCGCCGACGTGGCGCGGCTGGACGAGGGCACTCGGGCGGTGTTCGACGGCGTGTTCGGCGGGGCGTGCGACGGTCCGCCGTCGGTGATGACGCTCGGCCTGGCCGTGCTCCGGCTGCTGGCGCTGGCCACCGAGCAGCGTCCGCTGCTGCTGGTCCTGGACGACGGGCAGTGGCTGGACGACGCGAGCGCCGATGTCTGCGGGTTCGTGGGCCGGCGGCTGGCCGGCCGGCCGGTGCGGCTGCTGGTCGCGGTCCGCGACGGCCTGCCGTCGCGTTTCGACGCCGCCGCGCTGCCCGAACTGGCGCTCGCCGCCCGCCCCGAGGAGGCCGTCGCCCCGGAGCCGGGGGTGCTGACCTGGCAGGAGCGTCGCGTCGCCGACCTGGCGGCCGGCGGTCTGACGAACAAGCAGATCGGTGTGCGGATGCACCTGTCGCCGCGCACCGTCGGCTCGCACCTGTACCGCGTCTTCCCCAAGCTGGGCATCACCACCCGGGCGGCCCTGCGCGACGCGCTGACCCGCGCCGCGGGCTGACGGCCCCGGTGCTTCTCCGGAAAGGACCACACATGATCAGCAGGCGTACCTTCACCACGGCGGTCGGTCTCGGCCTCGGCCTCGGCCTCGGCACCACCGCCGTACCGGCCAACGCGTCCCCGACCGACGCAGCCTCGGCCGCCCCGCACGCCCCCGCGTCCGCCACCGCGTCCGCCACCGCACCGACCCCGACCGCGCAGAGCGCCCTCACCGCGTTCACCGACCTGAAGCAGGTGCGGGCCGGCGTGCTCGACGTCGGCTACGCGGAGCTCGGGCCGAAGCACGGTCCGGTGGTCGTCTGCCTGCACGGCTGGCCGTACGACATCCACAGCTTCGTCGACGTGGCCCCGCTGCTGGCGGACGCCGGCTACCGGGTGATCGTGCCGTACCTGCGGGGCCACGGCACCACCGCGTTCCTGTCGCCGACCACGGTCCGCAACGCGCAGCAGTCGGCGATCGCGCTGGACATCGTCGCGCTGATGGACGCCCTGCGGATCCGGCAGGCGGTGCTGGCCGGTTTCGACTGGGGTTCGCGGACCGCCGACATCATCGCGGCGCTGTGGCCCGAGCGGGTCCGGGCGCTGGTGTCGGTGAGCGGCTACCTGATCACCGACGTGGCGGCGCAGCGCAACCCGCTGCCGCCGAAGGCCGAGCACACCTGGTGGTACCAGTACTACTTCGCCACCGACCGCGGCCGTGTCGCCATGGAGACCAGGCAGAACCGGCACGACCTGTGCCGGCTGGTGTGGGACGAGGTCTCCCCCACCTGGGACTTCGACGACGCCACTTTCGAGCGCACCGCGGCGGCGTTCGAGAACCCCGACTACGCCGCCATCGTGATCCACAACTACCGCTGGCGGCTGGGTCTGGCCGACGGCGAGCGCCGCTACGACCGGTACGAGCGGCTGCTCGCCGCCCGGCCGGCCGTCGCGGTGCCGACCGTCGCCCTGGACCCGGCGCTGGACCCATTCCTGGCCTCCACCGACGGCAGCGGGTACCGGCAGTTCTTCACCGGCCCGTACGAGCACCGCGTGCTGGCCGGCGTCGGCCACAACGCGCCGCAGGAGGCCCCGGCGGAGTTCGCCCGGGCCGTGCTGGACGCCGACCGCCTGGCGGTGCGCCGGTGACCGCCGACGAGCGGGCGGCGGCGGAACGCCGGGCCCGGTTCGGCACGCTCCCGGAGCGGGTCGCGTTCGCGGACCTGGTCCAGGAGCAGCCCCCGGCGGCCCGGCCGGGCGCCGGGTACGACCCCGACGCCCAGGCGGTTCGCTTCGCCTGCCTGGCGGCAGACCTGGGCCTCTGAGCGGGCGTCAGCCGATGTCGTACATGCCGTCGCCGTCGAGGTACCGCACCGTGTTGAGGTCGCGCTGGAGCACCGCGTCCACCGGGTGTTCCAGGGTGAGGGTGGCCGGGTAGCCCCGGTCGTAGGTGGTCGGGGTGATCGGGTCGCCGGGTTCGACCAGCACGGTGAGGTCGCGGAAGCTCTCCAGCGCGCGGATCCGGTCGAGCGCCCGGTAGCGGATCAGCCGCCCGGCGGCCGGCGAGACCAGTGCGGCCCAGGCGAACGCGTGCCGCCGCCGGTAGTCCCGGCCGGCCCGGGCGCGGAACCGCTCCGGGCGGGCGTAGGCGTCGACGATCCACTCCAGTTGGCCCTCGCCCAGCAGGTCGTCGGTGTAGTACGGCAGTCCCGACATCCGGGCGCCCGCCTCGATCAGCCGCGGGCCGTCCGGCGTCAGCTTGATCTCCAGGTGGGCGGCGCCGTGCCGGATGCCGAGCGCGTCGAGCACCCGGCGGCCGTACCCGGCGAGTTCGGGGACAGGCTGCTCGTCGGCGCGCACCAGCACCTGGGCCACCACCAGGTCCCGCACCCCGTTGGCGGAGATCCGCTCGGTGCGCCAGGCGTCGGTCAACTGGTGCGTCCCCGCGCTACTGACGGTGTTCAGGATGTACTCGGCGCCGACCAGGTACTCCTGCGCCACCACCTCGTCGATCGGCTCGCCGTGCACCGTGCCACGGCTGCGGAGCCGGCGCAGCGCGGTGACGGACTGGTCCGGCGAGTCGCAGAACGTCACGCCGTCGCCCCAGTAGCTGCGCAGCGGTTTGACCACTGCCCGGCGGCCCAACTGTTCGTGCCAGGCGCGTAGTTCGGTCTCGTCCGCGGTGCGGATCTGGCGCATGGCGGGGACGCCGCGGGCCCGCAGTGCCTCGATCTGGAGGTACTTGTCGCGGCGCGCCGCGCTGAGCGCGGTGCCGTTGGTGGGCAGGCCGAGCCGTTCGGAGAGGGCGTCGGCGAGTTCCACCCCGGTCTCCCGGCCGGGCAGGACGGCGACGGGCCGCAGCGCCGCCAGCCGGGCGGCCGTGGCGGCGGTGTCGCCGTCGTGGATCAGCACCCGGCCGAACGTCGTCTCGTCCACCGGGTCGACGCCGAACGGCAGTCGGGGTGTGCTCCGGACGTGGACGACTTCGCCGCCGACCGCGCCGAAGGCGTCGACGTGGCCGTGGGCCGCGCCGAACGCGTCGACGACCGCCACGCGGAACGCTGCCATCGCTACCCCCTGCGGGTCGGGCCGGCGAGGATCTCCCGGCGGAGTTCGAGGAGCCGGTGGACGGCGTTGGTGAGGACGTGGCGCACGCTGAATCCGGAGGTGCCGGGGTGTTCGGCGTTCAGGATGCCGTGCTCGCCGGCCTGCGCGCCGATCTCCCGGCGGGTGAGCCCGGTCCGGTCCGTGAACGCCTCCGGCAGCATGCGCCGGGTGATGCCCAGGTGCACCATCCGGAAGTCGACGAACCGGTCGATCAGCCGGACCAGTCGGGCGGTGCCGGCCTCGTCGAGCACCAGCCGGCCGTTGCGCACGGACTGTGCCACGTTCAGGCCCAGGCTGGAGGCGCTCCGCCACTGGGCGACCACCGGCCGGGCCCAGGACGGGAAGTAGGACATCGCCTGGTCCAGGTAGCTGCCGTACTCCTCGGTCGGGGGCAGCAGCACCAGTTCGAGGAGCTGGACGCTGGGCATGAACGCCCCGCTCGCTCCGCGCGGGCCGCCGGGGTGGCCCATGTGGTACGGCCGGAAGTGGCCGAACGCCTGCTCGGACAGTTTGCGGTAGCTCGCCATGTGCGAGGTGAACTCCGCGACGCAGCGGGCGGATTCGTCCAGCACCGCGGCCGGTTTCACCGCGTCCGGCGCGGCGACCAGGGCCCGCAGGCCGTAGGCGGCGGACCTGACCCACGGCTCGGACAGGTGGTGGCCGAGGTAGAAGTCCCGTTCCAGCGCGCCGAGTCGGCCTTCGGAGAACACCCGGATGTCGCCGCAGCGTTCGAACTCCTCGCTGTTGACGTCGATCAGCAGCTCGTAGCTCAGGTGCGGGTCCAGGCCGGGGAACCGCGCGCACTGCGCGGAGATCAGTTCCGTCAGCTCGCGGGGGGCGGCGTGCGGCCCACCGGGCACGAACCCGCTGAGCATGAAGAGCAGGTCGAGCTGGGTGACGCGGGCCGCGCGCGGGTCGTCCCCGAGCGGGCCGACTCCGGTCAGCAATTCGCGCTGCTTCAGGGCCAGTTGATGGTGCGTCAAATCGCCGCGTGCCACCTCGGCGAGGTCCTGCGGGAGCTCGTGCAGGACGTAGTCGCGAAGCGGCGACGGCGAACGGACGGGCGCCGGGCGGCCCGGCGCGGTGCCGTTGAAGAGTTCGGTTCGGTCCACGTGCACTCCTTGTCCGCGACGGAGGACGGCGGGCCGGCGAGGGCGTCGCCGGCCCGCCTGCGGTCGGATCAGGGCTTGACGCAGCGGAAGCTGCTCGCCGCGTTCGGGTCGCCGTGCGTGTAGCGGGAGACCATCGGGTAGCGGCACACCTCGCGGGCGACGGTGCGGCCGTCCGCGGTGGGCAGGGTGGCGTGCAGCACGTCCGGCGCCTTGCCCTGCTCGACCCAGGCGGTCAGCGCCGCCAGGTCGTCGACGTCGTTCAGGGCGCAGTGCGAGACGCCGGGCGCCAGGAAGACCCGGTAGAAGTCGTCGACCTTCGCACTGCCGCCCATCCGGTCCTCGACGCGCTTGCGGTAGTCGACGGTGCCCCGGGTGGGGATCAGCTGGTCGGCGTCGCCGTGCCAGGTGAGCAGCTTGCCACCGGCCCTGCGGAACGCGGACAGGTCCGCGTCGCGGGTGCCGATGACCGGGTCGAACTCGGCGCGGGCCTTCTTGAAGATCTCCGCGAACTGCGGGTACGTCAGGTTCGCCGCGCTGTAACCGGGCTGCTTCTGCACGAAGTTGGCGACCCACTGGGCGGGGACGACGAACGGCGAGCCGGTGGTGACGCCGTCCGCGGTGGTGCTGGCGGCGAGCGGGAGGAAGTCGGCCCCGATCGGCAGCCCGTACCAGAGCCGCCGGCCGTCGCTGTCGCGCGGGCCGTCCCAGATCCGGCGGACCACCTCGGCGTCGGCGGCGCCGATGGTGTACTCCTTGCCCTCGCACACCACCTTGGCGCCGATCAGCCGCCGCGGGTCGAAGTCGCACCGGTTCGGGTCGCCGATCAGGCCGTCGGCCACGCCGTCGAGCTTGTCGCAGGCCTTCAGCGCCGCCTGGTTGAACAGGTTGAACTCGCAGGCGGTGGGATAGGTGTGCTGCTCGTTCATCACCACCTGCGGCCACAGCGAGGCCACTTCGAACTGGTTCCAGTTGACGGCCGGGGCGTCGGCGTTGATGCCGTCGAAGTCGGTGGGGTACCGCTGCGCCTCCATGTAGCCCTGGCGTCCGCCGGTGGAGCAGCCGTTGAAGTACGAGTGGAACGCGGTGTGGGCGTAGGCGCCGTCGACGACCTGCTTGCCGACGACCGCCAGCTCGTGGACCGAGCGCGAGGCGAAGTTCTCCAGCAGCGCGGTGTCGACCCGGCCCTGCCCGTTCAGCGCCCAACTGCTGTCCAGGCCGCTGGTGTCCACGCCCGCGTCGGTGGTGCCCGCCGCGTAGCCCTGCTTGACCGCCGCGGCCACCGAGCCGATGTTCCCGGCGGCGTACGCGGAGCCTCCGACCGCCTGGAAGCGCCCGTTCCAGCCGGACTCCGGCAGCCAGATCCGCACCGTGGCAAGGTCGTTCGCGCCCGGGTGGGTCAGCGTGACGGTCACCTCGCAGTGCGCCGGCACGTCCGCGACCTGGCCGCCGCCCAGCGGCGGGGTTCCGGGCACCTGGAACGTCCCCGCCGGCACGGGCGTCGCCGTCACCGACGCCACGGCGGCGCCGTCCGGCACCGCGGGACGGACGGGGGCGCAGGCCGGCGGGGCGGAGCCGGCGGCCGCCGGAGCGGCGCTCGCCGGCACGTTGACGGCCGCGGCCGCCGCCAGCGAAAAGCCTGCCGCCGCGAGCCTCAGAAGCCGTCGATCCATGTCTTTCTCCTCGAACTCGGGAATCGCGCGTGACCACCCTCGCCCGCGCGCCGACCCGGGCACATCAGTCATCCGACTGCGGATTCCCGCGGCCGCGATCCGTCCGGTCCGCTGCGGGCGGAGGGCGTCCGGGCCTTGACGGAGCCGAACGGGCCCTGCGACCGGCGGCCCGGCCGCCCCGACCGTCGCCGTCGACGACCCCGCCCCGGCCGGGGCGGGCGCGCGGCTCCGCCTCACCGTCCGGTGGCGGAGCCCGCGCGGTCCTGCCGTTGACGGTCGGTCAGCGGGCGGACAGCGCGCCGTCGAGCTCGCGGCGGGAGGAGACGCCCAGCTTGGTGAACACCTTGCGCAGGTGCCACTCGACGGTGCGGGGGCTGAGGAACAGCTGCGCGCCGATCTCCGCGTTGGGGTGGCCGCCGGCCGCGAGGCGGGCGATCCGGGTCTCCTGCGGGGTGAGGACGGGGGCGCCGACCTCGCGCCTGCGCACCGTCTCGCCGGTGGCCAGCAGCTCCTGCCGGGCCCGTTCCGCGAACGCCTCCATGCCCATCGACGCGAACGCGTCGTGCGCGGCGCGCAGGTCGTCGCGGGCCCGGGCGCGGCGGTTCTGCCGGCGCAGCCACTCGCCGAGCAGCAGCCGGGCGCGGGCCTCGAAGACGGCGAGTCCGCCCGCGGCGAAGTGCTGGACGGCCTCCCGGTAGCGGTCCTCGGCCTGCTCCGGCGGCCCGGCCAGGGCGTCGGCGACGGCGTGCGCGCCGAGCGCCCAGGGGGTGCCGGCCCGGGCCCGCTCGGCCAGCTGCTCGCGGGCCCGGGCCGCCGCGTCCAGGTCGCCGGCCCGGGTCGCGGCCTCGACGAGTTCGGCACACGTCCAGTGGTGGACGGCGAGATCCCGGTGCCCGGTGCCGCGCAGCGCCGCGTCCAGCGCCGACGGGTAGGAGCCGTGGCCGTTGTGGAGCACCGCCCGGGCCAGCGCCGCCGTGGCGGCGAGCCGGCCCAGGCCGCGCCGCTCGGCGTCCCGTTCCACCGCTTCGATCGCCGCCAGGGTCGGCCGCTCCGGCCCCTGGTGGGCGTCCAGCAGCGCGGCTGTGCCCGCCCGCATCGCCGCCTCCCCGCCGGTCTCGACGGCGGCGGCTCCCGCCAGCAGCTCGCGGGCCTCGGCGAAACGCCCGGCGAAGGCCAGGGCGGTCGCCCGGTTCGGCAGCGCCGCCGCGAGGGTGGACAGCGCGCCGGTCTCCCGGGCGGTCCGCACCGCCCGGTCGGTGACGTCCAACCAGGCCGCCAGGTCGCCCAGTTCGGCGGCGACGTCGGCGACCGCCCACAGCAGGGACGGGTCCTCGGCGACGGCGCGCGGGCGCAGCGCCTCGGCCAGCAGCGGCCGGGCGGCGGCCGTCCCCTCGACGGCCCAGCCGCTCAGCGCCCGCAGCAGGACGCCGGCCGGCTCGTCGCCCGGCGGCAGCGCGCGGGCCGCGTCGGCGACCCGCCGCAGCGCCCGCTCGTCGTGGCGGCCGGCCCGGATCGCGGCGCCGAACGCCGTCAGGCAGGTGTCCCGCGCGGCGGCCGGGTCGAGGTCGACGAGCCGGTCCGCGGCGTCGAGCAGCGGGCCCACCGTGCCGGACCCCTGGTCGGTCAGGGTGGCCGCCCGGGCCCGCAGCCGGTGGACGTCGGCCTGCTGAAGCGGGTCCAGCGGGCCGAGTTCGGCGGCGGCGAGCAGGTCGGGCACCCGGTCGGCGAGGCCGGCGGCCAGGTGGGCGGCCGCGGCGGCCAACGCGCGCCGCGCCTGCCCCTTCGGGTCGGGGCTGAGCGCGGCGGCCCGTTCCAGAAAGGACGCGGCGGCGGCCCGGCCGCCGCGCGCCAGCGCCCGGTCGGCGGAGTGCTCCAGGGCGGCGGCCACGTCCTCGTCCGGGCCGGTCGCGGCGTGCGCCCGGTGCCAGGCCTGCCGGTCGGGGTCGCGCCCGCCGTCGGTGGCGTCGGCCAGCGCCCGGTGGGCCGCGCGCAGCGCGGCGGCGTCGGCGGCGCGCCACACGGCCGAGCGCACCAGCGGGTGCCGGAACCGCACCGGGGCGCCGACGGTGATCAGGCCGGCGGCCTCGGCGGGTGCCGCCGCGTCCGCGCCGATGCCCAGCAGGCGCAGCGCCTGCCACAGCAGCGGCCCGTCGCCGACCGGTTCGACGGCGGCGACCAGCAGCAGTGCGCGGGTGTCGGCGGGCAGTGCCTCGATGCGGCGGCGGAAGCCGGCCTCGACCCGGCCGGTCAGCGGGCCGGCCCCCGGTCCGCCGAGGCCGAAGGCCAGCTGTGCGGCCGTCAGTCCGGACGGCAGTTCCAGCAGGGCGAGCGGGTTCCCGCCGGTCTCGCCGACGATCCGGTCCCGGACCCGGGCGTCCACCGGCCCCGGCAGCACCCGGTCGAGCAGCGCCCGGGCGTCGGAGTCGCCCAGACCGCGCAGCGTCAGGTCCGGCAGGCCGGCGAAGCCCTCGTCGCCGCTCTCCCCGTCGGCGGTCCGCTCGGCGAAGACCAGGGCCACCGATTCGGAGTCCAGCCGGCGTCCGACGAACGCCAGGATCCGCTGCGACATCAGGTCCAGCCACTGCGCATCGTCCACCAGGCACACCAGCGGCGCCTCGGCCGCGGCCTCGGCGAACAGGCCGAGCACCGCCATGCCGACCAGCAGCATCTCGGGCGGGTTCCCGGCGCTCAGCCCGAACGCCACCCGCAGCGCGTCCCGCTGCACCGGCGGCAGTCCCTCCAGCCCCGCCAGCAGTGGGGCGCACAGCCGTTGCAGCGCCGCGTACGCGAACTCCGCCTCGGCCTCCACCCCGGCCGCCCGCACCACCTGCGACCGCCCGGCCCGCTCGGCCAGTCGGTCGAGCAGCGCCGACTTGCCGACGCCCGCCTCGCCGCGCAGCACCAGCACCCGGCTCCGCCCGTCGCGCACCTCGCGCAGCAGGTCGTCGAGCAGCTCCGACTCGCGCTCCCGCCCGAGCAGTTGACGCTTCGCCTGGTCCACCATGTCCCCTCCGGTGCGCATCCGGCCGCGTCCCATCCTACGAACCGGCGCGGCACCTCCCCGATGCGCCGTCAGTTCGCGGGCGGCTCGGCAGGTCGGTGATCGGCGCGTCCGCTCACCAGCGCACCCGCAGGCTGCGCGCGCTGCGGGTGGTGGCGCCGAGGCGCCAGTCGACGGGGGCGGACGGGTCGGCGAGGCGGAGGTCGGGGAGCCGGGCGGCGAGGCGGTGCAGGGCGGTCCTCAGCTGGGTGCGGGCCAGCCAGGTGCCCAGGCAGTAGTGCGGGCCGGCGCCGAAGGCCAGGGTGGGGGACGGCAGGGGGGCGAACAGGTCGCCCGCCAGGCCGTCCGGGAAGACCGCCGGGTCGCGGTTGGCGCTGCCGAGGCAGATGGCGACGGTCTCGCCGGCCGTGACGGGCACCCCGGCGACCTCGGCGGCCCGCACGGCCTGACGGGTGGTGAACTTGTCGTCGCCCAGCTGGATGTGGTGCAGCAGCCACTCCGTGGCGTGCCCGGCCTGCTCCTCCTCGGCGAGCCGGGGCCAGCTCCCGGGCCGCTCGCCGAGCAGGTACAGCAGGGAGTTGGCGAGGACCGCCGCGACGCTGTCGCTGCCGCTGGCCGCCAGTCCGCCGACCAGGAACGTCAGCTGCTCCTCGGGGATGCCGCCGGCCTCGTCGGCGGCCTGCACCAGGCGGCTCACCACGTCCTCGCCGGGCCGGCGGCGGCGCTCGGCCAGCAGCTCGGCCGCGAACTTCGCGAACTCCCGCTGGTCCTGCGAGACCTGGCCGTCCGATTCGGCACCGTCGGCGGTCAGGCAGGCGGCCCACCGGCGCAGCTGCCGGTAGTCCAGGCCGTCCAGGCCCATCAGGCGCTCCGCGACGGCGAACGGCAGCACGCCGGTGAACTCGGCGACCACGTCGGCCGGCGGCCCGACCGCCACCAGCTCCTCCAGCAGCCGCCCGACCACCGTCTCCACCCAGGGCTGCCAGCGGGCGACCGCCCGGGGCGTGAAGGCGCCCTGCACGGTACGCCGCAACCGCTGGTGGTCGGAGCCGTTCTGGTTGTAGAGCGACGCCGGGTCGGTGGACACGTTGAGCGCGGCATCGCCGGCGGGAGCGCCGTCCTCGGCGCGCACGAACCGCGGGTCGGTCAGCACCTGCCGTACGTCCTGGTACCTGGTCACCACCCAGGCGGGGGCGCCGTCCCGCAGGGTGCTCAGGTACGGCGGCGCGGCCTCGGGGAGGTCCAGTGCGTGCAGCGGCGGCAGATGGGTGGACATGGCACCTCCAGGTCGGCGGCGGTCGCCGGTGCTCCGAATGGGGCAGGAATTGCCGATTACGCTACCTGACTGACCATCAGATTTCTTTCAGGCCGAGCCATGTCGGTTCCGCCGAGTCCGCTTCCCCTGTGGTTAGCATCGTTTCCCGTTCAGTTCGGTGACGATTCATCCGGAGGGCCGTGCGTTGAGCCCAGAGAGAGCCGTCGGTCCGGGAGTCGGATCCATCGCTGTTCTGCGATACACCGCCTATCCCGTCCTGCTTCTCGCGGTACCCGTGGCGGCCATTGCCACCCTCCGCGAGCACTGGGACATCGGACGCGTCCTCGTACTCCACCAGCTCGGCGTCATCGGCTACCTCTGGGCCCTCGAACGGCTCATCCCCTACCGCCGGGAGTGGCACCCGGGCGGGCGTGAACTCCGGTGCTACGGCGTCTACTTCGTCCTGACGATGGTGGGCGGGGCGATCGGCCAGCTGCTGGTCGCGGCCCTGGTGGCCCGCCTGGCGCCGCCGCATCCGACGCTGTCGCTGGGCGCCGAGATCCCGCTCGCCCTGCTCGCCGGCTCGCTGGCGAAGTACCTTTTCCACCGCTGGTCCCACCACCAGTCCTGGCTGTGGCGGCTGCACGGCGTCCACCACGGACTGGACAAGGTGAATGTCACCAACAACGGCGTCAACCATGTGCTCGACGTCCTGCTCGGGCAGGCCGCCGTCCAACTGGTGCTGGCCTGGCTCGGTTTCTCCCGGGAATCAATTTTCTGCGCCACGCTGTTCGTGGTCGCCCAGGGGTATTTCGTGCACGCCAACATCGACGTCCGACTCGGCTGGCTCAACCACGTCCTCGGCAGCCCGGAGCAGCACCGGCTGCACCACAGCACCGACCTCGCCGAGGCCGGCCACTACGGCGCGGACCTCGCCGTCTGGGACCACCTGTTCGGCAGCTTCACCTGGCGGCCCGGACAGGTCCCGGCGGCGGTCGGGCTGAGCGACCCGGCCAGCTTCCCGCCCACCACCAGCGTGCTCGCCAGCCTGCTGCACCCCTGGCGTCCCGTTGCCGACGCCACCACCGACTCGGCCGGCTGACCCGGCCCCCGCCCCCGCCCAGCCGTCCCGTCCCGGGGCGCCACGACACACGGAACGGACCATGACGGACTCGACCGACGACCAACAGGACCGGATCGCGATCATCGGCATCGGCTGCCGGTTTCCCGGCGGAGTCCGCGACCACCGGGGCTTCTGGCGCAACCTGATCGAGGGCCGGGACTGCATCGTGCCGACCCCGGCCGACCGCTACGACACCGCCACCCTGGGCAGCCGGGACCGGACCAAACCGGGCCGCCTGATCGGCGGGCGCGGCGGCTACATCGACGGGATGGACGAGTTCGACCCCGAGTTCTTCGGCATCAGCCCGCGCGAGGCCGCCCACATGGATCCGCAGCAGCGCAAGCTGCTGGAGGTGGCCTGGGAGGCCCTGGAGGACGGCGGGCAGCTGCCCGGCCTGCTCGCCGGGCGCGAAGTCGGCGTGTACGTCGGCGCGTTCACCCTCGACTACAAGATCCTCCAGTTCGCCGACCTGAGCTTCGACACGCTGGCCGCGCACACCGCGACCGGCACCATGATGACGATGGTGTCGAACCGCATCTCGCACTGCTTCGACTTCCGCGGCCCCAGCGTCTCCATCGACACCGCGTGCAGCTCCTCCCTGGTCGCCCTGCACCTGGCCCGGCAGAGCCTGCTGCGCGGCGAGACCGACCTCGCGCTGGCCGGCGGCACCCTGCTGCACCTGGCGCCGCAGTACACCATCGCCGAGACCAAGGGCGGCTTCCTGTCCGCCGAGGGCCGCTCGCGGGCGTTCGACGCGACGGCCGACGGCTACGTCCGGGCCGAGGGCGTCGGCGTGGTCGCGCTCAAGCGGCTCTCCGACGCACTGCGCGACGGCGACCCGGTCCACGCCGTGGTGCTCGGCAGCGGCGTCAACCAGGACGGCCGCACCGACGGCATCACGGTGCCCAACCCGGACGCGCAGGTCACCCTGGTGCGCCGGGTCTGCGCCGAGGCGGGCATCGCACCGGGCAGCCTCCAGTACGTGGAGGCGCACGGCACCTCCACCCCGGTCGGCGACCCGATCGAGGCGCAGGCGCTGGGGCGGGTCCTGGCCGAGGGCCGCCGGCCCGGCGACCGCTGCTACGTCGGCTCGGTGAAGACCAACATCGGGCACACCGAGGCGGCGGCCGGCATCGCCGGACTGGTCAAGACGGTGCTGGCGCTGAAGCACCGGCAGATTCCGCCGCACATCAACCTGGAGCGGCCCACCGACGCGATCGACTGGGCCGCGCTGCCGTTCGAGGTCCCGACCACGGCGGTGGAGTGGCCCGCGCACGACGGCCCCGCCCGGGCGGGCGTGAACTCCTTCGGCTTCGGCGGCACCAACGCCCACGTGCTGCTGGAGGAGGCACCGGTACGCCCGGCCGCCGCCCCGCCCGCGCGTCGGCCCGCCCGCACCGTCCTGCCGTTGAGCACCCGCGACCCGGCCGGGCTGTCGGAGCTGGTGGCCGGCGTCCGGCAGGAGCTGGCGGGCGCGGACGGCGCCCCGGTGGCGCTGGCCGACCTCGGCCACACCCTGGCCCGGCGCCGCGAGCACCACGAGTACCGGCTGTCGGTGGTGTACTCCCCCGACGCCCCGGACGCCCGGGAGGAGCTGGACGAGGCGCTCGCCGCCCACCAGAGCGGCGAGCCGCACCCGCGGGTGCTGACCGGCCGCCGGCTGGAGCGCGCGCAGCGCCGCCTGGTGTGGGTGTTCACCGGCATGGGCCCGCAGTGGTGGGGCATGGGCCGCGGCCTGTTCGAGGCGGAGCCGGTGTACCGGGAGGCGGTCGAGGCCTGCGACGCCGAGATCCGCCGGCAGGGCGGCTGGTCGCTGCTGGAGGAGATGCACCGCGACGAGGCCGACTCGCGGATGGCCGAGACCTGGCTCGCCCAGCCCGCCAACTTCGCCGTCCAGGTCGGCCTGGCCGCGCTGTGGCGCAGCTACGGGGTGCGCCCGGACGCGGTGGTCGGGCACTCCACCGGGGAGGCCGCCGCGTTCCACCAGGCCGGGGTGTACGACCTCGCCGAGGCGGTCGGCGTGATGCTGCACCGCAGCCGCCTCCAGCACCAACTGGCCGGTACCGGCACGATGTTGGCCGTCGGTCTGACCGAGGTGGAGGCCGCCCGCCGGATCCGCTCCTGCGTCGACCGGGTCTCGGTGGCCGCCGTCAACAGCCCCTCCTCGGTGACGCTCTCCGGCGACCGGGACACCCTCGCGCAGCTCGGCGCCGAGCTGGAGCGGGAGCAGGTCTTCGCCCGCTTCCTGCCGGTGCAGGTGCCGTACCACAGCGTGCGGATGGACCCGATCCGGGACGACCTGCTGGCCGCGCTGGCCGACCTGAAGCCGCGCCCGGCGGAGGTCCCGCTGTACCTGACGGCCCGTGAGGGGCGCGCGCACGGCACCGAGCTGGACGCCGGCTACTGGTGGCAGAACGTCCGCGAGGCGGTGCGGTTCCGCTCCGCCGTGGACCTGCTGGTCGACGACGGCCACCAGGTGTTCCTGGAGGTCGGCCCGCACCCGGTCCTCGGCCACGCGATCCGCGAGTGCCTGGACGGCCGGGAGGCGACCGGCTGGACGGTGCCGTCGATCCGCCGCGAGGAGGACGAGCCGGAGCGCTTCGCCCGTTCGCTCGCCGAACTGCACAACCTGGGCGTCGAGTTGGACTGGGCGGCGCTGCACCCGGACGGCGCCCCGGTGCCGCTGCCGGGCTACCCGTGGAAGCGGGACCGGTACTGGGTGGAGCCCGGGCCGGTCGAGCAGGTCCGGCTCGGGCGGCTCGACCACCCGCTGCTGGGCCGCCGCACCGCGAACGTCCGGCCGACCTGGGAGGTCCAGCTCGACCTGGAGCGGCTGCCGTACCTGGCCGACCACCGGATCGAGGACAACGCGGTGTTCCCGGCCGCCGGCTACCTGGAGATGGCCGCGCAGGCGGTGCGGGTGCTGACCGGCGCCGACCGGACGGTACTGGCCGACATCGAGCTGTCCAAGGCGCTGTTCCTCTCCGAGGCGCAGCCCTCCACCATCCAACTCGGCTTCGACTCCGACGGCGTGACGTTCTCGGTGGCCTCCGTCGGCGCCGAGCGCACCGTCCACGCGTCCGGCGTGGTCCGCACCGACCAGCGTCGCGGCGCCGGCCCCGCGCCGGACTTCGACGCGGTCCGCGCGCGCGCCCGGCGGCACCTCGCCGGGGCCGACTGCTACCGGGAGCTGGCCGGGCTGGGCTACGGGTACGGCCCGGCGTTCCGGCGGATCGCGGAGGTCTGGATCGGCCCCGGCGAGGCGCTGGCGCGGATCACCCCGGCCGAGCCCCGCCCGGTGGACGCCGACACCGCCCACGTCCACCCGACGCTGCTGGACGCCTGCTTCCAGACCCTGCTGACGCCCCAACTGCTCACCGAGGAGCGCCCCGAGAACGGCATCCGGCTGCCGCTGTCGATCGGCGAGGTCGGCCTCGACCGGATCGGCGACCGGCCGTTCTGGGTGCACGCGACCGTCACCCGGGAGGACGGCGACGAGCTGATCGGCGACCTCGCCCTGCACGCCGACGACGGCGCCCTGCTCGGCCGGGTCACCGGCTTCCGGGCGGCCGGCGTCGAGGGCGCCGCGGCCTCCGTCGGGCTCGCCGCGATCGACGGCTGGCTCGCCGAACCCGCCTGGATCGACCAGGAGTTGGAGCACACCGACGCGCCGCCGCCGGACCGGCTGGTGGTGCTCGCCGACGCGCACGGCCTCGCCGAGGAACTCGCCGCGCAGGTCCGCGGGCGCGGCGGCAGCTGCCACCTGGTGCGCCCGGGGACGGAGTACTGGCACGGCGAGGACGCCTCGACCGTCCGGCCCGAGGACGCGGACGACCTGCGCCGGCTGTTCGCCGACCTCGACGAGGCCTTCGACACCGTCGTGCACCTGTGGAACCTGGACCTGCCGTCGCTCGACGCGGTCGGCCGCGAGCAGCTGGCCGACTGCGGCACCCTCGGCGGCTGGTCGCTGATCACGCTGGCCCAGGTGCTGCCCGCCGCCCGGCCGAACGGGCGGCTGCACATCGTCACCCGGGGCGCTCAGGCGGTCGTCGAGGACGATCCGGTGGAGCCGCTGGGCGCGCCCGCCTGGGGCATCGGGCGGGTCCTGTGGCAGCAGGAACTCGTCGGGCAGCGCGGCAAGTTGATCGACCTCGCGGCGTCGGCCGAGCCTGCCGCCGAAGCCGCCGCACTGCTGCGCGAACTGGCGGTCGCCGACGCGGAGGAGATCGCGCTGCGCGGCGAGCGGCGCCGCACGTGCCGGCTGCGCCGCCCCGAGGACCTGACCCGGCCGCTGCCGCTGCGGCTGCGCGCCGACGGCAGCTACCTGGTGACGGGCGCGTTCGGCGCGCTCGGGCGGCTGCTGTGCCGGACGCTGGTCAAGCGCGGCGCCCGCCGGCTGATCCTGGTCGGCCGCACCGCGCTGCCGGAGCGCGAGCAGTGGGCGGACGTCGACCCGGACAGCCCGGCCGGGCGGCGGGTGGCGTTCCTGCGGGAGCTGGAGGAGCTCGGCGCGCACCCCGTCCCGGTGCCGCTGGACATCACCGACGAGGACGCCCTGGCCGGCTGGCTGGCGGACTACCGAAGCCGTCAGCTCCCGCCGGTGCGCGGCGTGTTCCACCTGGCCGGGCAGGTCAGGGACGCACTGGTGCCGGAGCTGGACCGGGCGGTCTTCGACGCCGCCTGGGAGCCGAAGGTGGTCGGCGCGCAGGTCCTGCACCGGCAGCTGCGCGACGAGCCGCTGGACCACTTCGTGCTGTTCGCCTCGATCGCCTCGCTGCTGACCACCGCCGGGCAGACCAACTACGCCGCCGGCAACGCCTTCCTGGACGCGCTGGCGCACCACCGGCGGGCCCGCGGCCTGCCCGCGCTGAGCATCGACTGGGGCCCGTGGGCGACCGGCATGATCGAGGAGCTGGGCCTGGTCGGCCACTACCGCGAGGCGCGCGGGATGAGTTCGCTGCCGCCGGCCGCGGGCATGGCCGTGCTGGAGCGGATCATCGGCCAGGACCGGGCGCAGCTGCTGGTCGCCACCGTCGTCGACTGGCCGGTGTTCCAGGCCTGGTACGCCTCGCCGCCGGAGCTGGTGGCCGAGCTGGCGGCCGCCGCGGACGTCCCGCAGGCCGCGGTGGCGGGCGGGTTCCCGGCCGCGTTCCGGGCCGCCGCGCCCGAGGCGCGCCGGCCGCTGCTGGCCGAGCGGTTCACCGAGATCGTCGCGGCGGTGCTGCGGGCGAAGCCGGAGCGGATCGACCCGGCGGCGGGCCTGAACAGCCTCGGCCTGGACTCGCTGCTGGCGATGGAGCTGCGCGCCCGCATCCACGCCGACCTGGGCGTCGCGCTCCCGGTGGTGACGCTGCTCAGCGGCGATCCGCTGGACGAGCTGGTCGAGCGGCTGTACGCGGCGCTGCTGGATTCGGCGGCCGACGACGGGCCCGAGGAGCGGGCGGAGGTGGAGCTGCACACCGACGAGTCGCGGTACCCGCTGACGCACAATCAGAAGGCGCTGTGGTTCCTCAAGCACCTCAACCCGGATGCCTTCGCCTACAACATCGGCGGCGCCGTCGAGATCCGCACCGAGCTCGACCCGGAGCTGATGTTCGACGCCTTCCGGGTGCTGCTGGAGCGCCACCCCGCCCTGCGGGCCAACTTCCTGCTGGAGGACGGCCGGGCCGTCCAGGTCATCCACCCCGAGGCGCGCCCGGACACCGGCCTGTTCGACGTCCAGGACCGGGAGTGGGACGACATCCACGACATGATCGTCCAGGAGTACCGCAAGCCGTACGACCTGGAGCGGGACCCGCTGGTGCGGCTGCGGCTGTTCAAGCGCGGGCCGGACCGCTGGGTGCTGATGAAGGCGGTGCACCACATCGTCTCCGACGCGATCTCCACCTTCACCTTCATCGACGAGCTGTTCACCCTCTACGAGGGCCGCAGGCACGGCCGCCCGGTCGAGCTGCCGCCGGTGCCCTCGCGCTACCTGGACTTCCTGAACTGGCAGAACGGCCTGCTCGCCGGGCCGGACGCGAAGCGGATGCTGGAGTACTGGCGGACCCACCTGCCGGCCGAGACGCCCGTCCTCGGGCTACCCACCGACAAGCCCCGCCCGTCCGTGCAGACCCACAACGGGGCGTCCGAGTTCTTCCGGCTGGACGAGGAACTCAGCGCCCGCGTGCAGGAGTTGGCCCGCGAGCACGACGTCACGGTGTTCATGGTGCTGCTCAGCGCGTACTACCTGCTGCTGCACCGGTACTCCGGGCAGGACGACATCATCGTGGGCAGCCCGGTCACCGGCCGCACCCGCGAGGAGTTCGGCTCGGTCTACGGCTACTTCGTCAACCCGCTGCCGCTGCACCTCGACCTGGCGGACCGGCCGTCGGTCGCCGAACTGCTGGGCCGGGTCCGGGAGACGGTGCTGGGCGGCCTGGACAACCAGGAGTACCCGTTCGTGCTGCTGGTCGAGCAGCTCGGGCTGCAGCGCGACCCGAGCCGGTCGGCGGTCTTCCAGGCGATGTTCATCCTGCTCACCCACAAGGTGGCCACCGACAAGTACGGCTACCACCTGGACTACATCGAACTCCCGGAGGAGGAAGGGCAGTTCGACATCACGCTGTCGGCCTACCAGGACCGGGCGGACGGCACCTACCACTGCGTGTTCAAGTACAACACCGACCTGTTCGAGCCCGCCACGATGGCCCGGATGGCCGGCCACTACCGCAACCTGCTGGACGCGCTGACCCGCTCCCCCGGCGACCGGCAGGCCGACCGGCTGCCGCTGCTCGACGCCGGCGAGCAGCAGCGCCTGCTCGACGAGTGGAGCGGCGCGGGGCGCACCGAGCCCGCCGAGGTGCCGGTGCACCGGCTGATCGCCCGGGTCGCCGCCGAGCGGCCCGAGGCCGTCGCCGTCACGCTGCCGCTGGCCGACGGCACCGTGCGGCGGCTCTCCTACGGCGAGCTCGACCGGCGCAGCCACCGCGCCGCCGCCCGGCTGCGCGAACTCGGCGTCAAGGACGGCGCGGTGGTGGCCGTCTGCCAGGAGAAGTCGCCCGAGCTGATCGTCTCCCTGCTGGCGGTGCTCCGGGCCGGCGGCGCCTACCTGCCGCTGGACCCCGAGCACCCGGTGGACCGGCTCGCCTACCTGACCGGCAACGCCGACGCCGTGCTGCTGCTCACCGACCGGGACCGGCCCGAGCTGGACCGCCTCGCCCCGCAGGTGCTGACCGTCGACGCCCTCGAACGGGCCGCCGACGGCACGGCCCCCGAGCCGGTCGTCGACCTGGACGCGCCCGCGTACGTCATCCACACCTCCGGCAGCACCGGCCGCCCCAAGGCCGTCCGGGTCAGCCACAGCAACCTCGCCGCGGTGTACGCCGGCTGGCGCTCCGCGTACCGGCTGGACAGCGACGTCCGGGTGCACCTCCAGATGGCCGCCCAGTCGTTCGACGTGTTCACCGGCGACCTGGTCCGGGCGCTGTGCTCGGGCGGCAACCTGGTGCTGGTCGACCGCGACCTGCTGTTCGACACCGCCCGGCTGTACCGGACGATGGTGCAGGAGCGGGTCGACTGCGCCGAGTTCGTCCCGGCGGTGGCCCGCGGCCTGCTCGCGCACTGCGAACGCGAGGGCCACCGGCTGGACTTCATGCGGCTGCTGATCGTCGGCTCGGACGCCTGGAAGGTCGAGGAGCACCGCCGCCTGCACGCGCTGTGCGGCCCCGACACCCGGGTGGCCAACTCCTACGGGCTGACCGAGGCGACCATCGACAGCGCCTGGTACGAGGGCCCAGCGGACGGCGTCGAACCGGGCCGGATGGTGCCGATCGGACGGCCGTTCCCGAACAGCGCGCTGTACGTCCTCGACGCGCACGGCGAGCCGGTGCCGCCCGGGGTGGCGGGCGAACTCTGGGTCGGCGGCGCCGGCGTGGCGGACTGCTACCTCGGCGACCCGCAGCAGACCGCCGAGCGCTTCGTCGAACGCACCCTCGGCGGGCGGCCGGTGCGGCTGTACCGGACCGGCGACCTGGCCCACTGGGCGGCCGACGGCACCGTGCGGCTGCTCGGCCGGGCCGACAACCAGGTCAAGGTGCGCGGCCACCGGATCGAACCCGGCGAGATCGAGACCCAGCTGGCCGCACTGCCGGGCGTCGCCCAGTGCGCGGTGACGGTCCGCCAGGTCGATGAGGGCGGCGGGGTGCTGTGCGCCTACTACGTCGCCGAGCCGTGGGCGAGCCCGGACCCGCGCGAGCTGCGCCGGCAGCTCGCCGACCGGCTGCCCGCGTACATGACGCCCTCGCACCTGACCGAGCTGCCCGTCCTGCCGCTGACCCCGAACGGCAAGGTGGACACCGCCGCGCTGCCGGCCCCGGCCTTCGATCCCGGGGACGGCGAACCCGAGCCTCCGGTCACCCTGTTCGAGGTGCGGATGGCCGAGCACTGGAAGTCGCTGCTGGGTGTGGAACGGGTCGGCCTCCAGCACGACTTCTTCGAGGCCGGCGGCAGCTCGATCAAACTGATCGAGCTGATCCACCACCTGCGGTCCGAGTTCAACGTCTCCATCCCCGTCAGCCTGCTGTTCGAGTCCACCACGCTGCGCGGCATGGCCCGCACCCTGGAACACGTCATCACCGGCAGGATCGACGGCGCCCAGCCGTACCTGTGCTTCAACGCGCAGGACACGGCCGGCGAGACGGTGTTCTGCTTCCCGCCGGCCGGCGGGCACGGCCTGGTGTACCGGCAGATCGCGGCGCACCTGCCGGAGTACCGGTTCGTCGCGTTCAACTACCTGACCGGGGACGACAAGGTGGCGCGCTACGCCGATCTGATCGAGTCGTTCCCGGAGCACAGCTCCTGCACCCTGCTCGGCTACTCCCTCGGCGGCAACCTCGCCTTCGAGGTCGCCAAGGAGCTGGAGCGGCGCTCCCACCAGGTGCCGCACGTGCTGATCGTGGACTCCTACCGGATCACCGAGGCGTTCGCCCTCCAACCCGAGCACCTCGACGCGTTCGAGCGGGAGCTGCGCGAACACCTGCTCCGGCACACCGGGTCGGACCTGGTCGCCGAGGAGACCCTCAGCCAGGCCCGGGAGTACCTCGACTTCTGCGCCCGCACCCCGAACCTGGGCGCGGTCAGCGGCCTGATCAGCGTGATCTCCGACCAGGAGAAAGTGCCGTTCTACGCGGCCGGCAACCAGGGCACCTGGCACGGCAGTTCGACGGTCCGGACGACCGTGTTCCGCGGCTTCGGCAGCCACGCCGAGATGCTCGACCAGGACTTCGCCGCCCGCAACGCGGAACTGACCCGCGGCATCCTCACGGGAGGAGCGACCGGTGCCGAGCAGTGAGGCCGGGCCCCGGGTCATCGTCATCGGCGCCGGCCTCGGGGGCCTCGCCACCGGCTGCTACGCGCAGATGAGCGGGATGCGCAGCCGGATCTTCGAGAAGCACGTGCTGCCGGGCGGGTGTTGCACCGCCTGGTCGCGCAAGGGCTACCTGTTCGACTACTGCATCGACTGGCTGATCGGCACCGCGCCCGGCAACGACGCCAACCGCGTCTGGCGGGAGCTCGGCGCCCTCGACGGCAAGACCGTCACCAACTTCGACCTGTTCAACCGCGTGGTCGACGAGGACGGCCGCGCCGTCAGCTTCTACAACGACCCCGACCTGCTGGAGCGTCACCTCCTCGACCTCTCGCCCGCCGACGCCCGGCCGATCCGCGGCTTCTGCCGGGACCTCAGGCGGTTCGCCGCCCTCGACCTGCACCCGTTCCTCAAGCCCTCCGCCCTGAAGACCACCCGCGAGAAGCTCGACACCCTGCGGGCGGTGCTGCCCTCGTTCCGGCTGCTGTGGCGGACGGCGGCGACCCCGCTCAACACCTTCGCCGACCGGTTCCAGGACCCACTGCTGCGGCAGGCGTTCCGCAACATCCTGTTCCAGGACCCGGAAGGCTTCCCGCTGCTGCCCTACCTGTACAGCATGGCCGCCGCCCGGAACCTCAACGCGGGCTTCCCGCAAGGGGGTTCGCTGGGCCTGGCGCGCTCGGTCGAGCACCGCTACACCTCGCTCGGCGGCCGGATCGACTACCGCGCCCGGGTCGAACGGGTGCTGGTCGAGGACGGGCGGGCGATCGGCGTGGAACTCAAGAACGGCGAGAAGCACTACGCCGACCACGTGGTCTCCGCCGCCGACGGCCGGACCACCATCTACCGTCTGCTGGAGGGCAAGTACACCGGGCCCCGGATCGACCGGCTCTACCAGGAGGAGCTGCACCGCCCGGGCACCCTGTTCCCCGCCGTGTGCTCGGTCTTCCTCGGCATCGACGGCGAACTCGACCCCGACGACCCGCACTGCACCACCTACCTGCTCCCCGCCGAGCAGGCCGCCGAACTGCCCGGCGCGCTCCAGCGCAGCCTGGTGGTGCAGCAGCGCTCGCGCTACTCGGACGGCTTCGCCCCGCCCGGCAAGTCGGTGATCCACTGCACCTACTTCAGCGACTACGACTACTGGAAGAACCTGCGCACCCGGGACCGCAAGGAGTACCGGGCGCACAAGCAGCGCGCCGCCGACGTCGTCCGGGCCTTCCTGGAACGCCGCCACCCGGGCCTCGGGGAGCGCATCGACCTGATCGAGGTCGCCTCGCCGGCCACCATGGAGCGCTACACCGGCAACAGCTACGGCAGCATCCTCGCCTGGAAGGCGTTCTCCGGCGCCGACGACCTGATCACCAAGCTGATCAACCGGGACCGGATGCGGCTGCCCGGGCTGAGCGGCTTCTCGATGGCCGGCCACTGGGCCAGCCTGGGCGGCCTGATCCGCGCGGCGTCCAGCGGCCGGTTCGCCGTCCAGTACCTCTGCGAGGAACTCGGCCTGGAATTCCGCGCCTGGGAGAGCGACGACCAGGAGCCCTGGCACCCCGGAAAGCTCGGACACCTGCCCCAACTCGCCCGCTGGAGCGCGTCGGCATGACGGAACCACGCAGAGAGACCATGCTCGTCATCGGCGGCGGCCTGGGCGGGCTCTCCACCGCCTGCTACGCGCAGATGAACGGCTACCGCAGCACCGTCCTGGAGATGCACGAGATCCCCGGCGGCTGCTGCACCGGCTGGGAGCGCGGCAACTTCACCTTCGACTGCTGCATCAGCTGGCTGCTCGGCTGCGGACCGGGCAACGAGATGCACCAGATCTGGCTCGAACTCGGCGCGCTCCAGGGCAAGCAGATGCGCCACTTCGACGTCTTCAACATCGTCCGCACCGAGCACGGCGAGGTGTACTTCTACTCCGACCCGGACCGGCTGGAGGCCCACCTGCTGGGCATCTCCCCCGAGGACGCCCGGCAGATCCGGGGGTTCTGCGCGGGCCTGCGCAAGTTCCGCGCCTGCCTGGCGAGTTACCCCTTCCTCAAGCCGGTCGGACTGATGGGCACGGTGGAGCGCTGGCGGATGCTGGCCGGCTTCCTGCCCTACTTCAACGTCATCCGGCGCTCCATCGGCACCCTGATGACCGACTACTCGGCGAAGTTCAGGCACCCGCTGCTGCGCGAGGCGTTCAACTACATCCTGTACGAGCGCCACCCCGCCTTCCCGGTGCTGCCGTTCTACTTCCAACTCGCCTGCCACGCCGACCTCTCGGCCGGTGTCCCCGAGGGCGGCTCGCTCGGCCTGGCCCACTCGATCGAACAGCGCTACCGGCGGCTCGGCGGCGAGATCCGGTACAACGCCAAGGTGACGGAGGTGCTGGTCGAGGACGACCGCGCGATCGGCGTACGACTCAGCGACGGGCGCGAGCTCTTCGCGGACATCGTGGTCTCCGCCGCCGACGGCCGGACCACCGTGATGGACCTCCTCAAGGGGCGCTACCTCGGCGACACCTACCGGGAGTTGTACTCCGACACCATCAAAGAGCCCGGCATGGTCTTCCCCGGCTACGTCACCGTCTTCCTCGGCCTGCGCCGCCCCTTCCCCGACGGCGACCCGTGCACCACCTACCTGCTGGACGAGGAGCTGGCCGCCAACCTGACCGGCATCCGCCACCCCAGCATCAACGTCCAGTTCCGCAGCCGGCACTACCCCGAACTGTCGCCCGCCGACACCACCGTGATCTACGCCAGCTACTTCTGCGACATCGCCCCCTGGCGGGCCCTCAGCACCGGCCCCGAACAGCAGAGCCGGATGCGCCGCGGCGAGGAGGTGCACACCCTGCCCACCGGGCGCGGCAAGGCCTACCAGACCGCCAAGCGCCAAGTCCGGGACACCATCGTCGACTTCCTCGACCGGCGCCACCCCGGCCTGAAGGCCGCCGTCGCGGTCAAGGACGTCTCCACGCCGCTCACCCAGGTCCGCTACACCGGCAACTACGACGGCACCGTGCTCGGCTGGCAGCCGTTCGTGACCAGCGGCGAGACCCTGGAGCAGGAGATGAAGCGCAACGGCCCCGTCCTGCCGGGCCTGCGGAACTTCTACCTCTCCGGGGTCTGGGCCACCACCGGCGGGCTGATCCGCGCCGCCGCCGCCGGCCGCCACGTCATGCAGTTCATCTGCCGGGACGACGGCCGGCCGTTCCGTGCCGAGATCGACCGCCACGCCCCGCCGCCCACCCATCTCGTCGTCCCCGTGGGCCGCAGCGCCCTCGATCCGTCGGTCAGTTGATCCGTTGAGGAGAGCACGCGTGCAGATCGCCAAGTGGGTCGTCCAGGAACACCTCGAAGGGGTGCCCGACGTCGACCGGATGTACCGGAAGGTGGTCGAGGACGTCGAAGTCGACCTCGCCGACGACGAGATGCTGTTCCGCACCCGCTACCTCTCGCTCGACCCCTACCTCCAGGGCATCACCCTGGACACCCCGCTCGGCGACCTGATGGGCGGCGACGCCGTCATGGAGGTGCTGGCGGCCGGCCCGCGCGCCCGGTTCGCGGTCGGCGACCTGGTCCAGGGCTACGGCGGCTGGTGCACCCACCTGGTCGCCAACGGCGACGAACGGCTGTGGCAGACCGGGACGTTCCCGATGATCTTCCCGGAGTTCCGCCGCCTCGACCCCGCGCACTACGACGACACCCTGCCGATCAGCACCGCGCTGGGCATCCTCGGCGGCCCCGGCATGACCGCCTGGGGCACGCTGACCAAGTTCATGACCGTCCGCCCCGGCCACACCGTCCTGGTCAGCGGCGCGAGCGGCGCGGTCGGCTCGCTGTTCGGCCAGCTCGCCGGCCGGGCCGGGGCCCGGGTGATCGGCACCACCAGCTCCGAGCAGAAGGCCGACTACCTGGCCGACCTGGGGATCGAGCCCCTCCTCTACCGGCACGGCGACGAACCCGACCGGATCGGCGAACTGCTGAACAAGGCCGCCCCCGACGGCATCGACCGCTACCTCGACAACCTGGGCGGCGCCATCACCGACGCCGCGTTCACCATGCTGAACGTCGACAGCCAGGTCGCGGTCTGCTGGCAGTGGGCCACCCAGGTCGGCAACGACCACACCGGCCCCCGCCTGCTGCCGTACATCCTGTTCCCGCGCACCACCATCCGCGGCATCTTCGCCCCCGAGTGGTTCACCGAGCCCAACTGGGCCGCCCTCCGCGCCGAGGTCGGCGGACTGGTCCGCAGCGGCGAGATCTTCCACCGACAGACCGTCCACCACGGCTTCGACGCCATCCCCACCGCCTACCGGAGCCTGTACAGCAGCGACCGCTCCCGCAACCGCGGCAAGGTCGTCGTCGAGCTCTGAACCGACCGGGCGCCCAGCCCACAGGAGGAACCGTGCGACCGTCCCGAAAGTTCGGACAGGTCACCCACCGGGGCCCGACCCCGAGCGACGCCGCGCTGCCGCCCGCGCTGCCCTACCCCGACGGCTGGTCCGCGCTCGCCTTCACCGCCGAACTGCCGCGCGGCACCGTGCTCACCCGCCGGCTCGCCGGCGAGGACGTCGTGCTGTACCGGCAGCGCGACGGCCGCGTCCGCGCCGTCCGCCCGTTCTGCCCGCACCTGGGCGCCCACCTCGGCCTGGCGGAACTGGACGGCAACGACCTGGTCTGCCCGTTCCACCGCTTCGCGTTCGGCCCCGACGGCCGCTGCGTGCGCACCGGCTACGGCACCCCGCCGCCCAAGGCCGCCCTGACGCACCTCCCGGTCCTCGAGGTCAACGACGCGGTCTTCGTCTGGCGCCACCACGACGGCCGGGAGCCCGACTGGGAGATCCCCGCCTGGCACGTCCTCGGCAACCTGCCGGCCCGGTACGCCACCTGGGAGATGGCCGGGTACGCCCAGGACGTCATGGAGAACTCCGTCGACGTCGGGCACTTCCAGACCCTGCACGGCTGGTCGCAGGGCGAACTCGCCGCCCCCGTCGCCTTCGACGGCGTCACCTTCCACGTCTCGATGCGGGTGCAGGAGCAGTTCCCGCTGATCGGCCGGCGCCAGGTCGACGTCGAGGTCGACGGCCACGGCCTCAGCTGCCTGCACACCGACATCCACACGCCCGCCCTCGGCCTGAAGATGTGCTCGCTGGTCCTGGCCACCCAGATCGCCCCCGGCCGGATGCAGTTCCGGCAGGCCAGCCGCTTCCTGGTGGCCGAACCGTCGAGCCTGCCGCCGGCCCTGGCCCGCACCGTCGGCCGCTCGCTGACCCGGCTGCTGGCCGGGCCGATGTTCAGGTTCAGCTGCGAGTTCACCGCCGCCGACTTCCCGATCTGGTCCACCAAGCAGTACCTTTCCCGCCCCAGGCTCACCGCCGGCGACGGCCCGATCGGACCGTTCCGGCGCTGGTCCCGGCAGTTCTACCCGCCCACCGCCACCGGACCGCTCCCGCTGCCGACCACCCCTCTCGGAGGACACCAGGATGCCCAAGCCACCCGAACCGGGCACGCCCGCCCCTGACTTCACCCTGCCCGGCATCCGGTTCGACGGGGACACCGTCCACCGCCGCGAGTACCGCCTCGCCGACGCCAAGGGCAGCCCGCTCGTGCTGGCCTTCTACCCCGGCGACGACACCCTGGTCTGCACCCGCCAGCTCTGCTCCTACAACGCCGACCTCGACCGCTTCACCGACCTCGGCGCCACCGTCTGGGCGATCAGCGGCCAGGACCTCGACAGCCACGAACGCTTCGCCCGCAAACGCGCATTGACCCTCCCCCTGCTCTCCGACACCGGCGAGACCCTCGCCAAGTCCTGGGGCCTCACCGCCCCGGGCATCGGCCTGCGCCGCTCCGTCTTCGTCCTCGACGCCACCGGCACCGTCCGCTGGCGCCACATCGCCCTGGCCGGCCTGACCTTCCGCAGCACCGACACCCTGATCGAGCAACTCGCCGCACTGGGCGACGCCGAGGCGAGCCCGACCGGCTGACGCACCGCCGGAAACGCCCTGAGCCTCCGCCGTCGGCGGAGGCTCACGGCCGGCGCGGGCTACTGCTCGGCGTCCTCGCGGACGACGACGACCGGGCAGGTGGCGTGCTGGACGCAGTGCTGGCTGACGGAGCCGAGCAGGGCCTTGGCGAAGCCGTGGTGGCCCCGGTTGCCGAGGACCAGGAGATCGGCGCCTTCGGCGGCCTCCAGGAGGATCTGGGCCGCGTTGCCGGACTCGACCCGTTCGCGGATCTCGACGCCGTACTGCGCGGCCTCCTCGGCGACGGTCTCGGCCAGGATCTTCGCGGCGTCCGCCGCGACGTCCGTGTCGACGACCGGGACGCTCCAGCCGAACGCGGCCGGGTACTGCCAGGTGGTGACCGCCTCGACGGTCGCGCCGACCAGGGCCGCCTGCCGGGCCGCCCATCGCAGGGCCGTCCGGGAGGCCGCCGATCCGTCGACGCCGACCACGATCCGCCGCTGTGCCGTCCTGCTGTCCATGGTGGTTCCTTTCGGTTCTGCGGGGGTTTCGGGGCGCGGCTCAGCCGCGCAGGTCGAAGACCAGGCGGGCGGCGACCTTGCCGCTCAGCACCTCGTCGAAGCTGCCGTTCACCTCGTCCAGCCGCCGGGTCTCGCGGATCACCCGGGTGCGCCCGAGGGAGTGCAGGCGGAACACCTCGGCCAGGTCCTCGCGGGTGCCGACGATCGATCCGACCACCGAGGTGCCGTTCAACACCGTGTCGAACACCGGGAGTTCGAGCGTCCCGTCGGCCGGGAGCGCGACCAGGACGAGCGTTCCGCCGCGCCGCAGCGCGCCGTACGCGACGCGGAAGGAGTCGTTGCTGACGGCGAGTGCGACCGCCGCGTGGGCACCGCCGAGCGCCTGGACCTCGGCCGCGACGTCCTGGAACCGGGCGTCCAGGACGTGGTCGGCGCCGAGTTCGCGGGCCAGTGCCAGCTTCTCGTCGGTGACGTCGACGGCGATGGTCTCCGCGCCGAAGATCCGGGCGTACTGGAGGGCGAGGTGGCCGAGGCCGCCGATGCCGGAGATCAGGACCCGGGTGCCCGGCCGGGCACCGGAGACCTTGAGCGCCTTGTAGGTGGTGACGCCGGCGCAGGTCAGCGGGGCCGCGTCCAGCGGGTCGACGCCGTCGGGCACGGGCACCACGTAGTCGCCGTGGGCGAGCGCGTACTCGGCGTACGCGCCGTCCGCCGAGTAGCCGCTGTTGTGCTGGGCGAGGCAGAGGGTCTCCTGGCCGGCCACGCAGTGGTCGCAGCGGCCGCAGGCGTCGGCGAGCCAGGCGATGGCGACCCGCTCGCCGATCCGCACGTGCCGGACCTCCTCGCCGACCGCCTCCACGATGCCGACGCCCTCGTGGCCGGGGACGAACGGCAGCGCGGGCTTCACCGGCCAGTCGCCGCGGGCGGCGTGGATGTCGGTGTGGCACAGGCCGCACGCCTCCATCCGGACCAGCACCTGCCGCGAACCCGGGGTCGGAACGGGGCGGTCCTCGACGGTGAGCGGCGCGGTGAACGCGTGGACGACGGCGGCCTTCATGGTGTCCTGCCCTTCTGACCGTGACGGAGGCGGCCCCGGTACCGACCGGCTGCCGCGCTGACTCCATCCCACCTCCCCGCCCCGGGTGTCCGCTGGGGCCGGGCGGTGCACCGGTTCGAGGCCGAAGGTCCCCCGGGCGGCGGCGATGGTCTCCCTGCGACCGATCCGTCCGCGCCCGGGCCTGCGCCGATGCCCTGCGATCAGGCGTCAACTGCCGTATGACAGGCCCGAGGACGAGTGGATAAGGTGTGCCGCCCTGAGGACACGGCGCGTCGGGGAGAGGCGCCGGACTGCGAGGAGGAGCAGGAACAGTGGGGGACTACCAAAGCGGGCCCGCGACGCCCGGCTACGGCCCGTCGGCGACGCCCGGGTACGGCCCGCCGGCGATGCCCGGGTACGGCCCGCCGGCGACGCCCCGGCCGGGGGCGCCGATCGGATACATCGTGGTCGTGGTGGTGTTCGCCGTGCTCGGCGGCCTGGTCGACGCGCTCTTCTCGTTCGGGATGCTGTTCGCCACCGACAGCTGCGGCACCAGCGCCGGCTCGGCCCTGGTGTGCAACCCGGCCGTCTGGGCGTTCGTCGTCGTCCTCCCCTGGGCGGGCCTGCTGGCCGCCGTCCTGATCGCCGCCGTCGGCGCCGTCCGGGCCCGCCGGCGCGGGCGCTCGCCCTGGCCCGTGCTGCTCGTCGCCGTCGCGGCCTACCTGCTGGCCGCCGGGGTGGCCTTCCTGCTGGTCTTCGGCACCTGAGCGGGAGCCGCCCGGGGCCGGTCAGCGGGTGAAGGCGATCTCCGGGTAGCGGGGCGACGGGCCGGCGAACAGGTCGGTGCGGCGGTGGCGCAGCTGGAGATCGAAGAAGGCGCGCAGGTAGGCGCGTTGGGCGGTGACCGCGCGCGGGCCGTCACCGGTGCCGAGGAAGTGGTCGAGCTGCTCGGCGGACCAGCCGATGACGGGTTCGCCCTGCGGGATGAGCAGTTCGAGGTCGCAGTAGGACAGGTGCCCGGAGTCCTTGAGGTTCAACTGCCGCCGCCAGCCGGCCAGTCGGGGCCACAGGGCGTCCCACATGGCGTCCCGGGCCGGGCTGTCCCAGGCGGAGCTCATCAGCAGCAGCGGCTGGGCCAGGCCGTCGGTGGCCACCGTGCCGAAGACCGGGCCGTCGAGGGTGGCGCCGGCCCGGACGCGCGGGTCGTCGTGCAGGGTCTGAAGAGTGGTGGCGCCGCCCATGGAGTGGCCGAACATGCCGACGGAGGTCAGGTCGAGGGCGGCGGCGAGGCCCGGTGGCACGGGCCGGTGTTCGGCGTCGGGGTCGGCGCCGGCGGCAAGGGCGGTGAGCCGGTCCAGGACGAAGCGGGTGTCGGCGGTGCGGACGGCGACGATCTCGGCGTCGCTCATCGCGTGCACGGCGGCGGTGTTGCGGACTTCGACGCGACCGTCGGGGAACTCGACCTCTCCGGCGTCGAAGGTGTGGTCGATGGTGGCGACGACGTAGCCGCGGCCGGCCAGTTCCTCGACCAGGGCGGTGTCGAACGAGCGGTCGCCGCGCGATCCGTGCGAGTAGAGGATCACCGGGTGGCGGGCAGCGTGGTCGGCGGGAGCGCCGTCGTGGCCGTGGGTGAGCGGCCAGGCGAGGCGACCGGTCGGGATGCCGAAGTAGTCGGACTCCAGGTGCGCCTGCTCACCGGGGCTCATCCAGGGGACGGCCGGGTGGCCGGCGGTGCTGGTGGCCGGGTACCAGAGCTGGACCTTCAACTCGCGGGCCCGGGGCGTCGGTGCCCACGGGTCGGGGCGGGCGCGGTCGACCAGGTGCAGTGCGGTGGTGCCGAGTCGGTACTTCCCCGTGGGTGCGGGCAGGGTCAGGCGCAACTGCCCGGCCGTCGGGGCGGCGGAGGCGGCGGAGGCGGCACCGGGGGTGGCGGCGGCAATCGCGCCCGGGGTGGCGGTGGTCAGGACGGCGGAGGCGAGCAGGGCGGCGGACCGGATCAGCGGGATTCGGTGCTGACGTATCGTCATATTGACCTTCCTCCAGGTGTGTTGATGTTCCGGAGGTTCCACCGTGCCCGAGGTGCGGACCCCGGCGCGTCGGCCCACGGCCATAGGCCGCCGGTACCGGCCCGCCGGTTCAGCCGACGAGTCCGGCACGGTGCGCGAGGATCACCAGGTGCACCCGGTCGCGGGCCGCCGACTTGGCCAGCAGGTGGCCGACATGGGTCTTGACCGTCCCGGTGGTGATGAACAGGCGCTCGGCGATCTCGTGGTTGGTCAGGCCCTGGCCGATCAGGGTCAGCACTTCCCGCTCGCGCTCGGTGATCGACGCCAACTGCGCTGCGGCGTCCGGGTTTCCGCCCACCGGCAGCTCGGGCCGGGCCGCGAACTCGCGGATCAGGCGCCGGGTGACGCTGGGCGCCAACAGCGCCTCCCCGGCGGCGATCACCCGGATCGCGGCCAGCAGTTCCTCGGGCGGGGTGTCCTTCAGCAGGAAGCCGCTCGCCCCGGCCCGCAGTGCCGTGTACACGTAGTCGTCGAGGTCGTACGTGGTGAGGATCAGCACCTTCACGTCGGCCACCGGCGGGGACGCGGTGATCAGCCGGGTCGCCGCCAGCCCGTCCAGCTCGGGCATCCGAATGTCCATCAGCACCACGTCGGGCGCGGTCTGCCGGGCCAGTTCGACGGCTTCGGCGCCGGTCGCGGCCTCCCCGACGACCGTGAAGCCGTCCGCCGCGTCGACGATCCCGCAGAACCCGGCGCGCACCAGCGCCTGGTCGTCGGCCACGAGCACCCTGATGGTCACCGCGCGCCCCCGGTCGGGAGCAGCGCCCGTACCCGGAAGCCCCGGGGCGACCGCGGTCCGGCCTCCAGGGTGCCGCCGTACAGGCCGACGCGTTCGCGCATGCCCGCCAGGCCGTGCCCGTCCGCCGCCTCGACCTCGGCCGCCTGCGCGCCCCGGCCCCGGTCGCCGACCTCCAGCAGCAGCGCGTCCGGCCGGTACTCGATGCGCACCCGGGCCGTGTCGGTGGCCGCGTGCTTCACCACGTTGGTGACCGCCTCCTGCACGATCCGGTACACCGTCAGTTCCAGGGCCGGCGAGAGCTCGCGGCGCGCGCCGGTGACGGTCAGCTCGACCCGGACGCCGGCGTCCGCGGCGCTGGAGACCAGGCGGTCCAGGTCGGCCATGGTCGGTGCGGGGAGCAGCGCTGCGGTGTCGGACGGGCTGCCGCCGCCGACGGACCGGCTTCCGTCGTGCTGGCTTCCGTCGCGCAGGACGTCCAGCAGACCGCGCATCTCGCGCAGCGCGTCGCGGCTGGTGCTGCGGATCGTGGCCAGCGCGGCCTTGGCTCCCTGCGGGTCCTGGTCGATGACGAAGTGGCCGTATCCGGCCTGGACGTTGACCACGCTCATCGAGTGTGCGATCACGTCGTGCAGTTCCCGGGCCAGCCGGATCCGCTCGGCGGTCAGTTCGGCCCACAGGGCGTCGGCCTGGTGGCGGCGCAGGGCCGCGTCGTGGGCGCGGTACCGTCCGACGGCGGCGCCCAGGGCCCAGGCGGTGAGTTGGGCCAGGGCGGCGACCAGCCAGTTGTGCCACAGCTCGTAGGAACCGAACCAGGTCAACTGGGTTGCGGCGAGCGCCAGTCCGAGCCCGATCAGGCCGTCGCGGGTCGACCTGGTCGCGGCCGCCAGGTAGACGACGGCGGCCCCGGTCAGAACGACCTGCACCCCTGCGATGTTGGCGATCATCAGCTGCCCGGCCGTCGCCACCACCGTCACCCAGGCGGCCGCCACCAGCGCCACCGCGAGCGTCGTCCGCACCCGCCGGACGGCGAGCGCCACGCCGAGCGCCACCACGCAGCCGAGCACCACGGCCACCTGCCAGCCCGCCGGCTCTGGCAACTCGCGCCCGTGCGGGCGGTAGTCGGCCGCGTAGGCCAGCACCCGCCGCCACGTCACCGCACCGAGCAGCAGGGCGAGCCCGGCGTCCAACCCGATCCAGTGGGCGGCGCGCAGCCGCCCGGTCAGCGGCGGGCGCGGTTCCTCGGTCACCGGCCCAGCGTAGTGACGCCGCCGGGCGGCGGTCATCCGTCCTGCGGGCTATGACCACGGTCGCATCCGGCGGCCGACCGCTCCGGCCCCGGCCCGACGTCAACAGGCGTGAGACGCAGGCAATCTGGGGCCCCAACACCGCAGTCGACACCTGGAGCATTCCCGTGATCGAGATCCGCGATCTCAGCCGCCGGTACGGACCGAGGACGGCGGTCGACGGTCTGACCTTCACCGTCGCGCCCGGCCGGGTGACCGGCTTCCTCGGGCCCAATGGCGCGGGCAAGTCCACCACCCTGCGCATGATCCTGGGCCTGGAACGGCCCAGTGGCGGGCGGGCGTTGGTGCTGGGCCGGCCGTACCGGGAGTTGCGCGAGCCGTTGCGGCGGGTCGGCGCGCTGCTGGACGCCGGTGCCGCCCACCCCGGTCGCAGTGCCCGCAGTCACCTCGCGGCCGTCGCGGCGAGCAACCGGCTGCCGGCCTGGCGGGTGGCCGAGGTTCTGGACCTGACCGGGCTGGCGTCCGCCGCGCGCCGGAGGGTCGGCAGTTTCTCGCTGGGAATGAAGCAGCGGCTGGGCATCGCCGTCGCGCTGCTCGGCGACCCGGAGGTCCTGCTGCTCGACGAGCCGGTCAACGGCCTGGACCCCGAGGGCATTCACTGGATCCGCACCCTGATGCGGGAGTTGGCCGCCGACGGGCGCACCGTGCTGGTCTCCTCGCACCTGATGAGCGAGATGGCGCTCACCGCCGACCATCTGATCGTGATCGGCCAGGGACGGCTGATCACCGACACCCCGACGGCCGACTTCCTGGCCGCTGCCGCGCGGAGCGACGTGCTGGTCCGCTCGTCCGCACCCGAGCGCCTCGCCCGGCTGCTGGCCGATCAGGGCGCCTCGGTCCGTCGCGAGGACGGGAACGCGCTGGCCGTCACCGGCCTGGACCCGCGCACGATCGGCGAGCTGGCCGCGGCGGCCGGCCTCGGTGTGCACGAACTCGCCGTCCGGACGGCCTCGTTGGAGGAGGCCTTCATGGAGATCACCGGCACTGCGGTCGAGTACCGCGCCACCACTACCGGCGCCACCGCCACTGCCGCCGGCTCCACCACCGGCACCGCCGCCACGACCACCACAGACGGGACCCACGCCTCATGACCGCCCTCACCACCCGCGGAGCCCTCGCCGCCGAGTGGATCAAGCTCCGCACCGTCCGCTCCACCTATCTCACGCTGCTGCTCGCCGCCGCGGTCTCCGTCCTGGTCGGCACCCTCGACGCGGCGTCCGCCGCGCACGCCTGGGACTCCTGGGCACCCGAGCGGCGCGCGACCTTCGATCCGGTCCGCTACGGCTTCAGCGGGGGCTTCTACATCGCCGTCCTCGCCGTCGGCGTGCTCGGCGTCCTCAGCGCCTCCGCCGAGTACGGCACCGGCCTGATCCGCACCACCGTGACCGCCACTCCGCGCCGCCGCCAGGTCTTCACCGCCAAGGTGTGCACGGTCGGCGTCCTGGCCCTCGCCGTCGGTCAACTCCTCGCCTTCACCACCTACTTCCTCGGCCAGGCCCAGCTGGCCGGCCACCACCTGGACGTCGGCCTCGGCGCTCCCCGGGTGCTGCGGGCCGTCCTGGAGACCGGGCTGTTCTTCGCCGTCCTTGCTCTGGTCGGCCTGGCCCTCGGCTTCCTGGTCCGCCGCTCGGCCGGTGCCGTGGCCCTGCTGTTCGGACTGTTCTTCGTCCTGCCGCCGCTGCTCGGCACGGTCAGCGACAGGGCGTCGCAGTGGACCCTCCAGGGCGCCTTCGAGTCGATGACCAGCACCGTCACCACCGCCAACCACGCCCCGTCGGCCACCGCCCTGCCCGCCTGCGCGCTGTATCCGGCCGTCCTGCTCGGCGCGGCGGCCCTGCTGGTCCGGCGGCGCGACGTCTGAGCCCGGCGTTCGCCCCCCCGGATGCGGGCCCGGCGCTCGATCCGCGCGCCGTGACGCTCGATTCGATCGTCTGAACCGTTGATTCGAGCGTCCGAATCCGGCAGGGTGTCCTTCACGGCGCTCCGGGCTGCCGTTTCCGCCGTGGCTGCGCAGTGGAGGGTTCTGCTTCATGGACGAGATCGACCGGGCCATCCTGCGGGAGCTCCAGGTGGACGGCCGGATCCCCTACGCCGAGCTGGGGCCGAAGGTCGGGCTGTCGCCGTCCGCCGCCCGGCAGCGGGTGCAGCGGCTGATCGACGCCAAGGCGGTGCAGGTGGTCGGGGTGACCGATCCGATGACCATGGGGCGGCAGTCGATGGCGCTGCTGGGTCTGCGCGTGGACGGGGACCCCCGGGCGGTGGCGGACGAGCTGTCGCGGCACGAGGAGGTCGTGTACGCGGTGCTGACCGCCGGAAGCTTCGACCTGTTCGTCGAGGTGGTGTGCGACCGGCCGAACGACCTGCTGGACTTCGTCAACGACGTGGTGCGCACCGTCGAGGGCGTCGTGTCGGTGGAGAACTTCCCGTACTTCGCGATCCACACCCACCGCTTCCTGTGGCACACCTGAGCCGGGCCGCCGGCCCGCACCCGAACCCGCACCACGCCGAGGACCTCGCCATGCCCCACGCCGAGCACCGCACCGTCGACTTCTTCGCCGAGGACGCCCTTCCGGTCCCCGTCGTCACCCCCGCCGAGGCCGAACTCCTCGCCGCCCGACAGCTCGGGATCGCCGGGCGCGCCGAGCCGCTGGGCAGCCAGCAGGACGCCAACTTCCTGCTGCACGGCGGGAACGGGGACATCCGCGCGGTGCTGAAGATCGCCAACCCGGCGTTCGGCGCCGTCGAGGTCGAGGCCCAGGACGCCGCCGCCGACCTGATCGCGGCCGCTCACCCGGACCTGCGGGTCGCCACCGTGCTGCGCCGGCCCGACGGCTCGCCGCGCCGCGCCGACGTGGGCGGCGGGATCGCCCGGCTGCTGCGGCACCTGCCCGGCGGTGCGCTGTCCGGACCGCGGCACCTGTCCGCGGCGACCGTCGCGGCGATGGGCACGATCGCGGGCAAGGTCAGCACCACCCTGCGGGACTTCCGGCACCCCGGCCTGGACCGCGTCCTCCAGTGGGACCTGCGGCATGCCGACCGGGTGGTGGCCAGGCTCGCCGAGCACGTCGCCGAGCCGGACCGGCGGGACGCCGTGCTGGCGGCGACCGCCGAGGCCTGGGCGCGGGTCGAGGCGGTCGCGGCCGACCTGCCGTTGCAGGCCGTGCACCTGGACCTGACCGACGACAACCTGATCCGCCGCCCCGACAGCCGTCCGCCGATGCCCGACGGGATCATCGACTTCGGTGATCTGACGACGAGTTGGGCGGTCGGCGAGCTCGCCGTGACGCTTTCCTCGATGCTCCACCACGACGGCGTCGAGCCGCACCAGGTGCTGCCCGCCGTCCGGGCCTTCCACGCCGTCCGGCCGCTGTCCGCCGCCGAGGCGGGGGCGCTCTGGCCGCTGGTGGTGCTGCGCTCCGCCGTGCTGGTGGTCAGCGGGCGGCAGCAGGCGGCGGTCGACGCGGACAACGCCTACGCGACGGCCGCGCTCGACCGGGAGTGGCGGATCTTCGAGCAGGCCACCCGGCTGCCGCCGGCAGTGCTGACCCATCTCGTGCTGGACGCGACGGGCTTCGCCCGCCGACCGGCCCCGGTCTCTCCGCCGACCCGCCAACTGCTGCCCGGTGTCGACGAGTTCACCGTCCTCGACCTGTCCACCGACGCCGACACGATGGACGGCGGGGCCTGGCTCGAAGCCGACGCCGAGGACCGGGCGGCGGCAGCAGCGCTGGCCGGCGGCGCGGCGGCGGTCCGCACCCCGCACGCCGGCGTCCGGCTGTCGCAGGCCCCCGCGCTGTCCGCGATCTCCCCCGCCACCGTGGCCACCGGCGTCGACCTGTGGCTCGGCCGGACCGCCGTGGCGCAGGCGCCCGAGGCCGGCCGGGTGCTGGCCGCCGGGCCGGGACGGCTCGAACTCGCCCAGGGCGGAGGCGTGTTGACGCTCTCCTTCGCGGCCTCGGTCGACCCGCTGGTGGCCGCGGGCGCGGAGGTCGCGGCCGGCCAGGAACTCGTCCGGCTCCCGGCCTGCGCCGCCGTGCACCTGGCGGTGCGCGACGCCGACGGCCCGGCCGTCCCGCCGCTGGTGCGCCCCGAGTACGCCGCGGGCTGGCTGCCGCTCACCGCCGACCCCGCCCCGCTGCTGGGCCTGGCGATCACCGAAGCCGGGGCCGGAGCCGGAGCCGGGGCCGAAATAGGGGCCGAACTCGCCGAGCAGGGTGATCTGTTGGAGCGGCGCGGCGCCGTGTTCGCGACCGTGCAGGGGCACTACTACGCGGCCCCGCCCCGGATCGAGCGGGGTTGGCGCCACCACCTGCTGTCCACCGACGGCCGCTCGTACCTCGACATCGTCAACAACGTCACCCCGCTGGGCCACGCCCACCCGGGCGTCGAGCGGGCGGTGGCCCGGCAGTTGCGGCGGTTGAACACCAACTCGCGTTTCCACTACGCCTCGGTGGTGGAGTTCACCGAGCGTCTGGCCGCCCTGCTGCCCGAGCCGCTGGACACCGTGTTCCTGGTCAACTCCGGTTCGGAGGCGGTCGATCTGGGGCTGCGGCTGGCCATCGGCGCCACCGGGCAGCCCGACGTGGTGGCTCTCCGGGAGGCCTACCACGGCTGGACGTACGCCTCCGACGCCGTCTCCACCTCGCTCCAGGACAACCCGAACGCCCTTGCCACCCGCCCGGGTTGGGTGCACACCGTGGACTCGCCGAACTCCTACCGGGGCCGTCACCGCGGCGCGGACGCGGCCCGCTACGCGCCCGAGGCGGTCGCGGCGATCGACGAACTGGCCGCCGCCGGAAGCCCGGTGGGGGCGTTCGTCAGCGAGACCTTCTACGGCAACGCCGGCGGAGTGGCGCTGCCGGACGGCTACCTCGCCGAGGTGTACGCGGCGGTCCGCCGGCACGGCGGCCTGGCCGTCGCCGACGAGGTGCAGGCCGGCTACGGCCGACTGGGGCACTGGTTCTGGGGCTTCGAACAGCAGCAGGTCGTCCCGGACATCGTCTGCGTCGCCAAGGCGATGGGCAACGGGCATCCGCTGGGCGCGGTCGTCACCACCCGGGCGATCGCCGAACGCTACCGCGAGCAGGGCTACTTCTTCTCCTCCACCGGCGGCAGCCCGGTCTCCAGCGTGGTCGGCCTGACGGTGCTGGACGCGCTGCGCGACGAGGACCTCCAGGGCAACGCCGTCCGGGTCGGCGGCCACCTGAAGAACCGACTCCGGGCCCTGGCCGACCGCCACCCGGTCGTCGGCGCGGTGCACGGCTCGGGCCTCTACCTCGGGCTCGAACTGGTCCGCGACCGGGGCACGTTGGAGCCCGCCACCGAGGAGACCGCCGAGCTCTGCGACCGGATGCTCGACCTCGGCGTGGTCGTCCAGCCCACCGGCGACCACCTCAACATCCTGAAGATCAAGCCCCCGCTGTGCCTGGACACCGCCGCCGCGGACTTCTTCGCCGACACCCTGGACCTGGCCCTCACCCAGCTCGGCTGACCCCCACCCCTCCCCCTCCCCCACGAACTCCCTGGAACGGTACAGATGTTGGACACCATCGTCGTCGGCGCCGGAATCGCCGGCCTCACCGCCGCCCGGCTGCTGCACGCCGCCGGACAGCGCGTGGTCGTGCTCGAAGCGCGCGACCGCGTCGGCGGCCGGATGTGGACGGACCGCACGGCGGGCTTCTCGGTCGACCGCGGCGCCTCCTGGATCCACGGCCTCACCGACAACCCGCTCACCGAGATCGTCGCCGAACTCGGCCTGGACACGGTCGAGTTCACGGTCGGCAGCTTCCAGGCCGGCGGGCGTCCGATCGCCGACCACGACGAGTCGCGGAAGCTGATGGACCGGGCGGCGACCGAGCAGTGGCTCGCCGACGTCGAGACCGCGGACGCGCTGTTCCAGCGGGCCATCGCCGACTCCGGCGACGACGAGACCTACGCCGAGGCCACCGAGCGCACCCTCGCCGAGACCGGCTGGGGCGCCGAACGGGCCGACCGGCTCCGGCAGTTCTTCCGACACCGCACCGAGGAGCAGTGCGGCGCCGACATCGAGCAGGTCGCCGCGCACGCCCTCGACGAGGACGCCATCGACGGCGACGAGGTGATCTTCCCGGGCGGCTACGACGCCATCCCGCACGCCTTCGCGAAGGGCCTCGACATCCGTCTGGCCACGACCGTCACCGCCGTCACCCGGTCCGCCGACGGCGTCCGGGTCGACACCGACGGCGGATCCTTCGAGGCCGCCCAGGTGATCGTCACGGCGCCGCTGGGCGTGCTGAAGGCCGGGACGATCGCGTTCACCCCCGCGCTGCCCGACGCCGTCGCCGGGCCGATCGCCCGCCTCGGCATGGGCGCGTTCAACAAGGTCTTCCTGCGCTTCCCCGAGCGGTTCTGGCCGGACGGCGTCTACGCGATCCGCCGCCACGGCCGGCCCGGCGTCCCCTGGCACTCCTGGTACGACGTCTCCGCGGTCAGCGGCCACCCGATGCTGCTGACCTTCGCCGGCGGCGACTACGCCCGGGCGATCGAGCAGCAGACCGACGAGGAGATCGTCGCCTCGGTCATGGGCTCCCTGCGCGACATCTACGGCGACGCCGCCCCCACCCCCGTGGCGCACTGGATCACCCGTTGGGCCTCCGACCCGCTCGCCCTCGGCTCGTACTCCTACGTCGCCGTCGGTTCCTCCCACCACGACCACGACGCGATGGCCGAACCCGTCGACGGCGTCCTGCACTTCGCCGGCGAGGCCACCTACGGCCAGGAGCCGGCCACCGTCCACGGCGCCCTGCTCTCCGGCCACCGCGCCGCCGAACGCGTCCTCGGCGCCCCGCTGCCGCTGGCCGGCCTCACCGGGGCACTGGAGCCCGCGAACTGACACCCGAACGGCGCGGGCCGGGCCACCGCCCGCCCCGCGCCGTCCACTTGACGAATCGTCAGACCGCTTGCAGGTTCCAGCTCTGGTTGGCCGTGTTCCAGTAGTCGTCGCTCGGAATGCAGTCCCACTGCTGCAGCACCGCCTGCTGCCCGGGCGTGCCGGACGGGGCGTTCGCGTCCAGGCACCTGCCGGTGGCCCGGTTCTTGAAGATCTGGGTGGTCGGGAAGCACATACAGGTGTGTCCCACCCAGACGACGGTCCACTCGGACGGCGCGTAGCCGGCGTCGCAGTACGGGTACTGGATGACCGGAGTGCCGTTCGAGTACGTCCCCGCGCGCCAGTCGAGCATCAGGCACTGGCCGGAGTGCAGGGCCTTGAGCCTGAAGTACCCGTTCCCACTGTCGAGCACCTCGTACTGCTGGGAGAGGCTGGTGTTGTCCGGCCACAGGAAGACACCGGTGTACGAGGCCGTGGACGCCCACATGACGTCGGCGCGCAGCCCGGTCCGGACGTTCACCAGCTTGTAGTGCGCGGGATCCGCCGCATGGGCGGGCACCGGGGCGAGAGCCCCGACCACGACGAACGCCACGGCCGCCGACAGGGCTGCCATGACGAGTCGAAGACGCCTCGCCGCACTCCCGCCGGGGCGGTCGGACCTTCGGAGCAGAGGTATCCGCATGCTGTTCCCTCCGTGAGAGTTCACCGGCCCCCCACCCTGCCGTCGCGGCCTGTGCACCGACCTTGCGGCCACCTTGCGGGCCGCGCCAGCATGGGGAGTTGGGCATGTCGGGGGCGCCGTTGATCACACGGGGGGGTGCAGGTGGACGTCCGGCTGTCGGGCGAGATCGAGGTGCGGTCGGCGGGCCGGCCGCTCGACGTCGGGACTCCGCAACAGCAACTGGTCCTCGCCGCACTGCTCGTCGACGCCCGAAGACCGCTCCCGATCGAGGCACTCGTCGACCGGGTCTGGGGCCACGACCCGCCGGCCGGCCCCCGCCCCGTCCTGTACGCACACCTGAGCCGGATCCGCGCGCTGCTCCGACGGGCAGCCGCCCCCGACGGCGGCCCGGCCGCCCGGCTCGAACGCCGCCACGCCGGCTACGTGCTGGACGTCGACCCCGACGTGGTCGATCTCCACCGCTTCCGCCGCCTGGTCGAGCACGCCGACCGGCAGCCCGACGACGGGGCCCGGGCCGCGACCCTCGCCGAGGCGCTGCGGCTGTGGCGCGGCGAGCCGCTGGCCGGCCTCTCGGGCGCCTGGGCCGCGCAGGTCCGGGCGGGCTGGCACCGGCGGCGCCTGGACGCCGTACTGCGCTGGGCGCAGGCCGAGTTACGGCTCGGCCGCGCCGCCGCCGTCATCTCCGCCGTGCCCGACCTGACCGCCGAATATCCGCTGGCCGAGCCGCTGGAACACGTCCTGATCCAGGCCCTGCACACGGCCGGCCGGGGCGCGGAGGCCCTGCACCGCTACGGACTCGTCCGGCGGCGCCTGGCCGAGGAACTCGGCGCCGACCCCGGCCGCGAACTCCAGGCCCTCCACCGTTCCCTGCTGGCCGGGGCCCCGCCCCCGCACCTGCCCCCGCCGCCCTCGACTGCCGCTGCTGCGGCTCTCGTCGCGTCCGCCGACCGCCCCCACCGGCGCACCCTGCTGGCCGTCCTCGCCGCCACCCTGCTGCCCACCGCGACCGGCTGGGCGAACGCCCTCCGCCCGGCCGGCTGCCCGGCCCCACCGGCGGCGTCGGTCGGCCGGGCCCGTGAACTCTTCGCCGCCGCCGAGGCGTTCGACCAGCAGCAGCGCCCCCACGACGCCCGGGCGACCGTCGCGGACGCGGCCCGGCTGTGGGCCGAACTCGTCGCCCTCGACCCCGACCGCAACGCCCCGCTCCTCGCCCCCGCCGCCCTCCCCGCGCTGGCCCGCGCCGGCGTCGACTTCACCGTCCCCCGCCGCACCCTGCTCGACTGGCTCGGCCGCCCCGCCGACACGCCCTACCCCGCGATCTCCCAGGTGATCCTGCTCCGCGGCTGGCGCTTCACCGCCCCCGTCTGCCTCGACGCCGTCGTCCGCGCCTACGAGCGCACCCCCGGGCTGCCCTCCCCCCGCGCCGTCGCCGACGTGCGTCCCGCCGCCCTGGAGGCCGCCGTCCTGGACCACGCCCGGACCCGCCACGGCACCCGGGTCGCGGACTTCGACCAACTCCTCGCGCCCTGAGCCGCACCCGCGCCCGCGGCCGGGTCGCCGGATCCCGGGTCCATCAGAGGTACGGACGGCGGCGGATGCCGAGGAATTCGCACACAATCGACTACGTTCCGTGGTGCTTCACCAGCCCGAAGACTCCTCACCGCACGGAGCACCCATGCGACTTCGCTCGCTGTTCACCGTCTCCCTCGCCTGCGCCCTGCCGCTCACCGGCGTCGCGGCCGTCGGGACCGCCACCGCCCAGCCGCGAGACGTCCGGACCGTCCTCCCCGACGACTGTCCGACCCGCACTGTCCCGCCGGTCGAGCACGCGGAGCTGTACTACTGCAAGGACCCCCGGCTCGGCCTCGCCGACCTGCCCAACACCGAGCCCGTCGCCAACCTCCTGAGGGGATACCAGCGGTTCGGCGGCCTCAGCGCCCCGCACTTCGTGACGCTGTACGCCAAGGCGGACGGCGACTGGCAGTTCGCCCCCGACCGCGGCTTCCAGCGGCTCAACGGCAAGGTCGACGAGACGGTGTGGACCGTTCCGGTCGGCACCAAGCTGGACCGCTTCGGCAAGCGCGACGGCGGCTACCTCTCCGACGCCGGCACGCCGTTCGTTCAGCGCTCGATGACGCCGGACGCCTTCAACCCCCAGGCGGACGGCAAGATCTACCACTGCCTGAACGCCCTGAAGGAGTTCAAGGTGCAGCGGGGCCACACCGGGGCCTTCTTCGGCATGCCCGGCGGCGGCGTCCAGGAGTGGCTCGACGCGACGCTCAAGCCCGAGGGCTTCACCGGCGACTACAAGATCGAAAACCTGATCCACGAGAAGTACCTCGAAGAGGTCTCCGCCGACCAGTGCGTGGTCACCCCCACCGGCTTCTGACGGCTCGTCGCCCCGGTCAGCGGCCGACCTCCCGGGCCCGGTAGTCGTCGACGGTCTCCCGGCGGATCAGCAGCCGGACGCGGCCGTCGCGGACCGCGGCGACGGCCGGGCGGCCCACCAGGTTGTAGCTGGAGGCCATCGACAGGTGGTACGCGCCGGCCGCGGGGACCGCCAGCAGGTCGCCCGGCCGCAGGTCGGCGGGGAGCAGCGCGTCGCGGGCCAGCACGTCGCCGGCCTCGCAGTGGCAGCCCACCACGTCGAACAGCCTGGCCGGGCCGGCGCCGGTCCGGCCGAACGCCCGCACCGTGTAGGCGGAGCCGTAGAGCGCGGGCCGGGGGTTGTCGCTCATGCCGCCGTCGACGGCGGCGAAGGAGCGTCCGTCGGCGGTGTGTTTGACGGAGAGCACCCGGTAGACGGCGACGGCGGCCGGGGCGGCGATCGCCCGGCCCGGTTCCACCGTCAACTTCGGTACGGCGAGGCCGTGTTCGGCGCAGCGGGCGGCCAGGTGCGCGGTGGTCTCGGCGGCCAGCCGGTCGGGGGTGAGTTCGGGGTCGCCGGGGAGGTAGCGGACGCCGTGGCCGCCGCCGAGGTCGAGTTCGGGCAGTTCGACGCCGTGCCGGTCGCGGACTGCGGCGAGCAGGGCGACCAGCCGGTCGAGGGCGGTGAGGTAGGGCGCGGTGTCGGCGATCTGGGAGCCGAGGTGGCAGTGCAGGCCGGCCAGCCGGAGGCCGGGCTGGCCGAGGATGCGGCGGACCGCCTCGGCGGCCTCCCCGCCGGCGATCGAGAAGCCGAACTTCTGCCCGTCGACGCCCGTCCGGACGGCGCTGTGGTGTCCGGCGGCGACCCCGGGCAGCACCCGCACCAGGACGCGCTGCGGGGCGTCGGCCGCGGTGAGGGCGGCCAGCCGCGGGATCTCGGCGAGGTTGTCGACCACGATCCGGCCGACCCGCAGGCGGCGGGCCAGGCGCAGTTCCTCCGGGGTCTTGGCGTTGCCGTGCAGCAGGATCCGCTCGGGCGGGAAGCCCGCGGCGGCGGCCAGCCGCAGCTCCCCGGCCGAGCAGACGTCGAGGCCCAGGCCCTCCTCGGCGATCCAGTCGGCCATCGCCGTGCACAGGAACGCCTTCGCGGCGTACAGCACGTCGGCGTGCGGCAGCGCGCGACGGTAGGCCCGGGCCCGCGCCCGGACCTCGGCCTCGTCGAGCACGTACAGCGGTGTCCCGAAACGCTCGGCGGCCTCCCGCAGTCCGACACCGCCGATCCTCAGGTCGCCGCCGCGCCCGGCCGTGGCGGACGCGGGCCAGGGGCTGCCGAGCGGCCGGGGCCCGGGCAGGTCGACGGGCGGGCGGGCGGACAGGGTGGTCATCGCAGGGGTTCTCCTGGTCCGGACGGGAGGATTCGGGTCGGTTCGACGGGCCGGGGAGCCCGGCACTGACGTGCCGTCAGTCGTCGTAGTGCATGGTGAAGCGGCAGTGCCCGGCGGCGGGGCGACGGGCCCGGTCGGGCGCCGGCGGTTCCTCGGCGGCGGCGCGGGACCAGGTGTCGAAGACCGATCCGCGCAGCAGGCGGCGGAGCGTCGCGTCGTCGGCCCGGTCGTCCGGCCCGGTCGGCCCGTGGTTCACGGGGGCAAGCTGCACGTCGGTCATGGCGGGATCCCTTCGGCCATCGGCGACGGGGCCTTCGGAGCGGCCCCGTCCACCACTCCAGTGCACGCCCGCCGCCCGCCGCCCGCACCGGTTCTTGACGCGGCGGCTACACCGATCGGGTCCCCCCTGACGCGACGTTGACGCCCCGGCGCGGCCGGCGCCCCGCCACGTCAACGTGCCGTACGGATCGCGCCCCTCGCGATCAGGAACGCGACAGGAACCCGCCACCGCGGGCGGCGGGCGGGGATAGCGTCACTGCTGCGCCCGTGAGCGGCGCTCCGCCCTACCGACCCTGGAGGTGTCCCGTGAAGCAGCAGCAGCTGTGCCCGGAACGTTCGAAGCCCTCGGAACGCACCCCGACCGGACGTCTGCTGGTACCCGTCCGGCCGGGCCCCCGGGGCCACACGCTCCGCATCTTCCGTACCGCCCTCGGCAGCCGCACCGCGGTCGCCTTCTCCTCCGAGCTCCACCTGGCGGCCGTCCTCGGCCCCGACCATCCCCGGATCACCCTCGCCGAGCCGGCCCTGCGCGCCCTGTTCGAGCCGCTGGGCGTCACCGCGCTCGTCGTCGACCCTCAACTCGTCGCCGCCCCGCCCCGCTGACCCCGCCCCGCTGACCCCGGGCCGGCGACCGGCGAAAGCCGGCCGGAACCGGTCCGTGTGTTGCCCGCGCGGCGGGGCGGGCGGCCCGTACGGTGGGATGCCTCGGGTGCGGCCGAGGGCCCGAGAGCCCCGGTGCGGCGGCCAACTCCCGTGCGGGCGGCGCGAGTCGTGGAGGTTCGACGGTGGAGCAGTGGACCAGGCGCGAGGACGGGCGGCTGCTCACCGGCCGGGGGCGTTTCGTCGCCGACTTCGAGGTGCCGGGCTGCCTGGACGCGGCGTTCGTCCGCAGCGGCGTCGCTCACGGCGTGCTGCGTGCGGTGGACTGCGCGGCGGCCCGGGAGGTGCCGGGGGTGGTGGGGGCGTGGTCGGCGGCGGAGCTGTCGGAGCCCGGCCCGCCCGGGACGGTGCGGGGCCTTCCGGCGGTGCCGCACACCTCGCTGGCCGGGCTGTCCACGGCGGAGGCGGTGGCCGGCCGGGAGTGGCCGGCGCTGGCCCGCGACCGGGTGCGGTACCCGGGCGAGGCCGTGGCGGTGGTGCTGGGCGAGGACCGCTACCGGGCCGAGGACGGGGCCGCCGCGGTGTCCGTCCGGATCGACCCGCTGCCGGCGGTGGTCACCGCGGCGGCCGCCGCGACGGACCGGATCCGGCTGTTCGACGGCCTGAGCAACACCGCGTTCCGGGGCGCGGCGGGCACGCCGATCGACCCGTCGGTGTGGCGGCAGGCCGCGGCGGTGGTGGAGGGCCGCTACCGCCAGCAGCTCCTGCTGCCGTCCCCGATGGAGTGCCGGACGTTCCTCGCCGTGCCCGAGGACGGCCGGCTGACGGTGTGGTCGGGGCACCAGATGCCGCACCGGCTGCGGCGCGAGCTGGCGGCGCTGCTCGGGTGGCCGGCCGACCGGGTGCGGGTGGTGGTCCCGGACACCGGCGGGGCGTTCGGGTCGAAGAGCGCGGCGTGGCCGGAGTTCGTGGTGGTCGCCCACCTGGCGGTGCGGCTGGGCCGGCCGGTGCGGTGGATCGAGGACCGGCTGGAGTCGATGACGGCCGCCTCCCGGGGGCGCGGGCAGGATCAGCGGGTGCGGCTCGCCGCCGACGCCGAAGGGCGGCTGCTCGCCCACGAGTTGGAGGTCGACGCGGACGTGGGCGCCTATCCGCACCTCGGGGCCGGGCTGCCGATGCAGACCGCCTGGGCCGCGACCGGCCCGTACGCGACCCCGCAGGTGCACGCGACCGTCCGCTCGGTGCTGACCAACACCATGGTGACGTACCCGTACCGCGGCGCCGGCCGGCCGGAGGCGGCGATCGCCCTGGAGCGGGCCATGGACCGGCTTGCCCGCGAACTCGCCTTGGATCCGGCCGAGTTGAGGCGGCGCAACTTCATCGCGCCGGACCGCTTCCCGTACCGGACGCCCACCGGCCGGTGCTACGACAGCGGGAACTACGCCGCCGCGCTGGACCTGGCGCTGGAGACCCTGGACTACCACGGCTGGCGGTCCGAGCAGGCCCGCCGCCGGGCCGATCCGGCCGCGCTGCCGCTGGGCATCGGCCTGTGCTGCTACGTGGAGCGCTCCGGCGGGGAGCCGGGCGGGCTGCACGAGTTCGGCGGCGTCGAGGCGGCGGCGGACGGCACGGTCGTCGCCCGGTGCGGCGCGGCGCCCGCCGGCCAGGGCCACGAGACGGTCTTCCCCGCGCTGGTGGCCGAGGCGCTGGGCGTGGATGCGAGCCGGGTCCGGCTGGTCGAGGGGGACACCGACGAACAGCCCGAGGGGCTGGGCTCGTTCGGCAGCCGCTCCGCCCAGGTGGCCGGCGCGATGCTGCAACACGCCGCCCGGCGACTGGCCGAGGAGGCGTGCGGGCGGGCCGCCCGGCTGTGGGGCGCCGACCCCGCAGCGGTGCGGTGGTCGGACGGCGCGGCGCACCTCGGCCGCTCGGCCCGCCTCGACCTGGCCGAACTGGTGCGCGCCACCGGCCCGTTGCGGATCGAGGAGCGGTACGAGGCGGGCATGGCCTTCCCGTTCGGCGCGCACGCCGCGGTGGCCGAGGTCGATCCGGAGCTGGGCACCGTACGGCTGCTGCGGGTGGTGGCCGTGGACGACTGCGGGGTGCAGCTCGACCCGGCGGCCGTCCGCGGGCAGGCCCTCGGCTCGGCGGTGCAGGGCCTCGGCCAGGCCCTGTACGAGGGCATCCCGCACCGGGACGACGGTGTGCCGCTGCTGGCGTCCGGGCTGCTGGACTACCTGTTGCCGACCTTCGCCGAGATCCCGCCCATCGAGCTCCGGGACACCTGCACGCCGGCTCCGGGCACCCCACTGGGCGCGAAGGGCGCGGGCGAGTCGGGCTGCATCGGCACCCCGGCGGCGGTCGTCAACGCCGTCGCCGACGCGCTGCGGATCGCCGACCCCGACCTGTTGCAGATGCCGCTCACCCCGGACGTGGTGTGGCGCGCCGCCCGCGCCCCGAAGCTCCCGGAGGCCCCCCGGTGAAACCGCCCGCGTTCGACTACGCCGTCCCGTGCACGGTGCCCGAGGCCGTCGAACTGCTCGCCGCCGCCGACGGGGCGGCCCAGGTGCTGGCCGGCGGACAGAGCCTGGTCCTCGACCTGCGCCTGCACCGCGCCCGCCCGACGCTGCTGGTCGACATCAACCGGATCCCCGGCCTGGACCGCCTCGACCCGGACGGCCGCACGCTGCGGGTGGGCGCGCTCGTGCGGCACCGCACGTTCGAGTCGGAGCGGGCCGTCCCCGGCCCGCTCGGCGCCCTGCTGGCCGGCGCGGCGGCGCACATCGCCCACCCGCCGATCCGCACCCGAGGCACCATGGCGGGCAGCTTCGCCTGGGCGCACCCCGCCTCCGAGTGGTGCGCCGTGGGCGCCGCCCTGGACGCCGACCTCGAACTGTCCGGCCCCCGGGGCACCCGCACCGTCGGCGCCCGGGACTACTTCCGCGGTCCGCACCTGACCGCCCGCCGCCCGGACGAACTGCTCACCGCCGTGACCTTCCCGCTCCTCGGCGACGACACCGGGGTCGGCTTCATCGAACACCGCCGCACGCACTTCTGCTTCGCCCAAGTGGCCGTCGCCGCCGCCCTGACGGTCCGGGACGGCGTGGTCGCCGACGCCCGGATCGGGCTCGCCAACTGCGCCGACCGGCCGCTGCGGGCCCGCGCGGCCGAGCGGTCGCTGCTCGGCACCGCGGCCCGCGAACTCGACACCGAGGCCCGCGAACTCGGCTCCGCGGCCCGCGAACGCGCCGACGGACACCCGTTCGCCCGGGCGGGCCGGATCGCCGCCGAACAGGACGCCGCGCCCGTGCCCGAGCCGTACGCCGACGTCGAGTACCGGCGGCACGCCATCGCCGTCCTGGTCGCCAGGACCCTGCACCGGGCGGCCCGGGACCTGGACCGTCGCCTTCGGATCTCGCCGGACGGAGACCGCGCATGAGGATCACCCTGACCGTCAACGGCGCGCCGCACCCGCTGGACGTGGAGCCCCGCCGGATCCTCGCCGACGTCCTGCGCGAGAACTGCCGGCTGACGGGCACCCACCTGGGCTGCGAGCACGGCGTCTGCGGGGCGTGCACGGTGCTGGTGGACGGCGAGGCGGTCCGCTCCTGCCTGGTGTTCGCGGTGCAGTGCGACGGCAGTTCGGTGGAGACCGTCGAGGGCCTGTCCGGACCCGACGGCGAGCCCCACCCGCTCCAGCGCGCGTTCTCCGCCGAACGCGCCCTCCAGTGCGGCTTCTGCACCCCCGGATTCCTGATGGTCGCCGCCGGCGCCCTGGCCGCCGATCCCGACCTCGCCGACGCCCCGGACCGCATCGACGCCCTGGTCGGCTCCAACCTGTGCCGCTGCACCGGCTACGCACCCATCCGCCGGGCGATCCTGCGCGCCGCCCGGGAACACCGGGCCCGCCCCTCGGGGCCAGCGGTCGCAGCCGACCACCATGAGCCATAGCGTGGCCACTCAGTGTGACAGTCGGATCATCATGGCTCGATGACCGGCCCGATGACGAGAAATGAGGAGCCCATGGCCAGCAAGGCCGGCATCGTCTTCGCCCACGGACTCTGGGCCGACGGATCGTGCTTCAACAAGCTCATCCCCGCGCTCCTGGCCGAGGGGCACGCGGTCTCCAGCTCGCAGCACGGCCTCGACTCGCTCGAAAGCGACGTAGCCTGCGTCACCCGCTCCATCAACCACGTGCCCGGCCCGGTCGTGCTCGTCGGCCACTCCTACGGCGGGACGTTGATCACCAAGGCCGGGGTGCACGACCGCGTGGGCGCACTAGTCTACATCGCCGCGCTCGCCCCGGACGAGGACGAGACCTCGCAGGACGAGCAGAACAAGTTCCCCCGCACGCCCGTGTTCGCTCACACCGAAGTCGCCGACGGCCGGATCTGGCTCAAGGAGTCGGGCGCCGCCGACTTCTGCGGCGACCTGCCGCCGGCCGAGCAGAAGCTCGTCCTGGCCGTGGGCGCCGTGCCCGTCCCCGACCTGTTCGACCAGCAGGTGCCCGGCACCGCCTGGCGCACCAAGGCGAGCTGGTCCATCGTTGCGAACCACGACCGGACGGTGAGCCCGGACCTGGAGCGGGCCGCCGCCGCGCGCATGGGCGCCAAGACGTACGCCGTCGACAGCAGCCACGTGCCGATGCTCTCCCACCCGGACTTCGTCCTCGACGTCATCCGCGACGCCGCGAAGTCCCTGGAGGCGTAGGCGCCCGTCTCCACCCGGGCCTAACCCGTCGCCTCCGGGCTGTCGAGGCCCAACCGCCGCCCCAGGCCCACCCCTTGACGGTGGATGGCGGTCGCCTCGGCGAGGCTGAGGCGCTCCCAGGCCCGGAGGGCGGCGTCGGTGGACGGCGCCTCCCGCAGCGCCCGGTGCAGGGTCAGGGCTTCGGCGGCGGCCTTCTCGGTGGCGGCGGCGGTGTGCGGCCGGACCACGAAGGCGGCGTCCCCGGTCAGCAGGATCCGCCGGTCGCGCATCCGGTCGGCGTGCGCGTCGAGGATCGCCTGCACGAAGGGCTCCGCGGTGTGTTCCACCAGCCGGCGCAGCGGCTCCGGCAGCGTGGCCCGGGCCCGGGCCAGCAGGTCGGCGCCGACCCGGGGATCGAGCAGCCCCGGCGGCAGCGACAGCCCGTGCCGGACGCCGTGCCGGTCGGTGGTGAGGCGGTCGAGCTCGGACCGGTCGGCGCGGGCGTACCAGACCCAGTTCAGCCGGCGGCGGCCCGCCGCGACGGCGCCGTGGTCGCCGGGGATGAAGTAGCAGAGGAACTGGCTGCGGTCGCCGTCCCAGAAGCTGAACCGGCCGTCGAAGCGGGCCACCAGCTCCCGGGGCAGGTCGGCCTCGTCGACGACGCCCCGGTGGGCGACGTACCCGGCGTAGCGCGGGGCGCCGGCCGGGGCGACCAGGCCGCGGTGCCGGGAGCCGGAGCCGTCCGCGAGGATCGCCAGGTCGACGGCCCGGTCCGCGCCGCCGACCCGGACGGTCGCCCCGTCGGGTCGGTGCGCGAGGCCGGTCACCGGCTGTCCGCCGTGGTAACGCCCGGCGGGCAGGGCGTCCCGCAGGGCCTGGTGGATCGTCCCCCAGGAGATCATCTGCTGGCGCATCGGCAGGACGTCGACGCCGCCGTCCGCCGCGAAGTACTGCCGGTGGGTGACGGGGACGGTGACCCGGTCGGGCTCGACGCCGCAGAACTCGCGCAGGAACCGGGCGACGGCCGGCTGGAGCACGATGCCGGCGCCGCGGTCGGCGGGGCGGCCGCCGGAACGCTCCCACACGTCGACGTCCAGGCCCAGCGCGGTGAGCGCGACCGCGTGGAACAGACCGGCGAGCGAGCCGCCGACGATGCCGACCGAGCTGAGGCCGGAGGGCGCCGAGGCGGTCATCGTGCCCACCCCCCTTCCGCCCCCGCACGGCGCGGGCCGGCCTGCTGCTCCAGCGCCTCGACCAGCTGCCCGACCGGAACCGCGCCGTCAAACACCCGCTCGCCCACGACGAACAGCGGCACGCCGCGCAGGCCCAGCCGCTCGGCGAGCGCCTCGTCCTCCCGCACGGCCCGCTCCGGCGCCGGGCCGTCCAGCCGCTCCGCCACGCCGGGGGCGAGGCCTTCGCCCTCGCCGAGCCGGGCCAGCACCGCCACGTCGCCGATGTCCTGCCCCTCGGCGAAGTAGGCCGCGAACAGCCGGTCCGCCATCGCCGCGCCCGCCGCGGCCTCGTGCTCCGCCAGGGCGATCAGGCGGTGCCCGGCCCGGGTGTTCGGCGTCCTGGCGATCCTCTCGTAGTCGAACGCGACGTCGTCGTCCCGCCCGGCCAGCACGGTGCCGTGGTCGAGCTGCCGCGACCGCTCCCAACTGCCGAACTTCGCGCTCCGGTAGGCGCGCCGGTCCATCCCCGCCGGGGGCATGGCCGGGTTCAGCTCGAACGCGCGGTGCCGGATCCGGAACTCGGCGCCGGTCCGCCCTCCGGCGAGGTCGACCGCCCGCTTCAGGCGGCGCCCGCCGATGTAGCACCAGGGGCAGATCAGATCGCCGAACACATCAATGGTGAACACAGGACCCTCCATTTCCGACCACCCACTTCCCACCGCTTCCGGCCGTTCCCGGCCGCTTCCAGTCAATCGAACCGACCGGTCTGTACGATCCGAACGACAGTGGGCCCGAACCCATTCCCGCACCCCCGGAGGCACCGATGGCCGGCCCTGAGGCCACCCGCAGCAAGATCGTCGAAGCCGCCGCCGACCTGTTCACCCGCTGCGGCGTCCGCGCGGTGGGAATCAACGAGATCTGGCGGGCGGCAGAGGTCGCCAAGTCGACGCTCTACCAGCACTTCCGCTCCAAGGACGACCTGGTGGAGGCGGTCCTGCGACAGCGCAACGACGAGTGGTGCGCGCGGCTGCGCACGCTCGCCGAGACCCGCCGCACGCCCGCCGACCGGCTGCTCGCCGTCTTCGACCTGCTCACCGAGGAGTTCGCCGACCCCGCCTACCGGGGCAACGACCTGGTGAACGTCGCCGCCGAGTACCCCGACCCCGACCACCCCGTCCGGGCCGCCGTCCGCGACCACAAGCGCGAGATCCTCCACTACCTCACCGGCCTCGCCTCCGCCGCCGGCCTCGCCTCCCCCGAGCGGGCCGCGGCGACGGTGCTGATGCTCGCCGACGGAGCCGCCTGCACCCGGATCGGCCTCGGCGACACCGAGGCCGCCCGCACCGCCCGCACGGCCGCCGCCCGCCTGCTGCCGACCGGCCCGGCGGGCGGCTCCGCGCCCTGACCCGAGGCCGTCGCCCCGACGCCGGGCGGCCGGCCGGTGCCGGGCGGTCGGCCAGTGTGGGGCGGTCGGCCAGTGTGGGGCGGTCCGTGCCGGGCGGTCGGCCGATCGGGGCACTTTCGCCCGTGCCTCGGGGCCGCGGCGGGACGGGTGCGGAAGACTCGGGGCCTCCCGACCCACGGACACGACGGGCCGGGCCGTTCCCGGGCGGAGCCCGGCGGGGCGGCCCGGGAACGGAGGGGCGGCATGGCCGTTCAGGACGCACCGAGTGCCGGGCCGACCCGGCGCGGAGAGTTCGCCGAGCTGCACCGGCGGGTGACGCAGGCCGGTCTGCTGCGCCGGCGTCCGCTGTACTACGCGTGCCGGAGCGCGGCGCTGCTCGCCGCGCTGGCTGGCCTGCTGGCCGCGTTCACGGCGCTCGGCGACAGCTGGTGGCAGCTCGCCCTCGCACCGCTGTTCGCCTTCGTGATGGGCCAGTTGGCGCTGCTCGGCCACGACGTCGGGCACGGCGCGGTGTTCGCCGACCGCCGGACGACCGACCTGGTGGGCGTCGTGCTGGGGAACCTGGTGGTCGGCATGAGCTTCGGCTGGTGGGTCGACGACCACAACCGGCACCACGCCCACCCGAACCGGATGGGCCACGACCCGGCCGCCGACTCCCTGCTGTTCGCCCGGACCGCCGAACAGGCGGGCCGGACCAGGGGGTTGCGGCGTCTGGTGGCCCGGCACCAGGCGGCGCTGTTCTTCCCGCTGCTGTCCTTCCAGGCGCTCGGTCTGCTGCTCGTCACCGCCCTGACCCTCGTCCGCGGCGACGTCCGGCACCCCGTGCTGGAACGCACCCTCGCCGCACTGCACCACGTCCTCGCGGTGGCCCTGGCCGTCCTCGTCCTCTCCCCGCTCCGGGCGCTCGCCTTCACCGCGCTGTTCGGGGCGCTGCTCGGCGTCTACCTGGGCTGCATCTTCGCCCCCAACCACAAGGGCATGCCGATGAGCGGCCCCGACGCCGGGCGCACCGACTTCCTGCGGCGGCAGGTGCTGCCCTCCCGCAACCTGCGGGCCGGACGGTTCGTCCACTTCCTGTTCGGCGGCCTCGGGTACCAGATCGAGCACCACCTGTTCCCCGCCATGCCGGTGGCGGCGCTGCGCCCGGCCGCGCGGATCGTCCGCGCGTACTGCGCGGAGGTCGGCGTGCCGTACGCCGAGGCCGGGCTGACCGGCTGCTTCCGGGAGATCCTGCGGGACCTGCACGCCGTCGGCCGGTCCGTCGCGGCCCCACCGGCGACCGTGGCGGCGGCGGAGGCCGCCCGGTGAGCGCGGGACCGCCCGGGCCGACGGCAGGGGACGGCGGGCGGCTGCGGGTGCTGATCGTCACCGAGTCCTTCGCCCCGCAGGTCAACGGCGTGGCCCACAGCGTGGTCCGGACCGCCGAACACCTGCTGGCCCGTGGGCATGTCCCGCTGGTGGTGACGCCGGACGCGCGGCGGCCCGGGGCCCGGCCCGACGGGTCGGCGTACGGCTACGAGGTGGTCCGCGTCCCGTCCGTCCCGATGCCCGGCTACCCGGAGGTGCGGGTCGCTCTGCCCGGCCGTGATCGCGTTGCCGATGTCCTCGAACGGCACCGCCCGCACGTGGTCCACCTGGCGGGCCCGTTCGCCCTCGGGGCGGCCGGGGCCGCGGCGGCCGTTCGCGCGGGCGTCCCCGCCGTCGCCGTCTACCAGACCGACTTCGCAGCCTTCGCCCGAACGTACCTGCCGTTCGCCGGCGCGGCCGGAGCCCGGCTCGCCTGGCACCGGCTGCGGCGGATCCACACCACGGCGGCCCGAACCCTGGCGCCGTCCCGGGCCTCGCTCGACGCCCTGACCGCCCACGGCGTCCCACGCGTCCACCTCTGGCCGCGCGGCGTCGACTGCGCACGCTTCCACCCCGGCCACCGCGACGAGGCACTGCGGCGCCGCCTCGGCCGCCCCGACGAGGTACTGGTCGGCTACGTCGGACGGCTCGCACCGGAGAAGCAGGTCGAACGCCTGGCCGAAGTCTCCCGGCTGCCGGGCGTACGCCTGGTGGTCGTCGGCGACGGCCCCTGCCGCGCCCGGCTGGCCGCCGCGCTGCCGGACGCCCTGTTCCTCGGCCTCCGCTCCGGACCCGAACTCGCCCGCCTCTACGCCTCGTTCGACGTCTTCGCCCACCCAGGTCCCTTCGAGACCTTCGGCCAGACCCTCCAGGAGGCCATAGCCAGCGGCCTCCCCGTGGTCGCCCCGGCCACCGGCGGCCCACTCGACCTGGTCCACCCGGGCCGCACCGGCTTCCTCGTCCCACCCGGCGCAGGCTCCGGCTTCCGGACCGCGGTGGACCACCTCGCCCGCAACCCGGGCCTACGCCGAGCCCTCGGCCGGGCAGGCCGGGCCGCGGTGACGGAACGAAGCTGGGAGGCAGTCGGCGACCGGCTGCTCGACCACTACCGGCTCGCGGCCGCGGCGTCGCCCGGGCGCGAGACCGTGCCGGCGAACGGGCCGTCATGAAGCCACCGCGCACCCACCCGAGGCCCCTCCCGACGCCGGACCGCGGAGCCCGGGACGGTTCCGGCGAGCAGGCCGTCATGGACCGGCGCGCACCCACCCCACGCCACCACCCGCACGCCGAACCGTCGGGCCGGGTGCGGGGGAACACGCGGAGCAGGCCGTCATGAATCCGCCGCTCGCCACCGCGTACACCCCCAGCACCCGCCCCGACGCCGGGACGGCCGTGTTCCTGCACGGGCTGGGTGGTTGGACCCACAACTGGGCCGCGTTGATCGAGCGGCTCCGCCCGTCCGTGCACTGCCTGGCGCTCGACCTTCCCGGGTTCGGGCGGTCCGCGCCGCCGCCCGACGGCCGTGTCACAGTCGCCCGTCAGGCTGCGGCCGTCGCCCGGCACCTCGACGGCCGGGCGGGGCTCTCCCCCGTGCACCTGGTCGGTAATTCCCTCGGCGGTCTGACTGCCCTGCACCTCGCCGCGCACCGCCCCGATCTGGTCGCCACGTTGACCCTGGTCTCCCCGGTCCTGCCCGCCGTCCCCTCGGCGCAGGCCTTGCGGATCTCCGCGCTCGGCCTGCCGGGCGCGTCCCGGCTGTACGCGCGCCGGCTGTCCGCCCAGAGCCCCGACCGGCAGCTCGACGAGCTCTACGCGCTGATCTGGGCGGACCCGTCCCGCGTCACCGCCGACCAGCGCGCGACGGAGGCCCGCGAACGGCTGCGCCGGGCCGAACTCCCCTATGTCCACGCCATGATGGCCGAAGGCGTACGGGCCGTCGTCCGCGCCCACCGATGGCGGCCGGACGGTGCCGCGCCCTGGCGCCAGGCCCGCCGGGTCGCCGCGCCCACCCTGCTCGTCTACGGCCGCGACGACCGTCTCGTCCCGTTCCGCACGGCGGCGCGGGCCTACGCCGCCTTCCGCGACGCCCGGTTGCTCACCCTGCCCGGTGTCGGGCACGTCGCCATGCAGGAACACCCGGACGCGGTGGCCGCCGCCGTCCGCGCCCTGGTCGCGGAGCCTCGCCGCCCCTGACCGGCCCGCCCGGACCGAACGGCGCTACTGGTGTCGACGATGCGTCAATTCGCTGCCGCCCTCAGGCATTTCCCGTGCACGGACGCACAACTTCCCCGCCTCGCACCGCCGTAGCGTCGCAACGAGTTCGGACTGTCGGCCCGACCCGCATCCGGCGGCGGGCCGGCGGTCCGCCGTTCCGAGAGGAGAACTGCGTTGTCGCAGACCATGTTTGCCGAGGACACCACCGCCGTGATCGAGGCCGCGGAGCGCCTGCTGGCGGGCGAGCAGCCCACCGAGGCGGGCGCGTCGTCCGACTGCGCGGACCAGCGGATCGCCACCATGTCGGGCGGCTACACCTTCTGCTGACCGGTGCACCTGCCCGTACCCGCCCGACGGCCACGCCGGGCGGGTACGCGGCGAACCTTCCCCCCGCGACGCCACGGCCGCCGGAGTGCCGACGGGCCCGACCACAAGGACACAGAGGACACAGATGAGTCCCACCGAGACGGCCGAACCGCTGACGGTTCCCCCCGACTGGTTCGCGGCCGTGGGCGCGGAAGTCGCCGTGGCCCTGGAGGAGTTGCGCCTCGACCGCCCGCACCTGGCGGACGCCGCCGCCGACCTGCTGGCGGCGGACGGCGGCGGCCCGAGCCCGTTCCGCCTGCTGGGGATGGCCGTCCTCGGCGCGCTCGGCGGTGATCCGCGGTCGGCGGCCCCGGTGTGCGCGATCTCCCGGCTGTGGTGGGCGGGCGCCGAGGCCCTCGACGACCTTGCCGACGGGCAGGGCCCGGCCGCACCCCGGTCCGAGCTGGCGCGCACCGTGCTGGCGGCGTTGGCCTGCGGGAGCACGCTCCCGCACTGGGTCGCCGACCGGCACCCGGCGGCTCCGGAAATCCGCCTCGACTGGGAACGGGAGTTGGTGCGCACCGCCCTGGACGCGCTGGAGGGCCAGTTCGCGGACATCGCCGCACCCACCGAAGACGCCGGGCCCACTGACGACGCCGGGCCGACCGACGACGCCGGACCGATCGACGACAGCGTGACGTGGCGGTCCGTCATGGCCTGCTACCGGGGCAAGAGCGGCGCCGCCTACGGCCGCGACGCGGCGATGGCGGCCCGGCTCGCCACGGACCGTCCCGAGGTGCTGCGGTCCTGGCGGATCCTCGGCGAGCTGTTCGGCGTGCTGCGGCAGCTCGGCAACGACGAAGTGCCCAGCGCGGCACAGGAGTTCGAGGACCTGGCGAACGGCACCCGGACCCTGCTGCTGGCCCATGCGTTGGAGGTCGCCGCGCCCGCGCAGCGCATCCGGCTGCTGGAGCTGCGCACCCGGGCCGGCGCCGATCCGGTCGCCCGCACGGAGCTGAAGGCCGCCCTGCGCGACCCGTCCGTCCTCGACGGCTACCGGCTGCGGGTCGAGTCGCTGCGGCAGCACTGCTGCGCCCTGCTCGACCGGCTGGCCCCGGCCGGCCCGTACCGCGACCTGCTGCACGCGCTCGTCCACACCTCTGTCCTTCCGGTGACGAACGGAGGTGCCCTGTGCGCGAGTTGATCGATCGGCCGGAGCTGCTGCGGTCGATGGCCGGGCGGTCCGCCAAGACCGCGCCCGTCGCGGCGGGGCTGCTGGCCAAGCTCGCGGACGACATCGAGCGCGACGGGCCGGTGACCCGGCTGATCGGCGGTCATCCCCAGGCCGGTGCACCGCTGTTCGGCATCCGGGCGCTGGCCGGCGTGCAGGGCCTGCTGACCGCCGGGCGGCTCCCCGAACTCGCCGCGCTCCTGGACGGGTCGGGTGCCGCGGACGGTCTCGACCCGCGCGGCGCCGACCGGCCCTGGGAGCTGTTCGTCCGGGCGATCGCCGACCATCCCGCCGAGATCGCCGCCGCCCTGGACAACCCGGTGCAGCAGCACGAGCCGGTCCGGGCCGCGGCGTTGGTGCACGGCCTCGCGCTGCTGCGGGCCCCGCGGATCCGGCTGCTCGAACTCGGCGCCTGCGCGGGCCTGAACCTGCTGATCGACCGCTACCGGTGGTTCGGGCCCGACTGGGAGTGGGGCGACCCCGATTCGCCGGTCCGGCTGCCCGCGTTCGGCCCCGATCCCGGGGACGTCCGGATCGTCGCGCGGGCCGGCTGCGACCTGCGCCCGCGGAACCCCGCCGACCCGACCGACGCACGGATCGTCCGCAGCTACCTGCCGTTCGAGCACGCCTTCCTGCACGCCACCCTGGACGACGCCCTCGGCCTCGCCGCCCGCGTCCCCGTCCGGGTCGAACAGGCGGACGCGGTCGACTGGTTGCGGCGCGAGCTGGCGGTGCCGACCGATCCGGCGGTCCGCACGGTGGTCTGGCACAGCCTGTTCTGGGAGTTCCTCGACGCCGGCCGGCAGGACGCCCTGGAGCAGATCATGACCGACGCCGCCGCCACCGTCGCGCTCACCCGCATCGCCTTCGAGCCGTACCACTGGACGATGCCGCCACGACTCCAGCTGACCCAGTACTCCTGAGGCCCGCCGGCCGCCCGCCCACCATCCGCCCGCCCATCAGCCGCTCACCCCTCAGCCGCCCGCCCGCCATCCGCCCGCCCACCCGATCGACCGCTCCCCGCGTAAGGACTCCGACATGCAGCTCGGCGAGGCACTCCACCGCCTGGCGTCCCCCGCCGGCCGCCAGGACCCGTACCCGGCGTACGCCGCCCTCCGCGCCCACGGGCCGGTGGTGCAGCTGTGGCCGGGCGGCTACGCGGCGACGGGGTACGACGCGATCAAGGCGCTGCTGCGCGAGCCGCGGCTGGCGGCCCGGGGCCTGCCGGGCGGCGCCGCCGCCGGCCTCATCGCGGACTCGGTGCTGAAGGCCGACGGGCCCGACCACGCCCGGATCCGTCGGCTCACCGCGAACGCCTTCTCGCCGCGCGGCAGCGAGCGCCTGGAGGAGACCGTCACCGCGCACGCGACCGCCCTCGCCGACCGGCTGGCCGGGCTCGGCCGGGACGGCGAACCCGTGGACCTGATGGCCGAGTTCGCCTACCCGCTGACGATCCGGATCATCGGCTCGCTGCTCGGCGTCCCCGCCGACGAGCACCGGCGGCTGCGCGAGCTGGCCCAGCGGACCACCGTCGTCCTGGAGCCGCTGCGGCCCGCCGGACCGGCCCCCGAGGCCGACCGTGCGGCCCGCGAACTGGAGGCGTACATCGGCGAGTTGATCCGCCTCCGACGCGCCGCTCCGGAGCCGGACCTGATCACCGCACTGGTGCGGGCGCACGACGGCGACGACGCCGAGCTGTCCGCCCGCGAACTCGTCGCGAACCTGGTCTTCCTGCTGCTGGCGGGCTTCGAGTCCTCCGCCAACCTGCTCGGCAACGGCCTCGCCGCCCTGCTGGACCACCCCGACCTGGCCGACCGCCTGCGGGCCGAGCCCGGCCTCGCCGACCGGTACGTCGAGGAGGTGACGCGGTTCGACGCCCCCCTGCAACTCACCAGCCGGTGGGCGCCCGAGACGATCGAGATCGACGGCCTCGGCACGATCGCGCGGGGCAGCCAACTCCTGATCCTGCTCGGGGCCGGGAACCACGACCCGGCGCGTTTCCCCGTCCCGGACCGGTTCGACCCGTTCCGGGACGCCGCGCCGGCCCTCTCGTTCGGCGCCGGGGCGCACTACTGCCTGGGCGCGGCCCTGGCCCGTCTGGAAGCCCGAGTGGCCCTCCCGCTGCTCCTGGACCGGCTGCCCGCCATGCGGCGGGCCGGCACCGCCACGCGCCGCGACCGCCTCACCTTCCGCGGATGGGACAACCTCCCTGTCACTACCGGGAGTTGATGGTCGGGCGGCCTCGAAGGCCGACCTGTACGGTGCCGTTCGGGCGGACCTCGAAGCCGAGGCGGCGACCCGGCGGCACCTCGTGGAGGATGATCGGCCGCCGCGCCGCGAAGAGCGCCACGTTCCAGCCAAATGTCTAGACCTCCGTACCACGCCGCAATCTGACGGGTATTCAAACCACCACCCCCACAGTGGATTTGGAGACCCCCATGACCATTCGCGCGCGCTGCCGCCCCCTCGTGCTCACGTTTCTCCTGGCCCTCACCGTCGCCGGATGCAGTTCCGGCCCGGGGGGCGGGTCCGGCTCCGGCGGCAAGTTGACGGTATGGCTGGCCGTGGACGCCCAGGAGAGCTGGCCGGAATTGGTCCAGTCCACCAATGACCGTTTCACCAAGGCGCACCCCGGGGTCAAGGTCGAGGTGCAGTACCAGCAGTGGACGACGAAGAACCAGAAGCTGGACGCCGTCCTCGCCGGGAAGAACGTGCCCGACGTGGTGGAGATGGGCAACAGCGAGACCACCAACTACATCGTCAACGGCGCGTTCGCCGCCCTCGACCCGGCCGGCTACGACCAGTCGGACGCCTGGCTGCCGGCCCTCGCCGACGCCTGCCGCGCCAACGGGAAGACCTACTGCGTGCCGTACTACGTCGGCGCCCGGGTCGGGATCTACCGCACCGACTACTTCACCCAGGCCGGCGTGCCGGGCGCGCCGAAGACGTACCCGGAGCTGCTCGCCGCGCTGGACCGGCTCAAGGCCGTCCAGGGCGCGCAGGACCCGAACTTCTCCGCGCTCTACATGCCCGGCCGCTACTGGTACGCGGCGATGGCGTTCGTGAAGGACGCGGGCGGCGAGATCGCGGCGAAGGACGGCGACACGTGGAAGTCCTCGCTCTCCTCGCCGAAGTCCGTCGCCGGGCTCACCGAGTGGAAGCGGCTGATCGACACCTACTACGTCGGCGACCGCGCCAAGGACAACGGCGACCAGCCGGGCGTCGTCGGCCAGGGCCACGTGGGCGTCTTCTACGGCAACACCTGGGAGGCCGGCGGCGCCGCCGACCCGACCGTGGGCGGCGACCCGAAGCTGAAGGACAAGTTCGGCACGTTCCCGTTCCCCGGCCCGTCCGGGAAGCTGCTGCCGCCGTTCCTCGGCGGCTCCACGCTGGCGGTGCCGGCCAAGTCGACCCGCAAGGACCTGGCCGCGGACTGGATCAAGCTGTTCACCGACCGGCAGTCGCAGCAGGCGCTGATCGCCGCCGACGCCCTGCCCAACAACACCACCCAGCTGGCCGAGGTCGCCGGCGGCGGCATCAACGGCCCCGCAGCCCAGGCCGCCGCCACCGGGGGCTGGATGACCCCGTTCGCCCCGGGCTGGACCTCGGTGGAGAAGTCCAACATCCTGCCCGAGATGCTGGAGCGCATCGCCACCGGCAAGGCGTCGGTGCAGGACGCCACCCGGGACGCCGACAAGCGCATCGACGAAGTGATCAATGAGCGCTGACCGGGTCGCCGACCGGGCCGGGCGGCGACACCCCCCACGGCGGCGCCCCGCACGGCGACGCCGTCCGCGGCTGCTGCCCTACCTGCTGATCGCACCGACCGTCCTCGCCCTCGTCCTGGTGCTCGGCTACCCGCTGGTGGACATGGTCGTGCTCGCCTTCCAGGACATGACCCGCGAGCAACTGTTCAGCGGCGCGTCGCCGCCGTGGGCCGGGCTGGAGCAGTTCCGCAGGATCCTCGGCGACGGGTTCTTCTGGACGGTGGTGGCGCGCACGGTGGTCTTCACCGCCGTGTGCGTCGCCCTCACCGTGCTCTGCGGGCTGTTCACCGCCCACCTGATGCACCGGGTCTCGCCGTGGGTGCGCACCGTCATCGCCGGGATGCTGGTCACCGTCTGGGCGATGCCCGTGATGGTCGCCTCGTCGATCTTCCGCTGGCTGTTCGACGCGGACTACGGCGTGGTGAACTGGCTGCTCTCCCGGCTGCCCGGCATCGACCTCGCCAAGCACAACTGGTTCACCGATCCCTGGCAGGGGTTCGCCGTCATCGTCGCCGTCGTGGTGTGGGGCTCGCTGCCGTTCGCCGCGATCACCCTGCGGGCCGCGCTGGCCCAGGTCCCGCCGGAACTGGAGGAGTCCGCGGTCCTCGACGGGGCGCGGCCGACCCAGGTCCTGCGGCACGTCACCCTGCCGACGATCAGGCCGGTCCTCGTCATGGTCACCACGCTGTCGGCGATCTGGGACTTCGGGGTCTTCAACCAGATCTGGCTGATGCGCGGCGGCCAGCCCGAACGGGAGTACTACCTGCTGGGCATCTACTCCTTCATCGAGTCCTTCGCCGTCAACCGGTACAGCGTCGGGGCGGCGATCGCGCTGGTGACCGTCGTCCTGCTGCTCGCCGGATCGGTGGTCCACCTGCGGCAGATGTTCCGGACGGGAGAGGTCGAATGAGGAGGCGGCGCTCGCTCGGCCACGACCTGCTGGGGCTGCTGGTCGCCGCCGTGATCGGCTTCCCGGTCTACTGGATGGTGCTGACGGCGTTCCGCCCGGCCACCGAGATCCTCCGGCTGCCACCGGAGTTCTGGCCGGGCCGGCCCACGCTCGCGAACTTCTCCCGGGCCCTGCACACCGAGACGTTCTGGGCCAACGTCCGCTCCAGCACGGTCATCGGGCTCGGCACGGTGGTGCTGTCCCTGGTGGTCGGCTCGCTCGCCGCGTTCGCCCTCGCCCGGTTCCGGTTCCGGGGCCGCCGAGCGTTCGTGGTGGTGATCCTGATCGTCCAGATGGTCCCGCTGACGGCCCTGATCATCCCGCTGTACCTGCTGCTCAACGACGTCGGCATGACCGACAGCCTCACCGGCGTCATCCTCACCTACCTGGTGTTCACGCTGCCCTTCACGGTATGGATGCTGCGCGGCTTCATCGCCGGCGTGCCCGTCGAACTGGAGGAGGCGGCGATGATCGACGGCTGCAGCCGCCTCGGCGCGTTCCGCCGGGTGGTACTGCCGCTGCTCGCCCCCGGCATCGTCGCCACCTCGGTGTTCGCGCTCGTCCAGGCCTGGAACGAGTACGTCCTCGTCTACGTCCTGCTGTCCAGCCCAAAGAAGCAGACCGTCAGCATCTGGCTGGTCTCCTTCCAGACCAGTTTCGGTACCGACTACGGCGGTCTGATGGCCGGAGCTACGCTGACCGCCCTGCCCGTCGTGGTCTTCTTCCTCGTCATCCACCGCAGGATCGCCTCCGGCCTGGCCGCCGGCGCAATCAAGGGCTAAACCCGTCAACTCCACCTCCTTCCAACCTCATTGACGACCTGTCAGGTGCGGAGAATGCTGAGCCGGCCGGACGCAGCGGAACCACCGCGTCCGGCCGGACGCCCCGTCCCCCCGCCGCTACAGGAAGGCCGACACATGACCACCCCCGTGCGCCGCCGACTCGCCGCCCTCACCCTCGCCGCCGCCGGCCTCGTCCTGGTCCCCGCCACGGCGGCCCACGCACAGGGCGGCGCCCCGAGCTACCGCCAGTCCTTCTACGGCCCCACCGCCCTGACCGACTGCCAGGCAGCCGGCCGGGCCGGCCGCGAATCGGGCATCTTCGACTCCTTCCAGTGCGTCCAGGGCATCCCGGGCAGCAACCTGGTCACCCTCCTGGGCTACGGCGGCATCTACGCCTGACCCGCGCGGTCCCGGCCGGGCCCGCTCAGTGCGGGATGTCGATCCGGAAGCGCAACCGGCAGATCACCGCGTCGGTGTGGCGCCGCAGGGCCCGGTCGAGGACCGCACCGCGCTGGTTCTGCAGCAGCCGGTGCCACGGGCGGGGCAGGTGCATCTCGGCGATCAGCACCACCAGTTCGTCGTACTCCTCCTCCACCGCGAGCGAGCGCAGGTGGTCGACGATCGGCCGGGTCAACGAGCGGGCCCGGCCGGTCAGCACCGTCAACGGGACGCCCGGGTGCCACGCCGCCCACTGCTGCTGCACCCGCTCCGCGCTCGGCGCCTCCGTGTCGTCCGGGTGCACGACGGTCACGGCGCGCACCTCGTCGCCCAGGGAGAGCGCGGCCCCGATCGCCTCCCGGGTCAGCAGGTTCACCGCGCCGACCGGGACGAGCACCAGCGAATGGCGCTCCCGCGGCGGCCCCGGCAGCTCGCCCACGTGCAGCGCCCGGCCGATCCGCCCGTACGTCCGGTGCACCGCTTCGAACAGCGTCACCAGCCCGGCCACCGCGACGAAGACCAGCCACCCGCCCTCGCCGAACTTTGCGACCAGCTCGATCACCGTCGCCGCCGCCGTCAGCACCGCCCCGGCCCCGTTGAGAACCGCCCGGCCGCGCCATCCCGGGCCGCGCTCGGCATGCCAGTGCCGCACCATGCCGATCTGCGAGATGGTGAACCCGATGAACACCCCGATCGCGAACACCGGCACCAGCGCCTGGGTGTCGCCCCGCGCCCCGATCAGCAGCACCAGCGCCGCACCGGCCAGTACCAGCACGCCGTACCGGTAGACCTGACGGTCCGCCCGCAGGCCGAAGACGTGCGGCACGTGGTGGTCGCGGGCGAGCAGCGACGCCAGCACCGGCATCCCGCCGAAGGACGTGTTGGCCGCCAGCGCCAGCAGCGCCACGGTGGCGAACTGGACGACGTAGAAGCCGAGATTGTGGCCCAGAGCGCCGTCCGTGAGCTGGGCGAGAACCGTCTTGGTACTGCTCGGGACGACGTGCCAGCGCTGGATCAGCAACGCGATCCCGATCAGCATCGCCCCCAGCAGCCCACCGAGGGCGAGCTCCGTGCGCTGCGCCCGCCGCACCCGGGGCCGCCGGAACGTCGGTACCGCGTTGGCGATCGCCTCCACGCCGGTGAGCGCCGCGCACCCGGAGGCGAAGGCCTTGAGCAGCAGGAGCAGCCCGACCGTCCCGGTGGCCTCCGCCACCCGGTTCGGCTCGGTCACCGGGTGCGCGCGCAGCAGGCCGACGGCGATCACGGTGAAGATCGCCACGACGAACACCACGGTCGGCACGATCAGCGCCCGGGCCGATTCGGCGATGCCGTACAGGTTGACGCCGGTGATCAGCGCCAGGACGACCACGCACAGCGCCACCCGCTCCGGGTACAGCCCCGGAAACGCCGAGGTGAGCGCGGCCACTCCGGCGGAGACCGACACGGCGACGTTCAGCACGTAGTCGATGACCAGCGACGCCGCCGCGACCAGGCTCACCCGCCGCCCGAGGTGCGTCCGCGCCACCGCGTACGCGCCGCCGCCGTTCGGGAACGCCGCGATCACCTGCCGGTAGGAGACGGTCAGCACCATCAGCAGCACCACGATCGCGGCCGTCACCGGAAGGGTGAACCCCAGTCCTTGCGTGCCGGCCGTCGCAAGGACCAGCACGATCGCTTCGGGGCCGTAGGCGACCGACGCCATCGCGTCCAGCGAGAGCGCCGCGATCCCCTGCGGAACCGTCAGCCGGTCCCGTTCGCGCCCCGCCACGGGCACGTCTCCCGGCACCGCATCTGCCGCCATTCCCGGACCTCCGCCTCGACCGTCCCGAACGGGCCGACGCTAGCGGCATCGCCGCGATCCGGACGGCGCGACGCGCGACGCGCGACGGGCCGAGCCGTCACAGCCGGGCCGGGGCATGCGGGATCAGCCGCGGGCAAGTTCGAGCAAGTTCATGGCGCGGGCGACGACTTCTCCGGAAAGATCGTTCAAGGCGATCGACTCCGACCTGTCAGGAGGCTCACCGTGGCACTGCACAAGCTCGGGCAGGATCCCAACAGCCCCGAAGGCAAGTCCCCGACGGTCTACTTCGACGACACGACCGGCAACTACATCCTCCAGGGCTGGAAGGTCCTCGACCCGGAACGTCTCGCACAGATGGACATTCCCGGGCACGAGACAGTGATCGAATTCCCCAGGCGCATGATGCGGTTCTTCCCGGAGGTGAACGGTGGCAGCGCCCCCGTCGCTTGAGGCCCTGCTGCGGACCTGTACCCGCTCGGCTCTCCACCTGGAAATGCGCGACGGATACATGCGGGACGACCCCCTGTTCCTCCGCTGGCTCAGCGGTCGACGGGACGACCCTGCGGACCGCCCGTCGTGGTGGAGTCCCTGGTTGCAGCTCATCGAGGAGACCACGAGCCGTGGCGTTGACGTGCTGCGCGCACGGGTCGTCTCGGAACCGGTGAGCGAGTACATCCGGTTCGAGCACGAGATCACGTTCCGGAACGTCGCCTCCGGTGAGCAGGTCAGGTGGCTTCCTCGCCGGCAGGCAACCGGCCTGGCGCTTCCGGGCAACGACTTCTGGTTGATCGACGGACAGCTTCTCCTGGTTCACCACTTCAGCGGCGACGGCGACTTCGTGGACGATGAGGTCACCACTGATCCGCAGACTGTGAAGCTCTGCGCTTCAGCCTTCGAGGCCGTCTGGGAACGGGCTGTCCCGCACGAGGACTTCCGGCCGCGCTGACCGTGTCCGCATCCTCCACCGTTCAGCAGGCCAAGCAGGCCCTCGGCCAGCGTCTGCGCGACATCCGGCGAGACTCCGGGCTCAGCGCGCGGGCGCTGGCCGAAGCTGCGGGATGGCACGAATCGAAGTGCTCCAAGATCCAGAGCGGCCGGGTGATGCCCTCGGAAGCAGACCTACGCGCCTGGACGACCATCTGCGGCGTCCCGGATCAGGCCGCAGACCTCATCGCGGCAGCCCGGAACATCGAGGGAATGTACGTCGAGTGGCGGCGCCTTGAGCGCGCCGGCCTCAAACGAGCACAGGAGTCCGTGCGCCCCCTGTTCGAGCGCACACGGAGATTCCGGATGTACCAGTCATGGGTTGTGCCCGGACTGCTCCAGACTGCCGCTTACACGCGCGAAGTACTGAGCACGATCGTCTCGTTGCGCAGCACTCCCGACGACGTTGACGACGCTGTCGCCGTACGAATGGAGCGCCAGAAGGTGCTGCACACGGGAAATCATCGGTTCGCCATCCTGATCGAGGAATGGGTGCTGCGAACCGTCATTGGAACTCCGGACATCCTGGCCGGTCAGCTCGGCCACCTCATCACCGTCGGCTCTCTCCCCTCGGTAAGTCTTGGGGTGATTCCCCTCGGTTCGACCAGAGGCGCCGGTTGGCCGGTTGAGTCGTTCACCATCTATGACGACACACAGGTGAACGTCGAGCTCGTCTCCGCCCACCTCACCATCACCCAGCCGGCCGAGATTTCGGAGTACGGCCAGGCCTTCTCCGAGTTGGCCGGCATCGCTGTCTACGGCGCTGATGCAAGATCGCTCATCACTGGAGCCGTCAACGCACTCGGGTGAATACGAGCACGCTCAAGCAAGTTCATCGACCGCGCACCGTGCTTCTCCCTACCGTCTTTACACGGCACCGGACGTGCTGAGACGGAGGGAGCGTCACCATGGCAAAGCAGTCCGAGAAGTCCTCGATGACGACTCCGAGGCGGCGCAGGGCGAAGCCCGTCCACGGAGACCCGGCCCAGTCCATGAAGCCCAAGCGGACTGAGTTCCCCGCCGGTTGGAGCCCATTGGACGACCACCGAGCGGCCAACGCGGCCGGTCAAGCCCCGTCCGTCGGAACGCTGCCCAGATCGCCCCGTGCGCTCCACCTTTGCCTACCCCACCTGCACGACCCGCCGCACCGACCCGTCGGCCTTGTCGGCCCGAGGGCGGCCGGCTCAACGCCCCACACCCAACGACTCGATGGAGAGGCGCAACTGTGAACAGTGTGTTCCGGGGCGATCCGGTCCGGCACCGCGAGGACGGCGGGACGGGCACCGTCGCGAAGACCCCGGGCTAACACGCCAACCGCGCCTGGGTGAACAGGGATTCCTCCTCCGACGTGTACCCGGAGCTGGTTCTGCTGACCGAGTTGGAGTCCACGGAGTGAGCACCCCGAGATCCGTCCACGAGCGAGGCGAGGGCCGTGTTCAGGACCGGCCCGACGGCTACCGCCAGGGGACCTGGTGGGTCTGCCGGCGCGAGACGCTGGTCTGCGCGGGCATCCTTCTCCAGGTCCCCGGCGAAGCCCGGGCCACCCGTCATGCGATCTGCGACGACTGCATTGCCCGCGCCCGGACGCCCTACCGTCGCGCAGCGTTGCGGGCCGCGCTCGATCGGCGGCCGGCGGAGGCGTGACGTCCCGAGGAGAGAACGCCGTGGACGACGGTCTGACAAACGTCCGGGAGACCGCCGGGCGGGCCTCGCACGAGACCCCCACGTCCTGGCCGCTTGCCGTCGCGTACACGGTTTCCCTGCTCGCGCTCATAGCGGTTGCCACGGCGTTGATCGTCTCCGGCCGCTACTAGCGACCCCCGCGCCCGCTGGGCGCCCATGAGTTCCCGGCCCGCTGGAAAGGGTCCGTCGGGCCGGGTCTGCATCACCCCGCACCACGGCTCGTCCATCTCGGACGAGCGGAGCCAACCCGATTGGAGAGGCATCGTGAGCGACACCACCATCACGCCCGACCCGGAGGTCACCGCCCTGACGCGGCGGCTGGACCACTCCGTCCCGGACGGCGACTTCGCGCCGGCCACCGGCGTCGCGTCCCTGACGCGGCGGCTGGACCACATGGTCCCGGACGGCGACTTCGCCCCGGCGGGAACCGAGAGCTGACCGCAACTCCGAACTGACGCCGTCCCACTGACGGCACGGCGGGCCGACCCGGCATACGCAGCCGGGCGGCCTGCCCCCTCCCGACCAGCCACCCGCACGCCTCGACCATGAGGAGAACCATCGTGTCGCCGACGATTGCCACCCGAGTGGAGCCCGGTTCCTTCTTCGACCTCACCCGCAAGGACCCGGCGCTGACCCGGCTTCGCGCGGCGGGCGCCGAACCCGTGCTCCCGTTCGTTCTGATGGAGCGCCTGGTGAGGTCGGGCACTCCCTTCGCGGAGCACGCCCGCGCCCTGCGCAGTGACACGGTGACCGTGGCGGGCGTGACCTTCGACTGGTTCGACGCCGGGCTTCCCCGCGAGATCGCCGACGAACTCAGCCTGACGGACTACGAGATCGTTCAGCACACCGACGAGCGCCGCGCGACGCTGATCCAGGCCCTGGACCGCCTGTCGCTGGTCCACCCCGAGGGGTTCGCCCGCGTACGCGAGTTCGTCCGAGGCCTGCTGTGGGTCGGCCTCAAGCCCGGTGTCCGGGCGTCCTCGTTGACCAGCTCCAGTGACCCGGCGCTTCCGTACGTCATCGTGTTCTCCGACAAGGCCCGGCACCACATCCCGCCGAACACCGTCAGCCCCGAACCGTCGTCCCTCTTCCTGGCGGAGAACCTGCTGCACGAGGGGACGCACCAGTCGACCAGCTTCCACATCCTCCAGAACCGGGTGTTCGCCGACGGCTACTCCTCCCGGACCTCTCCGAAGATCGCGATCGGGTGGCGTGCGACGCAGGGCATGGCCCGCAACCAGTTCTGGGAGATCGACCGGGCGTTCCACGCAGCCTGCGTGTACAACCAGCTGCTGCGGTTCCGCCGCACCGAACTGGACCGCGACGACTTGACCAGCAACGAGCGGACACGCTTACAGGACGCCTACGACGAGGGACTGCCGGCCGTCCGCTACCTCACGCGCGAACTGGAGCTGCTCGGCGAGCACTTCTCCCCCCACGGGGTCGAGCTGCTGGCCGACCTGCGCCACCAGGCCGACCAGCTGTAGTGCAACGCCGAGCGCAAACCGAACCAGGGAAGGCCCCGTGCTCCAGCACCTCATCACCCAGGACGACCAGCTGCGCATGGTCCCCGTCGACCGGGACGAGCTGACCATCGTCGTCGGCCAGCTCCGCCAGGAGCTGGACGTCACCACAGACCCCGCCCGGACCCGGCTACTGGCCCGGGAGATCGGCATCGCCCAGATGACCCTGGGCAACCACGACGAAGCCCGAACCCTCCTGCGGCAGGCACTCGACCTGGCCACCTCCGCCGGCAACACCCGCTCCGTCATCGCCGCCGGAATCAACCTCGCCGACGCCCACCGCTACGCCGGCGACACGCAGACTGCGGACGCCCTCTACCGCAGCGCACTGGCCACCGCACGAAGCCTCCACCCGGAACTCCTCGACTTCGCCCACCAGCACTTCGGCAAGCACCTGATGGAACTCGGCGACCACGCGGGCGCCCTGGCCCACCTGCAAGAGGCACTGCGGCTGCGGATCGCCAAGGGCAACGCGGAACTGGTCGAATCGACGCAGGCCGCACTCGACCGGGTCGCGCTGCTGCTCGGCCGGGCCGACGCCGACCCCAACTCCCCCGTACCGCAGGGGTGGAGCGCCGGGTGGACCGCCTGGCTCCAGTCCCGCACCAGCACCCGGACGCCGGCCCGATGGGCGGAGGACTTCCCGAGCATCCGGGACGGTGTGCGGGGGCTCGCCGTGCATCAGCGCGTGCGCCCGAGCCTCCTCCGCCACCTGCGCGACCAGCCGTTCGCCACCGAGCCGACCGCCGCGATGGCGCGCGAGGCCGAGAGCGCCCTGGCCGCCGACGGGTACCTCCACAACGGCAAGTGGAACGCACCCGTCGGCGACGCGGCGGCGAGCTTCGCCGACCACGTCGACCTCGCCGCCGTCGTGGCCCGGTCCACAGGGCTGGACGTCGAGCAGCCGCACACCGCCGTCTACATCGCGTACCGGGACAACGGGCAGTTCCTCGACTTCCACGTCGACGAGTTCGGCTTCGGCGAGGCCAACCTGATCCTGTGCCTCAAGCACGCCCGCCCCACCGGCACCGCCACCCCCAGCTCCACCGTCTTCATCACCGCCGACGGCTACCTCGAACACGACCTCGCTGCAGGTGACTGCGTCGTCTTCGACGGCGCGCTCACACCCCACGGCCGCACACCCGTCAGCGCCGACGAGAGCGTCACCCTCATCAGCTTCGGCTTCCGCGCCCGCGACCGAACCCTGTGCCCGCCCGCGAACCTCCCGCCGCCGCCCAGGCTGTGAGCCCCGAAAACCGTGCGGCCCAAAGCGCTGGACGGCATCCGCCGCCGACCGGCCTTCCTCACCCGACCGGAGCGGGCGAGGCGGACGGGGCGACGTGGGCCGCCGAAGGTGACGGCGACGCGGGCGCTGTCGGCGCAGGAGTGTTGCAGCCGGGCGTGGGCGAACCCGAGGGAGTCGCGGAGGGCGACGGCAGCGGCGACGCACTGGCCGACGGCGACGGCGACGCGCTGGCGCTCGGGCTGGCGCTCGGGCTCGGGCTCGGGCTCGGGCTCGCGGAGGAACTCGGCGACGGGGACGGGCAGTTGGAAGGCGTCCCGCTCGGCGAGGCGGACGGCGACGGTGACGGTGATGCCGACGCGCCGGCCGTGGGCGACGGCGAGGCTGTCGCGGAGGGGCTGGCGGTCGGCGACCGGTCCGCGCTCGGGCTCGGGCTCGGCGCCGGAGTCGGGGTCGGGGTCGGAGTCGCTCCGGCAGTCGGCCCCGGGGTGGTGGTCGGTGACGGTGCCGGGCGGTCGGGCACTGCCGCTGCGCCGGACTGGAAGTGCACCATCCAGGCCCGGACGGTCCGGAGGTACTCGGTGGAGTTGTTGTAGCCGAGGATCGCCCGGTCGAGCTGCGCGGGCACGGACAGGTCCCGGCCGCCCGCGCAGAGGTAGCGGCCGGCGGCCAGCGCCGCGTCCCAGATGTTGTTCGGGTCCGCCTTGCCGTCGCCGTTGCCGTCCGCGCCCCAGATCGCCCAGGTGGACGGGATGAACTGCATCGGGCCGACTGCCCGGTCCCAGACGGCGCTGCCGTCGTACCGGCCGCCGTCGGTGTCGGGGATCGCCGCGAAGCCGTTCCCGTCGAGCACCGGGCCGAGGATCGGGCGGTAGGTCGTACCGTTGGCGTCCACCTGGCCGCCGTTGGCCTGCCCGGACTCCACCTGGCCGATCGCGGCGAGCAGCTGCCACGGCAGGTGGCACCCCGGGGAGGACGCGGCCAGTGACGCTTCCGCCTTCCGGTAGGCGTCGAAGACGGTGGACGGCAGCCGCGCCCCGCCCTGGAGCCCGACGGTCTCCACCCCCGGACTCGGCGTCTCGGCCCCGGGTGCGGGCGGCTGCGGGAGGTCCCGCGTGCCGCCGCCGTCCAACGGCAGCTGACCGTCCGGCAGGTCGGTCGTCCCCGGGCCGTCGCCCGTGGAGGCGTCGGCCCCCAGCGCCTGCGCCGCCAGGCGCTCCGCCGGTGCCGTGGGTCCCGCGGACGCGGTCACGGCGGCCAGGACCACCATCACCCCCACCGCGCGCAGGAACGCCCGCTTACGTATCGGCCATCGCATTCGGCTGCCTTTCGACGATCTCCAGGTCAGCAGTTCGACGAACCGACGACCGATCAGGTTCCGGCCCCCGCGGAGGCCGTAGGACGTGTCAGCGTCAGGACGCGAGCGGCTCGCCGTTCTCGAACCGCAGGATCTGCCGGCGCAGCAGCCGCTCGGCCCGCGGCAGGAAAGCGCTGCTGGGGCCGCCGACGTGCGGGGTGATCAGCACGCCGGGGGCGTGCCAGAGCGGGTGGTCGGCGGGCAGCGGTTCGGGGTCGGTGACGTCGAGCGCCGCGCGCAGCCGCTGCGCGGTGAGTTCCGCGAGGAGTGCCGCGGTGTCGACGACGGGGCCGCGCGCGACGTTGACGAGCAGGGCGCCGTCCTTCATCCGGGCCAGGAACCCGGCGTCGACCAGGTGGCGGCTCTCGGGGGTCAGCGGCGTCAGCAGCACGACGACGTCCGCGGACGGCAGCAGCTGCGTCAACTCCGCGACGCCGTGCACCCGTTCCTCGGGGCGGGCCCGTCGGGCGACCCGGACGACCTCGCACTCGAAGGGCTCCAGCCGGGCGGCGAGGGCCCGGCCGATCGAGCCGTACCCGAGGATGAGCACGGTCCGGTCGGCGAGGGACTGGTGGAACTCCTGGTTCCAACGCCCTTGGTCCTGAAGGCGGGTGAAGTGCGGGATGCCGCGCAGCGAGGCGAGGATCAGGGCCACCGCGAGTTCGGCGGTGCTGGCGTCGTGCAGGCCGCGCGCGTTGCACGCGACGACGCCGGGCGGGACGTGCGGCAGCACGTCGTCCATGCCGGCGGTGAGGGTCTGAACCGCTTTCAGCGACGGCAGGTGCGGGATGACCGGGAGCGCGGCGGCGTGCCGCATGTAGGGCAGGCAGAAGAACTCCACCTCGCGCAGCGCCTCGTCCGGCGGCACCGGCCCGTCCCCGTCCCACACGAGGGCGTCGAGGTCGGCGGGCAGACCGCCGATCACGTCGGGGGCGTACGGGAGAAGGTAACGGGCACTCATACTCCGAACCCTAACCAACACTGCCGCCCGTCCTCGACCTGCGTCCGGGGTTCCGCCGCCGGTCGGGGCACCGGGGCCCGCCCGGAGTTCCGCCGCTGGTCGGGGCGCCGGGGCCCGCCGCACCGCGAGGTGTGCGGCGGGCCCCGTCCACGGACGCGTCACCCCCGGTTGCGCCCCTGCCTGCCGCGCCGGATCAGCACGAGTCCGGCCGTCAGCACTGCCACGGCGGCGGCGGCCGCGATCCCGGGGACGGGCGAGCCGGTCGCGGCCAGCGCCCCGCCTTCGTGCTTCGGGCCGTGCGGGCGCTTCGGCGTCACCGCGACGGTCACGCCGGCCGACGGCGAGGTGACGGTCGACCCGCCGGACGCCGTGCCGGTGGCCGTCGCGGTGTTCGTGATCTCCCCGGCGGCGATGTCCTGCTCGGTCACCGTGTAGGTGGCCGTGCACTCCATCGAACTCCCGGCCGCCAGACCGGTGCCCGGGCAGCCGACCGGCCCGACCTTCGGGTCGTCGACCGTGATGTTCTCCACCGCCGTGTCACCGGTGTTGGTCACCGTGAACGTGTAGGTGACGGTCTGTCCGGCGGTGTGCACCGTCGCCGGGTCCGCGCTCTTCGACAGGCTCAGCGCGCCGCTCGGCTGCGGCGTCACCCTGACGGTCGTGCTGGCCGGCGGCGAGGTGACGGTCGACCCGTCGGGTGCCGCGCCGCTGACCGTCGCGGTGTTCGTGATCTCCCCGGCGGCGGCGTCCTGCTCGGTCACCGTGTAGGTGGCCGTGCACTCCATCGAGCCCCCGGCCGCCAGACCGGTGCCCGGGCAACCGACCGGCCCGACCTTCGGGTCGTCCACCACGATGTTCTCCACCGCCGTGCCGCCGGTGTTGGTCACCGTGAACGTGTAGGTGACGGTGTCGCCGGGGCCGGTGACGGTGGTGGGATTGGCGCTCTTGCTGAGGGACAGGCCGGAGGCCGGCGCCTCGACGGTGGTCAGCGGGCACTCCACCTGCTCCGCGTCCAGCGCGATCTGCACCGCGCCGCTGCCCACCGCGGACGCCGTGAAGGTGCCGTCGAGGACCGCGCCCGGCTGCGGGACGACGCCGAAGCCGCTGACGCTGCCGATGCCGCCGGTGACGGCGGCCACCATGACCGGCTGGTAGTGGACCGAGCCGAGCGGGTGGTCCACGACCGGCATGCCGGTGACGGCACCGGTGGCGGTGGTGCTGCCGCCGACCGGCACGGTGGTGTCGGCGAGCGAGCAGGTGAGGTGCAGCCAGGTGTCGGCGACCACCTGCCCCGTGTTGGGCACCTGGTTGCCTGCGGCGTCCAGGAGCTGGATGCCGTTGACCGGCCCGATCTGACGGGTGAGGCTGCGTTCGTCGGGCGACGCGGGCAGGGTGCGGGCGCCGGTGGACCCGGGGCCTCCGTTGGCGCCCCACCAGTTGTCGTCGGCGACGATGCTGCCGGCGGCGAACGCGGTGTCCGGCTTGGCGACCAGGCCGACGTCGTTGTTGTAGATCCGGTTGTGGAAGGCGTTCCAGCCCGTGGTGGGGCCGGGCGGCAGCCCGTACTCGCTGAACGCGATGGCGTAGGCGTACCCGGTCAGCGTGTTGTCCCGCAGCGTGATGTGCTCCGCGTCGGCGAACCGCAGGCCGAACCGCGTGCGCCCGGAGCCGGCCGGCGGGGCGCCGTTGACCAGGGTGTTCCCGGCGATCGTCAGGTTCTGCACCCCGAACATGTACATCCCGGTGTCGCCGGGCCCGCCGCCCGGGTCCGGGGTGTCGATGACGTTGGTCAGGATCTGCTGCCCGTCCTCGCCGCCCTCGAAGTCGATCGCCGCGATGGCCGGATCGGCGAAGACGTTGTTCTGGATGAACCCCTCGGTGGCCGGCAGCGTGGAGTCCGAGTAGACGTCGACACCTGCGGCGACCGCATGGTTGGCGTCGGGGAACGCGTTGTTGTCCCGGAACAGGTTGTTCTCGACGGTGCCGCCCTTGCCGCCCAGGTAGAGGCCGGAGCTGAAGCCGCTGACGATCGAGTTGCGCAGGTCGAAACCGATGTCGTTGGGGTTCTGCGAGGGCTCGACGATCGCCTGGAGGTCGCAGGGCACGGCCGTGACGGGCGACGGCTCGTCGTCACACATCGGCTGATCGGTGCCGATCAGCGTGAACCCGTCGAAGGTGGAGCCCGCGCCGAGCGCCACCCCGCCGGGCTGCGGGAGCGCCGTGTTGAGCCAGAACAGCCCCTGGTGGGCACGCCACCCGGGGTTGCCCTCCAGCTGGATGACGGTCTCGGCGGTGCGCGGACCGTAGCCGGGGTTACCGGCGTTGGCGCCGACGAACGCGATGCGGCCGAGGACGAAGAAACCCGACTGGGCGACGTACGTCCCGGCGGGCACCACGATGGTGTTCGTCCCGGGCCCGCCTGCCGGGCAACCGTCCACCGCCGTCTGGGTGTTGGCCGCCTCGATGGCCTCCCGCAGCGAACACAGCCCGTTGTGGTTGGACGGGTCGCTGACCTGGCTCGAATACACCGGGCCGGGCGGGTTGTAGGTCGCCGACTCGGCCGTCTCGTTGACCGTGATGGTCACCCCGCGCTGCACCGGCGCGGCCGCGGCACCGACGCCCGGCAACGGCGCGGCGGTGACGAGGGCCGCGACGGCGAGCAGACCGGCGGCCGGCAGGTACGGACGTCTGCGCATCCTGAATCTCGACATGCCGAACGGGGTTCCCCGCCGGTCCGCAACTCCGCCCGGGCCGAACGGGTACTCCTTCACACAGCCCAGCAGAACCACCCGGGCGGCCGACGCCGCCATCGGGGCGGTGCCACCGGCGCAGCAGCCGCTCGACCTGCCGGACATCGGTGAACACGCTGACACAGGACGGGAATTGACGCAGGTGGCACCCCCGGGAGGCGGGCCCGCCCGATCGCCGGGGCCGCCGCGGGCCTGCTCGCCGGAGGTGGATGCCTTCGACGGCGGTGCGGCACAGGACGGCGCGGCGCAGGACGGCGTGCCACAGGACGGTTCGTCGGCGGGCGGGACTCGTCGGCCGCGGTGAACGGATACGTCCTCGCGGCGCGGAACACCAGCTGTCGGGGCATCAGGTCGGTGTCGAAGGAGGCGACTTCACTCCGGGTCCGAGCCGGTCATTGAACCCGATAGTGCTTCATTCGTGTTGTTTCCCTCGGGCTCCGGCGTGGTCGGTTGAGCGCCGTCGCACGGCACCGGTTAATCGGGGAGGGCCGCCCGGCGAAGGGCCGGCCCCCGACCGAGACGCTCCGACAGCTGGTGGGAGTCCATGTCCACGTTCACCGACGGCCCCCCGGGCGGCGACGGGCACCCCGGACCGGCCACCGCCCGCACCGGGCGCGGCCGAACGCTGCGTGGACGGATCGTGGCGATCACGGCGGCGGCCATCGCCGCCCTCGCGGCCGGCGGTCTCTACCTGTTCGGTTCCTTCTCCGACGCCAAGCCCGCCGAACCCGCCAAGCCACCCAAGTCGCCCAAGGGCGCCAGCGCCGACTCGATCGCCGTCGGCTACGAGAAGGCGCCCGCCACCCTGACCGTCTACTCGGACTTCAACTGCGCGGCCTGCCGGGCCTTCGAGGAGACCTTCGGACCGACGATCCGTCAGCTCCAGGCCGAAAAGCGACTGCGAGTCGTCTACAAACCGGTCGGCACCTCGGAGAGTCCCGCTTCGACCGGCGCCGCGAACGCACTCGCCTGCGCCCAGGACTCCGGGAAGTTCGACCTCTTCCGTCAGGCCCTGGCGCGCGCGGGCGCCACCGATGTGACCGGCAAGCCGGGTCTGCTGAGCGTCGCCGGGCGCATCGCCGGCCTGCGGACGCCGCAGTTCGACAAATGCGTCGAGGACCGGACGTACACCGAGTGGGTGGACCGCCTTAGCAAGGAATTCGCCAAGCAGCCCCACACCGACGCCATCACCGTCACGCTCAACGGCAAGCAGGTGAAACTCGGTGGCCCGGAGACCGCCCTGGCGTTCTGGAAGGCCGTCCAGGACCTGGCACTGAAGGACCCCGCCTTCGTGCCGCCGGGAGCCCCGCAGCACGGGGCGAACCCCGCCGCCGGCTCCACCGCCCCCGCGCAGCCCCGGCCCCACCCGCAGCCCCACTCCCAGTCCCCGAGCGCCACGCCTTCGACCGACCCGGCCGACGCCGGCTCCGAGCACCTGCCCGACGGCACCGGGCACCACAGCACCGGGCACGGCAGCGCCAGGAACGGCGGTGCCGGGAACCGCGGTGCCGGCAGCACCGACCCCGGCCACGCCGCCGAGTCCACCACCTAGCCCCCACCGACCCCACGGGAGCCCGACCATGAGCCGAGCCAACCGAGACGGCAAGCAACTCGCCCGGGAACGCGCCGAGCACGAGCAGGTACTGGCCGCCGAACTCTCCAGAAGGCGCCGCCGGCTCCTCGTCTACGGAGTGGTCCCGCTGGTGCTCGCCACCACCGGCCTGGTCGGATTCGTCGTCCAGCACCAGCGTTCCGCCGGCCCCGCGCTCGCCCCGCTCGGCGCGGTCGCCGACGGGAAGGCCATCCTGGTGGGCGCCCCGACGGCCCCCGCGACGCTGGACGTCTTCGAGGACTTCCGCTGCCCCGCCTGCAAGGGCGCGGAGGCCCGCTTCGGCGAGGCGTTCCAGAAACTCGTCCAGGCCGGCCAGCTGCGGATCCAGTACCACACGGCGGCTCTCATCGACGCCGGAAGGCAGGGCTACGGGTCCAGGCGCGCCGCCAACGCCGCCGCCTGCGCCCAGGACCAGAACAAGTTCGGCCAGTACCACGCCGTCCTGTTCTCCAATCAGCCCGCGGAGAACGACGATGCGTTCGGCAGCCGGGAGACGCTGCTCAAGCTGGCCGACCAGGTCCCCGGACTGCGGACGCCGGCCTTCGAGGGGTGTGTGAGGAACGGCGTCCACGACGGCTGGGTGCGCGACGTCACCCAGGAGTTCCACGACCGCAAGTTCACCGGCACCCCGACGATGCTGCTCAACGGGAGCAGACTCGACCCGGCGCTCGCCTCGGGCCCGCTCTCCTCCCCGGAAGCCTTCACGAAGGCGGTCGCCGACCTCGTCCCCAAGGTCGCGTCCTCCCCGCAGAGTTCGCCCGGCGCCGTCAGCCCCGCGGCCCCCGCCGACTCCCCCGGGGACTGAGCCCCGGTCCCGGACCGCCCCGCGAACGCCCGGAGCAAGCAGCTCCGAACCGCACGAGCGGCGGGAGCGGGCCGGTGGGGAGTCACGCCGACCCGAGCACCGCCTGCTGAGGCTGCGTCGGCACCACGATGACGGTCGTGGTGCCGGCCGTCAGGGCGGCCTCGAACTCCCGCTCCAGGTCTTCGGCGGTGGCCGCCTCGACCCCGCGGCAGCCGAAGCCGCGTGCCAGTGAGGCGATGTCGAGGCCCGGCAGGTCGAGCCCGGGCACGCCCGGGGTCTGCTCCAGTTCGGCGAAGGACTTCAGGATGGAGTACTCGCCGTTGCGCATCACCACGTAGACGATCGGCAGCCGGTGCTGCGCCGCCGTCCAGACGGCTTGCACGGAGTACTGGAAGGAGCCGTCGCCGATCAGGCCGATCACCGGCCGCACCGCGCCCCGGTCCCGGTCGCCGAGCGCGACGCCCACCGCTGCGGGGACACCCCAGCCGATCCCGCCGCTGGCCGTGGCGAAGAAGGAGCCGGTCCGCGCAGTCGGCAGCCACTCGGTCTGCTGTGCCATCGTCGAGGTCGACTCGTTGACGATCACCGCGTCCGACGGCCGGATCCGGCTCAGGACGGCGTAGACCTCCGGCGGGGTGAGCGGGCTGCGCTGCTCCGGCGGGAGCACCCGGGGCCGCGCCATCGGCTCCGGGGCGCTGCGCGCCGCACCGTCGGCGACCAGTTCCACCAGCAGTTCGATCGCCGCCCGGGGGTCGCCCAACAGGCTGTCGCCCACCCGGGCCGCCGCGGCCACCGCCGGGTCGGCCGTGATGTGCAGCAGTTCCGTCCCGTCCGGGAGGTAGGGGCCGGGCACATAGGGGTAGTAGCGGAACACCTCCGCCCCGATCACCAGCACCAGGTCGTGCCCGGTCAGCCGGTCGCCGACGGCCTTCACCGACATGCCGAGCGGGCCGCCGAACAGCGGGTGGTCCTCGGGGAAGGAGGTGCGGTCCGCCAGCGGGGCGCCGTAGACGCTCGCCCGCAGCTTCTCCGCCAGGGCGACGGCCGCGTCCCAGCCGCCGCTGCGGTCGACCTCCGGGCCGAGGACCAGCGCGGGGCGGCGGGCCGCGGAGAGCCGGTCGGCGAAGCCGCGCAGGCGCTGCGGGTCGGGATGGACGCGGTCGCTGACCGTCCGCGGCCGGGAGAAGGCGGACAGCGGCCGCTTCCAGTCGTCCATCGGGATCGACAGGTGGACCGGGCCGGCCGGCGGTTGCAGCGCCTCGGCGTAGGCCCGCATGAAGGCCTCGGGCACGTCCTCGGCGCGGGCGGGTTCGTAGGACCACTTCACCCACGGCTTGGGCAGGGTGACGGCCTCACGGTTGCTCAGGTACGGCTCGCCGATGACCAGTTCGCGGTGCTGCTGACCGGAGGTGACGATCAGCGGCGTGTTGCCGTGGTAGGCGGCGACCAGGTTGCCGAGGGCGTTGCCGAGGCCGGCCGAGGAGTGCACGTTGACCAGCGCCGGGCGGCCGGTGACCTGGGCGAAGGTGTCGGCCATCGCGACCACCGAGGCTTCCTGGAGCGCCAGCACATAGGTGAAGTCGGACGGGAAGTCCTGGAGGAAGGGCTGCTCGGTGGAGCCGGGGTTTCCGAAGACGGTGGTGAGCTTCAGGGTCCGCAGCAGGTCGTAGGTCACGCTCCGGACCGTGGGGCCGGTGGACTGGTCAGGCATGGGTGTCACCGATTCTCGTCGTGGGCCGGGCGCCGTGTCGACGCCCCTGCCGAGGGGTCGAGTCGCCGGACGAACGCTCCTGGTCGCCTTCGACAAACCGCTCGGTGACGACATGCTAGGCACCGCTCACGCTCCGTAGCATTCCGCGCGCCGGACGCCGACTGCCGGACCGTCGGGCGTCGGGTCGCCGACTGCGGTCGGGCCCGACGTCCGGCGGCCGTCAGTCGCGGAGCGCCTTCATGGCCGTCGACCAGGCTTCGAGGCCGTCGAACAGCTTCGTCGCGGCGGCGTCGTGGTGCGGGGCGGGCTCGAAGCGCGTGAGGTCCTCGAAGTCGGTGAACAGTGAGAACGCCAACTGCTGGTTGATGTGCGCCAGTTGGACCGCACTGGCGACGGCGCGCAGGTGCTCGGCGGCGCGGATGCCGCCGACCGTTCCGTAGGACACGATGGCGGCGGCCTTGTTGTTCCACTCGGCGTAGGCGAAGTCGATCGCGTTCTTGAGCGCGCCGGGGATGGAGTGGTTGTACTCGGGGGTGACGAAGACGTAGCCGTCGAACCCGGCGACCTTTGCCGCCCAGGCCCTGGTGTGCTCGTGCCGGTACTGGCCCATGGACGGCGGCAGCGGCTCGTCCATGAAGGGCAGCGGCCAGTCGGCGAGGTCGACCAGTTCGTACTCGGCGCCGGTGCGGGCGGCCGCCCGGTCGACGATCCAGTCGGCGACGGCCTTGCCGTTGCGTCCGGGTCGGGTGCTGCCGAGGATGACGGCGATCCTGAGGGTGCTCATGTCGTTCGCCCCTTCCACGGGAGGGAGGCACCCGGTGGCGCGGGGCGCAGGCGACCCCCGTCAGCTTGAGTCTTCAAGTCGTTTCACGAACCGCTCGACTTGAAGACTCAAGTGACAGCGTGGACCGGAGGGTGATTGTTCCCGCCCGCGGCGGTCAGCCGAGGCCGAGCTGCGCGGCGATCACCGTTCCGGACGGGTAGCAGTCGAAGCGCTTGATCCGGCCGTCGACCAGCTCGAACACGTCGCAGCAGGGGGCGTCCATCCGCCGGCCGGTGGCCGGGGCGGTGCCGGTGGGCAGTTCCAGCGGGCCGGTCTGGGTGCCCTGCAGGCGCAGCTGCACCACCACGATGTCGCCGGTGACGTAGACGCGCTCCAGTTCGCGGTGCATGTCGGGAAAGGCCTTGGCGTAGACCTCGACCGTCAGGCCGAGCTCCGCGGGGCCGCGGTAGGTGCGCGGCAGGGACATGTCGGTGAAGGTGCCGTCCTCGGTGAAGGCCGCGATCCAACCGGGGACGTCCTGGTCCTCGGCGACCTGGTAGGCGGCGCGGACGATCTTCTCGTTGTCGTGGGACATCTCGATTCTCCTGATCCGTCGGCGGCGGTTGCCGCATGCCTCAGGCGTTCACAACAACTTTAACCTTCAAGTCATGGCAGCGCATCATGGCGGCACATCACGGCGGCGCACCACTACAGCGTGCAGGCGCACGGCGGCCTCGCGGGACGGAGCCGCCCGCCGGGCCACCGGGATCCGGCTTGACGGTTCAGGTCACCGCGCCGGCGAGTCGATGCGCTGGAGGATGCGCTCGGCGTCCTGGCCGAGGCGGCGCAGGCGCTCGGCGGAGAGGTTGTCCACGACCAGGCGGCGGACGAGGGCCACGTGCCCGGGGGCGGCGGCTTCGAGCTTGGCCGTCCCGGCGGGCAGCAGGATCGCGTTGGTGAAGCGACCGTCGGCCGGGTCCGTCTCGCGCCGGAGGTAGCCGCGGCCCTCCAGGCGCTTGACCAGGTGGGAGAGGCGCGACAGCGAGGTGCTGGTGTGTTCGGCGAGCACGCTCATCCGCAGAGTCCGCCCGGGGGCCTCGGACAGCATGGCCAGCGTCATGTACTCCACCATGCTCAGGTCGGCGTCCCGCTGCAGCTCGGCGTCGATGGCCCACGGGAGCCTGGTCATCAGCCGGACCACCGACATCCAGGAGGCCAGCTCCCCCGCGCCGAGCCACCGCACATCGTCCTCGCCCGTCCGGGCCGGCGCCTCGTCCTGGGTGCTCATTGCGCGAGCGTATCAGCCGCACCTGGCACATGACCTGGGCGAACAGCGGGCGTCACCCACTTGAAGCTTCATGTCGCCGCCGGAGCCGGACAGGGGCGGGCGCCGTGATCCAAGCCCCCCAAAGAGGGGGGTACAGGTGATCCACATCACCCGCCTAACGTCGTCCCTGCCACCGGAAAGCGGACTCCGGCGGCAGAGACCTTCGGAGGTGGCGGTGCTGGACTTCTGGCTGACGCTGGCGGACCGGGAGTTCTACGTTCCGTTGGAGCGGGCCCCCGAGGTGGGCGAGCGGTACCGGCCCGGCGAGGTGCCGGACGGGTGGCGCGGAACCGCCGACGGGGTGTGGATGCACTGGCAGCCCGCCGAGCCGGTGATCGCGGAGCAGGGGTGGAAGGTGCACGTCTCCACCACGGTGCCGCGGCTGCAGTTCACCCTCGACACGGTGGCGCGGATCTGCTTCGAGGAAGGCCTCGCGTTCAAGCACCTGGCGAACCGGCTGTTCTTCGAGACCATGCACCACAAGCACGCGGCGCGGTCGCAGGCCGGCAAGTTCTGCGCGGTGTACCCGCCGGACGCGGACAGTGCGCGGCGGCTGCTGGACCGGCTGTCGGTCGAGCTGAAGGACGAGGTCGGTCCGTACGTGCTCTCCGACCGGCGGTACGGCGACACCGGGGTGGTCTACTACCGCTACGGCGCCTACCTGACCCGCACCCTCACCCAGCTCGACGGCACCAGGCTGCACCTGATCAGGGACGGGCACGGCAACGACGTCCCGGACGTGCGGTCCGCGCAGTTCGTGCTGCCGGCCGGCATCGAGGACCCGTTCGCACTGCCGGCCGAGCCGCACGCGGGGCCGATCCTGCTCCATGACCGGTTCGAGATCAACAAGGTGATCCGGCACAGCAACGGCGGCGGCACCTACCGGGCGGTCGACACCACCACCGGCCGGACGGTGTTCATCAAGGAGGCCCGGGCCCACAACGGCCTGATCGGCGACGACACCGACTCCCGGGACCGGCTGCGCAAGGAGTACGCCATGCTGCAGCTGATCCACGAGCAGGCCCCGGGGCTCTGCCCGGAGCCGGTCGACTACTTCACGGAGTGGGAACACGACTTCCTGGTCGCCGAGTTCGTCGAGGGCACCGGCTTCCTCCAGTGGGTCGCCGGGAACACCGTGATGGGCCGGCTGGGCGTGGCGGCCGAACGCCACGCGGCCTACCTCGCCAAGGTGGAGCAGCTGATGGCGGGCCTGCGGGAGCGGATCGACCAGCTGCACGCGATCGGCATGCGGTTCGGCGACCTCAGCCACGGCAACGTGGTGGTCCTGGAGGACCTGACGGTCCGCCTGATCGACTTCGAGACCTCGACGCTGCTGACCGAAGCGCCGTCCCCGCTCGGCACGCCGGGGTACACCCCGCCGCGGCCGCTGCGCGAGGCGGGCGTCGACAACGACGAGTACGGGCTGGCCGGCCTGGCGCTGTGCGCGCTGTTCCCGCTCAGCCAGCCGCTGGAGCGCGATCCGCGCGGCCGGGCGGAGCTGTACCTGCGCGACCTCGAACAGGAGGTGCCGATCCCGGAGGCGCTGTGGCGCACCGCGACCAGGTACCACGGCACGGCCACCCCCGACGTGACGAGCAGTCATGAACTGCCCACCGCCGACGAGTTGGACGACGACCCGGAGCGGGCGCTCGCCGGGCTGCGCGACGGCATCGCCGCGGGCCTGCTCGCGATGGCCAGGCCGGACGGCCCGGACTGGCTGTTCCCGCCCTCGCCGCGCGGCTACGCGGCGAACACCCACTGTCTGGAGCACGGCTCGGCCGGTGTGCTGCACGCCCTGCACCAGGCGAAGGTGCCGATCCCCGACGAGGTGCTGGCCCGGTTCCGCCGCGACGTGCTGGCGAACACCGGTGCCATGGCCCCGGGCCTACAGGTCGGCACCGCCGGCCTGGCCTGGGTGATGGCCGAACTCGGCCTGGCCGAGGAGGCCGAGCAGCTGCTGCACACCTCGCTGCAGCATCCGCTCGCGCTGGCCTCCGCCCACCTCGGCAACGGCGCGGCCGGCATCGGCCTGGTCCACCTGGACCTGCACGCCCGGTACGGCGGCGACCAGCGGCTGGTCACCGCCACCAAGCTCGGCGACACGTTCATCGGGCAGCACCGGGACGTCGTCCGGTCCGACGCGGGCACCGCGGGCCTGGCGGACGGCCTGTCCGGGACGGCGCTCTTCCTGACGGCGCTCGGCGAGTACACCGGCGAGCGCCGCTACCTGGACGGCGCGGTCGAGCTGATGCACGCCGAGCTCGACCGGGCGGTGGACGGCGGTACGGACGGGCTGCTGTTCCGGGACGACTCCGGGATCCGCAACCTGCCCTATCTGTCGATCGGTTCGGCCGGCGTCGCACTGGCGCTGTCCCGGCTGGCGGCCGTGACCGGCGACGAGCGCTGCACCGCCGAGCTGCCCCGGGTGCTGACCATGTGCCGGCTCACCTGTGCGGCCGAACCCGGCCTCTACCTGGGCGTCGCGGGCTGGGCGTACACCCTCGCCGAGCACGCCCACCGCTCCGGCGACGACGCCGAGCAGCAGGTCGCGGTGCGGATCGCGACCGGCCTGGCGAAGTACGCGATCCGCCAACCGTCGGGCCTGCGGGTGCTGGCCGGCGGTCAGGAGCGGTACACCGCGGACCTCGCCTCCGGCAGCGCGGGCGTCCTGCTCGCCCTCTCCAGGGTGCTCGACGGACCCGGGGTGCAGCTGCTCCCCGACCCGACCGCCCACTGAACTCCGGTCCCCGGCGCCGCCGGGAACCGGTCACCGTCCCTCGAACCCCCTCGAGTCGACGGACCGTCACATCGGTAACCACAGCGAAGGAAGGACACGACATGAACGCCGTCATCGCCCTGCAGGCCCTGGAAGAGACCACCGAGGCCATCGAGACCCCCGGCTTCTCCGGCCTCGGCAGCCTGATCAGCCTCTACGGCTCCTGCTCCACCAGCTGCCGCCCGGCGTGACCCACGCCCTCCACCGGAAGGACGGCCTCGACATGAACGCTGTTCTCGCCCTCCAGGGCCTGCCGGAGAGCGCCGGGTCCGCCGAGGGCCTGGCCGTCACCACCATCGGCAGCTTCATCAGCCGGTTCAGTGAGTGCTCCTCCAGCTGCCAGATCGCCTGATCCTCCGATCGGTGGCCTGACAGCCCCGGGCGGCATCCGACAGACCTCAACTGCCGGATGCCGCCCGGCTCCACTTTACGCACCAGATTTTTTCGCACGAGAATTTCCGCACGAGGGGAAAGGCACATCCGGATGGTCGACACCATGCCGGCTCCGGCCGTCGGCGACGCCGGGACCACCGGGGCCGCCGGGGCCGCCGGGGCCGCCACCGGGACGCGGCCGGGCGCCGCCGACGGACCGCGGGCCGCCGAACCGACGCTCCGCGAAGCCCTCGCGCAGCTGCGCCGCTACGTGGCCCCCGAGCGCCGGCGGCTGCTGGCGGCGGGTGGGCTGCTGCTGCTCTCCGGAACCGTCGGACTGGTGCAACCGCTGGTCGTCCAGCACCTGTTGGGCGGCGCGAACCCGCTGAGCGGCGCCGCCCGGCCGCTGCTCGCGCTGATGGCCCTGGTCCTGGTCGGCGCGGCCGCCTCGGCGTACGGCAGCTACCAGTTGAGCTCGGCCGCCGAGGGCGCGGTGCTGACGGCCCGTCGGCAGCTGACCGCGCACGTGCTGCGGCTGCCGATGACCGCGTTCCGCCGGGCCACCCCCGGCGACCTGATGGCCCGGGTCACCGGTGACACCACCCTGCTGCGCCAGGTGGTCCAGCAGACCCTGGTGCAGGCCGTCACCGGCCTGATCATGACGCTCGGCGCGCTCGTCATGATGGCCGTCCTGGACCCGGTGCTGCTGGGCGCCAGCGTGCTGGCCATCGCGCTGCTGCTGGGCGCCCTCGGGCTCGTCATGCCGCGGATCCGCCGGGCGTCGATCGGCGCGCAGGACTCGGTCGGCGAGATGGGCGCGGTGCTGGACCGGTCGCTGACCGCGTTCACCACCGTCAAGGCCTGCGGCACCGAGGAGTTGGAGGCCCGCCGGGTCGCCGAGGCGGCCGAGGCTGCGTACCGGCACGGCGTGGTGCGGGCCCGCTGGGACTCCACCGCCAACGCCGTCGCCATGCTCGCGGTGCACCTGGTCTTCCTCGTGGTGCTCGGCGTCGGCGCGCTGCGGGTCTCCTACGGCGCGATCCCGGTCGCCACCCTGGTGGCGTTCCTGCTGTACGTCTTCTTCCTCACCGAGCCGGTGATGTCGCTGGTCGGGGTGTTTGCGTTCGCGCAGACCGGGCGGGCGGCGCTCCAGCGGATCGGCGAGATCACCCGGCTGCCCCCGGAGCCGCCGCGTGCGCCTGCCGCCCCGCGCGCGCCCGCCGCGCCTCGGGAACCCGCCGCCGCCGCGTCCGGCGACGCCGCCGTGGTCTTCGACCGGGTGTCGTTCCGCTACCCCGGCACGCCCGACCCGGTGCTGCGCGAGTTCTCGCTGGCCGTGCCCGCGGTGGGCCTGACCGCCCTGGTCGGACCGTCCGGCGCCGGCAAGAGCACCGTGCTGAGCCTCATCGAACGCTTCTGGGACCCGGACGCCGGCACGATCGCACTGGAGGGCGCCGAGGTCCGGGACTGGGACCTGCACCGGCTGCGCTCGGTCATCGGCTACGTCGAGCAGGACGCCCCGGTGATGGCCGGATCGCTGCGCGAGAACCTCGCCTACGCCGCCGACCGGGCCACCGACGCGGAGCTCCACGAAGTCCTCGGACTCACCCGACTCGACGGCCTGTTGACCCGCCTCGGCGGCGACCTGGACGCGCCCGTGCAGTACCGCGGCGTCTCGCTCTCCGGCGGCGAACGGCAGCGGATCGCCATCGCCCGGGCGCTGCTGCGCCGGCCCCGGCTGCTGCTGCTCGACGAGGCGACCTCGCAGCTCGACGCCGTCAACGAGGCGGCGCTGCGCTCCGTGGTGCAGGACCTCGCCGCCCGGATGCCCGTCCTCGCCGTCGCCCACCGGCTGTCCACGGTCCGCGACGCCACCCGGATCGCCGTGGTGCGGTCCGGCGCCGTCGGCGCGGTCGGCACCCACGAGGAGCTGCTCCGCACCGACCGGCTCTACGCCCAACTGGCCGCCCAGCAGCTGCTCACCGATGCGACACCCTCCGGACGAACCAATTCCCCATTCTCCGCTTGATCTTGACGATGCACACGTTTCGAGATCAACTTGTCCCCCGTCAATTCACGTTGCCAGGGGGTCTCGTTGGGATCAGGGCCGCGTTCGGGGCTGGGATCGGGGCTGCAACGCGCCCGGCAGTTCATGCTCCTGGCCACCGGGCTGTACCGGGCCAGTCACCTGGTCAACGGCGTGGCCGCGGCCGGCGGCACCGGCGTCGCGATGCTGCTGTTCGGGGTGTCGCTGACCAGCAGCGCGGTCCTGTTCGTCCCCGGGTACCGGAAAGGGGAGTTCGGCCGCTACCGGCTCTGGTGCGACGTCCTGCTGACCGGCTGCCTGGTCCCCGTCGTCGCGCTGGCGACCGGCGCCGCGCCGGGCGCGCAGGCCGGCTCCTGGGTGATGCTGCTGGGCAGCTCGGCGACCGCCGCGGCGGCGGCCGGGCTGTCGGGACGCGAGGCGGCGGGCGCGGTCGCCCTGGTGGTGGCCGTGCACACGGCCTGCTTCCTCCAGGAGAGCGCGGCCCGCCCGCTGGCCGGGCACCTGGTCTCGCTGGTCTCCTCCGCGCTGCTGGCCCAGGTCTTCCGGAGCTACCTGCACCGGCAGGGCGTGCAGCTCGACGAGGCCCGGGAGCGGGCGGTGCGGGCCGAGGCCGCCCGCGCCCGCCGGGCCGAACGGACCGCCCAGCACCGGGCGTTGCACGACACCGTGCTGGCGACCCTGACCGCCATCGCGCACCAGCGGGTCGACGCCACCGCGCCGCGGTTCCGCGAGCGGTGCGCCCGGGAGGCGTCCTACCTGCGGCGGCTGATCCAGCGCTCGGACGAGGAGGACGGGCAGGGCGGCGCCATCGCGGCGGGCGAGGTGCTGGAACAGGCGGTGACCGCCGCCGAGGGCATCGGTCTGGCCGTCAGCGCCCGGTACCACGCGCTGCCCGCGCTGCCCGCGCCGGTGGCCCGTTCGCTGGCCGCCGCCGTCACGGAGGCGCTCAACAACGTCCGTCACCACGCGGGCACGTCGACCGCGCACCTGACCGCCGCCGGGCAGGGCGACGGGATCGCCGTCACCGTCGTGGACGACGGCTGCGGCTTCGACACCGGGCGCACCCCGGCCGCCGGCACCGGCCTGCGGCAGTCGATCGTCAGCCGGATGCAGGAGATCGGCGGCGCAGCCGCAGTGGACAGTGCCCCCGGCGAGGGCACCCTGGTGGAACTGAGGTGGCCCGCATGACCGACCGGACCTGCGACGCGATCGCGGTCGCGGCGGTGGACGACGACCGGATGCTGCTGGACGGCCTGTGCTCGTGGCTGGAGAAGGTCCCGCAGTTACGGCTGCTCGCCAGCGCCCCGACCGTGGGCGACCTGCTCTCCGGGCCGGGCCGCGCGGCGGACGTCGTGCTGCTCGACCTGATGCTGCGGGACGGCTCGGCGCCCGAGTCGAACGTCTCCCGGCTGTGCGCCGCCGGCCCCCGGGTGCTGGTGATCAGCACGCACGCGGCGCCCGCCGACGTGGCGGACACCATCGCGGCGGGCGCGGCCGGCTACCTGACCAAGGATCACGACCTGGACCGCCTGGTGGACGTGATCGGCGAGGTCGCCGCGGGCCGGGCCGTGCACTCCCCCGAGATGGCCTTCGCGCTGGCCCACGACGACCGCCCGGGGCGTCCCCGGCTCGCCCCCCGCGAGCTCCAGGTGCTGCTGGACTACGCCTCCGGGCTGACGCTCAAGGCGACCGCCCGCCGGGCCGGCATCAGCCCGCAGACCGCCAAGTGGTACCTCGACCAGGTCAAGGAGAAGTACCAGCGGGCCGGCCGCCCCACCTTCACCAAGCTCGACCTGGCCGCCCGGGTCCGCGAGGACCGGCTGAGCGTCACGGCGCCGTCGCCACCGGCGCCGTGACGCGGCGCGGGGCTGCGCGACTTCCCGGCGCGCGCCGAGCCGGACGGCCAGCCGGACGCAGCCCGCGACGAGCAGCACCGTGACGGCCGGCGCCGCCCGGACGTCGGTGCCCGCGGTGCCGCCGACCCGCCGGTGGGCGGCCTCGAACTGTTACGGAGCCGGCCGGTGGCTGTTACACGACCGGCGGTTCGCCGAGCGGCTCGCTTCCTAGCGTGAGCGACGTCAACCCGCGGGCAACGGCCCGCAGGTGACGGACATTCGGAGGAAGCCCATGTCAGCTACCACGTCCGTCCGCCGCGCGGTTCGCCTCGCACTGGTCTCGGCGGCCGCCGCCGGGGCGCTCGTGCTGCCCGGCGCCGCCGCGTTCGCCGACACCGCCACCCCGACCCCGACCCTGGCCCCGGCCGCCGCGTCGCCCAGCGCGGTGCGCTCGGCGGCGCCGTCCCCGGTGGCGTCCGCGCCGAGCGTGGCCGCCACGCCCGGCGCCCAGGTCGGCCAGGTGCCCCGGGGCGGCGCGCAGACCGGCGAAGGCCCGACCGGCGGCGGCTCGACCACCACGCTCGTGCTCGGCACCGGGCTCGCGGCGGCCGGCGTCGCCACGATCGGTGTGCTGGTCTCCCGGCGCCGTGCCGCAGCCCGGAACTAGTCCGCACCGCCGCGGCCGGCGCTCCTCGTGGGTGCCGGCCGTGGCGGCCGGACTGCTGATCGCCGTCGGGGTGACGCTGGCGACCACGCGCGGCGCGGATCCCGCGCCGGTGCGGATCGTCGCCGCCGACCCGGCCGGACCGGCCGCCGCCGCACCACCGGCCACCTCGCCGCCGCCCGCGACCGCGCAGGTCCCGCTCTCGCCGCCGGTGCGGCTGCTGATCCCCCGGATCGGCGTGGACGCGCCCGTGCAGGACGTCGGCCTCAACCCGGACGGCACCGTCGAAGTCCCGCCGCTCGACCGGCCGCAGCAGGTCGGCTGGTACCGGGGCGGCCCCGCGCCGGGCCAGGTCGGACCGGCCGTGCTGCTCGGGCACTACGACACCCACAAGGGCCCCGCGGTGTTCAACCGGCTGCCGGGACTGCACCCGGGCGACCGGATCGACATCCGGCGGGAGGACGGCAGCGTCCTCTCCTACCAGGTGCGCGAGCTGCGCCAGTTCGCGAAGGACGCCTTCCCGACCGACCTGGTGTACGGCGACACCCCGGGCCCGCAGCTGCGGCTGATCACCTGCGGCGGCACCCTCGGCGGCAACGGCCACTACACCGACAACATCATCGTCTTCGCCGACCCGGTCACCCCCTGACCCCGACCCCACACCCCGACCGCCCGCCGCCCGCGACCCCGCGACGGTGGGCGGTCCGGCGGTGGTGGACACTTGCTGCTCCCCCGCTCGCACCCGAAAGGCGCGGTCTCGACGTGAAGACCTGGCCCATCCGCTCCGCCCTGCTGCGGTGCGCACTGCTCGGGCTGCTGGCCGTCGCGGCGGCCACCGGCTGCCGGTCGCCCGGCGGCCTGGACGACGCCGGGGCGACCCGCCCGATCCGGTCCCACCCGAGCCCCCGACCGCTGTGGCCGGCCTCCGGGACCTCCGCGCCGCCCGCCGCACAGGCCGTGGCGGACCGGCAACCGCCCGTCCCGCTGCCCGGACTGTCGGCCGGCTCGCTCGACGAACTCGACACCCGCACCGTGCTCGCCCAGGACCCGGACCTGACCTCCGGCGAGCGGGCCGCCCTGAACGGCCGGTGCACCGGCTGCGAAGTCCGGCCCGCCCAGTACCGCGACCTGGACGGCGACGGCAGCCCCGAGATGCTGACCGCCGTGGTCACCGGCACCGACTCCGACGCCGGACGGGCCGTGCTGCGCGTCTACACCCTGCGCGGCCACGACGTGCTGCCGGTCCTGGCCCTGACGGTGCTTCCGGGATTCACCGCCGAGACCGTCGGCGAGGACCTGGTCGTCCACGAGCCCACCGGCCCGTCCGCCGAGACCAGCAGCACCTACCGGTGGAGCTCCGACCGGATGGCCTTCGTCGACCGCCGGATCAAGGGCACCGACCCGGACCAGAACGCCGCCGGCTGCCTGCCCGACGGTCCGTCGACCCGGCCCGTGGCACCGTCCGCCGTGCCCTCGCCGGTCCCCGCCGCCACCGACGACGCCCCGGCCCTGCGACAGGGCGCCGCCGTCCGACCCACCCCGTCGAGGAACCGATGACCACTCCCGCACCCGGCACCCCCCGCATCCTGCTGGTCGAGGACGACGAGGTGATCCGCGAGGCCACCCAACTCGCCCTGGAACGCTACGGATTCCCGGTCGAGACCGCCGCCGACGGCCTGGAGGGCCTGGAGCGGTTCCGCGCCGCACCGCCGGACCTGCTGCTGCTCGACGTGATGCTGCCGCTGCTCGACGGCGTCGGCCTGTGCCGGCGCATCCGCGAGGAGAGCCGGCTGCCGATCCTGATGATGTCGGCCCGCACCGAACCCATCGACGTGATCTCCGGCCTGGAGGCCGGCGCCGACGACTACGTGGTCAAGCCGTTCGAGATCGCCGTCCTGGTCGCCCGGATCCGCACCGTGCTGCGCCGCACCGGCTTCGGACCGGCCGCCACCACCGCGACGCCCGGGCCCGCGCACGCCGTACGGGTGATCGACGACCTGGAGGTGGACACCGACGCGCTGGAGGTCCGGGTCGCCGGGCGGCCGGTGCCGCTCACCCCGACCGAACTCCGCCTGCTGCTCGAATTCACCGCCGCACCCGGCGTCCTGATGGAGCGTCAGGTTCTGCTGGAGCGGGTCTGGGACTACTCCTGGGGAGCCGACAGCCGGGTGGTGGACGTCCACGTCCAACGGCTCCGGGCGAAGATCGGCGCCGCCCGGATCGAAACCGTCCGGGGCTTCGGCTACAGACTGCGGCGGACGCTGTGACGCTCCGCCGGCAGATCGCCGCCGTGATCGCCCTGGTCTCCTGCCTGGTCGCACTGGCCGTGGGCGCCCTGGTCCACCAGGCCTCGGTGCGTCAGCACACCGACCAGGCCCGCAAGTCCGCGATGGCCGCCCTCGACTCGGTGCTCACCGGCTACGACGCGACCGGCGACCTGGTCGGCGGCTGGCACTCCGCCGCCGACGACCCGGCGCTGCCCGCGGAACTGCGCCGGCTGGCCGAACGGGGCCGGCAGGGCTCGATGCTCGGCCCCGGGCCGCACGGCCCCGCGATGTGGGCGGCCGCCGGGGCCGACGGACGGGTGCTGTCCGTCCGGATCGACTACGCCGAGGACGCCCGGGCGATCGCCGACCTGGACCGCGCCGTGGCCATCGGCGCCGCACTGTCCGTCCTGGTCACCGTGCTCGCCGGGGTCCTCGCCGCCGACCGGATCAGCAGCCGCCTGCGGACCGCCGCCCGCACCGCCCGCACCATCGCCCGCGGCGACCTGGACGCCCGGATCGGCCGACTCGGCCGCACCCGCGACGAGGTGGCCGAACTGGCCGCCGCCGTCGACTCGATGTCCGCCGCGCTGCGCAGCAAGCTCGCCGGCGAACAGCGCTTCACCGCCGACGTCGCCCACGAACTGCGCACGCCCCTGACCGGCCTGCTGACCGCCTCCGAACTGCTCCCGCCCGGCCGGCCCACCGAACTGGTCCGCAACCGGGTCCGCGCGCTGCGCGACCTGACCGAGGACCTGCTGGAGGTGTCCCGTCTGGACGCCGGCGCCGAGACGCCGGACCTCGCCGACCTGCCGCTCGCCCCGCTGCTGACCCGGATCGCCGCGAACACCGGCGTGGACGTCGAGTTGCGGATCGACTCCGACGCGACGGTCACCACCGACCCGCGCCGCCTCGACCGGGTCGTCGCCAACCTGATCGCCAACGCCCACCGGCACGGCCGGCCGCCCGTCCTGGCCACGGTCGACGGCACCACCGTGACCGTCCGCGACCACGGCCCCGGCTACCCCGAGGACATCCTCCGGGAAGGCCCGCAACGCTTCCGCACCGGAGCCCGCGAACGCGGCGGCGGCCACGGCCTCGGCCTCACCATCGCCCAGGGCCACGCCACCGCGATCGGCGCCCGCCTCACCCTCGCCAACCACCCCGAAGGCGGCGCCCTCGCCCACCTCCACCTCCCCGGCCCCGACACCCCGCCCTGAACAGGCCCGGACCTCGGCCCGACACACCACCGCGCGAACGACCTGACGGACCGCCGGGGCGGGGACGAGCACGGCGGAGGCCATGGAACCGGACGAGAACGGAGCCATGGGCACAGCGGCACGGGCCCGACCCACCGGACGCGGCGTCAGGCCTCCGAGCGGACAACCTGACCGGCAACCGGGCGGGGCCGAACACGGCGGAGGCCATGGAACCGGGCGAGACCCGAACCGTGAGCACAGCGGCGCGCGGGTCCGGACCTCGGGACGCGGCGTCAGGCCTCCGTGCGGCGCACCACCGAACGGGCGACCCGCCGGGCAGCCAAGGCCGGGGCGAGGACGGCAGAGGCGGCGAACTGGGCGAGGACGGTCCCGTGGGTGAGGGCGGTGGCGGTGGCGGCGTGCCAGAGCAGCGGGCCTGCGACGGCGACTGCGGTCAGCGCCGGGGCGGCGTACCAGAGCACGAACGGCAGCGCGCCGTACCAGTCCGCGGACAGCGCCATCAGGTCGTACCGGAGCGGCCCGCGGTAGGCGCCGAGCAGCGCCGCCCCGACCGCCGCCGGGGCGCCCGCGGTGAGGAGCAGCAGGACGGCCCGGAGGACGGCGGCCGGGGTCGGGACGAGGGCGGCGGTGACGGTCGCGGCGGCCGTGCCCAGTACGGCGAGCAGCACGGTCGGCACCACCAGGTGGGAGAGCGCGATCCGGGCCGGGGTGAACGGCAGCAGGCCGGTGCGGGCCGGCCGGTCGGTCTCCTCCCGGGCGGGCTCCATCAGCGCCGCGGCCGCCAGGTAGGGGCCGACGCTGAGCAGGCAGCCCAGCCAGGCGGCGGTGGCCGGGGCGGGATGGGCGTGCCCGGCCCACAGCCGGGTCGCGTCCAGCAGCAGCACGGTGCCGGCACTCCACGCGGCGGCGGCCACCAGTCGCCATGGGCGGCGCAGCAGCGCGGTGGCGTCCCGCCAGAACAGAATCAGCAGCCGGGACTCGGGCATCGGCAGCCGAAGTCCGGGCCCGGTCCGCCGGGCGCGGGCGGCGGCCTGCGCGACCAGTGCGATCTGCCGGACGTCGAGCAGCAGCAGGCCGGTCCGGGCCCGGCCGAGGGCGTGCGAGCGGAGCGCGAGATCGGCGGTCGGCAGGGTGGCGAGGGAGCGGTCGGCTGCGGTCACGGCGAGGGCGGTGGCCGCCGCCAGGGCCACCGCGGCGAGCAGCTGGGTCGGCCGGAAGCCGCCGGCCGTGCCGCCGAGTGCCCAGCCCGCCCAGCCCCACGGGCCGGACGCGGCCAGCAGGCCGGTGGCCAGGTGGTGGCGGCCGACGGCGAGCGCGCCGAGCTGGGTCAGACCGGCCAGGGCGAGGGCCGCCGAGCCGACCCGCACCGAACGGGCCCACCCCGGTGAGCCCTCGGCGAGCACGCCGAGGGCCGTGGCGGACCACGCCGTCAGCACGCCGACGGCCATGGCGAGTCCGATCCCGAACGGGCCCGGCCGCCCGCCGGCGGCAGCCACCGCACCGCCCAGCGCGCCCAGCACGGCACCGCCCGCCCCGGCGGCAGTCAGCGCCGCCACCAACGACGGGCGCAGCAGCCATCGGCGGTCCACCGGCAACGGCAGCAGCCAACCGAGTTCCGGCGCCGACAGCACGACCGGGCCGAGCCACAGCGAGAGCCGCAACAGCCCGGCGGTGCCGAGTACGCCGAGGCCGACCAGCAGCCCGGGCAGCCGCCCGTCACCGGGCACCAGCACCGATCCGGCCAGACCGGAGAGGGTGCCGACCGCCCCGGACACCACGGCCACCAGCACCACGCCACCGACCAGCCCGCCCCACACCCGCTGCGCACGGCCGCCCGCGGCACGGGCAGCCCGGCGGGCCCGGACACGGCGCAGTTCCTCGACGGCGCCGCGGGCGGCACTGCCGGAGGGCGGTGCGGGCTGCGTAATCCGTCGGGTCGTCAGCGCCACCACGCGACTCCCCACCCCACCCGGACAGAACCCGGCCCGTCGAACACCCGCACGGACTGCGGCATCCGACAGATCGTCAGCGCCACGGCGTCGCTCCCCTCGTGAGCACCTCGGCGGTCGGGCCGTGGTCGACGACGTGGCCGCCGTCCAGCACCATCACCCGGTCGGCGACCCGGTCGAGCAGGTGCTGGTCGTGCACGGCCAGGACGATCGCCGTGCCGTCGTTCCGGCACTGTCGCAGCGCGGCGGCCAGGCGTTCGCGGGCTCCGGTGTCCAGTCGTTGTTCGGGCTCGTCCAGTAGGAGCAGTCGGGCCGGGCGGACCAGGACGGCGGCCAGCAGGAGCAGTTGTCGTTGGCCGGCGGAGAGCGTGTCGGGGAAGGCGTCGGCCCGGTGGCGGAGGCCCAGCGCGTCGAGCAGCCGGTCGCACCGGGCGTCGACGTGGTCGGTGCCGTGCGCGGTGGCGACCATGCGGAGGTGCTCGGCGACGGTCAGGTCGGGGAAGCAGTCGGCGTCGTCGAGGAGGACGCCGACGTGCTGTCGGAAGGCGAGTTCGTGCTCCCGGGCCGGGCGGCCGTCCAGCAGTACGGTGCCGCGGTCGAGGCGGCAGCGTCCGGCGAGTGCCTTGAGCAGCGTGGACTTCCCTGATCCGTTGACGCCGACCAGCCCGAGGCACCCGCCGGGGGGCACGGCCAGTTCCGGCACGGCGAGCAGCTGCCGGCCGCCCGCGCAGACCTGGATGTCCTCGGCGGTCAGCACCGGTGATGCCACGTCACCTTGCGGTTGGCGAGGCTCAGTCGGCGCTTGGAACCGGGCCGACAGCCCTCGATCGCGGTCTTTCCCCATCCGTCTCCCCCTGGCTCGTCGGCCTGTGGGCCGGCCCGCTCAGCCTATGCCGCGCGCCGCGCGGCGGCCGTCCCCGGCAGGTCGGCCGGGCCGGCTCAGCGGGCTGCGGCGGGAGGACCCAGGCGCAGGCCGGCCAGGTCCGGGGGGACGCAGGAGTCGGGGCGGAAGAACGGGGCGGACTGCCCGTCGGTCGCGGTGGCGGGGGCGTCGGTGAGCCGGAAGCGGTCCCGGAGGCGGCCGTAGAAGTCGGTGGGGTGGAGCCGGACGAGCCGGACGCGTTGCGGGGCGCGGTAGACGCCGATCCAGTCACCGGGGTCGAGGACTCCCCGGAGTTGGCCGTCGATGCTGACCGCGGCGCGCCCGGAGTGCCGCAGGATGCGCAGCGCGATCGGTTCGTCGGGGGCGGCGACGACGGTGCGGTTGAAGGTCATGTGGGCGGCGATGGGGGTGAAGACGACGGCGTCCATGTGCGGGGAGAGCACGGGCCCGCCGGCGGAGAAGCTGTACGCGGTGGAGCCGGTGGGTGTGGCGACCACGAGGGCGTCGGCGGAGTAGGCGGCCAGCAGTCGGCCGGAGATGTAGACGCCCGCGCTCACCTGGTGGTCGCGGGCGAGTTTCTCCACCACCACGTCGTTCAGGGCGTTGACGTCCAGTGACACGCCCCAGCCGTCGCCGGCGGTGCTCTCCGGCCGTTCCGGCGGGGGCGGCAGGGTCGGGCCGCGTCCGTGGTCGAGGAACGGCTCCAGCTCGGCGGGGACGTCGGGCGGGCGGGAGGCGCGCATGGTCAGTGTCATGCGCTCCTCGACGGGGGCGTGGCCGGCGTGGACGGTGTCGAGGGCGGTGGCGAGGTCGCGGGCCGGCACCTCGGTGAGGAAGCCGACCTTGCCCAGGTCGACGCCGAGCACGGCGGCGCCGGTCTTGACGGCGATCCGGGCGCCGCGCAGGAAGGTGCCGTCCCCGCCGAGGGTGACCACCAGGTCCGGGTTCCCGGCGGCGAGCGCCTCCTCGCGTCCGGAGCGGCGGTGGTGGTCCCGCGACCACACGTCGATCTCGGTGCACCGGACGCCGTGCGCCGTGCACCAGGCGTGCACCACTCCTGCCGCCTCCCGGGCGGCGGCCCGGCCCCGGTGGACCACCAGTCCGACGCGCTGCACGGCCATGCTCGACCTCGTCCTGTCGCCCCGTCCCCGTCGGCCCGGTCGGCGTGGACGCCGGGGCCGCGAGCTGTCACTGCGTCAATCCTCGGATCCCGGCGGACGATCGGGCCGCCGACATGCCGCGCTCGCCGACCGGGTCCACCGGCACGCCGCGCCGTCGCGGGAGCCGGGCCGGGGCCGGGGCGCGGGGTAGGTTCGGTTCCGTGACCGGCAACGATGCGGTCCTGGCGTTGATGGTGGCCACTGCGCTGGGCTTCGACTTCACCAACGGCTTTCACGACACCGGCAACGCGATGGCGACCTCGATCGTCACGGGGGCGCTCCCGCCCCGGGTCGCGGTCGGCGTCTCGGCGGTGCTGAACCTGGTCGGGGCGTTCCTGTCGACCGCGGTGGCGGCGACCATCGCCAACGGTCTGGTCGCCACCGGGGAGGTGACCCTGACGGTGGTCTGCGCCGGTCTGACCGGCAGCATCCTGTGGAACCTGGCCACCTGGTACCTGGGGATCCCGTCCAGTTCCTCGCACGCGCTGATCGGCGGGGTGGTCGGCGCGACCGTGGCGGCGGCCGGCGTCTCGGCCGTCAAGTGGCAGGGCCTGGTCTCCAAGGTGATCGTGCCCGCGGCGCTGTCGCCGTTCATCGCGGGCGCGGTCGCCGCGACCGGCACCGTCCTGGTCTACCGCCTCACCCGCGGCGTCCCCGAGGGCGCGCGCGGGCGCGGGTTCCGGTTCGGCCAGGTCGGTTCGGCGTCGATGGTCTCGCTCGCCCACGGCACCAACGACGCGCAGAAGACCATGGGCGCCATCACCCTGGCCCTGATCGCCAACGGCACCCTGCCGCCCGGCGCGAAGGCGCCGGACTGGGTGATCCTCTCCTGCGCGCTGGCGATCGCCCTGGGCACCTACATCGGCGGCTGGCGGGTGATCAGGGCGCTGGGCAAGGGGCTGGTGGAGATCGAATCGCCGCAGGGGATGGCCGCCGAGTCGGCGTCCGCCGCGGTGATCCTGTGCTCCACCGACTTCGGCTACTCGCTGTCCACCACGCACGTGGCCACCGGATCCATCCTGGGCTCCGGCCTCGGCCGGACCGGCGCCGTGGTCCGCTGGCAGCTCGCCCGCAGGATGGTGGTGGCCTGGCTGCTGACCCTGCCCGCCGCCGCCCTGGTCGGCGCACTGGCGTACTGGGTGGCGGCCGGGATCGGCGGGACGGCGGGCGTGGTGGTGATCTTCGTGGCGCTGATCCTGGCGTCGGTGGCGTTCTTCGCCGCGTCCCGGTACCCGGCCGTGACCCCGGAGAACGTCAACGCCGCCTGGACCGGCTCGGTGGCCCCCGAGCCCGCCAAGGCCGACGACGAGGTGAACTCGTGAACGCCTGGATCAACCTGAACGCGATCTGGAAGATCGTCGCCGTCGGCCTGCTCACCGGCGCCGGCCTGCCCGCCCTGTTCGCCCTCGCCCTGCGCCTGCTCCACCCGCCGGCGGTCCTGTCCCGCCCGGGAGTCGATCAGCCCACCGCCGGACCGGCCGCCCGCGCCCTGGCCGGACTGCTCCTCGCCGTGGTGCTCGCCGCGATCGGCTGGGGCATCTCCGTCATCGTCGACCACCGGTGACGGGCGCACCGGGGCGCCGACCGCACAGAACGGCCCGCCGGCGCGGCCGGCGGGCACCTCCTGGACGGGCCGGGGACTCGGCTCAGTAGTCCGCGTCCTGGTCGACCCACCAGCCGTTCTGGCAGACCCGGCCCTCGGGGTCGGTGGCGCCCTCCGGGTAGTCGCCGTACCCGTCCGTCTGGCCGTTCGGGCCCTTGAACCAGCTGGTGTAGTAGTAGCGGCAGCCCTGCCCCTGCGACGCGGCGTGCGCCACGGGAACGACGGCCAGCGCGGCACTAGCCGCACACGCGGCCACGACTGCGGTCCGGAGCAGCTTCTTCACCGGTGTCATCGGATCACCTTTCCTCGTCGGTCCGGGCCGACCGACCGCAGGTGACCCGGGTCACCGGGCCGGCTCGGGCAGTGCCCAGTATCGCGAGCCCGGCGGCAGGCACCGCTGCGCCACTCGGCCGAACCACCCGGACGGGTGACGGGCCGTGGTCGCGCCCCGCCCCGTTCACCCGGGGGAGGCGGCGGCGGATTCCGGTCGGCGGTCTCTCCCGGCCTTCGGCAAGGCGCCCGAAACCGCCGGAGGCGCATATGCCACGCCTATGACGCACCGTCATCGAAACGTCACGCAATCCGGCCGCTCACCATGCGGCCCCGGCGCTCGCCACCGGAATTCCCAATCACAACCTTCCGGTGATCGAATCGTTGTGCCCGGCTCTCATTCCCGGTTTTCCCCGACCCGGCCCGGGCCCGACCCGTCGCCGTCGGCAGCGCGTTCGGCTACCGAATGGCCAGCCCGGTCTCGATCCGCTTGAGGCTGTGCCGGGCGAGGGCCAGGTTGGCGCGCGAGCGGTCGAGCGCCAGGTAGAGGAAGAGCGAGCCCTGACTGTCCGCCAGCGGGCGGATCAGGTGGTACTGGCTGCTGAGGGTGATCAGCACGTCCTCGATGGCGTCGTCGATCGACAGCACGGCCAGGGCCCGCATCTTCGCCCGGACGACCTCGGTGTTGGCCGCGGCCGCGACCTCCAGGTCGAGCTGCTGGCTTCCGCCGAGAAACCCGAGCGACATTCCGCTCTCGTAGTCGACCAGGGCCACCCCGATGGCACCCTCGATGCTCATCGCATCCGCGAGCGCGCTGTCAATGTTCATGAGCCGTCCGTTCTTTGCGTGGCATCCGGGCAGGACTCCCGGATGCAGGTGGACAAAGTAGCAACCGGAACCCGCTCTGGTCACCGCACGGAATTGGCGAATAAAGTACGCTGCACAGGAGTTGGAGAAGCGAGGGGGTAATGGTGCGCGCACTCGAAACGTCACTCTCCGCGGTACTCGACTCCCCCGGGGTGATCGGCGCCGTCGTCGCCGACGCCGTCTCCGGCCTCGGCCACGCATCCGCCGGCGAGCACCGGCCGCTCGGAACCGCGGCCGAACTCGCCGAACTGGTGGGCCTGATCGACGAAGGGCTCCGCGCGGCGGGGGCGGACGGCGAGGTGGAGAGCCTGGTGGTCAGCACCGCCCGCCATCACCAGGTCGTCCAGCTGATCCCGCGATCGGGCGACCCGCTGCTGCTGGCCACCCTCCTGGACCGCAGCCGGACCAACCTGGCGCTGGCGGTCCGCCAGACCGCCGACCAGGCAAGGGCACTCCTGGCATGACCGCCGACCCCGACCTCGACGCCCGGTCCGGCCCTCCCGCCGCACCGAGCCTGCCGGAGCTGCTGCTGACGCTCCGTCGGGCCGCGTTCACCGGATCGGTGCTGATCTCCGGCACACCCGGCGGCACGATCCGGCTGGAACAGGGGCTGGTCACGGCGGTCGAGACCCCGGGGGCTCCCGCCGTCGGGACGCTGCTGCTCAAGTCCGGGCGGATCGGCGAGGCCCAGTGGGCCGCCGCCGAGGCCGCCGCAGGCTCGACGGAGCCGGGCGGCGGCCACGCCGACCTCGGCGCGGTGCTGGTGGCCCAGGGGGCGATCGGCGCGGCCGAGCTCGAAACCGTCTGCGCGGCCGCCGTCTTCGACGGCGCTTTCGCCCTGGCGCTGGGCCTGCCCGGCAGTTGGCAGGTCGCCGAGGCGGACCTGCCCGCCAGGATCGCGCTGCGCCCCGGCGTCGACCCCGGGCAGCTGGCCGAGGAGACCGCCCGGCGGATGTCCCTGCTGACCCGGCTCGGAAGCCTCCCGCAGGAGCTGGCCGCCGTCCGGATCCGCCCGTCGGAACGGGCCACCGCCCCGACGGCCCGGATCTCGGCGCGCCACCGGGACATCGTGGTCGCCGCCACCGGCCGGCGCACCGCCCGCGACCTCGCGTTCGCCCTCGGGCGCGGCGTGTTCGCGGTGATGCTCGACCTCGTCCGGATGGATGCCGGACGCCTGCTCCACCGGGAGGCCGCGCCCGCCGCCCCCGGAGTACCGAGCGTCGCCCCGCGCACCCCTCCCGACGGGCCGCCGCCGATCAGCAACGGGCCGCTGCCGCGCCGGGTCCGGGGCGAACAGCCCCCCGGCGCGCAGGCCGCCCGCCCGGCCCACCCCGTGGCCGTGCCCGCCGAGCCGACCGCATTGACCGAGAAGAGCGAGAAGACCGCACCATGAGCAGCCAGATCACCCCGACCGCGCTCGAAGCCGAGCTGAAGTCCCTCCGGGAACGGGTCATGGGCATCGCCGAGAGCGTCGTCGCGACCGCCGACGGCCTGCTGGTGGCCGCCGACACCGCCACGGTGCACGCCGAGTCCGCCGCCGCGCTCTCGGCCGCCATGCTCGGCCTCGGCCGGCGCACCGCCGACGAGGTCGGCCTGGGCGGGCTGCGCGATGTCGTCACCCGGTGCAACGGCGGCTACACCGTGGTGCTGGCGATCGGGGACCGGGCGCTGCTGATGATCCTGGGCGACGAGGGCCTGGACGTCGCCGCCCTGCACCGCGAGTCCCCGGCGACGATCCACCGGCTCGCCGAACTCCTCGGCCTGGCCCCCGCCGACCGGGGCACGGCCTGACCGTCGTCGGACCGCGCGCGTCCCGGCACGCGACGACCCGACCCGCGACGGCCCGGCGCGGACGGTCCGCCGCGGCTGGCATGATCGACACATGGTCGAACGAGTGATCGCCGCATGTGACGGAGCAGCCAAGGGCAACCCCGGGCCGGCGGGCTGGGCGTACGTGGTCGCCGACAGTGCCGCCGTGCCGCAGCGGTGGGAGTCCGGGGCGCTCGGACACAGCACCAACAACGTCGGCGAGTTGACGGCCCTTCAGCGGCTGCTGGCCTCCACCGACCCCGGGGTGCCGCTGGAGGTGCGACTCGACAGCACCTACACCCGCGACGCCGTCACCAAGTGGCTGGCGGGGTGGAAGCGCAACGGCTGGAAGACCGCGGCGGGCAAGCCGGTCGCCAACCAGGAGCTGATCCAGCGCATCGACGCGCTGCTGACCGGCCGCGACGTCACCTTCGTCTACGTCGCCGCCCACCAGGTCGACGGCGACCCGCTGAACGCCGTCGCGGACAAGGCCGCCAGCGACGCCGCCCGCACCCAGCAGGGCGCGGCCGGCACCGCGGCCGACCTGCCCGAGCCGGAACCGCAGAGCTCCGCGGCGGCCACGGCCAGGCCCCGCCGCGCCACGGCCGGCAAGAGCACCGCGAAGAGCTCCGCCAAGGGCACCGGCCGCACCCTCGCCGCCCGCTTCCCGGGCACCTGCCCGTGCGGCACCGCCTACCCCAAGGGCGCCACCATCACCAAGGTCGGCTCCGGCTGGGGCCACCCGGACTGCGCCGCCGCGCACTGAACACCCGATCGCCTGCGGGCACCCGGGCGCGGGGGCCCGGGCGCGGGGGCCGGGGTCAGAGTGCGTGGATCGGCGCGCCCATCCGGTAGTCGGTGTTGGAGAACGCGGCGGAGACGGCGAAGCGGTCCGCGCGGACCAGGGTCTGCCGCCACTCGATCAGGCGACCGGTGGTGTCGTGGCCGAGCCGGTCGATCGCGAGCAACGCGGTGGTCGGCGGGCAGTCGAGCAGGATGCGCTCGCCCCGCCCGGGCACGACCGCGCGGATGCGTTCCCAGCCGCCGCAGATGCGGCTGCCGCAGTGGCGTTCCAGTTCGTCGTAGAGCGCGGTGTGGGTGAAGTCGACGTCGAGGAGCGGGTCGGCCACGTCCGCGGGGAGCCAGATCCGGTCGACGGCGAGCGGCTCCTCGTCGGCCAGGCGGATCCGCTCCAGGTAGATCAGCGGCGTGGATTCCTCCAGCCCGAGGCGGGCCGCGATGACGCCGTCGGCGCGCCGGTCGAGTGCGCGCACCACGCTGCGCTGGACGGCTCCGACCTCCTCGACGGAGCGGAACAGGCTGTACGCCTCGCCGACGTCCTGCTCCAGCGGGCGGTGCGCGGTGAACCGGGAGGCCTTGCCGCGCTGCGCGCTGACCAGGCCCTCCTCGCGGAGCTGCCGCAGCGCCTCGCGGACGGTGTGCCGGCTGACCTGGTACTCGGCGACCAGGTCGTGCTCGCCGGGGAAGACGTCGCGGAACTCGCCGTCGTCGAGTCGCCGCAGCAGGTCGGCGCGCAGTTGTGCCCAGAGCGGGTTCCCGGGGGATCGGACGAGGGGCCGGGGGCCGGGAGCGGTGGTCACGGCGCCGTCCTGAGGGTCATGGGTCGGATGGGTGGTGCGGGGCACGAGGTGAATGTTCGTACCTTTGCGGGGGCAGCGCCAAATCGACGCCGGCCGCTCGACGAGGGGATGCGGCGACCGCTGCCCGGGGTGGGATCGTCCGGGCAGCGGTCGGGCGGGAGCCGTCGGCGGCCGTCAGACCAGAACGCCGATCAGCATGGCGGCGGCCACCGCGAGCAGCACGACGGCGAAGGTGCGCTGAAGGGCGCTGCCGGTGAGCTTGGCCGCCAGTCGCTTGCCGTCCCAGGCGCCGAGGACGGCGGCGCCGACGAACGGTCCGAAGACCGCCGGGTCGAGGGAGATGCCGGAGACCGCCAGGCGGGTGGTGAGGGAGACCGTCGAGTTGACGAGGATGACCACCAGGCTGGTGCCCACCGCCTTGCGCATCGGCAGGCGGAGCACGGACACCAGGGCGGGCACCGCGAGGAACCCGCCGCCGACGCCCAGCAGCCCGGTCACCGCCCCCAGTCCGGCCCCGGCGGCGAGCGTCGCCGGGTGCCCGCCCCGGCCGGCCGGCTCCGCGGGCGCGGCGGCGGCGCCGTCGTCCGCGGTCGACGCGCGCCGCGCGGTGCGGGCGCCGCGCAGCATGGCCGCGGCGGCCAGGGCGGCCAGCGCGGCGAACGCGACGGTCAGCGCCGCCTGCGGGATGCGGTGGGCGAGCGCGGACGCGCCGATGGCGGGGAGCACGCCGGCCGCGGCGAACAGGAGACCGGTCCGCCACTCGACGGTGCCGGCGCCGCTGTGGCGGGCGAGCGCGGTGACCGAGGTCGCGATGACGATGACCAGACTGGTGGTCCCGGCCGCGGCGGGCGCGACGCCCAGCAGGTACACCAGGGCCGGGACCGCCAGCACTCCCCCGCCGCCGCCGAGCCCGCCGAGCGCCACGCCGACCACGGCTCCGCAGAGCAGAGCGGTGATCAGAACGCTCACGCCGTGACGCCGTCCACGTCATGGCCGGAAGACTGAACAGCCTGGCCGGCGGCGCGAACAGCCTGGTCGGCGGGGCGGGCGGCCTGGTCGGCGGGGCGGGCGATCTCGCCGTGCCAGGCGGCGAAGCCGCCGCGCAGGTCGGTGGTGTCGAAGCCGCGGGCGCGCAGCACGGACGCGGCCACCGAGGAGCGGTTGCCGCTCGCGCAGATCACGGTCAGCGGCTGCCCGGTCGGCAGTTCGCCCAGCCGGGCGAGCAGTTCGGGCAGCGGGATCAGGTGGGCGCCGGGGACGGTGCCGCTGTCCCGCACCTCGCCCGGGCCACGCACGTCCAGCAGCGTGAACTCGGCTGCCGCATCGGCGAGTCGGTCGGCGAGGGCGTCGGCGTCCAGGCGTATCGCGCGGGTCAGGTACTCGGCGTCGACGGTGTCCACCGGGGCGGCCAGGGCTCCCAGCACGCGGTCGAAGCCGATCCGGGCCAGGCGGGTGCGGGCCTCGGCCGCGGTGTCCGGCTCGCCGCACAGCACGATGGCGTCCTGGGCGTCGAGCACCTGCCCGGCGAGTTCGGCGAACCGGCCGCCGAGCGGAATGTTGACCGCGCCGTGCAGGTGCGCGGCGGCGAACGCCTCCGGGTCCCGGGTGTCCAGCACGATCGCGCCGCCCGCCCGTGCCTGGAGCAACGCCTCCGGGGTGAGCGCCGGGACCTGCGTGCCCTCGTCCAGCACCGGACGGGCCTGCCGGTTGCGCACCGAGGTGAACGCGAAGTAGGCGGGCACGGCGGGCTGACCGTCCGTCACCACCGCGACGAACTCGTCCTCGGTCATGTCGGCCAGCGCGTAGTTGCCGGTGCGCTGGGTGCCGATGGTGCAACTCAGCTCGGCGGAGAGGTTCTTGCCGCACGCCGAGCCCGCCCCGTGCGCCGGGTAGACCCGAGTCCCGTCCGGGAGGGCGAGCAGCGCGCGGGTGGACCGGTACAGCAGGCGGCCCATCTCCTCGGCCGAGCGGCCGCGCGAGCTGAGCAGGTCGGGGCGGCCGACGTCGCCGATGAACAGCGTGTCGCCGGTGAGCACGCCGTACGGCACGGCGTCGCCCGCGTGCTCGCGCACCACCACGCAGATCGACTCCGGGGTGTGGCCCGGGGTATGCAGGATCTCCAACTCGACCTCGCCGAGGACGAGGCGCTCGCCGTCGGCCAGCGGGTCGGTGTCGAAGTCGAGCGTGGCGGTGGAGCCGTAGGAGATCCGGGCGCCGGTGCGCTCGGCCAGCTCCAAGTGGCCGGAGAGGAAGTCGGCGTGGATGTGGGTCTCGATGACCCGCTCGACGGTCAGGCCGTGGCGCTCGGCGGTGGCGAGGTAGTCGTTGACGTCGCGCTGCGGATCGACCACGACGGCGCGGCCGGTGGTGCGGTCGCCGACGAGGTAGGAGGCGTGGGAGAGGCAGTCGAGGTAGAACTGCACGAGGACCAGCGGTCCGGCGTTCTCGGGCATGACGGGCTCCTGGGGGTGGGCAGGGATGGGTGCGGCCACGGGGCACGAGGGGCGACGCGGGTGGGCCTCCGACGCTGCGGCCGGTGTGTCGGTGGGCCGGGAGGCCGATGGGCCGGAAGGCCCGGGCCGTCGGCTCAGGCGAGGCCGCGGAGCATCAGGTTCCAGTAGAGGAAGGGCAGTCCGCGGCGCTTGAGGTACCACATGTCGGTGCGCTCGCGGACGGTGTCGATCACCGGGATCGACGGGGTGGGACGTCCGCTGTAGTCGAACTCGGCGAGCAGCATCTTGTTGCGCGCGGTGGTCAGCGGGCAGGACGAGTAGCCCTGGTAAGTGGCCGTGGGCTCCCGGCCGTTGAGCACCGCGAGCAGGTTCTCCACCACCACGGGCGCCTGCTTGCGCACGGCGGCGCCGGTCTTGGAGTTCGGGGACGATCCGGCGTCGCCGAGGGCCCAGACATTGGGGTGACGGACGTGCCGCATGGTGTGCTTGTCGATCTCGACGTAGCCCGCCGGGTCGTCGGCGCCGGCCAGCGGGCTGCGCTTGATCCAGTCCGGGGCGCTCTGCGGCGGCACCACGTGGGCCATGTCGTACGGCAGCACCGTCGTGCCGCCGCCGTCCAACTCGGTGACGACCAACTCGCGTGCCTCGGGACGTACTTCGGTGACTTCGCTGCCGTAGTGGACGTTGATCCCGTACCGGCGCACCACGCCGTCGAGCACCCGGGCGAACTCCGGCACGCCGAAGATGGCGGTGCCGGGGATCACCAGGTGGACGTCTATCCGGTCGAGGACGCCCTGCTCGCGCCAGTAGTCGGCGGCGAGGTAGGCGATCTTCTGCGGAGCGCCGCCGCACTTGACGGCGCCCGTCGGCATGCTGAACACCGCGCTGCCGGAACGGGTTTCACGAATGAAGCGCCAGGTCGCGGGGGCATGCTGGAACGCGTAGTTGCTGGACAGCCCGCCCTTGCCGAGCCCGCCCTCCAGGCCCGGTATTCGGTCCCAGTCCAGTTGGATGCCCGGGCAGACCACCAACTGGTCGTACGACACGGTGTCGCCGCCGTCCAGCGCCACCTCCTGCGCCTCGGGGTCGACGGCGACGGCGGCACGGCGGATCCACCGGACGCCCTTCGGCATGACGGACGCCTGCGGGCGGACACTCTCCCCGAGCGGAGCCCGACCGCCGCCGACCAGCGTCCACAGCGGCTGGTAGTAGTGCTGCTCGCTCGGGTCGACCACCGCGACGTCCCGCTGGCCGGCCCGGCGGAGCCGAGCCGCGACGGTGATCCCGGCGGTCCCTCCACCGATGATCACGATCCGATGATGCTGCTTGGCCATCAAGGCCCCCCTTCAAATGTACGGACATTAAGTTAGGACCGCCCAGCCCGAACACGCAAGCCACCTGGCGCGATCCGGCTCAACTTGTCCGTACATTCGACCGAGCGCGGGGCCGGGGCGGCGCGACACCCGCGCCCCACCGCTGCACTTCAGGCGTCCTGCCACCGCCGGGCCCGAATCCTGGGACGCTTCGCTCGGTGACAACGCGTCACATGAACGCCACCGAGAGCGAGAAGAGGAAGCAGATGGAGATCCCCGGGCTGAAGAAGGCAGCGGCCGAGTGGGCGGCCAAGACCCCCGAGCAGCGGGCGGAGGAGGCCGCCAAGCGGGACGCCGAGGCCGCGGCAACCCTGCCGGAGGGAGTGAAGCCCGGCGAGGAGTTCATCGTTCTGCGCGAGGACGACATCCTGGGCGTCGTCGAGGGCTGATGCCCCCGCAGGGCGACTGCCCGCCCGAACGCCGGCCTGCCGCGTGCAACACGCGCCGCCCGCGAGGCGACCGCGCCGCGCGTGGCAGGGGGCGTTCGGGGCTTCCACGGCGAGGGCGATGGCGTCACTTGCCCGGCCGGATGCGGATGCGGGCGGAGCCACCCCGGCACCCCGGCACCCCGGCACCCGAACGATCCGGTGGGAGAACGCGACTGACACCCAGTCATGACATCCCGCCGAAGGATCGACCGCGATGGCCGACCGGCCCACGGAACCGTTCGCCCTCGCGCCCCCTACGATGGCACGGTGCTTTCGGTGGTAGTGGCGCCCGGGCAGGGCGCTCCGGTGTTCTCGCGCAACGCGCTGGTGCCGCACGACGCGGCGAGCACGATGAAGGCGGCGGTGCTGGCGGCTCTGCACCGCAGCGCGGTCGACTGGGACGTGCGGGTGCGGGTGGTGAACCGGTTCCGGTCGGTCACCGGCGCGGTGTACGGCAACAGCCGTTCCTGGGACAGCGATCCGCTGCCGTGGGAGCGCCTGGGCGAGCGGGTGCCGCTGCGCTGGCTGGCCGAGCGGATGGTCACCCACTCCTCGAATCTGGCGACGAACCTGTGCCTCGATCAGGTCGGGCCGACGGCGGTGGCCGAGGTGTGGCGGCGGGCCGGGGCGACGGGCGGCAGCCCGCGCGGGATCGAGGACTACGCGGGCCGGGACGCAGGCGTGCACAACCGGGTCAGCGCGCTGGACCTGGTACGGCTGCTCCAGTCCCTGGAGCCGGAGGTGCTGGCCCTGCTGGAGCACAACGCGCACCGGGTGGACCTGGCCGCCGGCCTGCCGCCGGGCGTCCTCCTGGCGGGCAAGAACGGATGGTTCCCCGGCCTGCGGCACAGCGCCGCCCTCGTTCGCCCCGGCGACGCACCGCCGTACGTGCTGGCCGTCTGCTACACCGGGCCGCTGGCCAACGGCCACGACGCCGAGGATCCCGCCGCGCGGCTGCTGGCCCGCATCTCACGCGGGGTGTGGCAGCGACGGCACGCCATCGCCCCGGCCGGCCGCTGAGGCTGCCTCAGGTGTCGGCGCCCCGGCGATCAGCGCATCGAGGCCGGTCCGATTGAGCAGGTTGATCCGCACATGGCCTTCGTGGCCGTCCAGTTCGAAGAACTCCGCGCCCATCGCGAGGTAGCGCTCCAGCGACGCACGGGGGCGGGCGAACAGGAAGAAGCCGCACTCGGCCGGCACTTCGGCGGCCAGCGCCCCGCTCGCCGCCAGCGCCCGGTGGTTGTCGCGGATGTGCCCCACCAGGTCGGCGTTGCCGCCCGCCAGCATGAGGTCGGCCGCGCGGTGGGCGAACAGGCGGTCGGAGACGGCGACGTCGCCGTGCAGATTGATGTGCAGGTCCGCCAGCGGTCGGCGCAGCACGGTCGGCACCAGCAGGTGGGCGGCGCGATAGCCGTGGATGGACAGGTACTTGGTGGGGCAGACCAGGCGCAGGGTCTGTTCGACGGGCAGGCGGGCGCTGGCCTCCCCCGGGCGGCCGTCCCACGGCAGGTACTGGAAGGTGCCGTCGACGAACACCAGGGAGCCGGTGGCCCGCTGCCAGTCGGCAACCGCCCGCAGGACGCGGTCGGGCACGCGGCGCCCGGCGTACCAGACGGGATCCGTCAGTACGAGGACGGTCCGCTCGGCGGGCAGTTCCGGATCGAAGCCGTCCTGATGGGCGTGCGCCCGGGCCACGGGAACCGGCTCGATTCCGAACTCCCTTAGCAGATAGGCGAGTTTGTAGTAGACCGGCGGCAGGTAGTGGATCCGCCGGTGGCCGTTGACGAGCAGCCACAGGACGAACGTGGCCAGCAGGCCGCTCGATCCGCCCGCCGGGACCACGTTCTGCGCCTCGTACGGGACGCCGTCGAGGCGGGCGTGCATCCGGGCGATCTTGTCGCGCAGTGCCGTGTCCTCGTCCAGGGCCGAGTAGCGGGTGATGTCCGTCAGGCGGTGCGGCGCGAGGTCGGCCAGCTCGCCCAGGTATGTCTCCACGAACGGATGTGCGCCGTTGTAGTCCGACACGAACACCCGGCCCCGGGGGTGCAGGCGCTCGTTCTCGATCCACTCGTGCCGCTCCAGCATCCGGAACAGCGACGACTGCGCCGCCCGCCGAGATTCCGTGCCCAATGCCCACCCCCGGGTGACGACTGTCCTGGTGGAACCGAACTCGTGCCCCGGCTCACGCCGGCCCCGCTTCGGCCGTCGTTCCGGCAGACGCCCGGCGGGTGAGCGCGGTCCGGCGGCGCATGGCGGGCAGGCCGACGAGCGCGGGGTTCTTCCGCGCGAGGACGGTGGCGATCCGGTCGGCCGCCGGCCGGAAAGGGCCAAGTTCGGTGCCGCGCGGGCCTGTTGCAGGGCGCGCCGCCACGCCGGCAGCGCCGGCCCGAGCACCCGGCCGTGCGCCGCAGCCGCGACGAGACAGGCCCCGCACAGCCGGAACCCGCTGCGGCCGATCAGCTCGGCAAGGGCGCCGGCGGCCGGGCTTCACGACCCGCCCGAGGGCGGTGGGCGGCGCGCCGGCCAGGAGGTACGGCGCGAGCGATGCCACAGCGCGGTCCTCCCGAGCACCCGCCGGGACGGCAGCCGACTGCTTGCCGTCCTTCGCCGTCAACGGTGCCCGTCCGCACGGGGGTTCAACACGCCGTCCGCCTGCATGGCCGGTTCCGACCGGTCGAACGGCCGGTAGTCGCACAGCAGCGGAGGGCCGGTATTCGGGTGCCCGACTCCCCGCGGCCGGCAGGGAGCCGCCGGGTCGCCCGAGCCCGGCCGACGGGTTCGACGCGCCTTCGTTCGGGTGGGGTTGCCGCCTCGGCACGGCGCGAGCTGGTACTCGTGCGCAGCACCTACCGGCCCTGAAGGAGGATCACATGGCCGCCGGCGGCTGGACGGCCGACCTGCTCGACCTGCTCGGCCGCATGCGCACCACCGGTGATCCGCTCGGGGACGCCGCCATCGCCGAGCCGTACGAGCTCGGGCAGCGGGAGCAGGCGCGGCAGGAGCAGGTGCGGCAGGCGCTGCTCGGCTTCGGCCGCAACGGCGACGCCGTCCCGGCGGGGCTTCCGCCGCCCGGGGGTTCCTGTTGGTGCTGCCAGGCGACTCGTCCACCGTGTGCCGCTCCGTTGCGGCGGGGCGGCGGCTTGCATGGTTCGGGACTTGCTCGATCCGTTCCCGACTGCGAGGAGGCTCCGGGATGCGTCTGCCGGCGATGACGATGGCTGCCGCACTGTTCACGGCCCTCGCGGCGTGCGGCGCCCCGCCGCCGTCACCGCAGGCCCGGTCGCAGCGGCACCAGCCGGGCACCGCGGCCGCCTCCCCCGCCGGGCCGCAGCCGTTCACGCTGCTCGCCTCGGGCGACGTCCTGCCGCACGCCGAGATCATCCGGCAGGCCGCGGACGACGCCGGCGAGAACGGTTACGACTTCTCGAAGATGCTCGCGGACGTCAAGCCGGTGGTGAGCGCCGCGGATCTGGCCATCTGCCACATGGAGACCGTGTACGGGGCCGACGGCGGGCCGTTCTCCGGCTGGCCGACGTTCAAGTCTCCCCCGCAGGTCGCCCGCGCCCTCAAGGACGCCGGCTACGCCTCGTGCGACACGGCGTCGAACCACAGCCTCGACGACGGCCCCGACGGCATCCGCCGGACCCTCGACGCCATGGACGCGGTGGGCCTGGCCCACACCGGCTCGGCCCGGACGGCCGACGAGGCGGGCGCGCCCGCCCTGCTGCGGGTGCACGGCGCCGTCGTCGCTCAACTCGCCTACACCTACGGCACCAACGACATCCCGCTGCCACCGGGGCAGCCCTGGGCGGTCAACCTGATCGACCGGGACCGGATCCTCTCCGACGCCCGGGCCGCCCGCGACGCCGGCGCGGACATCGTCGTGGTCAGCCTGCACTGGGGCACCGAGTGGCAGGACGAGCCGAACGATCAACAACTCTCCCTCACCCGCGAGTTGACTGCCGACCAGCCCGCCGACGCGCCCGACATCGACCTGATCCTCGGCACCCACGCGCACATCCCCCAGGCGTACGAGAAGGTCAACGGGACCTGGACGGTCTACGGAATGGGCGACCAGATCGCCGGCCAGATGTACAACTACACCGGCGCCAAGGACCCGCGCGGCAACTGGAGTTCGATCGCCCGATTCACCTTCTCGCCACCCGCCGGACCCGGCCGTCGATGGACCGTCACCAAGGCCGAGTTCCTCCCGCAGCTCATGGACGGCCCGCCGTACCGGGTCCTCGACCTCGGCGCGGCGGTCCGCCGCAACCCGGACCGCGCCGACCTCGCCCGGGCGCTCGACCACATCCGCACCGTGGTCCTCAGCCGCGGCGGCGCCGACGCCGGGCTCACCATGGCACCGCCCTGAGGGACCTCGCACACCTCGGAACCAACTCCGTTACACATCAACGACGTTGACTGCCCTGCGGGTTCGCGCACCGGCCCGGTTCAGTCACGGCCGACCGCCAGGGTCGACAGGTGGTCGGCGTAGGCGTCGAGGGCGGCGCGGGCAGCGGCGTCGTCGCGGTCGATCAGCCAGTTGAGGGTGAGACCGTCGAGGAAGTTCATCCCGTAGCGGGCGAGGACGGGCACCTCCAAGCTCCAGCGGATTCCGGCGAGCCGGGCGACCGCCTCCAGCTGGTCGACGTTGGCGTCCAGGTACTGCCGGTACTGGCGGCGGGCCACGTCCTCCAGGCCCGGCTCGCGCAGCGCGTACTGCGCGAGTTCGTAGGTGAGTTGGTGCTCGTCGGGACTCTGCCGGACGCGGTCCCAGTAGGCGTGCAGGTAGGCGTGCAGCAAGTCCCGCGGGGTGGCCCCGGCGGTGGGGGTGACGGGGGGAAAGGCGAGCGAGCGGAGCATGATCCGTTCGATCACGCCGTGCAGGAGCTGCTGCTTGGAGCGGAAGCAGTAGTGGAACACGCCCAGCGGGAGCCCGGCCTCGCCGACGACGGCCCGCGTGGTGGCCCTGGCCACGCCGTCGCGGATCATGACGCGGATGGCGGCCTCGACGAGCTGCTCGCGGCGCGCGTCGGCGGACTGGCGGACCATGTGGTCTCCCGTGGTTCTGGGGCGGGGGCGGGCCCGGTCAAGGTACCCCGGCACCGGCCCGCCGGGGCCGGGCAGTCGCTACAGGAAGGCGCGCCCCTCGCCCCGGTAGGTGGGGGCCACGTCGACGATCCGGTCGCCCTCGACCAGGTGCAACTCGTTGACGCGCTCGCACAGTTCGCCCGCCTTGGCGTGCCGGAACCAGACCCGGTCGCCCAGCCGCAGGCCGTCGGCCACGCCGCCGCCCAGCGGGGTCTGGACCTCGCCCGCGCCTTCCCCGGGCAGCAGCCGCAGCCCGGCCGGCCGGACCGGAAGGGGCAGCCGGTCGCGGCCCGGCGGTCCGGAGGCGATCCATCCGCCGCCGAGGAGGGTGATGTGCCGGGGGGCGGGCCTGCGGACGACGGGCAGCACGAAGTGGGCGGCGGGCAGCGGGCGGAAGCGGCGGTAGTGGTCGAACAGCCCGGGCGCGAACAGGCCCGAGCCCGCGCCGAGTTCGGTCACGGCCGGTTCGGCGGAGGTGGTCTCCAGGCTGCCGGTTCCACCGCCGTTGACGAACTCCAGCGGGGCGAGCTCCCGGACGGCCGCGACCGCGGCGGCGCGGCGCTCGCTCAACTCCCGCACGGAGAGGCGCTGCACCAGTCGGACGGCGGCGCGGGCGAGCGGCAGGCCGGGCCGGTCGTCGGCGACGCCGGCGATCTGCCCCTCGTACGCCATCACGCCGACCAGGCGCAGCCGCGGTCGGGCGAGTACCGCGCGGGCGAGGTCGCGGGCCTGGCCGGGGGTGTGCAGCGGTGAGCGGCGCATGCCGAGGTGGACGCGTCCGCCGGCCAGCCGGAGGGAGGCGTCCAGGTCGAGGCAGACGCGCAGCGGCGGGCCGTCGGGCCCGGTGACGGTGGAGAGCAGGTCCAGGTGCTCCACGGAGTCGACCATCAGCGTGACGCGCGCGGCGAGTTCGGGGTCCGCCGCCAGGCGTCGCAGCGCGGGCAGATCGGCCGTGGGGTAGCCGACCAGGACGTCCTCGTGGTCCTGCGCCAGCCAGAGCGCCTCGGGGAGGGTGAAGGCGAGGATGCCGGAGAAGCCGGGCCGGCGCAGGACGTCGTGGATCACCCGACGGCAGCGCAGCGACTTGCTGGCCAGGCGGATCGGCTTCCCGCCGGCGCGGCGGACCATCGCGGCGGCGTTGACGTCCAGCGCCCCGAGGTCGACGACCGCGAACGGCGGCTGGAGGCCGGCCGTCGCCCGGTCCAGTTCGGTGGGGGTGGCGGGCCGCCGGGCGGGGGTGCGGTCGCTGCCGCCGGGGTGTGTCGTCGGCGGGATCGGGGTGGGACGTCCCATGGCTGACGGGGCCTTTCTCGGCGCCCGGGGCCTGCCCGGGGCAGTGTGTGCCCTGCTCGGAGGTGCCAACCCTGACTTGGTCGGTTGTCCAAGTCAATGGCCCGCGCCTCTTGACTTGGACAACCGACCAAGACGACGCTGCCCGACAAACCTCGTCGCCCGCCGACGGGTCGGCGCCTTCGACCCGTTGCCCTCTGTCGACCCCCGTCGACCCCCGTCAACCCCTGTCGACCCCGTGGAAAGGACTTCCGGCATGACCGAGCTGTGGCGCAACTGGTCGGGCAGCGAGAGCGTCAGGCCCGCCCTCGTCCGAAGGCCGGCGAACACCGACGAGGTGGCCGCCGCCGTCGCGGAGGCAGCCGGGCGCGGACTGCGGGTCAAGGCGGTCGGCTCGGGGCACTCGTTCAGCGGCGCGGCCGTCGCCCCCGGCATGCAGCTGCGCCTGGACGCCATGGACCGCCTGTGCTCGGTGGACGCGGACCGCCGGCTGGTCACCGTCGGGGCCGGCATGCCGCTGTGGAAGCTGAGCCCGCTGCTGGCCTCGCACGGGCTCGCCATGGAAATCATGGGCGACATCGACCGGCAGACCGTCTCCGGGGCCGTCTCCACCGGGACGCACGGCTCGGGGCTGCGCTTCGGCGGAATCGCCACCCAGATCAGGGCGTTGCGGATGGTCCTGGCCGACGGCTCGACGGTGCGCTGCTCCGCCGAGGAGCGTCCCGAACTGTTCCGGGCCGCCCGGGTCGGGATCGGGGCACTCGGCGTGGTCACCGAGGTCACCCTGCAGTGCGTCGACCGGTTCGCCCTGCACGCCCGCGACACGGCGATGCCGGTCCGGGAGGTCCTCGACCGGATCGACGAACTGACCGAGGACAACGACCACTTCGAGTTCTTCTGGTTCCCGCACAGCGAGCTGGCGCTGACCCGGCGCTTCACCCGGCTGCCCGACTCCACCCCGCTGAAGCCGATCGGCCCCGCCGCCCGCCGCATCGACCGGGCGGTCAGCGACCTCGGGTTCGAGGCGCTGTGCCGGATCGGCACCGCGGTCCCGGCCCTCGTCCCGCCGATCGCCCGGTTCGCGGCGCGGGCGATGTCCACCCGGGAGTGGACGGACCTGTCCCCGCAGGTGTTCGCCTCGCCGCGCGATGTCCGGTTCCAGGAAGGCGAGTTCGCCATTCCGCGCGCGCACGCGGTCGACGCGCTGCGGGAGCTGAAGCGGTGGATCGACTCCACCGGCGAGCGGGTGTCCTTCCCACTGGAGGTGCGGTTCGCCGCCGCCGACGACATCTGGCTGTCCACCGCGCAGGGCCGCGAGACCTGCTACATCGCCTTCCACCAGTACCACCGGATGCCCTACCGCCGGTACTTCCAGGCCTGCGAGGACATCCTCGGCTCCTACGGCGGCCGCCCGCACTGGGGCAAGATGCACACGCTCGACGCGGCGGGCCTGCGCCCCCGCTACCAGCACTTCGACGACTTCGTCGCCCAGCGCGACGCCGTCGACCCGTCCGGGGTCTTCGCCAACTCCTACCTCGACCGCGTCCTGGGACTCGCCCCCGACGCCGCGCCCGTCCCCCACCACCTCGTCGGGACCCCGGCCTGACGCCCGGTCACCTCGACCCGGGCATCCGACGCAGGCCGGGCCCGGATCGGACCCGGGACCCAGGTCGAGCGGGGCCCGGGTCGAGCCGGGCTCCAGCGAGAGTCCAGCCGGTATCGGGCCGGGGCCGGGACGGGGCCGTGTTGGCGGAATCCTGCACCAGTGGGCCAGTTCTGCAATTTTCCGGCGAATCGTCGATCTATTCCCTCACAAGCCGGATCTTAGGTGCACTTCCCTGCTGAACCCTGCCCTGACCACTGGTGAGAGGAGTGCCATGTCTGCTCCCGCTGTCCCGCCCCCGTCCACCCACCCGGCGCCGGCCGCCGTCGGCCGAGCCGTCCCGGGCGAGCGCGTCGCCAGGATCACGGTCGTCCTGCTCTTCGCCGCCTGGCTGATCGACTACGCCGACCGACTGGTCATCAACTTCGTCCTGCCCTCCGTCGGCAAGGAATTCCACCTGTCGCACGGTCAACAGGGCCTGGTCGTCTCGGCGTTCTTCCTCGCCTACGCCCTCGCCCAGATCCCGGGCGGCCTGCTCACCGACCGCTTCGGCGCCCACCGGGTCACCACCTGGGCCCTGCTCGCCTGGTCGCTGTTCACCGCCCTGACCGGCTTCGCCTGGTCGTTCGCCGCCCTGCTGGCCGTGCGCTTCGTGTTCGGCGCGGCCGAGGGGATCTTCCCGCCGGCCTCGATGAAGGTGCTGGTCGAGCGGACCAGCCCCGAGCAGCGGATGGGCGCCAACGGCGTGATCATGAGCTCCAGCGCCGTCGCCGCCATCGCCGCCCCGCTCGCCGTCGCCCCGCTGGTCGCCGTCTTCGGCTGGCGCTCGGCGTTCTTCTCGGCCGCCGCGCTCGGCGTGTTCGTCGTCCTGGCGATGCGGGCCTGGCTGCCGGCCCCGCTGCCCCGTACCGGAACCGAGGCCGGGGCCGAAGCCGGGGTCGGGGCCGGGGTCGCCGGGAGGCGCCACGGCCTCCGGGAGGTGCTGCGGGTCGGTGCGCTCTGGCGCTTCGCGGCGATGATGTTCGGCTACAACATCCTTCAGGGCGGCCTGCTCGCCTGGGCCCCGTCCTACCTCAACACCAGGATGGGCGTCCCGCTCGCCGCGGTGGGCGCGCTGATGGTCCCGCCGGCCCTCGCCGGCGCGGCCGCGACGATCATCGGCGGGCGGCTGTCCGACCGGCTGGGCGGCCACCACCGCAAGCTGGTCGTGCCCGGCATGGCAGTCGCCGCGATCGCGCTGCCGCTGATGGCCTTCTCCTCCTCGACCACCGCTTTCGTGGTCTTCGCCACCGTCGTCGTCGCCGCCGCCTCGCTGGCCTACATGCCGATCTTCGCCGTGCCGCTCAGCGGCCTGCCGCCCGCCTTCGTCGGCGTGGGAGGCGCCGTCGTCGTGGTCGGCGGCCAACTGGCCGGCATGGTCACCCCGCCCGTCATGGGCGTGATCATCGACGCCTTCTCCTTCCGGACCGCCTTCGCCTCGCTCGTCGTCGGAGCGGTCGTCACCGCGCTGATGGCCGTCTTCACCCCGCAGGACCCCGCCTCCTTCCGCGCCGCGTTCGGCGCGCGCGTCCGCACCCGTCCGACCACCGGCACTCCCAGCACCGGCATGGAGCCCTCATGACCGCCACCGTCCCCGCACCCGCCACCGAGCTGCTCGCCGGCCTCGCCGGCCGCGTCCCCGGACTGCGGGCGCTGTACGAGGACCTGCACGCCCACCCCGAACTGTCCTTCCAGGAGGTCCGCACCGCGGGAATCGTCGCCGAGCAACTGCGCGCGCAGAACTGGGCGGTGACCGAGCAGGTCGGCGGCACCGGCGTCGTCGGCGTCCTCACCAACGGCGACGGCCCGGTCGTGCTGCTGCGCGCCGACATGGACGGCCTGCCCGTCGAGGAGCAGACCGGCCTGCCGTACGCCTCCACCGTCCGGGCCGTGGACCCCGACGGGAACGAAGTCCCGGTGATGCACGCCTGCGGCCACGACATGCACGTCACCTGCCTGCTCGGCGCCACCGCGCAGCTCGCCGCCCACCGGGAGCACTGGCGCGGCACCGTCGTCGCGGTCTTCCAGCCCGCCGAGGAGGTCGGCGGCGCACCGGCCATGATCGAGGACGGATTCCTCGACCGCTTCCCCCGGGCCGAGGTCTGCCTCGCCCAGCACGTCATGCCCGTCCCCGTCGGCATCGTCGTCACCCGCCCGGGCCCGATCATGTCCGCCTCCGACAGCTTCCGGATCCGCCTCTTCGGACGCGGCGGGCACGGCTCCGTCCCGGAGATGACGGTGGATCCGATCGTGATGGCCGCCGCCGTGGTGATGCGCCTTCAGACGGTCGTCTCCCGCGAGGTCGGCGGGACGGAGACGGCGGTGCTGACCGTCGGCGCGATCCACGCCGGCACCAAGGAGAACATCATCCCCGACACCGCCGAGCTGCTGATCAACATCCGCAGCACCGCCCCCGCGGTGCGCGACCGGATCCTCCGGGCCGTCGAACGCATCGTCCACGCCGAGGCGGCCGCCTCCGGCGCTCCACAGCACCCCGAGATCACCGCCCTGCCGTCCTTCCCGGTGACCTTCAACGACCCCGGCACCACCAACTCCGTGATCACCGCCCTCGGCGACACCCTGGGCCACCAGCAGGTCGTCGTCCTGCCCCACCCCCTCACCGGCAGCGAGGACTTCGGCGTCTTCGGCACCGCCCTCGGCGTCCCCTCCGTGATGTGGCACTTCGGCGGCACCGACCACGCCCTCTTCCACGGCCTCACCCTCGAGGACCTCGCCGCCAACGGCCTCCCCGCCGACGTCCCCACCAACCACTCCGCCCGCTACGCCCCCGTCCCCGACCCCACCATCCACACCGGCGTCACCGCCCTACTGGCCGCCGCCGCGCACTGGCTCTGCTGACCGCAGTCCGGCGGAGGGGCCGGGCGGGGCGGGCTAGATGTAGCCCTCGCGCAGGGCGTAGGCCACGGCGTGGGCGCGGTTGCGCAGTTGGAAGCGGGTTGTCACGGTGTGGATGATGTTCTTGATCGTCCGCTCGGAGTAGAGGAGCTTGACGGCGATCTCGCCGGTGTCCATGCCGTCGGCGACCATGCGCAGGACGTCGACCTCGCGCGGGAGCATGCCGAAGTCGGTGGGGCCGTTGTCGTGCGCGGGGCCGTCGCCGGTGCGCTGGCGGCCCATGCAGCCGATCAGTTTGCCCAGCAGGTCGGGCGGGAGGTCGCCGTGGCCGCGGTCGGCGCTGAGGACGGCTTGGCGCAGGCGGTCCCTGGTCACTTCACGGCGCCAGAGGATGGCGGTCACGCCGAGCGAGACGACGTTGAGCAGTTCCGGTTCCTGGATCCGGTCCAGGACCAGCACCACCCGGGTGCGGTCGGCCCGGACGAGCCGGGACAGGCTGGTCAGGGCCGTCTCGTCGAAGGTGTCGGCGACCAGCAGGGCCACGCCGGTCCCGCCCCGGTGGCTGTCGTCCACCAGGGAGACCTCCGGGCACTGCCGGAGGAAGCTCACCACTCCGGCCCGGGAGAGCGGGTCCAGGGCGTGGACGGCCACCGGGATCGTCCGGGTGGCCTCGGTCGGGATCGGTCGGGTCGTCGTACGGACGTCGTCGGCGTACTGGAGCACGGCGCTGGATTCCTTTCGTTGCGCTCGCCGGTGCGCCACCGCCCCCCACGGACGGTGGCGCACCGTCAGAACCGGTCGGCCGGCGTCGTCCGCACGCGACGCCTGTCCTCCTCCCGCGGCCCGGCTGGCACCGCGGGAGTTGCCCGTGTCCACCGGAGGTTCGGCGGACCGGGCCAAGCTATCCGCCGCCGGTCAATAAAAGATTGATGGATGCGCATCTGCGCCAGTGGTTCCCGTTCCACGGGAAAATTTTGCATTTCTCGGCCCGGCGGGAGGACGGTCCGCGGCACGGCCGTTTCCGCGCGCGGACCCGGCGGAATCGAATGCGCGGGCCCGGGCGACCGACAAGACCCGTCCGCGGCGGTGGAATTGCCCGCCCCGGCACCGCGGTCCGGCGGGCCGAGCCGCTACCTTCGGACAATGACGGAAATCGGAGAGCCCCACGGCAGCCCGGCCCCGGAGCCGGACGGCGGGGAACGGCTGCGCCTGTGTCTGCTCGGGCCGGTGCAGGCCTGGCGCGGGGAACGCGAGTTGGAGCTCGGCCCGCCGCAACAGCGGGCGCTGCTGGCCGCGTTGGCGCTGCGGGCCCGCCGGATCGTGTCCGTCGACGAGCTGCTCGACGCGCTGTGGGAGGAGCCGCCGGCCCGCGCTGCGGCCATCGTGCGGACGTACGTGTCGCGGCTGCGGCGGGTGCTGGAGCCGGACCGGGTGCAGCCGACGGTGCTGGTGTCCTCGGGCAGCGGCTACGTGCTGCGGCTCCCGGCCGACTGCATGGACGTCGAGGTGTTCGAGGACCGGGTCGCGGCGGCGGGCCGGGCCCGCGCGCTGGGGGACACCGCCGGGGCGCTCGGGCTGCTGCGGGAGGCATGCGGGCTGTGGCACGGCGAGCCGCTGGCCAAGCTGCCGGGGCCGCTCGCCCAGGCGCACCGGGCCCGGCTGGTCGAGCGTCGGCTGAATGCCGTCCAGGCCTGCCTGGAAGCCGAGTTGGAGACGGGGCGGCACGCCGAAGCGGTCGGTGAGCTGACCATGTGGGTCAGCCAGTACCCGCTGCTGGAGCCGATGCGCGAACTGCTGATGCTGGCGCTGTACCGCGGCGGGCGGCAGGCCGAGGCGCTGGGCGTGTACGCGGACGTCCGCCGCGCGCTGCTGGAGCAGCTGGGGGTCGAACCGGGGCCGCGGCTGCGGGAGTTGCACCTGGGCATCCTGTCGGGCGATCCGAAGCTGGCCGTGCCGGCCGCCCCACCGGCGCCGCCGCTGGAGGCGGGCGGCGGGCCGGCCGGCTCCGCGCTGCTCCCGCCGGCCCAGTTGCCCGCCGACATCTCCGACTGGACCGGCCGGGACGAGCTCTGCGCGGCGCTCTGCGCGGACCTGGCGCCGGACGGCCCGGCGATGCCGGTGGTGGGGGTGTCGGGCCTGGGCGGGGTGGGCAAGTCGACGCTCGCGGTGCACGTCGCGCATGCGGTGGGCGGGCAGTACCCGGACGGGCAGCTGTACGTGAACCTGCGGGGGGCGGGAGCGTTCCCCGCCGACCCGGGCGAGGTGCTGGCCGGTTTCCTGGGCGCGCTGGGGGTGGCCGACGCGGTGGTCCCGCAGGGAACGGCGGAGCGGGCCGCGCTGTTCCGGTCCCGGGTGGCGGGCCTGCGGGTGCTGATCGTGCTGGACGACGCCCGCGACACCCAGCAGATCGGGCCGCTGCTGCCCGGCAGCCGCACCTGCGCGGTGCTGGTGACCAGCCGGGCCTGGCTGTCGGGAGTGGCGATGACCCGGCAGGTCGGCCTGGAGCCGCTGACCCCGGAGGAGTCGGTGCGGATGCTCACGGCGATCGCCGGGGAGCCGCGGGTGTCGGCCGAGCCGGCGGCGGCCCGGCGGGTGGCGGCGGCCTGCGGGTTCCTGCCGCTGGCGGTGCGGACGGCGGCGTCCCGGTTGGCGGCCCGGCCGGCCTGGCAGTTGTCGCACATGGCGGACCGGCTGGCTTCCGAGCGGCGGCGGCTGGCCGAGTTGGAGGCCGGGGAGCTGGCGGTCGCCGCCTCGTTCCGGCTCAGCTACGACCAGCTCGACGCGGAGACCGCCCGGGCGTTCCGGCTGCTGTCGTCGGCGGACGGCCCGGGGGTGTCCTCGGCGGCGGCCGCGGTGCTGCTGGGGCTGCCGGAGCCGGAGGCCGAGCGGCTGGCCGATTCGCTGACCGATCTGGGGCTGCTGTCCTGCCCGTACCCCGGCCGCTACCAGTACCACGACCTGCTGCGGCTGTTCGCCCGTGAGCTGGTCCGGGAGGTGGACGGGGACGCCGCCGGGCGGGCCGCCGTCGAACGGCTGCTGCGGCACTACCTGGCGACGGTGGCGGGCCTGTACCGGGTGGTCCGGCCCGGCTACCCCTTCCCCGACCTGGTGGCGACGGAGGCCGCCGGGCAGGCCACCGCCGGGCAGGCCACCGCCGGGCAGGTCTTCGTCGAACCGGTCGTCGTCGAGCCGGTCTTCGCCGGGCCGGCCGAGGGGCTGCGCTGGGCCCGGCGGGAGGTGCCCGCGGTGCTGGCGGTCGCCGGGCAGGCCGCCCGCGATCCGGACGGCCCGCTGGCGGTGGTCGCGGACCTGACGCTGGTGCTCACCCAGCTGATCGACCTGGGCACGGCCGTGCCGGAGCTGTGCGACCTGGCCGGGCGGGTGGCCGAGGCCGCCGGCGCGGCGGGCCTGCCGGAGAGCGAGGCGCGGGCCCGGTACACGCTGATGTGGGCGCAGCGGGAGTTCCAGCGCACCTCGCAGGCCCGCTCCGAGGCGGTCCGGGTGGTCGCGCTGGCGCGGCGGACCGGGCAGGCGGCCCTGCTGCCCGGTGCGCTGATCGTGCTGGCGCTGACCAGCCTTCCGTACTGCACCGACGAGGAGGTCACCGCCTGGTGCGACGAGGCCGTGGCGCTGAGCGTCGAGTTGGGCAACCGGTCCGCGCACGCCTTCGTCGAGGGGATGGCGGCGCTGGCCGACATCGCCGTCGACCGGCCGGAGTCCGCGTTGCAGCGGGCCGAGCGCAGCCTGGCGACCTTCAAGGATCTCGGTGACTTCGTCGGCCAGGTCCACATGCTGTACGCCCGGGCGGGGGCGCTGCACGGGACGGGCCGGTTCGAGGCGGCGGGCCGGGACTACGAGGAGTGTCTGGGCGCGTTGCGCGCGCTCGGCTCCTGGGACCGGATGCCGGGCGTGCTGGTGTCGCTGGCCGATTCCTACCGGGCCGCCGGGCGTCCGGCCCAGGCGCTGGAGGCGGCCGAGGAGGCGTTGGCGATCGCCGAGCGGGTCGGTCTGGAGCACCGTCGGGCGGGGGCGCTGAGCGCCATCGACCTCGCGCTGGCGGACCTCGGGGAGCACGGCCGCGGCCGGACCTGCCTGGCGTAGGCGGCCGGTCCGGGGCGGCCCGAATTCAAGGGCGTTCGCCCACTCCGGAACATCTCCACCGCAAGTCCGTTATCTTCCCGAGATATTCGGCGCAGGGTGCGCAACGATCATCACGGATCAATTTCGGTGCGGGCGGCCGGGTGCCGAATAGGCGCGCGGGAGATCAATCGCCCCGGCCGGGTTCCGCTCCGGCGGACTTCGGGCACGGAAGGCGGGCCGCGGCGGCCGCGGGCGATTCCCGGCGGGATTCCGCACGACCGTTCCCCGTTCACCCGGAGAGCCCCCGGGCGCATGCGGACCATTCCGCGCCGGGGCCCGTCCGGGGCAGGGTCCGCTGCCCCATCGGGCAGTGTCGGCGGGCGGCGGGGACGGGCCGGGGGCGGTGCGTTGACACCCCGGTTCGGCCTGATCCAGGGTGGTGGAACCAGGTCGTCCACGGCGCCGCCGCAGCCCTCCGCCCGCCGGCGAGCCCGTCCGGGACGGCCCGGCGGGCCGGTCGGGGCGTCTTCTCCTCGCTCGACTGCCAGGCGTCGCAACGAATCTGACGATCAGACGGAGATCCCACACCATGCAACGAGTCTGCCTCGCCCTGCCCACCATGCGGGCCTGTCCCGGCACCATCGTGGACCTCGCCGAGGAGGCGGCCTACGCCGTCCGGACCTTCGGGGTCGAGGTCCACCTCCTCGTCCTCGACACCACCGAGGCCCCCGAGTTCGCGAAGAACGCGGACGCCGTGGCCGCGCTGGCACCCTCCCCCGGCGTGTTCGTCCACCACCTCGGCAACGAGGCGCAGCGCGAGTTCTTCCTCGACGTGGCGCGGCGTTCCGGCGGCGCCGACCCCGAGCTGCTGCTCGACCTGATGCTGCCGCCGGCCGTCGCGTACGGCTCCTGCGTCAACCGGATCTTCCTGGGCGCGGCCGCCCTGGGCTGCACCTCGTCGCACCTGCGCAACGACGACTTCGACTACCAGGTCGTCGACGGGGAGAAGATGTTCCCGATCCACCACGAGCTGCTGTCGATCGGCAAGCCGGCCGGGGAGGCGGAGGCCGGGGTGTCCCGCTCCGAGCTCGACCCGGCGGACGCGGACAAGCCGGTGATGCTGGTCAGCGCCGCCTTCATGGGCGAACTCAACGTCGACATCGGCGAGATCAACGAGCTCGACCCGGAGGTCTACCGGGACCTGGTGCGGCTGTGGACCCCGCGGGTGTGGACCCGCGAGGAGCAGGACGCCATGGTGGAGATCTCCTTCAAGGGCGCCGGGCACGACACGTTCGACAGCGGCGACTCGGTGCTCGGCGTGCCGGACATCTGGGACGTCTACATGTGCAACGTCGCCCTGGACCACCGGGGTTACGAGGTGCTGCCGCTGGTGCCGTCGCTGCGCACCATCGGCGCCGACTACGCGCTGCTGCACGCCCTGGTGCACTCCAAGCTGCCCGCCGTCATCCACAAGCGGCACATCGTCAACTACTACACGCCGGAGCGCCGGATCGGCGCCGGGTTCATCTCGTACCAGCTGCGCTTCGTGAAGATGCTGCTCTCGATGCTGTACCTGTACCCGGTCTACGGCCAGATGATCGACCTCGGCGAGGAACTGCTGGACGAGCGGCACGAGTTGAGGGTCGAGCCGATCCTGGGCCTGGTGCGGAGCACCTTCGACCTGGACCGGGACGTGAACGAGCAGTGCCTGGACGAGGTGGACCGCCTGTACCGCAAGCTGGGCGGCAAGTACGCCGAGCTGGCGGACGTGGTGGCCGGGCAGCGGCAGCAGCTGCTGGACGAGGCCCGGGAGGACGCCGAGCGCTGGGGGGTGCTGATCGAGGCCTGGGCCCCGATGGTGGCCGCCGCCCGCGAGCGGGGGCTCGCCGGGTGAACGAGGAGTTCCTGATCCGGCAGCTGGCCGACGGGGACTGGGACGCCGTGGTCGCGCTGGAGCACGACGCCTACGCGGCCGACGGCCTCTCCGAGGGCCGGGAGGCGCTGCAGTCCCGGGCCCGCTGCTCACCGGAGACCTGCTACGTGCTGGAGCAGCGCGGCACCGTCCGCGGCTACCTGCTGAGCCTGCCGTACCCGCCGCTGGAGTGCCCGGACCTCGCCGTGGCGGAGGGCGGGGCGTTCGAGTCGGACAACCTGCACGTGCACGACCTGGTGCTGGCCGAGGAGTTGCGCGGCCGGGAGCTCGCCTCGAACCTGATGGACCACGTGCACGCGCGGGCGGTGGAGGGGGGCTTCACGCAGATCTCGATGGTCGCGGTGCGCGGCTCCGACATCCTGCTGCGCTTCTTCGGCTACCGCGCGCACCGGGAGGTGGCGGTGCCCGCGTCGTACGGGCGGCGCGCGGTCTACATGTCGAGGCCCGTGGGCTGACAAACGCACCCGTTGAGCCCGACCGGCTTGACGCCGGTCGGGCTCAACGCGCTTTTCCCACAAGGGAGTTCAGATCGACGCGGTCCAGGTGCGGTGGCGGACGGCGAAGGGCCGGTCCTGGTCGGCGGCGACGGCCGCGCGGAACGGGCCGGGGACGGGGACGTCGGCGAGCCGGAGCGGGCCGGGGCCGAGCGGGGCCGCGTCGGCCAGCCGCAGCGGGGAGGGCCCGGCCAGCGGGAGGCCGAGGCCCTGGGCGAGCCGGCCGCCGTAGACCTTGACGCAGGCCTCCCGGCGACACCACAGGCGGGTGAAGCGGTCGGCGCCGTCGGCGGGGGTGGGTGCGTCGAGGACGAGTGCCGCGTCGGCGGGCGGGAAGTGGCGGCGGGCGATCCGGGCGCCCACGCCGGGCGGGCGGAGCTGCTCGACGTCCGCGCCGACCCGGCGGCCGGCCGCGACGGCGAGCAGTCCGAGGGCGCCCGACGCGGACCAGTTGACGTCGATCCCGCCGTCGGCCGCGGGGCTGGGCCTGCCGTGCGGGCCGCGCTGCCACGCCAGGTCGGCGGGCGCGACGGCGAGCCGTTCGGCGACCAGCAGCCGGACGGCGCCCCGGACCACGGTGAAGCGTCCGCCCTGCCGCGGGTCGTGGGCCCGGTCGGCCCGCTCCCGCTCCTCCGCGTCGAGCAGGCCGTACAGCCGGCGGACGACGGCCGGGGGCTGGTCGGTGGGGATGCTCCAGACGTCGATGACGTCGATGACGTCGGCGGCGGCGTCCGTCACGGGAGCGCGAGGGTGCTGAGCCGGCCCAGGCGCCGGTCGTGGTCGGCGACCAGCAGCGGGGCGTCGGGGCGGCCCGCGGCGAGGCGGTCGGCGAGCAGGGTCCAGACGCCGGTGAACGGCTGTCCGGGGCCGGCCGCCTCGGCGCCTTCGGCGCTGCCGTGGGCGGCCAGCCCGGCGGCGAGCAACAGCCCGGCGCCCGGCCCGAGTCGGCGGTGTTCGTCGAGGACGGAGCGCAGCGCCCGGGGGCCGTCCGGCTGGGCCTGCCCACGCACCCGCATCCCCTCCCCGGGGGCCTCCTCGCAGACCAGGACGACGGCGCGGTGCTCGGCGGGCAGCTCGACGGGCTCGGCGGGCCGGTAGTGCAGGGCGCTCTGCTCGGCGAGCACGATCACGGCCCGGCGGCAGCCGCCGGTGCGGTGGTGGGCGGCCGCGATCCGCAGCGCGGCGAAGGCGGTGGCGCTGCCCTGGTCGCAGATGGCGAAGGCGGTCGGCTGCCCGGGGCAGTGGCGGCTGAGCCGGAGCGAGGCGGGCGCGGCGGGCAGCACGTCCGGGGAGGAGAAGGCGAGGATCAGCAGATCCGCGGGTTCGCCCCCGGGCAGGGCCTGCGCGAACAGGCCGGCGGCCATCTCGCCGTAGTCGTGCCCGGCGCCTTCGGCCAGCAGGTCCTCGCGCAGCGGCAGGCCGTACGGGCGGACCAGGTCACCGGTGAAGGTGCGCAGGTCGGGGTGGAGCGCGGCTGCGGAGCGGCCGTCGAATCCGGCGGCGACCGCCCTGGTCACGCGCAGGCCGCGGGTCTCGGCGGGCATCGGGTCAGTCCTCGTCGGCGTAGTGCCCGACGACGTAGTCGGTGAGGCTGTCGACGGTGCGGATGTCGTCGATGCCGAGCTGTTCGACGTCGACCTGGATGGCGAGCGTCTCCTCGATGTCCAGGACCAGTTCGACGATGGCGGAGGAGGTGAGGCCGAAGTCGTCGAAGAAGCAGGCGTTCGCGGGGATGTCGGCGAGCTCGACGCCCAGGACGCGCGGCAGGACGTCCTCGATGCCGCGCCGGATGCGGTCGCGTACCTCGGGGTCGACCGGCTCGGCTGCGGGCTCGGCGGCGGGCGGGGCGGATTCTGACATGGGTGGACCGTCCAGTGGGTGGGTGGGGAGGAACGGAGCTGCGGCGGCTGCGCGTCAGTGCTGCAGGACCATGGCCGCGAAGGTGGCGCCGATGCCGGCGGCGGCGATCAGGTAGTGGTCGCCCGGCCGGAGCGCTCCGCCGGTGATGGCGGTGCGGAGGTTGATGAAGGCGTCCGCGGCGAAGCTGTGCCCGACCGTGAGGACGTTCTCCAGGACCACCTGCTCGACAGGGTAGCCGAGTTGACGGCAGATCATCCGCCAGGAGGCCTGGTTGACGTTGTGCGGGAGCAGCAGCGCGATGTCCGAGAGGTCCAGACCTGCCTGGTCGAGCGCGGCCTGCACGGTCTCGATCATGGCGGGCTGGTACTCCCGCTGGTAGCGGACCATCAGCTCCGGGTCCTCGGCCGGTCGGCCGTAGAACTCGGGGCGTTGGCGGACCGCGTAGGAGAGCACCCGGTTGCGGTCGCCGCCGGGGCTGACCAGGCAGGCCGTCGAGGCCTCGGCGAAGATCGCGGTGTCGGGGAGGAGTTGGGCGTCCCGGGTGAAGGTCTTCTCCCCCGCCACCACCAGGGCCAGCGCCGACCTGTCGCCGTCGTCGGCCAGCAGCCGTCCGGCCAGGTCGACGGCCAACAGGGAGGCGGCGCAGGCCTGTTGGGTGACGGTGAAGGCGTCGGCACGATCGAGGCCGAAGCGTTCCTGGAGCTGGTGGAGGGAGTTGAGCGGGTAGGGCTCGGCGACCGGCGTGTTGCGGGCGTACAGCAGGTACCGGATCCGGTGTTCGTTGCCGCGCAGTTCGGGCAGGGCCCGGACGGCGGCGTCCAGCAGGTCGAGCAGCGTCCCGTCCGGGTCCAGGCGCACCTGGTCCAGGCCGTGGAAGCGGCGGAAGAGTCGGAGTTGACGTGGGGTAAGGCCGATCCGGGCGCCCACGTCCTCGATCGGTTCGAGTCGCGGGGGGAGGTGGACGGCCACTGCCTCCAGTGCGGTCACCCCGGTTAGTATTCCCACGCTCCGTGGGTCGCACAAGCAATCACCGATCCGGAGCCCTCTCCCTCACCCCGTTGCCGTCGAGCCGGTGGAGCCTTCCGATGACTGATTCCCAGCCTTCCTTCGTGTACCCAGAAACCGCTTCCGAGCTGCCTTCCGAGCCGCCCGCCGCCCTGGATCCGGGGCTGCTGGCCGCGCTGGCCCAGGCCGCCGACGCTCTGCCCGATTGGGCAGAGTCGCTCGCCCCCGAGGACCGACTTGACGGCGATCTCGCCCTGGACGAGAGCGAGTTCGCCGCGCTGGACGCGCTGCTGCGGGAGCGCTTCGGCGTCGACCTGGGCGCGCTGCGGGCCGGCCTCGGACTGGACGGCCTGACGGCCCTGACCGTCGGCGACCTGGCGGAGCTGGTGCGCCGATGAGCCGCTTCCTGATGGCGGTGCCCCCGCTGGCCGGGCACGTCAACCCGGCGGCCGGGATCGCGGACGAACTGCTCGCACGCGGCCACGAGGTGGCCTGGACCGGCACCGAAACGATGCTGCGGCCGCTGCTCGGCCCCGACGCCCGGATCTTCGGCACCGGCAACCGGATGTTCCGCGCGATGGGGGGCCACGGCCTGGCCTCGCTGCGCTCGCTGTGGGAGGGCTTCGTCGTCCCGTACGCCAAGTTCACCCTGAAGCCGCTGGACGCGGTGGTGCGGGAGTTCCGGCCGGACGCGCTGCTGGTCGATCAGCACACCCCGGCCGCCGCGCTGGTCGCGCACCGGTACGGGCTGCCGTGGGCGACGCTGGCGCCGGGGGCGATGGAGCTGGGCCGCCCGTACCGGCACCTGCCGCAGGTCGAGGCCTGGACGGCGGGCCTGCTGGCGGGGCTGTGGGAGCGGGCCGGGCTGGCCGCCGACGACTTCACCGATCCGCGGTTCTCGCCGCACCTGCTGCTGGCCACCTCCGGCCGGGCGCTGCTCGGCGACCTGCCGCCGCAGCCCCACCACGCCCTGGTGGGGCCGGTGCTGACCGCGCGTCCGACCGACCCGGCGTTCCCGTGGGAGCGGCTGGAGCCGGGCCGGCGCACCGTGCTGGTCACCATGGGGACCATGTCGGACGCGGTCGGCGCGGACTTCCTGCACCGCACCGTCGAGGCGCTGGCGCTGCTCGACGGGGACGGCGTGCAGGCCGTGATCGCCTCGCCCCGAGGGGCGCTTCCGGCTGCCCTTCCGGACTCCGCCGTGGTGGTCGATCGGGCACCTGTGCTGGAGCTCCTGTCCGAAGGCAGGTTGGACGCGGTGCTCTGCCATGGTGGGATGAACACCGTGGTCGAGTCGCTGGCACACGGTGTTCCCGTGCTGGCGGCGCCGATCCGCAACGACCAGCCGTTCGTGGCGCAGCGGGTCGTGGAGGCCGGTGCCGGCCTCCGGGTCCCGTTCGCCCGGGTCGGTCCGCCGGTGATCGCCGAACGGCTGCGGCGCCTGCTCGACGAGCCCTCCCACCGGGCGGCCGCCGAGTTGATCGGTCGTCACCTGCTGTCCGGTGGCGGGGCGTCGACCGCAGCCGACCGGCTGGAGGCACTGGTCGCCCGCTGATCCCACCTCGCGTCCACCGATCCTCGTCCGCTGCACGGGAGTCGGCGGGCGCGAGCCCCCGTACCCCATCCCAGCCCGGGAGTTCTGGTTGATCGAGACCAAGGGACTTCGCAAGTCCTATCCGTCCGGAAAACGCGGCCGTACCGTCGTCGACGCCGTCCGCGGCATCGACCTGGACGTCCAGGAAGGTGAGATCTTCGGCTTCCTCGGCCCCAACGGCGCCGGGAAGACCACCACCCTGCGCATGCTCGCCACGCTCATCCGCCCGGACGGCGGCGAAGCCCTGATCGCCGGAGCCGACCTGCTGGCCGACCCGGCCGGGGTCCGCCGCCGGATCGGCTACGTCGCCCAGGGCGGCGGCACCGCCGACGCGGTCACCGGGCGGGAGGAGCTGGTGATGCAGGCCAGGATGTACGGCAGCCGCAAGGCCGAGGCCCAGCAGCAGGCCGAGGACGCCCTGAAGGCGTTCGACCTGACCGAGTTCGCCGACCGCCCGTGCAGCACCTACTCCGGCGGCCAGCGCCGCCGGGTGGACATCGCCCTCGGGGTGATCCACTCCCCGAAGGTGCTGTTCCTCGACGAGCCGACGGTCGGCCTCGACCCGGCCAGCCGCGGCCAGGTGTGGACCGAGATCGAGCGGCTGCGCACCGAGGGCATGACGGTGGTGGTGACCACCCACTACCTGGACGAGGCCGACGCGCTCTGCGACCGGGTCGCCATCGTCGACCACGGACAGGTCGTGGTCGAGGGCACGCCCGAGGCGCTCAAGCGCGAGATCTCCGGCGACGTCGTCCTGCTCGGCCTCGCCGCCGGGGAGGCCGAGCCCGCGGCCGACGCCCTGCGCGGGCAGCCCTACCTGCACCGGCTGGAGCCGGGCGAGGACGGCCTGCGGCTCTACCTCGACGACGGCGCGGCGGCGATCCCTCAGCTGCTGAGCGTCCTGAACGGGGCGGGCCTCGTCCCCGGGACGGTGCAGCTCCAACGGCCCAGCCTGGACGACGTGTTCCTGGCCCGCACCGGCCGCTCCATCGAACAGTCCTGACGAGAAATCCGTGGGGTTCCTTCCGTGAAGCTCGCCCGAGACACCTGGCTGGTCTTCCAGCGGCAAGCGCTGCTGATGTGGCGCACACCGATCTGGATCGTCATCGGCATCACCCAGCCGGTCTTCTACCTGCTGCTGTTCGCCCCGCTGCTCAAGAAGGTGCTCGCGCCCATGGGCGCCACCAGCTACGCCGAGGCGTACCAGATCTACGTCCCCGGCCTGCTGGCGGTGCTCTGCATCTTCGGCGGCCTGTTCACCGGCTTCAGCCTGCTCGGCGAGCTGAAGGCCGGCATCATCGAGCGCTCCCGGGTGACCCCGGTCAGCCGGCTCGCCCTGCTGCTGGGGCGCGCGCTGCGCGAGATGGTCGGGCTGATCGTGCAGGCCGTCATCATCACGCTGGTCGCGCTGCCGTTCGGCCTGCGGGTCGACCCGCTGAGCCTGCTGCTGGCCTACGTGCTGCTCGCGCTGCTGGCGCTGATGGCCTCGGCCATCTCCTACGGCATCGCCCTCGCCCTGCCCAACGACGCTGCGATGGCGCCGGTGGTGAACACCCTCGCCCAGCCGATCGGCCTGCTCTCCGGCGTGCTGCTGCCGCTGGCGCTGGCACCGGCGTGGCTGCAGGCGGTGGCCAAGTGGAACCCCTTCTACTGGGCGGTGGAGGGCATGCGGGCGCTGTTCTCCGGGCACCCCGGCGACAGCGTGGTCTGGCAGGGGCTGCTGATCGTCGTGGTGATGACGACCGCGGCGGTCGGCTGGTCGGCCCGGCTGTTCTCGGCCCGGATCCGGTAGCCGCGCACACGTACACGGGGAGGGGAGGGGCCGCGGCCCCTCCCCTCCCCTTCGTGCTCAGGCTGCGGCTGCGGCCGCCCGGACGAAGTCGGCGAGTCGGGCCACCCCGGCCTCGATCCCGCTCTCGCTCAGCGCGCTGATCGACAGCCGCAGTCGGCGCTCGCCGCCGCCCGCCGGGTAGAACGGGGCCATCGGCGTCCAGAGCACCCCGTGGTCGCGGGCGCAGCGTTCCATCGCCGCCTCGTCGGCGGTGAACGGCACCCGGAGCACGGCGAAGAAGCCGCCCTCCGGCTCGTTCCAGGACACCCCGAGCCGGGCCCGCTCGGCCGCCGGGAACTGCCGCTCCAACTCCCGCAGCAGAACAGCGAGGTTGGCCGCGTAGTGGGCGCGCGCGGGGGCGTTCGCGGTGCGCAGCCGGCAGTCGTGGCGCAGCAGCATGCCGCCGATCACGGCCTGGCTGAGCGCCGGGGTGTTGACCGTCGTCATGCTCTTCAGCTTGGCCAGTTCGTCGGCGAGCAGCGTCGTCCGGCCGTCCGGGGCGAGCACCCGCTGGTCGGCGACGACATAGCCGAGCCGGGCGCCGGGGAAGCACGTCTTGGCGAAGGAGCCGAGATGGACCACCTGCCCGCGGTTCCCGTCCAGGGCCTTCAGCGTGGGGCGTTCGCCCGGCTGTTCGTCCGGCTCCCGGGCGAAGAAGCCGTACGGGTTGTCCTCGATCACCAGCAGCCCCTCCTCGGCCGCCACCGCCAGCAGCCCGGCCCGCGCCCGCACCGGCATGCTGGTGCCGGACGGGTTGGCGAAGTCGGGGACCACGTACAGCGCGCGGGGGCGGCGGCCCGAGGCCCGGACGGCGCGGGCCGCCGCGCGCACCGCCTCCGGGTCGGGCCCGCCGTCCGGGCCCTCGGGGACGGGGACGGTCGCCAGGTCGAGCAGCCGGGCGGCACCGGTGACGCCGACGTAGCAGGGCGAGCTGACCAGCAGCACGTCCTCGGGCGTGGCGCACAGCGCGCGCAGCACCAGCAGCATGCCCTCCTGGGCGCCGACGGTGAGCACCAGCGCCTCCGGGGCGACGTCCATGCCCTCGTCGTTGGCGAGCGTCCGGGCGACCAGGTCGGCGACGATGCCCTTGGTGGGCCCGTACTGGAACAGCGCGGTGCGCACCGCGCTGCGGCTCAGGCCGCGGTCGGCGAGGTGGGCCAGGTAGGCGTCCAGATACGTGTGGACGTCCTCGGGTTCGAAGAAGCCCTCGTGCGGGCGGCCGGGGGCGAAGGAGAGCGCGTCCGGGTAGCGCTCGGTGACCTCGTTGAGGAAGGTCATCGCGTCCAGCAGCGGATCGGCGAGACTGGCGTGCAGGTCGCCCAGCGGCAGCGTGACGGCGGGCGTGCCGGTGGTCGTGACGGTGGTCGTGCCGGCGGTCGTGACAGTGCTCATCGCAGGGCCTCCCGCAGTCGGCCGGCGGCGTAGCTCTGGGCGTCGCGGCCGCCGTCCAGCACGCCGGACATGGCGAAGAAACCGTGCGGCATGCCGTCGTAGCGGCGCAGCTCGACGGACACGCCGGCGGCACGCAGCGCATCCGCGTACTGCTCGCCCTCGTCGCGCAGCGGGTCGTACTCGGCGGTGATCACCGTGGCGGGCGGAAGCCCTGCCAGCGAGGGGGCGCGCAGCGGGGAAGCCAGCGGGTTCGCACCGTCGGCGGGATCGGCCAGGTAGTGGCCCCAGTACCAGGCGACCGAACGGCGGTTGAACAGCAACGGGTCGTCGTGCTCGCGGACGGACGGGGTGTCCGCGGCATGATCGGTGTTCGGGTAGACCAGCAGCTGGTGACGCAACACGGGGCCACCACGCTCCCGGGCCAGCAGCGTGAGCGCGGCCACGAGATTGCCGCCCGCGCTGTCCCCCGCGACGGCCAACCGCCCCGGGTCGGCGCCCAGTTCGGCGGCGTGCGCGGCGATCCACTCGGCGCCGGCAAGGACATCGTGCACGGCGGCCGGGAAGGGGTGCTCGGGGGCGAGCCGGTAGCCGACCGCGACGGTGACACAGCCGACGGCGTTGGTGAGGCGACGACAGATCGCATCCCCGGTGTCGAGCGAGCCCAGCGTCCATCCGCCACCGAACAGATAGAGCAGGACCGGGAGTTGGGCCCCATCCCCGGCGGCCGCGACTCGGCCGGCCGGGCGGTAGACCCGCAGCGGCAGCGGACCGCCGGGCCCGGGGACGGTCAACTCCTCGACAGAGCCGACCGGTTCCGGGTTCCCGGCGGCGGCCCGGATGTCGGCAAGATCGGCCGCACGAGCCTCGGCAAGGGTGCGGGTATAGAGCGGGGGCGTGCCGGCCGCAGCGCGCTGCCGGCGCAGCGCCTCGGCCTGGGGGTGCAGTGGCAAGGGACCATCCTGGGGTCGGGCCGCCGATCGGCGGCAGGGGTCGGTACGGGTTCGAAGGCACGACAGCGAAAACACCCCGCGCAGACGCCTCGACCACCGATCAGCAGCGAGGACGCAACAACGCGCGGAAGCACGACGACAACAGACCCTCCCGGGCTCGCACCGCCACTCGGCGGCACAAGTCGGCACGGGTCCGAAGGCACGACAGCGAAAGCACCCCGCGCCGCGCGCCACGGCCACCGATCAGCAGCCAGAACGCGACAACGCGCGGAAGCACGACGACAACAGACCCTCCCGGGCTCGGACCACCGCCCGGTGGCAAGAGTCGGCACGAGCTCGAAGGCACGGCGGCGGAGAACGTCCCTGGAGTCGGGACGCCGGTCGGCGGCAAGGGGCGAATCGGGTCCGGAGGCGCGGCAGCGAAAGCGTCCCGCGCACTGGCCTCGGCCGCCGGCCAGCCGCGAGAGCGCGACAGCTTGTGGAAGTGCGAGGGCATGAGGCGCTCCCGGGAATCCGACCACCGGTCAGCAACGGATCACCACCCGCAGCCCGCCGTGGGCGGAGGCCCGAAGTCCGGGCCGCCGGACGGCCGTTGTCGGTCGGTCCATCGGTCACCCGGCGTGGTCGGGGGGCGGGGTGGCGACGGCGGTGGGGTCGAGGTCGGTGAGGCGGGGGCGGCCCAGCAGGGCCAGGGTGTCGTCGAGTTCGGTCTTCATGAGGTCGAGGATCCGGGCGACGCCGTTCTCGCCGTCGACGGCCAGGCCCCACAGGATCGGGCGGCCGATCAGGACGGCGCGGGCGCCGAGGGCGATCGCGAGGGCAACATCTGTGCCCGTCCGGACACCGCCGTCCAGGAGGACGGGCAGATCCGGCGGTGCTGCGGCGGCCACTTCGGGCAGCGCCGCGAGGGACGCCAGGGCACCGTCGAGCTGGCGGCCGCCGTGGTTGGAGACCACGACGGCGTCGACGCCGTGTTCGGCGGCGAGCCGGGCGTCCTCGGCGGTGAGGATGCCCTTGAGGACGATCGGCAGGCTGCTGCGCTCGCGCAGCCAGGCCAGGTCCGCCCAGGTCAGGGTGGGGTCGAACTGCTCCCTGGCGTGGTCGGCGAGGCCCGAACTCCCTTGTTCCGCGCGGTGGCTGGCCGCCATCAGGGCCGGGTCGAGATTGACGGCGCGGACGTGCGCGGGGATCGCGAAGCCGTTGCGGGCGTCGCGCAGTCGGCGGCCGATCCGGGGGGCGTCCACGGTCAGCACCAGGGCGCGGTAGCCGGCGGCTTCGGCGCGTTCGACGACGGCGGCCAGCGCGTCGCGGCGGCGCAGCCAGTAGAGCTGGAGCCAGAGCGGGCCGGTGGCGGCCTCGGCGATGGATTCCAGGGTGCGGCTGGCGAAGATCCCGGCGACCATGAGCGCCCCGGCGCGGCCGGCGGCGCGGGCGGTGGCGGTCTCGCCGTCGGGGTGGAACAGCTGGTGGTAGGCCATCGGCGCGATGCCGATCGGGGTGCTCAGCGGGCTGCCGAGCAGGGTGAGCCGCTGGTCGGTGACGGAGACGTCGACCAGGGTGCGCGGCCGCAGGCGGCCCTGTTCGAACTGGGCGCGGTTGGCGGCGAGGGTGCGTTCGGCGCCGCTGCCGCCCTGGACGAAGTCCCAGATTTCGGCGGGGAGTCGGGCGCGGGCCGCGCGTTCGAAGTCCGCCGGTTCGAGTGGTTCCACGGGTCTGCCTTTCCGGGCAGACCGCGCTCGGGCCCGCTCCGGCCCGGCAGCGTAGGAGGCCACCCGCCCAATGGTCTAGACCTTGATTCGGCTCGATCGGCTGTGTAATCGTCAGGACGCCGAACCGGCCCCGCCGGCCGTGACCGGCGTCCTTCCAACCTCCCCTTCGTGGAGTGGCGTTGACCGGATCTTCCTCCTTCCCTCCCCGCCCGGCCGGGGCCCCGCCCGCCGAGGCCCCGGACGACTGGGTGAACCGTTTCCTGCTCGCCGGCCCGGACGACCAGGAGTGCCTGCGCTTCGGCGCCCCCGTGCACCGCGCCGCGCTGCGCGCCCTGGTCGCCGAGCACGCCGAGCGGCTCGCCGCCGCCGGCCTGTCGCGCGGCGGCACGGCCGCGCTGCGGCTGGCGCCCTCGCTCGGGTACACCGCCGCCCTGCTGGCCTGCTGGCAGCTGGGCGCGCAGGCCGTCCTGCTGGACCACCGGCTGACCGACCGTGAAGTCGCGCTCGCCGTCGAACGGTTGGCACCGCAGGTCCTGGTGGAGTCGGCGCACGGCCCGGCGGCGGCCATGCGCGGTTTCGCCGAGACCGACCCGGTGCCGGTGGCGCTGCCGTACGGCCGCCCGGCCGCGACCGGCCACGCCCTGGTGCAGCTGAGCTCGGGCTCGACCGGCCCGGCCAAGGTGATCGCCCGTACCGCGGCCGACCTGCTGCGCGAACTCGACTGCTACGCGCGGCTGGAGGCGTTCCCGAAGGCCGGCGAGCGGGTCGTCCTGCTCTCCTCGACGGTGCACGTCCTCGGCCTGGTCGGCGGGCTGCTCAACAGCCTGTACGCCCGGGTGCCGCTGACCGTCCCCGCCCGGACCACGACGGCGGGCATCCTGGCCGCGATCGGCGCGGACGACCGGCCGACCACCGTGATCGGTGTCCCGTTCCACGCCGAGCTGCTGGCCGGTGCGGCCGACCCGCCGCCGCTGCCGCAGCTGCGCCGGATGATCGTGGCCGGCGAGCTGGTCCGCCCGGGGCTGCCCGCCGCCTTCACCGCCCGGTACGGCGTGCCGCTGGGCACCATGTACGGGATGACCGAGCTCGGGGTGATCGCCACCGACCTCGACGGCGCCCTGCACCCCGAGGCCGTCCCCGTCCACGGCATGGAGGTGCGCGAGGACGGCGGCGAACTGCACATCGCCATGGCCGCCTCCCCCTACCCCGGCCTCACCGATCCCACCCGCTGGTCGGACGGCCGCCTGCACACCAGGGACGCCGGCCGCGTCGACCCGGCGACCGGCCGGGTCACCGTGCTCGGCCGGCGCGACTCGCAGGTCTCGATCGGCGGCCTCAAGGTCGACCTCAACGAGGTCGAGCACACCCTGGCCGCCCTGCCGGAGGTCCGCGAGGCCGTGGTGGTCTTCGCGGACGGCGCCATCGAGGCCTACCTGGCCACCGAGACCGCCGAAACCGCCGGCGTCACCGATCAGGCCGACGCCGTCCGGGAGGCGCTGACCCGCGAACTGGCCCCCTTCAAACGGCCCCGGCAGCTCACCTTCCTCCCGGCACTGCCCCGCACCGCCACCGGCAAGCTCGTCCGCGACACCGCCGCGCTGCGCGCCGCCGCACCCTGACCGGCCGCACCGCACCGACACCCCGACCCAGTACGAGGAGCACCACCATGCAGGAGCAGATCCGCACGTTCGTCCTCGCGGCACTCGCCGAGATGAACTACGACGTCGACGAGGTCACCGGCGACACCGACCTCGGCCCGGCCGGCCTCGACCTCGAATCGCTGGCCCTCGCCGAGCTCTCGGTCCAGGTCGAGGACGAGTTCGGGGTCAAGTTCGACCTGGACGAGATGGAGACCACCGCGCTGATGACCCTCGACCAGTTCACCGCCGACGTGGCCCGCCGGGTCGCCGCCGGCGCCGCCGCGGCCGGCAGCGCCGCGTGAGCACGCCCGTGCTGCCGGACCGGGACGCGGTCGTGGAGATGCTCGCGGCGTTCGGGCAGCGGGCCGCGAGCAGCGTGCCCGAGACCCTCGGATCGCTCGAACTCACCTGGCTGACGGCCGAGTTCGAGCAGCGCTACGGCATCGAGCTGGAGCTCTCCGACGAACAGTTCGCGGCCGTCCGCACGGTGGACGACGCCGTCGCGGTGCTGCGCACGGCCGTCCTCGCCACCGCCCCGGCCGCCCCCGGCACCGGTGGGGTCGCCCGGCCATGAGTCCCAGCGCACCGCCGGCCGCCCGGCCGGTGTTCACCGGCCTCGGGGTGCTCAGCGCCTTCGGCGCCGGACTCGCCCCGCTGGCGGCCGCGGCCGCCCGGGCCGAGACCGGCTTCGCCGAGGTGACCCGCTTCGACGTCGGCCGGCGCGGCACCCGGCGGGCGGCCCTGCTGCCCGACCCGCCGCCGCTCGCCGACGCGCTGCTCGGCACCGTCGCCGACGCCTGCGAACAGTCCGAACTCCCGCCCGGCGCACCGCTGTTGCTCGCCCTGCACAGCGACCTCCGGACCCGCGGGGTCGCCGAGGAGGTGTCGAAGGGCTCCACCGCCCTCGGCCTGGCCGGGGCGACCCGGGTCTACACCGGCGCCTGCGTGGCGGCCGCCACCGCGGTGGCCGACGCCGCCGCCCTGGTGGCCTCCGGCCGGCACCCCCGGGTGGTGGTCGCGGCCGGGCACCTGGTGGAGCCGGGCGTCTTCGCGGCCTTCGACGCGGGCCGGGCGCTGGCCCGTGACGGCGAGCTGCGGCCGTTCAGCAGCGGGCGCAGCGGCACCCTGCTCGGCGACGCCGCGGTGGCCGTGGTCGTCGAGGCGGAGAGCGCCGCCGCCGCGCGCGGCGTCCGCCCGCTGGCCCGACTGGCGGGCTGGGGCCGCTCCGGGGACGCCCACCACGTGTGCCGTCCGCGGCCCGACGGCGCGGGCGTGGCCCGGGCCGTCCGGTCCGCGCTGGCCCGGGCGGGGGTCGCCCCGTCCGCGGTGGACTACGTCAACGCCAACGGCACCGGTTCGCCGATGTCCGACCTGGCGGAGGCGCGGGCCCTGCGCGAGGTGTTCGGCGAGGCCCTGGCCGCGCTCCCGGTGAGCTCCAGCAAGTCCGTCCACGGGCACGCCCTGGAGGCCTCCGCACTGCTCGAACTCGCCGTCACCATCGGCGCGTTGGACGGCGGACGGCTGCCGGTCAACGCCGGCTGGCTGGGCCCGGACCCGGAGATCGGGCTGAACCTGGTGCTGGCCGGGCCCCGCGCGGACGCCCGTCCGCGCTGCGCGCTGAGCCTCAATTCGGCCTTCGGCGGCGCCAACACCGCACTCCTGGTGGCCGCCGCGTGAATGCCCTGCGCACCCTGGCCACCGCGCACTGGAACCACGGCGAACCGCCGCCCCCGCTGCCCGGCTTCTCGGCCTCGACCTTCAACCCGCTGGTCGCGGCCGTCGCCGAACGCTGCCTCACCGCGCACTACGGCGAGCCCGGGGAGCCGCGCCGCACCGGCCTGCTGCTCGCCAGCGCCGGGGGCGACCGCGCCACCGCGCTGGCCATCGACACCGCCGCCGAGGGGCGCCGGATGCCGCCGCTGCTGTTCTTCCAGTCCAACCCCAACGCCGTCCTCGGGCACGTCGCCGCCCGCTGGGGCCTGACCGGCCCGGTCGTCGCGATCAGCCCCCCGGAGGCCGCCGCGCCCGGTGAAGTCCCGCCGGACGCACTGGAGTTGGCCGCCCTGCTGCTCGCCGACGGCGACGCCGACCAGATCCTGGTGATCGCCGCGGAGCAGGCCGAGCAACCCGCCGGGGAGGCCGGGTGCGCCGACCGGGCCACCGCCGTCCTGGTCGCCGCCGACTGACCGCGCACCCTCATCGACCCCCGTCCGTACGCGTCCCCGGACGCCGCACCGCACCCGCACGGCCAGCGCCGTGGTCCGTGGGAGGGATCCACACCGTGAGCATCCGCAGTATCCGCAGCCTCCTGGCGAACGACCCGGACGTCGGCGCCGGGAACGTGCTGACCCGCCGGATCGCCCTGGGCGCCGGCCTCGACGAGCCGCTGCTGTCCTTCGACACCGCGGTGGACGGCCGCGCCGCCGGGGAGGCCCTCACCCTGCGCGAGGCCGACCGCGCCGTCCGGGCCCGGGCCGCCGCGCTGCACGCCCTCGGGGTCGACCGGCGGGACGTGGTGGTGGTGTACGCGAGCGCCGCCGCCGACCAGGTGCTGTCCTTCCTGGCGCTGGCCCGGCTCGGCGCGATCCCGGCGCTGCTCAACCCCGGCGTGGAGGGCGAGCGCGCGGCCCGCTACATCGCCCGCCTCGGCGCCGCCGGCATCCTCACCGACCCCGCGCACCGGGCCGAACTGGCCGGGCACGACCCGGCGGCCCCGGTGCTCGCCGACGCCGCCGCCCTCGGCGCCGGCGACCCGGACGCGGCGCCCGCGCCGTACCGCCACCACGCGGACGACCCGGTGGCGATCACCCACTCGTCCGGCACCACCGGGATGCCCAAGGCCGTGGTGCACTCGCACCGGAGCCTGTACGCGTCGATCCGGCACCGCGCCACGCTGCCCCGGCCGCAGGGCATCGACCGGGTGCTCAGCGCGCTGCCCGCCGCCCACGCCGCGACGCTGATCGCGCTCAACCTGGCGCTCAGCTTCGACGCCCGCCTGCACCTGATCTCGCAGCAGACCGGCCCGGCCGTGCCGGCGGCGATCGAGGGGTGGCGGCCGCAGAGCGTGTTCGGCTTCGCCACCACCTGGGCCGACCTGGCCCGGCAGGACCTCTCGGCCCGCGACCTGTCCTCGGTCGGCCTGTGGTGGAACACCGGCGACTGCGCGCACGAGGCGCACATCCGCCGGCTGATCGCCCAGGGCTCGCGCGAGACCGTCACCCGCGAGGGCCGGGTCCGCCTGCCGGGCTCGGTGTTCATCGACGGCCTGGGCTCCTCGGAGATGGGCCACTCGCACTTCCACATCACCCACGCCCCCGGCACCGAGAAGTACGGGCGCTGCGTCGGCCGCCCGCACACCTTCGTGGACTGCGAGGTGGTCGGCCCGGACGGCGAGCCGCTCGGCCCCGGCGAGGTCGGCGAACTCGCCACCGACTCACCGACGTTGGCGCTCGGCTACTGGAACGACTCGGTCACCACCTACCGCACCCGGCTGCGCGGCCGCTTCCTCACCGGCGACCTGATGTACCGGGACGAGGAGGGCTACTACTACCACGTCGACCGGCTGGTGGACGCGGTCGACCTCGGCGGCGGCCGGCGGCTGTACACCGCGATGTCCGAGGAGCGGGTGCTGGCCGACGTCCCCGGCGTGCAGGACTGCACGGTCGTCGCGGTGAAGGACGGCGACCGGGTGGTCACCGACGTGCTGCTGATCCTCGCGGACGGCGCCGACCCGGCCGCCGACCGCACCGCGGAGGTGCTCGCCGCGCTCGACGGGCACACCGCCGCCACCGTCCGCTCGGTCCTGGTGGTCGACGACGCGGACATCCCGCTCGGCCCGACCGGCAAGGTCCGCAAGGTCCTGCTGCGCGAGCGCCACCTCGCCGCGACGACCTCGGCCGCCGCCCGATGACCCGGACCGGACGGCCGGGCGCCGTCGTCACCGGCATCGGCCTGGTCACCTCGCTGGGCCGCAGGCCCGCCGAGGTCTTCGAGGCGCTGACCTCCGGGCTCAGCGGCATCACCGCCGTCCCGGAGGGCCACGTCGCGCACGGCTGGCTGCCCGCCGCCGGGATCGCCCCGCACATCGACGGCCGGGAGGTGCTGCCGCCGACCGAGACCCGCTGCGTCGACCGCTTCGTGCTGCTGGCGATGGCCGCCGCGGACGACGCACTGGCCGACGCCGGGCTGCTGGTCGGCCGGGACGTCGACGCCCGCCGCACCGCCGTGGTGCTGGGCACCGGCGGCGGCGGCCTGGAGACCTACGAGCAGCAGGCGCAGCGCCGCCAGGAGCGCGGCCGGCCCGGCGTCAGCCCGTACCTGCTGCCCGGGATGCTCTCCAACATGGCGACCGCCCGGGTCGCCATCAAGCACGGCGTCCGGGGCTTCAGCACCTCGATCGTGACGGCCTGCGCGGCCGGCGCCCAGGCGGTGGCCGAGGGGCTGCGGCTGATCCGGGCCGGCGACGCGGACGTGGTGGTGTGCGGCGGGACGGATGCCTCGCTGCACCCGACGATCGTCTCCGCGTTCACCAACGCCCGTGCACTGTCCCAGGGTTGGGACGACCCGGCGCAGGCTTCGCGGCCGTTCGACGTCCGCCGCAACGGCTTCGTGCTGGGCGACGGCAGCGCCGTGCTGGTGCTGGAGAGCGCCGCGCACGCCGAGGCCCGCGGCGCGGCGGGCTACGCCGAGCTGATCGGCTGGGGCTCCAGCACCGACGCCCACCACCCGACCATGCCGCGCCCGGACGGCGCGGGCGCGGCCGACGCGATGCGCGCCGCCCTCGCCAATGCCGGGCTGGACGCGTCCGACATCGGCTACGTCAACGCGCACGGCACCGGCACCAGGCTCGGCGACGTCGCCGAATCGGCCGCGCTGAACGCGGTGTTCGGCGCGCACCGGCCCGCCGTCAGCTCCACCAAGGGCGCCACCGGCCACCTGCTGGGCGCGGCCGGGGCGGTGGAGGCCGCCGTCACCGCGCTGGCCGTGGCCCGCGGCCTGCTCCCGCCGACCCTCAACCTGGACGAGCCGGACCCGGCGTGCGACCTGGACCACGTCCGCGGCGCCGCCCGCCCGGCCCAGCTGCGGGCCGCGCTGAGCAACGCCTTCGCGTTCGGCGGCCACAACACCAGCCTGGTCTTCGGGCCGACGCCCATCCGCGCCGCCGAATAGCCGCCGCGGCCCGCCACTTCGCCTTCTCCGCTTCCAACTCCGGCTCCCGGGAGTCCCGTTGACCATCCAGACGATCACCCATGTCGAGTACCACTGCGCCGATGTCGGGCAGACCGCCGCCGAACTCCGAACCGGCTTCGGCTTCCGCCGCGACGCCGAGCAGCCGGTGTGGCAGCCCGGGGTGCGGACCGTCCACCTCCACCAGGGCAGCATCCGGATGCGGCTGTACTCCAGCGAGATCGCCGACCACCCGGTGGCCCGCTACGTCGAGCGGCACGGCGAGGGCGTCGCCGTACTGGCGCTCGGCTGCGCCGACCCGCTGGCCGCGCTGGAGCGCGCCGAGCGGCACGGCGCCGAGGTGCTGGACCGGGACGGGGCGCTGATCGCCGGGTTCGGCGACACCGCGCTGCGCTTCGTCCCGCTGCCCGACGCCCCGGAGCCGGCCGGCGGCGAACTGCTGGACGCCCTCGACCACGTCGCGATCTGCGTCCCCGCCGGGCAGTTGGCGGCGGCCGTGCGGTTCTGCGAGGCCGCGCTCGGCATGCACCGGATCTTCGGCGAGTACATCGCGGTCGGCGAGCAGGCGATGGACTCCGGCGTGGTGCAGAGCCCCTCCGGGGACGTCACCTTCACCCTGATCGAACCGGACACCGGCCGCCGGGCCGGGCAGATCGACACCTTCCTCGCCGACCACGACGGCGCCGGCGTCCAGCACCTCGCCTTCCGCACCGGCGACATCGCCACCGCCGTCCGCACCGCGAGCTCGCACGGCGTCGAGTTCCTCACCACCCCGGGCGCCTACTACGACAGCCTGGCCGAGCGGCTCGGCGACACCGCGATCCCGGTGCGGACGCTGCGCGAACTGAACGTCCTGGTCGACCAGGACCACGGCGGCCAGCTGTTCCAGATCTTCGCCCGCTCCACCCACCCGCGGCGGACCTTCTTCCTGGAGCTGATCGAGCGCCAGGGCGCGGGCACCTTCGGCACCGCCAACATCAAGGCCCTGTACGAGGCCGTCGAGCGCCAGCGCGCCGCCGCCTCCGCCTGACCCACCCGCCCCGCACCCGTCCTTCCGAGGAGGAGCACCCCGTGACCACCGTGACCGAGTTCGAGCTGACCGCGGCCGAGCGCGCCCTGCTGCCCACGCCCGAGGAGGTGGCCGGCTACCGCGAGCACGGCTGGTACCTCTCCCGGAAGCTGTTCACCGACCGGGAGATCGACACCCTCCAGGCCGCCACCGACGCGTACTACGAGGGCCACCGCGACCGCACCCTCGCCGTCCGGCCGCCGAACCTGGCCGCCTGGGAGCCCGCCCACGGGCCGGTCCAGCGGCACAACGACTACGTGCACCACGAGAGCGACGCGATCGCCGCGATCCTGCGCAAGCCGCTGGTCGGCGCCGTCGCCGCGGTGCTCGCCGGGGCCGAGGAGATCCGGGTCTTCCAGTCGACCCTGATCCTCAAGCCGCCGGTGCCCGAGGAGCCCTCCAACCAGGTGCCGTGGCACTTCGACAAGCACTACTGGCACACCTCGTCCTCGGACGACATGCTGACCGCCTTCATCCCGTTCCACGACTGCGGGGAGGAGAACGGCACCATCACCATGGTCGACGGCAGCAACCGCTGGCAGGAACTGCCCTCCGGCGAGGACGCCACCCGGCACTTCGCCCAGCGCGACCGCGCCGAGCTGGAGTCGATCCTCGCCGCCAACGCCGCCCACAACGGCGCCGAGGTCCGCAAGGTCCCGGTGGTCATCCCGCGCGGGCACGTCAGCTTCCACCACTGCCGCACCTACCACGGCAGCGGCGCCAACCTGGCCGACTTCCCGCGCCGGGCGATCTCGCTGCACCTTCAGGACGGCGCCAACGAGTACCGCCACGCCACCCGCCCGGACGGCACCCCCGCCTCCTACAACCACGACGTGCTGGTCCGCCGCACCGCCGACGGCCGCCCCGACTACGCCGACCCCGACATCTGCCCGGTCGTCTGGCGGGGAGCCCTGTGACGGGCCCGGCCCGCCCCGGCTCCCACGGCCCCGGCCCCGACGGTCTCGACTCCCCCGCCGGGCGGTACCGGATGCTGCGGCTGATCCGCGGCTTCGAGGAGCTCGCGCTCGACCTGGTGAAGTCCGGGGAGATCGCCGGCGGCATCCACCCGTACATCGGGCAGGAGGCGGTGGCGGTCGGCGTCTGCGCCGCGCTGCGCCCGCAGGACCGGATCACCTCCACCCACCGCGGCCACGGACACGTGCTCGCCAGGGGCGCGGCCCCGGACCGGCTGCTGGCCGAACTCCTCGGCCGCACCGGCGGGTTGAACAGGGGCCGGGGCGGCTCGATGCACGCCGCCGACTTCTCGCTCGGCATCCTCGGCGCCAACGGCATGGTCGGCGCCGGCGGCCCGATCGCGGTCGGCGCCGCCTGGTCCGCCCGGCAGGCCGACGAGGACCGGGTCGCCGTGGCGTTCTTCGGCGACGGCGCGCTCAACCAGGGCGTCCTGCTGGAGTCCTTCAACCTGGCCGCGATGTGGCGGCTGCCGGTGCTGTTCGTCTGCGAGAACAACGGCTACGCCACCACACTGCCGGCCGCCACCTCGGTGGCCGGCGGCGCCACCGGCCGGGCCGCCGCCTTCGGAATCCCCGCCGTCGAGGTGGACGGGATGGACACCGAGGCCGTCCGCGCGGCCGCCGCCGAGGCCGTCGAACGGGCCTCCTCCGGCGGTGGTCCCGGCTTCGTCGAGTGCCGCACCTACCGCTTCGAGGGTCACCACACCATGGAACGGCTGATGAAACTGCACTACCGCACCCCGCAGGAGATCGCCGACTGGCGCAGCCTCGACCCGCTGCCGCGCGCCGCCGCACTCCTGCCGCCCGGCCTCGCCGCGCAGCTGGACGCCTCGGTCGCCGAACAGCTCGACGCGGCAAGGGAGTTCGCGCTCGCCTCCGAACAGCCGGACCCGGCCGGGGCGTTGGACCACCTCTACGCCGACGGGCTGCGCCCGAGGGCGGGGGCGAGGACATGAGGCTCTCCTACACCAAGGCGCTCAACCGGGCCCTGGCCGACGCCCTCGCCGAGGACCCGGCGGTCTGCGTCTTCGGCGAGGACATCGGCGCCGGCCTGGCCGGCCCCACCCTCAACCTGCTCGACCGGTTCGGCCCCGGCCGGATCGTCGACACCCCGCTCTCCGAGCAGGCCTTCACCTCGATGGCCATCGGCGCCGCGCTGACCGGACGGCGACCGGTGATCGAGTTCCAGATCCCCTCGCTGCTCTTCCTGGTCTTCGAGCAACTCGTCAACCAGGCCCACAAGTTCTCCCTGATGACCGGCGGCCAGGCCGGTGTGCCGCTCACCTGCCTGGTGCCGGGCTCCGGCTCCCGGGACGGCTGGGCCGGCCAGCACTCCGACCACCCCTACAGCCTCTTCGCGCACGCCGGGATGAAGACCGTCGTCCCGGCCACCCCCACCGACGCCTACGGGCTGCTGCGGTCGGCGATCGCCGACCCGGACCCGGTGGTGGTGTTCGCCCCGGCCGGCGCCCTGCCGGTGCGGGAGACCGTCACCTGGGAGCTGGCCCCCGTCCCGCTGGGCGCCGCCCGCATCCACCGCGCGGGCACCGACGTCACCGTGGTCGCCGTCGGCCACCTGGTGCACGACGCACTGGCCGTCGCGGAGGACCTCGCCCCGGAGATCTCCGTCGAAGTGTTCGACCCGCGCACCCTCCACCCCTTCGACTGGACGGCCCTGGCCGAGTCGCTGGAACGCACCGGCCGGCTCGTCGTCGTCGACGACTCCAACCGGAGCTGCGGCATCGGCGCCGAGGTCCTCGCCACCGCGGCCGAGGAGATGCGCCTGGTCGCCCCGCCCCGGCGGATCACCCGCCCGGACGGCACCGTGCTGCCGTTCGCCCGCCCGCTCGACCGCGCCCTGCAACCCCACCGCGACCAACTGCGCGACGCCGTCCGCTCCGTCATGAAGACCGGCTCCCGGCACGACGAGGACCCGGCCCGTTGAACCGGACAGCCGAACTCCGCTCCCTCACCCCCGCGCTGCGCTCCGCCCTGACGGCGTCCACCGACGACCGGATCTTCTACGATCTGGCCGGCATCGCCCGCCGCTACGCCGCCCTGCTGGACGAACTGCCGGGCGTCGCCGTCCGGTTCGCCATGAAGGCCTGCCCGGTGGACGAGGTGCTGACCGAACTGACCGCGCTCGGAGCCGGTTTCGACGCCGCCGGACCGGACGAGATCGCCCAGGCCCTGCGCACCGGCGTGCCGGCCGGCCGGGTGCACTTCGGCAACACCGTCAAATCGGACCGGGGCATCGCCGAGGCGTACCGCCTGGGCATCCGGGACTTCGCCACCGACAGCCTCTCCGACGTCACCGCGATCGCCCGACACGCCCCGGGATCCCGGGTGTTCTGCCGACTCGCCACCAGCGGCGAGGGCGCGCTCTGGGGCCTGAGCCGCAAGTTCGGCTGCTCGGCGGCGGACGCCGTCCAGGTGCTGACGGCCGCCCGGGACACCGGGCTGACCCCCGCCGGGCTCTCCGTGCACGTGGGTTCGCAGCAGCTGACGTCCGAGGCCTGGACGGCGGCCTTCGAACTGCTCGGCGACGTGCTGATCGAGCTCGAACAGCACGGGATCGGGCTGGACCACATCAATCTCGGCGGCGGCCTGCCCGCCCTGGGGTACGTCGACCGGCACGGCACCGCCCTCGACCCGCCGCTCGACGAGATCTTCCGGACCGTCCGGCAGGGCATCGACCGGCTGCGCCGACTGCACGGCGGCCGGCTGGACTTCGTGGTGGAACCCGGCCGCCACCTGGTCGCCGACCAGGGCGCGATCCGGGCGCACGTCTACCGGCTGACCTCCCGCCGGCAGCCGGGCGGCGAGCGGGAGCACTGGCTGTTCCTGAGCTGCGGAAAGTTCAACGGGCTGTACGAGATGGACCAGTTGCAGTACCGGCTGGTCTTCCCGACCCACCCGGACCCGGAGTACGTCCCGGCCGTGGTGGCGGGCCCGACCTGCGACAGCGACGACGCGTTCCCGAACGGGCCCGCCACCGGCCGGGTGCCGGTGCCCCGGGCGGTGGCCTCCGGCGACCCGGTGTGGATCCTCTCCAGCGGCGCGTACGCCGTCAGTTACCTCACCCAGGGCTTCAACGGCTTCGCCCCGCTGCCGTACACGGTGCTCCCGGCCGACGCCGGGCTCCCGGACGGACCGGCGCCGGCGGCCCGCTCCGACGACGGCGCCCTGCACCTCGCGGGGCGGGCCGGCGGGGCCTGACCCGGAGCCGGGGCGCCGGTCGCCCGTCAGGCGAAGGCCGCGGCGTGGTCGGCCGCCCAGGTCCGGAACGGCCGCGGTCGCTCGCCGGTCAGCCGCTCGAAGGTCGGGTCGACCGTCGCCTTGAGCCCGCGGGCCTGCCGCACGGCGCTCTCCAGCAGCGCCTCCACGATCGGGGCCGGATAGCGCCGCGACCATTGCGCACGGGCCTGATCCAGCGTCAGTTCCTCGACGTCGAGCGGGCGTTGGATGACTTCGGCGAGGTGCGCCGCCTGCTCGGCCGGGGTGACGGCCTCCGGCCCGGTCAGGGAGTGGATCCGGCCGGCGTGGCCCGGCCCGGTCAGGGCCGACGCCGCGATCCGGGCGACGTCGCGCGGATCCACGCACGCGTTGCCCGAGCCGGGGTTCAGGGACCGGACCACCCCCTCCGCGCGGACGGACGACGCCCAGGCGAGGCTGTTCGACATGAAGGCCCGCGGGCGGAGGAAGGTCCACTCCAGGCCGGACCCGCGGATCAGTTCCTCGTTGGCCCGCTGCCAACGGGTGATCAGATCGTCCGCGTCCTCCTCGCCGACGGCGAAGGCGGACAGCTTCACCACCCGGCGCACCCCCGCCGCGGCCGCCGCCGCCACGAACCGTTCGTCGTCCGGCTGGGTGGGGTCGTTGGTCACCAGGAACGCCGCCCGGACGCCTTCGAGCGCCCGGAGCAGCGCGTCGCGGTCCGCGTAGGCGGCCGTGGCGACCTCGACGTTCTCGACGCCGGGGCCCGACAGGGCCAGTCGCGCCGGGTCCCGGACGAGCACCCGCACCGGCCGGGTCGGCACCAGCAGTCGGGCCACCTCGCGGCCGATCGTCCCGGTGACGCCAGTCAGAAGAATCACAGCGCACATTCCCGTCATTGGAAGGAATCCGGCGCCGTGCCAACGGGATCGAGGGGATACCGGTGGAGCAACCGGGATCTGGAGAATACAGAAGAGTAGCAACTGTTTGCCATACGACGGTTGACGGTGCATTTCCTCTGCCCGTATGCGCAGACCCGCTGCCCGTATACGCAGACCCGCCCGCTGCGCGTACCGCCCGGCCGGGGCGTCCCCCACACTCGGACCTCGTACTGGCCCGAGGTTACTGCGAGTTGGACACGAGCCAAAATCAAGAAACGAGCAGTAGACACCGCCGTGCGCCTTTTGCCCCCCACCGCCTGCCCCGGTCCCACGGGTGCGCTCCGCGCCCTTTGGGCCTGGAAGGCAAGGAAATCGAGGTATTCGGAACAATGACGCATGCAGCACTGACGTCCGAAATTCCGGACGTGTCCCGAAGCAGTCTGCTCGGCCCCGTTCGGCCGTCGAACGGCGGGGACGGCTGGCTGGCCGGCCTGACGGTCGACCAGAGCGATCCGTTCTTCTTCGACCACCCGCTCGACCACGTTCCCGGCATGCTGCTGGTCTGCGCCATGGCGGACTTAGTGGTGGTCGGCGCCCCCGTACCCGCGGCGGGCCGGGTCGAGGCGGCGATCTCGTTCCGCTCGATGGCCGAGCTCGGACCGGAACTGGAGCTGTGCGTGGGCCCGTTCGAGGACGGGCGGCACGCGGTACGAATAGCGCAGGAGTCGGAGCTCGTCGCCGACGGCTGGGTGGCGATCTCGTCGGCGGCCGCGCCCGCCTGGCCGGTCCGCCCCGACCGGACCGGGCATCCGCCCGCACAGGCGTCACTGGTGCACCGGGTGCGCCCGGAGAACGTGATGATCGGCGATCCCTCCGTGGCCGACGGCCTGGTCACCGCCGCCGTGGTGCCCCCGGCCGAGAGCCACGCGATGAGCGGCCGACGCCCCGGCGTCCACCGGACGGAGGCCGTCGTCGAGGCCGGCCGGCAGCTGTCCACCTGGCTGACCCACCGTACGGGCGGCTGGTCGCTGGACACCCAGGTCCTGCTGCGCGGAGTCGCCGTCGACCTGCCGCTCGGACTACCGCACTCGCTCCCGCTGGCGCTGCGCTGGCAGACGGTGCCGATCTCCGCCAGCCGCACCGAGTTCCGGTTCGACCTGATCGCCGGTGGCGACGCGGACGGCGACGACGGCCAGGTGGTCGGCTCGCTGACCTTCACGGGCAAGATCATGCGGCCCGAGGTGTACGCCCGCTTCCGGTCGGCGAGTCGGAGCGCCCGATGAACCAGCGTGCCGTCGTGCTCTGCCTGCGCGCCCTGCTGCCGGTGGCGTCCGCCGCGATCGTCGTCGCGATCGTGCTGCTGCTCACCGCGGACGGCCCCGCGCCGCACCTGGTGGCGGCCCTGTTCGCCTCCGCCTATCTGCTGTGGATCCTGGCCGAGGCCCGGATCAGCGTGCGGCACCCGTCGCAGAGTGCCGCCGAGAACAGCACCCTCCTGCCGTACGCGCTCAGCCGGGCCGGCACCGCGATGGCCGCGGTGCTGTGGCCGCTGCCGTGGGACCGGTGGTCGCCGTGGCTGATCGCGCCGATCGCGGTGTCCGCCGGCGCGGTCGCGCTCCGGCTGGTGGCGATCCGCACCCTGGGCCGGTTCTACTCGCACCACGTGGTCCGCTACTCGGACCACTCCATCGTCAGCACCGGCCCGTACCGGTTCGCGCGGCACCCCGCCTACACCGGGATGCTGCTGGCCAACGCCGGGTTCGTCGCGTTCTTCCTCAACCCGCTGAGCGTGCTGATGTTCGTCGCGCTGTGCACGTGCGTCATCTGGCGGATCCTCGTCGAGGAACGGGTGCTGTGGGTCGTGCCCGGCTACCCCGACTACGCGAGCGGGCGGGCCCGCCTCATCCCGGGAGTGTGGTAGCCGTGGAGCTCGTTCTGAACGGACCGGCCCTGGCCGATCCCGCGACGGTGGGACACAAGTTCGCCCGGCAGTACGCGATGAGCCGGGCCGGACTGCCCGTGCCCGGGTTCTACTGCGTGAGCGCGGAGGCGTTCCCGGCCTCGGAGCGGACCGCCGCCGCGTTCCCCGGACCGGAGGCGACCACCGAGGAACTGGTCGACTGGGCGGCGGCGGCCCGCGCCCGCATCCGCGCCGGCGGCGTGCCGGCCGCACTGGCCGAGCAGGTGCTGGCCGAGTTCGACGAACTGACGGACGGCACAGGCCTGGTGGCCGTCCGGGCCTGCGTGGCGGCGGCAGCCGACGGCGCCGGCGAGGACGGCGCCGACGATCCGTTCGCCGGCCTGTCCGACAGCTTCCTGTACGTGGACCGCGACGCCGTGCTCGCCCGGATCGTGGACTGCTGGGCCTCCGCGTACAACCCCGAGGCCGTGCTCTACCGGGTGCGCCGGGGCGTCGATCCGACGGCGGCCCGGGTCGCCGTCGGCGTGCAGCGCATGGTGCCGGGCGTCCGGTCGTTCGTGGTGTTCACCCGCGACCCGCGCAGCGGCGCCGACCGGCGGGTGATCGCCGCCGCGCACGGCATCGGCGAAGGCATCGTGCAGGAGAAGGCGGACATCGACCACTTCTTCGTGGACGGCCCGACCGGCGCGATCGAACGCGACACCGTCCGCAAGTCCGTCATGGTCGGCCTGGTCGCGGACCGGCCCGGCGACGGACCGGTCCCGCTCGCGGTGCCCGCCGAACTCGCGGACCCGCCGGTGCTCACGGACGCGGACGTGCGCCGGATCTGCGCCCTGGCCGCCGAGGCGGCGGAACTCTTCGGCGGGCCGCAGGACGTCGAGGGCGCCATCACCGCGGACGGCCGAATCCACCTGGTGCAGTCCCGGCCCGTGGTGGTGGCCGCCCCGCAGAACACCGGCACGCAGAACAGCGGCACGCGGGACGCCGGCACTCGGAACACCGGCGCGCGGGACGCCGAACGGCCCGGTGCCGAACGGTCGGACGCCGATCAGCCGGACGCCGGCCGGCGAACGCCGTGGACCAACCACAACCTCACCGAGAGCTTCCCCGGCCTGACCAGCGCCCTGACCTACTCCCAGGCCCGCGTCTTCTACCGGATGGGGTTCACCGACTTCTACCGGCGCTTCGGCGTGAGCGGGCAGTCCCTGCGGCAGAACCAGTACCACCTCAGCCGCATGATCGGTTACCTGGACGGCCGGGTGTTCTACCGGCTGGACGCCTGGTACGCGCTGCACAGCCAGGTCCCCGGCTTCGCACTGATGCGACCGCTGTGGGAGCGCTCGCTCGGGCTCACCGAGCGGACCGGCGTGGTCCATCCGGAGCACCGCAGGCCGTGGGCGACCGTCCTGCCCGCCCTCCCGCGGCTGGTCTGGATGTACGCCCGGCAGCCCGCGCGACTGCGCCGCTTCCTGCGTTGGTGGGACGCCCTGGCGGCCGACTCGGCGTCGCTGGAGCACTGCTCGACCGACGAACTGATCGCCCGCTACCGGCGGATGTGGGCCGAGGCCGAACAGCGGTGGGGCACCACGATGGTGACGACCTACTTCACGCTGGCCGCCCTCGCGTCCGCCAACGCGCTGCTGAACCGCTGGGTAGCCGGCGGCTCCGCGCTGCTGCCGCGGCTGCTCGGCGGCGGCAAGCCCAACCGCACCCTCGCATCCGTCCGTTCGTCCATCGCACTGGCCGAACTGGCCGCCGCCCGGCCCGAGTTGCGTGACGCCGTACTGGAGCGGCCGGAGCGCGAGGTCTGGGCCGAGATCGTGGACGGCCGGTACGGCGCCGACATCGAGGCCGCCTTCAGGAAGCACCTGACGACCTACGGCGACCGCGCGCTGCACGACCTGAAGCTGGAGGCGCGCACCCCCCGCCAGGAGCCGTGGATGATCCTGCCGACCCTGCGGCCGTTCATCACCCAGGGCCTGACCGTCGCGGCCAACCTGGCCGACGAGGCGCGGGCCGGGGCCGAGGCGCGGCAGGCGCTGCGCGAGGCGTGCCCCAACCCGCTGCCCCGAGCCGCGCTGGGCGCCGCACTGGCGTCGCTGCGGTTCTCGGTCAAGGCCCGCGAGGACACCCGGTTCTGCCGCAGCCAGCTGTACGGCATCTCCCGTGAGGTGCTGTGGCGACTGGGCGACCGGCTGGTCGCCGCGGGAATGCTCGACGACACCGCCGACCTGGTGCACCTGCACGTGGAGGAAGTCCTCGGCGCGTTCGACGGCACCCTCACCGAGACCGACCTCCGCGCCGTCGTGCTCCGGCGCAGGGCCGAGCTGGACCGGTCCGCCGAGAAGGCCGAGCCGCCCGCGTACTTCACCGTGCCCGCCGATGTCCCGGTGCCCGTCGCACTGACGTCGCGTCAGGACACCCACCGCGCCGCGGGCCAGACCGAGGACGGCGTACTGCGCGGCCTGGCGTCCAGCAGCGGCCGGGTCCGGGCCCGCGCCAAGATCGTGCGGGACGCCTCGGTCCCTCCGCAGTCCTGCACGGACCGCATCCTCATCGCCAAGGAGACCGATCCGGGCTGGCTGGCGCTGATGATGGCGGCCAAGGGCATCGTCGTCGAGCGCGGCAGCCTCATCTCGCACACGGCGATCAGCGGCCGGCTGCTGGGCATCCCGACCGTGGTCGCCGTGCCCCGGGCCCTCACGGCCGTCCCGGACGGCGCCTGGGTGGAGTTGGACGGCGACACCGGAACGGTGCGCCTGCTGTCCGAGGCCGAAGCCGCAGCCGAAACCGCAGCCGCAGCCGCAGCCGAGGCAGTGACCCGAGCAGGGACGGAGTAGCCGTGCGCGTGCCCGGCCCAGATCACCTGCCTCCCCTCCCGGAACACCGGGAGTCCGCCAACGTTCAAGGAGACGATGTGCACGTCCACCAGTGGATCGACCTGATCGGGGAACGCTGGAAGGCCCGCGACCCGCAGGCCATCGCCGAGCTGTTCACCGAGGACGCCTCGTACCACCAGGGCCCTTACGGCACCGCCCACGTCGGCCGACCGGCGATCGCCGAGCACTGGACCACCACGCTGTCGCGGCAGACCGATCCGATCGTCTGGTTCGGCACCCCGATCGCGTCCGGCGACCGCGCCAGCGTCGAGTGGTGGTGCATCCTGCACGACCCCGCCACCGGCGCACCCCGGACCGCCGCGGGCTGCCTCGCGCTGCGCTTCGCCGAGGACGGACGCTGCGCGAGCCTGCACGAGTACTGGCACAGCGACCCGGACGCCGGACGCGAGCCCGCCGAGGGATGGTTCGCGTGACCGACCGGACCGCGCACCGCCCCGCCGGACCCGACGCCGGACCCGACGCCGGATCCGACCCCGCTTCCGCCTCCTCCGCCGCCGCGTGCCCGCACTTCCCGCTCGCCGACCGACCGGGCGTCAGCCTGGACCGCGAGTACCTCGCCCTCTTCCGCGGCGAGCCGCTGGTTCCGGTCCGGATGGCCGGCGGCCGCAGCGCGCTGCTGGTCACCCGCCACGCCGACGTCAAAACGGTGCTGTCCGATCCGCGCTTCAGCCGGGAGGCCTGGGCCAACGGCACCCTGTTCGCCCGGAAGTCGACATCGCTCGCCCTGGTCACCAGCGACGCCCCCACGCACACCCGGCGCCGCAGCGAGGTCCAGTTCCGGTTCACCCACCGCCGGGCGGAACAGGACCGGCCCCGCATCGCCGAGATCGCCGAGGAACTGCTCGACCGCCTCGAATCCGGCGGCCAAACGGCCGACCTGATAGCCGAGTTCACCACCCCCTACCCCTACCGGGTGATCTGCGACATGCTCGGCGTCCCGATCGCCGACCTCGACCTGCTGCTGCCGCAGGTGACCGTCATGATGTCCGCCGGCCGGTTCCCGGCCGACCAGGTCGACGCCGCCCACCGGGCCATGTACGCCTACTTCTTCGAGCAGGTGGCGCAGCGGCGGCAGGCGATCGGGGCCGGCGAGCCCGGCGACGACCTGCTCACCTCGCTGCTCACCGCGCCCGAGGGGAGCCGGCTCAGCGACGAGGAGATCGTCGTCTTCGGCTTCGGCCTCATGATGGCCGGCGGCGAGACCACCGCCACGCACCTCGCGATGTGCGTGCTCCAGGTGCTGCGCACCCCGGGGCTGGCCGACTCGCTCCGCCGTGACCCGTCGACGATCCCCGCCGTGGTCGAGGAGTTGCTGCGCTGGGTGTGGTTCGGCGGCACCGGCGGCCAGCCGCATGTGACGCTCGAAGCGGTGGAGTTGGCCGGGACGGTCGTCGAGGCCGGGCAGGTCGTCGTCCCGCTCACGGACTCGGCGAACCGGGACGAGGACGTGTTCGCCGATCCCGACGAGTTCCGCCCCGACCGCGCGGCCAACCCGCACCTGGGCTTCGGGTACGGCCGGCACCTGTGCCTCGGCGCCGCCCACGCCCGGGTGGAGCTCCAGGAAGGCCTGGCCGCGATCCTGCGCCGCCTCGACCGCCTCGAACTCGCCGTGGACGAGACGGAACTCGACTGGCGCACCCGGATGTTCATGCGCGGGGTGTGGACGCTGCCGGTGCGGTGGCGGACGACGGGGGACGCGACGTGATCCGCCGCTGGGCCCGCTACGTGGCCGGCAGCTACCCCCCGGTGCGTTCGGTGCTGTTCGCCTGGGCCTGGGCCTTCGGCGTCACCGGACTGTTCGCCGCGGTCCAGCCGCACAGTCCGCCCTGGCGGCCCGGTGCGGACACCGTCGTCGCCGCGGTGACACTCACCGTCATGCTGCTGATGCACCGCGCCGCGGACGACTTCCGGGACCTCGACTACGACCGCCGGCACAACCCCCGGCGGCCGTTGGCGAGCGGCGCGGTGAGCGTCCGCGACCTGGCCGTGCTGTGCGCGGTGGGGTCGGTGGTGGTGCTGGCACTCAACGTGGACAACCCCGTCGCGCTGGCCCTGATGGCCGGCCAGCTCGTCTACTGCGCCATCGTGCTCTCCCTCCACCACTGGCTGCGCTGGCCCTCCGGGGACCGGCTGCTGCTCAGTCTGGCGGTCAGCTATCCGGCGCCGCTGCTGCTCCACCTCTACCTCTACGCCCGCTACCTGCACACCACTTCGCTCTCCCCGGACCGGCACGGAGTGCTCGCCGTGGTGATCCTCGTGTTCGCCTCGGTCCACCTGGAGCTGGCGAAGAAGATCACCCGAATCCGTCGGCCCGGTGAGCGCAGCTACGTCGACATCTTCGGCCTCGCCGGCACGATCGGCATCGCCCTCGCCGCCCCGGTCCTCTCCGCCGCGCTCCTGATCACCGGGGCCCGGTCGACACCCACCCTGGTGCCACTGGCGGTCCTCCCCCTCCTGCTGCCCGCCCTCGCCGGCCGGCAGTTCTGGCGAAAACGGGCTCCCCGCTGGTCCCCCCTCGCCCCGGGGCTCTACCAACTGGCCGTCTTCATCTGCTACTTCATGCTCGGCCTGAGCTACTGACAACGCATCACCGACCACCACACGGCCGACCCGGCCGGCGGTACTCCCGCCGGCCGGGTCGGCCGTTTCAGTTCGATCACCTACGGTCTCTCCGCCCGACCGGCCAGGTTGTCGCTAGGCTGCGAGTGATCGGCTGTGATCGATCGGCCGTGACGGAGCAGCGCTGTGGTGCCGGTGTTCGATGCGGGCTCCACAGCCGGGGGCCTTGGGGGTGTGCGATGTATCCGCTGGGACTTGGTACGGCGTCGTGGTGGTGGCTGGCGGTCCTGACGACGGTGGTGTTCTGGGTGCTCCTGGTGCCGAAGATGCCCACCCGCACGCATCGGATCAGCACCGCGTCGGTGCCGCTCGCGATGGCACTCTTCGGGGTCGGCAGCTACTTCGGGAAGCACATGGAAGCGGCCACGGTGCTCGCCATGTACTCGTTCGCGATGGCGTGCTTCCCGGTGGGCATCGTCGGCCACCGCAGGAAGCTGGCGCGTCGGTTGATGGAGGCGAAGGAGAAGGGCGAGTCGGAGGACGAGGCGGCTCCGCCCGCCATGCTCGCGCAACTCCTCGCGTCGATCACCGTGTTCGGCGTCCTGGCGTTGTGGGTCACCCGGTAGCCCGGTTCGTCCCCGACCCCGCGGCACCGTCCCCGTGTTCCGCGGGCCCGTGTTCCGCGGGCCCGTGTTCCGCGTCCCTGTGTTCCGCGGGCCCCGGGGGCAGTCCCGGATCGGTGGCCGTGACCGGCGGCGGCGTCGTCCTAGGATGCGAACCATGGACAGGATCACGCCGACAGACGGAGGGCTCATACCGATGGCGACCCGACGAACCCGCTGGCAGGAGGCGGGAAACAGTGGAAACTTCGGCAAGCGGTTCGCCGAGCTGGTCTCCTCCGGCAAGGACATCGACGGCGAAGCCCGACTCGCCGACACGCTCCTGCCCCGCGGCGGCCGGGTGCTCGACGCGGGCGCGGGCATGGGTCGGGTAGCCGCGGCGCTGCTGCGGCGGGGGCACGACGTGGTCGCGATCGAGCCCGACGGGGCACTGGTCCGGCAGGCCCGGGAGACCTACCCCGGACTGCCGATCGAGGAGCGCGACATCCTCGACCTCGCCCCCGGCGACGGCCCGTTCGACCTGGTCGTCTGCGTGGGCAACGTCATGGTCTACCTGGCCGAGGGCACCGAACGCGAGGCCCTGCGCGCGATGCGCTCCGTGCTCGGCGAGAACGGCCGGATCCTGGTCGGCTTCCACCTCCGGGACGCACCCGCCCACGCCCGCGCCTACACCCCGGCGGAGTTCGAGGCGGACCTGACGGACGCCGGACTCCGCGTCGACCTGCGGGCGGGCAGCTACGAGCTGCACCCCGCGAACGACTCCTATGGCGTCTGGGTCCTGAGCCCCGCCCAGGGCTGACCCCGACTCCCCGGGGGCGCCGTCGACCAGTGCTTGTCTCCGGCGCCGGGGCGCGCGGAGCGCGAGTCGGGCGAGGGGGTCGGTGACGCGGCGGCGGACACCGGCGTCGCTGTCCTGAGCTGCCAGGTCGGTCGTCCCGGTGCGCGGCTCGCCGTCCGCGTCCGTGGGACGCTGCCCGTCGATGCCCGGTTCCTGGCCTGCGGGCCCTGGCACGCGCTCTCGCCGCGCGGCGGGAGCAGGCCCTGGCGCGCGCTCTCGCCGTGCGGCGGGTTTCCGCGGCCGGTACAACCTTCTTGCCGGTTCGGTGGTCCAACCCTGCGGTACCGGAAGGGAGTTGTGTTCTCCTTCCCGGTCGATTCCGTCACCCGTCGCAGTGTTGGAGGATCGTCATGACCGATTCCGTTCCCGCCGCCAGACCCCGCCTCCGGGCCGTTCCACCCGCCGTCACGGCCGGGCTGCTCGTCGCCGGGCTGCTCGTAGCGGCACCGGGTGTGGCCCGGGCCGAACAGATCCCGCGCAGCACGCCGCGCTTCGAGCTTCGCAACCAGGCGACCGGTAAGTGCCTGGAAGTCGCGGACTGGCGGACCGACGCGGGCGCCCCGGTGCGCGAGTGGACCTGCCACGGCGGGGACAATCAGCTGTGGACGGTGAGCAGCAACAACTTCACCGTGAACGCGCACAGCGGCATGTGCCTGGACATCCCGGGGTCCAGCACGGTGTGGGGCACCCAGGTGATCCAGTGGAAGTGCGGCGAGCGGCCCGCGCCCGCCAACCAGGACTGGGGTGTGCCCGGCGTCAACTCGCCCTCGGTCGGCCCGATCGACGCTCTCGGTCTGGTCCTGGACGTACCGGGCTTCAACTCCGCCGACGGCACCCCCGTGGTCACCTGGGGCTACAACGGCGGCCTCAACCAGACCTGGATCGGGCTCATGCCCCGGGTCAACTTCTGACGCCGTTCCCCTGACGTCCCGTCGTCCCGGACCGTCGTGGCCGGGACCGCCGCACCGGCCCACCCCGCTCCGGGGCGGGCCGGTGCCACCCGGTGTCGCCGACCCGGCCCCGGGCGCCTGCCGCCCGCCCGGGTGCGGGCCCGCCCGCGAAATACCCCGCCGCCCTTCTACCATGCCGGGGAATTGGCGTTATATCACTCGATCGCGTGATCGGCCTGGCATTTGAACGCGCCCTCAGGGCAAGATCCTCATCGGCGCACGAAGACGGCCATTCTTCTCCTCGAACAAAAAGAGAGTCCCGGGTCACCATGACAATGCCGCAGCGACGGCACGTGCGGCGCATCGGCCCGGTGGATCAAGTGTTCCTGGACCTGCGCCCGGGCCTGACCGCCGGATTCATTCTGGAATTCGCCGGAAGCCTCCCCGACACAGTCGCCCTGCATGCGCGCATTCGCGATCGGGCATCAGAACTCCCCACCCTCGGCCTCACCTTTCCGGATTCCGCACGAGCGAGAAGGTGGCGCGTCGGCACTCCGACCGCCTCGATCACCTTCTCCCACCGGCCGGACATCTCCGGCGAGGAATCCCTTCGCGGCGCGATCACCGAACTCTTCGACCGCCCGTTCCCGGCCGCACCGGATCCGCAGTGGGACATGCTGTTCCTTTCCGGCTACAGCGCGCACCGGTTCACGGTGATCTACCGCGCGAACCATGCCCTCCAGGACGGAGTCGGCATGGTCCAGAACCTCCAGGCCCTGCTCGGCGATCCGCAGGACGGGCCGCTGGGGCTGCGCCCCGGACGCCGGCCGACCGCGCGCGCGGCGATCAACATCGTCCGGGACGTCGGCGCCACCCTGGAGAACGCGCGGACGGGCGCGGTCGACGACCCTCGGACTCCGCTGAAGTGGCACTTCAGGGACATCGACCGGTCGTTCCTGGCGGCTGCGGCGAAGCGCCGGGGCGTCACGGAGAACGACCTGTGCCTCGCCACGCTCGCCCGCGCCGCCCGGGCCGTCGGCATGCCGCACCCGACGCTGCTCGTCCCGATGTCGACCCGTCGCCCTTCCGAGCGGTACGCCCCCGGAAATTTCACGGCCGGGTACCTCCTCCGGATTCCGGCCGAAGCCCCGGTGTCGCCGGACGACATGCTCCGGGAAATCCACCGGCAGACCAGCCGGGCCCGCCGGACGAATGAACGGGACACCCGACGTGCCGTTCTGTCCCTGCTCCCGAACGCAATCGCCCGAAGAGCGGCCAGGCCGGTCATCGTGAACGTCCGACTGACCGCGAGTTCCGGGTCCCTCCCGAATCTGGAAATCGGCGGAGCCCCATTGGTGGGCGCCAGCATGGCGCATTCCGCTCCCTCCTCCATCGCACTCGACGCCTACGTGTCGTTCGCCACCACCGGAACGAATGTCCGATGCGCGGTCTTCCACCGGAAGGACCTGCCCGGCGAATACCTCGTCGAGACATTCCGCAACCTCGCCCTCGACCTGCATCAGCACGAACCGAATCGCGAGTCCCTCCTCGGCTCATGACGGCGAAAGCCCGTGCCGACGAAACCCGCGAAAACGAAAGAAAGTGGAGCAGCCTTCATGCGACCCGTCGCCCTGGTCACCGGGATCTCAGGAGTCCTCGGCTCGGCCGTGGTTCCGGCCCTGGCCCAGTCGTTCGAAATCGTGGCCCTGACCGGACGCCGCCCGATCGACCTTCCGTGCCGGCAGGTCGGTATCGACCTGCGGGCCCCGCGGCTGGGGCTGGACGCCGCCGCGTTCAAGGCACTCGCCCAACAGGCCGACGTGATCGTCCACTTGGCCGGCAACGTCCGCTACACCGCCTCCGCCGAGGACCTGCACGCGGTCAACGAGGGCGGCGCGGCACAGATGGTCGCCCTCGCCGAGGCGGCCGGCAGCCCGCTGCTCTACGCGTCGACGGCCTTCGCGGCGCGTCACACCCAGGCCGCCCGGGAGGCCTCGGTCGGCGCGGTGTGCTCCTCGCGGCCGTCCGCCTACCACCGGTCGAAGGCCGCCGCCGACGATCGGATCCGGTCCTGCACCCAACCCTGGTCGATCATCCGTCCCTCGATCGTCATGGGTGACTCGCTGGACGGCGCGATGCCCGAGCTGCAGAACATGCACCAGATCATGATGTTCATCGCCGCCGGGCTGCCGGCGATCTTCGCCCGGCCCGACCAGCGGGTGGACATGGTCCCGCGCGACCATGTCGCGGCCGCCGTCAACGCGTTGGCCCGGTTGGCCGTGGAGGGGTCGCCGCTGCCCGGCGAGTACTGGGCCACCGCAGGCCCGGCCGCCCTGACCGCCGCCGAATGGATCGACGTCCTCGGCGCCTCGGTGACCGCCGCCGGCCTGCCCTTCCAACGCCCCGCCCTGCTGGACCCGTTCACCACCGACCTGACGGACTACCCCCAGTGGGAGACCACCCGGCGGTCCGTGCGGCGGGCGCTGGGCAACCTCTACGTGAGCGCGCTCGCACTCGGCGACGGCGACGCCTTCCCCGCCTCCACGCTGCCCGAGAGCCTGCGCGTGCCGGAGATCGACCCGGCCGCCGCCCGCTCCCTCTTCGCGAACGACATGGCCTGGCTGCTCCAGAAGCGCATCGTCCCCGGCCCCAGGCACCACGAGCCCGCCACCGCGGCAAGCCCGGCGGCCTAGCGGACCGTCCGCCCGGCCGGCGCGTATGTGCGCCTGTCCTCGGGCCGCCGGTCGGCGGACCGAAGCGGTGCGGCCCGGCTCTCGACGGTTCCGAGGGCCGGGCCACACCGGTGAAACCGGGCTTGGTCAGGGGCAGTGGACGGTGAAGGTGCCCTCGTGGGTGCCGGCCACGCTGCTGCCCCAGTTGCCGAGAATGTCCTTCATCTGGACGCCGTAGTAGCTCCACACCGTCCAGCTGCCTTCCTGGCAGGGGAACCGGCTGCTCTCCGACGCGGCCGAGCTCGAACCGGAAGCGCCGGGGAAGTCGCCCTGGTACACGGTGCCGTCCGGTGCGGTGACCTTGTAGGAGCTGGGCTCCCAGATCCGACAGCCGTTGGGCGGCGCCGCCCAGCCGATGATCTTCCACCAGCGGCACTCGGTCCACAGGGTCGCGTAGACGTTCTTGGAGTCACCGCCCCCGGCCGGTGCGGGTCAGGACACTTCGGCCCAGGACGCGAGGGGGAAGGTGCAGGGTCCGCCCGCGTGGGCGAGGAGTCCTCCGGCGGCGACGTCGAGGGAGACCGTGGCGAGCGTCTCCCAGCGCTTGCCGAGCGCCGCGTCCGGCTGGGCGTGGCAGCAGAGTTCCGCGCCCTCGTCGACATGGCAGGTGAGGGCCTCGACGAGGTTCTCCCGGTCCGGTGCGGTGACGGCCGCCGTGCGTTCCCGCAGGACGTCCATCCGCCGGTAGGTGCCCGGGTCCTCGGCCCCCAGGACCTCGCCGGCCGCGAGGCCATGGTCGACGAAGTGGTTGGTCCGCAGCAGGAAGCCGTCCTCGTCCGGGCGCAGCAGCACCGATCCGGCCGCACTGAGTTCGATCGCGGCGGCGGTGGTCCGCCCGTGCGCGTGGTCGGCCAGCGTCAGTGAGCTGGATGCCGCCACCGGTGTGCCGGTGGCGAGGGCGGCGGCCTCGGAGACGCTCGCGCAGGTGTCGAGGATGCGGCGGGCCAGGACGTGCACGGGTATCCACGGGCCGGTGGGCGCGGCCGACTTGTCCGAGGTGTGGCCGAGGATGTTGAAGTGCAGGCCCAGGCCCGCCGTGTTGACCCCGATCTTGCCGACGATGCCGAACTCCGTCACCGTGTGCACGATCCGGCCGTCGGGGTGCTCGACGGTCCAGACGAACCAGCCGTCGCGCATGCCGTCGTGCCAGTCCCAGGTCTGGGCGGTGACCGGCGGCCGGCCGTCGGCGGGCGCGTACACGACGGTGGAGCACTCCGGGTGCTGGGTCCGGCCGAAGCGTCCGACGATCTCCGTGCGGGCGTTGAGCGCGGCGATCCGCCACAGCGGCAGGCCCGCGCCGCGGGCGATGCCGTCGATCTCCTCGGCCAGGTCCGGGGCCCAGGCGCCGATGTGCTCGAAGGCCTGCAGGGCCCAGTCGGTGACGTCCCGGGGCTCGGCGCCCGCCGCGGCGAAGAGCCGGTCGTAGAAGGCGCCGGCCCGCGCGATGCGGTCGGGGAAGGCCTTGCCCAGTTGCTGCCCGCGATCGCCGGGGGCTGCCTTGGCCGACCGGAAAACCGTAGGGGTGGTCACGATGTCTCCTCCGTGGCGAGCGCGTCGCGCTCGTCCTGGCTCATTCGCCGCGGCTTCCAGCCGGGGCCGGGCACCGATCGGCGCAGCATGCGGGTGTAGGGGTGCTGCGGGTCGTCGAGGATGCGGGCGGTGGGGCCGGATTCGACGATCCGGCCCTTGCGCATGACGATCGCCTCCTCGCTGATCTGCCGGACGACCGACAGGTCGTGACTGATGAACAGGTAGGTGAGGCCGGTGCGTTCGCGGATGTCGGCGAGCAGGTTGAGGATCTGCGCCTGGATCGACACGTCCAGTGCGGCGACCGCTTCGTCCAGCACCAGGACCTGCGGGTCGGCGGCGAGGGCGCGGGCGATGGCGACCCGCTGGCGCTGTCCGCCGGACAGTGCGGAGGGCAGGGCGCGGGACTGCCGTTCGTCGAGGCCGACGTCCTCCAGCAGCCGGTTGATCCGTTCCTCGCGTTCGTCGCGGGCGGGTTTGAAGTGCAGGTCGATCACCTCGCCGAGGGCGTCGCGGACCGTCCGGCGGCGGTTGAGGGATCCGTACGGGTCCTGGAACACCATCTGGATCTCGCGTCCGCGCCGGCGCCGTTCGGCCGCGGTGGCGCGGGTGGCCGTGCGGGAGCGGCCGAGGACGGTGATGCTGCCGGAGGTCGGGGTCTCCAGGCCGACCAGCATCCGGGCGACGGTGGACTTGCCGGAGCCGGACTCGCCGACGATCGCGAGTGCTCCGCCGGCCCGGACCCGGAAGCCGACGCCGTCCACGGCGGTGAAGTCGGCGGAGCCCCGGCCGTCGGGGCGGCGGACGCGGAACACCTTGCGCAGCTCGGCCACTTCCACGACGGGGGTGGAGCCGGGCCCGGCGGGGGTCGCGGCGGGGGTGTGGTCAGGCATCGCGCGCCTCCGGGTCCAAACGTCGCAGAACGGGCTGGAGTTCTTCGCTGCGCAGGCACCTGACCCGTCCCTCGCCGGCCGGCCGCAGGGCCGGGGCGGTGGCCGTGCACTGCGGCAGGGCGTACGGGCAGCGCGGCGCGAGGGCGCAGCCGGGGCCGACCTCGAAGGCCGAGATCGGCCGGCCCGGGATCACCTCCAGGCGGTCGGCGGCCTGGTCGATGCGCGGCCGGGCGTCCAACAGGAGCCGGCTGTAGGGGTGTTGGGGGCGGTCCTCGAGTGCCTGCGGCCGGGCTTCCTCGACGACGGATCCCGCGTACATCACGGCGATCCGGTCGCACACCGCGCCGGCCAGTTCCAGGTCGTGGGTGATGAAGAGCATGGCGAGGCCGTGTTCGCGGCGCATCTCGTCGAGGATGCCCATCACTTCGGACTGGGTGGTGACGTCCAGGGCCGTGGTGGGCTCGTCCGCGAGGATCATCCGGGGGCGGACGGCGATCGCGGCCGCGATCACGACGCGTTGGAGGAGTCCGCCGGACAGTTCGTGCGGGTACTGGCGCATGCGGCGCGGGGCGTCGGCGATGCCGACGTCGGACAGGATGCCCTGGACGCGGGCGCGTGCCTGGCGCGGGTTCTCGTGGTGGTTGGCGACCAGTGCTTCGATCAGGAAGTCGCCCACGGTCGCCACGGGGTTGATGGCGGCGCGCGGGTCCTGGTGGATCACCGCGATCTCGTGGGAGCGCAGGTGCCGCAGATCCTTGGCGGGCATGGACAGGACGTCGGTGCCGTCGAACTCGATGCGTCCGGAGGTCCGGGCCGCGCGGGGCAGCACCCGCAGGATCGAGCGCACCGTCATCGACTTGCCGGAGCCGGACTCGCCGACCAGGCCGACGGCTTCGCCCGCGGCGACGTCGAGCGAGACATCGTGCAGGACGGGGCGTCGCTCGCCGTCGACGTCCAGGGTGACGTGGAGGGCGTCCAGGCGCAGCAGCGGGCTCATGCGCGGCCTCCGGCCTTGCGTCCGCCGAGGCGTTCGCCGAGGACGCTGAACGCCGCGACCGTGATGACGATCATCAGGCCGGCGTACAGGGACTGCTGGGGGAAGCCCTTGACGAGGGAGGCCTGGCCGCTGGAGACCATCAGTCCCCAGTCGGCCGCGGGCGGCTGGACGCCGAGCCCGAGGAAGGAGATGGCGGCGAGTTCGATCATGGCGGATCCGAAGTTGATGGTGGCGCCGGTGAGGATCTGGGGGGTGATGTTGGGCAGGATCTGCCGGACGCAGATGACGAATCCGGAGAAGCCCTGGATCTCTCCGGAGGCGATGTAGGGCATCATGCGTTCGCGCAGGGAGACGCTGCGCAGCACGCGTGCGGTGTAGGGGGTGAAGCCCACGGCGAGCGCGAGGGAGGCCTGGAGCAGTCCGCGGTCGTAGAGCGCGATGACGATGATGGCCAGCAGCAGGCTGGGGAAGGCGAACAGCAGGTCGAGCAGGCGGGAGATCAGTCCGTCGACGCGGCCTCCGAACCAGGCGGCGGTCAGTGCCAGCGCGGTGCCGAGCACGGCGGTGACGGTGACGACGACGAAGGGGCCCAGCAGGCTGGTGCGGGCGCCCCAGATCAGCCGGGAGAGCAGGTCGCGGCCGGAGTTGTCGGTGCCGAGCAGGTGCTCCGCGCTGGACGGCTGGTAGGTGTGGGCGAGGTCGACCTGGAGTGGGTCGTAGGGGGCGATCCAGGGGGCGAGGATCGCGAGGGCGGCCAGCAGGGCGATGACGGCGGCGGCGATCGTGCCGGCGATGCCGACGCGGGCGACCAGGCGGGCCGTCAGCCGTGCGAGCGGGTTCCGGCGGGCGGGGTCCCCGGGCCGGGCGGCCCGGGTGTCCGCGGCGGGGGTGTCCGCGGCGGGGGTGGTGCGGTCGGTCATGCGCGCTTCCCTCCGAGCTTGAACCGGGGGTCCAGCCATGCGTAGAGCACGTCCACGGCGAGGTTGACCAGGCCGAAGGCGACCACCAGCGCGAGCGCGATGGCCTGGACGACGGCGAAGTCCTTCTGGTTGACGGCGTCGACGAGTGCGGAGCCGAGGCCGTCGAGGGCGAAGGCCTTCTCGATCACGGTCGCGCCGGCGATGAGGGCGGCGATGTTGACGCCCACGATCGTGGTCACCGGCAGGAGCGCGTTGCGCAGCACGTGGCGCCGGACGACCAGGGAGCGGGGCAGTCCGCGGCCGATCGCGGTGGCGACGTGCTCGGAGTCCTTCTCCTCCGCGATCGCGGTCCGGGTGATCCGGGCGACCACCGAGCCCGACGGCACGGCGAGCGCGATCGCGGGCAGGGTGAGGTGCCAGAGCCGGTCCGCCAGGCCCTCGCCGGATCCGAACACGGGGAACCAGCCGAGCTGCACGGAGAACAGGTTCATCAGCAGCAGTGCGGCGAAGAAGGTGGGGACGGCGAAGCCCGTGCTGGTGGCGACCAGTGCCACGGTGTCGAGCCGGCCGCCGCGCAGCCCGGACACCACGCCGACCAGGATGCCGAACACGACGATGAGCACGGCGGCGTACAGCGTGAGCAGCAGCGTGGAGCCGACGCGCGGGGCGAGCAGGCTCGACACGTCCTGGCGGAACACCAGGGACTGGCCGAGGTCGCCGCGGAGCACTCCGGTGAGCCAGTCCCAGTAGCGGACCGGCAGTGGGTCGTCGAGGTGGTACTGGGCGCGGATCGCGGCCAGTGTCTCGGGGCTGATCGAGCGCCCCTGGGTGAGGAAGGTCTCCGGCCTGCCGGGTGCGAGGTAGAGCGCACCGAAGATGAGGAAGCTGGCGACGAGCAGGGTCGCGGCCAGCCCGAGCAGGCGTCGGACGAGGAATCCGAGCATGGGCTGTTCCTGTGGGGAGGTGTGCGGGGGCGCGGCCGGGGGTGGGCCGCGGCCCCGGGCGGAGCGTGCCGAGGGGGCGGAGGTGCCGAAGGGGCGGTGGGGGCGGGTGCTACCGGGTCACTTGGCGGAGCCCACGGACGCGGCCCACGGGTAGTACAGGTAGACGAAGGAGGCGGGTGCTCCGGTGATCCGGCTGTTCATGAACAGCCGCGTCGAGGGGGCGACGATGGGCAGCCACGGGGTGGTGGCCATGTACTTCGTCTCGATCCGGGCGGTGAGTTCGGCCCGCTTGGCGTCGTCGCTCTCCGCGGAGGCCTGGCCCAGCAGCGCGGTGACCTCGGGGTCGGAGAAGTTGTCGTAGTTCTCGGGGGCGCCGGGGTCGATGCGGTTGCGCAGGAAGGCCAGCGGCTCGGCCACGTCGAAGTAGTTCGTGGTCATGAAGCCCGAGTAGCCCTTGCGGGCCTCGGCGTCGGAGAAGAAGGCGCCGTAGCGTGCGCTCGGCACGCCCTTGGGCTGGATGTCCAGGCCGATCTTCTTGCCGGCGCTCTGCACCTCGGCGAGCAGGTCCTCGTAGACGCGCCGCTCGCTGGGGTAGGCGATGGTGATCGGCCCGCTGGGCCGGCCGGCCTCCTCGACCAGCTTCTTGGCGCCCTCGATGTCCACCGTGGTGGGCGGCAGCTTGTCGTAGGCCTCCTCGTACGCCGCGGACCCGTAGGAGTAGCTGCCCGGGGGGATCACCGAGCGCAGGGGCGCGGCGGTGCCGGCGAAGACGGTCTTGCCGATGGCCTCGCGGTCGGTGGCCATCAGCAGGGCGGTACGCAGCCGCGGATCGGCGAAGGGGCCTTCGCCGGTGCCGATGACGGCCACCATCTGCAGGGACCTGCCCAGGTAGAGGGTGCCGTTGGTGGCGTTGGACAACTGGTCGACGGCGTCGGTCGGCACGTCGTAGGTGCCGTCGATCTCACCGGTCTTCAGCGCGTTGGTGAGGGTGGCCGGGTCCGTGATGAAGCGGAAGTCGAACTCCTTGGCCTTCGCCTTGAGCGTCCGGTCCCAGTACGCGTCGTTGCGCGACAGCTTGATCCGGGAGCCCTTCTCCCAGGACGTGAGCTGGAACGGGCCGGTGCACATGACGCCCTTGTCCGGGGTGCCGAACCCGGCGCCGGCCTGCTGGGTGAACGCGGCCTGGGTGACGGCGCCGAGCGGGGTCGCCAGGTAGTCGTTGATGACGACGTCGGGCGTCTTGAGGGTGACGGTGACCTGGAGGTCGCCGGTCTTCTCGACGCTCGCGATGTTGCCGGTGAGCATGTCCGCGGCCCAGAAGGAGCCCTCGGCGGGGTCCAGGTGGCGCTTGAGGCTGAAGACGACGTCGTCGGCCGTCATCTCCTGGCCGTCCCAGAACCGCACGCCCTTGCGCAGGTTGTACGTCCAGGTGGTGGGCGTGGGGTGGTCCACCGACTCGGCCAGTCCCGGGGTGATCGAGAAGTCGGGGTTGATCCGCATCAGGCTTTCGCAGAGGTTCGAGAGGACCTCGTTCTCCGGGTAGTTGTAGGACTTGAGCGGATCCAGCGAGGTGGGCTCGCCGTAGGGCACGTTCCAGGTCACACGGTCCGCGTCGGCCTCGGCGGCGGGGGTGTCAATGCGGGTGCCCGCGGCGGAGCCGCGGTCGGCGTTCGGTGACTGCGCCGGTGATCCGCACCCGGCCAGCGAGACCACGCTCGCGACGGCGACGGCGGCAAACGCTCTTCTGCGCATTTCGAGTCCTTCCTGGCCTGTCTCCGGGGCATGCGGCGGCGGCACGGGGGCGGGCACGCACGCGGGGGGTCGCAGGCACCGGAGTGGGCCGACTTGACTGGTAGATTCACCTACCAAAACGATTTGGTCAATCGTTTTGGTGGTATCTTTTCGCCAACATCCGGAAAGGCTGGACAGGGCGTGATGGCTCCATCGGGGAGAGCGACGATCCGCGATGTCGCACGGGCGGCCGGCGTCTCGGCGACCACCGTCTCGCACGTGCTCAACGGGAAGGGCGCCGTGGCGGCGGCGACCCGCGAACGCATCCTGCGCACCGCCGCCGAGCTGCGCTACCGGGCCAACCCCGTCGCCCAGAGCCTGCGCGGCGGCCGCACGGGGGTGATCGCCCTGGCCATCCGCCCGCTGGACGCCATCGGCTACACGCTCCAGGGCGTGGACTACTTCGTCCGGCTGGCGGGGGCCGCCGCGACGGCCGCGCTCGACCACGGCTTCGGGCTCATGCTCGTGCCCGACCTCACCCGCCGCTCCGTGCCCGCCGCCCTGAACCTGGACGGCGGCATCGTCGTCGACCCGTTCGTCGGCGACCCGGTCCTGGCCGAACTCCTCGACCGGGGCCTGCCCGTGGTCTCCACCGGCCGCGACCCCGCCCGGCCCGAACACCTCTGGTGGACCGGGACCGACGACCGCGCCGAGACCCGGCGCGTGCTCGACCTGCTCGCCGAACGCGGCGCCCGCCGGATCGCCTTCGTCGCCGGCACCGACGACAACGCCTGGAACCACGACACGATCGAGGCCTACCTGTCCTGGGCCGAGGAGCACGGCCAGGAGCCGATCCTGGAGCAGGTCCCCGAGAAACACGGCGAGGCGGCCGGCGGCGAGGTCGGCGGGCTGCTGCTGTCCCGCCCGAACCCGCCGGACGCCATCTTCGCCAACACCGGCCGCCACGCCGCCAGCATCGCCCGCACCGCGATCGACCTCGGCTGGGACATCCCCGGCCGCCTGCTCGTCGCCGCGGGATCGGACAGCGAGCAGACCCGCTTCGCCACTCCCGGCATCACCGCCCTCGACCTCGCCCCCGAGGCCACCGGCCGACTCGCCATCGAGCTCCTGCTCGAACGCCTGGCCGGCGAACCGGGATCGGTGCCCCCGAGGACCGTGCCCGCGACCCTGCACGAACGCGGATCCACCGCCCGCCCGCACTGAGCCCCCGGGGCGCGTCTCCCCCGCCGCCGGGAGACCTCAACCCGCCGCGCCGGCGCGGCTCTCCGCCCGCTCGCGGGTGAGGTGCACCAGCTGCGCCCGCTTCTCCGCGAGGTCCAGCTGCGGCCCCGTTTCGAAGCCGCTGCGCAGCAGGCGGGCGACCGACTTCTCGTTGCGGACGTCGGGCTCGGCGACGATCCGGCGCACGTGCGGGTCGGCGAGGACGAAGGCGAGGAAGACGTTCACCAGGTCCCGGGTGTGGCCCGGTCGGGGCGGGCCGTCGGCGGGGGCGATCAGCAGGTGGATGCCGAGGTCGCCGTCCTGGACGGGGTAGTGCGCGCCGAGCGGGTCGTGCTCGGGCAGGTAGGTCTGGAAGAGCCCGGCGGGCTCCCCGTCGCGCAGCGCCAGGTAGGCGTGGTGGGTGTCCAGCGAGTCGACGAACTCGTAGGTCTCCCGGACCTGTTCGCGGGTCCGGCCGACCATGCCCCAGAACCGGGCCCGCTCGTCGTCGACCCAGCGGTGCACCACGGCGGCGTCGCCCGCCGGGTCGAGCGGGCGGATCGTGACGGTGCCGAAGCCGGGGACGGCCTGCTCGTACCGGGCGCCGCCCGGGGCGCGGTGGTCGACGGCGGGGCGGGGTCGGTCAGTGCTCACGGTGCTCCTCGGTCAGTCGGTTCCAGTCGGTGACCACCGGGGCGAGCGCGCCGCGCAGCCAGAGCGGCTGCTGGTCCCGGTGGTGGGGGTGGTCGGGGCGGCCGTGGGCGCCGTGCGGCACGATCCAGCCGCTGCGTTCCCGGTCGGCGAGGTCCCAGACCAGGCGGGCCGCCGAGGCCCGGGCGCTGACGTCGGTGACGCCGGGGACGCTGGAGGTCGCGAGCACGCAGTCGTGGTCGCCGGCCAGGCCCGGGCCGGGTTCGGCGGCCTCGGCGGGCAGCGCGGACCAGGCGAACAGCCGGTGCCGGTCGCCCCAGGTTTCGCCGGTCGGTCCGGCGGCGGCGAGTTCCTCGACGGCGGCCCGGACCAGCGCCGCCGGGTCGGTCCCGGGCAGCCCGCCGGCGAGGACGTGTTCCAGGGCGAAGCCGATCCGGGCGGTCGCCGACAGCCAGGGCGCGAAGAGCGGCGGCAGGTCGTCCGGTGCGGCGAGGACGGCCAGTTCGGGAGCGGCGGCGCAGCGGCGCACCACCGCCGAGCGCAGGTCCGCGTAGCGTGCGGCGGTGACCGAGTCGGCGGCCATCCGCCGGTCCCAGCCGAGGAGTTCGTCGCGCAGCTCGGCCGCGCGGGGGCCGAGGCCGGGGAGTTCCGCGAGCAGGTCGAGCAGTGGCCGGGCGGAGGGCAGCAGGGTGTCGGTGTGGACGGCCGCCATCCGGTCGGCGGTCCAGTCGGCGCCGTCGGCGAGGAGTTCGGCGATCCGCCCGGCCCGGTGCGGGGCGCAGAACTCGATGCCGAGCGGCCCGGCCAGGCCGCGTTCGTTGGCCATCACGGCGCTGCCGCGGATCTCCGCGCGGGGCAGCGGCTGCCAGCCCCGCCACTCGTGGCCGGGCTCCCAGGCGGGGACGGGCCGGACCAGGTTGCGCGGGTCGCGGGCGGGGACGGCGCCGGCCACCCGGTGCAGCAGGCCGCCGGCGGTGTCGGCGGCCAGGACGACGTTGACCGGTTCCGCCCAGCTGTCGAGCGCCCGGTCGAGGTCGTCGACGGTGCGGGCCCGCAGCAGGGCGGGCAGCGCCTCGAAGCCGAGCCGGCCGGTGACCCGGGGCGGGTACCGGAGGCTGACGGCCGCGCCGGCGCCGTCCGCGCCCGCGATGATCACCGGGCCGCGCGCCGTCTCGACCACCTCGACGGCGACGGGCGCGGCGCCGGCGACCTCGACGGTCTCGGTGTGCGCCTCGGCGGCCCGCCAGCCGTCCGGGCCGAGCGCCTCGACGCCGTCCGGGGTGCGGCGCAGCCGTTCGTGGTAGAGGTCCTGATAGTCCGCCATGGAGTTGGTGATGGCCCAGGCGACGCCGCCGGTGTGGCCGAAGTGCGCGATGCCGGGCACGCCGGGCACGGCCAGGCCGACCACGTCGTAGTCGGGGCAGGAGAGCCGGATCTGCTGGTAGACGCCCGGCGTCTCGATGAAGCGGTGCGGGTCTCCGGCGATCAGCGCGCCGCCCGCCTCGGTGCGTTCGGGGGCGACCAGCCAGCCGTTGCTGCCGGAGGCGGGCAGGCCGTCGGTGGCGAACAGGTGCACGGCGTGCTCGCCGAGTGCCCGGGCGACCTTGTCGCGCCAGAGCTTGCCGGGGAAGCCGGCGAACAGGATGTGGTGGGAGAGCCAGAGCGCGAGCGGCGTCCACTCCTCCCAGCGGCCGGGGGCCAGCCCGGTGGCGGCGAACTCGGGGGCGCGGTGGGCGTGCTGCCGCAGCCCCTCGTTGACGCCGGCCACGTACGCGCGGACCCAGGCGGCGGTCGGCCCGTCCAGCGCGGCGGAGCAGCGGCGGGCGGTGTCGGCGATCCGGGCCTGCCGGGCGAAGACGTCCCAGTCCAGGTGGTCGGGGCCGAGGAAGGCGGCCGAGGTGCCCTGGGCGCGGTGGCGTTCGACCTCCAGTTGCCAGGCGCGGTCGGCGGCGGCGTTGCGGCCCTGGGCGTGGACGAGGGCGAGCGGGTCGGCGGCCCGCAGGTGCGGGACGCCGTGGGCGTCGCGGTACAGCCGGGCGGTCACGGCGCGACCACCGCCACGGCGGCCGGGGCGGGGGCCGGGGCGAGGTTCGCAGGGGCGGCCGGGTGGTCGGTCGTCCGCCCCGGCGGGGGTGGTGACGTGGTGTCGGGCACGCGGCGGCTCCGGGTTCGGCGGCGGGGAAGGAGGGCGTCGAAGGGGGGCGTCGAAGGAGCACCCCTGACGGAAACTCAGGTTAGGTTAACCTAAGTTCCGCGCCGCGCCGCCCCTGCGCCCGGTGCCGGTCCGACCATGCCCCGACCCCCGAGCAGCTGTGAGAGAGACGCCGTGACGCAATCCGGAACCGTCGGTCGACCCACCCGCCGAGACCTGCCCGCCGCCGACGGCGCGCCGGCGCCCGGCGGCCCGCCGACCGCCCGCGGGAGCGGCGACCCCACCGGCACGCCCGGGAAAACGCCGACGAGCGCCACCCCGCCCCAGGACCCCGGCCTGGTCGCCGGCCGATTCCGGTTCTTCGACGCCCGGGTGCTGCGCACCCGGCGGCTCGGCCCGACACTGACCCGAATCACCTTCGGTGGGCCGCAGTTGGCCGGCTTCGCCTCCGGCGGACGGGACCAGAGCTTCTCGCTCTTCCTCCCCCACCCCGGCCAGGACGCCCCACTGCTGCCGGACCGGACCGGCGACGGCTGGCACCGGGCGTGGCGGGCGCTGCCGGAGGCGGAGCGGGCCGTGCTGCGCTCGTACACCGTCCGCGCACAGCGGCGGGACCCGGACGAGGTCGACGTGGACTTCGCCCTGCACGGCACCGGCCCCGACGACCCGCCCGGCGCCGCCGGTCCGGCCTCGCACTGGGCCGCCCACGCCGCCCCGGGCGACCGGGCGGTGCTGCTCGGCCCGGCGTTCGCCGACAACCGCAGCGTCGGCTTTCGGCCGCCGCCCGGCACGGACTGGGTCCTGCTGGCCGCCGACGAGACGGCCCTGCCCGCCCTCGGCGGCATCCTGGAGCACCTCCCGGCGGACACCGTGGTCCGCGCCTGGATCGAGGTGCCGCACCCGTCCGACATCCAGGACCTGCCGCACGGCCCCGGGTCCGAGATCGTCTGGCTGGTCCGCGAACCCGGCGCCGCCGGAAGCCCGCTGACCGAGGCCCTCGAATCGGCCGCCCTGCCCGGCGGCACCCCGTACGCCTGGCTGGCCGGCGAGGCCTCCGCCGTCCGCGCACTGCGCCGGCACCTGGTCCGCGAGGTCGGTGTCGACCGCACCCGGGTGACGTTCTCCGGGTACTGGCGTCGGGGCGCCTCCGAGGAGCAGCTCCGCTCGGAAAGAGCTGCCGCAGCCGCTTCCTGATCTGTCGTCAGCTTTCGCGAAGGCCCGCCCCCGCGCCCGGGGCGGGCCTTCGCGGCGTCAGAAAGTTAGGATAGGCTTACCTAAATTCCTGACGGGACGGCCATGCCCGCCCGTCCCAGGCCCCCCTTTCCCTCCGTGTTCCGAGACCGTTGAGGACCGAATTGATGAGCTTTCAGGGACGTGCCGTCCAGAACCGTCCGGCCGGCAGCGCGGTGCGCGCACGACAGCACCTCTTCAACGACCGGACGCTCGACGCCTACCGCGACGCGCTGGCCGCCGGGGTGGACCGGGTCGGCGACCGGATCGCCCGCGCCGACCGGCCGTTCAGCGGGATCGCCCCGCACCGGCTGGCCCCGGAGATCGTGGACATCGACCTGGACCGCCCGCTGGAGGACCCGGCCGCGGCCCTGGACGAGCTGGAGGACGTCTACCTGCGCGACGCGGTGTACTTCCACCACCCGCGCTACCTCGCCCACCTCAACTGCCCGGTGGTGATACCGGCGTTGCTCGCCGAGGCCGTGCTCACCGCCGTCAACTCCTCGCTGGACACCTGGGACCAGAGCGCCGGCGGCACCCTGATCGAGCGCCGCCTGATCGACTGGACGGCCGGACGGATCGGCTTCGGCGTGGACGCCGACGGCGTCTTCACCAGCGGCGGCAGCCAGTCCAACCTCCAGGCCCTGCTGCTGGCCCGCGAGGAGGCGCTGACCGGCGCCGACCGCACCGCCCTGCTGCCCCGGCTGCGCGTGATCGCCTCCGAGGCCGGGCACTTCAGCGTGCAGAAGTCCGCCAAACTGCTCGGCCTGGGCCCGGACGCGGTGATCACCGTCCCCACCGGCGCCGACCGCCGGATGGACATCGCGGCACTCGCCCGCGAGCTGGACCGCTGCCGCGTCGAGAACCTGCCGGTGCTGGCCGTGGTCGCCACCGCCGGGACCACCGACTTCGGCACCATCGACCCGCTGCCGGCCGTCGCCGACCTGTGCGAGCAGCACGGCGCCTGGCTGCACGTGGACGCCGCGTACGGCTGCGGCCTGCTGGTCTCCCCGACCCGGCGGCACCTGCTGGACGGCATCGAACGGGCCCGGTCGGTCACCGTCGACTACCACAAGTCCTTCTTCCAGCCGGTCAGTTCGAGCGCCCTGGTGGTCCGCGACAGCGCCGTGCTGCGGCACGCCACCCACCACGCCGACTACCTCAACCCGGCCCGGGCGGTCGAGCAGCGGATCCCCAACCAGGTGGACAAGTCGCTCCAGACCACCCGTCGCTTCGACGCCCTCAAGCTCTGGCTGACCCTGCGGATCATGGGGGCGGACGCCGTCGGCAGCCTCTTCGACGAGGTGGTCGACCGGGCCGCGGCCGCCCACGACCTGCTCGCCGCCGACCGGCGCTTCGAGGTGGTGACCAGGTCGCAGCTGTCCACCGTCGTCTTCCGCTACCGGCCCGACGGCGAGCCGGACGGCGAGCACCTCGACCGCGCCAACCTGCACGCCCGGGAGGCGCTGGCCGCCTCCGGCGAGGCCGTGGTCGCAGGCACCAGGGTCGACGGCCGGCACCACCTCAAGTTCACCCTGCTCAACCCCGAGACGACGCTCGACGACATCGCGCACGTGCTCGACCTGCTCGCGGGCCACGCCGCCGGCCACCTGGCCGGGGCCACCGACTGAACCCCCGCCGCACCCTGCCCTCCCCTTCTGCCTGCCCGCCTGCCCCGGAGACGCCTGTGTCCACCCATGACTTCATCGCGATCGGGCTCGGCCCCTACAACCTGGGCCTCGCCTGTCTGACCGCACCGATCCAGGACCTCGACGGCCTGTTCCTGGAGGAGAAGGACCAGTTCGACTGGCACCCGGGAATGCTGCTGGACTTCGCCACCCTGCAGACCCCGTTCATGGCCGACCTGGTGACCCTGGCCGACCCGACCTCGCCGTTCTCCTTCCTCAACTACCTGAAGGAGAACGGGCGGCTCTACCCCTTCTACATCCGTGAGATGTTCTACCCGGTGCGCGCCGAGTACAACGAGTACTGCCGCTGGGCCGCCGCGAAGCTGGACTCGGTGCGCTTCGGCCGGCGCGTCGACCTGGTCGAGTACGACGAGGCCGAGGCCCTCTACACCGTCACCGCCACCACCGCCGACGGCACCGTCCGCCACCGCGCCCGCCACCTGGTGCTCGGCACCGGAACCCCGCCCCACCTGCCCGGGGCCTGCCGGGAGCTGGGCGGCGACCTGCTGCACAACTCCCGCTACCTGGACGGCAAATCGGCTCTCCAGCGCAAGCGGAGCATCACCGTGGTCGGCAGCGGCCAGAGCGCCGCCGAGATCTACTACGACCTGCTGGCCGAGATCGACGTGCACGGCTACCGACTGAACTGGGTCACCCGCTCGCCCCGGTTCTTCCCGCTGGAGTACACCAAGCTGACGCTGGAGATGACCTCTCCCGAGTACGTGGACTACTTCCACGCGCTGCCCGAGGAGACCCGCTACCGCCTGGAGGCCGAGCAGAAGGGCCTGTTCAAGGGCATCGACGCCGACCTGATCAACAGCATCTACGACCTGCTGTACCAGAAGAGCGTCGCCGGCCCGGTCCCCACCCGCTTGTTCACCAACACCGCGCTGGAGACGGCCTCCTGGAACGCGGACACCGGCCGCTACACCCTCGGCCTGCACCACGCCGAACAGCAGCGCGGCTTCGGCCTGGAGACCGAGGGCCTGGTGCTGGCCACCGGCTACAAGTACACCGCCCCCGCCTTCCTCGCCCCGGTGCTCGACCGGATCCGGCACGACCGGCGGGGCCGCTTCGACGTGGCCCGCAACTACAGCATCGACACCACCGGCCGGGGGATCTTCCTCCAGAACGCCGGCACCCACACCCACAGCATCACCTCGCCCGACCTCGGCATGGGCCCGTACCGCAACTCGTGGATCCTCCGCGAACTGACCGGCCGTGAGGTCTACCCCGTCGAAAAGTCCATCGCCTTCCAGGAGTTCGGCGCCCCCGAGGGGCTGGTCGCATGAGCGCCGCCACCCCCCTGTACACCCGCACCGACCCGGCGCTCGGCGAGTTCGCGGTCCGCCCGCTCGACCTCGACGCCGATGCGGCCGTGCTGCACCGCTGGGTGACCAGCCCCAAGGCCGTCTACTGGATGATGCAGGGCCTCTCCGAGGCCGAGGTGACCGCCGAATACCGCAGGATCGCCGAACACCCCCACCACGACGCCTTCATCGGCCTCTGGCGGGGCGAGCCGGCCTTCCTCCTGGAGCGCTACGACCCGGCGGAGGCCGAACTGGTCGGCCTCTACCCCGCCCGGCCCGGCGACGTCGGCATGCACTTCCTCTGCCCGCCCGCCGAACGGCCGGTGCACGGCTTCACCCTCGCGGTGATCACCACCGTGGTCGGGTTCGTCCTCGCCGACCCGGCCGCCCGCCGGGTGGTGGTCGAGCCGGACCTGCGCAACACCGCCGTGCACGCGCTCAACGCCGCCGTGGGCTTCGTCCCGCACGGCCCGATCACCAAGCCCGAGAAGGACGCGCTGCTCAGCTTCTGCACCCGCGAGCAGTTCGCCGCCGCCACCACTGGAGCCCGCCCATGACCACCACCGACCGCCACATCTCCCACCTGCGGCCGGACACCTGGGACGAGGCGAACCGACGGCTGATCCGCAAGGCCCTCGCCGAGTTCTCCCACGAGCGGCTGCTGTCCCCCGAACCGCTCCCCGACGGGCGGCACCGGGTGCGCTCCGACGACGGCGCCGTCGAGTACCGCTTCACCGCCCGACGGCTCCACCTGGACCACTGGCAGATCCCCGCCGACTCCGTCACCCGGCACCGCGGCGAGGACGAACTCCCGCTCGACGCCGTCGACTTCTTCCTCGAACTGCGCACCGCCCTCGGCCTCTCCGACCAGGTGCTGCCGGTCTACCTGGAGGAGATCACCTCCACGCTGGCCGCCGCCGCCTACAAACTCGACCGCCCGGAGCCGACCGCCGCCGAACTCGCGGCGGCCGACTTCCAGACGATCGAGGCCGGCATGACGGAGGGCCACCCGGGCTTCGTCGCCAACAACGGCCGAATCGGCTTCGACGGCGCGGAGTACCACCGCTACGCCCCGGAAGCCGGCCACCCCGTCCGGCTGGTCTGGCTGGCCGCGCACCGCGACCACTCGGTCTTCACCTGCGGCGCGGACACCGACTACGAGCGGCACATCGCCCAGGAACTCTCGCAGCGCGACCGGGACCGTTTCGCAGCGGTGCTCACCGGCCTCGGCCTCGACCCGGCCGACTACCACCTGCTGCCCGTGCACCCCTGGCAGTGGGACAACAGGCTCTCCGTCACCTTCGCGGGCGAGCTGGCCCGCCGCCGCCTGGTGCTGCTCGGCGAGAGCTCGGACGAGTACCTCCCGCAGCAGTCGATCCGCACCTTCTTCAACTCCGGCAACCCGCACCGGCACTACGTCAAAACGGCCATCTCGGTGCTGAACATGGGCTTCATGCGCGGGCTGTCCGCCGCCTACATGGAGGCCACCCCGGCGATCAACGACTGGCTGGCCGAGCTGATCGAGCGGGACGAGGTGCTGCGCGGCACCGGGCTGACGATCATCCGCGAGCACGCCGCGATCGGCTACCGGCACCGGCAGTTCGAGGCCGCCACCGACCGGTACTCCCCCTACCGCAAGATGCTCGCCGCCCTCTGGCGGGAGAGCCCGGTCCCCTCGCTCGCCCCCGGCGAACGGTTGGCCACCATGGCGGCGCTGCTGCACACCGACCGCGCCGGCGGCTCGCTGGCCGCCGCACTGGCCGAGCGCTCCGGCCTGGCCCCCGAGGTGTGGCTGCGCCGCTACCTGGACGCGTACCTCACCCCGCTGCTGCACAGCTTCTACGCCCACGACCTGGCCTTCATGCCGCACGGCGAGAACGTCGTCCTGGTCCTGGACGAGGCCGGCACGGTGCAGCGGGCGATCTTCAAGGACATCGCCGAGGAGATCGTGGTGATGGACCCGGCGGCCGAACTGCCGGAGCCGGTCCGGCGGGTCCGCGCCGACGTCCCCGACCACATGAAGCTGCTGTCGGTCTTCACCGACGTCTTCGACTGCTTCTTCCGCTACCTGGCCGCCACCCTGGACGAGGCCGGCACGCTGCCGGCGGACGCCTTCTGGCGCACCGTCGCCGAGTGCGTCGCCGACTACCGGGCGCAAGTACCGGAGCTGGCCGAGAAGTTCGAGCGCTTCGACCCGTTCGCCCGGACCTTCCCGCTCTCCTGCCTCAACCGCCTCCAACTGCGGAACAACCGTCAGATGGTCGACCTGGCCGACCCGTCGGCGGCGCTCCAACTGGTCGGCGAGCTGGTCAACCCGATCGCGGCGTACGCGCCCTCCCGCCGCTGACGGCGGATCCCGTCGACGCACCGCGCGCAGGGACGGCGACAAGGCGGCGCGCACGCCCCACGGGCGTCGGGCAGGGACGGCGCGTCACGCCCCACGGGTGTCGTCGGCACCCGCCGGGGCGGCGGCGTCGACCTGTTGGCGGGGCAGGACGGCGGCGCCGGCCCCGTCGGCCCGCTCGGGCGGGCGGGTGAGGTGCCGCACGAGCGGGTTGACGGGCAGGGTGGCGGCGACGGCGCCGACGAGGAGGATCGCGAAGAGCCGATCGCCGATGATGCCGAGGTCGCGGCCGATCGTCAGGATGATGACCTCGCCGAGGCCCTTGGTGTTGAGCAGCACGCCCACGGCCACCGCCTCGCGCCGCGGCAGGCCGGCCAGCCGGGCGCCGATCCGGACACCGGCGAACTTGCCGCCCCAGGTGACGAGCAGGAACACCGCCGCCGCGGCCAGGCCCGCGACGCCGAGTCCGCCGAGGTCCACGGACAGGCCGGTGAGCGCGAAGAACACCGGCACGAGGAGCGCCCCGGCGTTGCGCAGCGGCGCCTCGACGGCGTTCCGCAGCTCCTGCGCGGCGTCGCGCGGCATGACGAGCCCGAAGGCGAACGCCCCGACCGCGGGGTGGACGCCGAGCCGGGACGCGATCCAGGCGGACAGCAGGATCCCGCTGCCGAGGGCGAGCAGGACGAGCGAGGGGTGCCCGCCGCCGGCCGGTCGGCGGAGCAGCCGCCGCAGCAGCGGGCGGACCAGGAACGCCATCACCGCCGAGTAGCAGGCGAGTTCGACGAGGGCGAGCACCAGGTGGCCCGTGCCGGCGCCGCGGGCCGCGGGGGCGAGACCGGCGACGGCGCACCACACGCCGACGTCGGTGAGCGCCCCGCAGGCCGCGGCCATCGCCCCGATCCGGGTGGACTGGAGCCGGTTCTCCCCCGCGATGCGCGCCATCACCGACAGCGCGGTGGCCGACAGCACGATGCACAGGAACACCGTCAGCAGCACCGGGGAGCCGGCCCCGCCGACGAGGTGCGGCCGGCCGGCGACGAGCGCGGCGGCCAGACCCGCCGCGCAGGCCAGCGGAACCGCGACCGAGGCGACGGTGACGGCCAGCACGGCGCGGGCCCGCCCGTGCAGCTGCTTCAGGTCCAGCTCCCACCCGGCGGCGAACAGGGTGAACACGATGCCGAGTTGGGCGATCCCCGCGAGGTACGTCCGGGCCTGGGGCGGGAACAGCAGGTCCGGGAGGTCGCCCGGGAGCAGCCCGAGGACGCTCGGGCCGAGGATCACCCCCACCGCGATCTCACCGACCACGACCGGCTGGCGCAGCCGGGTGCGCAGCGGCGACAGGAGGAGTCCGATCAGCAGGATGACCGCGATGTCGGCCAACGCGGTCGTCGAGGAGCCGTCCAAGAGCGTGCGCCTTCCTGGGAGCGGGCGTGGCATGGTCACGGAGCACGTCGTGTGCGTTATCGGCACCACAGGTTCGTCGACGTAGCGTTCCTCGCGTACCGCCGAAGCACAGCTGCCTCGTCCGCGCCCCGGCGTCACACCCCGCGCCCCCTCGGGCTCCCATCGGGCCGGATCCGGGGCGCTGCTCGTGCGTTGATCCTCCGTAGATCGGCCTCTGCCAGGCTGACGGCACAACGAACGGCCGACCGAGGGGTATCTGATGACGCACCGGACCTGGCACCGCACCGCTCGCTCCACCCGCCTGCGCGGCGTCGTCCTGGCACTCGCGGTGGCCGCCGCCCTGGCCGGCCCGGCCGCCGTGGTCGAGGCCGTGGCGGGCCGGTCCCCCCAGGCGGTCGGCACGGCGGCCGTCGCCGGCGGCTACAACGAGCCCCATGAACTGGTGTGGAACAGCACCACCTCCGACTGCTTCGTCCCGCCCGGCCGGACCGGGTGCCTCTGACCTCGCCGGAGGGCAGCAGAGGACCGTCCCCGTCCGGGTTCCCGGGCGGGGACGGTTCCGTTTCAGCTCCGGGCCGGCGCGAGCTGGTCGAGGAGCGCCTCGGTGTCGGCCGCGTTCGGCAGGGCCAGCCGCTCGAACAGGGCGTGGGCCTGCCGGAGGCGTCGGCGGGCGGGTTCGGTGTGGCCGAGGTCGGCCAGCGCCCGGCCGAGCACCACCAGGGCGAGCGCCCGGTCGCGTTCCGCGCCGAGCTCCTCGCAGATGACCAGCGCCTCCTCGGCCCGGTGGACGGCCTGCTGCGGGTGGCCCTGGGCGCGCAGGCTGTCCGCGAGCCGGTACCCGGCGTGCGCCTGCCGGGCCCGCAGGCCCGCGTCCGACGCCAGGGTCAGGCACTCGGTGAACCGGACCGCGGCCTCCTCGAAGCGCCCCAGGTCGTGCAGGGCCAGGCCGAGCACGTACAGCGCGTAGGCGGTGCCGGCCGTGTCCCGCAGCGCCCGCACCTCCGCGAGGACCTCCTCGCAGGCCAGGGCCGCCTCCGCCGGGCGGCCGCCGCGCAACCGGGACATCGCGGCGTTGACCGTGGTGGCCAGTTCGCCCGAGCGGTGGCCGAGCCGGCGGGCCAGGTCGATCGCCTCGTCGTAGCAGTCGATCGCCTCGTCGAAGCGGCGCAGCGTGTGCGCGATGAGGCCCAGGTCGTTGAGGGCCTGCCGCAGGATGACGGTGTCGCCCACCTCCCGGCAGGCCGCGACGGCGAGCCGGGCCTCGGTCCGGGCCTCGGTCAGCCGGGTGGTGCCGAGCGCGACCGTGCCGTTCAGGAAGCGGGCCCGGCCCTCGGCCCGGCGGTCCCCTCCTCGTACCGAGGCCCGGACCAGGGCGCCGGCGGTGGCGGCCAGTTGGCCGTGGTGGCAGTCCGGGCTGAACGGGCTGAGCGCGATCAGCAGGTCGATCGCCGTGCTCAGGTCCGCCGGGGCGCAGGCCGGCTCCGCCCCGGCCAGCCGGCCGGCCAGCGCGATCGCCCCCGGCAGTTCGGCGGTCACCCAGCTCCGGGCCGCCCGCAGGCTGCCGAACTCCGGCCCGGCCGGGCCCGGTCCGGCCGGGCGCCCGAGTGCGCCCGCTGTCGGATCCCCCGGCACGCCCAGCTCGAACGCGGCGCAGGCGCCCGCGAGCAGGACACCGAGCAGCCGGTCGGTGGTGCGGGCGGACTCCCGGGCGTCCTGGGCGGTGGAGCGGCGCTGTGCGAAGGCCCGGAGCAGGTCGTGGTAGCGGTAGCGGCCGGCCGCGGGTGATTCGAGCATCGCCACGTCGACCAGCGACTCCAGCAGGTCCTCCGTCCGCTGCACGTCCAGTCCCAGGAGCGCCGCCGCCACGCCGAGGCCGACGTCCGGTCCGTCGGCCCAGGACAGCAGCCGCAGGGCGTCCGCCTGTTCGGCGGTCAGCTGGCGGTAGCCGAGTTCGAAGACGGCGTCCACGGCGAGGTCGCCGATCCGCAGCTCGTCGATCCGGCGCCGTTCGTCGGCCAGCCGGTCGGCGAGGTTGCGCACCGTCCAGGCCGGGCGGGCCGCCAGCCGGGCCGCGACGATCCGCACGGCCAGGGGCAGGCAGCCGCAGGCCGTGACGAGCTCCAGGCCGCTCTCCGGTTCGGCGGCCAGGCGTCCGGGGCCGATCACCCGGCCGAGCAGGTCGGTGGCCTCGGCCGGGGTGAAGACGTTCAGGTCCAGCTGGAGGACGGCCGACAGGCCCACCAGCCTGGTCCGGCTGGTGACCAGGACGGCGCACTCGGCCGTGCCGGGCAGCAGCGGCCGGATCTGGGCGCTGTCGTGGGCGTTGTCCAGCACGATCAGCAGGCGCCGGCCGTCCGCCATCGAGCGGAACAGGGCCGAGCGCGCCGGGAGTTCGTCCGGGATGCTGTCCGGGGAGGCGCCGAGCGCGGCCAGGAAGCTCGCCAGCACGACGCCGGGATCGGCCGGTTCGCTCTCGTTGCCGCGCAGGTCGGCGTAGAGCTGGCCGTCGGTGAAGGCGGACCTGGCCAGGTGCGCCGCGTGCAGCGCCAGCACGGTCTTGCCCACGCCGCCCATGCCCGCCACGCAGGCCAGGGCGAGCGAGCCGCGGTCCGGGGCGGTGAGCACCGCGCACAGCGCGTCGACCAGGTCCTGCCGTCCGGTGAAGTCGGCGATGTCCGGCGGGAGATGGGCCGGCCTGGGCAGCCCGCGGCCGGCCGGGTCGGGGGTCGGGGCGTCGGCGGCGGCAGCCTCGCTGCCCGCGGCGGTGGGCGGCGGGTCGGCCGGGGTGGAGACCAGCTCCGGGTCCCCGTCGAGGATCCGGCGCTGAAGCTCGGCGAGTTCGGGCCCGGGGTCGACGCCGAGCTGCTCGGCCAGCAGCTCCCGCGCGGCCCGGAACACCCCGAGCGCGTCGGCCTGCCGGCCCGCCTGGCACAGCGCCCGCATGAGCAGCGCGTACGGCCGCTCCTGCAGGGGGTGTTCGCCGGTGAGCGCCGTCAGCTCGGGGACGCAGCGGGCGCCCCGGCCGAGCCGCAGGTCCAGCCGGATGCGTTCCTCCAGCAGGGCCAGGCGCACCTCGGCCAGCCTGGCCCGCTGCTGCTCCGCGAACGGGCCGGGCACGCCGGCCAGCGGTTCGCCCTGCCACAGCCGCAGCGCCTGGGCCAGCAGGTCCCTGGCCTCCTCCCACCGGTCGCCGGCGGCGGCCACTTCGGCCTGGTGGGCCAACTGCTCGGCCTGGCGCACGTCGAGGGCGTGCGGCGGGAGGACCAGCCGGTACCCGTCGCCCAGCGAGAGCAGCACCTCGGGCGCCGTGCGGTCCGCCTCGAGCACCTTGCGCCAGCGCCAGGCGTAGGTGCGGATCGTCGTGGTGGCCGCCTGGGGCGGCTCCTCGCCCCACAGGGCGGTGATCAGCTCCTGCGCGCCGGCCGATCCGCCCGGCCGGAGTAACAGCACGGCCAGCATGGCCTGTTGCTGCGGACTGCCGAGCTTCAGGCTGACCGCACCCCGGTAGCCCCTGATCGGGCCCAGCAGCGAAAACGTGAGGTCCTCCACCACCATCTCCCCATTTCCCCCGGCGCAGGAATGCCGTCGGCGATCCCGGTCCGGCTCAGGTCGGCGGGCGGACGCTCGTACGCCCACCGGCAGGACGCTCGCGGTGTCCGGGCAGTTCCCGGCCGCTGTCGACGAATTCGTTCAAGTGGCGTCGAGCGGACGGACATTCGCCGGGGCCGAAGGTTGATCGTGCGTTGATCGCGGTCTCCTACCTTGAAGTCGTCGACACGGACCGGAACAACCGGCGAGGCGCCGACAGCCAGGGGCAGGCAAGCCGTGCATGCCCCCGTAGTAGTGGAGGAATTCCCATGGACGACATCTTCGAGCTCGACGTTCTCGAGATCGCCGCCCCCACCCAGGACGCCATCGACGCGGGCGAGCTCGGCGTGAGCAGCTCCTGGCCGTTCTCCTGCGACTCGACCCGCAACTCGCGCTGCTGCATCTGATCCACGTCTGCGCGTCGGCGAGGTGGCCCCGGCGGCCACCTCGCCGCACCGTCTCCCCGCACGAGTGACCCGGAGGAGGAGCCGCCATGTCGGATCCCGTACCCGGCAGGACGGCCGGCGCCAGCGGCCCGTCCTCGCCCCCGACCGCATACGCCTGCACGGAGATCGCGCTGCTGCGCGCGGCGGTCCGCCCGCCGCGGGCGGTTCCCGGCGCGTCGCCGACCGACCTCGACCTGCTGCGCGCGGCCGCGCACGACCCGCTGCTGTACGAGGCCGTCGCCGTGGCCAGCGCCTCGCTCGCCCGGGTGCTGGACAGGATCGTCGCGCAGGAGCCGGTCCCGGCCAAGCAGGTGCGGCGCGCGGCCCGCGCGGTCGCCCGCTACCAGCTGCGGATGACCGGCCGGGCCACCCCGTTCGGGCTGATGGCCGGCGTCGCCCCGGCCGGCTTCGGCCCGGCGGCCGAGGTGCGATGGGGCTACCAGCACACCAAGTCCGTCCGCCCGGACACCGAGTGGCTCTCGGGCCTGGCCGCCGCCCTGGAGAGCGACCCGGAGGTGCTGGCCGGGCTGCTGGTCAGCGCCAACGACCTGCGCCGGGTGCGCGGCGACCGGGTGGTGCTCGCGTACGCGCCGCTGCTCGGGGGCGAGGCCGGGGCGCTGCCCCAAGAGGTCTCGGTCCGGTACACGGCCGCCGTCCGCTCGGCCCTGGAGCTGGCCGAACTGCCGCTGACCCACCGGGAGTTGCACCGCCGGCTGAGCGCCGCCCACCCCGGCGCGGACGCCGGGGCGGTCGACCGGCTGATCGGCGGACTCGTCCGCACCCAGCTGCTGTTGACCGACCTGCGCCCGCCGCTGGAGGCCGCCGACCCGCTCGGACACCTGATCGACCGGCTGCCCGACCGCGAGCACGGCCCCGTCGGCAAGGAACTGCGCGCGCTCCGGCGCGAGTTGGCCGAGTACGCCGCGGCCCCGCTGGGCGCCGGCCGCCCGGCCTGGCGGTCCGCGACCGCCAGAATGCGCCGACTGCACCCGACCGACCGGCTGCTCCAGGTCGACCTGGCCCTCGATGCGGACGTCGAACTGCCCGTCGCCGTACGGGAGGAGGTGGAGCAGGCGGCGCAGGCCCTGTGGTCGGTCGCGGCCGGCCGGCCCGGCCCGGCGCACCTGCGCGAGTACCACCTGGACTTCCTGGAGCGCTACGGGGCGCAGCGCGCCGTCCCCGTCCTGGAACTGCTCGACCCGGACACCGGGCTCGGGCCGCCCGCCGGATACCTCGTGCCGACCGGAACCCGCCGGCTGCGAGCGGGCTCCGACCCCGCCGACGAGCGCGACCAACTGCTGCTCGCACTGGCCCAGCAGGCCGCGATGACCGGCGCCGAGGAGATCGAACTCGACGACGAGCTGCTCGCCCGGCTGTCCGGCGCCGGCACCCCGCCGCCCTCCCTCGACCTGCTGGCCCAGCTCCACGCCGACTCCCCGCAGGCGCTCCGGCGCGGCGAGTTCGAGCTGATCGTGGTCGGCACCGGGCCGACCGCGGGCGCCCTGGCCGGACGTTTCGGCCACCTGCTGGGCACGGCCGGCGAGCGGTACGGCCGGCTGCTCCGGGAGCTGCCCACCGACAATCCGCAGGCGGTCCGGGCGCAGCTGTCCTTCCGCACGCCGCGCCCGAAGGCCGCGAACGTGGCCCGGGTGCCGCGCTGGCTGGAGCACGGCATCACGCTGGGCGCCCACGCCGACCGCGGCGCGCCCGGCGCGCTGGGCCTGAGCGACCTCGTCGTGGTCGCCGACCTGGAGCGGCTCGCCGTGCGGTCGCTGCGGCTGGGCCGCGAGGTGGTGGTGACCCTGCCGAGCATGATCGCCACCGATCTGCACGCCCCCAACGCGGCCCGCCTGCTGGAGGAGATCTCCCGCAGCGGCCGGCCGACCTGGCCGCGCTGGCGCTGGGGCCCGGCCCAGTCGCTGCCGTTCCTGCCCCGGGTCCGGCGCGGCCGCAGCGTGCTCGCACCGGCCCGCTGGCAGTGCGCCGAGCCCGGACTGCGCGACGCCTCGGCGGACTTCGAGCAGTGGCGGACGCTGCTGGCGCGGTGGCGCGAGCAGTGGCGGGTGCCGCGCGAGGTGCAGGTGGTCAGCGGGGACCATCGGATCACCCTGGACCTGGAGCACCGCCACCATCTGGAGCTGCTCCGCAACGAGTGGTCCCAGCAGCCCGATTCGTTCCTCCAGGAGGTGCCGCGCGGCGGCACCGGCTGGCTGGCGCCCGACGGGCGCAGCAACGAGATCGCCTTCTCCCTGCTGCGGCGCGAGCCCGGCACGTGGCGCGCCCCGGCGGTCGCCGCGCCGCGCCCGCACACCGTGCACCCGCCCGGCTCCGACTGGCTGTTCGCCAAGCTCTACTGCTCGCCGGAGCGCCAGGAGGACGTGCTCGCCCAGCACCTGCCCGGGCTGCTGGCCCGGTTGCCGTCCGAGGTGAGCCGCTGGTTCTTCATCCGCTACGTCGACCCCGACCCGCACCTGCGCCTGCGCTTCCACGGCGACCCGGCCGCCCTCAACTCCCGGCTGCTGCCGGCCCTGAGCGGGTGGGCGGACGAGCTGGCCCGGTCCGGGCTGAGCGGGCGGCTGGTGCTGGACAGCTACGAGCCCGAAGTCGAGCGCTACGGCGGCCCGGCCGCGATGGCGGCCGCCGAGCGGGCCTTCGAGGCCGACAGCCTGGCCTGCCTGGCGCAGCTCGACCTGCTGCGCGGCGGCGGGCTCCGGCTCGACCGGACGGTGCTGGCGGCCGCCAACTACGTCGATCTGGCCCACCGGTTCGGCGAGCCGGAGCACTTCCTTCGGCACTACGCGTCCACCGGCCGGATCAGGACGGCGAGCGCGGTGCGCGAAGAGGCCCGGCTGGTGATCGACCCCGACGGCCACTGGCACCACCTGCGCACCCTGCCCGGCGGCCCCGAGCTGCTGGCCGTCTGGGAGCGGCGCGCGGCCGCCGTCGAGCAGTACCGGGCCCGGCTGGGCAGTGTGCCCGACGGCCTCGACACCGCGCTCGGCTCGCTGCTGCACATGCACCACAACCGTCTGCTCGGCATCGACAGCACCGCCGAGGACCGCTCGCTGTCCGTCGCCCGCAAGACCGTCCACGCCCACCACGAGCGCCGGAAGGCCCTGGCATGAGCTTGCAGGAGCGCGCCGCACGGGCGGTGGCCGTCACCGCCCGGCTGCTGGCCGACCCCGAGGAGACGGCCCTCCGCCGCCGGGCGGCCGGGCAGGCCCCGACCGGCGACGGCCTCGCCGACGGCTGGGCGGGCACCGCCCTGCTGTACGCCGAACTCGCCCGCCAGGACGGCCGGTACCGCGTGCCCGCGCACGACTGGCTGGCCAGGGCGGCCGGTTCGGCGGGCGGCGGCCGCCGCACCGAAGGCCCGGAGTCCATCGGCCTGTACAGCACGCTCCCGGCGCTCTCGTACGCGATGCACCGGGCCGCGCTCTCCCCCGCCGACTACCGGACGGCGCGGGCCCACCTCGGCGGGCAGGTCGCCCTGGTGGCGGGCCGGCTGGCCGCCCGCGAACTGCGGCGCGTGGCCGGCGCGGCCGGCTGCACCCGGCTGGAGGCCTACGACCTGATCTCCGGCCTCACCGGGCTGGGCGGCCACCTGCTGGAGCTGTACGAGAGCGAGGAGAGCGCCGCGGGCGCGCTGGAGCAGGTGCTGACCGCCCTGGTCGCCCTGACCCGGCCGCTCGGCCCGCTGCCGGGCTGGTGGGTCGCCCAGGACGTCCGCACGTACGGCCCCGCCGCACCCGAGCAGGGGCACGCCAACCTCGGCCTCGCACACGGCGTGCCCGGCCCGCTCGCCCTGCTCGCCCTCGCCTGGCGCCAGGGCGTCCGGGTGCCCGGGCAGCAGGAGGCCGTCCACACCCTGGCCGAGTGGCTGCTCGCCCAGCGGCGCGAGGACCCGGCGGGAGGCTGGTGGCCGGAGTCCGTGGAACTCCCGTCGGAGACCCGGGCGGACCGCCCCGCCGACCGGCCGCCCCGCGCCTCCTGGTGCTACGGCAGCCCCGGGATCGCCCGCGCCCTCCACCTGGCCGGCGCCGCGCTCGACGTACCGCACTGGCGCGAGGCGGGGATCTCCGCACTGCGCCACGCACTCGCCCGCCCGGGCAGCGCACCGACCGACGCCGGGCTCTGCCACGGCTGGGGCGGACTGCTCCAGACCACCTGGCGGCTGGCGCAGGACAGCGGCGACCCGCAACTGGCGGCCGAGGTCCCGAGGTTGGCCGAGCGCCTGCTCGACCTGCACGAGGAAGAACGGCCGTTCGGATTCGCCGCCCCCGTGCGGCGCGGCGACTGGGCGGACGACCCGGCCGGCTTCCTGACCGGCGCGGCCGGCGCGGCCCTGGCCCTGCACACCTTCGCGACCGGCGCCGCCCCGGCCACCCGCTGGGACCGCGCCCTGCTCCTGGCCTGACCCACTCCCACCCGTCCGCCCGAGGAAGAGGCACCCACCATGACCGGGGACGAACTCCCGCGCTGGGTCGGCGACCCGGCCGCGTTCCGCCGCGAGCACTGGCGCCGGCGCCCGGCCGTGCTCCACCCCGCACACCCGCCCGCCGCGCCGATGACCCTGGCGGACGTGGACGCGGCCCTGGACTCCGGGCTGCTGCGCACGCCGTACCTGGAACTCGCCAGGGCCGGCGCCACCGTGCCCGAGACCGCCTACACCACGAGCAGAACGGTCGCCGGCGAACCGGTGCACGGCATCGCCGACCCCGCCGCCCTGCTGGCCCAACTGACGCGCGGCGCCACGCTGGTGCTGCGCAACACGGAGCACTGGCACCGGCCCACCCGCGCGCTCACCGAGCGCCTGCAGGCCGAACTCGGCCGCCAGGTCGAGGCGTTCTACTTCGTGACACCGCCCGGCGCCCAGGGGCTCGACGTGCACCGGGACGACGCCGACGTGCTGCTGCTCCAGATCGCGGGCCGCAAGCGCTGGCGCGTGCACGGCGGCCCGCCGGACGGCTCCTGGTCGCCCGGCGAAGTCGCCGAACCCGGCCCGGTACTGCTGGAGGACACCCTCCGCGAGAACGAAGTCCTCTACATCCCACGGGGGTTCGCCCACGCGGCGGTCGGCGACCAGGGCCTCTCCGCGCACCTGTCGCTGACCGTGCGCGAGGTCGGCAGCCAGCAGCTGTACCGCGCCCTTCAGGGCATCCTGCTCGGCGAGCAGCGGCTGCCGGCCCGCCCGACGGACGACGCCGCCCTGCTGGCGAGCGGCGAAGCCATGATCGAGCGCTTCCGGCACGGGCTGGCCACAGTCACGGCCGCCGCCCTGCTCGACACCGCCCGCGCCGCCCAACGCGCCGCCCCGGCGCCCGCGGCCACCGGCCACCTGACCGCCCTCGCGGAGCAGCTGGCGACCTCGGGGGAGCAGCCCCGGTGACCGCCCTCGCCCCCGCCCCCGCGCTCACCCCCGCACCCGCCCCGGCCCGGGAGGTCCCGACCCCCTGGCGCCTGCTGGCACGTCACCTCCGGCCCCAGGCCGCCCGACTCGGCGCCGGCGCCGCGCTGACGGTGCTCGGCGGCCTGGCCGGGCTGGTCCAGCCCATGGCCGCCAGGTCCGTGATCGAATCCCTCACCGCCGGCCGGTCCGTCGCCGCCCCGGCGGCGGCCCTGGCCGGCCTGGTGCTGACCGGCGCGCTGCTCACCGGCGTCGGCGACTACCAGTTGCAGTGCACCGCCGAGAGCGTGGTCCGCCGGGCCCGGGCGAGGCTGGCGGCCAGGATTCTGCGCCTGCCGGTCGCCGAGTTCGAGCAGCTCTCCCACGGCGACCTGATCTCCCGGCTGACCTCCGACAGCTCACTGCTGCGAGTGGCCACCGGCCAGGCCCTGGTGGGTTCGGCCACCTCCGTGCTGATGGTGCTCGGCGGGCTGGCCGCGATGCTCGTGCTCGACCCGGCCCTGTGCGGCACCGCCCTGGGCGTGATGGCCCTGGTCGGCGCGGTGGCGGCCCTCACCCTGCCCCGGATCATGCGCACGGCCAAGCAGGGACAGGCCCTGGTCGGCGAACTCGGCTCCGTCCTGGACCGGGCCCTGGGCGCCTTCCGGACGGTGAAGGCCAACGGAATGGAGGAGCAGCTGACCGCCGAGGCGGTCACCGCCGCCGACCGCGCGTGGCACAGCGGCGTACGCAACGCCGGTCTGCTCGCCGTTGCCGACGCCGCGGCCCAACTGGCCGTCCAACTGGCCTTCCTGGCCGTGCTCGGGGTGGGCGGCGCACGGGTCGCCACCGGACAGCTGCCGCTCTCCGGGCTGATCGCCTTCCTCTTCTACCTGATCTTCATCGCGCCGCAGATCCCCCAACTGATCAGCAACGCGGGCGTGTTGCAGCGCGGCCTGGCCGCCGCCCAGCGAATGGCCGAGATCGAGGCACTCCCGGTGGAGCCGACCGGCCCCGCGCCCGCACCCAGCGCCACCGCGCCGGCCGCCCTGGCCCTGCACGACGTCTCGTTCCGCTACCCGGGGCGGGCGGCCGGCGCCCTGCACGGCATCGGCCTCGACCTTCCCCCCGGCGGCCTGACCGCCCTGGTCGGCCCCTCCGGCGCGGGCAAGAGCACCGTCTTCGCCCTGCTGGAACGCTTCTACGAGCCGACCGGCGGCCGCATCACCCTGGACGGCCGCGACCTGCGGGACTGGCCGCTGGCCGAGCTGCGCGGTGCGATCGGCTACGTCGAACAGGACACCCCCGTACTGGCCGGCACCCTCCGGGAGAACCTGCTGGCCGCCGCCCCGCACGCCACCGGGCCGGAGCTGCACCGGGCTCTGGCCGTCACCCGCCTGGACGACGCAGCCGGGCTCCCCGACGGCCTGGACACCCAGCTCGGACAGCGCGGCGCCGCGCTCTCGGGCGGCCAGCGCCAACGGGTGGCCATCGCCCGCGCCCTGCTGCGCCGCCCCCGCCTGCTCCTGCTCGACGAGGCCACCTCGCACCTGGACGCCGTCAACGAGCACGCACTGCGCGAGGTGGTCGCCGAAGTCGCCCGCACCACCACCGTCCTGGTGATCGCCCATCGCCTCTCCACCGTCACCGAGGCCGACCGCATCCTCGTCCTGGACGGCGGCCGGATCAGGGCCACCGGCACCCACCCCAGCCTGCTGGCCACCGACGCCCTCTACGCCGAACTGGCCCGCACCCAGCTCCTGCCCGGCACCTGACCCCCGGTCATCGGGTCGCGGAGGTCGTCCCGTCGGACCCGTGCTGGTGCTCCTGCGCCTCGTCCATGGCCTCGTAGATCCTGTTCTTCAGCCCCTCGGGGTCCGGAACATGCCGCAGCGTCAGCATCCCCTGCTCGGAAGCCGACTCGACGTTGAGCGTCCCGCAACGGATGATCCGCTCCCACAGCGAGGCCTCGAACGAGATGTCGTTCACCCGGAGGAGCGGGACGCTGTGACCGGTCTTGGTCAGAAAGCCGCTGCGCAGGTGGAGCCGCTTGGTGGTGAGGATGTAGACCGTGCCGCGCCACTTCATCAGCGGGACCAGCCAGTACCGCACGGAGACGAACAGCGCGACGGCGAGCACCACGTAGCTCCCCACCCGGCCCCAGCTTTCGCCGCCGGGCAGCAGCCACAGGATCCCGCCCGCCACAATCCAGGTGAGGCACAGCACGACGAACTCGCCGACGAGCTGCGTCCAATGCTGCCGGGTGACGTAAACGAGATCTTCATCCTCGGCAAGGTGGCGGTCCACAGTAAGCATGATGTGCATCCTGGCACACGACCCCCCGTCCGCCTACGGGCGTACGAATCGCCCCCGCTCCGGCGCGACGGCACCACCACCCCCACAGGCTCGCTCACCCAGCGGGCCCGCGCCGCAGCCGTCGAAGCACGGACAACGAATCCCAACGGAGTCGACCCGACCACCTGCCGCCCGAAGCCCCCACCACCAAACGGACCGCCCCCGAGGCCCGAAGGCCCCGGAGGCGGTCCGCGTTCTCACCGACCGAGCGGTGACACTACGGGTGTTACCCCACGAACCGGTCGGCCTCCTCCTGCGAGCGGCGCCGCGCACGGTAGAGCAGCACGCCGCCCACCGTCAGCAACCCGCCACCGGCCAGGCCCGCCACCATGACGAACTCGGGGGAACCGGTGTCCGGCAGATGGCCCTTCCCACCGCCGTGCGGCGGCTCCGACGGACGCTGCGGCTTCCCGCACTCCTCCTTCTCCGGGCACGCGGACACCGTCACGCACAGCTCCACCGGCGCACTCTCGACCACCTGGCCCTGCGGGCCCCGGGCCGAAGCCGTCGCCGTGTTCGTCACATGACCGGCCTTCGCGTCCTCCTCCGTCACCGTGTACGTCCCACGACAGGTCGTGCTCTCGCCCGGGTTCAGCGTCGTCGCCTCACAGACCACGGACGCCACCCGGTCGTCACGGACCGTCACGTCCGTCAGCACCGTCGCCCCGGTGTTGGTCACCGTGTACGTGTACGTCACCGTGTCACCGACCCGCGCGGAGCCCTTCACATCCGCCTGCTTCGTGATCGACAGCGACGAGGCACTCGACGTGGTCTCCACCGTCGCCTCACCCGGCGCACTCTCCACCGGCCGGCCCTCGGGATCGGTACCCGACGCACGAGCCGTGTTCGTCACGTGCCCGGCCTGAACATCCTCCTCCGTGATCGTGTAACTGCCGTGGCACGTCGTGCTCTGCCCCGGGTTCAACGACATCGCGCCGCACGTCACCGACGCGACACGGTCGTCACTGACCACCACACTGCTGACGGCCGCGGTACCCGTATTCGTCACCGTGTAGGTGTAGTTGACGGTCTCACCGACCCGGAACGGACCGGCCGCATCGGCCTTCTTCACAATGGACAGCTGGGCCACGCCCACCACCGGAACATCCACCTCGCCCGGCGGACTCTGCACCGGCTGCCCGTCAGGACCGGTACCGCTCGCATGCGCGGTGTTCATCACGTGACCGGCCTGAACATCCGCGGCAGTGATCACGTACGTGCCGTGGCACGTCGTGCTCTGACCCGGATTCAGCGACGTCGCGTCACACGTCACCGAGGTGACGTGGTCGTCCGTCACGGTCACATTGCTGACGACCGCCGTGCCCGTGTTGGCCACGGTGTACGTGTAGTTCACCGTGTCACCGACGTGGAACGGACCAGCGCTGTCAGCCGCCTTCTGGATCGACAACGCCGCCACACCGGCCACCGGAACAGTGGCCTCGCCGGGCGGGCTCTGCACCGGTTGCCCCTGCGGGTCGGTGCCATTGGCGTGCGCCGTGTTCGTCACATGCCCGGCCGTCACATCCGCCGCCGTCACCACGTAACTGCCGTGGCAGAGCGTGCTGGCACCGGGGTTGAGGGTCGTCGTGCTGCACGAGACCGAGGTGACGTGGTCGTCCGTCACCGACACGTTGGTGATGACCGCCGTGCCCGTGTTGGTGACCGTGTAGGTGTAGTTCACCGTGTCACCGACGTGGAACGGGCCGGCGCTGTCAGCAGCCTTCTGGATCGACAGCGCAGCCTCGCCGGCTACCGGGACCGTGGCCTCGGCGGGCGGGCTCTGGACCGGCTGACCCTGCGGGTCGGTGCCGTTCGCAACCGCCGTGTTCGTCACATGCCCAGCCGCAACATCCGCCGCCGTCACCACGTAGCTGCCGTGGCAGAGCGTGCTGGCGCCCGGGTTCAGCGACGTCTGGCTGCACGTCACCGAGGTGACGTGGTCGTCGCTCACGGTGATGTTGCTGACGACCGCCGTACCGGTGTTGGTGACCGTGTAGGTGTAGTTCACCGTGTCACCGACGTGGAACGGGCCGGCGCTGTCAGCAGCCTTCTGGATCGACAGCTGGGCCTCGCCGGCCACCGGGACCGTGGCCTCGGCGGGCGGGCTCTGAACCGGCTGACCCTGCGGGTCGGTACCGTTCGCAACCGCCGTGTTCGTCACATGCCCAACCGCAACATCCGCCGCCGTCACCACGTAACTGCCGTGACAGAGCGTGCTGGCGCCCGGGTTCAGCGACGTCTGGCTGCACGTCACCGACGCCACGTGGTCGTCCGTCACCGACACATTCGTCACAGCAGCAGTGCCGGTGTTGGTGACCGTGTAGGTGTACGACACCGTGTCACCGACGTGGAACGGACCAGCGCTGTCAGCAGCCTTCTGGATCGACAGCTGGGCCTCGCCGGCCACCGGAACCGTCACCTCAGCCGGCGGGCTCTGGACCGGCTGACCCTGCGGGTCGGTGCCGTTCGCGACCGCCGTGTTCGTCACATGTCCGGCCGTCACGTCAGCCGCCGTCACCACGTACGTGCCGTGACACAACGTGCTGGCACCAGGGTTCAGCGACGTCTGGCTGCACGTCACCGAAGAGACGTGGTCGTCGCTCACGGTGATGTTGCTGACGACCGCCGTACCGGTGTTGGTAACGGTGTACGTGTACGACACCGTGTCACCGACATGGAACGGACCCGCACTGTCAGCAGCCTTCTCGATCGACAACGCCGCTTCGCCTGCCACCGGGACCGTGGCCTCGGCGGGCGGGCTCTGGACCGGCTGACCCTGCGGGTCGGTGCCGTTCGCAACCGCCGTGTTCGTCACATGCCCGGCCGTCACGTCAGCCGCCGTCACCACATACATGCCGTGACACAACGTGCTGGCACCAGGGGCGAGGGTGGTGGAGACACACGCCACCGAGGTGACGTGGTCGTCCGTCACCGACACATTCGTCACAGCAGCAGTGCCGGTGTTGGTGACCGTGTAGGTGTACGACACCGTGTCACCGACGTGGAACGGACCAGCGCTGTCAGCAGCCTTCTGGATCGACAGCTGGGCCTCACCGGCCACCGGAACCGTCACCTCAGCCGGCGGGCTCTGGACCGGCTGACCCTGCGGGTCGGTGCCGTTCGCAACCGCCGTGTTCGTCACATGTCCGGCCGTCACGTCAGCCGCCGTCACCACGTACGTGCCGTGGCAGAGCGTGCTGGCACCGGGGTTGAGGGTCGTCTGGCTGCACGTCACCGACGCCACGTGGTCGTCGCTCACGGTGATGTTGCTGACGACCGCCGTACCGGTGTTGGTAACGGTGTAGGTGTACGACACCGTGTCACCGACATGGAACGGACCTGCACTGTCAGCAGCCTTCTGGATCGACAGCTGGGCCTCACCGGCCACCGGAACCGTCACCTCAGCCGGCGGGCTCTGCACCGGCTGACCCTGCGGATCAGTGCCGTTCGCAACCGCCGTGTTCGTCACATGTCCGGCCGTCACGTCAGCCGCCGTCACCACATACGTGCCGTGGCAGAGCGTGCTGGCACCGGGGTTGAGGGTCGTCTGGCTGCACGTCACCGACGCCACGTGGTCGTCGCTCACGGTGATGTTGCTGACGACCGCCGTACCGGTGTTGGTGACCGTGTAGGTGTACGACACCGTGTCACCGACGTGGAACGGGCCGGCGCTGTCAGCAGCCTTCTGGATCGACAACGCGGCCTCGCCGGCCACCGGAACCGTCACCTCAGCCGGCGGGCTCTGCACCGGCTGACCCTGCGGGTCAGTACCGTTCGCAACCGCCGTATTCGTCACATGCCCAGCCGCAACATCCGCCGCCGTCACCACATACGTGCCGTGGCACAACGTGCTGGCACCAGGGGCGAGAGTGGTGGAGTCGCACGTCACCGAAGTGACATGGTCATCTGTGACAGTGATGTTGCTGACGGCAGCAGTACCCGGGTTCGTGACGGTGTACGTGTACGACACCGTGTCACCCACATGGAACGGACCCGCACTGTCAGCAGCCTTCTGAATCGACAGCTGAGCCTCGCCGACCACCGGAACCGTCACCTCAGCCGGCGGGCTCTGGACCGGCTGACCCTGCGGATCAGTACCGTTCGCAACCGCCGTGTTGGTGACGTGCCCGGCCGTCACGTCAGCCGCCGTCACCACATACGTGCCGTGGCAGAGCGTGTTGGCGCCCGGGGCGAGGGTGGTGGAGTCACACGTCACCGAGGTGACATGGTCGTCCGTCACCGACACATTCGTCACGGCAGCAGTACCGGTGTTGGTAACCGTGTAGGTGTACGACACCGTGTCACCGACATGGAACGGACCCGCGCTGTCGGCCGTCTTCTGAATCGCCAATGCCGCTTCACCGACCACCGGGACCGTGGCCTCGCCGGGCGGGCTCTGGACCGGCTGACCCTGCGGGTCAGTGCCGTTCGCAACCGCCGTGTTCGTCACATGACCAGCCGTCACATCCGCCGCCGTCACCACATACGTGCCGTGGCACAACGTGCTGGCACCGGGGGCAAGGGTGGTGGAGTCACACGTCACCGACGCAACGTGGTCGTCCGTGACAGTGATGTTGCTGACGGCAGCAGTACCCGGGTTCGTGACGGTGTACGTGTACGACACCGTGTCACCCACATGGAACGGACCCGCGCTGTCGGCCGTCTTCTGGATCGTCAGCTGGGCCTCGCCTGCTACCGGGACCGTGGCCTCGGCGGGCGGGCTCTGGACCGGCTGCCCCTGCGGGTCGGTGCCGTTCGCAACCGCCGTGTTCGTCACATGCCCGGCCGTCACATCCGCCGCCGTCACCACATACGTGCCGTGACACAACGTGCTGGCACCAGGGGCGAGAGTGGTGGAGTCACACGTCACCGAAGTGACATGGTCGTCCGTGACAGTGATGTTGCTGACGGCAGCAGTACCCGGGTTCGTGACGGTGTACGTGTACGACACCGTGTCACCCACATGGAACGGACCCGCACTGTCAGCAGTCTTCTGGATCGTCAGCTGAGCCTGACCCAGCACCGGAACCGTCACCTCGGCCGGCGGGCTCTGCACCGGCTGACCCTGCGGATCAGTGCCGTTCGCAACCGCCGTGTTCGTCACATGCCCGGCCGTCACATCCGCCGCCGTCACCACATACGTGCCGTGACACAACGTGCTGGCACCAGGGGCAAGGGTGGTGGAGTCACACGTCACCGAAGTGACATGGTCGTCCGCGACGGTGATGTTGCTGATCTGGCTTCCGCCGGTGTTGGTGACGGTGTACGTGTAGGGGACGGTGTCACCGACGTGGAACGGGCCAGGGGTGTCGGCCTGCTTGAGGATGGCGAGGCTGGCCGGTTCTTGGGCGGGGACGACCTGGTCTACGACCCATGGTGCCTCGGTGGGGAGGAGGTTGGTCAGTACGCCCGACACGTCGCTGGCCGCCTGTGCGGCGATCTTGTTCCAGGTCCGCTCGCCACCGACGAACGCGGTGCCGGCGGCGGTGGTGGTGGGAACGTTCATGGTCCACGTGTAGCTGAAGCTCGAACCGGGCGCGATGACCGTGCTGCCGTAGTCGAAGCGGATCGCCCGCACTGCCGAAAAGTCAGTCACCCCGGATGCCGTGGTCCAGTCGCCGTTGGCGTTGAATGCGCCGCCGCAGTAGAACGGCTCGCTGGCGGTGGAGTCCATCTCCGGTCGGCAGGGGTCTGGGTTGGTGGAGTAGTAGACGGTCACCGGGTCGCTGCCTGTGTTGATCGGCCCGGTCAGTGTCGGAATCCATTCATTGACGTCGCTGTGGTCGGCGTACCGACTCGTTGTCACGCCGGTGTTGTTGGGGTACGGGAGCAGGTCATAGGCGACGAGATTGGTCATGGGCTCGTTGCCCTCGTCGCTGATGGTCACCCGGTAGGTGACCGTGCCGCCCACGGTGGAGGTTCCCACTTGGGTGGGGTCCTGCTCCGCGGATCCGAGGAAGTTGGTGTCCTTGTCTCCCATGACCTGCTTGGTGACCCCCAGGGCCGCCGACCGCGCGACGGCGAAGTCCGCGGTGGCCGCCGAGACGCCTTCCTGGGTGTTGCCGTTCTGGTTCACGTCGGCGGCGTCATTGGTCTTGCCGAAGTCGGCGGCGAGCATGTAGCCCCGCGTGTCGAACAGGTACGCGGCATTGCCCTGGTAGTCCGGCTGGATGGGGTAGGTGATGGCTGTCGGCGGGGCGCCGCTGGCGGTGCCGCCGTAGATGCCGGCCGGCGTTCCCGGGTTGACGGTCGTGTTGAACACGTACGTGCAGGTGTCGCCGATCGGCACGGTGGCGCCGGAGGCGGCCGTGGTCGCGATCAACGCGGTGCGGCCGTTGAGGTAGTTGGGCACCAGCGTCACGCCGAAGTCGGACCCGACCGGGCAGTCCGCCGGCTGGCCGGTGGCGAGGGCGAAGGTGCCCGCCTGGTAGGTCAGTTGGGGCGGGATCAGATCGATCAGCTGGGGCTGGAGCGGCGTGTTCGCCAGGCTCGGGTCGTAGTTGATGGTCAGGGCCCAGGTCACGTCGGCTTCCGGCGCGGCCGGAGTGGGGCTGATCAGGGACTTGGTGAGGAACGCGTCGCTGATGAACTCCCGGATGGTCGCCGTCGCGCACGCGGTGGACGAGTCGGTGGTGACGCCGGGTGCCGTGAGCGTCGTGGTCTGGCAGTTCTGGATCACCATCCCGGGCGCCGCGTTGACGTCGGCCGAGCCGTTGAGAATGATCCCGTAGCTGGTCGTCGGCCCGACGTCGGGGATGGTGATGGTGACGTTGGTGACGCTCACACCGGGCTTGGTGAAGCCGAACCGCACGCCCGTCCAGGTGAACGTCTCCTGCGATCCGTCACTGTAGGTCACCAGGATCGTCGTGGGGCTGGGCGGCTGGGCACCCGTGCCGGCGTTCGAGATCCCGGCGATGTCCGTCGCGACGAATCCCGCCGGGATGTCGTCGCTCATGACGAGTGTCCCGTCGATGTTGCCGTCGTTGCCCGAGGTGATGTTCCAGGTGAGCTGGCCGCCCGGGGTCGCGACCCCGTAACCGGCGTCCTTTCTCGTCGTGGCCGTGAGCACCGGCGGGCCGGTGGCGATCGTCGTCGTCGCCTGGCCGGTGACCGTCACGGGCGTGGTCGAGCCGAACGGCGTGCCCGTCAGGGTCGCCGTGTCGGTGAAGGCGTCGCCCGGAGCCGCGCCGGCCGGCAGCGTGTACTGGAGCTGGTGGTTGACGGTCTGGCCTGCGAACTCCGGGATGGCCGGCCAGGTCGCGGTGTTGGTGGCGGGATCGTACGTACAGCCGTCACAGCCCACGAACGTGACCCCGGCCGGTAGTTGGTCGGAGACGACCGCGTTCTCCAGGGCGAGTCCACCCTGCGCCGTCGTCGGGTTCGTCTGAATGTTCGAAGCCGTGATGATGTAGGAGACCGTGCCACCGGGCACCGCGACGGAGGGCCCGCCCTTGCCGATCTGCGGGTTGGGCACCGCATTGAGGTCGACGGTGGCGCTCGCGGGCGCGGCGGTGTCGCCGGCGGTGTCGCTGGCGTTCGCGGTGACCGTCTGCGGGCCGGGCGCCGTCAGGTAGTTGAGGGTCGGCCAGTTGATCTGGATCTGCTGGGAGTTACCGGCAGCCGCGTTGGGCCAGGTCAGCGTCAGCGCTCCCGACGTCGGGTCGACGCTTGCGGTGATCCCCGCCGCGATCTGGGCCGGGCTGAGCGACGCGCTGGGCGTGCCGGCGGCGCTGCTCCAGCCGGGCGGCGCGGGGATCGTGGCAGTGATGGTTCCGCACCCGGTCGGGTTCGAGCACTGGACGTTGAGCACGTAGCTCACCACGTCGCCGGAGTTCACCGGAGTCGTCACCGGAGCGATCGCGACCGTGAGCAGCGTGGCGGCGTGCGCAACGGTGGCCGGCACGGTGGCGCACATCATCACCGCGGCCACCATGGCGATCCGCCAGCGGTGCAGCCAGGTCGGCGGTCTCGGCGGGGACCCGGCCGAGCGTCCGGGGTCACGCCACCTTCGCCACTTCCACAGCCGGCCGGCCGGCGTCTTGCCGCCGGCGCGGCCTACACCCGCATTGCCCATGTCTACCTCCGGAGCTGCCCATGATCGACGCGATGGAGAGTCCGCCTCCGAGTTGTATGACAAATCGAGGACGGTTTCGCACGAATGCTAGGAGCCCTCGACTCATATGTTTGTCATTTAAATGTCGGCATTTGGGTGATTCCCGATTGCTGAGCTTCGGGCCGGAACCGGGCTCCGATAACCCATTGAGCGCAATCCCGAGGCGTTTCGACGTGGTCGACCGACCGGAGAAGTCGCCCTTCGGCCACCGGGCGTGCATCACCTGGCGTCAAGGCGCTCGAAGGTCCGGAGCAGGGGACCAACTGGCTTGCCCAGCCTGGGAGTCGAGGGGAGCAGTGGACGGCGCGCCCGAGCTCGCGCCCGCCGCCGGAGGCCCGAAAGGCGGCGGCCCAAATGGCCCTGAATTCAGGGAGGCCTGCGTCCCGCCGCACTGATGATCTCGGTGCGGGTCCGGATTCTCTTCGTGCCCGGACGAGCCGGCCTGTGTTTCATCGAAGCTTCGGATGCGATCTCAGGTTCGGGCGATGGGAGACCGGTCCGTCGTATCGGCCGACCCGGCACACGGCGGCGCGTTCGAGCCGGGCGAAGCCCCGCCAAGGCCCCGGCCGGTCGGGGAGCGGAGACCCCGGCGGCAGCGTGGACACTCTCCGCGTGTCCGGCGCCACCGGAGACTCGACTTCTCGGCGGCGGGCCCGGTCACGGATCTCGCAGCGCAGGAGTTCAGCCGGTCGACGGTGGCCGCAGCGACCCGGTGGTGGGAGGCGATCTCCTCACCGGGGGTGCGGAAAAGCACAGCGCCGCACGCCTGTTCCGGGTTCCGGGTTCGGGATTCGGACGGGCGTGTTGCGCAGCGTCAGTGGCGGTGTCAGGGCTGGGTGCTGCCGCTGCTGCCCTCCAGGACGAGCAGCAGGCGGCCGAGGTCCCTGGACAGGCCTTCGCGTTCGGCGGGGGTCAGGCCGGAGAGCAGGGTCCGGTCGTAGGCGAGGAGGTCGGGGTAGACCCGGTCGACCAGGTCGGTTCCCGTGGCGGTGAGGGAGAGGTGGGAGACGCGGCGGTCGCGGTCGTCGGCGCGGCGGGCGATCAGGCCGCGTTCCTCAAGTTGCCGCAGCCGCTTGGTGACCGCGGCACCGGAGGCGAAGGTCTCCCGGGCGAGCTGGGAGGGCGTCAGCTCACGGTCGGTACGGCGCAGGGCCCCGAGGATGTCGAACTCGGATCGGGTGAGGCCTTCGTGGGGCAGTGGGCCGGTTCGGCCCTGCTGCAGGAGGGCGGCGATGCGGTTGATCCGGCCGAGCACGGCGATCGGTTCGGGGTCCAGGTCGGGGTAGGCCTGGTGCCACTGGCGCAGCACGCCCGCGACGGCGTCCTCCACTGACGGTGCTCCATCTCTGCCGCTGCGGGCGGTCGCCGCCCGAACGCGGTGCTCGGTGCCGGGGCGGCCTGCCACGCGGGTGCGGCGGGTCCGGTGGCCGGGCTTCGATCCTAGGGGCAGACCACGGACGGCTCGTAGCCCGTGCGGCGGTCGAGCATGGCGGCCAGTTGCCCGTGGCCTTCGCGCTCGGCCTGGGCAATCCGGAGCTGAGGCAGGGCACTCTGCCACCACTCGCCGGCGGCGATGTCGGTGGCCTCGCGCAGTTCCACGAGTGCGTGGGAGAGCCGGCGACGGGCCGCGACGGCGGTGGGCGCGTCGACAACGGCGTCGCGGGGCGCGACAGCGGTCGGCGCGTCGGCCACGGCAGTCGGTGCGTCGGCGGTCGGTGCCACGACGGTCGGCGCGCCGGTAACGGCGTCGCGGGACGCGACAGCGGTCGGCGCGAGGGCAACGGCAGTCGGTGCGAGGGCAGTCGACGCGAGGGCAGTCGGTGCCACGGCAGTCGGCGCGCCGGCAACGGCGGTCGGTGCGCCCGCAACGGCGGCGCGGGCCGAGTCGGCGGCACGGGCCGAGTCGGCGGTGCGGGCCGAGTCGGCGGTGCGGGCCGATTCGGTGGCCGCCAGGAGTGCGGTGAGGGCGCGGTCGAGGCGGGCGCCGGTGCGGCGGTTGGTGACCACCAGGCAGGCGGCGAGGCCGAAGACGGCACCGAGGCAGGTGTCCAGCCAGCGGTCGGTCACCATGGTCCGGGCGTCCTGGTAGTGGGCGAACTCGGTCATCAGCAGGGCCATCGGCGTCACGAAGCCGCTTGCCAGCCAGTAGTTGCGGGCGATCGTCGCTTCGGTCGCGAAGTTGCAGGCCAGCGCGATCAGCACCAGGGCAAGCTGTCCCGTTCTGGAGACGGGCAGCAGGGCGGTGAACACCAGCAGTCCGAGCAGGTTGCCGAGCACGCGCTGGAGTGCGCGTTGCCAGGACAGGCCGGCGCTCGCCTGGTAGATCGAGGCGGCGGTGACCACCGCCCAGCCGGGCCGTCCGACGCCGAGCGCCATCGACGCCCACCCGGCGGCCGCGCAGCCGAGCGCGACCCGCAGGGCGATCGGCGGCAGCGGCGAGCCGGGGCGCAGCGCGTGCCACCGCGACGGCGGGCGTGCGGCCGTCGCGGTCGCTTCGGCGGCGGCGCGCAGTTCGGCGGCTTCGGCGGCGGTGAGTTCGACGGCGGGCAGCGGCCGGTTGCGCCGCAGGTCGCGGGCCCAGCGCCGGTACCGCCTGGCGGTGTCGGCGTCGGTGTCGTGGTGTGCCGGTGTCGGGGCCAGGGCGGACTCGCTGCGGACGAGCAGACGTTCCAGGCCGGCCACGGCCTGGCGGCGTGGCGCGGAGGCGGCGAGCGCCGAGTCCGGCGCGAGGGCGTGGCGTGCGGCGTTGACGGCGGCGGCGAGCGCCGTACGGTCGGCGGGGCGCCGGTCGGGTTGGCCGGACAGGAGGCGGGCGGCGGCTTCGAGGGCGCGTGCCGTCAGGATCCTCTCGGGTCCGAAGGGCCGGACCAGGGCCGGGGCCATGCAGACCAGCCAGGCCACGGCGGCGCCGAGGGCGGTGAGCGCCAGGTGTGCGGGCACCTCGGCGAGGCGCTGCGGGACGAAGGCGCAGGTGGTGCTGGTGAAGGTCACGATGAGGGCGCCGGGCGGGCCGACCCGGCCCGCCTCGCAGGCGAGCTTGTGGAGTGCGGCGAGGACGGCGCAGACCGCGACCAGGACGGCGACGGACTGCGTGAGCGAGGCGGCCGTGAGCGCGACAGCCGTGCTGAGCACGGTGCCGGCGGCCACAGCCGCGACGGTGCGGGCGCGAGCGGGGTACGGCATCCCGTGGCCGTAGAGCGCGCACAGGCAGCCCGCCATCGTGTAGAGCGCGAGGTCGAGCCGGCCGAGCGCGAGCAGGGTGAGGTTCACGGCCCCCGCGGCGACGACGGCGCTGAGGGCGGGCTTGTGCCAGATGTCCGCCGGGGCGCCCAGTCTCAGGACCTGTCGCAGCGGCGGCAGCGGGATGCGGCGGACGTGCGGGGCGGGCCGGGACTGTTCGAGCATTCAAAAAGCTTAACAGGTGATTTACTCATAAAACATTTCCGCCGGCTCGTCCCGCTCCCCCGGGGGCCACCCGGCATCCGGTGCTCGTGCCGCACACGTCGCGCTGGCGGCTCCTGCTACCGGAAGATCCCCACCAGGGCGTCCCCGCCCTCGGCGCACTCGAAGGTGCCCGTGCAGCACGGCTCCCACCCGTCGGGCGCTCCGAACAGGACCAGTTGGGACCAGTGGTCGCCGGCCGCCGACGGCGGCCGGTGGAGCCGCAGCCCCAGCGGCTCCACCGTCACGTCCGGGAGCGACCGGGCGGGCGGGCGAGCGGGCCCCGGCAGCACGGACACCACGTCCTGGGCCGGGTGCCCGAACAGGTCGACGCCGTCCCACACCACAGGAGTCGCGGACACGCCCTCGGAGCGATCGAGGCCCAGGCCGATGCGGGCGAGGCGGTCCGGGCGGCCGGGTCCGCCGCCCGCGACGGTCAGGACGACGTCGCCGAAGGTGGCGACGGTGGTCCACGCGGGGTCGAAGAGCACACCGGAGAGCCACGCATCGTGGGCGTGGCGGAGTTCGGGGTAGTCGGCGCGCGTCAGTGACATGCACTGCCGTCCCTGGTGGACCCCGGTTGCTGCCGCCAGCAGCGCGCGGACCTCGTCGGGAGCCATCCCGAACCTGAGCGTCCCGGCCCCGGCGGGCAGGGCTACACCGATTCCCGGCAGAAACTCCAGCACGGCCCCATTGTTCACCGCCCGTGCCGAGGGCCGGGGCCGGGGGCTTTCATCCGTCCGCAGTCGGTGAGTCGAGGCCGCGCGCCGACGGCGCCGTCGGCGGGGCGCCTCCCCGCGCACCCGAACCGGCCGCGGGGTCGTCCAAGTCCGGTGCCGCAGAGGGCCTTCGGGCTCATCACGCCGCCCCCTTGCGTACCGGTCGACCTGGGCACCGACCATCGGCGGGGCGCACCGCGGCGGAGGTCGCCGCAGCCCCCGGACTGCGGTTCCGCATGCTCGGCCCGCCAGGATTCGCGCCTGCGGGGCGGTCCGGAGCGGGGGCCTCCCCGGGAGCGCGACACCCCGCCCGCGGCCCTACGCCGTCCGGCGTTCCACGCCGTCGAGCAGCAGCTGGAGCCCCAGTTCGAACCCGCGGTCGTCGAGGCCGGTCGCGCCGCCGCCACGGGCGAAGGAGCCGTCCAGGGCGTCCGCGAGCGCCGGGTACTCCGGCCGGTACGCGGCCGGAGCCCGGGTGAAGCTGGCCGCGAAGGTCTCCATCGCGGAGCCGAGCACCAGGTAGTCCAGTGCCGCGGCGACCTCCGCCGCGTCCGCGGGAGCGAGGCCGGCCCGGCAGAGGAGGGCGAGCAGGGCGTCGTAGCCGCGCAGCGCGCTGGCCGCTTCGACGCGGCGGCGGGCGAGCAGAGTGACGGCGTTCGGGTGCCGCAGGAAGACCGCGCGGTAGCCGCGAGCGTACGCCGCGAGGCCGGCCCGCCAGTCGGGATCGCCCAGCGGCGTGTGGTCGATCTCGTCGTTGACCAGCGCGGACACCGTGTCGACCAGTGCCTCCTTGCTCTGGATGTGGTTGTAGAGCGACGCCGCCTTGACTCCGAGCCGCTCCGCCAGCGCGCGCATGGTGAGGCCGTCGGCGCCTTCCTCGTCCACCACCTGGAGCGCGGCGAGCGCGATCCGTTCGCCGGTCAGCAGTGCCTTGCTCGGTCGGCCCACCGAAAGTCCCCTCTTCCGCTCCCCGCTTCCGGGAGCTATGGTGCCAGACCAGCAGCATTTGCTAACAAAGTTAGTTTTATCTGGAAGGCTCAGCCCGTGGCCGAGAACACCCCGACCGACGCCGACCGGGAGCACCCGCACACCGACGAACTCGCTCCCGCCGTCCGGTAGTCGGCGCCGTCCCGCGCGGCCGGGACGGGTGACGCCGCGGCCCCGTCCCGGACGGGGGCGCGTTCCACCGGCGGCCGAGCGCCGCACGTTCGAGGCCCGACGTCTCGGGCCGTTCGACCGAAACCACCCTGGAGACACCCGTATGACACCCGCATTCGACGTCGTCGAGACCGGCATCGCCGCGCTGCGCGCGGCGTTGGAGAACGGCGAGACCACCGCGGTCGGCCTGCTCGACGCCTACCTCGCCCGGATCGACGCCTACGACCGGCCCGGCACCGCCACGGCGCTCAACTCGCTCGTCGTGATGAACCCGGACGCCCGCGCCGACGCCGAAGCCTCCGACGCCCGCCGCGCGCGCGGCGAGAGCCTCGGCCCGCTCGACGGCATCCCCTACACCGCCAAGGACAGCTACCTCGCGAAGGGCCTCACCGCCGCCGCCGGCTCGCCGGCCTTCGAGCACCTCGTCGCCCGGCGCGACGCCTTCGCCATCGAGCGCCTGCGCGCCGGCGGGGCCGTCCTGATCGGCCTGACCAACATGCCGCCGATGGCCAACGGCGGCATGCAGCGCGGCGTGTACGGCCGCGCCGAGAGCCCGTACAGCGCCGACTGGCTCACCAGTGCCTACGGCTCCGGCTCCTCCAACGGCTCCGGCACCGCCACGGCGGCGTCGTTCGGCGCGTTCGGCCTCGGCGAGGAGACCTGGTCCTCCGGGCGGGCCCCCGCCTCCAACAACGCCCTGTGCGCGTACACCCCCAGCCGGGGCGTCATCTCGGTGCGCGGCAACTGGCCGCTCGTCCCGACCATGGACGTCGTGGTCCCGCACACCCGCACCATGGCCGACCTCCTCGAACTGCTCGACGTCGTCGTCGCCGACGACCCGGACACCCGCGGCGACCTGTGGCGCACCCAGCCCTGGGTGCAGTTGCCCGCACCGTCCCAGGTCCGTCCGGCCTCCTACCCGGACCTGGCCCCCGCGGACGCGGCAGCGGCACGCGCGACGCTCGCCGGCAGGCGCGTCGGCGTGCCCCGGATGTACATCAACGCCGACCCCGACGCCGGGACCGACCCCGACGGCGGCATCGGCGGCCAGACCGGGCAGCGGATCGACACCCGCGCCTCGGTCCTCGCCCTCTGGCAGGCCGCCCGCCATGATCTGGAGGCCGCCGGCGCCGAGGTCGTCGAGGTCGACTTCCCCGTGGTGACCAACTACGAGGCCGACCGCCCCGGAGCGCCCTCCGTCCTCACCCGCGGCCTCGTCGGCCGCGAGTTCCTCGCCCACGAGATCCTCGACCTGTCGGCCTGGGCCTGGGACGACTTCCTGCGGGCCAACGCGGACCCGGCGCTCCCCTCCCTCGCCGAGGTCGACGGCGCCAGCATCTGGCCCAAGCACCCGGGCGAACTGCCGGACCGCTACGCCGGTTTCGACGACGTGATCGCCGACTACCCGCGGCTGGTGCGCGACCGCCCGTACGCGTCGGTCACCGAGATCCCGCACCTCGAACAGGGGCTGCGCGGCCTGGAGGAGACCCGCCGGATCGACCTGGAGCAGTGGATGGACGAACTCGGCCTGCACGCCGTGGTCTTCCCCGCGGTCGCCGACGTCGGCCCGGCGGACATGGACGTGAACGAGGCCTCCGCCGACCTGGGCTGGCGCAACGGCGTGTGGGTCGCCAACGGCAACCTCGTGCCGCGCCACCTCGGGATACCCACGGTGACCGTCCCGATGGGCGCCATGTCCGACACCGGCATGCCGGTCGGGCTCACCTTCGCCGGCCGCGCCTACGACGACACCGCCCTGCTCCGGCTCGCCGCCGCCTTCGAGACGACCGGGCGCCGCCGCACCGAACCGCCCCGCACCCCGCGCCTCCCGGCCGCGCGGGAGCGGTGACCCCCTCGGTCACCTCCGGTTCGGCGGACCTGCGCGAACCGGCTCCTGCCTCCGGTCGCAGAGCGCGACGGGAGGCAGGAGCCGGTCGCCCTCGCGGGCAGCCCGGATCGTTCAGTAGAGGCCCTCGGGGGACGAGTTGGTGGTCTGGAGGGGCCGGACGTTGGCGACGCCGTCGGTGGGCCAGTGGGCGGTCGGGTGACGGAGGGCCTGGTCGCGTTCCAGGATGTTGGGGAGGAAGAGGTCCTCGTGCAGGACGGTGAGCCGTACCTGTCCGACCGTGCCGGGGGCGACCGGGGTCGAGCGGTCGCCCTTGTCGACCACCGCCATGGTGACCTGCGGATAGTTCGGGACGTAGCTGATCAGGTCGCCGTCCCGCTCGATGTCCAGCAGGGCCGCGTTGCCGAAGGTGTTGCCGTAGGTCAGTCCGCAGATCCCGCCCTGCAGGGCGGTGGTGAAGGTCCGGTACATGTCGCCGCTGATCTGGGTGCCGCTCAGGCGTACGCCGTCGAGGGCGGCGACCAGTTCGGGCCGTTGTCGGCGCAGGGCCTGGAACAGGGCCGGGGTGGTGTTGACGTAGTGGACCCGGCCCTGCTTGAGGACGTCGGTGATCTGCTCCAGCAGGTGGGTGGTGTAGTCGTCGACCTCGGCCATGCGGCCCGCCCGGATGAGGCGCTTCACCCACCGGGGGTCCATGTCCACGGCGTACACCTGGCCGGCGTGGAACGCGGAGACCTCGTGGACGCCGTTCCCGATCAGGTGCGGTCCGGTGGGGGTGGCCTGCAGCCAGGTGCGGCCGGGCACGAAGCCTTCCCTGACGAAGGACCAGCGGCGCCAGAGCGCCCGGTGCCGCAGCATGTCGGGGGTGTAGAACGCCCGGCAGGGGGTGCCGGTGGTGCCGCCGCTGTCCCAGACCCGTCCGGCGAGCGGCCTGGGCACCGACAGCGGCACCAGGTCCGCAGGGTCCTCCACGCGCAGCCGGTCGAGCGGGAACGGGCCGAAGGCGCCGAGCTGGTCGTAGCGGGTGATGTCGCGGGGGTCGAAGTCCAGCAGGGGGGCCTGCCGGAGCCAGTAGGGGCTTCCGGACACCGGGTCGAAGTGCCGTCGGACCACGCTGCGGGTCCACTCGTCGAGGTCGGTGTCGAGCCAGCGCGCGATCTGGGCGTCCGGGTCGGCGCGGGTGGCGGCGGTCACGACAGGACCGGGGTGCCGGAGAGGTCGATGCCGAGGTCGTAGGCGGTGGTCAGGGCCTGCTCGATGTGCTCGGGCCGCTCGATGTGCACCACCGGGAAGGGGAACGCGAGGATGCCCTCGGGGATCGACGGGCCCATCACCAGCCCGAGTTGGACGCCCTGCTCCTGCATCCCGGTGTAGACGTCGACCAGGCTGATCGGGTCCGTGGAGTTGCGCTGGAAGAGGTCCCTGACGTCGGCCGCGGTGCGCAGGACCTTGCGCTCCAGGCAGGACAGCAGGGGGATCCCGGGGGCGGCGAAGGGGATCGCGTCGATCCGCGGGGCCATGAAGTCCCGGTAGGGCCGGCGCAGCGGGGTGTGGACGGCGATGGTGCGCCCGGGGAGCGGTACGACCGTTCCCGGCGGGACTTCGGCGGCGAGCGCGCCGAGTGCTTCGGCGTGGCCGGCGAGCATGATGATGCGCCGGGTGCCGTCGGCCGTGGGGCCGAAGTCTCCCGCCAGGTGGATGCCGGGCAGGTTCTCGCCGGGGTAGGAGGGGGCGCCGCCGTCAAGGGCGGAGAAGGCGATGGCTATGCCCTGCTGCGGGTCGTCGGCGGACGGTTCCGGGGTGTCGCGGGAGGCGGCGAGCATCTCGAACAGTTCCCGTCGCCCGAGCGATCCGGCGAGGCAACTGGCGGTCATCGCGCCGAGGCTGAGGCCGCCGATGGCCGCGGGGCGCAGGTTGAACGAGGCGAGGACGTCGTGCACGCCGATCGCGAGGGCGGCTTCGCGGACCGTGCCGACGCTCTGGCGCTCCTCCTGGGCGGTCGGGAGGTCCTCCTCCAGGATCTGTCCGACCGTCAGCCCGGTCCACGCGGAGACCTGTTCGTACCAGCTCTGCACGACCTCGTAGGTCCGGTAGAGCTCCAGGCCGTGCGGCTCGGTCCCGACGCCGCCGCCGAACAGGTACCCCAAACTCATGACTACTCCTGTGAATCAGTGTGATCAGTGTGAAAGGAGGGGACAGTGGTGCGGCCCGGGCGTGGTGCAGCAGAAGTGGGCCCGACAGCACAATGCCGCAGAATCGGGCGTTCGACCAGACGTTCGGGAACTCGTCGCGCGGCACGCTATCTATACGATATCCGGGTCTGGGAAAATGGGGTCCAGCATACCGACGGAACGCATTCCCGTCCCGGGAATGGAATTTTTCCGCCCCGCCCTCTTCTAGGACTCAAGGAATTCCGGGAGAACACGAGGTGGCCACGTCCCGACGCTCAGCACACCGAGGGAATGCGCCCGGGAGACCAGAGCGGGCCGGTTCGCGGCCTGGAAACGGCGCATCATCAGCCCGATGCGGTACTCGATGCCCTGCGGGCTCAGATAGAGCGATGCCGCCAGCCGGGCGGTCGAGATGCCGACCGCGACGCCCTCCAGTATCCGGACGTCCACGGCGGTCAGCCGCCGGACGCCCGCGTCGCCGGCCGGGCCCCCGCCCGCCGGACGCGTGGCGGACCCGGACCGCAGCGGCCGCCGCACGGGCTTGATCTCCTCAGTGGTCGCCGACAGTGCCACTTCTCCGTCCCCCCTCCTTGTCGTCCGTGCTGTCAGGTCCGCAGCGTGCCGGCGAGATGGTCGCGGAGCATCGCGGTCACCTCGTCCGCCCGGCTGCTGAGGTAGAAGTGCCCGCCGGGGAAGACCTTGAGGTCGAAGGCGCCCGTCGTGCGGTCGCGCCAGTTCCCGGCCTCGGGGACCGGCGTCCACGGGTCCTGGTCCCCCACCACCGCGGTGACCGGGCAGCTGACCGCGGCGTCGCGGTCGGCCCGGTAGGCCCCCAGCGCCCGGTAGTCGCCGCGCAGCGCGGGCAGCACCATCTGCAGCAGTTCCTCGTCCTCCAGGAACCGGGCGTCGGTGCCGCCCATCGCCTTGGCCTCGGCCACGAGGCCCGCGTCGTCGACCGGGACGGAGTGCTCGGGCCGGTCCGTGGACGGCCCCTTGCGGCCGGAGACGAAGAGGTGGTCGATCCGGCCGCCCGCGCGCTCGATCCGCCGGGCCACCTCGAAAGCGACGAGCGCGCCCATGCTGTGCCCGAAGAGAGTCAGGGGAAGGTCGTCCCAGCGGCGCAGCGCTTCGGCCACGTCGTCGGCCGTGCGGTGCAGGTCCTGGACCCCGGCTTCCTTCCGGCGGTCCTGCCTGCCGGGGTACTGCACGGCCAGGAGGTCGACCGGGCCGCACAGTGCGGCGGACACCGGGAAGTAGAAACTCGCCGAGCCTCCGGCGTGCGGAAAGCAGACCAGCCGGCGCGTGGCCGTCGGCGAGGGATGGAAGCGACGGCACCACAGGTCGCTGCCTAAAGAGAGGGAGGTCATGTCGGCCTTTCATTCCCTTCGAAATCCGCGCGGCGCCGACGGGCGGGGTGCGGTGATCACCTGGGACATCGTCCGCACCGGCAAGCCGTCTGATGCGCGCTAATACGGGAGCCCCGGTCGACGGCGATCGGCGAGCGAGTCACGAACACCGCATATGACAGCCTGCCATACCGCCCGGAATGTCAGCAAGTACGGATCGGATCGCATCCGGCCGCTCATGTCCGGGTTCAATTCCGGCCAATCTCTCCGGTGAATGGTGAGAACGTTGCGGGATTTACCCGGCCCCTACAGACCCGGCCCCGCGGCCCCGGCCCGGCAGCGGCGGTCCGGCCGGACGGCGGGCCGTGGCGAGCGGCGGGCCGGGGCGGGCCCGGCCCTGACCGCCGTGATGATGCCGCACAGCGTAAACCCGGCGTGAGCGCAAGACCCGCACTCTAGGAATACATCTAGACACAACAGGACCGCGTTGACCCGTACACGGTCACCCAAGAGGCTGGATGCCGTCTTGCCCACCGGTCGTGCGATGAAGAGGTCTCCCGTTGAACTTCCTGCTGCTGGGCCCGCTTTCCGTCCGGTTGAACGCACGTGAGGTGCACGTGTCGGCGCCGAGGCAGCGCGTGGTCATGGCGGCGCTCCTCCTCAACGCCAACCGGGTCATCTCGGTCGACCGGATCGCCGAGTACGTCTGGGACGGCGCCCCGCCGCCGAGTGCCGCCGCGACCGTCCGCACCTATGTGATGCGCCTGCGGCGGTCGTTGGGCAAGGCCTCCGCCCGGATCCTCACCCGGGCGCCCGGCTACCTCCTCGAACTCGACGAGCACGAGAGCGATCTCGGACAGTTCACGGCCCACCGCCGGCGCGCGGCGGAGCTGGCCGAGCACGGAGACCTGGAGGGCTCCTCCGCCAAGCTGGCCGAGGCGCTCGCCCTGTGGCGCGAGGAGCCGCTGGCGGACATCCCGTCGCAGACGCTGCGCGACGTCGAGGGCCGCTACCTCCAGGAGCTTCGCCTGCAGACCATGGAGCTGCGGTTCGACACCGAGCTGGCGCTGCTGCGGCACGCCGAGGTCGTGCCGGAGCTGGTGCGGCTGGTGCGCAAGCACCCCCTGCGGGAGGCCCTGGTCGGCAAGCTGATGCTGGCGCTGTTCCGCTCGGGACGGCAGTCGGAGGCCCTGGACCTCTACCGGCGCACCCGGGTGCTGCTCGTCGAGCAGCTCGGCGCCGAACCGGGCGCCGAGCTGCACGACGTCCACCGGCGCATCCTCTCGGCCCACGACCGACCCCGGACACCCGACCCGGTGGAGCAGCCCGCGACCGCCCCGGCGGCGGCCGTCGCGCCGGGGCCGACCGCCGCCTGGGAGCGGGCCGGCCGGCCGAGTCCGGCGCAGCTTCCCTCGGTGCCGCTGCCGCTGTCGGCCCGCTCCGCCGCACTGGCGCGGCTGCAGCACCTGCTCACGACCGGCACGATGCCCGCGGGCACGGTGGCGACGACCGTGGTGACCGGCCGGGGCGGTGTCGGCAAGAGCGCACTGGCCCTGCACGCGGCGCACGCCGTACGCGGTTCCTCGGTGCACGGGCAGCTCTATGCGGATCTCGGCGGAGCCGCGCGGCCGCTGACGGCCCGGGAGGTGCTGCCGCGGTTCCTGGCGGACCTCGGGGTGCCCCGGGACGAGATACCCGGGGAGGAGTCGGAACGGGAGAGCCTCTACCGCTCGCTCACCGCGGACCGCCGCCTGCTGGTGGTGCTCGACAACGCCTCCAGCACCGCACAGGTGCGGCCGCTGATACCGGGCAGCGGGGGCAGCAGACTGCTGGTGACCAGCCGACGGCGGCTGGCCGACCTGGAGGGGGCGCGCACCGTTCTGCTCGGCCCGCTGGACGAGGCCGGGTCGCTGGAACTGCTGGGCGGCATCGTCGGCCCGGCCAGGCTCGGCGCCGAACCGCGGGCGGCCCGTTCGGTGCTGACGGCCTGCGCGGGCCTGCCGCTGGCGATCCGGATCGCGGGGACCCGGCTGCTGGAACGCCCGCACTGGAGCATCGGGCGCTTCGCCCAGCGGCTCACGGAGGCCCCGCGGCTGCTCGACGAACTGTGCGCGGGCGACCTCGGCGTCCGGCCCTGCCTCGACGCCGACCACGCCGGGCTCCGGCGGACGGCTCCGGCCGGGGTCGACCCGGCCGAGGTGTTCACCGCGCTGGGGGCCGCCGGAGCGTGGTCGGTCTCCAGCAGCAGGGTCGCGGTGATGCTCGGCTGCTCCGAGGACCAGGCCGAGGAGGCCCTGGACGCGCTGGTCGAGGCGAACCTGCTGGGCGCGCCAGCGGAAGGCCGCTACCGGCTGGACGCACTGCTGCGGGCCTACGCCCACGAGCGGGCGCAGGCGGTCGCCGTGCCGCAGCACGATCACGCGTACATGCGCGCCGGGTGACCGTCCCGGCAACCCGGGCACCCTTCGACCCGATCCTGTCCGACCCGATCCTGTTCGACCCGATCCCCTCCGAGAGGACCCCTCGCCATGGCCGACCAGACAGCAGCCACCCGCGACCTGCTCGCCTACGTCCGGGAGGTCTCCCTCCGCGACGACGATCTGCTCAGGGAACTGCGGGAGACCACCGCGGACCTGCCCGGCGGGACCGCCATGCAGGTGATGGCGGAGGAGGGCCAACTGCTGGCCCTGCTGGTCGGGTTGACGGGGGCTCGGGCGGTGCTGGAGATCGGCACCTTCACCGGCTACAGCACCCTGTGCATGGCCCGCGCCCTCCCGGCCGACGGGGTGCTGGTGTCCTGCGACATCGAGGAGCGGTGGCCGGCCATCGGCGCCGACTTCTGGAAGCGCGACGGGGTCGACTCGCGGATCGACCTGCGGATCGGCGATGCCGCCGCGACCCTGGACGGGCTGCTGGCGGAGCGCGGACCGGAGAGCTTCGACCTGGTGTTCATCGACGCCGACAAGACCAACTACGTCCGCTACTACGAGAGTTCGCTGGCGCTGCTGCGCCCCGGCGGGCTGATCGTGGTCGACAACACGCTCTTCTTCGGCCGGGTCGCCGATCCGGCCGCCGTGGACCCGGATACCGCCGGGGTCCGGGCGCTGAACCGGCTGCTGCACGAGGACCCCCGGGTGGAGTTGTCGCTGCTGGTGATGGCCGACGGGATCACGCTCGTCCGCAAGCGCTGAGAGCGGGCGGGCCGGGGCCCGGCGCTCCCGGGGCCCGGGCGCGCCGGGCCCCGCAGCGGTCACGGCGTTCCCGGGCCCCCTTCCGGCACGTTCAGGTCGGGTGCGTCGACGTGCATGACGGTGGACACCACGCGCGGGCCGGGAACCAGGTGCAGGCGCTGGAGTCCGGTGTCCTCCGGGGCCGGTTCGAGGACGGCGGCGCACGGGCACGGGGCTTCGTCCAGGCCCTCGAAGCCCGCGAACCGGTAGGCGATCTCCATCATCCGGTTGCGTTCGGTCGCCCGGAAGTCCGCGACCAGGTGGACCCCGGACCGGGCGGCGGCGTCGGCCAGCCAGTTCAGCAGGGTCGCGCCCGCGCCGTAGGCGACGACCCGGCAGGAGGTGGCGAGCAGCTTGAGGTGCCACAGGCCCGGGTGCCGCTCCAGCAGCAGGACGCCGACCGCGCCGTGCGGGCCGAACCGGTCGGTGAGGGTGACCACCAGGACCTCGTGCCGGGGGTCGGTGATCAGGCCGCGCAGCACCGCGTCCGGGTAGTGGACCCCGGTCGCGTTCATCTGGCTGGTGCGCAGGGTGAGTTCCTCGACCCGGGACAGCTCCTCGCCGGTGGCCCGGCCGATCCGCATCCGCAGGTCCAGGGAGCGCAGGAAGTCCTCGTCGGGGCCGGGGGCGGCCGCCCGCTCGGCCTCGCGGAGGAAGCCCGCCTGGTACATCTGGCGGCGCCGCCGGGAGTCGACGGTGCTGGTCGCGGGGGTGAACTCGGCGAGTCCGGGGAGGTCGAGGACCTGCTCGGCCGGGTAGCACCGCACGTCGGGCAGGTGGAAGGCCACTTCGGCGCGTTCGGCGGGCCGGTCGTCGACGAAGGCCATGGCCGTGAGCGCGAAGTTCAGCCGGTCGGCGATCCGGCGCACCGACTCGGACTTGGCGCCCCACCCGATCTCCGGCAGGACGAAGTACTCGGCCACGCCGAGCGCCTCCAGCCGGGCCCAGGCGTGCTCGTGGTCGTTGCGGCTGGCGACGGACTGGAGGATGCCGCGGGAGTCGAGTTCGATCACCACCTTGCGGATCTCGTCCGGCAGGTGCACCTCGCCGTCCTCCAGCAGGGTGCCCTGCCAGAGGGTGCCGTCCAGATCCCAGACCAGGCACTTGACGGTCTCAGCCATGTCGTCCTTCCTCGTCGCGTCGGCTGCGGGCGCGCTCACGGCGTCCCCGGGGCGGAGAGGGCGTGCTGTGCCAGCATCAGCCGGCACAGCTCGTTGCTGCCCTCGATGATCTCCATCAGCTTGGTGTCCCGGTACGCCCGGGCCACCGCGTGCCCGTCCCGGGAGCCGGCCGAGGCCAGGACCTGGACGGCCGTCGCCGCGGCCCGGGCGGCCTGGGTCGCGCTGACGTGCTTGGCCAGCACGGTCGCCACCACCTGGTCCGGCGACCCTTCGTCCCAGCAGCGGCTGGCGTGCTCGCAGACCCGGGAGGCCACCTGCTCGGCCGTGTAGAGGTCGGCGAGGTGTCCGGCGACCAGCTGGTGCTCCGCCAGCGGCCGGCCGAACTGCTCCCGGCCGGCGGCGTGCGCGGTGGCCGCCGCCAGGCAGGCCCGCAGGATGCCCACGCACCCCCAGGCGACGGACATCCGCCCGTAGGCCAGCGCGGTCGTCACCAGCAGGGTGGGCGGCAGCGGGTGGCCGCCCAGGATGCTGTCGGCCGGCAGCCGCACCCCGTCGAGGTGGACGTCGGCGTGTCCGGCCGCGCGGCAGCCGAGCGGGTCGGCGATCCGCTCGATCCGGACGCCGGGCGCGTCGGCGGGCACCACCACGGCCACCGCGCCGTCCTCGTGACGGCCGACGATCACCAGCAGGTCGGCGTAGTGGGCGGCGGTCACCCACTTCTTGTGTCCGTCGACGACGACCTCGTCGCCGTCGCGGCGGACGGTCGTCGTCATCGCCGAGAGGTCGCTGCCCGCGCCGGGTTCGCTGAAGCCGACCGCCGCCAGTTCGCCGCCGGTCAGCCGGGGGAGGTGGGCGGCCGCCTGCTCGGCGGTGCCCAGGCGCTGGATGGTCCAGGCCGCCATGCCCTGGGAGGTCATCACGCTGCGCAGCGAACTGCACAGGCTTCCCACGTGGGCGGTGTAGGCGCCGCTGTCCGTGCTGCCGAGCCCCCAGCCGCCGTACTGCGCCGGGACTTCGGCGCACAGCCGGCCCTCGGCGCCCAGTTCGCGGAGCAGGTCCCGCGGGATGAGGCCGGTCCGGTCCCACTCCGCCGCCAGGTCGCCGACCCGCAGGGTGACGTCGGTCATCGCGCTGTTCAGGTCGTCACCCATGCTGGCCCCCGGCGGCGGGCACCCGGAGCCGGCCCACCAGTTCCGCCATCCGCCGGACGGTGCGGAAGTTGTCGAGCCGCAGGTCCGCGCCGCGGACGGTGATGGCGTAGGTCTTCTCCAGGTGCACCACCACCTGCATGGCGAAGAGCGACGACAGGCCGCCGGCGTCGAACAGGTCGGTGTCGGCGTCCCAGGCGGTTCCGGTGCGTCCTTCCAGGAATCCCAGCAGTTCCTTCTCCAGGTCGTGGGTGTCGGGCGTGTTCGCTGCGGTCATGGCTGTCTCCTCGTCGGGGTGGGGTGATCAGGTGTAGTCGTAGAAGCCGCGCCCGGACTTGCGGCCCAGCCGGCCCTCGCGGACCAGTCGGAGCAGCAGTTCGGTGGGGCGGCAGCCGTCGTCGCCGGTGCGTTCGTGGAGCACGGTGAGAGAGTCGACGAGGTTGTCGATGCCGATCAGGTCCGCGGTGCGCAGCGGGCCGGTGGGGTGTCCCAGGCAGCCCTGCATCAGGGCGTCGACGTCCTCGGCGCTCGCCGTGCCCTCCTCCACGACCCGGGCCGCGTCGTTGATCATCGGGTGCAGGATGCGGCTGGTCACGAAGCCGGGTGCGTCCCGGACGACCACCGCCCGCCGCCGCAGTGCCGTGAGCAGGCCCGCCACGGCGGCCATCGCGGCGTCGCCGGTCCTGGCGCCGCGGACCACCTCGGCGGTTCCGATCAGGTAGGGCGGGTTCATGAAGTGGGTGCCGACCAGTTCCTCCGGCCGCTCCAGGGCCCCGGCCAGTTCGTCGACGGGGATGGAGGAGGTGTTGGTGATCAGCAGGGTGCCGGGCCGGACCAGTCCGGAGACCTCGGACAGCACGGCGGTCTTGATCGCGGCGTTCTCGGTGACGGCCTCGACGACGGCGGTGGCTCCGGCGGCGGCCTTGAGCGAGGTGCCGGTGACCAGCGCGCCGCGGGGCGTCCCGTCGGGCAGGGCGCCCATCAGTTCGGCCAGCCGGAGTTCGCCGTCGATCAGGTCCGCGGCCCGGTCGAGCCGGTCCCGGTCGATGTCGACCAGGTGGACCGGCAGGCCGTGTCCGAGGGCGAGGACGGTGATTCCGACGCCCATCACCCCGGCTCCCAGCACGGTGAGGGCGGGTCGCGGGGGCGAATCGTCGTACGGGGCTGTGCTCAACGGGTTCTCCTTCGTTCTCACCGGGCATCGGGGGTGCGGAGGGTGCTGTCGAGCCAGTCGGCGACGGCGTCGCCGGTGGTCGCGACATGCTGTTCCATGATCGAGAAGTGGTCTCCGGGGACGTCGACGACGGTGTCGGCGCCGGCCCAGGTCGAGCGCCAGTCACCGGCTTCGGCGGACGGGCGGCCGAGCGGGGTGGAGGCGCGGACCAGCAGCAGCGGGGCGCGGACCGCCGGGGGCTTCCAGTCGTCGAGCAGCCGGAAGTAGCCGCCCATCGCGGTCAGCCGGGCCCCGTCCATCGGGGCCGCCCGGTCCTCGCGGTCGAACATGCCGCCCAGCAGGACATCGTTGAACTGGGTGATGCCCTGGTTGTCGGAGAGGTAGGTGTCCAGCAGCACCACGGCCGCCGGGCCCTCGCCGCGCTGCTCCAGGGCGGCGGCCACTCCGTGGGCGAGCGTGCCGCCGGACGAGGAGCCGGCCAGCACGAGCGTCCGCCCGGGCAGTTCCCGGAGCAGTGTCTCCGCCTGGAAGTCCAGCAGGGCCGACATGTCGGCGGGCAGTTCCTCCCCGGGGACGAACCCGGGGGCGTCGAGGGCGGCGACGGCGTAACGGTCCCGGAAGCGGGCGGCGAAGCGGGCGTACTGGTGGGCGCCGCCGAGCGCGACGATGGAGCCGAAGCAGACGAGTACGGGGGCGTCGGCGCGCTCGTTCAGGCGCAGCAGCCGCGGGCCGGCGCCGGCGGCCGCGAGGTCGCTGCCGCTGCGGAAGGCCGGGCGCAGGGCGGAGGCGGTCTTGAGCAGCGCGATGCCCTCGTCGATCCGGCCGAGTGCGCAGGCCTGGCGGAACAGCACGCTCACCGGGTCGACGTCGGCGCCGAACACGGCGGCGCCGGTCGCGGGCGCCGCTCCGGGCCGGGGGGTGTCCTCCTCCCGGGCCTCGGCGGCGAGGCGCGCCGCGAGCGCGGCGGGGGTGCCGCTGTCGAAGACGGCGGAGGGCCGCAGCCGCAGTCCGGTGGCGGCGGCCAGCCGGTTGCGGAGTTCGACCGCGGTCAACGAGTCGAATCCGACGGAGAGGAAGGGCACCGTCGCGGACAGCGCCCCGGAGTCGGCGTGGCCGAGGACTTCGGCGGCCTCGGCCAGGACGAGTTCACGCAGGACCAGCTCGCGTTCCGCTGCGTCGGCGGCGGCGTCGAGCCGGCGCCGCAGCGCTGCGGCGGCCGTCGGCGTCCCCTTCGCCCCGGTCGCGGTCGCGCTGCGCCGGACCAGGGAGCGCAGCATCGGGTGCACCGGGCCGTCGCCGCGCACGGTGAGGTCGAGATGGGCCAGCACGACGGGACTCCCATCCCCCGGCACGGCGGTGTCCGCGGCGCACACGGTGTCCAGCAGGGCCATCGCCTCCTGGTCGGAGAGGCCGCGGGCGCCGCGCCGGTCGATCCGCCGCCGTTCGGGGCCGCCGAGTTCCGCCGTCATTCCGCTCACCCGCTCCCAGGGCCCCCAGGCCAGGGACAGGCCGGGGAGGCCGAGGCGTCGGCGTTCCGCGGCGAGGGCGTCGAGCGCGGCGTTGGCGGCCGAGTAGGACGCCTGGCCGGGGCTGCCCAGCACGCCCGCGGCGGAGGAGAAGACGACGAACGCGGCGAGGTCCGCCCCGCGGGTCAGCCGGTCGAGGTGGCGGGCGGCGTCGAGCTTGGGCCGCAGGACGGCGGTCATCCGCTCCCCCGTCAGCCCGTCCAACAGACCGTCGTCGAGCACTCCGGCGGTGTGGACCACCGCGCACAGCGGACGGTGTTCGGGGATGGCCGCCAGGGCGGCGGCCAGGGCCTGACGGTCCGACACATCGCAGCCGACAGCGGTCAGTTCGGCCCCGGCCCCGGCCAGCTCCGCCGTCAGCTCCGCCATGCCGGGGGCGTCGGCCCCGCGGCGGCTCAGCACGAGCAGGTGGCGCACCCCGTGCGCGGCGACCAGATGGCGCGCCAGGACGGCCGCGAGAGCGCCGCCGCCGCTCAGCAGGACCGTCCCCCCGGCCGGCCCGAACGCGCCGGCCGGCCGGGTCTCGGACGCGGGGGCGGTCTCCGCAGTGGCGGTGGTGGTGGCCGCAGTGGCCGACGGCCGTATCAGTCGGGGCGCGTACAGGACGCCGCCGCGCAGGGCTGCCTGCGGTTCGCCCGCCGCCAGGAGGTCGGCGAGCGCGTCGCCGAGACCGTCCGGGTCCGGCCCTTCGACGTCCAGCAGCACGAACCGGTCGGGGTGTTCGAGCTGAGCGGCCCTGAGCATGCCCCAGACGGCCGCCGCGCCGAGGTCCGCCGGCTCCGGCTGCGCGCCGAGCGGGCCGGTCGCGCCCCGGGTGAGCACCACCAGGGGCGTCCGGGCGGCGGTGTCGTCGGCCAGGTGGGCCCGGACGCGGTCCAGGACCTCGGACGCGACCGCGTGCACCGCCGCGAGGTCCGCGTCCCCGGACGCGGTGTCGGCGGACGCGGTGTCGGCCGACGGCGGGCAGGTCAGCAGCAGCGCGTCGGGTGTCGCGGACCGGGGTTCGGTGGGGAAGGCGGCCGGCAGCAGCCGCTCGTCCCGCGGGCCGAGAAGTCCCCAGCGGGTGACCGGGCGCGGGCCGGGCCCGGCGGTGACCGGCGTCCAGCCGACGTGGAAGAGGGAGCCGGAGGGCACCCGCAGGGCGGCGGTGGACGCCGTGCGCAGGGTGAGCGCACCGACCGTCGCCACGGTGCGCCCCGAGGGGTCGGTGATCCGCGCGGCGACGGCGTCCGGGCCGTCGGGGCGCAGCCGGACGCGCAGGACCGACGCGTCGGAGGTCTCGATCGCGACGCGCTGCCAGGAGAACGGCAGGGGGACGCCGTCGGCGGGCTCCGCGGTCGCGGTGCCTTCGCGCAGGCCGGTGGTCTGGAGGGCTGCGTCCAGCAGGGCCGGGTGCACGCCGAAGCCGTCCGCTGCGCTGCCGGGGAGGCCGTCGGGCCGGGCCACTTCGGCGTGGATCGCGTCGGCGGTGCGCCAGGCGGCGCGCAGGCCCCGGAACGCCGGACCGTAGGCGACGCCCCGGGCTTCGAGCAGCCCGTACAGTTCGTCCACGTCGAGCGGGACCGCGTCCGGCGGGGGCCACGTGCCGACCGGGTCGTCCGGATCGGCCGGGTCGGCCAGGTCGGCCAGGTCGGCCGGGTCGTCCAGGTCGGCCGAGAGGTCCCGGGGGCCGACCGTGCCGGTCGCGTGCCGGGTCCAGGGCCGGTCGGCGGCGCCGGGGTCGGCCTCGGGCCGGGAGTGGAACTCCACCGGGCGCCGCCCCGTGCCGTCGTCGGCGCCCACCCGTATCCGCAGTTGCACGGCCTGGTCGTCGGGCAGCGGCAGCGGGGCGGCGAGGGTCAGTTCCTCCACGAGGGCGCAGCCGAGGCGGCGGCCCACGTGCGCGGCCAGCTCCACGAGGGCCGCGCCGGGGAGGATCACGGTTCCGGCCACGGCGTGGTCGGCGAGCCAGGGGTGGGTGGCCAGGGAGAGCCGGCCGGTGAAGAGGGTGCCCGCGTCGTCGGGCAGGTCGACCGCGGCGCCGAGCAGCGGGTGGTCGGCGGCGGACTGGCCGGCGGCCGCCTGGTCGCGGTCGGCCGGCAGGGCGTCGAGCCAGTAGCGGAGTCGCTGGAAGGCGTAGGTGGGCAGGTCCACCCGCTGGGCGCCGGTGCCCGCGAACAGGCGTTCCCAGTCGATGCGCAGGCCCCGGACGTGTGCCTCGGCGAGGGCGAGTTGGAGCCGGCGGAGTCCTCCGGCCCCGCGCCGCAGGGTGTCGAGCACCAGCGTCTCCGGGGCGCCCGCGTCGGCGGCCGTGTCCTCGATCGCGTACATCAGGGCGGGCTGGGGGCTGGACTCGACGAAGACGCGGTGCCCGGCCGCGAGGAGCGCGCGGGTCGCCCGCTCGAACTCGACGGTCTGCCGGATGTTGCGGTACCAGTACTCGGCGTCCAGGGCCTTCGTGTCCAGCAGGCCGCCGGTCACGCTGGAGTAGTACGGCACCGCACCCGAGCGGGGGGTGATGCCGGCCAGGTCGGAGAGCAGGCGCTCGCGGAGCTCCTCCACGTGCGCGGAGTGCGACGCGTAGTCGGTTTCGATGCGGGTCGCCCACACCCCTTCCTCCAGGAGTTCCTCCACCAGCGCCGTGACCGCGTCCGCGTCGCCCGCCACCGCCACCGACGACGGGCCGTTCACCGCCGCCACCGACAGCCGGCCCGCCCACGGGGCGAGGCGCTCCCGTGCCGCCTCCACCGGCAGCGGCACCGAGGCCATGCCCCCGCTGCCCGTCAACGCCGCCACCGCGCGGGAACGCAGCGCGACGACCCGCGCCCCGTCGTCGATGCTCAGACCACCCGCCACCACAGCCGCGGCGATCTCACCCTGCGAATGGCCCACCACCGCGTCCGGAACGACGCCGAACGAACGCCACACCTCCGCCAGCGACACCATCACCGCCCACAACACCGGCTGCACCACATCGACCCGCGCCAACAGCGCCTCCGACCCCAGCGCCTCCCCCAACGACCAATCCACAAAAGGCGCCAGAGCCCGACCGCACTCCGCCATCCGCCCCGCAAAAACCTCCGACCCGACCAACAACTCGGCGGCCATCCCCACCCACTGCGAACCCTGACCCGGGAACACCAACACCGAACGGCCCGGGAGCAGCCCGCCGCCGACCGTCACGCCCGCCGCGCGCACGCCGCGCGACAGGGCGGCGACACCGGCCAGGAGTTCGTCCCGGTCCGCCCCGACCACCACCGCGCGCTCCGCGAACCGCGAACGCCCCGCCGCCAGCGACTGGCCCACGTCCAGCACGCTCAGTCCCGGTTCCGCCACCACCCGCTCGTACAGCGCCGTCGCCTGGGCACGCAGCGCGTCCGGAGTGCGCGCCGACAGGATCCAGGGGACGGCGGCGGGTGCGGTCTCCGGTGTCCCGGGCTCGTTGTCGAGCGTGTCCGCGGAAGCTGCCGGGGCGGCCGGCGCCTGTTCGAGGATGACGTGGGCGTTGGTCCCGCTGGCGCCGAAGGAGGACACCCCGGCCCGGCGCGGACGTCCCGTCTCCGGCCAGGGGGCGGCCTCGGTGAGCAGGGAGACGGCGCCCTCGGTCCAGTCGATGCGGGTCGAGGGGCGGTCGACGTGCAGGGTGCGCGGCATCACGCCGTGCCTCATCGCCAGCACCGACTTGATCACCCCGCCGACGCCTGCCGCGGCCTGGGTGTGGGACAGGTTGGACTTCAGCGAGCCCAGCCGCAACGGCCGCCCGGCGGGCCGGTCCTGCCCGTACGTGGCCATCAGCGCCTGCGCCTCGATCGGGTCGCCGAGGACGGTGCCGGTGCCGTGCGCCTCCACCATGTCCACCTCGGACGGGGCGAGTCCGGCCTTGGCGAGCGCCCCGTTGATGACGCGCTGCTGCGCGGGCCCGTTCGGGGCGGTCAGCCCGTTGCTGGCGCCGTCCTGGTTGACGGCCGAGCCGCGGATGACGGCCAGCACGGGATGCCCCGCGCGCCGGGCGTCCGAGAGCCGTTCCAGCAGGAGCAGGCCCAGGCCCTCGCCGAACCCGGCTCCGTCCGCCGCGGCGGAGAAGGACTTGCTGCGCCCGTCGGGTGCCAGGCCGCGCTGGCGGCTGAATCCGACGTACAGGCCGGGGGTGGACATCACGGTCACCCCGCCGGCCAGGGCGAGGGTGGTGTCGCCGGAGCGCAGGCCCTGGCAGGCGAGGTGGATGGCGACCAGGGAGGACGAGCAGGCGGTGTCCAGGGTGACCGCCGGGCCTTCGAGGCCCAGGGTGTAGGCGATCCGGCCCGAGGCGACGCTGGGGATGGTGCCGGTGCCGAGGAAGCCTTCCACCTCGTCGGGCACCCGGCCGAGCCGGGACCCGTACTCGCTGTAGATCACTCCGGTGTAGACGCCGGTGCGGCTGCCGCGCAGGGTCGTCGGGTCGATGCCCGCGCGTTCCACCGCCTCCCAGGACGCTTCCAGCAGCAGCCGCTGCTGCGGGTCCATGGCCAGCGCCTCGCGCGGCGAGATGCCGAAGAAACCGGGGTCGAAGCCGGTCGCGTCGTGGAGGAAGCCGCCTTCCCGGACGTAGAAGGTGCCGGGGGCGTCGGGGTCGGCGTCGAAGCCGCCCTCGACGTCCCAGCCGCGGTCGGTGGGGAACGGCGAGACCGCGTCGCGTTCCTTGACCAGCAGCTCCCACAGGTCTTCCGGGGTGCGGACGCCGCCGGGGTAGCGGCAGCTCATCGCCACGATGGCGATGGGCTCGGCGGAGTCGTCGCGGAGCCGCCGGTTCTCCTGCCGCAGGCGCTGGTTGTCCACCAGCGAGGCGCGCAGGGCGGCGACCACCTGGTCCGTGTCGGTGGGCATGGGGTTGGGCTTCTCCTTCTGCGGCTGTCGGTCAGTCACGTTCGCCACCCAGGGCCATCCGGACGAGGTCGTCGACGGCCATGGCGTCGATGTCGGCGGCGGGAGTCGGCGTGTCCGGTGTCTGCGACCGGTCGGCGAGGTCCAGGAGCGCGTCGAGGAGGCCGGCCCGACGCAGCGCGGCGGGCGGGATCGCGGCCAGCAGGGAGCCGATCTCGTGGTCCCCGCGGTCGGCCCGGCCCGGCGTCCCGGCGGCCTTCCCGGTGCCGGCGGGGTCGCCCGGCCCGTCGGGTGCCAGGCGCCCGGTGAGGTAGGCGGCGACGGCGGCCGGGGTGGGGTGGTCGAAGACCAGGGTGGCGGGCAGCCGGCGGCCGGTGGCGGCGCCGAGCCGGTTGCGGAGCTCGACGGAGGTGAGCGAGTCGAAGCCGAGGTCCTTGAACGCCTGGTCGGGGTCGACGGCCCCGGGTCCGCCGTGGCCGAGGACGTCGGCGGCCCGGCTCCGGACCAGGTCGAGCAGGGTGGCGGCGCGTTCCTCCGGGGAGAGTTCGGTCAGCCGGCGGCGCAGCGAGTCCGCTTCGGCGGCGTCCGCCCCGGAGGCGGGGCGGCGGGCGGCGCCGGGGACCAGCGCGGAGAGCAGGGCCGGGACGGGTCCGGTCCGGGCCGCCGTCCGGAGCCGGCCGAGGTCGATCTTGACCGGGACGAGCAGCGGTTCGTCCAGAGTGAGCGCCGCGTCGAACAGGGCGAGGCCTTCTTCGCTGCCGATGGCCGCGGTGCCTCCCCGGGACATCCGCCGCAGGTCGGCGGCGGTGAGCGTGCCGGTCATGGTGCTGCGGCGCGCCCACAGGCCCCAGGCGAGTGACTGGGCGGGCAGGCCCAGGGCCCGGCGGTGCTGGGCGAGCGCGTCGAGGAAGGCGTTGGCGGCCGCGTAGTTGCCCTGCCCGGCGTTGCCGACCGTGGCGGACGCGGAGGAGAACAGGACGAAGGCGGACAGCGGCAGGTCGCGGGTGAGGGCGTGCAGGTTGAGGGCCGCGTCGACCTTGGGCCGCAGGACGTGGTGCATCCGCCCGGGCGTCAGCGACTCGATCGTCCCGTCGTCCAGGACACCGGCCGCATGGACGACCGCGCTCAACGGACGGTCGGCGGGGATGCCGGCGAGCAGGGCGGCGAGCGCGTCCCGGTCGGCGACGTCGCAGGACTCCACGTCCACCCGGGCGCCGAGGCCGCGCAGTTCGGCGGCGAGGTCGGCCAGGCCCGGGGCGTCGGCACCGCGCCTGCCGACGAGCAGCAGGTTCCGGACGCCGTGCGCCGTCACCAGGTGCTGTGCCACCAGGCCGCCGAGCGCGCCGCCGGCCCCGGTGACCAGGACGGTTCCGTCGGCCCCGGCGATGCCGGACGGGACGTCCGGGAGTGCGTCCGGGTCCGTGGCGACGGTGGCCCGGGTGAGGCGGGCGGCCAGCAACTGTCCGCCGCGTACCGCCAGTTGGGGTTCGGTTCCGGCCAGTGCCCGGGGCAGCAGGCCGGCCACGGCGGCCGGGTCGTCGGTGTCGATCAGCAGGAAGCGGTCCGGGTGCTCGGACTGGGCGGAGCGGACCAGGCCCCGGACCGCGGCGCCGGTGAGGTCGGTGACCTCCTCACCGGCCGCCGTGGAGACCGCTCCCCGGGTGACCAGCACGAGCCGGGTGCCGTCGTCCCACCGCGGGTCGGCCAGCCAGTCCTGGACGAGCCGCAGCGCGTCGTCCAGTGCGGCGTGCACGGAGGCGGCGTCGGGCGCGGACGGGCGGTCCGGGGTGTGGTCGCCGCACCAGGCCAGCACCGCGGCGGGCGCAGGCGCTCCCCCGTCCAGCGCGGCGCCGAGCGCCGCCAGGTCCGGACGGCTGTCCGGGAAGAGGTCCCCGCCGCCGAGGACGGCCCAGTGTCCGACGGGCTCGGCGGGGGCGGTGGCGGGCACCGCCGACCACTGCACCCGGTAGAGGGATTCCGGGCCGCCGCCCGGGCGGAGGGCGTCGAAGTCGATCGGACGGACGGCGAGCGCCTCGACGGACGCGACCGGGAGGCCGTTCGGGTCGGTCGCGTCGATCGACACCGAGCCGTCCGGCCGGAAGCCGAGCCGCACCCTGAGCGCGGTGGCTCCGGAGGCGTGCAGCCCGACTCCGCTCCAGGAGAACGGCAGTCCGGCGGACGGACGGTCCGGGCCCGGTTCGGTGTCCGGCCGGGCCCGCAGGAACAGCCCCTGGAGGGCGGCGTCCAGGAGGGCCGGGTGCACGCCGAAGCCGGCGGCGGACCGGTGCTGGTCCTCGGGCAGGCGCACCTCGGTGAAGACCTCGTCACCCCGGCGCCAGGCAGTGGTGAGCCCGCGGAAGGCGGGTCCGTAGCCGTACCCGGAGGCACTGAACTGCTCGTACAGGTCGTCGACGGCGATCGGTACGGCACCGGGCGGAGGCCAGGCGCCGGCACCGTCCGGTGCGGGTTCCGGCGTCGGCCGGCGGGTCGCGGCGTCGGCGGTGAGCGTGCCGGTGGCGTGCGCGGTCCAGTGCGGGGTCACCGCGTCCTCACGGCAGGAGAACAGGTCCAGGGAGCGGCTGCCGTGCGCGTCCGGGGCACCGACCCGGACCTGTAGGCGGACGGCGGTCTCGGCGGGTATCAACAGCGGTGACTGGAGCGTCAGTTCCTCCACCGTGTGGCAGCCGGCCTCGTCCGCGGCACGGACCGCGAGTTCCGCGAAGGCCGCGCCGGGCAGCAGGACCGTACCGGCCACCGCATGGTCGGCGAGCCAGGGGTGGGTACGCAGCGAGATCCGGCCGGTGAGCAGCAGTTCACCCGTGTCGGCCAGCTCGACGGCCGCGCCGAGGACGGGGTGGTCGGCCGGGTCGAGCCCGGCCGAGCCCACATCCGCCGCCGTGGTGGGCGCCGGCTCGGGCCAGTAGCGGCTGCGCTGGAAGGCGTACGTCGGCAGCTCGACCCGCCGCGCCCCCGGGAACGCAACCGACCAGTCCACCCCCAACCCGCACTCCCACGCACGACCCACCGCACGCAACACCTGCGCCACGTCGCCCTCACCCCGACGCAACGTCCCCAGCACCGCAGCATCAAGCCCCGCGGCCTCCACCGACTCCCCCACCGCCACACCCAGCACCGCATGCGGACTCGACTCCACGAAGAACCGGAAACCCTCCCCCAGCAACGCCTCCGTGGCCCGCCCGAACTCGACCGTCTGCCGCAGATTCCGGTACCAGTACTCGGCGTCCAAAACCTCCGTGTCCAACCAACCGCCCGTCACCGTCGAGAAGAACGGCACCGAACCCGACACAGGAGCGATCCCGTCCAGATCGGACAACAGGCGCTCGCGGATCTCCTCCACATGCGCGGAGTGCGACGCGTAATCGACGTCGATCAGCCGCGCCCGCACCCCCTCCGCCACGAACTCGTCCACCAGCGCCGCCACCGCGTCCGCGTCACCCGACACCACCGTCGACGACGGACCGTTCACCGCCGCCACCGACAACCGGCCCGCGATGCGCTCCCGCACCGCCTCCACCGGCAGAGGCACCGACGCCATACCGCCACGGCCCGCCAGCGCCCGAATGGCCCGGCTCCGCAGCGCGACGACCTTCGCCCCGTCGTCGATGCTCAGACCACCCGCCACCACAGCCGCGGCGATCTCGCCCTGGGAGTGACCGACCACGGCGTCCGGAACGACGCCGAACGAACGCCACACCTCCGCCAGCGACACCATCACCGCCCACAACACCGGCTGCACCACATCAACCCGCGCCAACAGCGCCTCCGACCCCAGCGCCTCCCCCAACGACCAATCCACAAAAGGCGCCAGAGCCCGACCGCACTCCGCCATCCGCCCCGCAAAAACCTCCGACCCGACCAACAACTCCGCAGCCATCCCCACCCACTGCGAACCCTGACCCGGGAACACCAACACCGAACGACCGTCGACCGGGCGACCGCCGTCCCACGCTCCCGAGTCGTCGTCGGCCGTCCGGCCCAGCAAGGTGTGGAGCTGGTCCCGGTCCCCGACCAGCGCCTTCCGGTATTCGAAGGCGGTGCGCGCGGACAGGGCGGACCCGATGTCGCGCGGGTCGGCGTCGGGGCCGCCGTGCAGGTGGCGGCGCAGCCGGTCGGCCTGGTGGCGCAGTGCCTGCGAGCTCTTCGCGGACAGCAGCCAGGGCACCGCCGGCAGGGGGGTGCGCTCGGCCGGCGGGTCGTCGTCCGTCAGGGGGGTGTGTTCGAGGATGGTGTGGACGTTGGTGCCGCTCAGGCCGAACGAGGACACCCCGGCCCGGAGAGGGCGGCCGTGGGACGGCCAGGGTTGCTGCTCGGTCGCGAGGGCCAGCGCTCCGCGCGTCCAGTCGACGTGCCCGGAGGGCCTGCCGACGTGCAGGGTGCGGGGCACCTGCCCGTGGTGCATGGACAGCACCGTCTTGATGATCCCTGCCACACCCGATGCCGCCTGGGCGTGGCCGAGGTTGGACTTGAGGGAGCCGACCAGCAGGGGCCGGTCGGCGGGCCGGTCCTGGCCGTAGGTGGCCAGCAGGGCCTGCGCCTCGATCGGGTCGCCGAGGGTGGTGCCGGTGCCGTGCGCCTCCACCACGTCCACGTCGGACGCCGTCAGGCCCGCGTCCGCGAGCGCGGCCCGGATCACCCGCTGCTGGGAGGGGCCGTTGGGGGCGGAGAGTCCGTTGCTGGCGCCGTCCTGGTTGACGGCGGAGCCGCGTACCACCGCCAGCACCGGGTGGCCGTTGCGGCGGGCGTCCGAGAGGCGCTCCAGCAGCAGGACACCGACCCCTTCGCCCATGCCCATGCCGTCCGCGTCGTCCGAGAAGGCCTTGCAGCGGCCGTCCTCGGCGAGTCCGCGCTGCCGGGAGAAGCTGATCAGGGCACCGGGGGTCGCCATCACGGCGACGCCGCCGACCAGGGCGAGGGAGCAGTCGCCGCCGCGCAGGGCCCGGCCGGCGTAGTGCATGGCGACGAGTGAGGAGGAGCAGGCCGTGTCGACGGTCACCGCGGGGCCTTCGAGGCCCAGGGTGTAGGCGATCCGGCCGGAGACGACGCTGGGTGCGCTGCCGGTGAGCAGGTGGCCTTCGCCTTCCTCCGACTGGGCGACGACGGCCGCGTAGTCGGCGTAGTTGACGCCGGTGAACACTCCGGTGCGGCTGCCGCGCAGCGCGGCCGGGTCGATGGCGGCGCGTTCGATCGCCTCCCAGGTGGTCTCCAGGAGCATCCGCTGCTGGGGGTCCATGGCCAGGGCCTCGCGCGGCGAGATGCCGAAGAACTCCGCGTCGAAGTCGGCGGCGTCGTGCAGGAAGCCGCCCCGCCGGGTGGTCGAGGTGCCGGGGCGGTCGGGGTCGGGGTCGTAGAGGGCTTCGAGGTCCCAGCCGCGGTCGGTGGGGAAGTCCGAGACGGCGTCGCCGCCGTCGGCGAGCAGGCGCCACAGGTCTTCGGGGGTGCCGATGCCGCCGGGGAAGCGGCAGGCCATGGAGACGATCGCGATCGGCTCGTCGTCGGGCGCGGGCCGGTGCGCGGCGGCGTCCGGCTCGGCGGGGCGCGGCTCGGTGGCCTGCCGGCCGAGCAGTTCGGCGCGGATCTCCCGGGCGAGTGCGGTGGACGACGGGTGGTCGAAGATCAGCGTGGACGGCAGCCGCAGTCCGGTGGCGGTGTTGAGCCGGTTGCGGAGTTCGACGGCGGTGAGGGAGGCGAAGCCCATGTCCTGGAAGGCCATGCCGGGCCGGATCGCGTCCACCGAGGGATGGCCGAGGACGGCTGCCGCGTGGGTGCGGACCAGGTCGAGCAGCAGGCGGTGCTGTTCGGATTCGCCGAGGGCGGCGAGCCGTTGGCGCAGCAGTGCGGCGGCGGGCGCGACCGTGTCGCCGGGCGCGGCCTCCAGGGCGCGGCGGGCTTCGGGGACGCCGGTGAGCAGCGGGCTGGGGCGGGTGGAGGTGAAGACGGCGGCGAACTGCTCCCAGTCGACGTCGGCGACGGCGAGTACGGTCTCGTCGTCGTCCAGTGCCTGTTGCAGGGCGTGCACGGCGAGGTCGGGGGCGATGCGGGGCAGGCCGTGCTGTTCCAGGTTGAACAGGTCGGCGTCGTCTCCGGCGACGCGGTCCTGGAAGGCGCTCTCGGCCTGCCAGATGCCCCAGTCGACGGTGGTGGCGGAGAGGCCGCGGGCCCGGCGGTGCTGGGCGAGGGCGTCGAGGTGGGCGTTGGCCGCGGCGTAGGCGCCGTGGTCGCCGCTGCCCCAGACTCCGGCGATCGAGGAGAACAGGACGAAGGCGTCGAGTTCGCGGTCGAGCAGCGCGTCGAGGTGTTCGGCGCCGGCGGCCTTGGCGGCGACGATCTGTTCGAACGCGTTCATCGGTGTGCCGTCCAGCGGGGCGAGCGCGACGAAGGCGGCCGCGTGGACGACCGCGGTGACCGGGTCGCCCGCCGACTCCAGGCCGGTGAGCAGCGCCGCCACGGCCTGACGGTCCGCCAGGTCGCAGACGGGCAGGGTCAGGCGTACGCCGAGGGCGGCGAGTTCGGCGGCGAGTTCGGCCGCGCCGGGTGCCTGGGGGCCGCGGCGGCCGGGCAGGACGAGGTGGGTGGCGCCGCTGCGGGCCAGCCAGCGGGCGAGGTGCGGGCCGACGGCTCCGGTGCCGCCGGTCAGCAGGACGGTGCCGCGGGGCTTCCAGTGCTTCGTACGGCTGCCGGTCCGGGGGGCGCGCCGCAGGCGGCGGGCCAGCAGGCCGGTGGGGCGCAGGGCGAGCTGGTCCTCGCGGCCGGCGCCGTCCGTGCCGGGGGCCGTCAGGACGGCGGCGAGGCGGGCCCTGGCGCGGGCGTCGAGGTCCGGGGGCAGGTCGACGAGTCCGCCCCAGCGGGCGGACAGTTCCAGCGCGGCGACCAGTCCGGTGCCCCAGACCTGGGCCTGGCGGGGGTGGGTGACCGGGTCGTCCGGGCCGGTGGAGACGGCCCCGGCGGTGGCGCACCACAGGGGTGCGGTGAGGGCGAGGTCGCCCAGGGCCTGCACCAGGGCGACGGTGAGCGCCGTCCCGGTGGGCAGGGCCGGGTGGTCGGGGTGCGGCCGGTCGTCGGCGGCCAGCAGCGACAGCACGCCCGTCGGGACGCGGTCGCCGAGGGCGGCGGCGAGGGTGTCCGCGAGGTCCGTGCGGCGGACGGCGGCGGCCGTGAGTTCGGCCGTGACGACGGTGGCGCCCGCTTCGGTGAGGGCGAGCAGCGGGCCGCGCACCCGTGCGTCGTCGTCGTGTCCGGCGGGCAGGACGACGAGCCAGGTGCCGGCGGCGGGGCCGGCGGCCGGCGGGTCGGGCAGCGGCTGCCAGCCGATGCGGTAGCGCCAGGCGTCGATGACGCTCTCGTCGCGCCGCTGTTTGCGCCAGCCGCGCAGGGCCGGCAGGACGGGGGCGAGGGCGTCCTCGTCGACGGCGAGGTGGGCGGCGATCTCGGCCGGGGCGTCGTGGTCGACCATGTGCCAGAAGGCCGTGTCGTGCGGGTCGGCGGCGGCCGGTCCGGTGCCGGGCGACGCCTCCGGCTCCAGCCAGTAGCGGCGCAGCTGGAAGGGGTAGCCGGGCAGGTCCACCCGCCGGGCGCCGGTGCCGGCGTACACCGCTGGCCAGTCGACGGCCGCGCCCGCCACCCACAGTTCGGCGGCCGAGAGCAGGGCCCGGCGAAGTCCGCCGTCGTCGCGGCGCAGGGTGCCGACGACCACGGGCGGTTCCTCGGTGCCGGCGGCCTCGACGGTGTCCTGGAGGGCCATGGTCAGCACCGGGTGCGGCGACACCTCGACGAAGACCTCGTGGCCCTGCTCGACCAGGGAGCGGACGGCCGCGTCGAAGCGGACGGTCCCGCGGAGGTTGCGGTACCAGTAGTCGGCGTCCATGGCGGTGGTGTCGAGCCGGTCGCCGGTGACGGTGGAGAACAGCGGGATCCGGGCCGGGAGCGGGCGTACGTCGGCCAGTGCGGCCAGCACCTCGGACCTGATCCCCTCGACCTGCGCCGAGTGCGAGGCGTAGTCCACGGGGACGGCGCGGGCCCGTACGCCCTGTGCGGTGCAGTGGGCGAGCAGTTCGGCCAGCGCCCGGGTCTCCCCCGAGACCACCACGGCGGCGGGCCCGTTGACGGCGGCCACCGACAGCTGCTCGGCCCAGGGGGCGATCTCGGCGCGGACCCGGTCCTCGGGCAGGGACACCGCGACCATGCCGCCGAGTCCGGCCAGCGCCCGGATGGCCCGGCTGCGCAGGGCGACGACCTTCGCCCCGTCCTCCAGGCTCAGCGCTCCCGCCACCACCGCGGCGGCGATCTCGCCCTGGGAGTGGCCGACCACGGCGTCGGGCCGGACACCCCAGGACTCCCAGTGCGCGGCCAGTGACACCATCACCGCCCACAGCGCCGGCTGCACCACGTCCACCCGGTCCAGGGAGGGCGCGCCGGGCGCGCCCTCCAGGACGGCGGGGAGCCGCCAGTCGACATGGGCGGAGAGCGCGGCGTCGCAGGCGGCGAGGCGGTCCCGGAAGGCGGGGCTGGTGGCGAGCAGGTCCCGTGCCATGCCGGCCCACTGGGAGCCCTGGCCGGGGAACACCAGGGCCGTCCGGCCCTCGACGACCCGGCCGGTGCCCGCGACGACGTCGGCGGGCGTGGGCGCGGCCGGGGCGGTGGGGAGGTCCGTGCCCGGTCCGGACAGGGCGGCGAGCCCGTCCAGCAGGGCGGGGTGCCCGTCGCCGATCACCACGGCCCGGTGTTCGAAGGCGGACCGGGTGGTCGCCAGCGAGAACCCGAGGTCGGCGGGGCGTGCGGGCGCGTGCGTGGCGAGCCGGGCGCGCAGCCGGGCCGCCTGGTCCCCGAGCGCGGACGCGGTGCGGCCGGACAGCACCCAGGGCAGCACGGCCCCGGGCGCGGCGTCCGGTCCGGCGGCCACCGCTTCCGGCCCGTCGGCCGGTTCCGATCCGTCGGCCGGTTCCGGCTCCGGCGCCTGTTCGAGGACGACGTGCGCGTTGGTGCCGCTCATGCCGAACGAGGACACCCCGGCCCGGCGCGGCCGGTCGACGGCGGGCCAGTCGCGGGCCTCGGTGAGGAGTTCGACGGCGCCCGAGGACCAGTCGGCGTGCGGGGTGGGCGTGTCCACGTGCAGGGTGCGCGGCAGGACCCCGTGCCGCAGCGCTAGCACCGTCTTGATGACCCCGGCGACCCCGGCGGCGGCCTGGGTGTGCCCGATGTTCGACTTCAGCGACCCCAGCCACAGCGGACGCCCGGCGGGCCGGTCCTGGCCGTACGTGGCCAGCAGCGCGTCCGCCTCGATCGGGTCGCCGAGGGTGGTGCCGGTGCCGTGCGCCTCCACCGCGTCCACGTCGGACGTGGTCAGCCCCGCGTCCGCGAGCGCCGCCCGGATCACCCGCTGCTGGGAGGGGCCGTTGGGGGCGGTCAGGCCGTTGCTGGCGCCGTCCTGGTTGATCGCCGAACCGCGCAGCACGGCCAGCACCGGGTGGCCGTTGCGGCGCGCGTCCGACAGCCGCTCCAGCAGCAGCATCCCCACGCCCTCGCCCCAGCCGGTGCCGTCCGCGGCCGCCGCGAACGGCTTGCAGCGGCCGTCGGGGGACATCGCGCCCTGCCGGCTGAACTCGACGAACACCGCCGGCAGCGCCATCACGCTGACCCCGCCGGCGAGGGCGAGCGAGCACTCACCGGCCCGCAGGGCCCGCGCCGCGAGGTGCAGCGCCACCAACGAGGCCGAACAGGCGGTGTCCACGGTGACGGCGGGGCCTTCGAGGCCGAGCGCGTAGGACACCCGCCCGGACATCACGCTCATCGAGTTCCCCGTCATCAGGAACCCCTGGACGGCCTCGGCGGCGCCGGCGCCCAGCGTCGCGTACCCCTGGTCGATGGCTGCGGCGAACACCCCGGTGCGGCTGCCCCGCAGGGTGAGCGGGTCGATGCCGGCCTGTTCGACGGCCTCCCAGGACGCCATCAGCAGCAGCCGCTGCTGCGGGTCCATCGCGACCGCCTCGCGCGGCGAGATGCCGAAGAACTCCGGGTCGAAGTCCGCCGCGCCGTCCAGGAACGCCCCCTGCCCGGGGACGGCGCCGCCGGACGGCCAGGCGGTCTCCCAGCCCCGGTCGCCGGGGACGGGCGCGACGGTGTCACGGCCTTCGGCGAGCAGGTCCCACAGGTCCTCCGGGGTGCGGACACCGCCGGGGAAGCGGCAGCTCATCGCCACGATCGCGATCGGCTCGCTGGTGCGCGCCTCGGCCTCCCGGAGCCGCTGCCGGGTGTCCCGAAGGTCGATGGTCACCCGGTTGAGGTAGTCGCGCATCCTCTGGTCGCTCACTGGACACCGCTGCTTTCGTCTCGGGCTGCTCGGGTCTCGTCTCGGACTGCACGGGGTGCGCAGGGTGCGCGGAACGGTGCCCCGGTCATGCGGATCCCAGCTGCCGGTCGATGTAGTCGAACATCTCGTCGTCGCTGGCCGCCTCGATCAGGTCGGGGGCCAGATCGTCCACGTCGCCGGTGGTCCGGGCGGTGGCGGGCGGAGTCCCGCCGGGCAGCGGACGGGACAGCACTTCCCTTATCCGGGCGGCGAGTTCGTCGCTCACGCCGTCCGGCGGCAGGGCGTCGAGCAGGGTCTCCAGGGCGTCCAGCCCGGCCCGGACCGCCGCGTCGCCGGTCGGGCGGGCGGCGGTGACCCGCTCGGCGAGGTGGCGGGCCAGCGCCTCCGGGGTGGGGTGGTCGAAGACCAGCGCGGCCGGCAGCCGCAACCCGGTCGAGGACATCAGCCGGTTGCGCAGTTCGACCCCGGTGAGGGAGTCGAAGCCGACCTCCTTGAACGGGCGGGCCGGGCGGATCAGGTTCGGCGAACTGTGGCCGAGCACCGCCGCCGCGTTGCCGCGCACCAGGTCGAGCAGGGTCCGGTGCAGCTCGGCCTCGGGCAGCTCGGCCAGCTGCTGCGCCATCGAGCGGACCGGTGCCGCGGCGGCGGAGACGGCGGCCCGGGCGGGCCGGGCCAGGCCGCGGAGCACGGCGGGCAGCCGGTCGTCCGCCCGCAGCACGGACGGGGCGATCCTGGCCGCGAGCCGGTAGGCGTACGGGGAGTCCAGCGCCGCGTCGAACAGGGCGAGGCCCTCCGCCGAGGTCAGCGCGCCCGCCCCGGCGCCCCGCCCCGCGGTGACCGCGGCGGTCATCCCGCTGCGCTCCTCCCACAGGCCCCAGCCGATGGACAGGCCGGGCAGCCCCTCGGCCCGGCGTTCGGCGGCGAGGGCGTCGAGGACCGCGTTGGCCGCGGCGTAGTTCGCCTGCCCGGCCGCGCCGAACTGGGCGGCGCCCGAGGAGAACAGGACCAGCGCCGCGAGGTCGAGGTCCCGGGTGAGGTCGTGCAGGGCCAGCGCCGCGTCCGCCTTGGGCCGCAGGACGCGGTCGAGCCGGTCCGGAGTCAGCCCGGCGATCGTGGCGTCGTCCAGGACACCGGCCGCGTGGACGACGGCGGTCAGCGGGTGCGCGGCCGGCACCGACCCGAGCAGCGCGGTGAGCGCGGCGCGGTCGGCGACGTCGCACGCGGCGACGGTCACCGACGCCCCGAGTCCGGTCAGTTCCCGCACCAGCTCCGGCATTCCGTCGGCGGATCCGCCCCGGCGGCCCGCCAGCAGCAGGTGCCGCATGCCGTGTGCGACGACCAGGTGCCGGGCCAGCAGCCGCCCCAGGGTGCCGGTGGCCCCCGTGACCAGGACCGTCCCTTCCGGGTCCGGCGCGGCGGGCAGCAGCAGGACGTTCTTGCCGACGCCCCGGGCCTGGCTGAGCGAGCGCAGCGCGGCCGGGGCCTGCCGGACGTCCCAGCCGGTGACGGGCAGGGGACGCAGCACCCCCCGCTCGAACAGGTCCAGGACGTCGGCGAGCATCTCGCCGATCCGCTCCGGACCGGCCTCCATCAGGTCGAACGCCCGGTAGCGCACCCCGGGGTGCTGCCGGGCGACCGCCCCGGGGTCGCGGACGTCGGTCTTGCCCATCTCCACGAACCGGCCGCCGTTCGGCAGCAGCCGCAGACCGGCGTCGACGAACTCCCGCGCCAGGCTGTCGAGTACGAGGTCGACGCCCCGCCCGCCGGTGGCCGTCAGGAACGTCTCGGCGAAGTCGGTGGTACGGGTCGAGGCGATGTGCCCGGCGTCCAGTCCGCCGGCCTTCAGGACGTCCCACTTGGCGGGGGAGGCGGTCGCGAACACCCGCGCACCGGCGTGCCGGGCGAGCTGGACCGCCGCCATGCCGACCCCGCCGGCCGCGGCGTGGACCAGCACCGACTCCCCGCGCCGCAGTCCGCCGAGATCGAACAGGCCGTAGTAGGCGGTGAGGAACACCACCGGCACGGAGGCGGCGCGGGCGAAGGACCAGCCCGCCGGTATCCGGGCGACGGTACGGCGGTCGGCGACGACGGTCGGGCCGAACGCGCCCCCGAAGATCCCCATCACCCGGTCCCCGGGCACCAGGTCGTCCACCCCCGGGCCGACCTCGACGACCGTTCCGGCGCCCTCGCTGCCCAGGCCCTGCTGTTCGGGGTCGGGGTCCAGTCCGAGCGCGGCGATGACGTCGTGGAAGTTCAGCCCGGCGGCGCGCACCGCGATCCGCACCTCGCCCTTGCCCAGCGGGGCGAGGGCCGCAGGAGCGGGCTCCGCCGCGATGTCCTCCAGGGAGCCCCGGCCGTCGGTGGTGAGCCGCCAGGCGGCACCGTCCGGCAGGGGCAGCGTGCCGTCCGGCCGGCCGCCGCGGACCAGCCGCGGCAGCAGCGGCGGCCCGGTCCGCAGCGCCAACTCGGGTTCCCCGGCGGCGAGCGCCGCGGGCAGGTCGTCCGCCGGCTCGCCGGTCCCGGCCGCGTCGACGAGGACGAAACGCCCGGGGTGCTCGGCCCGCGCGCTGCGCACCAGGCCCCACAGCGCGGCCTGGGCGGGGTCGACGGGACGGTCCAGCGGTCCGGTCCGGACCGCGTCCCTGGTGAGCAGGGCCAGCCTGGCCTCGGCGAACCGCTCGTCGGCCAGCCACTGCTGCACCAGCGCCAGGCCCCGGTGCGCGGTGACGCGGACCCGGTCAGCGGGGTCGGGCAGGTCGGCGGTGGCGACGGCCGCCACGATCACCTCGGGGAGAGCGGCACCCCCGCCGAGGGCCGCCCCCAGGGCGTCGAGGTCCTGCCACGCCCCGGCGCCCGGGACGGCGTCGCCGAGGGCGGCCCAGGTGGGCACGGCGCCGTCGGCCTGGGCGGCGGACGCGGTCCAGTCGAGGCGGTACAGCAGGTCGGCGTGGGCGGTCGCGGAGAGCGGACCGCCCGCGGCCCGGGGCCGCAGCGACAGGCCCGCCACGCCGAGCACCTGCCGTCCCGACAGGTCGTGGGCGTGCAGAGTCACGGTGTCCGGCGCGTCGGCGGCGAGCCGCACCCGCAGCGTGGTGGCCCCGGTGATCCCGCCGGTCACACCGTTCCAGCTGAAGGGCAGCCGGGCCCGGCCGTCCTGGTCGGGCAGCAGTGCGGCGGTCTGGAGGGCCGCGTCCAGCAGCGCGGGGTGCAGCACGCACCCGGCGGCGTCGGCGTGCTGCGGCTCCGGCAGCACCACCTCGGCGAACACCTCGCCGTCGCGGAGCCACGCGGCACGGATGCCGCGGAAGGCGGGGCCGTACTGGTAGCCGGCCTCGGCGAAGCGCTCGTAGAGGTCGCCGGTGTCCACGGGTTCGGCCCCGGACGGCGGCCAGCTCAGCAGGCCGGCCGCGGCTCCGACCGGGTCCCCGGCCGGCCTGGGCGCCAGGGTGCCGGTGGCGTGCTCGGTCCAGGGCGCATCGGCGTCCCGCGTCGTGCGGGCGAACACGCTGAGCCTGCGCCGACCGTCACCGTCGGGCGCGGCGACCCGGAGCTGCAGGTGAACAGCACCCTCGTCCGGGAGCACGAGGGCCGACCCGAGGGTGAGTTCCTCGACCACCGGGCAGTCCGCCTCGGCCCCGGCACGCAGCGCGAGTTCGAGGACGGCCGTGCCGGGCAGGAGCACCACGCCCGACACCGCGTGGTCGGCGAGCCAGGGGTGGGTGCGCAGCGAGATCCGGCCGCTGAGCAGCAGCTCCTCGGAGTCCGCGACCTGCGTCACCGCACCGAGCAGCGGGTGCCCGGTCGTGGCGAGACCCGCCGAGGCGACGTCCCAGCTCGTGGTCGGAACGTCGAGCCAGTAGCGGCTGCGCTGGAAGGCGTACGTCGGCAGCTCGACCCGCCGCGCGCCCGGGAACGCAACCGACCAGTCCACCGCCAACCCGCACTCCCACGCACGACCCACCGCACGCAACACCTGCGCCACGCCGCCCTCACCCCGACGCAACGTCCCCAGCACCACCGCGTCCACACCCGCGGCCTCCACCAACTCCCCCACCGCCACACCCAGCACCGCATGCGGGCTCGACTCCACGAAGAACCGGAAACCCTCCCCCAGCAACGCCTCCGTGGCGTCCGCGAACTCGACCGTCTGCCGGAGGTTGCCGTACCAGTACTCGGCGTCCAGGGCCTCCGTGTCCAACCAACCGCCCGTCACCGTCGAGAAGAACGGCACCGAACCCGACACAGGAACGATCCCGTCCAGATCGGACAGCAACTGCTCGCGGATCTCCTCCACGTGCGCGGAGTGCGACGCGTAATCGACGTCGATCAGCCTCGCCCGCACCCCCTCCGCCACGAACTCCTCCACCAGCGCGCTGACCGCGTCCGCGTCACCCGACACCACCGTCGACGACGGACCGTTCACCGCCGCCACCGACAACGAGCCCCCCGCGATGCGCTCCCGCACCGCCCCCACCGGCAAAGGCACCGACGCCATACCGCCACGCCCCGCCAACACCCGAATCGCCCGACTGCGCAGCGCGACCACCCGAGCCCCGTCGTCGATGCTCAGACCACCCGCCACCACAGCCGCGGCGATCTCGCCCTGCGAGTGGCCGACCACGGCGTCCGGAACGACGCCGAACGAACGCCACACCTCCGCCAGCGACACCATCACCGCCCACAACACCGGCTGCACCACATCGACCCGCGCCAACAGCGCCTCCGAACCCAGCGCCTCCCCCAACGACCAATCCACAAAAGGCGCCAGAGCCCGACCGCACTCCGCCATCCGCCCCGCAAACACCTCCGACCCGACCAACAACTCCGCAGCCATCCCCACCCACTGCGAACCCTGACCCGGGAACACCAACACCGAACGGCCGGAAACCAACCCGCCACCGGCCACCGCAGCGCCCTGCGAGAGCGCGGTCAGGTGCTCGGCGAGGTTCTCCTCCGTGCCCACCAGCACCGCGCGGTGTGCCAGCGCGCTGCGGCCCGTGGCCAGGGAGAAGGCCACGTCTGCGGCGCGGACGCCCGACCCGTCGCCGATTCGGGCCGACAGCGCGGCGGCCTGGGCGCGCAGTGCCTCCGGCGTGCGGGCCGAGAGGAGCAGGGGGACGGCGGCGGGCGCGGTCTCCGGTGTCGCGGGGTGGTCGACGGGCGGGGTCGCGGAAGCTGTCGCGTCGTCCGGGGCCTGTTCGAGGACGACGTGGGCGTTGGTGCCGCTGACGCCGAAGGAGGACACGCCGGCCCGGCGCGGGCGGCCCGTGTCGTCCCATTCCCGGGCCTCCGTCAGCAACCGGCCGGCTCCCGCCGTCCAGTCGACCTCGGGCGTGGGCCCGTCCACGTGCAGCGTCTTCGGCATCACGCCGTGCCGCAGGGCGAGCACCGACTTGATGACTCCTGCCACACCGGCGGCCGCCGAGGCGTGGCCGATGTTGGACTTCAGCGAGCCGATCCACACGGGACGGTCGGCGGGCCGGTCCTGGCCGTAGGTGGCCAGCAGCGCCTGTGCCTCGATCGGGTCGCCCAGCCGCGTCCCGGTGCCGTGCGCCTCGACCACGTCCACCTCGGACGTGGTCAGCCCCGCGTCCGCGAGCGCAGCCCGGATCACCCGCTGCTGCGAGGGGCCGTTCGGCGCGGTCAGGCCGTTGCTCGCACCGTCCTGGTTCACCGCGGAACCGCGGATCACCGCCAGCACCGGGTGCCCGTTGCGGCGGGCGTCCGACAGCCGCTCCACCAGCAGCATGCCGACGCCCTCGCCGAAGGCGGTCCCGTCGGCCGCTGCGGCGAAGGACTTGCAGCGGCCGTCCGGGGCGAGTCCGCCCTGGCGGCTGAACTCGACGAACAGTTCGGGGCTGCACATCACGTTGACGCCGCCGGCCAGCGCCAGCGAGCACTCGCCGGACCGCAGCGCCCGGACCGCGAGGTGCAGGGCCACCAGCGAGGACGAGCACGCCGTGTCGACGGTGACCGCGGGGCCTTCCAGTCCGAAGAAGTAGGCCAGGCGTCCGGAGACGATGCTTCCCGAGTTGCCGGTGCCGAGGAATCCTTCGACGTCCTCGGGGATGTAGGGCAGCAGCCGGGCGGCGTAGTCCTGCTGCATCAGGCCGACGTACGTGCCGACGGGGGCGCCGCGCAGGGCGGCCGGGTCGATGGCGGCGCGCTCGAAGAGTTCCCAGGTGGTCTCCAGCAGCAGGCGCTGCTGCGGGTCCATGGCCAGCGCCTCGCGCGGCGAGATGCCGAAGAACTCCGCGTCGAAGTCGGCGGCGTCGTACAGGAAGCCGCCGTCGCGGGTGATGGAGGTGCCGACGCGGTCGGGATCGGGGTCGTAGAGGGCTTCGACGTCCCAGCCGCGATCGGTGGGGAACCCGGAGACGCCGTCGCGGCCCTCGGACAGCATCCGCCACAGGTCCTCGGGTGAGCGGACGCCGCCGGGGAGGCGGCAGGCCGCGGCGACGATCGCGATCCGGTCGTCGTCCGCGTCCCGGTTCGGGTCGGCCGGCCCGGCGGGTACGGCGGGCAGGACGGCCGTGGCCGCCCGGGTGTCCGTGAGTCCGGCGCGCAGGAAGTCCGCGAGCGCCGCCGGGGTCGGGTGGTCGAACACCAGGCTGGCGGGCAGCCGCAGGCCGGTGGCGGCGTTCAGGCGGTTGCGCAGTTCCACCGAGGCCAGCGAGTCGAATCCCAGTTCGCGGAAGGCCCGTCCGGGGTCGAGGGCGTCCGGGGAGGCGTGGCCGAGGACGGCTGCGGCGTGGGTGCGGACGAGTTCGACGAGCAGCCTGGTCCGTCCGGTGCCGTCGAGGGCCGCGAGGCGCAGGCGCAGGGCGTTGTCGTCGGCCGTCGCCTGCGCGGCCGTGGCCGCCCGGCGGGGCGGTGTGCGCACCAGGCCGCGCAGCAGCGGCGGCAGGGTGCCGTCCGCCGCCGCGGACCGCAGGGCCGCGGTGTCGAGGCGCATCGGGACCAGGGCGGCCCGGTCCACGGTGAGGGCGGTGTCGAGGAGCGCGAGTCCGCGCTCGGTGGAGAGCGGCGGCATCCCGGACCGGGCGAGGCGTCGCACGTCGTCCTCGTCCAGGTGTTCGGTGAGGGCGCTGGGCTGCTCCCACAGGGTCCAGGCAAGCGACTGGCCGGCCAGCCCCGCCGCCCGGCGCCGGACGGCCAGGGCGTCGAGGAAGGCGTTGGCGGCGGCGTAGTTGGCCTGTCCGGGGCCGCCGAAGGTGCCTGCGGCCGAGGAGAACAGCACGAAGTGCGTGAGGTCGAGGTCGCGGGTCAGGTCGTGCAGGTGGAGGGCGGCGTCGACCTTGGGGCGCAGCACGGCGTCCACCCGTTCGGGGGTGAGTGCGGTGACGACGCCGTCGTCGAGGGCGCCCGCGGTGTGGACCACGGCGGTCAGCGGGTGCGCGGGCGGCAGGTCGGCGAGGACGGCGGCCAGGGCGGTCCGGTCGGCGGCGTCGCAGGCGACGACGGCGGTCTCGGCTCCCAGCGCGGCGAGTTCGGCCCGCAGTTCGTCGGCCCCGGCGGCGGCCGGGCCGCTGCGGGAGAGCAGCAGCAGGTGCCGGACGCCGTGCCCGGTGACCAGGCGGCGGGCGACGTGGGAGCCGAGCAGGCCGGTGCCGCCGGTGATGAGGACCGTGCCGTCCGGGTCGAAGGCCGGGAGCGGCCCGGCGGCCCCGTCCGAGGGGTCCGGGTCGTTTCGGAGCACGCGGGCCAGCCGGGGGACGCGGACGTCGTCGCCGCGGACCGCGGACTGCGGTTCTCCCGAGGCGATCGAGGCGAGGGCCGCGGCGACGCCCGGGGAGGCGCCGTGCTCGTCGTCGGCGTCGAGGTCGAGCAGGGCGAAGCGCCCGGGGTGTTCGGACCCGGCCGAGCGGACCAGGCCCCAGAGCGCGCTGTGCGCGGGGTTGGGTATGTCCTCCCCCTCCCCCGTGCCGACCGCGCCCCGGGTGGCGAACACCAGGCGCGAGCCGGCGAAGCGGTCGTCGGCGAGCCAGGTCCTGACGTCGGCCAGGGCCTGGTGGACGGCCGCGCGGACGGCCTCGGCCGGTCCGTCCGAGGCGGCGGGCTCCGCGCAGGCGAGCAGGACCGTTTCGGGCACCGGGGCTCCGGCGTCGACGGCGGCCAGCAGCGTGGCCAGGTCCGCGGTGCGGTGGACGGGTGCGCCGCTGCCGCGCGGGGGTGCGGTGACCCACTCCGTCGCGTAGAGGTCCTGGTGGCGGCGGCCCTGGGGGGCGCGGTCGGCGCCGGGGCCGGCGGTGCCCGCGGGCCGCAGGACCAGCGCGTCCACGGTCGCCACGGGGGCGCCGGTCGCGTCGGCGACGGCGAGCGTCACCGTGTCGGGTCCGGCCGGGGCGAGCCGGACGCGGATCGCGTCGGCGCCGGCGGCGTGCAGGGTCACGCCGTTCCAGGAGAACGGCAACCGTCCCTCGGGGTGGGCGTCCGCGCCGGGGGTGCCGGGCACGCCGGTGGCGTGCAGGGCCGCGTCCAGCAGGGCCGGGTGCAGGCCGAAGCGGGCGGCGTCGGGTGCGGGCCCGGCGGGTACGACGGCCTCCGCGAACAGTTCGTCGCCGCGCTGCCAGGCCGCGCGCAGGCCCTGGAACGCGGGCCCGTAGGCGAATCCGCCCGCCGCGAAGCGGTCGTACAGTCCGTCGAGGGCGAGGGGTTCGGCGCCGGCCGGCGGCCAGGTCATCGGCCCGGCGGCCTCGGTGTGCTCCGCGCCGCCCTGGGCCAGGACGCCTTCGGCGTGCCTGGTCCACTCCTCGTCGTCGAGGTCGCCGTCGGCGGGTGCGTCCGGCCGGGAGTGCAGGCCGAGCGGGCGGTGTCCCAGGGAGTCGGGGGCGCCCACGGTGAGGCGCAGCACGACGCCGCCGTGTTCGGGCAGCACCAGGGGGGCTTCGAGGGTGAACTCCTCGACCCGGGGGCAGCCGACCCGGGCTCCGGCCTGGAGGGCGAGTTCCAGGAAGGCCGTGCCCGGGAGCAGTGCCCGGCCGCCGACGGCGTGGTCGGCGAGCCACGGGTGGGTGCGGGCCGACAGGCGGCCGGTGAGGAGCAGGCCGTCGCTGTCGGCGAGGACCACGACGGCGCCCAGCAGCGGATGGTCCGCGGGGGTCAGTCCGGCGGAGGTGACGTCGGCGACGGGCGCGGTGCCCTCCTCCAGCCAGTACGGGTCGCGCTGGAAGGCGTAGGTGGGCAGTTCCACCCGTTGGGGGCGGCGGCCGGCGAAGACCGCGTCCCAGTCCGGGGAGACTCCGCGCAGGTGGAGTTCGGCCAGGGACTCGGTGAACCGGCGCGGGCCGCCGTCGTCGCGGCGCAGGGTGCCCACGGCGGTGGCGTCGGCGCCGGCGTCCTCGGCGGTCTCCAGCACGCCGACGGTGAGGACGGGGTGCGGGCTGCTCTCCAGGAGGACCTGGTAGCCGTCGGCGAGCAGGGCGCGGGTCGCCTGTTCGAAGCGGACGGTCCCGCGCAGGTTGCGGTACCAGTAGTCGGCGTCCAGGGCGGTGGTGTCGTCCAGCAGGCCGCCGCTGACGGTGGAGTAGAAGGGGACGGCGGACGGACGGGGGGTCAGTCCGCCGAGCCGAGCCAGCAGTTCGGTGCGGATGTCCTCGACGTGCGCGCTGTGCGAGGCGTAGTCGACGGGGATCCGCCGGCTGCGGATGTCCAGGGCCGCCGTCCGGTCGAGGAACGCGTCGAGCGCGTCGGTGTCGCCGGAGACCACGGTGGAGGCGGGTCCGTTGACGGCGGCGACGGAGAGCCGGCCGTCCCACGGGGCGAGGAGTTCGGCGACCTGGTCGGCGGGCAGGGCCACCGAGGCCATGCCGCCGCGGCCGGACAGGGCGCGGATCGCCCGGCTGCGCAGGGCGACGACCTTCGCCCCGTCCTCCAGGCTGAGCGCTCCCGCCACCACCGCGGCGGCGATCTCGCCCTGGGAGTGGCCGACCACGGCGCCGGGGGCGATGCCGTGGGAGCGCCACAGTTCGGCCAGGGAGACCATGACGGCCCACAGCACCGGCTGCACCACGTCGACCCGGTCGGCCGGCGGGGTGCCGGGGGCACCGCGCAGGACGGCTTCCAGGGACCAGTCGACGAACGGGGTCAGGGCGCGCTCGCAGTCGGCGATCCGGGCGGCGAAGGCGGGGGCGGAGTCGAGGAGTTCGACGGCCATGCCGGCCCATTGCGATCCCTGTCCGGGGAACACCAGGGCGACTTCGCCGCCGGTCCCGGCGGCGCCGAGGACCAGGCCGGGGACGGTGCGGCCGGCCGCCAGCGCGTCGAGGCCGGCCCGGAACTCGTCGGGGTGGGCGCCGATCAGGACCGCCCGGTGCTCGTGCGCGGCCCGGCTCGTCGCGAGGGCGTGGCCGACCTCGGCCGGGCCGGCTCCGGGGTGGGCGTCGAGGTGGTCGCGGAGCCGGGCGGCCTGGGCGCGCAGCGCTTCGGCGGTGCGCCCGGAGAGCACCCAGGGCAGGACGGCGGGGGCGGCGGGCACAGCGGGTTCGTCGGCCTGTTCCGGGACGGGTTCGTCCGCCTGTTCCAGGACGACGTGCCCGTTGGTGCCGCTGACGCCGAACGAGGACACCGCGGCCCGGCGCGGCCGTCCGGTCTCCGGCCAGGGGGTGTTCGCGGTGACCAGGCGCACCGCGCCCGCGGTCCAGTCGATCTGCGGGGACGGGTCCTGCGCGTGCAGGGTGGGCGGGACGGTGCCGTGCCGCATGGCGAGGACGGTCTTGATGACGCCGCCGACGCCGGCCGCCGCCTGGGTGTGCCCGATGTTGGACTTCAGCGAGCCGAGCAGCAGCGGCTGCCCGTCCGCGCGGTTCTGCCCGTAGGTGGCCAGCAGGGCCTGGGCCTCGATCGGGTCGCCCAGCGGGGTGCCGGTGCCGTGCGCCTCGACCACGTCCACGTCGGCGGGGGTGAGTCCGGCGTTGGCCAAGGCGTGGCGGATGACGCGCTGCTGGGCGGGGCCGTTGGGGGCGGTGAGTCTGCTGCTGGCGCCGTCCTGGTTGACGGCGGTGCCGCGGATCAGGGCGAGGACCGGGTGGCCGTTGCGGCGGGCGTCGGAGAGGCGCTCCAGCAGGAGCATGCCGACGCCCTCGCCCCAGCCGGTCCCGTCGGCGGCGGCCGAGAAGGACTTGCAGCGGCCGTCCCGGGCCAGGCCGCCCTGGCGGCTCATCTCCACGAACGGGACGGGTGTCGACATGACCATCGCGCCCCCGGCCAGGGCCAGCGTGCAGTCGCCGGCCCGCAGGGCCTGGGCGGCGAGGTGGATGGCGACCAGCGAGGACGAGCAGGCGGTGTCGATGCTGACCGCCGGGCCCTCCAGGCCGAAGGTGTAGGCGACGCGGCCCGAGGCGACGCTGTCGGAGCTGCCGTTGCCGAGGTAGCCGGCCACGTCGTCGGGGACCTGGCGCAGCCGTACCGCGTAGTCCTGGTACATCACGCCGGCGAAGACGCCGGTCCGGCTGCCCCGCAGGGTCGCGGGGTCGATGCCGGCCCGTTCGAACGCCTCCCAGGTGGTCTCCAGGAGGAGCCGCTGCTGCGGGTCCATCGCGAGCGCCTCGCGCGGGGAGATCCCGAAGAAGCCGGGGTCGAAGTGCCCGACGTCGTCGAGGAAGCCGCCCAGGGCGGTGTGGCTGGTGCCCTCGCGCAGCTGGTCCGGGTCGTCGAGGTGGTCCAGGTCCCAGCCGCGGTCGGCGGGGAAGCCGGTGATGGCGTCGGTGCCGTCGGTGACCAGGCGCCACAGGTCCTCGGGGGACCGTACGCCGCCGGGGTAGCGGCAGCTCATCGCGACGACCGCGATCGGTTCGCGGGCCGCTTCCTCGGCCTCGGTCAGGCGCCGGCGGGTGCGGTGCAGGTCCGCCGTCACGCGCTTGAGGTAGTCCCTCAGCTTGTCGTCGTTCACCATCGGGAGTCGCCGTCCTGGTTCGCGTGTCGGGTCGGTGTCATGACAGGCCGAGTTCGTTGTCGATGAGGTCGAAGAGTTCGTCGTCGCTGGCGCCGTCCATGCGGTCCTCGATGGAGTCGGCTGCCGTGCCGTCGCCGCCGGCCGCGGCGGCCGCCGGGTCGAGGCGGCCCAGGAGTTCCCGGAGCCGGTCGGCGAGCCGGTCGCGGTCCGCCGGGTCGTCGAGGGCCCCGTCGAGGGCGTCCTCCAGCCGGTCCAGTTCGGCGAGGCCGGGGACCGGGCCGGGCCCGGCCTCGGGGACGAGTTCGGCGGCGAGGTGTCCGGCGATCGCGGCCGGGGTGGGGTGGTCGAAGAGCAGGGTGGCCGGCAGGGGGTGGCCGGTGGCGGCGCGCAGCCTGTTGCGCAGTTCCACCGCGGTCAGCGAGTCGAAGCCGACCTCCAGCAGGCCGCGTCCGGGATCGACCGCGGCCGGGCCGCTGTGGCCGAGCACCAGGGCGGCGTGGGAGCGGACCAGGTCGAGGAGGACCCGGCCGCGCTGGGTGTCGTTGAGGGAGGCCAGGCGCTGCTTCAGGGCGTCGGGCCCGTCGGGGCCGGCGCCGGCGGCGGGGCCCGCGGCGCCGCGCCGGGCGGCGGGGCGCACCAGGCCGCGCAGCAGGGCGGGGACGCCGCCGGCTCCGGCCTGGGCGCGGACGGCCGCGGTGTCGAGCCGCAGCGGGAGGACGACCGGTTCGTCGAGGGCGCCGGCCGTGTCGAACAGCGCCAGTCCCCGGGCCGGGTCGAAGGCGACGATCCCGCCCCGGGCGATCCGTCGCAGGTCGGCCTCGGTGAGCCCGCCGGTCATCCCGGTGCTGTTGGCCCACAGGCCCCAGGCGAGGGAGCGGCCGGGCAGCCCGTCGGCGCGGCGCCGGTGGGCCAGGGCGTCCAGGAAGGCGTTGGCGGCGGCGTAGTTGCCCTGGCCCATGCCGCCGAAGACGCCGGCGATGGACGAGAACAGGACGAACTCGGACAGCTTCAGGTCGGCGGTGAGTTCGTGCAGGTTGATCGCCGCGTCGACCTTGGGGCGCAGGACGAGGTCCAGTTGCCCGGGTGTCATGGTGGCGACGACGCCGTCGGCCAGGACGCCCGCGGCGTGCACCACCCCGGTCAGTGGGTGCGCGGGGGGCACGGTGGCCAGCAGGGCCGCGAGGGCGTCGCGGTCGGCGGCGTCGCAGGCGGCGATCTCGGCGTGAGCGCCCAGCGCGGCGAGCTCGGTGAGGAGTTCCGGCGCGCCGTCGGCGGTGGGGCCGCTGCGGCTGGTCAGCAGCAGGTGCCGGACGCCGTGTTCGGCGACCAGGTGGCGGGCGACGTGGGCGCCGATGGCACCGGTGCCGCCGGTGATCAGGACGGTTCCGTCGCCGGCCCAGCCGGGTGTGCGCCCGGCGGCGGCCAGCGGTACCCGGGCCAGCCGGGCGACGTGGACGGCCCCGGCCCGGATCGCGAGTTGAGGTTCCCCGGAGGCGAGGGCTTCGGCGAGCACGGCCGGCGGGGTGTCGTGGGCGTCCAGGTCCAGCAGGACGAAGCGGTCGGGGTTCTCGGTCTGCGCCGAGCGGACCAGGCCCCAGAGCGCGGCCAGGGCCGGGTCCGGGACGTCGTCGTCGGTCACCGGGACGGCGCCCGCGGTGACCAGGACCAGCTTGGAGCCGGTCAGCCGCTCGTCGGCCAGCCAGCCGCGGAGCAGGGCGAGGGCCGTGCCGAGGCCGTCGTGGACCGCGTCGCGGAGGGCGCCGGGCGGCGTGTGCGGGGCCGGGGCGGGCGGGCAGGCGGCCAGGACCAGCCGGGGCGGCGGGGCGCCCGCGTCGAGCAGTGCGGACAGCGCGGCGAAGTCGGCGACCGTGCGGCCGGGGAGCGGTGCGGCGCCGGAGGGCAGCGGCGTCCCGGCGCCGAGCACGGTCCAGGACTCCGGGTCGAGGGCGGCGCCCGTCGCGGCGCGCTCCGGCAGGGCCGGCCACTCGGGGCGGAACAGTTCCTCGTGGTGTCCGGCTCGGGTGGCCTTGAAGCGGTCGGCCGAGACCGGCCGCAGGACGAGGGAGCGGGCCGAGACCACCGGTCGCCCGGTGGCGTCGGTCGCCGTCACGGCGACGGCGTCGCGGCCCGTGGGGGTCAGCCGCAGCCGGAGTTCGGTGGCGCCGGAGGCGTGCAGGCGCACCCCGTTCCAGGAGAACGGCAGCCAGCCCTGCGCGGGTCCCTCCAGGACGTCGAACACCAGCGCGTGCAGGGCGGCGTCGAGCAGCGCCGGGTGCAGGCCGAACGCGGCGGCGTCCGGCCGCTGCTCCGCCGGCAGGCTCGCGACGGCGTACACCTCGTCGCCGAGCCGCCAGGCCGCGCGCAGGCCCTGGAACGCGGGGCCGTAGGCGAACCCGCCGCCCGCGAAGCGGTCGTACAGGCCTTCCGTGTCGAGCGGGACGGCTCCGGGCGGCGGCCAGGCCTCGGGGTCGACCGGGTCGGCCGGGTCCGCCGGGTCGGGGCCTGCGGCGGAGCCGAGCAGGCCGCTCGCGTGCCGGGTCCAGGGGGCGTCGGGGCCGTCGTCGGCGGCCCGGGCGTGGACGCTCAGCGGGCGGGTGCCGGAGGCGTCCGGGCTTCCGACGGTGAGCTGGAGCGTGACGGCTCCGCCCGCCGGGAGCACCAGCGGCGCCTCCAGGGTGAGTTCCTCGACCTGGTCGCAGCCGACCTGGTCGCCCGCGCGCACGGCGAGTTCCAGGAACGCGGTGGCGGGGAACAGCACGCCCTCGTAGACGCCGTGGTCGGCCAGCCAGGGGTGGCTGCGGACCGAGAACCGGCTGGTGAACAGGAAGCCGTCGGAGTCCGCGAGTTCCGTGCCGGCGCCGAGCAGCGGGTGGTCGACCGTCAGCAGCCCGGCCGCGGGCAGGCCGGCCGTGGCCGGGCCGGCCGGCAGCCAGTAGCTGCCGCGCTGGAAGGCGTAGGTCGGCAGGTCGACGGCGGAGCGGGCCGGGTCGCCGGAGTGGACGGCGGTCCAGTCCACGGGGACACCGGTGACGTGCAGCCGGGCCAGGGCGGCCGTCGCCGCGGGGGCTTCGGGCCGGTCCTTGCGCAGCAGGGGCACCAGCACGGGGTTGCCGGTGGCGCCGGTCAGGCAGTCCTCGCCCATGGCGGTGAGCGCGCCGTCGGGTCCGAGTTCGAGGAACGCGGTGACGCCGTCGCGCTCCAGGTGGCGCATGCCGTCCTGGAAGCGGACGGTGCCGCGGACGTGCTCCACCCAGTAGTCCGGTGAGCCGAGCTGCTCGGCGGTGGCCGGCTCGCCCGTCAGGTCGGAGATGACGGGGACGGCGGCCTCCCCCGCGACGATCCGTGCCGCGACCTCGCGGAACTCGGCGAGCATCGGCTCCATGAGGGGCGAGTGGAAGGCGTGGGAGACCCGCAGCCGCCGGGTCTTGCGGCCGCGTGCGGCGAGCTGGGCGGCGATCTCGTCCACCGCTGCCGCGTCGCCGGAGATCACGGTCGAGGCCGGGCCGTTGACCGCGGCGAGGCCGACGTCGCTCTCCCGGCCGGCGAGCAGCGGCAGCACCTCCTCCTCCCCGGCGGCGAGGGCGACCATCGCGCCGCCCGCCGGGAGGGCCTGCATGAGCCGTCCCCGCGCGACCACCAGCGCCGCGGCGTCGGGCAGCGTGAACACCCCGGCGACGTGCGCGGCGGCCAGCTCCCCCACGGAGTGGCCGAGCAGCCGGTCGGGGCGCACGCCCCAGTGCTCGACCAGGCGGTACAGGGCGACGCCGAGCGCGAACAGGGCGGGCTGGGTGTACTCGGTGCGGTCCAGCAGGCCGTGGCCGGGGTCGCCGGGGGCCGCGTCGATCACCTCCCGCAGCGGGTGGTCGAGCAGCGGGTCGAGTTCCGCGCAGACCGCGTCGAAGGCGTCGGCGAAGACCGGGAACCGCGCGTACAGGTCGGCGCCCATGCCGGTGCGCTGGCTGCCCTGGCCGGGGAACAGGAAGGCGGTCTTCGCGGCCGGGCCGGTGACGCCGCTCACCAGGTCCGCCGACGGCTCGCCGGCGGCGAGCGCGGCGAGCCCCTGGAGCAGGGCCGGCCGGTCCGTGCCGGTGAGGGCGGCCCGGTACTCGAAGGCGCTGCGGTTCAGCGCCAGGGCGCGGCCCAGGTCGGCGACGGCGACGGCCGGGGCCTGCTCCACGTGCCGGAGCAGCCGGGCGGCCTGCTCCCGCAGCGCGTCCGCGCTGCGGGCGGAGAGCAGCCAGGGCAGGGCGGGCGCGTCGGGGGCGGGCGCCGGGGTCGGCGCGGGGACGGCGGCCGGGGACGGCCCGGTGGGCTGTTCGAGGATGGTGTGGGCGTTGGTGCCGCTGACTCCGAACGAGGACACCGCGGCCCGCCGGGGGCGGCCGGTCTCCGGCCACGGGGTGTCGTCGGTGAGCAGCCGGACCGCGCCGGCCGCCCAGTCGACGTGCGGTGTCGGCGCGTCGACGTGCAGGGTGCGCGGCAGCGTCCCGTGCTGCATGGCCTGCACCATCTTGATGATGCCGGCGACTCCGGCGGCGGCCTGGCTGTGTCCGATGTTCGACTTCAGCGACCCCAGCCACAGCGGCTGCTGCGCGCCGCGTTCCCGGCCGTACGTGGCCAGCAGCGCCTGGGCCTCGATCGGGTCGCCCAGCCGGGTGCCGGTGCCGTGCGCCTCCACCGCGTCGACCTCGGCGGCGGTCAGTCCGGCGTCGGCGAGGGCCGCCCGGATGACCCGCTGCTGGGACGGCCCGTTGGGGGCGGTCAGGCCGTTGCTGGCGCCGTCCTGGTTGACGGCGGAGCCGCGGACCAGGGCGAGCACCGGGTGGCCGTTGCGCCGGGCGTCCGAGAGGCGTTCCAGGACGAGCAGTCCGGCGCCCTCGGCCCAGGAGGTGCCGTCGGCGGCGGCGGCGAACGGCTTGCAGCGGCCGTCCTCGGCGAGCACCCGTTGCCGGCTGAACTCCACGAACGCGCCTGGCGTCGACATCACGGTCACTCCGCCGGCGAGCGCCAGCGAGCATTCGCCGGCCCGCAGCGACCGGGCCGCGAGGTGGACCGCGACCAGCGACGAGGAGCACGCCGTGTCGACGGTCACCGCGGGCCCTTCGAGGCCGAGGCTGTAGGAGATCCGCCCGGACGCCACGCTGCCCGCGCTGCCGATGCCGAGGTAGCCCTCGAACTCCTCGGAGGGTTCGGTGACCCGCGACCCGTAGTCGTGGTGGCTGCATCCGACGAAGACGCCGCTCGCGCTGCCCTTGAGCGACAGCGGGTCGATGCCGGCCCGTTCGAACGCCTCCCAGGAGAGTTCGAGCAGCAGCCGCTGCTGGGGGTCGATGGTCAGCGCCTCGCGCGGGGAGATCCCGAAGAAGGCCGGGTCGAAGCGGTCGGCGTCGTGGAGGAAGCCGCCCTCCCGCGCGTAGGTGCTGCCGGCCCGGTCCGGGTCCGGGTCGTAGAGGCCGTCCAGGTCCCAGCCGCGGCCGGTGGGGAAGCCGGTGATCGCGTCCTGTCCGCCCGCGACGAGCTCCCACAGCTCCTCGGGGGTACTGACGCCGCCGGGGTAGCGGCAGCTCATGGCGACCACGGCGATCGCCTCGTCCTCGGGCACCGCGGCGGCCGCGGCCGGCCGCCCGGGGGCGTCGGGCGCCTCGGCGGCGGGCGCCCCCGGCAGTTCGGTGCGCAGGTGTCCGGCCAGGACGGTGGCCGTGGGGTAGTCGAAGGCCAGGGTCACCGGCAGGCGCAGGCCGGTGGCCGCGGCGAGCCGGTTGCGCAGCTCGACGGCGGTCAGTGAGTCGAAGCCGATGTCCTTGAACGCCTGGTCGGGTCCCACCGCCTCGGGCCCGGGGTGGCCGAGCACCGCGGCGACCTCGGTGCGGACCACGTCCAGCAGGGCCCGGTCGCGTTCCGCCGGGGGCAGCGCGGCCAGCCGCAGGGCCGGCGGCTCGGCGCCGTCGGCGGTGCTGCGGGAGCCGCCCGCGGCGGCGAGCGCGTCCCGTACCTCGGGCAGGTCCCCGAGGGCGGCACTGGGCCGGAGCGCGGTGAACGCCCGGGTGAAGCGGTCCCAGGCGAAGTCGGCGACGAGGACCGCGGTGTCGTCGTGGCCGAGGGCCTGGTGCAGCGCGGTCGTGGCCGTGGCGGGGTCCATGGCGGGCAGGCCGTCGCGGATCAGCCGTTCGGCGACCGCGCCGGCGGCGAGGCTGTCGCCGCCCCACAGGCCCCAGGCGACCGAGGTGGCGGGCAGTCCGAGGTCGCGGCGGTGCCGGGCCAGGGCGTCGAGGTAGGCGTTGGCGGCGGCGTAGCTGCCCTGGCCGGTGCCGCCGAGCGTGCCGGCCAGCGAGGAGAACAGCACGAAGGCGGTCAGGTCGAGTTCACGGGTGAGCTCGTCGAGGTTGCGGGCGCCGTCGAGCTTGGGGCGCAGGACGCCGGCCGCGCGTTCGGGGGTGATCGAGTCGATCACCCCGTCGTCGAGGACGCCCGCGGTGTGCAGGACGGCGCGCAGCGGACGCTCGGCCGGAATGCCGGCGAGCAGGTCCGCCAGTGCGTCGCGGTCGGCGACGTCGCAGGCCACTGCGGTGGCGTCGGCGCCCAGTCCGCGCAGTTCGGCGAGCAGGGCGTCGGCCCCGGGGGCCTGTGCGCCGCGCCGGCTGGTGAGCAGCAGGTGCGCGGTGCCGGTGCGGGCGAGCCGGCGGGCGATCTGGGCGCCGAGGCCGCCAGTGCCGCCGGTGATCAGGACGGTGCCCTCGGGGGTCCAGTCGCGGACGGGGGCGGTGTCGCCGAGTGCGGCGTGGACGACCCGGCGGCCGTAGCGGCCGGTGGCGCGTACCGCCACCTGGTCCTCGCCGTCGGGGTCGGTCAGTGCTTCGGCGAGCCGGGTCGCGGCCCGGTCGTCGAGCTGTCGCGGCAGGTCGACCAGGCCGGCCCAGCGCTGCGGGTACTCGACGCCGGCGACCCCGCCGAGGCCCCAGACCAGGGCCTGGAGGGTGCTGTCGATCCGGTCGGAGCGGCCGACCGACACCGCTCCCCGGGTGGCGCACCAGAGCGGGGCGTCGGCGCCGAGGTCGCCCAGGGCCTGGAGGAGCGCGACGGTCAGGGTGAGGCCGCGGGGCAGCGCCGATCCGTCGCCGTGCGGTTCTTCGGCCAGGGCGAGCAGCGACAGGATTCCGGCGGGCGGCCCGTCGGTGCGGTCGTCGGCGTCGCGGAGCAGTGCGGCGAACCGGGTCCGGTCGGTCGCGTCGGGGCCCGCCTCGACCAGGACGGGCGCGGCGCCGTGTCCGCGCAGGGAGTCCACCGCGAACGCCACGGCCGGGTCCTCGGCGGCGCCGGTCGGGGCGACGACGAGCCAGCTGCCGGCGAGCCGGGGCCGCTCGGGTGCGGGCAGGGGCTTCCAAGCGACCCGGTAGCGCCAGCTGTCGGCGGTCCGGTCGTCGGCCCGGCCGCGCGCCCACTCGGCGAGGGTGGGTGCCAGGGAGGCGAGGGAGGCCCTCAGTTCCCCGTCCTCGACCCGCAGGATGGTGGCGAGGGCGTCCAGGTCGCCGTGGTCGACGGCCTCCCAGAAGCCGGAGTCGGCCGGGCCGGCGCCGGTCGCGGCGGCCGGGCCGGTCATGGCGTCGGCGTGCCGGGCGGGGGCGGCGTCCAGCCAGTAGCGCTGCTGCTGGAAGGCGTAGGTGGGCAGCGGCCGCCGGCGCGCGCCGGTGCCGGCGAACACCGTGTCCCAGTCCACCGACAGCCCACGGACCTGGAGTTCGGCGAGCGCGGCGAGGAAGCGGCCGGGGCCGCCCTCGGTGCGGCGCAGGGTGCCGACGACGGCGCCGTCGCCGGCCCCGGCCGCTTCGACGGCCTGCTGGAGCCAGACGGTCAACGCGGGGTGGGTGCTGCACTCGACGAAGGTGTGGTGTCCGTCGGCGATGAGCGCGTCGACCGCCCGCCCGAACTCCACCGGCCGGCGCAGGTTCTCGTACCAGTACGCGGCGTCCAGGCCGAGGGTGTCCACGGGGCCGCCGGTGACGGTGGAGTAGAACGGGATGTCGGACGTCCGCGGCGCGGTGCCGGCGAGGAGGGTGAGCAGTTCCTCCCGGAGCTCCTCCACCTGGGGCGAGTGTCCGGCGAAGTCGACGCCGGGGACCGGCCAGGTCAGGACGCCCGCCTCGGAGTACTGATCGCGCAGCCGTTCCAGGGCCGCCGGGTCGCCGGAGACCGTCACCGACGTCGGCCCGTTGACCGCGGCGACGTCGAGTGCCCCGGCGTGGGCGGTCAGTGCCTCGCGTACGGCGTCGACCGGCTGCGGCACGAACAGCATGCCGCCGCGTCCGGTCAGGGCAAGCAGGGCCCGACTGCGCAGGGCGACGATCCGGGCGGCGTCGTCCAGCGACAGTGCGCCGGCCACGCAGGCGGCGGCGATCTCCCCCTGGGAGTGGCCGACCACGGCGTCGGGGACGATCCCGTGCGCCCGCCACAGCTCGGCCAGCGACACCATCACCGCCCACAGCACCGGCTGCACCACGTCCACCCGGTCCAGCGGGGGCGCGTCGGGCTCGTCCCGCAGGACGGAGAGCAGCGACCAGTCCAGGTGCGGGGCGAGCGCGCGGGCGCAGGCCGCGATCCGGTCGGCGAAGGCCGGGGCGTGGTCGAGCAGTTCCCGGGCCATGCCGGCCCACTGCGAGCCCTGGCCGGGGAAGACGAAGACGGTCCGGGCCGATCGGGCGACGGCGCCTTCGACCAGGCCGGGTGCGCGCTCTCCCGCGGCCAGCGCGGCCAGGCCGCCCAGCAGGGCCGCGCGGTCGTCGCCGACGACGGCGGCGCGGTGCTCGAAGGCGGTCCTGGTGGTGGCCAGCGAGTAGCCGACGTCGACGGAGGACAGCTCCGGGCGCTCCGTCAGGTAGGCGTGCAGCCGCTCCGCCTGGGCCTTCACCGCCTCGGCGGTCCGCCCGGACAGCACCCACGGGACGGCGGACGCCCCGGGTGCGGGCGCGGGTTCGGGCGCGGGCTCGGCGGGCGGCTGCTCGATGACGACGTGGGCGTTGGTGCCGCTCAGACCGAACGAGGACACTCCGGCCCGGCGCGGCCGTCCCGTCTCCGGCCAGGGGGTGGCCTCGGTGAGCAGGGCGACGGCGCCCGCCGTCCAGTCGACGTTCGGGGACGGCCGGTCGATGTGCAGGGTCCGCGGCAACTCGCCGTGCCCCATGGCCAGCACCATCTTGATGATGCCGCCGACGCCGGCGGCGGCCTGGGTGTGCCCGATGTTCGACTTCAGCGACCCGAGCCACACCGGCCGGTCGGCGGGCCGGTCCTGGCCGTAGGTGGCCAGCAGCGCGTCGGCCTCGATCGGGTCGCCCAGCCGGGTCCCGGTGCCGTGCGCCTCGACGGCGTCCACGTCGGCGGCCGTCAGCCGGGCGTTCGCCAGCGCGTCGCGGATCACCCGCTGCTGGGCCAGGCCGCTGGGCGCGGTCAGCCCGTTGCTGGCGCCGTCCTGGTTGATCGCCGAGCCGCGCAGCACCGCGAGCACCGGGTGGCCGTTGCGGCGGGCGTCCGAGAGGCGTTCCAGGAGCAGCAGGCCCACGCCCTCGGCCATGCCGAAGCCGTCCGCCGCAGCGGCGAAGGACTTGCAGCGCCCGTCCTCGGCGAGCCCGCGCTGCCGGCTGAAGCCGGTGAACGACAGCGGGGTGCCCATCACCGTGGCACCGCCCGCCAGGGCCAGCGTGCATTCGCCCGAGCGCAGCGACTGCGCGGCGAGGTGGACCGCCACCAGCGACGAGGAGCAGGCCGTGTCCACGGTCACGGCGGGCCCCTGGAGGCCGAGCTGGTAGGCGACCCGCCCGGACAGGACGCTGGTGGAGATGCCCGCGATGAACAGGCCCTCCAGTTCCTCGGGGACGTCGCGCAGGGTGCCGCCGTAGCCCTGGTAGGAGGCGCCGGCGAAGACGCCGGTCGAGGTGCCGTGCAGGGACGCCGGGTCGATGCCGGCCCGCTCGATCGCCTCCCAGGAGGTTTCGAGCAGCAGTCGCTGCTGCGGGTCCATGGCCAGCGCCTCGCGCGGCGAGATCCCGAAGAACCCGGGGTCGAAACGGTCCGCGTCCCGGACGAATCCGCCCGCGGCGGCATAGCTCCTGCCGGGCCGGTCCGGGTCCGCGTCGTACAGCGCGTCGAGGTCCCAGCCCCGGTCGGACGGCAGCCCGGAGACGGCGTCGCGCCCGTCGGCGACCAGGCGCCACAGGTCCTCGGGGGTGCGGACGCCACCGGGGTAGCGGCAGCTCATGGAGACGATCACGACGGGGTCGTCGTCCACGGCCGGGGCCGCCGCCGGGGGCTGCCGGACGGTGGCGGGCTCCTCGGCGGCGCCCAGCAGTCCGGTCTCCAGGCGCCGGGCGAGCGCGGTCGCCGACGAGTAGTCGAAGACCACGGTGACCGGGAGCCGCAGGCCGGTGGCGGTGTTGAGCCGGTTGCGCATGTCCACGGCGGTCAGGGAGTCGAAGCCCAGGTCGCGGAAGGCCCGGCCGGGGGCGACCGCGTCCGGCGAGTCGTGGCCGAGGACGGCGGCCGCGTGGGTCCGGACCAGGTCGACCAGCACCCGGGTCCGCTCGGCCGCCGGGAGCGGCGCCAGCCGGTCGCGCAGCGCCGAGGGCGTTCCGCCGGCCCCGGTCCCGCCGGTCTCCGGTTCGGCGGCCAGCGCGGCGCGCACCTCGGGGAGTTCCCCGATCAGCGGGCTGGGGCGGGCCGCGGTGAAGACCGTCGCGAAGCGGTCCCAGTCGATGTCGGCGACCACGACCACCGTCTCGTCGTGGTCCAGGACCTGCTGGAGCCCGGTGATCGCGACCGCGGGCGGCATGAAGAGCACGCCGTGGCCGCGCAGGGTGTCCTCGGCCAGTTCGGCCGCCATACCGCCGGCCCCGCCCTCGGGGCTCCAGATCCCCCACACCACGGAGGTCGCGGCGAGGCCGCGGCTCCTGCGGTCCTCGGCGAGGCCGTCGAGGTAGGCGTTGGCGGCGGCGTAGGCGCCGTGGACGGCGCTGCCCCACACCCCGGAGATGGAGGAGAACAGCACGAACGCGTCGAGCGTGTCCCGGTCGAAGAGCAGGTCCAGGTTCCGGGCCCCGCCGACCTTGGCGTGCAGGGTGTCGGCGAACTCGTCCGTGTCGGTGGCGGGCAGGGGCACCAGCAGCCCGGCCCCGGCGGCGTGGAAGACGGTGCCGATCCGGTGGCCGTCCTGTTCCAGGCCGTCCTTGAGGGCGCGCAGGGCCTCCAGGTCGGCGACGTCGCACGAGGCCAGGGTGACCCGGGCGCCGAGGGCGGCCAGTTCCTCGGAGAGCTCCGGCGCACCCGGCGCGTCCGCGCCGCGCCGGCTGACCAGCACCAGGTGCCCGGCTCCCCGCCGGGCCAGCCAGCGCGCGATCTGCGCGCCGATCCCGCCGGTGCCGCCGGTGATCAGCACGGTGCCCCCGGGCCGCCAGCTCCGCCGCGGCGCGGTGTCGCCCAGGGCGGACCGGACCAGCCGCCGGCCGTGGCAGCCGGTGGCCCGTACGGCGACCTGGTCCTCGTCCCCGGCGCCACCGGCCAGCACCCGGCACAGCTGCGGGGCGGTGTCCGCGTCCAGCGTCTCCGGGAGGTCGATCAGACCGCCCCAGCGCTGCGGGAACTCCAGCGCGGCGACCCGGCCCAGACCCCAGAGCAGGTTCTGCGCGGCGCTGACCGCGCTCCCGGTGTCCGTGCCCGCGACCGACACCGCACCCCGGGTCGCCCACCACAGGGGCGCGTCGATCCCGGCGTCGCCGAGGGACTGCACCAGGGCCAGGTTGAGCGCGGTGCCCAACGGGACGGAGGGGTGCGCCGAGTGCGGGCGCTCGTCCAGGCCCAGCAGCGACAGCACTCCCGTCACCGGGCCGGGCAGCGCGTCGAGGGACGCGCGGACCCGGTCGGCCAGCACGGCGCGGTCGGCCTCCGCCTCGGTGATCCGCACGTGGACCACCGAGGCCCCGGCCTGCTCCATGACGTGGACGGTCGCCTCCGATCGGCGCACCCCGTCCTCGGTCCCGCCGTCCGACGACAGCACGAGCCAGTTGCCGTCCAGTGCGACCGGGGGGCCCTCGGGCAGGGCCCGCCAGGTCACGCGGTAGCGCCAGGAGTCGACCACCGAACGCTCGGTGCGCTCGGTGCGCCAGGTGGCGAGCGCGGGGAGCACCACGTTCAGCGGGTCCTCGGGCGTCACCCCGAGGGTCGCGGTGAACCGGTCCAGGTCGCCCCCGCCCAGGGCCTCCCAGAAGTCGTCGCCGTCCGAGGACGTTCCGGCGAGGCCACCTGCGGCGGGGCCGGTGTCCGCCAGCCAGTACGGGCGACGCTGGAAGGGGTAGGTGGGCAGGGAGACGCCGTCCGGACGGTGCCCGGCGAACACCCGGTCCCAATCGGGCGACAGGCCGCCCGCGTGAGCCTCTCCCAGGGACGTCAGGAAGCGGCCGAGGCCGCCCTCGCCGCGCCGCAGCGTGCCCAGGACCACGGCGGGGCCCTGCGCGGAGCCGGCGGTGTCGGCCTCGTCGGAGGTCTGCTGGACGCCGAAGGTGAGCACGGGGTGCGGGCTGGACTCGACGAAGAACCGGAAGCCCTCGGCCAGCAATGCTTCCGTGGCCCGCCCGAACTCGACGGTCTGCCGCAGATTCCGGTACCAGTACTCGGCGTCCAAAGCCTCCGTGTCCAACCAACCACCCGTCACCGTCGAGAAGAACGGCACCGAACCCGACACGGGGCTGATGCCGTCCAGGTCGGACAGCAACTGCTCGCGGATCTCCTCCACATGCGCGGAGTGCGACGCGTAATCGACCTCGATCAGCCGCGCCCGCACCCCCTCCGCCACGAACTCGTCCACCAGCGCGCTGACCGCAGCCGCGTCACCCGACACCACCGTCGACGACGGACCGTTCACCGCCGCCACCGACAACCGGCCCGCGATCCGCTCCCGCACCACCCCCACCGGCAGCGGCACCGACGCCATACCGCCACGCCCCGCCAACACCCGAATCGCCCGACTCCGCAGCGCGACCACCCGAGCGCCGTCGTCAAGACTCAGACCACCCGCCACCACAGCCGCGGCGATCTCACCCTGCGAATGGCCCACCACCGCGTCCGGAACCACGCCGAACGAACGCCACACCTCCGCCAGCGACACCATCACCGCCCACAACACCGGCTGCACCACATCGACCCGCGCCAACAGCGCCTCCGAACCCAGCGCCTCCCCCAACGACCAATCCACAAAAGGCGCCAGAGCCCGACCGCACTCCGCCATCCGCCCCGCAAACACCTCCGACCCGACCAACAACTCCGCAGCCATCCCCACCCACTGCGAACCCTGACCCGGGAACACCAACACCGAACGACCGGACGACACGCCGTCGCCCCGCACCAGGGCCGGCACCGACCGGCCCTCGGCCAGGGCCTTCACGCCGTCGAGCAGCTCGCTCGGGTTCCCGCCCACCACCACGGCACGGTGCTCGAAGGCGGTGCGGGTGAGGGCGAGGGCGCGGCCGGTGTCGGCGGCGCGCAGGGGTGCGGGGTCGGCGCTCAGGTGTGCCAGCAGCCGGGCCGCCTGGTCGCGCAGCGCCTCGTCGGTGCGCGCCGACAGCACCCAGGGCAGCGGGTACGCGTCGCCGTCGGCCGGGGTGTCGGCCGCCGGTTCGGCGTCCTCCGCCGGGGCCTGTTCCAGGATCAGGTGGGCGTTGGTGCCGCTGACTCCGAAGGCGGACACGCCCGCCCGGCGCGGACGGCCCGGGTCGTCCCACGCCCGGGCCTCGGAGAGGACCTCCACGGCCCCCGACGACCAGTCCACCATGGGCGTCGGCCGGTCCGCGTGCAGCGTCCTGGGCAGTTCGCCGTGCTCGATCGCCAGCACCATCTTGATGACGCCGCCCACTCCGGCCGCCGCCGAGGTGTGGCCGATGTTCGACTTCAACGAGCCCAGCCACAGCGGCCGTTCGGCGGGCCGCCCCTGGCCGTACGTGGCCAGCAGGGCCTGCGCCTCGATCGGGTCGCCGAGGGTGGTGCCGGTGCCGTGCGCCTCCACCACGTCCACCTCGGACGCCGTCAGGCCCGCGTCCGCGAGCGCGGCCCGGATCACCCGCTGCTGCGACGGGCCGTTCGGCGCGGTCAGGCCGTTGCTCGCACCGTCCTGGTTCGTGGCCGAACCCCGGATCACCGCCAGCACCGGATGCCCGTTGCGGCGGGCGTCCGACAGGCGCTCCAGCAGCAGGACGCCGGCGCCCTCGGACCAGCCGGTGCCGTCCGCGTCGGCGCCGAACGCCTTGCAGCGGCCGTCGGCCGACAGTGCGCGCTGGCGGCTGAACGCCACGAACGCGTCGGGGGTCGCCATCACCGACACCCCGCCGGCCAGGGCCAGCGTGCAGTCGCCGGCCCGCAGGGCCCGGATCGCCAGGTGCAGGGCGACCAGCGAGGAGGAGCAGGCCGTGTCGACGGTCACCGCGGGGCCTTCGAGGCCCAGGGTGTAGGCGATCCGGCCGGAGACCACGCTGCTCGCGGTCCCGGTGTCCAGCAGGCCCTGGACCTCGGGAAGGTGGCGCGAACCCGCGCCGTAGCCGTTGCCGATCGCCCCGAGGAAGACGCCCGTTCCGGTGCGCCGCAGCGTCCGGGGGTCGATCGCGGCCCGCTCGACCGCCTCCCAGGCGGTCTCCAGGGCCAGCCGCTGCTGCGGGTCCATGGCCAGGGCCTCGCGCGGCGAGATGCCGAAGAACTCCGCGTCGAAGTCGGCGGCGTCGTGCAGGAAGCCGCCGCTGCGGGTGTAGGACGTGCCGGGCCGCTCGGGGTCCGGGTCGTAGAGGCCCTCCAGGTCCCAGCCGCGGTTGACCGGCCAGGCGGAGATCGCGTCGCCGCCCCGGGAGACCAGGTCCCACAGCAGTTCGGGCGTGTCGGTGCCGCCGGGATAGCGGCAGGCCATGGAGACGATGGCGATCGGTTCGTGGCGGGCCTGCTCGGCCTCGCGCAGCTGCCTCCGGGCGTCACCGAGATCCGCGGTGGCGCGCCTGAGGTAGTCGAGCAGCTTCTTGTCGTCGGACATCAGTGCCAGCTCTCTCTCAGGCGTTTCCGAAGTCGTTGTCGAGCAGGGCGAACAGCTCGTCCGCTGTCGCCGTTTCCATCGCCGCGGCGATGCCGTCCGCCGGTCCGGGCGGTGGTGCCTGGCCGCCCGGTGCGCCGGCGCGCCGGCCCCAGCCGAGCAGCAGTTCGTTCAGTCGTTCGCCGACCCCGTCGAGGTCGGCCGCTCCGGGCGGGACGGCCGCGAGGAGCACGGCCAGCCGGTCCAGCTCGGCCAGCAGCGGCGAGGGCGGCTCGGGCGCGGCGGACAGCTCCGCGTCCAGGTGGGCGGCGAGCGCCTCGGGCGTCGGATGGTCGAAGACCACCGTCGGCGGGACGGTCAGGCCGGTGGCCTCGCACAGCGCGTTCCTGAACCGCACCGCGAGCATCGAGTCGAAGCCGATCTCGGAGAAGGCGCGTTCCGGGCGCACCGGACCGGTTCCGGAATGGCCGAGGACTGCGGCCGCGTGCCGGACGACCAGGTCGAGCACCGCTTGACGGCGTGCCTGCCGGTCCAGCGGGGCCAGCCGGGCGGCCAGTCGTGCGGCGGGGGCGCCGTCGTCGTCGCCCGCGGTCTCCGGAGCGTCCTGGGCCGGCGCCACGGCGGTGACCCCGGCGGCCGTCCGGCCCGGTGTGGGCAGCCAGTACCGGTCGCGTTGGAACGGGTACGTCGGCAGCAGGACGGGCGCGCCCGGCCCGGGGGTGCCCGTCCAGGGCGACCAGTCCACCGGGCCGCCGCCGGCCGCCCACGCCTCGGTCAGCGAGGCCAGCAGCCGGTCCCGGCCACCGTCGCCGCGCCGCAGCGTGCCGACCGCCGCCACCTCCCGCCCGGCCTCCGCGGCCACCGCCTCGATCCCGGCGAGCAGCACCGGATGCGGGCTGACCTCGACGACCAGGGTGTGACCGGCGTCGAGCAGGGCGCGGGTCGCTCCGACGAAGTCGACCGGCTCGCGCAGGTTGCGGTACCAGTAGTCGGCGTCGAGCGACTCTCCGGCGACGGGTTCGCCGGTCACCGTCGAGTAGAGCGGGACGACCGACGCGCGCGGCCGGATCCCGGTGAGGGCTTCGCGCAGTTCGTCCTCGATCTCGGCGACCTGCGCCGAGTGGGCCGCGTAGTCCACCGGGATCGCCTTGGCCCGTACGCCTTCCCGTTCGCAGGCCGCGAGCAGGGCGGCCAGTTCCGCGGGCTCCCCGGCGACGACCACGGCGTCGGGGCCGTTCACCGCGGCCACGCAGACGCTTCCACCGGCGGGCAGCAGGCCCGTGGTCCGCTCGGCGGAGGCCGCGACCGACACCATGCCGCCGCGTCCCGCCAGCCTCAGCAGCGCCCGGCTGCGCCGCGCCACCACGAGCGCCGCGTCGTCGAGCGACAGCGCTCCGGCGACGTGGGCGGCGGCGATCTCGCCCTGGCTGTGTCCGACGACCGCGTCCGGGGTGACCCCGGTGTCGCGCCAGTGCGCGGCCAGCGCCACCATCACGGCGAACAGCACCGGCTGGACGACGTCCACGCGGTCGAGCGTCGGTGCGCCGGGCGCGCCGCGCAGCACCTCGGTCAGGGACCAGTCGGTGTGCGGGGCGAGCGCCCGTTCGCAGGCGGCGACGGCATCGGCGAACGCCGCGGAGGCGTCGAGCGCCTCCACCGCCATGCCGGCCCACTGCGAGCCCTGGCCGGGGAAGACGAAGGCCGTCCGGCCGCCGCGCACCCGGTCCTGCACGGCGTCGGGCGCGGGTTCGCCCGCCGCGAGGGCGTCCAGCCGGCCGAGCAGCGCCTCGCGGTCGCGGCCGGTGGCTGCCGCCCGGAACGGCAGGGCGGGGCGGGTGGTGGCGAGCGCGCGGGCCGCGCCGGCGGCGTCCCCGTCGGGGTCGGCCCGCAGGTGCTCGCCCAGTCGGCGCGCCTGTCGGCGCAGCGCCGCGGGCGTCATGGCGGAGAGCAGCCACGGAACGGTGGTCCCGGTGTCCTCGGACGGTGCGCCGCCCGTGCCCTCGGACGGTTCGCCGCCCGTGCGTTCGGGCAGCGGGGTTTCGGCGGCGGATGCTTCCTCCAGGACGGCGTGGGCGTTGGTGCCGCTCATGCCGAACGCGGAGACGCCGGCCCGGCGCGGCCGGTCGCCGTCCGGGGCGTCCCAGGGGCGGGCGTCCGCGAGCAGCCGGACCGCGCCGGCCGACCAGTCCACCCGGCTGGACGCCTCCTTCGCGTGCAGGGTGCCGGGGAGCACGCCGTTGCGCAGGGCGAGCACCGTCTTGATGACCCCGGCGACTCCGGCGGCGGCCTGGGTGTGCCCGATGTTGGACTTCAGCGACCCCAGCCACAGCGGGCGGTCGGCGGGCCGGTCCTGGCCGTAGGTGGCCAGCAGGGCCTGCGCCTCGATGGGGTCGCCGAGCACGGTGCCGGTGCCGTGGCCCTCGACCAGGTCGACCTCGGCGCCGGACAGCCCCGCTGCGGCCAGCGCGCTCCTGATCACCCGCTGCTGCGCGGGGCCGCTCGGGGCGGTGAGGCCGTTGCTGGCGCCGTCCTGGTTCACCGCGGTGCCCCGGACGAGGGCGAGGACCGGATGCCCGAGGCGGCGCGCGTCGGAGAGGCGTTCCACCAGCAGCACGCCCACGCCTTCGCCCCAGCCCGTGCCGTTCGCGCCTTCGGCGAAGGAGCGGCAGCGGCCGTCGGGCGACAGGCCCTGCTGCCGGCTGAACTCGACGAAGACGTCCGGGCTCGCCATCACCGCGGCGCCGCCGACCAGGGCGAACGAGCAGTCGCCGGCGCGCAGGGCCTGGCCGGCCAGGTGCAGGGCCACCAGCGAGGACGAGCAGGCTGTCTCGACGGTCACGGCGGGGCCGCCGAGTCCGAGGGTGTAGGCGACCCGGCCGGAGGCGACGCTGGTGACGGTGCCGCTGAGGAGGTGCCCCTCGATCTCGTCGGACGGGTTCTGCGGGCCGGTGCCGTAGCCCTGGGAGGCGACGCCGACGTAGACGCCGCCCTCGCTGCCGCGGACCGACGCGGGATCGAGCCCGGCCCGCTCCAGCGCCTCCCAGCTGGTTTCGAGCAGCAGTCGCTGCTGCGGGTCCATGGCCAGGGCCTCGCGCGGCGAGATGCCGAAGAACTCCGCGTCGAACTCGGCCGCCCCGTCCAGGAATCCGCCGCCGCTGGTGTAGAAGGTGCCCGGGTGCAGCGGGTCCGGGTCGTAGAGGGTGTCCAGCGGCCAGCCGCGGTCGGCGGGCAGCGCGGCGATCGCGTCCACCCCGTCGGCCACCAGCTGCCACAGGTCCTCGGGCGAGCGGACGCCGCCCGGGAACCGGCAGGCCATCGAGACGATCGCCAGGGGCTCGTCGGCCGGCGCGGGCCGGGCCGCGCCGCCGACGGCGGCGGAGTCCGTCGCGGCCGTGCCGGTCGTGCCGTCGGCGTCCGGTTCCGTGCCGCTCAGGCCGGTGAAGAGGTGGGCGGCGAGGGCGGCCGCCGTCGGGTGGTCGAAGACGGTGGTGAACGCGAGCGGCAGCGCGGTGGCCGCGACCAGCCGGTTGCGGAGTTCGACGGCGGTGAGCGAGTCGAAGCCCAGCTCGCGGAACGGGCGGTCGGCGGTGAGGCCGGTGGCCGACTCGTGGCCCAGCACGGCGGCCGCCTCGCTCCGCACCAGCTCCGTCAGCAGCTTGCGGCCCTCGGGCTCGGGCAGTCGGCGCAGCCGGTGCAGCCACGACGGGTCGCCGCCCGTACCGGGTCCGGGCTCGGCGGAGGTGTCCGCGGCCGCGGCCGCCCGGGGCTCCGGGTCGGCCGGCAGGCCGCGCAGCAGCGCACTGTCCCTGACCGAGCCGAAGATGGCCGCGAAGCGGCTCCGGTCCAGCTCGGCGACGACCGCTTCGCCCTCGTCCAGGGCCAGCGCCAGGCCGAGCGCGGAGAGCGCCGCCGCGGGGGCCATCGGCACCAGCCCGTGGCGGCGCAGGCCGTCGCCGACGGCGCCGGCGGCCATGCCCGCGCCGGCCCAGGGGCCCCAGGCCACCGAGGTCGCCGTCAGGCCCCGGCCGCGCCTCGCCGCGGCAAGGCCGTCCAGGTAGGCGTTGGCCGCCGCGTAGGCGCCCTGGCCGCCGCTGCCCCAGGTGCCCGATATCGAGGAGAACAGCACGAAGGCGTCCAGCGGGCGGTCTTCGAACAGGGCGTCGAGGTGGGCCGCGCCGCGCGTCTTGGCCGCCGTCCGCCGGGCCAGTTCGTCCAGCGTGCAGTCCATCAGCGCGGTGTCCGAGGTGAGTCCCGCGGTGTGCACCACGGCCCGTACGGTGTCGCCCTCGTCGCGCAGCCGCTCCAGCACCTGCTCCAGCGCGGTGCGGTCGGCGACGTCGCAGGCCAGCAGGGTGCTGCGGGCGCCGAGCGCCGCCAGGGCGTCGACCAGCGCGTCGGCTCCGGGGGCTTCGGGGCCCCGCCGGCCGAGGAGGACGAGGTGTTCCGCGCCGCGCTCCGCGAGCCAGCGCGCCACCTGGGCGCCGAGGCCTCCGGTGCCGCCGGTGACGAGGACCGTGCCGCGCGGCGTCCACGGTGCGGGCCCGGGTGTCGCGGGCTCCGGCGCGGGGACGAGCCGACGGCCCAGCGGCGCCGGCCGGCGTACGGCCACCTGGTCCTCGCCGTCCCGTCCGGCCAGCACCGCGCACAGCCCGTCCAGCGCGGGCCCGTCCAGCAGGTCCGGCAGGTCGACCAGGCCGCCCCAGCGCAGCGGGTGCTCCAGTGCCGCCGCCCGGCCCAGGCCCCACACCTGGGCCTGCTCGGGGCGGACCTCTTCGGTGCCGTCGGCGGCCACCGCACCGCGGGTGGCGCACCACAGGGGAGCGTCGATGCCGCAGTCGCCCAGGGCCTGGAGCAGCAGCAGGGTCCCGGTCAGGCAGGCGTCGAGCGTCCGCAGCCCCGGGTGAGGTCCCTCGGCCAGGGCCAGCAGGGACAGCACTCCCTCCGAGGAGCCGAACTCCGCGAGCCGCGAGGCCAGTTCGGCGCGTTCGACGGCAGCCCCGACCCGGATCACGGCCACCTCGGCGCCGTGTCCGGCGAGCGCCTGCTCGCAGGCGAGTGCGGTGTCCTCGGCACCCGGTCCGTCCGGGGTGACGAGCAGCCAGCGACCGGCGAGGCGGGGCTCCGCGGGCGCGGCGAGCGGCTCCCAGGCGATGCGGTAGCGCCCGGGGCCGGCGGAGTCCTCGGTCTCCCGGCGGGAGCGCCGGTCGGGGGCCGGGTCCGGCGCGGCCACCGGCCAGAAGCGCCTGCGCTGGAAGGCGTAGGTGGGCAGGTCGACCCGCCGCACGTCGGTTCCGCTCCAGCCCGCCGACCAGTCCACCGCCACGCCGCGCAGGTGCAGCGAGGCGAGTGCGGTGCGGACGGCGTCCGACTCGCCGCGGCCGTCGCGCAGCAGCGGCACCGTCCCGGGGCCGCCGGGGCCGCCGGAGGTCGGGGCGTCGTCGGGGAGGCAGGCGTGGAGCATGCCGGACAGCACGCCGCCCGGTCCGAGTTCGAGGTACGCCGTCGCGCCCTCGGCCCGCAGCCGGCGGGCCCCTTCCAGGAAGCGCACGGTGTCCCGGACGTGGCGCACCCAGTGTTCCGGGGAGCGGAGTTCCGCGGCCGTGGCCGTACGCCCGGTCAGGTTGGAGACGATCTCGATGCCGGGCGCGTGGTAGGTCAGCGACTCGGCCACCTCCCGGAACGCGTCGAGCATCCCGTCCATCCGGGCGGAGTGGAACGCGTGGCTCACGCTCAGGCGCCGGGTGCGCCGGCCCCGGGAGCGGAACGCCCCGGCCAGGCGCAGCACCGCGTCCGCGTCACCGGACAGGACCACGGAGGTGGGCCCGTTGACGGCGGCGATGTCCACCGTGTCCCGGCCCGGGTCGCGGTCCGCCTCCCGCTCCGGGGCGGGGTGCCCGGTGCGGTCGTCCAGCAGGGCCTGCTGCACTTCCTCCTCGGTGGCCTCCACCGCCACCATCGCGCCGCCCTCGGGCAGTTCGTCCATCAGCCGGCCCCGGGCCGCCACCAGCGCGCAGGCGTCGGGCAGATCCAGCACGCCCGCCGCGTGGGCGGCCGCGAGTTCGCCGATGGAGTGCCCCATCAACAGGTCGGGCTGCACACCCCAGTGCCGCACCAGCCGGAACAGCGCCGTCTCCAGGGCGAACAGCGCGGGCTGGGTGTACCGGGTGCGGTCGAGCAGCGCCGCACCGGGGGTTCCGGGCTCGGCGAACAGGACGTCGCGCAACGGCAGGTCGAGGTGCGGGTCCAGGCCGGTCAGCACCTCGTCGAGGGCGTCGGCGAACACCGGGTCGTCGCGGTAGAGCTCCGCACCGGCGCCGGCCCGCTGGCTGCCCTGTCCCGGGAACAGGAAGGCGGTCCGGCCGGAGCGTACGGCGCCCGCGGTGAGCAGGTGGCCGGCTGCCGTGCCGCGCGCGAGTGCGGCGAGCGAGCGCCGGACGGCCGCCCGGTCCCGTCCCAGGACGGCGGCCCGGTGTTCGAGCGGGGCTCGTCCGGTGGCGAGCGAGTAGGCGACGTCGGCCAGTTCGACGTCCGGGTCGGCGTCGAGCCGACCCACCAGTCGGCCGGCCTGTGCCCGCAGGGCCTCCGGCGTCCTGGCCGAGAGCAGCAGCGGCACGGGCGGCGCGGCCCGGCGCGCGGCGGGGGTGGCGGTGACCTCCGCGGTGACCTCCGCGGTGGTCGTCGTGGCGGTGTCCGGGGCCGGCCCGACGGCGACGGCGGGCGTGGCAGCGACGGCAGGCGCCTGCTCGATGATCGCGTGCACGTTGGTGCCGCTGATGCCGAACGACGACACGCCCGCCCGGCGCGGGTGCCCGGTCTCCGGCCACGGGGTGTGCGCGGTGAGCAGCCGGACGGCGCCGTCGGACCAGTCGACGTGCGGGTTCGGCGTCCCGGCGTGCAGGGTCCCGGGCAGTTCGCCGTGGCGGATGGCCAGCACCATCTTCATCACCCCGGCCACCCCGGCCGCCGCCTGGGTGTGCCCGATGTTCGACTTCACCGAGCCGAGCCACAGCGGCCGGTCGGCGGGGCGCGCCGGCCCGTGGACGGCCTGGAGCGCCTGCGCTTCGATGGGGTCGCCGAGCCTGGTGCCGGTGCCGTGGGCCTCGATCGCGTCGATCTGGTCGGCGCGCAGTGCGGCGTCGGCCAGCGCGGCGCGGATGACCTGCTGCTGGGACGGGCCGTTGGGGGCGGTGAGCCCGTTGCTGGCGCCGTCCTGGTTCACGGCGGTGCCGCTGATCACCGCGAGGACGGGGTGGCCGTGGCGCAGCGCGTCGCTGTGGCGTTCCAGCAGCAGCACTCCGGCGCCCTCGCCCCAGCCGGTGCCGTCCGCGTCCGCCGAGAACGCCTTGCACCGTCCGTCGGCGGCGAGGCCGCGCTGACGGCTGAACTCCACGAACAGCCGCGGGGTGCTCATCACCGTCACCCCGCCCGCGAGGGCCTGCTCGCAGTCGCCGCGCCGCAGCGCCTGCACGGCCAGGTGCAGTGCCACCAGCGAGGAGGAGCACGCGGTGTCGACGGTGAGCGAGGGCCCCTGGAGGCCGAGGACGTAGGACAGCCGCCCGGACAGCACGCTGGCCGTGTTCCCGGTCAGCAGGTGGCCCTCGGACACTCCCTCGGCGCCGTGCAGCAGCGCGGAGTAGTCCTGGCCGTTGGTGCCGATGTAGACGCCGACCTGACGGTCCTTCAGCGCGGTCGGATCCTGCCCGGAGCCCTCGACCGCCTCCCAGGCGGTCTCCAGGAGCAGCCGCTGCTGCGGGTCCATGGCCAGGGCCTCACGCGGCGAGATGCCGAAGAACTCCGCGTCGAACTCGGGGGCGTCGTGCAGGAAGCCGCCCTGCATGCTGTAGGTGGTGCCGGCGTGGTCGGGGTCCGGGTCGTACAGCCCCTCGGTGTCCCAGCCCCGGTTCGACGGCCAGTCGCCGACGGCGTCGGTGCCCTTCGAGAGCAGCTGCCAGAATTCCTCGGGCCCGGCGACCCCGCCGGGGAAGCGGCAGCCCATGCCGACGATCGCGATCGGCTCGTTGCCGCCGGGCGCCGCCGCCCGGCCCGCCCCGTCCTCGACGGAGCCGGCGGTGCCGCTCGCCGAGTCCGGCAGGTCCAGGTCCAGGTCCAGGTCCGCGAGCAGCCGGTCGGCCAGTGCCGACGGTGTGGGATGGTCGAACAGGGCGGTGGCGGGCAGGGCCAGCCCGGTGACGGCGGCGATCCGGTTGCGCAGTTCCACCGCCGTCAGCGAGTCGAAGCCGAGCGCGGAGAACGCCTTTCCGGGCTGGACCGTGTCGACGTCGAGGTGGCGCAGGACCGTCGCCGCGTGGGTGCGCACCAGTTCGGTGAGGGTCCTGACCCGGTCCTCGTGGCGCGGCAGGACGGCGATCTGCTCCCGCAGGGCGTCGGCGGAGCCGCCGCCTTCCCGGGCCGCCGGCGGTGCGGCGGCGTCCGGGACGGGCCGCCGCTCGGCCGCCGGGTCCGGCATCCCGTCGAGCAGGGCGGCGGTCCACCGGCCCCGGTCCGCGGTGAAGCGCCTCCAGTCGACGTCGGCGACCACGACCAGCTCGTCGTCCTCCGCGAGTGCCCGGCCGATCGCGGTGACGGCCGTTTCGGGCTCCATCACCGGCATGCCGAAGTCCCGCAGCCGGGCGGCGACGTCGTCCGCCAGCATGCCCGGCCCGGCCCAGGCGCCCCAGGCCACGGACGTGCCGGGCAGCCCGGCGGCCCGGCGGGCGGCGACGAGTGCGTCGACGGCCGCGTTGGCGGCCGCGTAGTTGCCCTGCCCGGCGTTGCCCACCACGCCCATCACCGACGAGAACACCACGAAGGCCGACAGGTCGAGACCCGCGGTGGCCTCGTGCAGGTTCCGTGCGGCGGTCAGCTTGGCGCGCAGCACCACGGCGAGCCGTGCGGGGTCCAGCGCGTCGAGCACCCCGTCGTCGAGGACGCCTGCCGCGTGGACGACGGCGGACAGCGGGTGTCGCGCCGGGATGTCGGCGACCAGCGCCGCCAGCGCGGCCGGGTCTGCGACGTCGCAGGCAGCAAAGGCCACTTCGGCGCCCAGCGCCGTCAGTTCGGCCCGCAGCGCGTCCGCACCGGGCGCGTCGGCGCCACGACGGCTGACCAGCAGCAGCCGTTCCGCGCCCTGGCCCGCGAGCCAGCGCGCCGTGTGCGAGCCGACGCCACCGGTGCCGCCGGTGACGAGGACCGTGCCCCGCCAGCGCGGTCGCGTCCCGCCCCGGACGGCCGCGCCGCCCTGACGGGCTTTCGACGGCACGGACGACGCGGGCCGGAGCCGGCGCCCGTGGACCCCGGTGGAGCGCACCGCCACCTGCTCCTCGTCGGCGGCGGCTCCCGCGAGCACCGCGCACAGGCGGCGGGCGGCGCGTACGTCCAGCACCTCGGGCAGGTCGATCAGACCGCCCCGGCGGTGCGGGTGCTCCAGTGCCAGCGTCCGGCCCAGAGCGGCGGACGCGGCCTGGCCGACGTGTCCGGGCCGCTCCGCGCCGGCCAGGACCGCCGTTCCCTTCGTCAGCGTCCAGAGCCGGGCCCGGATGCCCGTGTCCTCCAGTGCCTGGGCCAGCGCGAGGGTCAGCGCCGGACCACCGGGCAGGTCGGGGTGTTCGGGGTGGGGACGCTCCTCCCAGGACAGCAGGGACAGCACGCCGGCGATCGGCTCTTCCCCGGCCGTCTCCGTGAGCAGGACGGCCAGTTGCTCGCGGGTCGCGCCCGGATCGGTGACGACGCACGGCAGGAGGTCGGCCCCGGCCTCGCCGAGGGTGGCCAGGACGGCCGCCGCGTCGTCGCCGTCGGGGCGCAGGGCGAGCCAACGACCAGGGAGACCGTCCGCCGGCGCGACCGACAGGGGCGCCCACGAGACGTGGTAGCGCCAGGAGTCCGCCCGCCGCTCACGGCTCCTGACGGAGCGCCAGGTCGCCAGCGCGGGCAGGACTTCGTCCAGCGCTTCACGGCCGACCCCGAGGGTCTCGGCGAGCTGGGCGGGGTCCTGGAGTTCCGGGTCGTCCCAACGGTCCTCGGCGGGGGCGGCCGGGACGGCGGCGGGGGCCGTCAGCCAGTAGCGGCTGCGCTGGAAGGCGTACGTCGGCAGGTCCACCCGCCGCGCCCCCGGGAACGCACCCGACCAGTCCACCCCCAACCCGCACTCCCACGCACGACCCACCGCACGCAACACCTGCGCCACGTCGCCCTCACCCCGACGCAACGTCCCCAGCACCGCAGCATCAAGCCCCGCGGCCTCCACCGACTCCCCCACCGCCACACCCAGCACCGCATGCGGACTCGACTCCACGAAGAACCGGTGCCCGGCCGCGAGGAGCGCGCGGGTCGCCCGCTCGAACTCGACGGTCTGCCGGAGGTTGCGGTACCAGTACTCGGCGTCCAGGGCCTCCGTGTCCAGCAGACCGCCGGTCACGCTCGAATAAAACGGCACATCGCCGGAGACGGGAGCGATCCCGTCCAGGTCGGACAACAGGCGCTCGCGGATCTCCTCCACGTGCGCGGAGTGCGACGCGTAATCGACGTCGATCAGCCGCGCCCGCACACCCTCCGCCACGAACTCGTCCACCAGCGCGCTGACCGCGTCCGCGTCACCCGACACCACCGTCGACGACGGACCGTTCACCGCCGCCACCGACAACGAGCCCGGCGCGATCCGCTCCCGCACCACCCCCACCGACAGAGGCACCGACGCCATACCGCCACGCCCCGCCAACACCCGAATCGCCCGGCTCCGCAGCGCGACGACCTTCGCCCCGTCGTCGATGCTCAGACCACCCGCCACCACAGCCGCGGCGATCTCACCCTGCGAATGGCCCACCACCGCGTCCGGAACCACCCCGAACGAACGCCACACCTCCGCCAGCGACACCATCACCGCCCACAACACCGGCTGCACCACATCGACCCGCGCCAGCAACGCCTCCGACCCCAGCGCCTCCCCCAACGACCAATCCACAAAAGGCGCCAGAGCCCGACCGCACTCCGCCATCCGCCCCGCGAACACCTCCGACCCGACCAACAACTCCGCAGCCATCCCCACCCACTGCGAACCCTGACCCGGGAACACCAACACCGAACGGCCGGAAACCAACCCGCCACCGGCCACCGACCCCGGTGCCACTCGCCCCTCGGCCAGCGCCTTCACGCCGTCGAGCAACTCGCTCAGGTCCCCGCCCACCACCACGGCGCGATGCTCGAAGGACGCCCGCCCCACCGCCAGCGAACAGCCCACGTCGGCCGGGTCGAGCCCGGGCTCCGCCGCCACCCGCGCCGCCAAGGCCCCCGCCTGCGCCCGCAGGGCCTGCGCACTGCGCGCCGACACCGGCCACACCGCCGGCCCGGAACGCCGGGCATCCTCCACCGCCCCGGCCGGAGCGTCGGCCGGCGCAGACTCCAGGATCACGTGGGCGTTGGTGCCGCTGATGCCGAAGGAGGACACGCCGGCCCGGCGCGGACGGCCCGGGTCGTCCCACTCCCTGGCCTCCGTCAGCAACCGGCCCGCTCCCGCCGACCAGTCCACCTCGGGCGTGGGCCCGTCCACGTGCAGCGTCTTCGGCATCACGCCGTGCCGCATCGCCAGCACCGACTTGATGACACCGCCCACTCCCGCCGCGGCCTGGGCGTGGCCGATGTTGGACTTCAGCGAGCCGATCCACACGGGGCGGTCCGCCGGGCGGTCCTGGCCGTAGGTGGCCAGCAGCGCCTGCGCCTCGATCGGGTCGCCCAGCCGCGTCCCGGTGCCGTGCGCCTCCACCACGTCCACCTCGGACGCCGTCAGCCCCGCGTCCGCGAGCGCCGCCCGGATCACCCGCTGCTGCGACGGACCGCTCGGCGCGGTCAGGCCGTTGCTCGCACCGTCCTGGTTCGTGGCCGAACCCCGGACGACGGCCAGCACCGGATGCCCGTTGCGGCGGGCGTCCGACAGGCGCTCCAGCAGCAGCATCCCCGCGCCCTCGGCCAGGCCGAAGCCGTCGGCGGCTGCCGCGAAGGCCTTGGAGCGGCCGTCCGGGGCGAGTCCGCCCTGACGGCTGAACTCCACGAGCATGCCGAGCGTGGACATCACGGTCACGCCGCCGGCCAGCGCCAGCGAGCACTCGCCGGACCGCAGCGCCCGGACCGCGAGGTGCAGGGCCACCAGCGAGGACGAGCACGCCGTGTCGACGGTGACCGCCGCGCCCTCCAGGCCGAGGGTGTAGGCCAGCCGGCCCGACACGACGCTTCCGGTGTTGCCGGTCAGCAGGTGGCCGCCCTCGTCGGCGCCCAGTTCGAGCGGCGGCCCGTAGTCCATGGTCATCGCCCCGACGTAGACGCCCGTCGGGGTCCGCCGCAGGGTGGCCGGTTCGATCCCGGCCCGCTCCAGTACTTCCCAGGTGGTCTCCAGCAGCAGGCGCTGCTGCGGGTCCATGGCCAGCGCCTCGCGCGGCGAGATGCCGAAGAACTCCGCGTCGAAGTCGGCCGCGCCGGCGAGCGAACCCGCCTCCCGCTGGTAGTACCGGCCCGGTGTCCCCGGGGCGGGGTCGTACCGTCCGGCGGTGTCCCAGCCGCGGTCGTCGGGCAGCGCGGAGACGGCGTCGGCGCCCGCCGACACCAGCTCCCAGAGCTCGTCGGGGCTGCCGACCCCGCCGGGGTAGCGGCAGCCCATGCCGACGATCACCACGGGGTCGTCGTCCGCGGCCCGCCGCACCGGCTCGACGGCGTCCGGGTGCCGGTCGGGCCGGTCGCCGCCGATCACGGCGCAGAGGTACGAGGTCAGGGCCGCCGGGGTCGGGCAGTCGAAGGCGACCGTCGCCGGGATGTGCAGCGCCGTCGCGGCACTCAGCCGGTTGCGCAGCTCCACGGCGGTGACGGAGTCGAATCCCAGGTCGAGGAAGGCCACGTCGGGGGGCACCGGATCGGACCGCCCGGTCAGCGCGGCGATCTCCTCGTCCACCAGCCGTACCAGCGCGGCACGCCGCTCCGGCACGTCCAGTCCGGCCAGCTCCGCGCGGAACGCGGCACCGGCATCCCGGTCGCCGCCCGCGCCGTCCGGTCCGTCCGCGTCCGCCGGGCCGGGCTCCGCGAGCGCCGCCAGGGCGGCCGCCGGCAGTTCCCGCACCCGCGCCGGCGGCCCGGGGAGCAGCGCCTCCCGTTCCGGGGTGACGCCGTGCACGTACAGCTCGCCGAGCGAGGTCAGGAACCGGCCCGGACCGCCCTGGTCGCGGCGCAGCGTGCCGAGGACGGCGGCCTGCGTGCCGTACTCCTCCACGCAGTCCGTGAGGGCGGAGGTCAGCACGGTGTGCGGGCTGACCTCCAGCAGGACGCCGTGCCCGTCCTGGAGCAGGGCCTCGGCCGCCTGGTGGAACCTGACCGGGTTTCGCAGGTTGCGGCACCAGTAGTCGGCGTCCAGTACCGGGACGTCCAGCCGTCCGCCGGTCAGCCCGGAGTAGTAGGGCAGCTGCGGCGTGCGGGGCCGGATCGGTGCGAGGTCGGCGCGCATCCGGGGGACGATCGCGTCGATGTGGGGGGAGTGGGCGGCCAGGCCCACGGCGATCCGCCGCGCGTGCACCCCGTCGACGGCCAGGTCGGCGAGGAGTTCGGCCGCGGCGTCGCGGTCGCCGGAGACGATCACGGACCGCGGGCCGTTGTGCGCGGCGACGACGAGGCGGCCGTCCCAGTGGCGCAGCCGCGGCTCGATCTCACCGGCCGGGGCCATGACGGAGACCATGTCGCCCCGCCCGGCCAGGGTCGCCTGGGCCTGGCTCCACAGCGCCACCACCCGCGCGGAGTCGTCCAGGGACAGCGCGCCGCAGACCGCGGCGGCGGTGACCTCGCCGACGCTGTGTCCGAGCACTGCGGCCGGTTCCACGCCGTGGGAGCGCCACAGCGCGGCGAGCGAGACCGTCACGGCGAACAGCAGGGGCTGCACCACGTCGGCCCGGTCGCCGGCGGGTGCGCCCGGCGCGTGCGGGTCGCGGAGCACGTCGATCGGCGACCAGTCGACGAACGGTTCCAGGGCCTGCGCGCACGCGTCCATCCGGTCGCGGAACACCGCGGAGGTGTCCAGCAGGTCCACCGCCATCCGGGGCCACTGCGCACCCTGTCCGGGGAACACGAAGGCGACCCGGCGGTCTGCCCCCGCGGCGCCCTCCAGCAGGCCGGGCAGACTCCGGCCGTCGGCGAGCGCGTCCAGCCGCTGGAGGAATCCGTCGCGGCCGTCCGCCACCAGTGCCGCCCGCCGGCTCCCCTCGGACGCGGTGCGCGCGAGGGTGAGCGCGATGTCCTGGGGGCTCCAGTCGTCACGACCGGCCAGGTACGCGTGCAGGCCGCGCGCGCCGGCCGCCAGCGACTCCTTGCCACTGCCGGCCAGCGTCCACAGCAGCGGTGCTTCCGTACCGTCGGGGTGCGTCATCGTGACTTCGGACTCCTTCACGGAGATCAGGACCATCGGTCGCCGGGACCGTGGCGGGGCGCCCGCTCCCACGGGTCGCGCGCCGACCGGGACGCCTTCGTCATGCCCGGCGGGTACCGTCCGCCGGACGTGCGACGTCGATCTTTCCCAAGCCGCATAGCGTCCCGATAGCGCAGGCCGCGACACGGTGCGGGCACGGGGAGCGGGCGGGTCGCGGAACGGCGGGAGGGCCGCGCGCACCCCGTGGCGGCAGGTCAGCCGTCCGTTCCCGCGGACGGCTGCGGGACCGGGGTCCGCGCCATCCCCAGCTCCCGCCAGATCCCGTCCAGGGCCGCGACGAACTCCTCGACCTCCGCGGGCCGGTGGACGGCGCCGGGTGCGCTCCGGAGGATCTCCTGGCCCGTGCGCACGCTCGGCGCGTTGATCGCCTGCACGTAGATGCCGTGGCGTTCCAGCAGCAGGGCGGAGATCCGCCGGGCGCGTGCGTCGTCCCCGACGAAGATCGAGACGATGTGGGACCCGTCGGAGACGAAGGGGATGCCGCGTTCCGTGAGCAGCCGGTGCGTCAGTCGCGCGTTCGCGTGGAGCCGGTCGCGTTCCTCGTCCGAGCCGCGCAGGTGCCGGACGGCGGCGAGCGCGCCCGCCACGACGGCCGGCGGCAGGGCGGTGGTGAAGATGAAGGAGCGGGACAGGCCGCGCACCGCGTCGACCAGCTCGGCGGGACCGGCGATGTATCCGCCGGTGGTGCCGAATCCCTTGGCGAGCGTTCCCATGACGACGGTGAACTCGTCCGCGATACCCAGGCTCGCGGCGATGCCGGCGCCTTCCGGCCCGTACATCCCGACCGCGTGGACCTCGTCGAGGAAGGTCATCGCGCCGTGCTCGCGGGCGATCCGGGCGATCTCGGCGAGCGGGGCGACGTCACCCGCCATCGAGTAGACCGACTCCATGACGATCATCTTCGGCCGGTCGGGATCGACGGCGGATATCAGCTCTTCCAGATGCGCCGTGTCGTTGTGGCGGAAAATGTGCTTCTCGGCGCCGCTGTGGCGCAGCCCGTCGATGATCGAGGCGTGGTTCATCTCGTCGGAGAAGACGACGCAGTTCCCCAGCCGGCCGGCGAGGACCGTGAGGGCCCCGTCATTGGCGGTGTATCCGGAGGTGAAGAGAAGGGCGTCCTCCTTGCCGTGCAGATCCGCCAGTTCCTTCTCCAGCAGCACGTGGTAGTGGTTGGTCCCGCCGATGTTCCGGGAGCCGCCCGCACCCGCGCCGTGGTCGTCGAGGGCTTCGCGGGTCGCCGCCAGGACCACCGGGTGCTGGCCCATCCCCAGGTAGTCGTTGCTGCACCACACGCTGATCTCGGAGGTGATCCCGCCCCGCAGGCTCCGGGCCGCCGGGAATTTCCCGGCGTGCCGGCCGATCTCCAGGAACTCCCGTTTCGCCTCCGAGGACCCACTTTCCTTCACATGCCGCGAGAAGAGCTCCAGGTAATGGTTCATGACGACCCTTTCTCCAAGGACTGCGCCGATGCGGGGCCGGACCGGTGGAGGGGATTGTCTCAGAACGGAATATCAGTTCGATGGCGCGCTCCGCGACAATTCCGGAACTGCCCGCGTCCGCTTTTCCTCGACCCGCGCCCCTGACAGGCCCGCTTTACGCGCTGTAGGCTGTGCGGAAATTCCTCGAAACGGCGCCACGGGAGTTCGCTATGCCGTCGGACGAAACGTATGTCAGCCAGATCCTTGAGGTAATCTCCGCGGAACCGGAGAAAGTGGTCCTGTCCTGGCGCGACAGGACGCTGACCGCGGCGGAGCTGACCGCCCTGGTCCGGTCGGCCGCGCAGGCCCTGCACCGGCACGTCGGCGGGAGCGGCGGCCGGGCCGTGGTCGCCGTCCTGACCGTCACCAACACCGCCCCGACCCTGGTCCTGCGCTACGCCGCGAATCTGGTCGGGGCCACGGTGGTCCACCTTCACACCACCAACGCGGTCGACCCGGCGGACCAGATCGCCGCCGCCGCCAAGCTCAAGATCCTCCGGGAGACCGGTGCGACGCACCTGGCCGTCGACGCGGAGAACCTGGCGGCCGCCCGTGAGCTGTGCGAACAGCTGGGCACTCCGCCCGCCCTCGTCGCCCTCGGCGATCTCGGCCCCGACGTCCTGGACCTGACGACCGGGGACGGGGACGCGCTGGACGCGGCCGACATCGAGATCGGCCTCGACCGGCCCGCGGTGGTGACCTACACCAGCGGGACGACCGGCGCGCCGAAGGGCATCGCCTTCGACTTCCGGGCCCGCAACGGCTTCATCACCGCCGGACTCCAGATGGGCTGGCGGTCCGTCTACCTGGCCTGCCTCCCGCTCAGCCACTCCAGCGGCGCCGCCGCCGACGACTCGCTCGCGTCCGGCGGCTCGGTGGTCCTGCGGGACGGCTTCGACCCGGGCGACGTGCTGCGCTGCATCGAGCAGTACGGGATCACCCGGATGCTGCTCTCCCCTCCCCAGCTGTACCTGCTGATGGACCGCCCGGAGGTGGGCTCGACCGACCTCTCCAGCCTCCGGATGGTCACCTACGTGGGCTCCCCCGCGTCCCCCGAGCGACTGGCCGAGGCGGTCAAGGTCTTCGGCGACGTGCTGATCCAGGTGTACGCGACCAGCGAGGCGGGCTTCGTCAGCATGCTCTCGCCCGCCGAGCACCTCGACCCCCGGCTGCGGGTCACGGTCGGCCGCCCGATGCCCGGCTGGGTCCGGATCGCCGACCCGGACGACCACCACGACCTGCCGCCCGGCGAGATCGGCGAGGTCTGCGTACGGTCGCCCTTCACGATGAAGGAGTACGTGGCCGAACCCGAACTCACCGCCCGGACCGTACGGGACGGCTGGGTGCACACCGGCGACCTCGGCTTCGTCGACGGCGACGCCTACCTCCACCTGCGCGGCCGGATCGGCGAGGTGGTCAAGACCAACGGCATCAAGATCCACCCGGTGACGGTGGAGAACGCCCTCCTGGCCCATCCCGAGGTCGCGCAGGCCGCCGCCTTCTGCGTCCGGGACGGCGACCGGATCGAGTACCTGCACGCCGCCGTGGTGCTGCGCGGGGCGGGCACGGCCGGCCCCGACGAGCTGGCGGAGCACGTCCGGGCCACCATCTCGCCCAAGCACGTCCCCGCGCGGATCCACGTCCGCCCCACGCTGCCCCTCACCGGCGTCGGCAAGCCGGACAAGGCGCGGCTGGCCGCGGAAGCGAGCGGGTGACACCCCCGTGACCCTCTCCGTGGCAGCCATCCTCGCCGAGTCCGCGCTCCGGCGGCCGGAGCACCCGGCGCTCGTGTCCGGCCAGCGGAAGATCACCTACCGCGAGCTGTGGGACGGGGCGCGCAGGTACGCGGCGGCGCTGCGCGCCCGGGGCATCGGCCCCGACGACAAGGTGGCGCTGCTGCTGCCCAGCACGCCGCACTTCCCGCTGGCCTACTTCGGCGTGCTCGCGCTCGGCGCGGTCGCCGTCCCGGTCCACGCCCTGCTCCGGGCGGACGAGATCGCGTACGTCCTGAAGGACTCCGGGGCGGCGGCGCTGATCTGCGCCGCCCCGCTGCTGGCCGAGGGCGGCCGGGCGGCGGAGACCACCGGCACGCCCGTGTTCACCGTCATGGAAGAAGAAGCGGGAGACTTCCGCACGCTGCGGCTGGACGCGCTCGCGGCACGGAGCACCCCGATCGACCGTCAGGTGCCGCGCGACCCCGGGGACATCGCGCTGGTCCTCTACACCTCCGGCACCACCGGCCGCCCCAAGGGCGCCCTGCTCACGCACCTCAACGTGGTGATGAACGTCGACACGACCATGCTGTCGCCGTTCGACTTCACCGCGGACGACGTCCTGCTCGGCTGTCTGCCGCTGTTCCACACCTTCGGCCAGATCTGCGGCATGAACACCTGCTTCCGGGCGGGGGCGACCCTGGTGCTGATGCCGCGGTTCGACGGACCGGGCGCGCTGGACCTCATGGTGCGGGAGGGCTGCACCGTGTTCATGGGCGTCCCGACGATGTACACGGCGCTCCTCGACGCGGCCCGCGCCGACCCGCGCAGGCCCGCACTCGACCGCGCGTTCTCCGGCGGCGCCGCGCTGCCGGTGGCGGTCCTGGACGCGTTCCGGGAGACGTTCGGCTGCCCGGTCCTCGAAGGGTACGGGCTCACCGAGACGTCTCCGGTGGTGGCCTACAACCAGAAGGCGTGGCCGCTCAGACCGGGCACGGTGGGCCGGCCGATCTGGGGCGTCGAGGTCGAGATCGCCAGAGCGGAGGTGGAGGACCGGATCGAGCTGCTGCCCGCCGGCGAGACCGGGGAGATCGTCGTCCGGGGGCACAACGTGATGGCCGGCTACCTGAACCGGCCGGAGGCGACCGCCGAGGCCGTCGTGGACGGCTGGTTCCGCTCGGGCGACCTCGGCGTCAAGGACGACGAGGGCTACCTGTCCGTCGTCGACCGCAAGAAGGACGTGGTGCTGCGCGGCGGGTACAACGTCTACCCGCGCGAGGTGGAGGACGTCCTGGCCCGCCACCCGGCGATCGCCCAGGCAGCCGTCATCGGTCTCCCCCACCCCGTCCACGGCGAGGAGGTGTGCGCGGTGGTGCGGGTCCACCCCGGCACGGCGCCGGACCCGGCCCTCGGCGCCGTGATCGTCGCCTGGAGCAGGGAGCGGATGGCACCGTACAAGTACCCGCGCCGGGTGGAGTTCGTGGACGCCTTCCCCCTCGGCCCCAGCGGCAAGATCCTCAAACGGGAGCTGGTCGCCCGGCTGAGCCCCGCGGACCCGGACGAGGGCGCCGCCCGCCGACCGCCGCGGCTCCCCTGAGCGGCCGCCGCGCTTCCGGGCCGGCCACCCTGCGCCCCCGGAAGCGCGGTGCGGACAGGGCCTCCTCGGTGCGCAGGCGCGCCTCGCCCGGCGTCTCGGCCGTCGCGGTGGCGATGCCCACCAGGTCCTTGGACCTGCGCAACGTCCGCACGTGGTCGCCTTCGTGCACGACCCCGGTGCCGAAGCCGACGGCGAAGTTCCCGCCGCCACCGCCGCGACAGGCCCGGAAGAGGCCGGGGTTCGCCTCCGCTCAGGCGAACAGGCCGTTGACGTCCGGGTAGGTCAGGGCGTCCGCGTCGACGGGGTAGGCGCCCCGGGACAGCAGCTCGCGGGCTGCGCGCCGCGCGGCGCTGTAGGCGGTCTCGGCCGTGGCGGTGCCGACGCTGACCCGTCGCACGCCCACGGCGCTCAGCTCCGCGACGCCCGGCCCGCCCGGGCCGGTCATGGCGTTGACCGGCAGCGGCGAGGCGGCGGTGAGGGCCTCCAGGGCGGCCAGGTCGACCAGCCCCGGCACGAAGAGGCAGTCCGCACCGGCCTCGGCGTAGGCCTTCGCCCGACCGATGACCTCGTCCAGGCGGCCGGCCGGCTCGCCGACCTGGAACAGGAAGACGTCGGTCCGGGCGTTGATCACGAACTCGGGGACCGCGGCGTCCGCGGCCGCCCGCCGCGCCGCACGAATGCGGGCCCCCTGGGCTTCGACGTCGAAGAGCACGCCGTCCGGGGCGCCGGAGTCCTCCAGGTTGATTCCCACGGCGCCGGCGGCGAGGGTCGCGCGGACGGTCTCGGCCACGTCCTCGCCGGTCGGGCCGTAGCCGCCTTCGACGTCGGCCGTCACGGGCACCTCGACGGCCGCGACGATGCTCTCGACCATCCGAAGCATCCGGGCCCGCGACAGGCGCTGACCGTCGGAGCGGCCCAGCGCCCAGGAGATGCCGCCGCTGGTGGTGGCGATCGCCTTGGCGCCCTCGGCGGCGATCAGGGCCGCGGATGCCCCGTCCCAGGCGTTGGGCAGCACGAGGATGCCCTCGGCGTGGTAGGAGCGCAGAAGCTGCGCCTCGGCGTTCAGCGAGCGAGTGGCCATCGAATTCCCTTTCGGAGGACGGCCCTTGGTGACGGGCCGTCGACCGATGAAACGGTATGAACCCCGACGGGCCCTTGCTGGCGGGTATCGGACAGGGCCGTGGACGGGCTCGCGCCGACGCCTGCGAGCAGTCGGGCTGCGGCGGGGCGTGGAAACGGGGTCCGCCGAAGATCGCAGCCCGCGCACGCCCTCGCCCCCTCCCCCGCCCGCCGCACTGCACCGTGCGGGTCGCACCGCGGCCGGCACGGCGCGGGCACGCCGTGGGGGGTCACATGTTCCACAGGGTCGTCATGGGGCGGGGCGTCGGCTGGACGGTCGTGGGCGGCGCCCAGTCGCCGGTCTCGAAGAACTGCCCGATGGTGGCGTACCAGGGCTGGTAGTCGATGTTCTTCGCCGCCAGCCACTCGTCGTTGTAGAACTCGTTCGTGTAGCGGTCCCCGGAGTCGCACATCACGGTGGCGACGCTTCCCTTCGGGTCGCCGTTCGCCATGCCGAGCAGGATCCGGATCGCGGAGAAGACGCCGGTGCCGGTCGAGGGCCCGGCGTGGATGTCCATGCGGTCGGAGAGGTAGCGCATGGTCGCGACCGAGGCCGCGTCGTGGACGCGGATCATCCGGTTGACGGTCGTCGGCACGAACGAGGCCTCGACCCTGGGGCGGCCGATGCCCTCGATCTGCGAGCCCTGGTCGGTCACCGCCGGGTCCTTCCAGTACCAGCCGTCGAAGTACGCGGAGTGGTCCGGGTCGGGCACGCACACCCGGAGGCCCTTGGAGTTGTACCGGGCGTACCTGGCCACCGAGGTGCCCGTGCCGCCGGTTCCGGCGCCCATCGTGAACCAGCTCAACTTCGGCACCGCGCCGAGCAGTTCCGCCGCGAGGCTGTGCTCGCCGCGCCAGTCGTAGGCCCGTTCGGCATAGCTGAACTGGTCCATGAAGTGGCCGTCGTAGCGCTTCGCCACCCGCCGCGCCCACTCGACGATGTCGCCCGACACCGGGACCACGTCGCCGCCGTACGTCTCGATCAGCTTCTGCTTCTCCGGGGCCGTGTTCTTCGGCACGACCGCATAGAACTTGATGCCGAGTTGCCGGCAGTACCACGCCTCCGAGATGGCCGTCGAGCCACTGGACGCCTCGACCACGCACTGCCCCTTCGCCAGCCACCCGCTGGCCAGGGCGTGGGTGAGCAACGCCGCCGCGAGCCGGTGCTTGTGACTGCCGGACAGTTGGTCGGCCTCCCGCTTGAGGTACAGCTTCAGCTCTCCGAGGGCCGACGGGAGCGGGATCTCGTCCAGCTTCGTCTGCCGGGGCGCGAGGTCGCCGCGGAGGCGGGCGATGCACTTGTCGACCCACTCCCGGTCGTCCGGATAGACATCCGACTCGTCGTTCAGGTCCACCACCTGACCCTCGGGGTCGTTCTCGTTCGTACGCGCCGTCACGCTCATCAGCAGCCTCCGTCTCCAGCCGATCCGGCACCCGCCCACCGACGAGGACGGCGCCCCCATGATGGGCGGCAGGACGGCCCCGCACAGGAACGGCCTGGTTACGACACGAACCGTTCCCCGTGATGGGCGAACACGTCACGGCCACCGGCGACGGACGGACTCCAACGGCCAACCGGCACAGCCCACCCGGCCCGTGCGACCTGTCGGACGCCCCGGCGTCACCTCGACCGGACGTGCCCGACTCCGGCCGGCCCTCTCCTCGAACGCGGCACCGAGGCCCTCACGGCGAACTCGCCCTCCGGCCACCGCCGTCCGCGTGGACGCCATCGCCGATCGGCCGCTTCAGGCCCGGCCTGCCGGGTCACCGGCGGTCCGACCGCCTGGAGCGTCCGGACCTGGCCCGGCGGGCGGCGTCGCGGGCGGTTTCGACGGCGTCGACGGCGCGCAGCCACTGGCCCTCGAGCCAGTCCCGCACCGACAAGCGGGCCGAGGTCCATCGCCACCACCGCGGCAGCCGGCGGAACGGGATGAACGTCAGCGCATCCCTGATCGCCGTGTCCGCCACCCCGCCCAGCCCCTCGGCCCGCAGCGCCGCGAAAATTCCGGGAGTCAGCCGGCCCGAGATCCTGGCGAGGTCCCCGGCGGCCACGCAGGCCAACTGCCGGACCTCGAACCGCGCGGCTCCCAGGGCCCGCTCGACCCTCGCCGCGACGGCCTCGAAGTCGTCGCTCGCGAGGACCAGCGCGATCACCTCGGTGCCGACGTCGGGATCGTCCCGGTCGAGGGCCGCATCGACTGCGGCGAACCGGGGATCGACCTCCTCCGGCATCCGGTCCGGCATGGCGGGCGTGCCCTCCTCTGCTGCGCTCGTCCGTCCCGACTGTTCTTCGCAGGGCTTCGGCGGGGGCAGGACCCGCTGCTTCTTGATGTTGTCGATCATGCCAGCCTGCTTCAGCTCGGTCAGGTCTCCCTGGGCGACGCTCTTCGACGGGCCGAGCCGGCGGGTGACGTCCGGGTTGTCGGGGTCCATGTCGAAAGCCCGTGACCTGGCGCAGCGTGATACGGCCTGCCGGGTCGTATTCGTGGCCGACGCGACCGGCCGTGGTGAGCTGGTTCCGCTCCGGCTGACGGGACCGACCCGCGCAAGTCACCAGCCTCCCGGCACGCCCTGTACGTCGCCGACGATCTCCCGCCCGACCCCCGCGGCACGGCGCGAACACCTCGACGAACCGGAGGAGACCGTCGCCCAGAGCCGCTGCGGCATCGCCCTGCGCCCGGCCCCACTCGACCTGCACCGGCCGGCCTCCCCGGCAGTGCCTAGGCGCTCGGCGTCCGGGCGGGGGTGATCGGGTCGATGAGGCGCAGCAGCAGTGCGGCGGCGGTGTAGCGCATGCGGCCGGTGGTGGTGCGCGGGTCGTAGCCGAGGGTGGCGGTCAGTGCTTCGTGACGGGCCTGGACGGTGGAGTGGTGCATGCCGAGGGTGCCTGCCGCGGAGCGGATGCTGTCGGCCTCCACGAGGGTGCGCAGCACGTCGGAGGAACGCTGGTCGAGGGCGGCGAGGGCGCGGACGTCCTCATGCGGTGCCTGCGGGTCGTGGGCCTGGGCGAGCAGGAGCATCGCGCCGAGGTCCGTGGCGTCGACGGTCGGCGTGTCGGGGGCGGTGAGCCGCAGGGCGATGATCGCCGCGTCCCAGGATTCGGGGGCGCGATCGGCGCGCACCCAGGTTCCGAGGCCGGCCGGTTCGGGCGGGGCGAGTCTGCCGGAGCGGTCGAGGGTGGCCTTCAGGAGTCCGTACCGGGTGGGGACGATCGCGGACGGAGCGCCGGTGTCGGCGGCGTCCGCCGGGGTCGCCAGGACCCGCACCCGGGTCTCCGGGTCGGTCCGGTGCCGCGCGAGGAAGACCGCGCGCTCGGCGGCGGAGCGGTTCGGGTCGATGATCGCGTCGATGCCGCTGTCGGGGCGGCGGCGTTCCTCCAGGAGGTAGACGCCCAGGGCGAGGCGCTCCGCGATCATGTCGTCGTCGGGGCCCGGCTCCCCGTCCCGTTCCAGCCACACCGTCCAGGTGTCGTGGGAGCGCGGGGAGGAGCGCCGGCGGGCGTCGGCGGCGTCGGCGGGCGCGTGTCCGTCGGGGTCGCGCCGGGTCACCCGCCCGCGGATCTCGGCGCCGGCGACCGTCCCGGACAGGAGCGCGGCGCCGCGCAGGAGGCCGTCGAGTCCGACGCCCCGGGCGATGAGGACGTCGAAGTACGACACGATCCGCAGGGCCTCGCCCGCCTGCGGGTCGATCGAGTTCAGCCGTCCGGCCAGTTGGTGCACCACCGCGCTCCTTCGTGCCTCCTCCTCAGTCTATGGCCGCCGGGAGGCCCGCCTCAGACTGCCAGGGTGCGGGCCACCCAGGCGTTGCGGGCGTCGGTCATGGCGTGGGCGAGGGCGGTGTGGGGCGCGGTCAGGTCGAATCCGTGGAATCCGCCGGGCCAGATGTGGAGTTCGGCCTGGACGCCGGCGTGCCAGAGCGCGGTCGCGTAGGCGACGTCCTCGTCGCGGAAGACCTCGGCGGAGCCGCAGTCGATGAAGGCGGGCGGCAGGCCGGTGAGGTCGCCGGCGCGGGCGGGTGCGGCGTAGATCGACACGTCGTCGGTTCCGCGCCGCTCGCCCAGGAGCGCGTTCCAGCCCATGACGTTGCTGCCGCGGTCCCACACGCCGGCGCCGTCGAACTGGGCCGAGGAGACCGTCCGGTCCCGGTCGTCGAGCATCGGGTAGATGAGCACCTGGCCGAGCAGGGGCGGGCCCTGGCGGTCGCGGGCCAGCAGGGCGAGGCCGGCGGTGAGGCCGCCGCCGGCGCTCTGGCCGGCGATGAGCAGCCGGTCCGGGTCCATGCCCAGCTCGCGCGCGTGCTCGGCGGTCCAGAGCAGGCCTGCGTAGCAGTCCTCGATCGGGTAGGGGTCGGGGTGCTCGGGTGCGAGCCGGTAGTCGACGGTGACCAGGACGGCGTCGTGCTCGACGACCCACGGGAGGACCTGGACCAGGCCGGAGAACTGGTCGCCGGAGACCATGCCGCCGCCGTGGGTGTGGTAGATCCCCGGTCCGAGGCCGTGGTGGTCCTCGCGGGCGATCACCGTCACGGTGATGTCGCCGCCCAGGTGGCCGGGGACGGTGACGTCGCGCCGGGTCAGGCCGGCGGTGCGGAGCATCTCGTCGGTGACCTCCGACGGCGATGCCTGGCGCATGTGCGGGATCATCTCCGCGGTCATCGTCGGGGGGATCAGGTCGCCGAGGACGGCCAGCACGGCCTCCAGTTCCGGGTCGAACGCGGGGCGCGGAATGTTGACGGACACGGGTGCTCCTTCCTGCGCGCCGCGGGGGTTCGCGGCACACCTCGAGCCTCCTTCGGAGCCTCCGCGCGCGGAACCGCCGAACGCAGCGGTCTGGAGCGGCATCCCCAGCCATCCGCGCGTCCGGCCTGTGGAAACGGCACGGTCCGGCAGTCGCACCGGGGTGGGTGCGGCTGCCGGACCGTTCGGGAGACCCGGGAGCGGGCTCAGCCGACCTTCATCAGGATCTTCCCGGCGGCACCGCCGCGCAGTGCGTGGAGGGCGCCGATGACATCCTCCAGTGGCAGCTCCTGGACCCAGCCGGTGGTGTCGTAGACACCGTCGGCCATGGCGGCGATGACCGCGTCGAACTCCTCGGGGCGGTAGCCGACCGCGCCCACGATCTCGGTCTCGGCGATCATGACCTGCGTGGGCTGGAAGTCCATCGCGTGTTCGTGCAGCGCGGCGGTCACCAGCCGGCCGCCGGGAACCAGGCCCGCCAGCGCGGCGGTGACCGCCGCGCCCGCACCCGCCGCGTCGACCGCGACGTCCACGCCCTCGCCGTCGGTGAGCGCGGCGACGGCGGCCGCCACGTCCTCGTGCACCGGATCGACGACCCGGGCGCCCAGCGCGGCCATGATCGCGCGGCGCTCCGCGCTCGGCTCCGACACCAGTACCTTCTCCACGCCCCGGGCCTTGAACGCGAACCAGGCCCCGATCCCGATCGGCCCGGCCCCCGCCACCAGCGCGCTACCGCCCGCCTCCACACCGGTGCGCGCGACGGCGTGCCAGCCGACCGCCATCGGCTCCACGAGCGCACCCATCCGCAGGTCGACGCCCTCCGGCAGCACATGCACCTTCGAGGCGTCGCACACGGTGAACTCCGACAGGCCACCGCCGTCCGCGTTCGTCCCGAGCGAGGCCATCAGCCGGCACGAGAAGGGCAGCCCCCGTCGACAGGCCGTGCACTCGCCGCAGGACACCGCCAGCGGGAAGACCGCGCAGCGGTCACCAACCTTCACATCCGTCACCCCCTCGCCCACCTCGACGACGGTGCCGGAGAACTCGTGACCGAGGATCTGCGGCACCATCGCACCGGTCAGCGGGTGCGGCTCGTCCAGCGCGAACGGCACCGACTCCGGGTAGAAGAAGAAATGGAGATCGGAACCGCAGATGCCGGCGAAGGCGTTGCGAAGCTTCACCTGCCCCGGGCCGGGCACGGGCTCCGCAACCTCCTCGACCCGCAGGTCCTCCTTGCCGTAGAACCGCGCTGCTTTCATCCTTCGACTCCTTCTTCGGGGCGACCGGTCCCGCCGGTCGCCGGCCCTGTCGGCGCGAACCGCCTCGCAGGCGAGCACCACTGCGGAACCGACGGCAGACGGCTCCGACCTCGGCCCTCGCCCTTCGCCGCGCTTCGGCAGCCGCTTCACCCTCGCCCGTCCCCGACAGCCCGGGCCACCGCCGAACACGGCAGATTCCGAGAACCTGACCCGCCGATCGCGCGCCCGCCGCCTTCCGGTACGGCCGCACCCGTCCGTGCCCCGCGGACCACGGCCCGGCAGTCCACCCGCAGACAACGCACCGCGCGCCGCGCACGGCGGGCCGGGGCGAGAGCGTCGCCGCGCTGCCCGCCACGACCGATGCCGACCGGCTGCTCGTGTTCTGCACCGCCCTGCTCGTCGTTCCGGCTGCCGGGCCGCTTTCGGCGGCGTTCCGGGCGGTAGGGGCGTACGGAGGCGGCGCTTCAGGCGTGAGGGGCAGCGGAATCCGATCGGCTGCCCGGGACACTCCGGAGGCCGGATCACCGATGAACACCCGGACAGCAGCAGCGAGTTCGGCCCCCACCTGCACCCGCCGCACGAGCACCCGCGGCGAGCTCGGGTCCAGCCGCGGCAGACCGCGCGGGGTCGGCCGGCCTCCGACTGCGGTGGGAGGCCCGAACATCGGACGGTCGACTGTCGGGGCGGGCTGATCATGCTCGGCCATGGGGAGGAAGGCCGAGCCCACCCCGCCGCCGGTCCGGGGCTGTGGTCGGGCTCGGTGGTTCGGTCGATGGAACTTCCCGCTCGATCGCGGTCGAATCCGCTTTCCGCGGGCCGCTCCGGGCGGCGGACGGGGCCACCCGAGCAACGCCCGACCATCATCCGGTGCCCCAGCCGTCCGACCGAACAGAGAGCGGCTCACACGGCTGCGCCGAAACGCTCCGCAGCCGGCCGACCCCCGGCCGGACCGGGCGCGAACGAGCGTTCACGACCACATTGCGACCACCAAGCACGACGGCCGTGGTGCCTGCTACTGGCCGCGGACGAGAAGCACGGGAAGTGGACGTACTGCGTCGACCTCGCCCCTGACGAGGGACGGCGCCCCACCTGCCGGCGAGGAGGATTCGCCATCCGGGCCGAAGCCGCCCGGGAGATGAGGGCCGTGCTCGACGGCGAGTTGCGCGGGGCCCACGAGAACCGGCGCTCCACGGTCACAGGTGGTAGGTGAAGCGCAGAGCGCCGCCCTCCTCCCGGTAGTACCCGCGCCCCCGCACACTGAACGGGTTGGGGAGCATGTGCACTTGCAGCTGGGCAACGTTGAGGACCGAGGTGATCACCAGCAGCCGCCATCGGTCGTGGCCGGCGTGCTGCTGGGCCGCCCGGACCTCGCTCTCCCCCAGTTCAATCTGACCGCCCTGCCCCTGAGTGGCCTTGACCTCGAACATCAGTGGCTGCTTGCCGGAACCGACCCGGAAGTCGAAGCCCAGACCATCCTCCCCGGGTGAGCCGGGAAAGGCACCGCGACGATTGGTGGAGACCCAGCTGCTCTCGTCAGTGCCGGGATACTGGCGACACAGCCAGTGGTAGGCGTACCACTCGCCCGCATACCCGATCGCTGTTCGCTGAGCCTGGGACAGCCCGCTGTCCGCACGGCCCCGGCTGCCGCCCGGACGGTGCCCGGCGCGGCTTGCACTGCTACGCGGCGCGACCGGGGTGAGGTGGGCGAAGTGGTGGTGGCCGCCAACCAGTTCAGGCTTGGCGTCCAGTGCTTCGCGCAGCAGGACATCGAGCTCGGTGAAGTCACCATCGTGTACGTCGAGTTGACGGTTTCCTACCGAGATGAGCCGTCGGGTGCGCTCGCGCGCCGCGCGGGCCCGGTTCGTCTCGTTGCGTGCCTCGTCCAGGTCCTCCGGAGTCAGCCCGTGGCGTTTGAGGTCCGCTGTGCGGGGCAGGTCGGCCGGCCACTGTCCGAGCGCGGCCAGCCAGGCAACCACGTCGTCAGGACCCGGCATTCGGAAGTCGAGCGCACCGGCCGCCTCCAGCCGGGCGGTGATCTCCTCCGTCGGGGCGGGGGCCGCCAATGCCGCAGGGAGTGTCCGGCCGGACGCCGTCACCAAGGCGACAAGGCCCTCCACCCTACCCGCGATCACGCTCTTGTCCCGGCCTCGCGCGAAGTCGCTCGGCGGCAGCGGCTCCCCTCCTTCCGGGGCCCGCGTTCCCAGCCGCGCGGTGAGTGCCTGCTCGACCTGCGCCTGCAGCAGTCCGGTGTCCGCGACCTCGACGGTCAGAGCCCAGGCCGAGGGCGCGGCGATCCAGTCCGGAGCGCCTCCTCGTGCGCCTCGCCGCGGTTGATCGGTCGGTAACGCGGCGCACCTACTCGTCGGGCCCCGAACAGGCGGCCAACTCTCCTCTCGCAAAGTGGAGTTGGGGACAAATGGGTGCTGGCGTGGTTCACATGGGCCGACGGATACTCAGGTGCCGCCTCGGCCAGGAATGTCCGACTCCGTCCACATGCGTCCACCAGCGGCCGTCGGCGGCCAAGACGCCTGGTCCCAAAGTGGTCCCAAGGCCCGGCAACGCCCTCAGACGCGGCGAGTGACAGCGCTCCGGCCACCACACACGGCACACCGCTGATGCGCCTGGGACAGCGGTCTGCAGGTTCGCTTGCCGCTGGGCATCCTGGCTTTGTTCACGAGGTCCGACGGCAGATGTCGATGACTCCGGGAGGCACCGGCCGAGCGGTGGAGTCGATGTTCACGAGGACGGGAGGCACCCGCCGACACTCGGCAACGATGCCTTGGAGGATGACGCCTGCGCCCATAGCCAGCGCTTTTGCCCTGGTGCCCAACCGGCCGACAGACGGCGCTCCACCGGCCACCACCAAGGTGCTGTCCGTTCTCGTGAACATCCGGCGCGAGAGGCGCCTCCCAGACTGCTGCCGGAACGCTGCTCTGCGACGTGAACAGAGCCAACACCGAACGCCGGCAAACCACTCGGCGGAGGGAACCCGCGTCGGACCGGCATGACCGACGCTGCCCGGCAGCCGCAGGCCGAACGGCCGGGCCCCGCGAGAGGCCCGGCAGCAGGGTCGCCCGCGTGGGCGAGGGCTCAGCCGTCGGCCGGGTGCGGGAACCCTAGGCGGACGCGCTGCGCACAGGGACGGGAACGTCGGCGGTCTGCGGAACCGGGGCTCCGGCGCCAGGACCGCCGGCGGGCACGGCCGGCCGCAGGAGGACGGCGCAGGAGACGGCCGCCAGCAGGGCGAGCGAGGCCGACACGGCCAGGCAGAGCTGGAGGCCGTCGAGGAAGGAGCCGCTGAGTGCGCTCAGGGCCGGCCCGGTGGCAGGGCCCAGGTCGAGCCCGGCCACGGCGCCGAGGCCCTGCTCCCGGGCGACGGCGAGGATGTGGCCGCCGGTCTCCGCCGGCACGCCGGCGTCGGCGAGCCGGCCGGGCAGGGCGTCGAGGGCGCGGGTGGTCAGCAGGGCGCCGAGCACGGCCGGGCCGAGGGCGCCGCCGAGCTGGCGGAAGGCGTTGTTCCCGGCGGCGGCCATGCCGGCCAGGTGGTGCGGTACGGAGGAGACCGCGGAGGCCGTCATCGGGGTGAGGACGGCGCCGATGCCGAGGCCGAGCAGGACCAGGCGCCAGGCGAGCGACCCGTACGAGGTGCCCGCGTCGACGCCGATCAGCGACAGCAGCGAGCCCGCCATCACCACCAGGCCGGTGGTGATCATGACCCGAGCGGACACCCGGTGCATCAGCCGTCCGACCGGGACGCCCACGACCAGGGACGTCCCGGACACCAGGACCATCCGCAGTCCGGCCTCCCACGTGCTCAGGTGCTGCACCAGGCCGAAGTACAGGCTCAGGATGAAGAAGAAGCCGATCAGCCCCAGGAAGCTGATCATGGCGACCAGCGACGTGGCGGCGAAGGCGGGACTGCGGAACAGGGCCAGGTTGAGCATCGGGCTGCTGCTGCGGCGCTCCACGACGACGAACGCGACCGCGCTCACGGCGCCGATCGCCAGGGCCGCCACCACGGAGGGCGTACCGAAGCCGTCGGCGCCGCCCTCGATCACGCCGTAGACGACGGCGGTGACCGTGACGGCCGCGCTGATCTGCCCGGGCCAGTCGAGCCGCCGGCCGTGCGGCGCCCGGGAGTCCGGCAGCAGGAAGGCCGCGACGACCAGCACGATCAGTGACACCGGGATGGGCAGGAGGAAGATCCAACGTACCTCGACGTGCTGCTGCAGCAGCCCGGCGATCAGCGGTCCCAGGGCCAGCGAGGCCAGCATGGACATCGCCCACAGGCCGATGAACCTCCCACGCTCCCGGTGGTCGGGGACGGCGTGGCTGATCAGGGCCAGCGTGGTGGGCAGCAGGGCCGCCGCACCCAGCCCGGAGGCCGCCTGCCCGACCCACAGCCACTGCACCGAGCCCGCGGTCAGCGAGACGGCCGCGCCCAGCGCGCAGAACGCCATGCCCGCCTGGAACACCCGCTTGCGGCCGTGGACGTCGCCCCACACCCCGGTGGTCAGGATCAGCGCGGCCATCGGCAGCACGAACGCGTCCGAGACCCAGGACAGTTGGGAGGTCGAGGCGCCCAACGCCCGCTGGAGCGCCGGCAGGCTCACCGACACGGTGGTCACAGGAAGGTAGGCGACGAAGACGCCCAGGCAGGCCATGACGAGCGTGACGCCTCGTCCGGCCACGGGGCGCTGCACCGTTGCGGAGTTCACGGGGTGGTTCCTTCGACTGCGGGATGCCGCACGGGCACCGGTTGCTGGAGACACAGGAAAGCTTCGGCCCCACGCGCGAGGAATCCCCAAGCGGCCCCGGCAGACGTACCAGAACCTCCATTCCGGTCCGTCTGTGTGTCATGATTTCTCTGTGCCTGACGACCTGGACCGCAAAATCATCCACGGGCTCTACGTCGCCCCCCGGGCCTCGTTCCGCCGCCTCGGCGAGGTCGTGGGGGTGTCCGAACAGACCGTGGCCCGCCGCTACAACGCGCTGCGGCGCGGCGGGATCCTGCGCGTCGTCGGGCTGAGGAGCCCGTCGGCCCACGGGCAGGCGGAGTGGATCGCGCGGCTGCGCTGCCGCCCGGAAGCCGTGGGGCCGGTCGCCGACTCCCTCGCCCGCAGGCCCGAGGTCGGCTACGCCAGCATCGCCTCCGGCGGGTCGGAGATCATCTGCACCATCCGCTCGGCCATCGGCACCGGGCGCGACGACGTCCTCCTGCGGCAGCTCCCGCGCGCCGCCTCGGTCCTCGACATGAGCGTCGACCTCCTCCTCCACGCGTTCGGCGCCCCGGACGCGGTCGGCTGGGCCGGTGGGGAGCGCGCCCTGGCCGACGAACAGGTGCGACGGCTGACGGCGGAGCGCCCTGCGGCCGCCGGGCCGCCGCTCGCCCCGGCCGACGAGGACCTCCCGCTCTTCGAGGCCCTGACGGAGGACGGCCGCGCCTCCCACACCCGCCTGGCGGAGGTCACCGGCTGGTCCACACCCCGAGTCGCCCGCCGCCTGGAGGCCCTGGAGGCCTCCGGCTCCCTCGCCTACGGCATCGACATCCTGCCCGAACGCCTCGGCTACGAGCTCAACGCCGTCCTCTGGCTCCAGGTCGACCTGCCCGGACTCGACCGGATCGGTGAGGAACTCGCCCGACACGACGAATGCGCCTTCGTCGCGGCGACCAGCGGCCGGCACAACCTCATGGCCGTCGTCATCTGCCGGGACACCCCCGACTTCTACCGCTACCTCAGCAGCCGCTTGGCCCGCATCGAGGGCATCAAGGGCTACGAGATCAGCATCCGCGTCCGCCGCCTCAAGCAGTCCGTGTCCCTGATCCACCACGGACGGCTGATCCACCCCCCGCTGGGCTGACGCGAGCACACCCGCAGAACGGGCCTGGCGCCCGCCGGACCGAGCGCCGGCGCACTACGGCAGGCTCGCCACCGTCCGGGGAACAGATCTGGCCGGCGGGCGCGCACACGGCACGCGCCCGGGCCCTGCCCTTGAGCGGTGCGGCCGACCAGCCCTGGCCGCCCTCCGTGGGCGCGTTGGCGATCACCGAGTCGTCGATCGCGCCGCTGCCGGTCCGGACGAACTTCGCGGAGACGTAGCCACCGCCGACGGCCCGGGTGCCCACGGGGCAGGTCGCGACGGACGGCTCGCCGGCCTCGCTGACCGAGCCGCCGGCCACCGCGGCCACCTGCTCCTCGGGGACGCACAGGGCGTGGGCCCGGACCCTGCCCTTGAGCTGGAGGGCGAGCCATCCCTTGCCGCCCGGGCCGGGCGCGTCGGCCGTCACGTAGTCGTCGGGCCCGCCGGTGTCGGTCCGGACGAAGTCGACGGAGACGTAACCGCCGTTGAGGGCCCTGGTGCCGGAGGGGCAGGTCGCGACGGACGGCTCGCCGGCCTCGCCGACCGGACCGACGACGGCTGTGGGCGCCGGCGCGCGGTGCGCCTGCCGTCCGGCGCCGGGTTACGGCTGTGCCACGGCCTGCTGGGTCGCGTCCACGGCCAGGGGCATCAGCACCAGGACCGATGCGGCGGCGGCCGTACCCAGCCGTCGCCGCGCGGTGAAGCGGATCCGCATGGTTCCGCTCCTCTCGTCGACCCCACGCCATGTGGAGAAGGTGACGACGAGTGACGCTGATGTCCGACGAGCCCGCTGCCGGGCGTCGCGGCTGACGGTTCACCCGAAGGCGCAGGCGCGGCACCCCGGCGGCCCATCACCGAATCCCCGCCCCGAACAGCCCCGGCAGCTCCGGCGCGCCCGGACGCGGCCCTGCCCGAGCCGGTGATCACGGAACCGACGCCACGTCACATCCGAGCTCGCCCGCCGCCTCGACCTCTACGTGAAGTCCGCCGCCACTGGCCTGCCCGAACCGGCCGAGGCCACCCGGCCTGCTCGGAGTTGGAATCGAGCGCCTTGCGCCTCGGCGGACGGACCTCCGCTCCCGGCCCTCCTGCGCCCCGGGGGCGACTCGGAGATCACGACTGACGTTCAGTCAAATTTACTTACCGGAGGAATGATTGCCATGTTGGTCGACTGGCCCGCAGAGCCGTTCGCCCTCCGTCCCCACCGTGACCCGTCCCTGGTGGCACACGTCGCCAAGGCGCTGGACGGCGGCGCGGTGGCACTCGTCGCGGACGGGAAGGCCGCACCGCAACTGTGGGTGGCCGAGCGGTTCCGGGTGGCCCACGCACGGCTCCGGCACGTCGCCACCGACCTCTACCTGACCGCGGAGGGCACCGGCACGGGGGCGGCGGTCACCTTGCGCCCCAAGTTCCCGGACACCGGGTCGGACACCGCCTACTGACGCCAGGCGTGGCGGGCGTACGTCCAGAGCGGCACCGACCGGCTGAAGGCCATCAACGACTTCTCCGACCGCGTCCCGGGCCTCACCTCTCCCACCACGCCCAGCTCGAGCGCTGGCGGCGCGAGGGCCTGCTGCCCGCTCCCGACAGAGTGTTTCTGGGACGGGCCGGCACGCACACCTCCTATCCGCAGGAGGTGAAAGACCTCGCCCGCACGCTGGCGCGCCGGCATCGACCCGGCCGCTTCTTGGACCACACGGTTCTGCTTGCCTTCTTCTGCGACAGCGCCCGAATCCCGGAGGCCCCACTGAAGTTGGCGCTCATCAGGACGTACTTCCCCGCCCGGGAGCGCCACCGCGACGCAGCGGCCAAGATCATGGACGCCGTCCCCGGCGCCCCCGGCTCCGAACAGGACATCCACTACGACTGGGCGGAAGCCCAAGCCTTCCTCGACGTCAAGGAGAGCGGGATGGCCATCCGGAAGATGCGCGCGAACCTGCGGCGACGGCCCGACCTCGCCCACGCCTCGCGGGAAGAGATCGACGGCCGCCTCCTCGGCGTGCTGACCCACCTCAACTCGCCGCACCTGCCCGGGGGCGACCTCGATCTCATGCGCAAACCTGGAGGCCGCGATCGACCTGCACTCCGACCACTCCAGCCTCGACCGCCTCGCCGTCCGGGAGTACGCCGCCACGGCCCACGCGTGCCAGATGGCCCGTTTCGGAGAGACGGACACCGAAGAGCGCTTCGACACGCTCTGCCACACCCCGCTGGAGGAACTCCACCGCCTGCGGGACGAAGTGTTGCCGCCCAGCAGGAGACCTGGCGGCGCGCCACCGGCGGGCGCCCAGGCACCCTGGCTCCTGACACCGTGTCGATGAGCAGGAGCGCCGCTCGCGCGCTCGCCGAATGGACCACGGCCCGAAAAGCCCACCCCGAAGGCTCCGCGTACACCGACACCCACTTCACCGACAGCCTCCTCGATCTGGCCCGCGCCACCGCCCTTGCATGGCTGCTGAACCACGCCGGCCGCGAATGGGCAGCGACGCCGCCCGCCGACAAGAGGACGAAGGGCGCGGGGCGTTCATCGCCCGCACGGCCGGGGCCACCGGCCGGCGGCGCCGTATCCGCTGACCCCGGCCCGAGCGCTGACGGGCTCCCCAGACCAACGCCACTCGGCCCACGGAGTCACGAGACAGCCTTCAGTCGTGCCCTACAGGTCTATTCCGGACTCCCCGCAGAACTGCAACGGCGAGACACATCACGGATATGCCTTCGGGGCGGACAGGTGATCCTGTCCGCCCCGAGGATCGTCAAGATCTACAGCCGCTCGGGCGTACCGATCCCGAGGAGGCCCATGCCTTGGCGAAGGGTCTGGCCGGTCAGCTGACACAGCAGTAGCCGGGTCTCCATGACCTCCCGGCTGGGTGCCTTGAGGACGGGGCAGTGCTCGTAGAACGTGGTGTATGCCGCTGCGAGGCTGTGCAGATAGGCGCAGAGGCGGTGGGGTTCGAAGGTCGCGGCGACGAGGTCGATGGTGGCGCCGAACTCGTCGAGGAGGAGGCTGAGGGCGCGTTCGGCCGGCTCCAGGGCCAGGTCCTGGTGGGCGGTCGGGGTGACGCCGTCGGGGGCCTTGCGCAGGATGGACTGGATGCGGGCGTATGCGTACTGGAGGTAGGTGCCGGTGTCGCCGTTGAGGGAGACCATGCGGTCGGCGTCGAAGATGTAGTCGCGGGTGCGGGAGGTCGAGAGGTCGGCGTACTGCCCACCACCATGGCCCGCTACCGCGACTACGTCGAACAGGACCTGGTCCCCGCCCTCGGCGGCATCTCCCTCGACGACCTCAACCGGCAGCACCTGCGCGCCTACATCACCCGCGAACTTCACGCCGGCCGCGGCAAGGTCACCGTGTACCGCATCATGGCGACCCTCTCCAGCACGCTGACCAGCGTCGTCAACGGCGACCGCCTGTCCCGCAACATCGCCAAACCCCCACTGCTGCCCCGGCCCGCCTCAGCACCCCGACGCATGCGGACCGAAGCCCAGA